>NZ_JBITGU010000002.1:1423684-2331606 GCF_044457355.1 Nonomuraea sp. NPDC050556 | reverse complement strand
CTCCAAGCGCAAAATGAGAGGGACATTATAGGTGGGACTAGGACCCTCCAGCTGACCCACGAACCACAAACGCCGCTGAGCAAAAGACAACGGAAACATCTGCACTCCTTGATTAGGGTTATCCTGTGCCCTGGTTGCAGTGGATTTTAGCAACGGTTGTCCGGGTAAACCGGGTGGCGCTTGATACGCATATCGCGGACACTGGTTAGATAAGTTAGGCCATTGCGACGACGGGGGAATTATAAAGAGAGGCCATCAGCAGTGATTATGCTGTCGCGCGTGGCGCTATCTGCCGCTTTCTATCACTCGACAAGAGATGTTGGGCGCATATCCGTCCAATTGTCTTCAATATATGCAAGGCAGTTCGCTCGCGTGTCAAGGCCATGCACTACCGACCAGCCGGACGGGATATTGATGAAATCTGGCCATAGCGAGTACTGGCCCTCTCCGTTCAGCAACACGAAATATGCACTATCCTTGTTTTCGAATGGGCTTATCATATTGTTTCCTTTGATTTACTCTACTGATTTCCGAACGCAGGCTCTTAAGCAGAGGAACCTAGAGGTTAGTCATTCAGACCCTCGGTCAGGGAGCGGGTCACGATGCGCGCCACCTCCGAGATCGCGCCTGTCAGGTAGAAGTGGCCGCCCGGCATTCGGCGCACCACGGCGGGCCCGTGGAACAACTCTGTCCACTCCTCAAGTGCATCAGCTACCACGAGCGGGTCGTCGACGCCGCCCAGGACCAACGCCGGACAATCCAGGCGGGGTCGTGCTGCAGTCAGATCCTGATAGCTGTCGATCAGCTGCAGATCAGCACGCATCGTTTGCAGTGTGATCTGTAGAAGTTCGGGGTACGCGGATGCCTCAGGCGGCAGCCCGCCAAGATCGCCCATACGCCCCAACAGGTCGTCGTCGGTGCGCGACGCCCAAAACGCGCCATACGCTGCCGCTGACGGCGGCGAGGCAGCTGACGCAACGAAGAGCGCCGGAGGTGGGCCACCAGCAGTAGCAATGCTATGCGCTGTTTCGTATGCGATCAGTGCTCCCATGCTGTGACCGAGAAAAGCGTACGACCGCTCGGCCGCGTCCGATGACAGGGCACGGGCCAGATCCCGGCCGAGCGCGCCGATGTCCAGTCGGGGCGCCTCTGCGTACCGATCCGCCCGGCCAGGTAGCTGTATCGCTGCGACGTCGACCTGCTCAGAGCAGGCAAGCGCAAGGTCGCGAAAGGCGCCGGCCGAGCCGCCCGCATAGGGGAAGCAGTACAGGGTGTGCGTAGCGAACGGTCGACTCACGTAGCGGCGGAGCCAGGTTTCCGCACTAGTCGGTACTTCGGCAGTCATGGGTCCTCAAATGACTCTTCTGATCGTTAGTGGCGCTGTTGGCTGTTACCGAGTTCTTCTGCGGAGTCCGCCGGCCATGCGTAGGAGACCTACTCCGAACCCGTAACCTCCAACCGGTCTAGTCACCTACCGTCACCGCTCCACGGCGTCCGGGTCAAAGTTGCTCCTCCTCCCTGAACTCAGAGCAGGCCGGGACAATGCGCGGTCCCTACCCACAGACAGCCGGGTGGTGAGTCCGGCGGGGGTCGGTTCCTCGAAAACGTCGCGTACGGTCAGCTCGACGGCGAGCACGTCCCGGACATGGCTGGTCAGCCGCATGACGGACAGCGAATTGCCGCCAGCGGCGAAGAAGTCCTGATCCGGCGAGAACGGCGCGTCGCTGCCGAGCGCTTTGGCAAAGATCGCGCACAATGCGCCGGTCACGGCATCGCCCGGCGTGGGGGCGACGGCCGAGGTCTCGCGCGGGGCAGGCGCAATAGCGACCAGACGCTCGCGATCAACCTTGCCGTTCGGCGTCATCGGAAGTCGATCTAGCACGTGTATATCTGCAGGCAACATGTAGTGCGGCAAAGAATTCTTGGCATGATTCCTAATATCAGCCACGATTAGAGACGGGTCCGCATCCCCATCGACCGTATTGGCAAGCCGTAGGAAGGCAGAGAGCCTATGGGTTTCCGGTCTATCACCCACTCGCAGCACGACGGCATGATCGACGGCGGGGTGTCTAGCCAGAACGTTCTCGATCTCGCCTAGCTCGATACGGAAGCCGCGGATCTTGATCTGATGATCAATGCGACCATGCAACTCCAGTCGGCCGTCGAAGCGCCGAAGCGCACGATCGCCTGTGCGGTACACCCGTTCGCCGGGACGTCGCGCTTCCGGGTGAGGCACGAAGCGGTCTGCAGTGAGCGCCGGTTGGTGCAGGTAGCCTCGCGCCAGCCCGACACCCGATACGCACAGCTCACCGACGACTCCTGGTGGGACCGGCATCAGATCCTCATCTAGGATGCAGACGTCCGTTCCACGGATGGGTGTGCCGATCGGAAGTAGTTGAAGACCACTGATGTCCGACAGTGGTGTCGCGACGCAGTAAAGTGTCGCTTCAGTCGGCCCATACGTGTGCCAGAACGCGCCGTTGCGTTGAATCAGCCGCTCGGCCAATGCGACAGGCACGACATCGCCGCCGGTGTGGACGGTCAGGCGAGCGCTGCCTTTCCATCCGCTGTCCTCCAGCATCTGCCACATTGCCGGAGTGGCCTGCATGAAGTCGGGATCGCAGGACTCCAGCAAGGCCCGGAGCGCGTTTCCGTCGCGGCCTTGCTCGTCTGTGGTGAGGACCAACTCACAACCTGATACGAGTGGTGTGAAGATCTCGAGCAGGGAGATGTCAAAAGCTGTGCGGCTAACTGCGAGCCAACGTTGATCCGGTTTGCAGGCCAATAGCGTCCGGGTGGAAACCAAGCAGTTGGCGAGCGCACCGTGGGAGACTGCAACACCTTTCGGAATACCTGTTGAGCCGGAGGTGTACAACACGTACGCCAGCCGTCCCGGGTGGCTTCCGTGGTCCGGAACTGTTTCCTCGTTTCGAGCCGCAGTCAGCAAGTCAGTGTCAGACCTGACGGCCCAGGGCCCATGCGGAATGTTGAGTCCGTCAGTGTGCACCAGGACGCGTGCACCACAGTCGACAAGGATGGAGGTCAGTCGCGCAGCAGGTGTATCCACGTCAAGGGGTACGAAGGCCAATCCGGCCCGCAGCACACCGAGCATGATTGCTGGAAGCATCGGATCCCGTCGCAGCAGAAGGCCCACCCGAGACTCGCCAGGAAGGCTTAGCGCTGCCAGGCTGGCTGCCACTTGTTCACTCGCTGTGATCAGCTCGGAGTAGGGTACGCGACGTGATCCCTGAATTACGGCGGTTGCTTCAGGCATGTCCCGTGCAATGGCGTTCACAAGGGACACGACATCGTCGGTGGTTGGCTCTAGGTCGGTGGCGGCACTCGCCTTCAGATCCGAGGCATCACGCTCAGAAAGTCGGCGCAACGCCGCGATTGGCTGGTCTGGATCGTCGGCGATGGCTTCCAGTAGAGGCTCGAGGCGCTCGCTCAACCTCTCGACGGTTTGGACGTCCAACACGGCGTCATTGAAAGCCCATATGAACTCAGCCCCCTCGGATCCTCGTAGTCCCGAGATTGCAAGATCGAACTGGCTGGCGGCAATGCCCAGGTCGAGGCGATGTACCGCCATCTCGTGCCACATGAGCGGCGCGGTGTCGCGGCTCCCGAACGTGACTGCGGTACTAAACAGAGGCGAGGCCGATGCGTCGCGCTGGGGAGCGGTGATCTCAACCAGCTTGCGGTAAGGCATGTCGCGGTGTTCGAACGCGTCGAGGTTTCGAGCGAACTCAGCCCGCAGAACATCGCGAAATGCCGAGCCCGCACTCAGCGAGTTGCGCAACACGACCATATTCACGAACAAACCGACGAGATCCTCATGGTCGGCGTCATCGCGCATGGCGATGGGCGAGCCGAGTAGGATATCCCGCTGCCCAGTGTGTTGCCACAGCAGCACCCGCACGGCTGCGAGCACCAAGGTAAACAATGTGAGCCGCTCCGCGCGGGCTAGCTTTGAGAGACGTTCGACCAGAGGTGCAGGGAGGAGCGAGCACACACTTTCACCCACGCTGGTGCGCTGTCGGCTGGAGGGGCGCTCGCATGGTAGGTCCAGTGTGCGAGAAGCACCCTCGACAATATCCGCCCAGAACTCGGCCAGGACCTCAAGCCGCGGTCCCTCCAGCGCCTCGCGCTCCGCAGCAGCGAAGTCGCGATAATGAACGCCGAGCGCAGGCAGCTCCGCTCCGCGACCCTCGACACGAGCCGTGTACAGCTCGGCCATATCGCGAAGGAGAACATCGATGGACCACTGATCGCAAACTATATGGTGCATAGCAATATGGAGCACGTGGTCTTCGGCTGCGATTCGGAATACTCGTGCCCGAATGAGCGGACCGTGTGCGAGGTTGAACCCGCGCAGCGACTCAAGCCTGGCGAGCTGTAGCGCCTCGTCCAGCTCTCCCACCTCAACCACCTCGAACTCCAGAGGCGAGGATGGGTGGATCTGTTGCACGACGCACTCGTTCTCGAGATGGAACGTCGTTCGGAGGGTCTCGTGCCGCTTCACCAGGTCGTCTAAGGCCTCGCGGAGGCACGCTAGTTTGACCTGTCCACACAGTCTCAGGCTTATGCAGAGGTTTAGGAGGCCGGGCTCATCGGAGATCTGCTCGCTGAACCAAAGGCCTTCCTGCAGATACGAGCTGGGCGCCCGGTCGATCATGTCCTCGCCTTGCACAAATCCTCCAAATGTTCGGGAGTCGGCTCGCGGGCGGTGGGTGAATACAACTCAGCGGATGAGTGATGTGCTGCGATGAACGCAACACGCAGACCGGGCGCCATAGTGCATATGGCACGATTGCCTCCGACGCCACAGTGGAGTGCAGATCGTCGACGGCGTGGTTGCAGCAAAGCCGCCGCGCTGGTCCGCGTGATCAGGGTGCCAGCGGGTCATGGCTTAGGAGTGGCGTCAATCGGAGCCTTTGCTGGGACCTTGCGCACTGACCGCATAGCAAAGGTAGCGACCGTGACTATGGTGAGCAGTGCTCCAGCGCCGAGAAGCGTTGCCGGCACACCGATGGTATTGGACGTCGGGCCGACCAAGATCAAGCCGACCGGACCGAGAACGAACGAGGCCATCGCGTCGTAGGAGCTGATCCGGGAGATCGACTTCTCCGGCACGTGGCTTTGCAGAGTGGTGTCCCAGAGAACCTCGAAAATGTTGACGCAAACACCGTTGATCAGCATCGACGCGGCGATGAGCCAGACCGGAGCACCAAGACCAAGGAGTAGGAACGGCGGCAGGAAGCCGAAGGTTGCGAGTACTGCCGTACGGATCGGTCGGCTGGAGCGAATCCGCATTGCGACCAGCGAGCCGCCGACAAGGCCGATCGCATTGGCGGTGGTGATCACCGCCCAGGCCCCAGCACCGCCCAGATGCTGTTTGGCGGTGACCGGTCCAAGGACATTGATTGCGGTAAAGCAGAGGTTGACCATCGCAAACTGTGCAACGACCAGCCACACCCACCGGCGAGAGGTGAATTCGATCCAGCCGTCCCGCAGATCGGCCAGCATGGTCGACTTGGTCGCGCGCACAGTGTTTGGTACGCGGATGCCTGCGACGAGCGCGGCCGAGATCAGAAAGGTGGCCGCGTCGAAGGCCAAGGCCCAGCCGGCGCCGACAGTGGCTACTAACACCCCACCGATCGCTATGCCAATAATACTGGCCGAGTTCTGCGACAGCCTGAGCAGTGCGTTGGCCGACTGCAGCATGTCTCGTTCGACGATTTGTACGACCGCGCCGCGCCCTGCCGGCAGGAACAGCGCGCTAGCAGCCCCCGCGAGCACGTTTAGACTGACGAACGCAACCAGGGGCGGGTCGCCGACCAGCACGAGCGCGGCGACGGCAGCCGAGGCAGCGAAGGCCACGAGGTCGGCGGTAACCATCAGCTTGAAGCGGGGTAACCGATCGGCCAGCACGCCGCCAAGCAGCAATAGCAGGACCTGTGCTACCGACCGGCCCGCCAGTGTGAGCCCGAGGGCCGTGGCCGACCCACCGCTCCCGTCGAGCACCCCGAAGGCAAGCGCGATCGGGGCCATGGCACTGCCAAGCAATGACAGCGTGCGGGCGAGGAAGAGCCGCCGGAAGCGTGCGTTCCGTAGCACCGTAAGATCCTGAGGCACTCGGTGCCCTCCTTCGGCTAGACGGCAAAGGTTAGCCTGCGTAAGGCGCCGGATGCGTGTCCCGTTTTTCGGTTCCTCGACGGCAGCGAGGCCTGGTGCCCGGGGCCGCCATGACCGAGGTCCATCCGGGAGCGGCCACGGCAGAACCGGGGCCGCCCACACCGCGGTTCACCACGCACACAATCCGGAACCAGTTGTCCATGGCCCACTGAGGCGTGAATTGCAAAGAGACGCCGGAATGGACGATGTGTCAGGTGAACCCGGATGAGTTACCAAGATCGATTCCCTGGCGCCAACATGCTCAGCACGCATCGCGCTCCAAGAGCAGCTGGCGGCTGGTTATCCAATCCGAATGGCAAGTATACTCATACGTCAATATATGTCAGCGTACGGAGAGGCGGCGGAGAAGGCCTGGAGCGCTTCGATGTCGTAGCCCTCCTCGAAGTTCGTCAGCTCGTCGAGCAGCTCTTCCGGTGCATAGCCGTAGCGGGCAGCCCAAGTTTCATATGTCTCCACCGAGGATGGGTCGGAAGCGCTGAAGCAACGGTATCCGCGCGAGCCTCCTGCGATTACCTCAGGCATGGGTCTTCCGTATCGAATGTCAATGCTCCAACGGACCCGCTCTGATAGGTTTGGAGTTGATCGATGCACAGTGGTATCGGCGAAGATGACCGCATCGCCTGGACGCATTCGCGCGGTGAATATCGCATTGCCAGCGGCAGGATCGGCAGCTGTACCGTATTCCCCGTTATTTAGTCGGGTTCGCTCGATCCAGCCGTGCTTGTGTGAGCCAGTCACGTACTGCATGCAGGCCCGATGCTCATCCACCGGAACCAGTGGGACCCACACTGAGAGCAGTGGGCTGTGCGACGGCCGCCAACCCTTGTAGTAGTACGCATCCTGGTGCCAGGTGACCTGCTGGCTGCGGCCCAGAGGGTCACGCGGTCGGCCATTCCAAACCCCATGTGCGAATACCTCGTCGCCGAGAATGCTGCGCGCTGCTCCAAGCAGTGACGGCTGCTGCCACAGCTCATACACAGGGCGGCTGACAAGAATTCGGCGCCACGCGGCTGGCAGCCGCAGTGCAGGGTTTTGGATCAGACGCAGGTAGCGCTCCTCGAATGGTACGCCTACCAGGGGGTCTGCCACCGCTCCCATCTTGTGCCAGCGGTGCGCCAGTACATCGACCACTTCGGCGAAAGTGCCCCGTAGGCTATTTACGATTTCCGTCGGCAACACGCCGGAAAGGAGCAGGTATCCATCGTCCGCGAAGCGTTCGAGTTGGTCCGGGTCGAGTGCGTGATCGTTTGTCATCGGACAGTCTCCAGGTCCGCGTGTCGGCGCAGTATACGGTCGCAGGCCGCCAGGTGCGCGCCGAGCGCGTCCTCGTGGCTCTGGTCGAACGCTTCCAAGAGCAGCGAGCGGCGCATGGCGATATCCAACGGAGGCGCATCGCGCCATCCGTCGAGCACGACCCGGGCTCCCGCGTCGGAGTCCTCGGCGATTCGGTCGACGATGCCCACGGCCATTGCGGTAGCCGCGTCGAGCACGTCCCCGAACAGCACAAGCCGCCGGGCCGCAGCGGCGGCGACCTGTCGAGAAAGCCGATGCACAGCCATCGATGGCCACCGCCCGCCCGTGTCGCCGCACAGCTGGAAGGTGAAGTCTGGGCTTACGAGGCGAAGGTCGGCGACGAGCAGTGCCTCGGCAGCCAAGCCACGGCATTCACCTGTCGCCACAGCTAGCGTCGGCACCGGCAGTCTCTCGACTCGGCGGAGCGCGCGCTCCCAATGGTTGACAACGTGTATCCCGGACGTGAACGGCAGCCTTTCGGGTCCCGTGGTGGCTCCATCCAGACGCAACAACAGTGAGGCCTTACTGCCCGCGCGCTCGACTCGATCACAAGCCTCGGCCATCGCATCGAGTACCGCTGGCGTGCACTGATCGTCGGCGCCCACCGCAAGACGAACCTCGTCCACTTGCTCACCTCAATTCAATAGCGGCTGATCATCCCAGCAGCTGCCTCCACTACTCAAGTGGCGTGAATGGGGGACGTCCGGAGCCGCTCATCGCAGACACGCTGCAGCTATGCTCAAGCAGCAAGTCATGTGATCGCCCAGGTAACCGAGGAAGTGGCTAATGCTCATCTGCGGCGTGAAAGTCTCGCATGATGGTGGAATCGCTCTGATCGACAACGGTCAGTTGGTGGCCAGCATCGAGGTCGAAAAGGTAGACAACGGTTTGCGCTACAGTCCGCTCGGTCGGTTGGCCATGGTCGGCGAACTGCTTGCGCAGTGGGGTGTCACAGTCGCCGATGTGGACCAGTTCGTGGTCGACGGGTGGTGGGCGTCGACCACGGATGCTACGGAACCGTCCGTCAAAGTGGTCAATGTAGCGGGCCGGAGTGTGCATCTGCCAGTTGCGCCGTATGTGGATGGAGCGGATACACAGGGACCGTTGCATCGATATGAGTTCGCCCCTGTGTCGTTCGCTACCGGCACAGACCCGGTCGGGTACTCCAGTTACCATCATGCGACCAACCACATCATGGGCGCCTACTGCACCAGTCCATTCGCCGCCCGCAGCGAGGATGCGCTAGTCGTGGTCTGGGACGGTGGCATTGTCCCGAGGGCATACAAGGTCAGCGCGCGCGACCGCTCGGTGAGTTTGCTTGCCCCGTTGATTCCGGTTGTGGGCAATATTTTCCCCGACTTCTGCGCGCATTTCGAACCGTTCCGCCGTAACACCGACGGCATGTCCACCGTGGACTACATGCGGCATCATCTGGAGATCGCTGGCAAGGCAATGGCGTACGCGGCGCTTGGTACGACGGCAGAGCACGCGTTTGACGTGTTTGACCGACTATTTGACGGGCTGCCGGGGATTTCGCTGGATAATGCCTTTCTGCTTGGTGAAAAGGTCACCGCCAACCGGGACGAACTCTTGCCTGACCTATCCAACGCCGACATCATCGCGACCTTTCAGGCATACCTAGGACAGAGACTCGTCAAGGCGCTGACACGGCTGGTCCAGACCCGCTACCAGGGACACCCGCCGAATCTGGTTCTAGGCGGTGGATGCGCGCTCAACATCAAGTGGAACAGCGCGCTTCGCGCGACGGGAGCGTTCCGCGAGGTGTGGGTTCCACCATTCCCGAACGACTCGGGGGCCGCCATCGGTACTGCGTGCGCCGAGATGTTTAGGACAGGTCGGGCGGTGCTGGACTGGGACGTGTATTGCGGTCCGGCGGTTGCACCATCTACTCCGCCTCCCGGCTGGACCGTACGCCCATGCGATGAACGTCAGCTCGCCGAGCTGCTGCACGCCGAGGACGAGCCTGTGGTAGTGATCACGGGTCGGGCCGAGCTGGGCCCGAGGGCCCTTGGTAATCGCAGCATAATCGCACCAGCCACGTCGGTGCGTATGAAGGAGGTTCTGAACAATGTGAAGGGCCGAGCGCACTACCGTCCGGTCGCTCCGTTGTGCCTTGAGTCTCGCGCGCCCGAGGTCTTTGATCCGGGCGTGCCTGATCCCTACATGTTGTTTGAGCACACCATGAGGCCCGGCTGGGCTGCGCGCGTCCCGGCCGTGGTCCATCTGGATGGCACCGCCCGGCTGCAGACCGTCGATGATCACAGTCACAGCCCTATCGCTGCCATATTGGCCGAGTACGAGCGGCTGAGCGGTATCCCCGTTCTGTGCAACACGAGCGCCAACTTGAACGGCCACGGCTTCTTTCCGGACGTGCGCACAGCTGCCGAGTGGGGCCGCTGTCGGTACATCTGGTCAGACGGCGTCTTGTACACCCATCCTGATTCATCCTTCCGGGCTGCTTAGGCTCTTGGGCCACGTTGAAGAACCTCGGCGATCATGGGTTGGGTATTTGGTTCGGTGTCTCGGTTTCATCACTGCTCGGCGATTCTTTCTTGGTCCATAAACGTGGACGGTGACGGACCTATGAGGGCTGGCTAGTTTGGGGCCCATGGAGCAGGGGGCGTTCGCGCCGAAAGTCGTGAATGGCGCCCGCCTGCGTGCGCTCTTCAGACGCCACGTGGCGGGCGTCGCCGTGGTCACGTCGCTCAACATGATCGGCCGACCACTCGGTGTTACCGTGTCTACGTTCACCCCAGTGTCTCTCGACCCGCCGCTGGTCGGCTTCTGGCTCGCCCAAGGCGCAACATGGGCCGAGCTGCGGGAGGCACCCGGCTTCGCCGTGAACGTACTGGGTGCTGGGGAGGCTGAGGCGGCTGCCCGCTTTGCGGGCCGGGGTGACCGTTTCGCCGGGGTCGACTGGCGCACGGGACCCTACGGCTGGCCACACCTTCCCGGCGCGCTGACCTGGCTCGACTGCGTTCCGCAGTCCACACACGAGGCCGGCGACCACGTCCTGCTGGTCGGTCGAGTCCTCTCCGCGAGCGCCGGGCCGTCGAGCGAGCCGCTGATCCACCACGCCGGGGCTCTGCGTGCGCTGGAGGCTAGGTAGACGCGCGCGCAGCGGCCTGGTATGGCTATGACGGCTTGTGGTGGGATCGCCTGGGGCATGTCAAGGATGTCTCTCGTTGCTGTGATACGGGTGTGACGGCAGAGACTGTGACGATTCTGGCGGCTAAGCTCAAGGCGCTCTTTCCGCATCTGGACGAGCGGCAGCGGCGGATGCTGATAGGAGCCGAGGTCTGCGTGCTGGACATGGCGGGATCCGCGTGGCGGCCCGAGCTGCTGGGGGGGTCGCGCAAGGGCCAGGGCATTGGCGGCGAGGCAAGAACCGCTCGGCCGGGTGCGCCGCCCTGATGGCGGGCGCAAAACGGGCGGCCAACCTCGATCCGACACTGCGGCCCGCGCTGCTGGCTTTGGTCAAGCCGGACATGCGCGGGGATCTGATGTCGCCGTTGCGGTGGACGACCCTTTCCACGCGCAAGCTCGCCGCCTAGCTGTGTCGCCAAGGGCACCAAGGTCAGGCATTGACACCGTCGGCGACCTGCTGCGTCAGGAAGGGCTCAGCCTGCAGGGCAACGCCAAAACCTTAGAGGGTGTCCGGCACCCAGACCCAGACGCCCGGTTCCGCTACCTCAACGAGCAGAACCAGCAGTACCAGGCGGCTGGGGATGCAGCGGTGAGCGTCAATACCAAGAAGAAGGAGCTCATCAAGGGCGTTCAAGAATGCCAGGCGGGGATTGCGGCCCACGGGTCAGTCGGTCGCGATCGCCATCTATGACCTCGATGCGCCGCTGGGCACGGCCATCTCGAACGGCATCTACGACCTGGCCGCCGAGAGCGGCCGGTCAATATCGGCACCGACCACGACACCAGCCGCCTTCGCCGTGGAGTCTATCCGCTGCTGGTGGAAATGGCACCGGAGCAGGCACCCACCCGAACGCGAGACGATCATTCGTCACAAACAACAGCGCCTTGTCCCTATCAGCGGTCCACCGACGCCACCCGAGCCCGGTGACAACACCCCCCGGATCATGCAAACGACAGGGGCAGTCAGTCATGCCGGGGCGGGTGACCTGGCTCCCCGACTCTCATCGGGGACGATCAAAAAGGTAACGGGGGGAGGACTCTGACTAGCCACGAACTCATTGTGCAGAGCATCGCTGCGACCACCACCACGACCGACCTCATCGTGCACGCCGAACTGGACACCGGTACCCCACTGGCGTCACCATGAGCGACGCCCAGCTGACCGACCTGCTCATCACCAGCTACGCCATAGCGCCCACCCGTCAACGTCTCTACACCGCAGCAGACGTAACCGTCCACGCCACCAGTGCCGGCGCCATGCCAAAAAGATCAACTCGGCGTGTTGATCTCTGCAAATTCCTGAGAGCCATTACATGGCTTACACGCCAGAGCGCCGCATTGCTCAGCAGGTCCGGAAACGGTTGATGGCTGACTCGCACCGGGCCCGTAGCTCCGGGTCGGTGACGCCCAGCCCCACCTCGGGAGCGAGGCACAGCACGCCGACCTTGCCGTGGTGCCGGTTGCGGTGGACGTCGTCCACAGCCTGACCAACATCGGCGAGCGAGTAGGTTTGGGAGAGAGTGGGGTGGATGCGGCCCTTGGCGATGAGGCGATTTGCCTCCCACGCCTCGCGGTAGTTGGCGAAGTGGGAGCCGATGATCCGCTTGAGATGCATCCACAAGTAACGGTTGTCGAACTCGTGCCGGTAGCCGGAGGTGGAGGCGCAAGTGACGATAGTCCCGCCTCTGCGGGCCACGTAGACCGATGCGGCGAAGGTCTCCCGGCCTGGGTGTTCGAAGACGATGTCCACATCCTCGCCGCCTGTCACCTCGCGGATCCTGCTGCCGAGGCGCTTCCACTCCTGGGGGTCCGGGGTGTGCGCGTCCTTCCAGAATCGGTAGTCCTCTGCCCTGCGGTCGATGATCGCCTCAACACCCATTGAACGGCAGATCGACGCCTTTGGCTCGCTGGAGACCACACAGATCGGTGTAGCGCCCCCTGCTAGGACGTACTGGGTGGCAAATGATCCAAGACCACCACCTGCACCCCAGATCAGCACGTTGTCGCCAACCTTCATGCGCGCGCCGTTGCGCGAGATGAGCTGGCGGTACGCGGTGGAGTTAACCAGACCGGGCGCGGCAGCCTCCTCCCAGGTGAGGTGAGCGGCCTTCGGCATCAGTTGGTTAGCCTTCACCAGCGCCAGATGAGCCAGGCCGCCAAAGTTGGTCTCAAACCCCCAGATCCGCTGCTCGGGGTCCAGCATTGTGTCGTCGTGGCCCGCCGCGTCCTCCAGCTCAACGGACAGACAGTGCGCGACCACCCGGTCTCCGGGGCGCCAGCGGCGCACGCCGGGTCCGGTGCGCAGCACCACCCCGGAGAGGTCTGACCCGATTACGTGGTAGGGCAGGTCGTGTCGAGCGGCCTGGCCTCCGGTGCGGGCGTAGCGTTTGAGAAAGGCAAAGGTTGGCACGGGCGAGAACAACGCGCTCCACACCGTGTTGTAGTTGATGGAGCTTGCCATGACTGCGATCAGGGCCTCGCCGGGGCCCGGCTCCGGAGTCGGCACGTCATTGATGTGCACGGCCTTAGCGGGTTCCCGGTCGCAGACCGCCAGGCCTTCGAACATGTGCTGCTCGTCCTTGAAGAGCACCGCGGCCCGATATGACTCCGGTACTGGCAGGGACGCGTAGTCTCCTGTCGCGGCGTCGGGCGATTCGATAGTGGCGACCAGGTCGGCTATCACCACAGGCTCCCTCTTGTCTAAGGTTTCGGATCCGGCAGGTGGATCTCGTATTCACCTAAACCCGCCGCACAGTCAAGCGAGGCATCGGCGGTCTGGGCAACCACCGCAAAGATGGGACTCTTGCGGATCGCAGTGGGTGAGATCAATGAGGATGGGTCGGAGGCGCAATCTGTTATACGAGACCTCTTCAGGTGTCGCTTCGGACACACGGTGACCGACCATGGGCTGACAAGTTCTCGGACGGCGGGACGATGGGGAGTCGCAGATAACGACTTAGCGCGGACGCCGTGGCGAGGGTCCGAGACGCGGCAAAGCCCGGTGGAACGACGGTTCTCACACCCAATCAGCGCCAATAGCAAGACCTCCTGCGACAGCATCACCGAAGGCCAGGGGCACGCCATCCGAGTCGGCGCACCGCTGGACCAGAGCGGCAGCGCGAAGAACGTCGTCGTCACCCAGACCGGCTGCATGGCCATCGCCAGTGCGTCCGCTATCTGAGCATGCGCCAGGGAATCTACCTCTTCCCGGCCGACGGCGACCAACCCGGCCTGTTCGACCAGCTCGACGCCGTGGAGGTGGAAGAAGGCTCCGGTTGAGCGGACCACCATAGCCCGCAGCTACGGCCTCACCAAGATCCGCGTCATCCAGGTGGTTCCGGCCCTGCTCGGCACCCGCTCCCCGCACGTCAAGCAGATCTTCCTCCTTGAAACGCTACGTCTATGACCTGGCCGAGAGGCTGGCCACGGCGGTCACGCTGCTGGGCTGCGCCGATTTCCTCAACTCGTTTATCGATCGGTCTCATATAACGAGAACCCCTTTGACCTGTGATCGATCATTTGCTATCAGGCTCGTGCTGCACTGCCTTTCGAGGCCAGAGTTGCTTCTCTTGCTTCCTATTGCCCCATTGCCCCCAAAGCTCGCTGACTGTAAGAGATCCTTGCTGGCCGTGTCAAGTGTGACATGGGTCACCTTTTTTGGGGATTGACGGAGCAGCCTTCCGTCTGACTGTATTGATCAGCGCATTCCGATATGTCGGAAATGTGTTCAAAGCTGTACCTTGCGCGTTCATGTAGCTGTAAACCGGCTGCTTGTGGTTGCGTGCATTCTCACGTGGGGGCAAGGCGTGATCCGAGTTGGTGTGATGGCTGAACAACCAGTGACTGTGTTGGGTATATGCGCGGTGTTCTCCGAGGTCCCCGACATTGAAGTAACCACAACTGGTGCGACACCGGACGACATAGCAGTCGGTGCAGCTGATGTACTGCTGGTAGACATGCATCTAGGCTGTGACGTGCCGGTCGTGGAGGTCGTACGCGAGTCTGCGCGACATGCCCGGATTGTGGTCATGGCCGGTGTCGGCCGCGCGGAGACCGCACGGTCTTGCGCGGATGCGGGTGCGGTCGGGTATCTGAGCCGGTGTGCGACGCCAGCGGAGATAGAGGCGACAGTGCGCAGCGCTGCAGGCGGCGAGCGACTGGATGACGCGGTGGCGGGAGGTGCACCGGAGCCGGAATTGTCGCCGAGGGAAAACGCGGTACTGCAGTACATCGCGCTCGGCCTTACACACGCCCAGATCGCCCGAAAGCTCGGTATCAGTGTGCATACCGTGGATACATACACCAAGCGAGTACGAGCCAAGCTGAACCTGGGCAACAAGGCTGAGCTAACCCGCGCTGCCCTCCGCATGCCAGCCTGAGCGGTTCATGCACGCCATTCTGGCTCTCTCCCTTGTGGCGACGGCCTTGAGGGTGAGCTATCGACCGGTCCAGACCGGCGGCCGCTTCTCGAGGAATGCCGTCGGGCCCTCAATCGCATCGGCGCTCATTGTGCGCAATTCCTCCCAGAAGTACCTGGTGGCGAACGCGTCCGGAAGGGACAGTGTCGCGGCCCGGTTTGCCATCTCCTTGGCTGCCCGGATGGCGAGTGGGGCACAGGCTGCGATGTCGGCTACCCAGCCATCTACACACTCGTCCAGTCGATCGCCGGGTACGACATCGTTCACCAAGCCGTACGCCAGCGCTTGCGTGGCAGTCATGGATCGGCCGGTGAGGATGTGCCCGAGGGCGATCCGGAACGGAGCCTGCCGGGTCAACCGGAACACGCCACCTGCTCCGGCGATCAGCCCAAGCCTGGCTTCAGGTAGCCCGAACGTCGCGTGTTCGGCGGCGATCACCAGGTCGCACGCGAGTACCAGCTCGAACCCGCCGCCGAGAGCCAGGCCGTTAACCCGTGCCACTACGGGCTTGGACAGCTCGAACCGCTCGGTCAGGCGCGGGTGGCCAGGCTTGCCGCGACCGCCCACTGTCGAAGCCGAGGTGCCGGCACGGATCCGGTCGCCCAATTCGCGCAGGTCCTGCCCTGCGGAAAAGGCGCGCTCCCCGGCACCGGTCAAAACCGCCACCCGGATGTTGTCGTCGCTTTCCACATCGTCCCATATTTGGGCGAGCTGGGTGTGGGTTGACAGATCGAGCGCATTGAGCACCCGTGGTCGATTCAGAGTTATCCGGGCGATTTGACCAGATTTTTCATAGAGCACTGGTGTATCAGTCACGCGCAGATGAAACAGTGCCACGCTCCACCAAGTCAAATCAGGAGTTATTCCTCCCTTCAGAACTGGAGGCCTAGTGGACGCCACCCCGCGACCAACTGCCCGGCTGATGGGCGTTGGCACCGCCACGTCTCCGGACTGCTACAGCCAGATGGACCTGCTTGATAGGTATGGGATCACCGACCTCCGTATCCGGTCGATGTTCCTCAACAGCCACATCGAAAGGCGGTTTCTGAACCTGCCTGAGCCGGGCCCGAACGGGCAACCGCTCCCAGAGACCCAGGGCCAACTGCTCGACCGACACCGGTCTCAGGGACTGGTGATGGCTGCAGAGGCGCTGCGTCGCTGTCTCGAGTCGATCGGTGCCACGCTCGACGATGTGCGGTTTCTCGCTTGCGTGTCCTCCACTGGCTGGCTCACCCCCGGCTTCACGGCGCTGCTGATCAAGCACTTGGACATGCGCCGTGATTGCGGTCGGCTGGATGTGGTCGGCATGGGCTGCAACGCCGGTCTCAACGGGCTAAATCCGGTCGCCACTTGGGCTGAATCCAATCCGGGTCAGCTAGCTGTGATGCTCTGCGTTGAGGTCTGTTCGGCGGCGTATGTATTTGACGGCACGATGCGCACTGCCGTGGTGAACAGCCTTTTCGGCGATGGTGCCGCAGCGGTCGCGGTTCGAGCGGGCGAGCCTAGCGACGCTAGTGCCGTTGAGCGCAGCAAGTCAGGGCCGGCGTTGGTTGGATATGCGCGGCACCTGATCACCGATGCAGTCGATGCGATGCGCTACGACTGGGACGAGAACCACGGCAAGTTTAGCTTCTTCCTCGACCGGGACGTGCCGTACGTTGTCGGCGCGCACGTTGAACGTGTCATCGATGAGTTGCTTGGCCGCGCGGGATTGCAGCGCAGCGCGGTGCGGCACTGGCTTGTCCACCCAGGCGGCAAGAAGGTGATCGACGCGGTCCGCGTCAATCTTGGCCTGACTATCAACGACCTGCGGCACACCATGGCTGTGCTCCGCTCGTACGGCAATGTGTCCAGCGCCTCGTTTCTGTTCGCGTACCACATGTTGCAGGAGGAGGCGAGCGCGATACCCGGCGACATCGGCGTGATGATGGCTATGGGCCCGGGCTCCACGATCGAAGCGGCGTTGCTGCGATGGTGACTCCGAGCATCCGCGACCTCGTCTCCTCGAACGCGCGCCGTTACCCGGACCGGCCCGCCGTGGTCGCCGCCGACGCTAGCTTCACCTACGCGCAGCTCGGTCGAGTGGTGGAGGGCCTGGCTGCGAGGCTCGCGGCGGTACCGCCCGGCGAGCCAGTAGGCGTACTGGTGCCGTCCGGTGGGGTCCAACTGGCCGCAGTACTGGGGGTGCTACGCGCAGGCCGGGCGTATGTATGCCCGGACATGTCCCAGCCAGCCGCGCGAATCGCGGCGCAGCTGACGAGGTGCGGCGTCCGGATGGTGGTCGGTTCGGAGAGCTTGCCAGCCGACCCGGCATTCTGGGCCGCCGCCGATCGAGATACGTCTGCGGCATACGTCGCGGACGAGGCCGCGTACATACTGTTCACGTCCGGTTCGGACGGCGCCCCAAAGCCGGTCGCGGTATCAGACGCGGGTGTGGCGAACTACGCTGCGGCGATAGCAGCATTGGTCGAGCCGGATCGCGATTCTGGCCGCCCGCTGGCGTACGCGACGGTCACCAGCCTCTCCACCGACCTTGGCAACAGCGCGATCTTCCCGGCACTCGCCGCCGGGGATACAGTGCACAGGATTGGGACGGACGTCGTTCGCGATCCGTATGCGTTCGCCGACTATTGCGCCGCCCACGATATAGACGTACTCAAGCTGACACCGTCGCTGCTCGACGCGCTGCTGGACGCGGACGACCCCGCAGTCCTGCCGCGCCGTGTACTAATTGTCGGTGGCGAGACGTTTCGCTGGTCGCTGGTCGACCGGCTGCCGACCGCAGCGACCTGTCGCGTGATCAACCACTACGGGCCGACCGAGACCACAATCGGCTGCCTAACTTTCGACGTGTCCACCGCACGGCCGGAACACCGGGCGCTCGACAGCGTACCGATCGGCTGGCCGCTACCCGGGGTTAAGGTCCGTGTGGATGATGGCGAGCTGCTTATCGGCGGCACCGGCGTGGCGATCGGCTACCTTGGTGCGCCCGAGCTGACCCTGGCCAAGTTCGTGGACGACCCTGAACTCGGCCGCGCGTACCTCAGCGGTGACCTGGTCCGACAGCATCCCGACGGCGTGATCGAGTTCCGTGAACGGCGCGACCGTCAAGTCAAGATCCGCGGGTACCGGGTGGAGCCCGCAGAGGTGGAGCAGGCATTGCGCGAACACCCAGACGTACGCTCGGCCGCTGTCGTGGCGATAGCAGGACCGAATGCGAGTCTGCGCGCCTACATTGTCGCCCGTAGTCCCGACTGCGGCCCGGCCGTGCTCGCTCACCTGCGAGCGACTTTGCCGACGTATCTGATACCGGCATCAGTAGCAGTGGTGGACGAGATCCCACAGACCAGTAGCGGCAAGCGCGACGTACGTGCACTAATTGATGGAGGCTGACATGACAATGGACCAAGATTGGGCAACCACCCAGGCCAAGTTGGCACAGGTGGATACCGCCCTAAACGCGCTGCCACCGCCTCCCGATCGCGCGCCAGAGGTCCGTGCCCAGGCGGCAGAGTTGCACGCCAAAGGCCGGCAGGCTCGGTCGGCGTTCGTCGCGCGGCACGGTGCCGAACTGCACGCGGTGCTGCGCGACGGTACTCCGGCCCGGCTCGAGGAGTTGGTCACACGCGCTTCCCTTATATATCCGGGCCTTGTTCCGGACGCGGCGGCGTTGAGCGGCGAGGCCGGATTACAGCAGCGGGATAAGGAGGGCCTGGAGATAGATCAGGGCATCCTGGCCTGGGGAATGCTCCGCTCACCCGAGGCTGGCGCCACGATCGTGGAGGACATGTTGCGGCCCACAAACCGGGCCCTGTCGCTTTTGGCCGCGTACGGTCGGACCGACAGACTCGACCTGGGCGTGGTTCAGATTGAGCGACGCGGCCCCGTGGCCCATGTGACACTCGCGAACCTGGACGTGCTCAACGCCGAGGACGACCGGCTCGTCGACGACTTGGAGACCGCAGTCGATCTCGCGCTGTTGGACGACCAGGTTGAAGTCGGAGTGCTGCGTGGCGCGCCGATGACGCATCCCCGCTACCCAGGACGGCGGGTGTTCTGCGCTGGCATCAACCTGACCCGTCTCATCGCTGGGCAGATCTCACTGATAGATTTTCTACTTCGGCGCGAGCTTGGGCCGCTCGGAAAGATCCAACGTGGACTGTCCATCGACGCACCGTTCGCGCTCGGCGATTTCGGGCACCGGCGGGAGAAGCCGTGGGTCGCGGCGGTGGACACGTTTGCGATTGGCGGTGGCATGCAGATGCTGTTCGCCTTCGACCACGTGGTCGCAGCCGATGACGCGTACTTCAGCCTGCCAGCGGTGCGCGAGGGCATCGTGCCAGGCGTGGCCAACCTGCGGCTGGCCCGGTTGGTAGGTCCGCGTGCCGCACGCCGTGTGATCCTCGGTGACCAACGGTTGCACGCTACCGACCCGGATGCGCGCGGGCTGTGCGATGACGTTGTGGCGTCAGATGCGGTGGATGTCGCAGTCGACCGAGCCGCGCAGAGCCTGCGCGGCAGCGCGGTCGTGGCTAACCGGCGCATGCTACACCTTGCTGCGGAGCCGGTGGACGCGCTGCGTACCTATCTCGCCCAGTTCGCTGTTGAACAGGCGCAGCGGATGTACCACGACGACGTGCTGACAGCGATCGAACGCAACTGGATCGCCAGGGAACGTGCGCGGTGACTGCTCTCGACGTACGTGACCTGCATCCGGCGCTCGCCGACCCGGCACTCGCCTCGATAAACTTCCTCAACGAGATCACTGACCTGTACCCGGAGGCCATCTCGTTCGCGCCTGGCGCGCCATACACGCCATTCCTATCAGACCTGGACGTGCCGGTCGCAATCGGCCGGTACCTCGACTATCGCGGGGCGAGTTGGGACTCACTGCTGCGGTACGGTGCGACTGCAGGTCAGATCAACGATCTGGTGGCCGCTGCCCTTGAGCGCGATGAGGGCATTCGCGTTTCCCCGGAGGGCCTAGTCGTCACTGTCGGCTGCCAGGAGGCACTGTTCGTGACGCTCCGTACGCTGTTCGCTGACTCGCGCGACGTGCTGCTCGCGGTCGATCCGTGCTATGTGGGGCTGATCGGCGCGGCACGAGTGCTAGGCATTGACACGGTCGGCGTACCAGAGCGATCTAGGGGAGTCGAAGCGCGTGATGTGGCCGCAGCCTGCCGCGCGCTTCGTCGCTCCGGACGCCGTCCGCGAGCGCTGTACGTCGTGCCTGATTTTGCCAATCCGTCTGGCAAGCGACTGGACCTCTCCGCACGTCAGGCACTATTGGCGATCGCTGCGGAGCACGACATCCTGCTTATCGAGGACAACCCGTACGGGTTCACCGCCGGCGAACCGCTACCCGTGCTTAAGGCCCTAGATACCGAACAGCGGGTCATCTACCTCGGGACATTCGCAAAGGTGCTCGCCCCTGGTGTGCGAGTCGGCTTCGCGGTCGCCGACCAGCCGGTGACGGGGGCGAACGGCGACACGACGCTGCTGGCTGCGGCGTTTGCCTCGGTCAAGAGCATGATCACCGTGAACACGCCGCCGATGGCTCAAGCCGCCGTAGGCGGCGCGCTGCTTGCCGGGTTCGGGCTGCGTAATGAGATAAGGGCTGAGCACTACCGGGACAACTTGGCGGTACTGACTGCGGCATTGCGTGACCGGCTGCCGGCGGGTGTGACACAGAATGTGCCGAGTGGCGGCTTCTTCGCCATGCTGAGCGTGCCATTCGAGGTCGATGACGCCGTGCTCATTGAGTGCGCCCGTGATTTCGGAGTGCTATTTACGCCGATGCGTGATTTCCACCTCAACGGCGGCGGCACCAACGAAATGCGGCTCTCATGTAGCAACTTGACGCCACCGGTGATCGAGGAGGGGGTGGACCGACTCAGCTGGTTCCTCCGCTCACGCTGCTGAGTCGGGTCGCGGGATCTGGCCGTGCCTACCGCAGCAGTCCGCGTGCCTTTTACGCGTACAGCCCTGTCTGGTGCCGACCTTCGGCCCTACCACACATCACAACATCTTCATGATTGCTAGGAACTGTTCGGTCCGCGGCCCGTCTGGCGACTCCGGCCCAGCCAATCGTCCGTCCACCTCAGCCGGAATAGGTTCGGGCAGGATTCGCGGGAACAGTGGACCGCCGATCGGGTCACCAGCCGTGAGGCCGTGGTCCCACAGCAACGGCAGCACGGCGTGCCGCGGTTCGAAGCGCATGTCGTCGCCGACCCAGCGAGACACGAATGCACGTCGCCCGCGCGCGGAGCCAGTGCCGGTCGCGCCGTGCACCGCGGCCGGGTGGAAAAGCACCATGTCTCCTGGTACGAGGTCCCAGCTGAGCACCTTACGGTCAGCTGGGTCGGGTACCGCCTGGTATCCATCGGCCGCTTTCATTTGACCAGCGCTCGGCGTGACAGGTAGATAGCTGCCTCTCCATCGGTGTGAGCCGCGAATCACCTGCAGGGCCGCTGAATCCGGGCCGCACGGGTCCAGCGGCATCCACATGGCACAGACTTTGTCGCCTGACACTGGCCAGGAGCTGACGTCCTCGTGGAAGGGCGTAGGCGCGCCGGACCCCGCCGGCTTCGCGAAGATCTGATCGTAGAACGCGTTGATCGTGGGGGATCGCAGTACCTGCTGAGCCAGCCGAGCGGCTGGCGAGTAGAACATAAAGTCCCGGAATCCATCGTGTGTCTTCCACATAAACGCGTCGCCGGAGAAGCCGCCGCCGCCTAGGACTGCAGTCGCCTGTGCTAGTACGGTCGGGTTGTCGAGTACGTACTCGACAGCGGCGGTGATGCGATCTAGCCAGTGCGCCGGGATAGCACCTTCGACCCGCACTGCGCCGTCATGATGGAATGCCTCGATCTCGGCCGGCGTGAGTGGCCGGGTCGCCTCCTCCGGCGTGTTCATGCTCATTCAGAATCCCTTTGTTCTCCAGTGCGCGCCGAAGATCTCCGCCTCTGAGGGGATCACCTCCGGCATCGGCATCGATACGGCGGTGATGTTGACGAAATCCCGCCAGGTGACGTTCTCCGAGCGGCTACAGCCGCCCCAGGTACCGCTGGCGATGGTTGAGGTAAACGGCATGCCATTGGCGAAGCTGCCGCTGTTGCCAACCGCAGTCGACTGATTGACCATGACCCGGCTGGCCCGGGCCCGCTCGGCGAGCGCCACGACCCGGTCCGGCCGGGTCGTGTAGATGCCCGTACTGTGACCACGACCACAGCGTTCCAGCAGCTCTTCGACAGCATCGAGAGCATGGTCGAACTGGCCATATTCGATGACGGTCAGCACCGGCGACAGCTTCTCGCCATACAGGGGGTCGATCGGCAGCGTTGGCAGACGACCGCCACGGCAAACCAGACCGATCGCCTTGCCGCTGTCAGGGAGGGCGATGTCGGCGTCTGCGGCGATCTCTCGAGCCGACCGGCCGACCGCGTGCCGGTTGAGGCCTCTGCCATCCGGCCAGAGAACGGCACGTACCCGTTCGGTTTCGGCCTCATCGCAGATGTATCCGCCGAGACCGGCGAATTCCTCAAGCAGCGCGGCGGCCACCGAGGAGTGGACCAGCACGTTGCTTTCTGAGGAGCACGAGGTTCCGTTATTGTAGGTGCCACCGTAAATGATCTGGTCGGCCGCTTGAGCGAGGTGGGCCGACTCGTCAACGATCACGGTCGGGTTGCCCGCGCCGGCGCTGATCGCGGGCGTACCACTCTCGTAGGCCCGACGCACGGTGCCGCCACCACCGACCGCGACGACCAGATCGGCCGATGCCATCAGTTTCGCGGTAGAGGTCTTGTCGACTGTGTCGAGACACTGCACCAGATCGACCGGCGCGCCCACCTGCCGTAGTCCCTCACGCAGTAGCGCCACCGTCTTGGTTGCAGCGCGGCGGGCCCGCGGGTTCGGGCTGAACACGACGGCGTTGCGGGTCTTGAGCATGGGCAGTGCATTTCCAGCAATACCCGAGGAAGGCGCGGTCGCCGGGCTCGCCACCGCGATAACACCAACTGGTTTCGCGTACCGGCGCAGCTGCTTGTCCGGGTTCTCCGAAATCAGTCCGCAGGTGACCACGCCATGTAGATCCCGCATCGCGCCCAGTACGCGGCGGCGGTGCAAAGCGTATAGGTGTTCCGGGTCACCAAGTCCGGTTTCCGCATGTGCCAACTCGGCCAGCTGGCGCGCGTTGCCCGTCTCATATACCTGCCAACCAGCCGCCGCCACCATCGAATCGACCCGGTGTTGCGGCCACCGCTCCACTTCGCGTTGGGCCGCGCGCGCCCGGTCCAACATTGCATCAAGGTCGGCCCCGCTCGTCATCGGGCCGTCCCGACCGGGTAGGCCTCAGCCAACCGCTTCACGACCTGGTCAACCATAGCGTCGGTGATAGTCAGCGAGATGCGCAGGTGTCCAGGCGCCCCCATAACCGACCCAGGCAACACCAGCAGATTGTGCGCTTCAAGCTGACGGCTATATGCCCAGTCGTCGGGTGTCGGCGCCTCGATGAGAAGGTAAAACGTGGCTTTGGTGGGCCGTACCCGGAAGCCCGCAACCTGGAACGCGGTGGCTAGCCGGTCGCGACGCGCACGCAGTGGCCCCAGCGGGATCCGGTGCGCGTCCAGCTCGGGCATCACGTACTGGAGATTATTGTTCGGCGATTGCCAGCCGCCGACCAGGCGCGAGATCATCAGCGCCTCGCGCATCACGACCCGGTCCGGCATGGTCTCCGGAATGGCGAGGTAGCCGATGCGCTCGCCGGGCAGTAGGAGAGTCTTAGTGTAGGTGTGCACCACGATTGTGTTGGCGTACCAGCGGGCCGGGCTGGGGACCGGCAGGTCATCGAACACAATTCGCCGGTACGCCTCATCAGAGACCAAGTAGATCGGCCGCTCGTACCGGGCTGACGCCGCACGCAGGCACTCAGCCAAAGCGGCGAGCTGGTCATCAGAGTAGATCACACCGGTCGGATTGTTTGGCGAGTTGACGATTACCGCTGCGGTTCGCTCGGTCACGGCCGCCTCGATCGCGTCGAGGTCCAGTTCCCAGTTCGGGCCGGACAACTGCACGCAGCGTGGCGTGGCGCCAGCCGCTACGATCATCGGCTCGTAGTAGAACCATGTCGGGCTGAGATAGACGACCTCGTCGTCCAAGTGGCAGATACTCCTGAGTGCGGTGGCCAGACCCGCGAAGGCGCCCGCGGTCACGAATATATCGTCCGGCTCGAAGCCGACGCCGAGTTCGACCGAGAGGTTCGCGGCAACCCGCTCCTGCGCCGTCACATCGTCACGCAGGTACGCGAACCAGTTCTCGTGCTGGGGCGTGTGACTACGTTGCAGCACCGACAGCATCTCCGACGTCGGGTACTCATGCGGATCGCCAAATGCCAGGTCGATCACACCCGGTTTGCCAAGCATGTCGGTGTACGCCGACTCGCTTAGATACCAGCCGAGCAGCCGACGATACGAGTGTGCCGCTCCGATCATGGACGGGCTGATGCGATGTTGCATATGACTCCGATCGCTTCGGTGACGTGCCCAGGCGAGCGGCTCCCCGCGAGCAGAAGATCCAGAATCGGAGGCTAGCGAACAGAGCGCGGTATGTCCTGTCCCCGATTTGTGTCAGGTGATTTCGACAGCGTTCGCGTGATTTGATTCCTCACCGACATGCCAGCCGTCTGCGCAGCCCGACGACCGATTGCGGGATATCTATGGACAATCCGAACCGGACGCCCGTCACGGACATCGGCCAGCGCCTGGCCGAGCTACCGGCGGAGGCGCGCGCCCGGTTGGCCAAACGGCTGGCCGGCACTGCCGTCCAAGCCGCGCCGACCACAAGGGCCCGTAACCGTACGCCGCTGTCTCAGGCTCAGGAGCGGCTGTGGTTCATCGAGCAGATCGAGGAGGGTGCCGTCCACCACAACGACGGCATGCTGCTGATCATGCGTGGCCGACTGGATCTGGACGCGATGGTTCGGAGTATCGAGGCGGTCATAGAACGGCACGAGATCCTGCGTACAGCGTTCGTGGCTGATGCCGATGGCCCGCACCAGGTGGTGAACGCGGCTCGCCCGCTTGATCTCGTCGTATGCGATCTGCCTGACGCGCGGCCGCTACCGGACGACCCGGTACTGCTGGCCTCGTTCCAGGCCGAGATGGCCCGTCCTCTCGACCTGTCCGTCGGTCAGCTGGTGCGCGGGGTACTATTCCGACTCGCGCCGGAGAGCGTCGTGCTCGGCATCACTGTGCACCACCTGGTATGCGACCTGTGGTCGTTCGCGATCTTCGCAGATGAGGTCGGCGAGCTATACCCAACGTTCCTCAACGGCGGGGCCGGTATCGACAAGCCGCCATTGCCCATCCAGTACGGCGACTACGCGGCCGCGCAGCGCGCAGCCCTGACCGGAGAGCAGATCGCCGCTGCGGCCGCCCGCCGTAGCGCCGCCTTACGCGATGCGCCGCCGCTGCTGCAACTGCCCATCTCTGGCACCCGGCCTCCTGCCCAACGGTTCGTTGGCTCAGTCGAGCGGTTCCGCGTCGACAGGGCCACCACTGATCGATTGCGGGACTGGAGCCGCAATCGGGACGCGACACTGTTCATGACGCTGCTCGGCGCGTTCAAGGTGCTGCTGGCGCGGCATACCGGCGTACGGGACATTGTGGTTGCCTCGCCCATCGCGACCCGTCAGCGTCGCGACGTTGACCGGTTGATCGGCTGCTTCCTTAACATGATCGTGATCCGCACTGATGTCGGCGGCGAGCCAACCATGGCCGACGTGGTGGACCGGGTACGCGAGTCCTGCCTGGACGCATACCACGACCGGGATCTTCCGTTCGAGCAGCTTGTGCTCGCGCTGCAGCCCATACGGACTCGGAGCCACCAACCAATCGCCCAGATCGCGTTCGCGTTGCAGAACACGCCTATGGAGCCGCTTCGGCTGCCCGACCTGGAAATCGAGTTCCATAAGGCGGACACCGGGCGGGCACGGATGGACCTTTCGGTCTGGATCACTGAGAACGACCAGGGCCTGATCGGCGAGGTCGAGTACGACCAGAGCATCTACTCGGCGGCTCAGATCCGAGTGGTAGCCCAGCAGATGGAGCGCCTGCTCGCCGCGCTTCCCGGCGCGAGTGACACCGCAGTCTGGGACATTCCGCTACTCACTGAGGCGGAGGTAGAGCTCGTCGCGGTCGGTTGGAACGCCACCACTATGCCGAGTGACTCGCGGTCGGTGCACCAGATCGTGGCCGACCGGGCTACAACGGTGCCGGACACGGTAGCCGTTATAGACGGCGACACGCGGTTGACGTATCGCGAGCTCGATGAGCGGGCGAACCAGCTAGCCCACCACCTCGCTGGGTTCGGCGTCCGGCGCGGCCAGCGTGTTGCAGTGTGTCTGCCGCGCTCGGCCGGCGAGATCGTTGCGATCCTCGCCGTAATGAAGGCAGGTGCCGCGTACGTGCCGCTGCACTCTCACGACCGACCGGAGCGCCGGGACGACTTGATCGCCCAGGCTGGCGCGACCGTCGTCGTGTCGGCCGGAGTGCAGGCTGACGAAGCCTGGCGGCCCGGGCGGCGGGTCATCGACCTGGACGCCGAGGCCGACGACGTGGCGGCATGTCCGCGCACCGCGCCGGACGTGCCAGTCGGACCGGATGACCTCGCGTACGTGATTTTCACGTCCGGCTCTACCGGCAGGGCGAAGGGCGTCATGGTTACTCACCGCGGCTTCGTCAACCGCATGGTGTGGGGACAGGCGAATTACCCGCTCGATAGTACGCACCGGGTGCTGCGCAAGGCGGCACCTGTATTCGACGTCTCGATCGATGAGCTGTTCCGCGCGCTGATGTACGGCGCGGCCTCGGTCCAGATGTCCGATACGCCCGGTTTCGATCCGAGGCGGATCGCGGCAGTGATCGAGGATTACGGTGTGACAGACGCGGACTTTTCCCCCACCGCGCTGCGCCAGTTGCTGCACACCGTCGAGCCGGCGCGACTGGCTTCGCTCCGACGCATCGTGTCTGGTGGGGAGGAGCTTCCGGCGGAGACCGCCCGGCTGATCCGCGACAAGCTCGATGTTGCGCTGTTCAATCTGTACGGGCCGACCGAAGTCTCGGTGTCTTGCACCGCCTGGCCGGTGACCCTCGACGAGCGGCCGGTGGTACCGATTGGACGCCCGATGGGCAACGTGCGCGTATACGTGCTTGACGCGAACGGTCGGCTCGCGTTGCCAGGCGCCGTAGGCGAGCTGTATGTAGGTGGGCCGGGTCTGGCCCACGGGTACTTGGGTGCGCCGAATGCGACCGCGGCGAGTTTTGTACCCGACCCGTTCTCGGGCGATCACGGCGCGCGGCTGTACCGCACCGGCGATCTCGTCCGGTGGGGTTTCCGACCGGGCGACGACCGACCGTGGGCGCAGCCGGCGCTCGAGTTCGTCGGCCGGGTCGACCGCCAGCTCAACCTGCGTGGCTTCCGCATAGAGCCTGCCCAGGTCGAAGCTGCACTGCGCACCCTGCCAGGCGTAACCGACGCGGTCGTCGTGCTCCGCGAGCGGCTGGTCGCCTACCTGGTCACCGCCCAGCAGCCCGACATCAATACAGTCCGGGCGCAGCTGCGTACCCAGCTCCCTGATTACATGTTGCCGAGCGCGTTCGTGGCCATCCCGGCCGTGCCGTACACCGCGAACGGCAAGGTTGCCTTCGCCGAGCTGCCCGAACCGGCAGCATCCGAGTCTGGCATGGCTGGGCGCTACGACGAGCCGCGAGACCAAGTGGAGCGAACGCTGGCCGACATTTGGATCCGGATCCTTGGCCTGCCGCGAGTCGGTATCCACGAGTCGTTCTTCGACCTCGGCGGCGACTCGCTGTCGGCAATTCGAATCCTAGCCAGTGCTGCGGCCGATCTCGGCCGCGAGGTGGAAGTGGCGGCCATCTTTGACAACCCGACGATCGCAGAGCTAGCCCGGCGTTTCGGCAACGACCAGGAGACCACCCGATGACGCTGTCCACCGAGATCGCGGACGCGACGACGTTGGCCGATGCGCTGGCCACTCAGGCTGTGACCCAGCCTAACCATACCGCCGTAACGTTTCTAAGTGACGCGGACGCTATCGATATCGACTATGCGAGCCTAGACGCCCAGGCACGCGCAGTCGGTATGGCCGTGGCCCGGTACGCCGACCCCGGCGACCGTGTCGTGCTGCTGTTGCCTGCCGGCCCCGACTTCGTCGCGGCGTTCTTCGGCGTAATATACGCCGGCGCCGTTCCAGTGCCGCTGGCGGCGCGCGTGAACCGCAGCACCGCGGCGGTGATCGGGCGCATCGTGCGGGACTCGGCAGCCAGCGCGGTCATTACCTCGGCTGCGATCACGGTCAGCCCGGACGTAGCGGCGATCCTGGCTGATCAAGACTGCGGGGTGGTGTGTGTGGAGGAGATACCGCCAGCGCCGGATGACTGGGCACGGCACCATGGTGCTGGCGCTGACCTCGCATTCTTGCAGTACACGTCGGGCACCACCAGCGCCCCCAAGGGCGTCATGGTGTCGCATGCGCACCTACTGCACAACCTCCGAGCAATCCGCTCCTCGTTTGGGTTCACTGAGGAAAGCCGAATGGTGAGCTGGCTACCGCCACACCATGACATGGGCCTAATCGGCACCATCCTGACGCCGGTCTACCTCGGGGTGCCGACAGCGCTAATGGATCCGGCGGCGTTTATCCGTGAGCCCAGCCGGTGGCTGGGCGCGATCAGCCGGTATCGGGGGACGATCAGCGGAGGGCCCAACTTCGCCTACGACCTGTGCGCGGCCCGAACGACCGATACCGACCGGGCTGGCCTGGACCTATCCAGCTGGACTGTTGCATTCAATGGCGCCGAGCCGGTGAGAGCCTCGACGCTGCGCACGTTCGCACGTGCGATGCGCGGCACAGGCTTCCGGCCTGAGGCATTTCTGCCCTGCTACGGTCTGGCCGAGGGCACGCTGCTTGCGGCCGGGCGAGCCGGGACGGCGGATCAGGTCGTGGTCGGGTTTGACGTAGACCAGCTACGAGACGGTATTGCAGAGCCTCCCCGCTCGCCGTTGGCCGACCTCGTCGAGCTGGTCGGCTACGCACCGGTCGATGGCATGGAGATCCGAGTGACCGGACCGGACGGGAAAGCATTGCCCGACGGCCTCCTCGGCGAGATCTGGCTGGCCAGCGACAGTGTGACTGGGGGCTACTGGAATCGACCGGACGCGACAGCGGCCACGTTTGGTGCCGACGGCCGATTCCTGCGTACCGGCGATCTCGGCTTCACTCACGCGGGCAACCTATTCGTTCGCGGCCGGATCAAGGACTGCGTCGTGGTTCGCGGTCAGAACGTGCATCCGGAGGACGTGGAGGCAACGATTCGCGAGGCCTGCACCGACATCGCGGGTCGGATCGCGGTGTTCGGCGTTGATACGTCTGACGGAGAGGCGCTGGTCGCCTGGTACGAGGTGCGCGGTACGCCGGAATCAACCTGGACCGCCGCCATCGCGGCCGACGCCCGTGCCGCAGTGGCAGACAGGCATGGAGTTACGCTGCACGAGATCGTCGGCGTGGCGCCGAGAACGGTGCTCGTAACGACGAGCGGCAAGATACGCCGCACAGACTGCGCGGCCGTTCATGCCGCCGGTACTGCGCGGATTGTGGCACCGGATCCTCGGTCGTCCCCAGTCGGTAGCTCGTTCGTCGACCTCGCCGCCCGCGTCTTGCGTGTTCCGTTGGCAACGCTCGATCCAGTGCGCAGCCTGACCTCGTACGGCCTGGATTCGCTGCGCGCGGCCGAGCTTCAGCACCTGGTGGAGAGCACGACGGGCGTGCGGGTACCGCTGGTTGAGCTGCTGGCCGACCGCGGACTTAGTGATCTGGCAGGCGACCTAGCGACCCTTCGATCCACTCCGGATGACATGCCGGCTGTTGACGACAGCGGCCGCTTCCCGTTGTCCGCCGGCCAACACGCCATCTGGCTCCAGGAGCGCTACGCGGAGTCGGGCGGCAGCTTGAACCTGTCGCGAGCCATCGAGATCACGGGCCTACTCGACGTGGACCGGCTGGCCAAGGCGGTCGCTTGCCTGCCTGCCCGCCACCCGGCGCTCCGCACACAGGTTGTCCTGACCGGTGGTGATCCGGTGCAGGAGCTGGTCGCGGTGCCGCCGGTCACCCTCGACCACTCGGACGCAATCGGTTGGTCCGCGGCAAAACTGGACTCGGCGCTGGCTGCCGAAGCGGCTGACCCATTTACTGAGCCGCCGCTGCTGCGGACAGTGCTGTATCGAGTCGCCGCCGACCGGGCGGTGCTCCAGCTCACCACGCACCACGGTGTCATGGACGTGTGGTCGCTGACTAGGCTCGTCGAATCGCTAGCCGCCGCATACCGGGACAAGGACTTAGGGGAGCCCCCGGAAGTCGGGCCAGCCGACTTCGTCGCTTGGCAGCTCGCGCAGCGTGACCGGTCCGATGTTCGAGCGCGCGCCCAGACCTGGGCGGAGAAGCTTTCCAGCGCGCCAGCCCTGGACCTGCCGACGGACCACCCACGGCCGGCGCTGCGCCGGTTCCGTGGCCGCTCGTACGCGTTCCGGCTGCCCGCCGACCTCACCGAACGCGTCGCGAGCCTGGCGGGACGGGCTGGTGTGAGTGTGCCCGTGGTGCTGTTCGCGGCGTACGGAGCGGTGCTTGGCCGGTTCGCCGGGCAAACCGACCTGACGATCGGCTTTGTCCACTCAGGACGTGTTCGCGCCCGCTTCGCAGATCTAGTCTCATATCTGGCGAATCCGCTCCCGGTCCGGCTGGACGCCGGCGCGGACACAAGGGTGGACGCGTTCCTGCGGGCCGTGTCCGCCGACGTGGTCGCCGCGTCGGACTGTGCCGACATTCCATACCGGGAGCTGGCCGAGGCGGGCGCTCCCGCACTCTCCGCTGTCTTCGCCTACCAGCACGGTCGCGGTACCGACGAGCATGGCCTCGCTCCTTTGCTGATGAATCACACAGGCGAGCTCGCTGGCTGGTCCGATCTGCGGCTGCATGCCCGGCCGGTGCCACACGAGGTGTGCTACTTCGACCTGTCGCTGTACGCCGCGGTTCACCAGGGGGAGCTCCTGGCCACCGTCGACTACGACGCTGACCTCTTCGACCACGAGACCGTCGCGGCCGTGACCGACGCGCTTTCGAGGCTGCTGGCCTCGATGTGCGACAACCCGGATGCGCCTATGTCCACGCGTTCGCCGGCCGGTCCGACGCACGATCAGGCAACGTTGGTCGGACCGGATCTGCGCGAGGTGGACACATGCATTCACAGATTGTTCGAGGATCGGGTACGCACGGCACCCGACGCTCCAGCCGTGCTCAGCGAGGGTGCACCGATGAGCTACGCGGAGTTGAACCGCGCCGCGAACCGGCTAGCGCACCGACTGATCGCGCTCGGCATAGGCCCCGAGGATCGGGTGGCAATCCTGCTACCCCGCTCAGTCGCCAGCCTGGTCGGGGTGCTGGGTGTGCTGAAGTCCGGTGCAGCGTACGTGCCGCTGGACCCGGCGTACCCGACTGAGCGCCTGCGATTTATGGTCGCCGACTCCGGCGCCAGCGTACTCGTGGCCGATCTGGCCGCGGCAGCGAGCCTGCCCGGACCGACCGTGCTCGATCCGAACGACCCGGAGTTGGCGGTTGAGCCGGACCACGATCCGGTCGTCGCTGTGCACCCGGACAACCTTGCTTATGTCGTCTATACCTCAGGGTCCACCGGCACCCCGCACGGCGTGCTCGGTCTACACCGAGGCATCACGAACCGGCAGGTTGACGTGCTGACCCGCTTTCCGTACGCGCCCGGCGAGGTGGGTAGCCACAAGACATCCCTATGCTTTTTCGACTCCGGTGGCGAGATGTTCCTCCCCCTCGTATCCGGCGCGCCGCTAGTCGTTGTACCGGACGACACAGGCCGCGACCCGGTTGCTCTCGTTGGACTCCTCGCTCGGCATGGCGTGACCCGCCTTGTCGCGGTGCCGTCATTGCTGCGCGCGATCCTGGACTCAGTACCAGACGCTGGACGGTTGCTGGCAGCGCTGCGGTACTGCCACTCCAGCGGCGAGGCTCTGCCGACCGACCTGGCCGACCGCTGGCGGGAAGCGCTGCCAGGCTGCACGCTGGTAGACCTCTATGGCTCCTCCGAGGTCTCGGCTGACGTCACGCTCGGTGTGGTGGACGCTCCTTGCTCCGCAGGACGGATTGGCGCCCCCATCGGAAATATGCGGGTACACGTGCTCGACGCGGCTGGCCGTCCGTTGCCCCGGGGGTTTCCCGGCGAAATCTATGTGGCCGGTTCCGGATTGGCCCGCGGCTATCTGAATCAGCCGGCGCTGACTGCAGCACGGTTCACGCCCGACCCGTATGGCCCGCCCGGCTCACTGATGTTCCGCACAGGCGACCGCGGCCGCGTCGAGGCCGACGGCACGCTACGGTACCTAGGCCGGGTTGACCACCAGGTCAAGATCCGCGGCTTCCGGATCGAGCTGGGCGAGGTCGAGTCGGTACTCAGCAGGCACCCGGCCGTCGCTGCGGTCGCGGTTGCCGTGGTTGGCGACGAGGCGGACACCCGACGCCTGGTCGCCTCAGTGGTGCCAGCAGCGCCGGGTGCAGGTAACGCGGACGCTGCTCGGGTGGAAGCCTGGCGAGGGCTTTATGACCGCGTGTACGACGAAGCTGGATCCGACCAGCAGCGACAAGCCAGCGTCTGGACCAGCAGCTTCACCGGACGACCGTTCACCGCGGCCGAGATCGGCGAATGGACCGACCAAGCGGTCGCCCGCGTTCGCGGCTGGCAGCCGCAGCACCTGCTAGAGATCGGTTGTGGCACCGGCAACATCGCGCTCGCCGTTGCACCGGACTGCGAGCGGTATCTCGGTACCGACATCTCCAAGGTGGCGTTGCGGCTGCTGGCCGAGTGGGACCCAGCGGTGGAGACTCGACTCGCCGAGGCGACAGACTTTTCCGGGATAGCGCCGCGCTCGTTCGACACGGTCGTGCTCAACTCCGTCACTCAATACTTTCCCAGTCACCAGTACCTACTCGAAGTGCTGCGTGGGGCAGTCGACGCGGTCACCGATGGCGGACGGGTCTACCTCGGCGACGTGCGCAGCCTGGAGTTGGCCGACGCGTTTTACGCCGCGGTCGAGATCGCTGCGGGCGGTGACGCCGACCCGGCCATCCTTCGCGACCGCGCTGGCCGCCGGCGGATGGAGGACGAGGAGTTGGTCTGCTCCCGTCGCCTTTTCGAGGCACTCCCGGCCACGCTGCCGAGAGTGTTCCGGGTGGAGATCCACCAAAAGCGTGGACGTACCCACAACGAGCTGACCTCGTACCGGAACGACATTGTGCTGCACGTCGGCCAGGCACCGGTCGGGGCGTTCATTCCGGACGATGTCGAGTGGACCGGGCTCGCAGCACTGCGCGAGCGACTGCGCCGCGACAGGGATCGGCCTGTGCTTGTACGTGACGTGCCCAACGCCCGGCTGAACGGTGCCGTGGCTGCGGTCAGGCGGCTCGGGGTAGCCGTCGAGGCCGGCGCCGGACCGGACGCCGATCCCGAGGACCTGTGGCTAGCCGCGCACGCCGCTGGCCGTCGGCTGGACGTGACTGCGGCTGCTTCTGGCATGGCGTACGCGATGGACCTTCGCTTCTGGCCAGTGGGCGACGAGGTGGCCGAAGTCGCCTGGCCGACGAACGACGCCAGTACCGACGAGCCTGTGGCCAATGATCCGCTATGGGCGGCAGGGCGCCGCGCCTTGCGTGGGGCGCTGCACGGCCACGCGCGGGCGGTCCTGCCCGACTTCATGGTGCCGACGATCGAGCTCATCGACCGCATGCCGACGACCGACACGGGCAAGGTCGACCGCGGCGCGGTCGCCCGGCGATGGGCTGCTCAGTCCGTACCGGCGATAGCACCGCGAGCTGGAACGGTGCCGCTGGTCACGGTCGTGATCGACCTGTGGCGGGAGGTGCTCGGCGTGGATGCGGTTGGCGTAGACGACAACTTCTTCGATGTTGGCGGCAACTCTCTGAGCCTGGTACGTGTCCACATCGTCTTACAGCAGCACACCGGCAGGACGTTCCCTCTGGTCGATCTGTACGAACACACAACGATTCGGAAGATCGTCGCATTCCTGTCCGAGGCCGAACCGCTTGCTGCGGGGCCGGGCCAGCCCGGCACGCCGGGCGACCGGCGGGACACGTCTGAGGCGGCCAAGGGCCGCCAGCTGAAGCGCGAACGAATGAGGGGTATCTAGTGAGTATCGAAGATCCTTCGCTGGACATCGCTGTCGTGGGGATCAGCGTCCGCCTTCCGGGGGCGTCGGATACCGGCTCCTACTGGGAACTGCTGCGTGACGGCCGGGAAACGGCGCGCCGAATCACACCGCCGGAACTTGACGCGGCTGGCGTACTCGCGGCCGAGCGTGACGACCCGCGGTACGTTCCTATCTGGTCAGGCATCGAGGGCGCCGAGAAGTTCGATGCTGGCCTGTTCGGCCTTACCGAGCGCGAGGCGTCTCTGCTCGACCCGCAGCATCGGGTGTTTCTGGAGTGCGCGTGGTCGGCACTGGAGGACGCGAGCGTGGAAGAGTTACACCTCGGTGGTCCGGTTGCCGTGTACGCGTCCTGCGGGATCAACCAGTACCTATTCGAGAACCTGCTTCCAAATGCCGAATTGGTACGCGCGACCGGCCGACTGTCTATGTCGGTGTCCAGCGACAAAGACAATATTGCCACCCGCGCCTCGTACAAGCTGGGCCTTACCGGACCGAGCCTGGCCGTGCAGACGAACTGCTCGTCCGCCTTGGTCGGGCTGCACCATGCTGTGAATGCGCTTCTGAACTACGAGGCGGACGCAGCTGTCGTTGGCGCGGCCAGCGTCAAGTGCGCGCTACCGCGCGGATACCGCCATGAGCTGGACGGCGTCAACTCACCGGACGGGCGCTGTCGTTCGTTCGACGCGTCGGCCAACGGCTACTTCGTCGGCGATGGTGCTGGCGCGCTGGTGCTACGCCGCCGCGCCGATGTTGAAGCGAGCGGCGACCGAATCTACGCCGTGATCAAGGCGACTGCGGTGAACAACGACGGCGCCGCCAAGGTGAGCTTCACCGCGCCCAGCCGGTCCGGTCAGGTCGCTGTGATCCGCTCAGCGCTGCGGTTGGCAGCGGTCGAACCGTCCTCTGTACAGTACGTTGAGGCCAACGGCTCGGCCACACTGATGGGTGATGCGATCGAGGTGGCCGCGTTAACCGAAGCCTACGGCGACCGGGCTGACAGCGAGCCGCTGCTCATCGGCTCGGTCAAGCCGAACATTGGCAATCTCGATACCGCGTCTGGGCTTGCATCGCTCGTGAAGGCAGTCCTCGCGCTGTACTACTCGGAGCTACCGGCATCACTGCACTACAAGGAGCCGAACCCGCAGACTGGGCTCGCCGATGGCCCGGTGCGAGTCAACGCCACGCACACCGCATGGCCGGACGTGGATGGCCCGCGACGGGCCGCCGTGAGCAGTTTCGGCGTCGGCGGTACCAACGTGCACGTGATCCTTGAGCAGGCGCCGACTCCGCCGCCGGTTCCAGCCGTTACGCCCCGGCCGGCGCTGCTGCTGTATTCGGGCGATGACGCTGAGGCCGCAGGCTTGGTCCGCGATCGGTTGGCCACCCATCTGGCAGCCACGGGCGACCGGCTTGCCGATGTCGCGTACACGACGCAGGTCGGTCGGCGTGCGCTGACACACCGTGGCTTCGCCCTGGTGCCGACTGGCACCGACCCGGTCGCGGCGCTGGTCGCCTCGGCCGCAAGCCTGGTCGGTGAGCAACCGCAGTTCGGCCTCGTCTTGGCTGGCACGCCGATGGAACTCGCACACCCAGCGCTGACTCAGCGGTGCGGGGCAGCAGCCAGCTCTCTCGGTGGCTTCGAACCAGTGCTCGAGGGTTATCTCACCTGGTATGGCATTGCGCGGCTGCTGGCCGACTGCGGCCTGGAGCTTTCCGCCGCCACCGGTGTAGGTGTTGGTGCAGTGTCGGCCTCAGTAATCGACGGCCGATTGAGTCTGGCCGCCGGTGCTGACGCAATACGTACAGGCAACTACCCCGACCCGGCACCGCTGCCAGGCGGCGTGACGCCGCTGGAGTTCGGCCACGGCGACCTTGAGGCCGAACTGCTGCATGCGCTCGGTACGGCCTGGTCGGCTGGAGTACCGGTGCACTGGTCCGCGCTGCACACGGGCTCGGAACCGCGCCGCGTGGCCCTGCCCGGCTACCCATTCCGCCGCGTCCGCTGCTGGATCGACCCACCGTCGACAATAGCCGACGCGGCAGCGGCCATCGGACCGGTACTGGCCGTGCGGCCAGCAGTACCGACCGCGTTGGTCGCACCGCGAACGCCACTGGAGAATGTGATCGCCGACGTCTGGCGCCGTCGGCTCGGCATTGCCGCGGTCGGCGTGAATGACTCATTTCTGGCGTTGGGCGGCGACTCGCTGAACGCGGCACAGGTGCTCGGCGAGCTCAACGACTTGTTCGTCGTCGAACTTTCGCTGCGTACGTTCCTGACCTCACCGACGGTGGAGGAGCTGGCCATCCTCATCGACAACCAGTTGCGCGAGGCAGCCGAAATTCGGGCGGCGTTCGCGGCCGAAACATTGGACGAGGGAGATCCGCGATGAGCTTCGTCGACTTCGTCTCGGTGGTTCCACGCGTCGCCGACCTGCGCTCGTACACTGCGAACGCGCGCCAAGTTATCCGCTGGAGCGACGAGGCAGGACTGGACGGAATCCTGCTGTTCACCGGCGCTGGCGCGGTCCTCGACCCGTGGCTGGCCGCGTCCGCGGTTCTGGCCGAGAGCCGGCTGCACCCGCTGGTGGCGGTCAACCCGATTTACATGCACCCATACGCCGCCGCGCGTATGGTTCAGTCGCTAGTAGACCTGTACGGGCGGCGGATCGACCTCAACTTAATTACGGGTACCGCGTTGCGCGACATGGCGGCTCTTGGTGACACGGTGGCTCACGACGAGCGGTACGCGCGGCTCGGCGAGTATGTCGACGTGATGTGCGGCGTGCTTGGCAGCCCCCGGCCCTACAGTCTGGACGGCCGGTACTTCCGGGTGTCGCACCTGCAGCTCACACCGCCGGTCCCAGCCGGGTTCGCACCGCGTCTCTTCCTTGCCGGACAATCGCCGGCCGCGATGGAATTGGCCGCGCGCGTTGGCGCGCGCAGTATCCGGATGCTGCCGAAAACTGGTACCTGCGACGCTGGCGCGCTGCATGTAGGGATCGTAGCCCGTCCTGACAAGGAAGACGCTGTTAAGGCAGCCTACGCAGCGTTCCCACCCGATGAGACGGGCCGCGATCTGGTCGAGGCAAGCATGGCGCAGACCGACTCGGTGTGGAAGACGCGACTATACGAGGCCGCCGACGGCTACGCCGACGGCGGCATGTACTGGCTGGCGCCGTTCCGTTCCGGCCAGGCCGACGGGCCGTATCTGGTCGGCGACTATATGGCGGTGGCCGACAGGCTCACAGAACTGGCTGCGGCCGGGGTGTCGACTTTCGTCGTCGACACGCCCGTCGAGGAGGCCGAATACTTGCACATTGCCGAGGTGGCCCGGCTGGTCCGCTCGCGCCTCGCCGGATCTGGGAGTGAGGCCCGCTCATGACCTATACGCCCGACCAGCAGGTCTACACACGACCGGACGTCGCGCTGGAACCGCTGGTGCACCAGTACTATGCCTGGCTGAACCTGGTCGCTCCTGGTCCTGCGGCGATGAACTTCACCAAGCTGCATCTGCCACTGCTCGAGTCGTTTCAGCAAGCGCCGCAGATGCACCAGCGGTCTGCGCGTGACCCGAAGTTGCGTGGCGGCATGTTCGTCGACCTGCCGGATGAGTCGATCTCACAAGTCGAGGCCTTGACCGCCCGCATTGGGGCCTCTGCCTTGCCGGAGTTGGCCGCGGCCCTGGACCAGCTGGCTGTCGCGCTGCCAAAGCTCGCCGATGGCTTTGACCTGACGCCAGCGTATGCGCACGTACCGCAGCCATTACGCGGCCTAGTCGAGCTCGTCTACGACCTGAGCGACCAGGCTCGCGTCCGGCTGGCCGAGAAGATGATGTATCGCGCATACTTCGACGAGTCCGCGCACGCGGTGGATCTGGCCCGCTGTCTTGACGATGATCGCCCATTCGCGATGACCACGCCGCGGTTCCCAGGCCGCGGCCATCTGCAGACGCGGATGCCGCTGCGCGACGGACGCATAGACGAGCTGTTCGCGGCGATGTCCAGCCCCCGGCCGTTCGGAGAACTGTGCACCGCGTTTGAGGTGCCTGAGGCGGAACGGGAGACGTTCGCGACACTGTTCGACACTGAGTGCGGGCTGCACGTGGATCGTAACGGAGTGGCTGGCACTGAGCGGATCCGCTACTTCGGTCACGCCTGCGTCGTTGTAGAGACCGGCGGGACGACCGTGATGACCGACCCATTCATTGCCGACAACGGCGGCGAGGACCGGTACTCGCATGCGGACGTACCCGACTTCATCGACTACGTGATCATCACGCACGGTCATCAGGACCATCTGGAACTCGGCACACTGCTCAAGCTGCGTCACCGGATCGGCACCATGGTAGTGCCGAAGACGACCAGCGGCGCCCTACAAGATCCATCGCTGCGGCTTTGCCTGGAGGCGCTGGGCTTCCCGCGTGTAGTTGACGTGGAGCCGGGCGACATTCTGCCGTTCGCAGGTGGCGAGATTGTGGTCTGCCCATTCGTCGGCGAGCATTGTGACCTGGACATCGGTGCCAAGGTGACCTACGCGGTGCGCACCGGTGCCCGGACGCTCTACTTCGGCGCGGACAATCGCGGCGTGGACGCGAAACTATTTGAACGCATTCACGAGCTTATCGGGGACGTGGATCTCGCGTTTCTCGGCATGGAATGCGACGGCGCACCGCTGTCCTGGCTGTACGGACCGCTGTTCTCCCGTCGCCTGGATCAGAAGATGAGCCGTACCCGCAAGCTGAACGGCTCCGATGCGGCTGAGGCGATGGGCATCATCCGTGGACTGCGAGCTGTCCGAGCACACATCTACGCGATGGGCCGCGAGCCGTGGTTAGGTTTCGTCATGGCGACCAGCTACACGCCTGAGTCGTATCAGCTGCGGCAGATGGCCGAATTCTTCGAATCATGCGCGGCGATCGGGGTACCGGCCAGCGAGCTCTACGGTCGAGCGGAGCTGTCATGAGCGCATGGACGTTGAGGTCCCAGTATGTTCCGGTACGTGATGGCACTCGGCTGGCCGTCTACCTATTCCTTCCGGCGCAGGCGGGGCCGTACCCAGTGGTGTGGGCACATGATCGGTACCACCAGGTCACGCCTCGAGCGCAACGCGAGGACCACCTGGCCGCAATACGCAGGCAGCTCGCCGATGAGTCGGTCGCTGATCTGGGCATCGACGAGGTGTCCCCTATGGATATCTCCCTGCGCAGCTTCCCACTGGCTGAGCGGCTGATCGGGCACGGGTACGCGGTCGCGGTGGTGGACAGTCGTGGAAGTGGCGCGTCGTTCGGGTGCAGCGACGGCCCATTTGCCGTGGCCGAGATGAACGATGTGTACGACGTCACGGAGTGGCTCGCTGCCCAACCTTGGTGCACCGGCAGGGTCGGAATGTTTGGCCGTTCATATCTAGGCGTGTCGCAGTATCTTGCGGCCATAGCTGCGCCGCCCAGTCTGTGCGCGGTGTTCCCCCAGATGGCGTTGTACGACCTCTACTCATTTGCATACGACGGCGGAATCTTCCGCGGTGACTTCGCCCGCGCCTGGGGCGCCGATGTGGCCTACCTGGACCAGGCCGGCCCGGTCGCGCCGTTGGACGACGATCCGGACGGAGCGCTGCTGGCCGCCGCTCGCGCTGAGCACACCGGCAACCGGGACGTGTATGGCATGTTCGCCTCGCTGCGTGACCGCGACGCGGCACTGCCAGGCTCGACCGAGCGGCCGTACGTGACCCGCAGCCCGGCTGCCATGATCGAGGCGATCCGAACCAGCCATGTCGCGATTCACCACCTCGGCGGCTGGTATGACGTGTGGGCCCGGGACGCGGTTCGCTGGGCCGAGGCGCTGCCCGCGCCGCACCGGGTGACGATCGGACCGTGGCCACACACCGGCGGTCTGATGGGCGGGGCTGGTCTGAATCTGGCTGACGAGCACGTACGTTGGTTCGACCACTGGCTGAAGGGCGTCGACAACGACGTTACCGATGGCCCGCGGATCCGGTACGCGATCGACGGCGCACCCGGCTGGGTGACGACCGATACCTGGCCACCGCGCGATGTGGAATCTCAGCAGTGGGAGCTTGGCATCGGCGGCTGGCTGGCACCGGAGCCAGGCCCGGCCGGTATCGGACAGTACCCGGTTGACTACGCCACTACGACCGGCCGCACAAGCCGGTGGGCCAGCGGCTACGGCGCCCCGTACGACTACCCGAACCTGGCTGGCAACGATGCCCGGGCGTACACCTACACCTCGGCGCCATTGGACCGGGACTTCGATGTCGTCGGTGAGCCGGTGCTGCACCTGACACTCTCAGCACCGCAGCCGGACGTACATGTGTTCGCGTACCTAGAGGCGGTCGCATCCGACGGTACGAGCCGGTACGTGACCGAGGGGTGCCTGCGGCTGGGTCCGGATACCAAGGTGACGATCACACTACATCCAGCCGCGTATCGGTTCGCTGTCGGCACTCGGTTGCGGCTCGCGCTGACCGGTGCCGACGCGGACAATGCCGAGACGCCAATACGCCATCCGGCCCCGGTGCTCGCCGTTCGGCACGGTACCGAGTGCAGCGCACTGACGTTGCCTGTACGTACCGCACCGACCAGTGTGGCGCTCACGACCGCCCAGCGTGGGATCTGGCTGGCAGAACAAGGCGGCGATACTGGCTGGAGTTACCATCTCGGCGCCGCGTACGAGATGTCCGGCCCAGTCGATATCGACGCGCTCGCCAACGCGTTGGACGAGGTCGTCCAGCGGCACAAGGCGTTGCGTACCACGATTTGTGAGGTCGACGGCGAGCTGGTCGCACGAGTACATTCGCCAGCTCGGCTGGACTGGACTCGACTAGACCTGCGCGGCCTTGCGGCGGATCAAGACTGGACCAGGGACGACCGCGTACGGCAGATCACGCGCACGCAGTTCGACCTTGGCCGGGAGTGGCCGATACGGGCCGCCACCGCACGCCTGGTCGACGGTGGCATTGGCCTCATCGTGGTCCTGCATCATGTGGCGGCCGACCCGGTCGCGGCTGAGATCGTACTGTCTGAACTCGCCACCCTTTACGCGGCGTACGCCGACGGGAAGCCCTCGCTGCTGCCGCCGGTGGTCAACCAGTATGTCGACCTCGCCCGCGAACAGGCTGAATGGATGGCGGGGCCGGACTTTAGGGCTCGATTGACGAGCCAGCTCGAGGCTTTGTCCGGTGCACCGGACGTGGTCGCGTTGCCGTTGGACCAGCCGCGTCCGGACCGGGCCGACCATCGTGGCGGTACTATCGCGTTCGAACTCCCGGACGCAACCAAGCGTCACGTCGAGGCGCTCGCCGCTGATGCGCGAACGACGCCGTTCGCCATACTGCTCGGCGCGTTCGCACACACATTGTCCCGGTATGGTGCTGGCAACGATCTGATCATCGGTACGCCTGTGGTGGATCGGGCGGAAGATACGGCCCAAGGCGTCGTCGGCTGCCTGGCCAACCTTGTGCCAATACGTCTGCGCCTCAACCTGCACGGTTCGGTCGGAGACTTGCTATCCGGTGCACGGGCGGCGGTGCTTACGGCGTTGTCCAGCCGGGCAGTGCCATTCGACGCACTCGTGGCCGCGTCCGGCGTCAAGCGGGATCCGGCTGTGGCTCCCTTTGTGCAAGTATCCTTCCGGCTCGGCACCCGGCTTGCTGATACCCACAAGCTCGGCGATGTTGAGCTGCGTCGGGTACCGATGGACGAGGGCGCCTCGAAGTTTGATCTGTCACTCGCGGTGGACTCCATCGGCGACAGGTACGAAGGCGCGCTGCATTACCGCTCGACACTGTTCAACGCGGATACGGCAAGCCGGATCGCGGAAACGTTCCTCGCCATGCTCGATCAACTCGAGCCCGAAGCGAGTCTGGCCGACCTCGATACGGTCAGTCGCCGCGACCTAGGCCTGATGTTCGGGCGTTGGCAGCCGGTACTCCCACCGGATGGTTCGCCCCGGCTGGCCCGCTGCTACGTGCTGGACGCAGCTCGCTGTCCGGTTCCCATCGGTGGCGTCGGAGAACTGTACGTCTCCGGTGAAGGCTCCCTTGCCGACCCGTATGCTGACGAGCCGGGCACTACAATGCACGCCACTGGCGTGCGAGCCCGATGGACCGGCGACGGCAGGCTCTCGGCCATGCCGACCGTCAACCGCGTGGATACAACGATACCGGTAGCCGCTGCCGAGGATGATCCGCTCCGCGCGGAGATCGCCCAACTCTGGGCGGAGCTGCTCGCCATCCCATCCGTCGGTAGCAGCGAGGACTTCTTCGATCTCGGCGGTGACTCGTTGTCGGCAATCAGGCTGATCGGCAGGCTACGCCGCGCGTTCAATGTGCGGCTCACGCTTAGGGACGTGTTCGCTGCACCGACACCGGCCGCACAGGCGGCGCTAATCGCAGAGCGGAGGGCAGTATGACCGGGCCAGTGTTCTACCCATGGTCAGCACAAGCGTCGATGGCACCGGTTCGCGTGGCTGGGGCGGCTGGATGCGAGTTCTGGGACGACAGCGGCCAGCGCTGGATCGACATGCACGCCCAACTGGCCAACCTGCACCTCGGGCACCAACATCCAGCGATGGTGGCGGCGATCTCGAACCAAGCGGCACAGCTGTGCACGATCGCGCCGTCCTTCGCTGTAGATGTGCGGGAGGAGGCAGCCTTGGCCATTCTCGAGGTAGCTCCACCCGGAGCGGCTTCGGTCTTGTTCACCAACGGTGGTGCCGACGCTAACGAGCACGCGCTGCGGATGGCCCGGGTGCACACCGGTCGGCCCAAGATCCTGGCTGCGTACCGTTCGTACCACGGCGGAAGCGAAGGCATGCTCGGCGTGACTGGTGACCCGCGCCGCTGGCCGGTCGATACGGGCGCCACGCCAGTCGTTCGGTTCTTCGCCCCCTACCGGTACCGAAGCGAGTTTGGCGCCTCGACTGACGCCGAGGAGTGTGAACGAGCACTGCAGCACCTGCGCCGGGTGATCGAGATGGACGGACCAGAATCATTTGCCGCACTGATCATCGAGCCGGTGGTCGGCAGCAACGGGGTGCTGGTCCCTCCGCAAGGATACCTGGGTGGCGTGCGCAGGTTGTGCGACGAGTTCGGTATCTTGCTCGTTGCCGACGAAGTCATCACCGGGTTTGGCCGCTGCGGCACGTGGTTCGGCGTCGATCTATGGAACGTCACCCCTGACCTGATCACCTTCGCTAAGGGCGTCAACTCGGGCTATGTGCCGGTCGGGGGCGTGATCATCTCCGAAAGGGTCGCTGCTACGTTTGCCCACCGTGCCTATCCTGGCGGCCTGACATACTCGGGTCACCCACTGGCCAGCGCATCCATTGTCGCGTCACTCGCCATCCTGCGCGGCGAGGGCTTGGTCGATCGGGCGGCTAAGCTGGGGCAGGACGTTGTCGGCCCCGCGCTGGATGCTCTGCACCAACGCCACTCTATCGTCGGGGAAATCCGCGGCGTTGGACTGGCCTGGGCGATCGAGCTGGTCACGGACCGAGCCACGCGTGAGCCGTATGCACCGTACGTCGCGCCCGGGCCGCTCACTGAGCGAATGCGGACAGTGCTGCGCGAGTGCCAGGTCCGCGGAGTATGGCCCCTTGCCGCAGCCAACCGACTGCACCTGTTTCCGCCGCTGATTATCACAGAGAACCAGCTCACGACTGCGATCGATGCGATCGACTCTGCTCTCACTGCCATTGAAAACCAGGAGGACGTGTGACACCGGCTGACACCAAAGTGGTCATCAACCATGAGGAGCAGTATTCGATCTGGCCGATGAATCGGCCGAACCCGACCGGATGGATCGACGAGGGTTTCACTGGCTCGCGCGAGCAGTGCCTGGGCTACATCGGCGAGGTGTGGACCGATATGAGGCCCCTGAGCCTCAGGGTCGCGATGTCGGACTTGTAAGACGCCGTACGGCTGTCGGCGGAGGCGTTTGCTTGGTGATGTGGTTCACGCTCGCGAAGATCACAGTCTCGCTCCGAGCGTTCACCGATGGCCCTGTCGACCTGGGTCGCAGCTGCGCCGAGTCCGCGCCCAACCTGCTGTACACATGCGCCAACGGGATGCTTGGCGACGGCGACTAGCCTGTTCGCGATGGGAACTCCCGGTATCCATTCACGCCAGTCGTTGAGTTGGGGACTGGCTTAAGGAGAAGCTCCGGTTTGTCCTGGATACCGGGGGATCTTGGGATGGATGGTCACAGTGCGAACGGGTGTCCGACCCTCCGGGAGTTCAGTCGTGAGGAGCCGTCGGCTGCTCTGAATGAGCTGCGCGCAGTGGCTGCGGAGCGAGATGCCGTGATCGCCATGTTGCCGGGTAAAGTCGAGCAGCTAGACTAAAGCGGAGTGCTGGGATGAACTTCACCATTTCTCAATGGTCCGGCCGCGTGGGCCAAACGCGCCAAGAACGCCGAAGACGCGCTCGCTCCCGCCGCGCGGTCCGCGCCATTCCGCCGTCTCGGTCCTGCCGCAGTCCGCGGCCGCCGAACCTTTCTGTGGGGGCACGGTGAGCCACATGTGATCTTGAGAGGCTCGTGTGCTCCACCGGTCGAGCGAGATGGCGTAAGGCATGGCGGTGCGCGTCGACGGGCCGGGGACGACCATGCCCCTGCGAGCGTCGATCACGCGATCGGTGGTGGGAACCAGACCATCCACCTGGACGATCACTCGTCCCGAGCGCCAACAGTTACCAACAGCTCAGCTTCGCCCCAGATCGCAGGCGAAACATCGTCACACCCGAGTTGGCCCGCAACGGCCGCTCAATTCCTGGCTGATCACCATTAGGATCTTACTAGCCCAAGTCCATCCCGCCGATGACTGCAGCCGCGTCGCTGAGTGAGCTGTCGGGGCCGAACTCGCTGACGTCCATCGTGGCCTGCTGCCCCGCCGGGGCCCTCAACACGCCTCGAACCATCACGCGGGTCCTGTCTCCATGACACCGCACGGCCAGTTGGTAGGACTCCTCGTCCAGATTGAACCAAACGCTTCGCCGGCGTCGGTCCACTACGGTCTCCATGCCCACCCGACCGCCAAGAGCCTCTTCGTCGGCGCTGTGATGAAGGTCTGTGATCAGGCCGAAGAGCAGGTGCTCACGTTCCCGCCTGAAGGTCTTGAGCTGCTCAGCGACGTACTCGACGGTGTCGCTCGATTCCTTGGGGAACACAACCTCCCGTGTGGCGCCTCGCGGTGGCGGCACGGTGGGGGACCAGTTGAATGTGATGTCGAGTTCGGAGACCGCATCTGTTGCCATGACCGCTCCTATGGCCTGACACAGCTCCCGCGACACCCCAACGCCCACGGCGTCCGCGACCTCTGACTTGGAAGGCAGGCGCTCTGTTCTGACCGTCATGTCTTCCAGGACCTGTAGTGCTCCGGAGAGGGTGCCAAGTACGCGCCTGTCGAACAGGCTTTCCTCTACGTCCATGTCGAGATGCTCTTGCTCGTTGGGGATGGGGGAGCTCGGCCGTGCACGACTGATCACGGGCAGAATGTAGGAACCTCGCCGAGTGTGGCCAAGGCGTACGTGACGGGCGTGGTCTCGTGCCTGCAGGGGGAGAGACCTGCCGAAGTGGCCTTGTCGTCGCAGCGTCGCGGCGGCTGCGGCGATCATGAGTTTGCGTGCGGACTGGAAGAGCTGGTACCCGGCCTGGAGAGGTATTGAGTCGTCGATCAACTCGGGATGCGCTGCCCGCAGATTGGTGACGTCGAAGAACACCAGCGAGATATCGGTTTGGATCTCCCTCGGATCCCGATCTTCCTGCGCTGCGAGATCATTTATAAGCAGACGTACCCGTTTGCCGTAGTCGCTTGCCCCCTCGATGAGGGGGAGCAGAATGGATGAGTCTTCGTGGTGGGGGTGCGCCCAGAGTTGGGCGAGGCGCCCGCCCTGTGTGGGGCGCCATCCATGAAGCTGAAGATAGGTCGCTAGCTCGTCTGCCCCGACATGCGGCTCAAGAGCGGAGCTCACGCGGAATCACCTCCTGCCGTCCCGAGAATGCGAGACAGGGCCACCTCGAACATAATTTCGATCGAGCTGGCGGTCAAGGATTGACAGCGAGGCAGCCGGATAGACGTCGTCGCCGAACTCGTCGGAGGAGGTTCATCCTGGAGCTTCGCCCAGTATGCGTGACATGACAGAAGCAGTCGTTCTGGCTCATGGAGAAGCCACTCATCAAGAATTGGTGGCACGACGACCAAAGCCATATAGCCGGGTGCCGACCTGTATGGATCGCGAAGCTTGTTGTAGGTGGGGACGTCGAGGTCGAAGACGTAGTCATCGCTCGTTGTTCGTGGCCGCTGGGTGCATTTGAGCTGCAGGTCTACCATCAGTCCGCCGGAGCGCAGGGTGACGTCGACACCGTCTTTGTCGACGTTCCACTCTCCGATCGTGTAGCCGCCCTGTGACGCCACGGCGAGCATATACGCCTTGCTGAATTGCTCTTTCTGCCAGCTCGCCGCGATTGACAATTGCGTCTCTCCCTTCCGGGGTGTTTCTCCCAGAGTGCAAAGTTCGTTACATAGGAACGAGCATCAACCACTAGATCAGCATGTGCGATGTCGGTACAGAGATCCAGTCGTTGCCGCGAAGTTGGCCAAGCAGGCGCGCAAGGCCTTAAGACCGGCGGTCGACTCGCTGCGCGGTCGTACCCTCGGCAGAGCCGCCATACGAGTGCCGAGCGCGAGGAGCCCGACATCGCCGAGTAGAGGAGGCCGCGCGGTACTCGCTGGCGCTGAAGACTTCGGGCGAAGGCATAGCCGATATCGGAGATCTTCATAGTCGCGAGTACGGGACGGAGCCCTACCACGTCGTCCAGGAGTCGTCGTTCAACATCTATGTCGCCAAGGGTAGCCATGCCCACATCGTCTTCACCCCTGTCTTCCAGGCCAAGCAGACGATCTCGATGTCCAGGCCGGTTTCTTCCTTCACCTCTCGAATCGCGGCTTGGGGAACAGATTCGGTCAGTTCCATGCCTCCGCCTGGGAGTGCCCACAGGCCGTGGTCGACTCTGTCCACCTTCGCCGCTTGGGCGCAGCCGATAGATGGGCGTCCCGAAGGCGTTCATGCGTAATGTACGGCCGCAGAAGCTCTACGGTTCCTGTGTCCATCGATGAGTGCTCAAAGCGCCGCTTGGACCGCGGAGGGAATATCTCGCCGACCTCAGGCCGATTCGCCCGTCGGTTGCTGCGTCACCTTGCGAAGGTTCGAGGTGGTCCCGGTGCCGTCGAGGCAGCAATGATCTCTCCGGAGGATCAGTCAAGCGTGAGTGCGACGCCGATGGCAAGAACCCCCAAGCGCTCCTTCTTAGGCGGGTAGATGGAGCGGATCACCTTCAGCAGCTCACTGCGGTCCTTGCCCAAGTCGCCGCCAATGGCGATCGGATCTTCCTGGTCCAGCAGCTCCTCAAACGACGCATACTCGGTCACGCCTGTGACTCGGGTCGAAAGCCGTTCGCCTTCAGAGACGAATGTGAGCCTCTGGCCGGGCCGGATCTTGCGCATGCTCTCGTAACCAACGCGAACCTCTACTGTCTTCACCCCTGAGGCGATCAGATCGAAGTACGGCTTACGGATGTTCAACTCCCGCTCCTCGGACATGGGCCCCTCCTATCGAATCGCGATCAAGAGCTCATGGAACTCCTCGGCTTGGCTCGTACCTGGGAACCTACGCGCGAGCGCGGCGTCCAGATCGTCTGCCCGTGCACGCACTGACGCAACTACCCGAGGTGAGTCCAAAGCCTGCGTCCCGAGAGTCAGGGCGTCGTCGACGGCTCCGAGGTTGGCGAGTGCGATCCCGAGATCCAGGCGGGCGATCGCCTCGCGGCTGGGAGAGCTCTTCGCGGCCGGACCCGACACGTGTGCGGCGACTGCCCGTTCTGCGTGCACCCGGGCCTGGTCGAATTCGCCGAGCCAGATGTAGGACGAGGCGGTGTAGGCCGTCATGGCGTACGTAGCCAGTCGTCCGGTGTCCAGTCCGCCAAGCCGGATCGGCGTACGACTGGGAAGCGCCTCCCACAACCGATCGGCGGTTTCCAGAGAGGCCTGGAAGGACGCCCGGTCACCGAGCCGCGCATGTCCGCGGGACGCCTGAGCCTGGAGCCGCACCGCCAGGGGATGGCTCATGGACACGCGGCTGATCCCGCGATGCGCTGCAGCGACCGCACGTGCGGGTCGGTCGGCGTGGAGAGCAATGGACGCCATCGCGTCCGCGGCCCAGCCGCACAGCTCATCGTGCCCGGCCTGATCGGCATGCTCGAAACAGTCCACGGCGTATGCCTCCGCAGCGAACGGATCACCCAGATCGTGCGCCAGCCATGCCAGGATCTCCGACAACCAACCAGCGCAGACGAAAAGCTCGTGCCCTTCGCGCAGCGTGTGGGGTCCAGCTAGGAAATCATCGACCTTCCGCCGGTACAGCCTGGCAACCCGGAACAGCTCGGCAGGAGGGCGCCGGGAGTAGGCGGCCACGATGTCCTCGACGGTTTGCTGGACGTGCTCCAAGGTTCGGCGCCCCACGGCGGAAGTGCTCGCTCGCCGGGTGAACTCCATAGCCTCATCTGCGGCTTCACCCAGAACCTGACCGAGGGTGGCCGCGAGACCGAGCCTGAGCGCGTCACGTCGTTTCGTGGGATCGTCCTCTTCCCTCGATCGAGTTAGTCCGCCTTCCTCCCCATTCTTTCCCGTTTCGTCGAACAATTCGCTCTCGTCAGCCATGAACGCACGGCAATACAGCAGTCGATATCGCTCGCTCAAGAGCGCGATGGAGCCCGACTCCCATCGGCGGATGGCGCGAACCAGGGACTCGTGATCAGGAAGACCGCCGCGATCGTCTCCAGCGGCCTCGCGAAGGCTCCTCGCCATGCGAGGAACATCCCAGGCTCTGGCCTTCCGCTCGCTCCTAATGCGCGCCGTCCAGCTCATGTTCATCACCTTGCGGACAAGAGCGGACACGTTGCGTGTCCGTCGCTGTCCCTGATTGTCGCCCTCCGAAGCCATCTGCGCAGGCCCTCTACTGGGATCAGATCGATTCCGCGCTAGGTAGGGGCGAAGGATGGATTACGAAGAGATCGCTCGAAGGCTCGCCGCCAAGCTGCCCTGCTGGACCGTCTGGTACGGCAGGCAAACAGGAAGGTTCTGGGCAATACCGAGAGTCTCTGCCCTGCGTTCCGTCCCGCACATCGAGGCGGAGAGCCCAGACGAATTGATGCTGCGCGCGTTGAAGATCGAGCGCACAAAGCGCCATGCTCCAACGCGGCCGGAGGGTCAGGGACCTGGGCGACACGCCCGCGGAAGGCGGGGTCGAAGGGCGAGGGCTGCCGCATGACGCTTGAGACGGCGCTGGACCAGCTCAGGGACCACTTGGAGGCGTCCGGGATGCACACCGATGACCGCGATGTGTTCTGGGCGGCGTCGAAGGACCCCGTGCTCAGCCTCGCACCTGGACTCGTCGTGTGGATCACACTGCAGTACGGCTTTCGCTGGCCAGGCAAAGCGGCGAGATGGTGCAGCCATCCGCTCGACGATCCCGCCGAAGCTGCCCGCTTGATCATGAGCGATCTTCCATCGAGCACAAGAACGACGGGAGAGCCGACCGACGGCCTACCCGTGTAGAGCGGCGTGGCGAGGTGATGGAGGCGTGGACTCACCTCGTCGCGTCCAAGAAAGGTCGTATGGCACCCGGGTGTTGGAGGGCTCTCGGGCGGCCATGCGACCTTTCTGTCGTATGGCGAAATTTCCTGATGCACATATCGGTGCACTTCGGGAGATCTGCCAGAGAAGCCCTCTCTGAAGAAGTTGTCGCAGCTCAAAGCTGGTCAAGCGAAGTTAGGGAGCTCTAGCTTGACCGACACATGACCCGTTAAACGGCCCGACCTAATCTGGCTACTCCGAGCGTCGTTCCACTACCTCTCGGTGAAGGTGGCTGGTCAGTGAGGGCTATTCCGCTATGCCCCAAGAGCGTGTTGATCGCTCTGACGATCCTGAGCCTCGCTGGCTGCCAGGGCTCCGAGGCGAATGTTCAGGAGTCGTCGCGGCCGGCCTCTGGCGCTCCCACGAAGGGCGCACCGCCTCCTGATCAGGCCCCGATCGTGAGCTACCGGGATCTCTATCCCGCAGGGCAGTCCGCCGAGCGTGCCGAGCCGCGCCAGCGGAAGGAGATCCTCGGACAGTACGCCACTGATCCACTCCTCAGCCGAATGTCACGAGGCATAGCTGCGCTCAGAGTTACCGGCCGAGTCACCTGGGGCCTTCCGGTCATCCATCCCTACGATCTTCAAATCGAGGGTGATACGGCCACGCTTCATGACTGCCAGGACGCACGCAAGACGGGTCAGGCCGACGACAAGACGAGCGAGCGCCTCACCCACGGGACGGCGAACACCCACCTGAGGGCGACCCTGCGCAAGGGGGCAGATGGAGCCTGGCGCGTCGCCACTCTGGAGCAGTTGGAGGAGCCGTGCGTGGTCTCTTCCTGATTGCCGCGCTCCTTGTCAGCGCGCCAGCCGTACATGATCCGAACGGGGACGGCACCGAGGTCAGCGCACAGCCATGGGGTTACCTGATCACAGGGAAGAAGGGGCCTCGGCCAGGAGGCGGCACCTCTTCGACCGGGGCTGGAGGCGGGCAGGGGGTCACCTGCTCGTACACACCCTGGCACGTGAACGGTCAGCAGAACGGCGGCCTCGAGTTCGTCGACCCGGCGAGCAACCCCAACAGCAAGGCCAAGGGCGATGGTGCCTATTACTTGGTCGAGTGCACCGACGGTTACCGCGACGTGCTGTGGATCCCGGACGGGGAACTCGGCCCCACAATCACACCGGAGCAACTCGCTCGCCAGGCATACGCCCAGATTCCCATCGGAGATCCCAAGGTCTTCACGGCTCCGCCAAGGGGATCAAGCGGTCTCGTAGGTCTGCCGCATTGGTACTACCTCGCGAAGGGGGAGTGGACGGCCAAGTCGAAGCGGCTCCAGGTTGGAGACGTTTGGGCTGAGGCAACCGCGACCCCCACCAAGATGACCGTCAACCCCGGCACCGGAAAGACGATCACTTGTGGTGGCCCTGGAACGTTCTACAACCCCGCGAAGAAGGCCAGCCAGCAGCGCTCCAACTGTGCGGCTCTCTACGTCAAGCCCAACGCCGCATACCAAGCCACCGTGACCGTGATCTGGTCCGGCACCTGGGTCGGGTCCGGCGGCTCTGGCGGAACTCTGCCGTCGATCACTCGCAGCGTCACCTTCCCGGTCCTTGTCGCCGAAGCGCAAGCACTCGTCACGAAGGGATAGTCCATGCTTCAACGACTCGCGAAGCCCGCGCCGCAACCACCGCCCGCCCGACCGCTCCCGGGCAAACGGCGCCCGCTGATGCTGGCCGCGAGCGTTGCGGTGATCGCGCTGGGCGCGGTGGGTGCCTGGGAGGTGTACGGCGTGGCCACGCACCAGACCCCGGTTCTCGTGATGGCCAACGACATCCCACTCGGACAGGTCCTCCAGCAGCAGGATCTGCGAACCGTCGCCATGGGCATGGACCCATCCGTCCAGTCATTCACCGCCGGTCAGCGCTCGATGGTGATCGGCAAACGGGCCGCGGTCGATCTGCGAGCGGGAAGCCTGCTCGCCCCAAGCCAGATCACCGACTCCCTGGTGCCAGCGCCGGGCCAGGTCGTCGTCCCCGTAGCGGTCAGAGTCAGTCAGCTCCCCGCCCGAGGAATCCAGCCAGGAGATCGCGTCGTCGCCACCGTGGTGCTCACTGACGCCCAGGGCCAGCAGGCGAGGCCAGCGGATCACCCGGCCCAGGTAGATCGGGTTGGCCAGGCGGACGCTGACGGCCTGATGGTGGTGGACCTCCTCGTACCTGCGACGGATGGCACGTCTCTCGCCAGACAAGCCGCCTCAGGCAAGGTCGCGCTCGTCCTCCAGTCGAAGGCTGGGTGACATGCTGATCGCTCTCTGCTCGGGTGGGCACAGTCCAGGCGCGACAACGGCCGGGCTCGCGCTGACTCTCGCGTGGCCCAACGAGGTGCTCTTCGCCGAGTGTGATCCCGCTGGCGGAACCCTGCTTTCCGGCTACCTCGTCGGCCACCCCCGGGAACGCGGGCTCGCCGAATGGGCCGTCCAGCTCCGTCGCGGCGCCGACCCCGCAAAGTCCCTGAATGACCAGACATACGGCAACCTGCTGCCCGGCCTGGCTGAGCCGGCTCAGGCGGCCTCACTCCAGCCGCTATGGGCGACGATCACGGAGACCTTCGCGGCTCTGCCGTACACCGTCATCGTGGACCTCGGCCGGATCGGCGGCTCCGATACGCCGCTTCCGATGCTGATCCGCGCCGACCAGGTGCTGATGGTCGTCAGACCGACGCTGGTTCATCTGTCGGCCGCGGCGCCCAGGCTTCAGGAGCTCAAGAACCTCGGCAGGGAGCCGCAGATCCTGCTCACGGGGAAAGGCCCGTACACGCGCAAGGAAGTGGCCCGGACGCTCAGCGCTGAAGTCGTCGATCACCTGCCCCATGACTCCCGGGCCGCGAGCGTTCTTACGCACGGTGCCGGAAACGATCGCTACGTTCCCAGATCGCTCCTGGTCCGTGGGGCTCATCACCTCGCTCAGAACCTCTTGGCGCAAGCCGTCCGAGAGGAGGTCATGGCTCCGTGAACTACGACCAGAACGAGGCCAAGCGCGAGATCCTCCGCAAGGTCACCGAGTCGACCAAACGAGCCATGACGGTGTCCGAGGAAGCCACGCGCGCCTACACCCAATCCGTGATCGCGGACCACGTCCGGGAGTACGTGGACGCCCGCGCGCTGAACGGCCTGGACGTCCCCGACCTGGCCGGCGAACGCCTGCTCTGCAAGGCCATCTACGACGAGATCTTCCTGTACGGCACGCTCCAGCCCTTCATCGAGGACCCGACGGTCGAGAACATCGACGTCAACGGATACGACCAGGTCTGGATCACCTACAGCGACGGACGCAAGGAGAGCGGCCCACCGATCGCGGAGAGTAACGAGGAGCTCGTCGAGAAGATCCAGCGCTGGGCCGCCTATGACGGCCAGACCGCACGCGACTTCTCGATCGCCAACCCTCGCGTCCATCTGTCGGTCCGGGCACCCACCCGGATGCGCATGGCCGCGCTCATCGACGTGACCCCCTGGCCCAGCCTTTCCTTCCGGCTCCAGCACATGCTGGACGTGGACATGGACTGGATGGTGCAGAGCGGAACCATCGACAGGGGGCTACGGGACTTCCTCCTAGCCGCCGTCCGTGCCCGCAAGGACATCGTGATCACTGGCGGGATGGGCGACGGCAAGACCACCTTTGCCCGCGCGTTGTGCAGTGCGATCACCCCTGACGAACGCATCGCCACCGTCGAGAAGGAGTATGAGCTCTTTCTGCACGAGCAGCCGGAACGCCATCGCGACGTGCTCGCCATGGAGGCACGCGAGGGCAACAGCGAGGGCCTTGGCGCCGTCAGCGTAGGACAACTCATCCAGGACGGCCTGCGGTTCAACTGCCGAAGGATCATCGTCGGCGAAGTGCGTGGCGATGAGCTGATCTCCATGCTCGCCGCCATGAACACCGGCGGGAACGGCTCCATCTGCACGATGCACGCCGATTCTGCCGAGCAGGTGTTCCAACGCATGCTCATCCTGGCGGGCTCAGGTGGGCTGAACATGGCACCCGAAACGCTCTTCCGTACCATCGGGATGGCCGTCGACTTCGTGATCCACCTCGGCCACGACGTCAGCCACGATCTGGACGACCTGGTCAACCGCCGATACGTCCGCGAGGTATACGAGGTCCTGCCTCCGGGCGACTCCATCGAACCAGCCGTCAACCGCGTCTACATCCCCGGACCCGACGGCCGCGCCGTACCCAACACGATCCCGCAGTGCATGAATGACCTGATCTCAGCGGGGTTCGATCCGGATGCCTTCGTCCCACGAGCATGGATGGGAGGCCGTGTATGACTCAGTCGCTGGCCGCGCTCTCCGGCGTTCTTCTCGTCGCAGGCCCATTGCTTGCCGTCGCGGCATTTCGGCCGCCTGCCGTAAGGCCTGCCCGCCCTCAGCGTGCGTTGCCCAAGGTCGCGATGGTGCCCATCGCGATCGCCGTACTGACCTTCGCCGTCGTTTGGTGGTTGACCGGCTGGCCGGTCGCTGCACTCGGCGCCGCTGCCGCTGTCATTGCCCTGCCACGGATCCTCACGGGCAGGGACAACGCCCAGCGTGTCGCCCGGCTGGAAGCGCTTGAGTCCTGGACACGACACCTCGCCGACGCCCTCGGAGGCAGTGTTGGCATCGAGGAAGCGTTGCAGTCCAGCGCCAAGAACCCGCCTGCGCCGATCGCCACCGAGGTTCAGGCTCTCGCCCGCCGCCTGGCATTCCGTACCCCCACCGAGCAGGCACTGCGCGCCTTCGCTGACGATCTCGATGACCCGACCGGCGACATCATCGCCGCCGCGCTGATCCTCGCCTGCCACGCCCGTGCGAAGGGACTGCGCGAGGTTCTGCGGGGCCTCGCGCGGACGGTTGCCAAGGACGTCGCCGCCCGGCGAGAGATCGACGCTGAGCGAGCCAGTCACCGCACGACCGCTCGCTGGGTGATCGGCGCGCTCCTCGGATACACGCTTTTCGCCCTGGTCAACCGCGCGTACGTGGCTCCGTTCGGCACGCTCGGCGGCCAGGTGGTGCTTGGCGTAATCGTCCTGCTTTACGCGGGGACGTTCGCTTGGCTGCACCAGCTGGCTCGCCCGCCGAAGGGGCACAGATTCCTCAACACCACCAAGGGGCGCCCGTGATTGGCCTCGTACTTACATCGGGCGCGCTGCTTGGCCTTGGTCTCTTCCTCGCCGTTGCGGCCTTCTTCCCGGCTCCTCCGGCGTTGGCACCAGCACTGGAACGCCTGCGCCCCGGTGCGATCCGCACCGCACCGGGCGGTGACTGGAAGAGGCGAGTCTCGGTACGGCTGGCCTTCGGCACTCGGGTGCCTCGCACCGACCTTGCTCTGCTCGGTAAAGACAGCACCGACTACCTCGTGCAGAAGGGCATGGTCATTGCCCTGGCGCTGGCCGGGCCGTTCGTGATGTGGGGTTGGTGCACGCTGCTGGGGGTGACACTGCCCTGGATGGTCACCTGGGGAGCGTGCGCGGCCTTCGCTGGAGTGGTGTTCTTCGCGCCCAACGTGTCCGTCCGCCGGGAGGCCGCAGACGGCCGCGCCGCGTTCCTGCATGCCCTCATCGCCTACCTGGACCTGGTGGCCCTCGCTCGCGCCGCGGGATGTGGACCGGCTGAAGCTTTGGAGTCGGCCGCCAAAGTAGGTCACGGCTGGACCTTCGCCCGGCTGGCAGCGGCGCTCGACCCAGCTCGCCGTGGAGGTGGGAGTGCCTGGGATGAGCTGACGGCGCTCTCCAAAGAAATTGATGTCCCGGAGCTGGAAGAGCTGTCGGCCATCGCTGCCCATGCAGGCACCCGGGGAGCAAGCATCCTCGACACGCTCACCGCCAAGGCCCAGTCGCTGCGCGAGGTCGAGCTCTCCCGCCAGATCGCCAAGGCCAAGTCCCGCACCGAGACCATGACCGTTCCCATGGCCCTGTCCGCAATCGGGTTCCTGCTGCTGCTCGGGTACCCGGCGTTCGCCCGGATGACCGGAGGTTGATCATGCCCATCTACCGAGCCATGCTCGCGACCAGCGATTGGATGAGTAGACACATCCCGCTCTTCCGCTGGTGCGACGACCTGTCCCATCGGCGTGGTCAGGACCCGGAGCAGGGGGATCAGCTCATCGCGTGGGTGGTCATCGCCGCCGCGGTCTTCCTGCTCGCTGTGGCGGTCGTCGCGAAGATCACCGAGGTGGTCAACTCGAACCTGGACAAGATCGGCTCGTGAGGAACGACCGAGGTTCCGCACCGCTGGAAGCTGCGGTCGTCTACCCGGTCGCCCTGCTGCTGATCCTGCTTGTCGTGAACACCGCGCTCTACTTCCATGCCCGGAACATCGCGTTGTCCGCCGCTCAGGAAGGGCTTCGGGTGGGGAGGGCGCACGGATCAAGCACGGGTGCTGGGCAGGGGGCCGCGCAGCGGGTGATCAGCCAGGTTGGTTCGTCGTTCCTCCTGGGCCCGTCCGTCAGCGTCAGCCGTACAGGGGACACGTTCGAAGTCGAGGTCAGGGGAGAGGCGATCAGCCTGGTTCCTCTCCTCACGCTCAAAGTGGAGCAGGTGGCGCGAGCGCCGATCGAGAAATGGACCAGCGGATGAAGAATGATCGAGGCTCACTGGCGCTGGAGCTGGCGATCGTCTCGCCCGCGCTCATCGCCATGCTCATTTTCGCTATCGCGGTGGGTCGGGTTGCCATTGCTACAGGTTCCATCGAGGCAGCCGCAAGGGACGCGGCCCGGCAAGCGTCCATTGCCCGGGATCCGAGCACGGCGCGCTCGGCCGCCTTGTCGAGCGCTCAAGAGGCACTCGCTCAAGAGGGGCTGAACTGCTCGCCATCTGTGACGGTGGACACTCATGAGTTCGCCAAGCCGGTGGGGGTTCCGGCGATTGTCACCGCGACCGTCGAGTGCGAGGTGCTTTTGAGTGACCTCTCGTTGCCGGGAATTCCAGGTTCCAAGCGCCTGAGCAGCACCTTTTCCAGCCCACTTGATCCTTTCCGCGCCAGAAGCAGGTGAGGACGATGGATGACCGGGGGTCGGTGACGGGGTTCGTCATGGTGTTCGTACTCGCGCTGCTTCTCTGCGCAGGGCTGGTCATCGATGGCGGCGCGAAGCTCCAGGCGTATCGGGAGGCATACGCGGTGGCCGAGGAAGCCGCTCGCGCGGGCGCCGGGCAGGTGGACGTGGATCGGGTTTACGCCCAAGGCGGGCGGTTCGAGATCGACACGGCGAAGGCGCTCGCTGCTGCGCGGGCCTACCTCGGAACTTCTGGCCATCCGGGAAGCGCCGCCATGACCGGCGAGCGCACGATCGAGGTCACCGCGTCGGTCACCAAGAAGACGGTTCTGCTTTCACTGATCGGCGTGACGAGCGTGGAAGCGACAGCCCGCGCTTCGGCGCAGATGCTTCAAGGGGTCGATCAAGGACGATGATGACGACGTACGGCTTGCGCCACCCCTTCCTGAGTCGGGCCTTCGCGGCGTTGGTGCTGCTGGCGCTGACGGCGGGGATCCCTGCGGTGCTTCTGGCCTTCTTCTGGCCACTGCACCTGCCCAGGCTGGACGAGCTGGTCGCACCGGCTGAGCCACACGTGTTGAAGCCCCTCCTGCTTCTCGTTGTGTGGGCTTGCTGGGCAGTGTTCGCCTGGTCGGTCCTCGTGGAGCTGGTGACAGCCCTGCGGGCGAGCCGAAGCCGTGTGCGCACGCCCTTCCAGAGACTCGCTGCGCATCTCATCACCACGATCACGGTGGCGACCACGACTCCAGTCGCTGCGGCCAGGGGCGCCATCCCGGCGGCGACTGTGGCTGTCGTCCCCGCGACTCTCCCTGACCCGGTAGCGGTGGCAGAGCCCCAGATGGTGGAGGTGTCTGCCGCGTTCAAGACGTACCTCGTGAAGCCGCGTGACACGCTCTGGGACATCGCCGGCCGCCATCTCGGAGACTCGAACAGGTACGGGGAGATCGCTCAACTCAACGCGGGCCGTGCCATGCGCGATGGGCAGGTATTCAAGGACAGCGATTGGCTGTGCCCCGGTTGGGTATTGCGCATGCCCACGGACGCGACCGGCCTGGACGAGAAGCGCACGCTCACTGGACGAGTGCACACGGTAGAGGCGGGCGAGACGCTCTGGGAGATCGCTGATCGACACCTCGGAGAAGGCAAGCGGTCCAAGGAGATCTTCAAGCTGAACAGGGGGCGTGTTCAGCCCGACGGCCAGAGACTGGTTGACCCGGACGAGATCAGGCCAGGATGGCGGCTGATCCTTCCAGAGGGGGCCACAGCTTCAGCCACGCCGGATACTCCTCCGCCAGCGGAAGAATCGGCTGAGCCTCCGCAGACAGTCGAACTGCCTGATGGAAGCATCGTTGCCATCTCCTTCGCCGCGGGGATCGCGGTGGCCTTGGCATCAGCCCGCCTCTACATGCGCCGCCGTCGGCGGATCCCCTCTCCGGCGGAGCCTGTGGGATTCGCTCTGCCCGAGCCAGAAGAGCCCTCCGTACAAATGCTGGAGCAGGTGCACAGGCAAGCCGCACCGGAACCGTTGGACGACTACGAGGTGGTGAAGTCGTCGGTATCGACTCAGACCCCGGTTTCACTGCCGATCGGGGTCGGAGTGGCGCTGGAGTTGTCGGGGCTGAGCCTAGGGCTCACTGGCTCGGGCGCCGATGCCACGGCTAGGGCGGCGCTGGTCGAGCTGCTCACTCAGGCGGACCAGCAGCGCGTCCAGCTTCTCGTTCCTCGCGCAGACGCTGTCAGCCTGCTCGGCGGCGGTGTGTTGGACCGGCTAGATCATTTGCCAGGTCTGAAGCTGGTGCCGTCGCTGGATGCCGCGGTCGACCTACTCGAAGAACAGTTCATGGCCCGTCGGAGAATGCTTCGAGACAGCGACGCCGATGACATCCCGGAACTGCGAGATCAGGCGCCAGAACAGCCGTTGCCTGCGTTGATCCTGGTCGCGAGTCTGGACGAACGGGACCACTCCTATCTCGGGACGCTGATGGGATGGGCGCCCCAGTTTGGGATCGGAGCGCTTCTCCTCGGGGAGTGGGTGGCGGGCACCACGTGCTCGGTCGGCGCTGGATCTCGGGTGACAGAAGTAACCGGGCCACTGGCTCCTCAGCTCGTGGGTGCCTCAATGCTGAGGCTGAGGCCGGAGCTAGCCGAAGTACTCGTGCACAAACTCGCGTGCGCGAACGGCTACGTCGAGGAGCCGGATGAACGTGACGTCGACCCAGAGATGCCAGAGCCGAATCCAGACGAGCCTCGGGTACGGCTGGGCATCGTCGGGCCGCCCGTCGTCGAAGTCGACGGGCAGGAGATCGACCTGACACGCAAGACCAGAGCGATGGAGCTCTTCGTTCTCCTGGCCCTCCATCCGAAGGGGCTGGACCGTGAGGAGTGCTGCGCGCTCATGTGGCCGGACGTGGACGAGCCGCACGTCGGGCAGCGCTTCCATGCGGCCCTCAAGGAGCTCCGCTTGGTCCTGCGCACGGCCACTGGCATGGAGGACAAGGACGCTGCCTTTGTAGAGGTAAGCGGCAGGACGTATCGAATCGAAGCTCGTCACGTCAGCGTCGACTACTGGACCCTCCACCGAAGCCTCGCCGCCGCGAGGAGCTCGAGGAGCGTGGAAGAGCGGATGGTGGCCCTCGACAGCGTGGCCGCAATCTGCCGAGGGCCCCTCGCCAAGGGGCTCAAGTACGGCTGGATCGATCAGGATCACCGCTGGCCGCTCACCGTAGCCTGCGTCAAGGCTCTGCTCCAGCTCGGCGGAATCCACGATGCGGAGGGCCGGGCGGAACGAGCGCTTGAGGTCTTCGAGCAGGCCAGCGAGCTGGACCCGGACGCGGAGACGGCGGCGGCTGCGGCGATCCGCCTTCTCCTCAACCTGGGTCGTCGAGACGAGGCCAGGCTGCGAGCTCGGCAACTCGTGAGCAGCCTGAAGGCCATCGGAGCAGCTCCGCTGGAGGACACGCAGGCGGTCTTGGATCTGCTTCGCCAGAGCTTGGCTGTCCGGCTCTGACCGTCGCTGTCACCCTCCGCTGTCCATCTGTCCTGCCATCTACTGAGAGTGGTCTCGGCAGCTAGCAGGAGGCGACGGTGAACGTCGATACTGAGTTTCACGGGCCGCACATCGCCGAGCCCGACATGCCGGTGCGTGTCAATTGGTTCGAGCCCATCGCGCGCTGCCAGCGGGTCAGGGTGTCACGGCACACCTGCGAATGCCTACCCGTGCACTTCGAGCTCTGCCGTGCGGCCGGTCTGGGATTCGTGCGCCGCATCATCAGGCGTCCCGGCAAAACCGTGGTTCAGGAGACGGACTGGATGCGGGTGCCTGAGGCGGAGCAACTCTGGGCTCTGCTGTTGAAGGGCAGAGCGGTCTGACCGCTGAGACAGCCTCTCGTAGGCAACTGGTAGGCAACCTGAGAGCGGCCACACCGCGAGCTCTCCATACCCAGGCCAACGGCACGTACCCCCGGCAGCTCGCCGACACAACTGGCAGGCGTAAGCCACCCTCAAAGCGCCAGAACGCAGAGGCCACTCGGCCAGTAACATATATCCACCCACCATTATCAATTCACATAACACCTCTCGACTATTTAATTTATTCGCCATGAATGCATGCCGGCCACCTTTTGTCTGTGTGATTGAATGCCTATCTGACCTGGTAAAACATCACACAGAAGCATTGATTCGATCTCTCAATTGCGATTCAATTGAATTGAGCAAAGAAAGGTGCGGCGCAAGTCGCGAGAGATCGGAGAGCGGTAATGTCGAAGTGTTCATTCGGCAAGTACGTTCCCGCGAATGTTCCGGGAGCGAAACTCGCAGCAGACGACATGGCGCGCGTGACGCCGGACGACTGGACGGAGATCCGTAAGCTTGCGCGCGGATACTGCCGGACAGTTGACGCCACGCGGTCACGTAAGCGCATGGACGGGAGCGCCACCGTCGTCAAGGGCGGACACGCCCCGTACGGCACGGACGACGTCTCAGACGACGTGACGCAGGATGCGGTGCTCATGTTCGCCCAGCGCCTGAGCGACATCACGGCGCGATGCAAGATCGCGCCGGAAAGCACACCGGACGCTCAGGCGTGGATCTACGTCCGCCGTGACGGTGGCGAGATGATCATCACGCGGACCACTCTCAAGCGCTGGGCGGTACGTGACGCCGCCGCGCGCAACGGCTACAGGATGGACGTCCCCCCGGACGAGATCACCGCTACGCCGCACGCTCAGCTCATGCGCGGGCTTCCCCATGCGGAGAGCGTCACCCGCGCGGCTGTGGCGTTCAGTGCTGCTCAGTACAGCGCGACGGTCTTCCGTGAGGCGTTCGGCGATGGTCAGGAGTTCCCGACGATCGCTGACGCGCTGGACATGGGCGCGAAGGCGGACGACGTCGGGCGCGCGGGGATCATGAGCCGCATCGCTCAGGAGCGGTACGGTGGGGCATACGGCTCTCGCCGGAACGTGATCCGCGTGCGTGACGCCGCGCGGGTCGAGATGCGTGAGCTGTCAGCGCGTCTTGATGAAGCCAGGGACGCGCTTGTCTTCGGGAGTTCGGAACCCGTAGACGGCTGAACCCAGCGCGGATAAGAGGGCCCGAGAGAACCATTCTCGGGCCTTCTTTCTGTGTGAATGGGTGGACGGTTGGGCTGCTCTGAGGGCCGTATTTAGGTAAGTGCAAGTCGTGCTCTGAACAGCACGAACGCCGAACGAAGACCGTTGAGAAATTGCGAAATCGCGGACGGTTGAGTCGTTCCGGCGACCGTATTTAGGTATGAGAGTGAAACGCGGCGCTGAAGCGCCGTACTACAGCTCTCCGATTCGCCTGAGCGCCGAACGCGTCATGCGGCGGTGGCGATTCACATACGGCAACGGCTGATTGAACCCGTGAGCGGCGATCGCGACGCGCGCCGTACACGTGGTCCCGACACCGGATCGGGAGCACGCCGCACACAGGGAGTCCACATGGACGTCAGTCAGGCGTTGACCCATCTCATCAAGTCAGAGCTGGCCCCCATGCAGTTCAGCACTGGATCCAGGGGATTCCACGGCTCAGGAAAGATCGTCGCCGAGGGCATGAGGTACCAAGCACAATGTCAGGCGATCTTGATCGGTTCCAAGAGCAACCCGAACCTTACCGTGGACGCGACGTGCGACGAGATCGCCGCCGCCCTTACGGCCCTGGTGGTGGACGGGCTCCAGGCTCGCCGGTTCAGCACAGGGCGGACCGGATTCCGGACCGACGGCAAGATCCAGGCTGGTGGCCAGCGCTATCAGGCTTCGGTGCAAGCCGTACGGCTGTAGTCCCACAGCGTGCCGGGATGTCGCGCGTCTTCCGGCACGCGCCCAACGCAGAGCGAGGAGGAGGACGATCATGAACGTCGGGGATCTGACCGTCGCCGGTGGCGGACGCGTGATGCGTATCTTGGCGATCCGCGATGGACACGACGACACGGTGACGCTGGTTTCAGCGGCAGACCCGAGTGCAGAACGCGAGTACACGGCCACGCACTGGCTGACCCCGTTGCCGAGTGGCGCTGACGTGGTCACGTGCTTGGGATGCTCGTATGACACCCACCTGTGGACGGACGCCACCCACACCAACCGCTGGTCCGGGCACCGGATGCGGTTGATCCGCTGCGCCCGTTGCTACGTGGATCTCCTCGGCTTCCGCCACATTGAGCTACACACCACCAGCACCACCATCCGTCACCACCACTTGGAGCGCTGACGAGTTCTCGTCCTGCCCGTTGGATGGATCATCAGTCCGACCCTGATGCCCACCAGGCCGATCGATGCCGATCATGCCTCCGCTGTTGACGCGCTTGTGACCACTGGAGCGCTGGTCAAGGCCGCCCGGACCGCACTGCCCTTCCTCACCTCGGAGTCAGCTCAGATGGCGTGAGCACTGTCGCTCTATCACTGGCTCGCCTCATTTCGACCACCAAGCACGGCACTGTCCGCTGTGCGGTAGGTCCGCTCTGACCGCTCCACCCAGCCGCGCGCCGTACGGACCGCTCCCGCCGTACGGCGCGTTCCTTTTCCACCAACAGGAGGTTCGCCATGTCCGAAACCATCAGGATCAGCCACCCGTCCGAGTTCCTGGCAATCGTCCCCTACGTACTGGGCTATCACCCCGAAGCCAGCATCGTCGCCGCCGCCTTCGGGCGGATTGAAGAGAAGCTGCTCTTCATGCTCCGCTTCGATCTCCCGGACGACTCGGCGGAAGCTCGTGAATTGGTCAGCCAGATGACCGGAATGCTCGCTCGCAACGGGTGTGAGCGTGCCCTGCTGGTCGGTTACGGTCCTGGCTCTAGGGTCACTCCAGTGATCGACGCCGCAACGGACATGCTGGCCACGGCCGGTATCGATCTCATGGACGCGCTGAGGGCCGAGGACAATCGGTACTGGTCCTATGGCTGCTCCGATCCCGGGTGCTGCTCTCCGGACGGCGTGCCGTACAACGTCTCCGAGTGTTGTGCGGCGAGTCTGGCCGTCGTCGCTGGACTGGTCGCGCGGCCGGATCGCGCCGCCTTCGTGAGCATGCTCGATCCGGTGACAGGACAGGAACGGGAGGAGATCACCCTCGCCACCAGGACCCAGTGCGATCACGCGCGGTCGCTGGTCGAGACTGCCATCGCCCGGTACTGGTACCAGGAGGGGTTGGACAGGGTTGACGATGCTCTACGCGCGGTTGCAGAAGGTCGGACGATCCCCGCCGATCAGCTGGCGTGGCTGGGAGTTCTCCTTACCGCCCTGTTCGTCAGGGACGGCGCGATGACTTACATCGAGCGCTACGACGATGACACACACATTCGCCTGTGGACGGATCTCGTACGGCGAGTGGATCCGGCATTCGTCGCCGCACCAGCAGCGCTGCTGGCCTTCGTGGCTTTCCGCAGCGGCAATGGCGCTCTCGCCCGAATCGCTGTGGAGCGGTCGCTGGCCGCTGATCCCCGATACCGGCTCGCTCTGCTCACTCGCGAGGCGCTGGACTGGGGAGTTCCACCGTCTGCAGCGGGCGGAATGGACTGCGCCAACATGGGCGACGCCATCCTGCGATCCGTCGATCATTATCCGCACCTTGCGGCACCCACACTCCCCGAAGGTTGGTGACCTTGATCAGTTCAACCATTGCCCGGTCCGCCCACGTTGTTGGCGTGACCGGGCACATGGTGTGCGTCACAGCGGGGGATGCCCCAAGCCCGTTAGGAGCTTGCTACGGGGAGATGACCCTCCGCGATCGGTAGTCCGGCGGCATGCATTCACGGGAGCATGACGTACGGAAGGAGGGGCGGATGAACGAGGCAACGACGGATTTGCTCTTCGACGTGATCAGACGCCTGGAGAAGAGCATCGTCGCCAGGGACTGCCCCGCGATCGTCGCTGTGGAAGGGGCGCGCAAGCTGCTCCTGAGCGATTACGACTACGTTCGTGATCAGGCGGCTGCTGCCGGATTCGAGGAACGCGCGGCGCGGAAGGCCCGAGAAATCCAAGCGGCGCGCTGGGTGCTGGCCGTTCCACAGGTTTGGATCTTCAAGCCACCCAGCACCGTAGCCATGCGTGCTGTGTCGAACCATCCACTGCGCGAAGGCGAGCAGGAAGCCATCACCTGGATGACCTTCGACCAGGTTGACGGAATCGATTACGGGCGAGTCGCCTACGCCAGGCGGCCAAACGGAGAGCCGGTCTTCGAGGATCCGGAGGTATTCGAGGTCGACATCCGGCCACGAGCGACCATGCCCGGCTACGCGTTCCTACAGGTGTTCCTGGCAGACGATGAGGGCCGACCCCCGGAGGAATCGGCCCTCTGACCAGCATCAACTTTCCGAGCGAAGAAAGGCTGAGCGGTCATGCTCAAGCCTACGGCGAGATGAGTATCCCGACGAGCCCACCCGCGAAAAGGAAGGGCCCGAAAGGCAAGGGGTCGCTCAGCCGCCCACGGCGGGTGGCCAGAAGGCAGAGTGCGTAGACACCCGCCAAGCATGGACCAGCCGCCATGCCAGCTAGCCATGTGTGCGGGCCCAGCATGCCGAGGAGCATCCCGACTAGCCCACTGGCCTTCACGTCGCCCCCACCAAGCGATGGACTGAAGGCCTTGAAGGTCAGGTATACGGCGAACGCGGCCACCGCACCGAGCGCGGCGCCGTAGACCACGACCCATCCGCCAGCGAACGGCGCGGCGACGGCGATGAGCAGGAGCAAGACCGGATAGGAAGGCAAAATCAGGCTGTCTGGTAGCCGGTGAAGCCGCCAGTCGATCGCACTGAGTGCCACGCCGCATGATGCAGCGAACAGATGGGGCAGGAGCAGTGCTGAAGGCCATAGATCCCAGGTCAGCGCTCCGAAGATCAGCGCCGTGCAGACCTCGGTCAGAGGCCATGACCCGCGCACTGCTCGACGGATCATGGTTCCGACCGTGCAACCGAGAAGTGCCGCGATCAGGCAGACGACCATGGGTCGCCATTCTGGCCGCTCAGAGGATGTTGACGACCCCCTTCGCGTGAAGGAGGTTGCGCGGCTCGCTCGGACAGACGCGCCAGAAATCGCGGGGGCTGGGCGCGTGGTTGGGCTTTACGCGCCCAGCGGGGATTCCGGCCAGTACGGGACCGCCTGCTGGGCGGCCGCAGCGATGGCCGCGCCATCGAGTTCGACGATGCTCAGCTGGATACCGCCGACGGGCCACTCCACAGCGAGCTCAAAGCTCTCCCGGGGAGGTGAGGGCCAAAGCCACAGCCCCATGGTCATGACACCTGCATCCTCGTCACCGCTGCGCATGGACATGCCCGGGAGCAGCAAAGAAAGCTGCGGGCCTGGTGGCGGGTCCTGCGGGAGCTGTGCTCTGTCCAAACGTTGTCCGACGGTGGTGGCCTTGGCGCCGTCGGCGAAGCGCACGCCGAACCGTAGCAGCTGGTCCGGTAACGGCTGATCGGCCCTAACCCCGGTGATCATATGAGGGAACACGGATAACTGGAGAGCCTGGAAGTCGTCGGTGGATAGAGTCTGCCGCCTCGTGACGATGTCCACATTGATCAGGCAGCCGGTGCTGAATGCATGGATCGTTGGCAATGTAATGGCGACATTCGGGGTGCGGGCCAGCGTCATTCCGCCGACCATCACCGCGCCCATCTCTTCCGCTGGCGGAGCGGACCAGACCGGCAGTCCAGGCTTGGGTGGGGGAGTCGATTCCTCCTGCACTGGCGGGGGTTCAAAGAACATATTTTCACCATACGGAAATTCCTGCGGACTTGTCGTCATGTCGGAGGCAGGGTGGAATTCCATGATGGTCTCCAAGGGTTGGCTAGCCCCGGGGGCGGATGGCTCCGGCGAATTCGGATTCCCGGCGGGGGACGTCGGCCCAGGTCTCCACACGCACGCTGCTGCCGGTGAACGGCGCGTGGACCATGCGACGGCTGTCCAGGGCGATGCCGACGTGATGGATGGTCGCGGGATCGTTGGGGTTGGTGGCGAAGAAGATCAGATCGCCTGGCTGGATTTGGGATCGGGGAACGCGGACGCCGGATGTCCACTGCGAAGAGGTGTGACCGCCTACGGAGACGCCGGCCTTTCCCCAGGCGTATTCGGCCAGGCCTGAGCAGTCGAAGCCGCGCGTGCTTGCTCCCCGCCCGATGCCGTACGTCGGGCCGGACTTGTTCCCACCACCCCAGCTGTACGGCACGCCGCGCATCGTGAGTGCCGCCGCAACCGCGAGCGCGCCGCGGGTGGACCCTGCCGCGATCGCCGTAGTGGCCTCGCTCAGCTTGGCCTTGAGCTGCTTGCACAACTTCTGGGCCTGGCCTGCGACGATGCTCTCTGCTGCCTTGCGTGAACCCTTCGGCCCCAGATTGGCAGCGATATCGTCCACGAGCGCCTGCCGGGGGATGCCCAGAGATGCGGCGGTCTCGATGCTGAGCCGTACTGCCTTCTCATCGGCTTTGGGTAGCGGCGCAGTCGATTTCCACAGGGAGGCCACGATCTGCTTGGCGAGAGGTTCGTGCTTGGCGTAGGCGCCCCGGAGGTCGGAGCGGGGACGCTGGACGATCGCGGCAGCTTTCGTGAGCGGCATGTCGGCCCAACCCTGTACCTTGATCAGGCGCTGGTAGAACGACTTCGCAGCATACGAAGGCGTGGTGACCTGCTCGCGAGTTCCCCAGCCCATCGTCGGACGCTGCTGGAACAGCCCGAAGCTGGTTCCGTGATCCCCGACTGTGGCGTTGTTCAGCCAGCTCTCCTGCAGCGCGGTTGCGATGGCGATCTCGGCAGCTCGCCGGGGAAGCTTGAGGTCGATGGCGACCTGGACGATGGTCCGCGCATGTCCCACCTGGCTCGCCGTGAGGCCGTGTCGCGCCGAGGGAGCGGCTGCTTCCGTCTTCGGGGCGTAGGCGCAGACAGCGTTGGCCAGCCTGCTCTGGTCGGCGGCGACTGAGGCGACCTGCGCACCACCGCCGAGGCCGGCAATGAGCACGACGCTGGAGACAAGGCCGCCTCCGGCGGCGACGAGCTTGGCAACTCCGGCTTCCACGATCACGCGTCCTCCTCCTTCGCGGGGGAGTGACCGAGGTTCGGCCAGTGCGTGGCCAGGTCCGCGAGTGAAAGGCGTCCCTCAGCCCGGTTGGTGGGGAGCCATACGGCTTCCGCTGGACTTCCGGTGTCGACGGCGGTTGCCACTGGGATCAGCGGATAGATCGCGCGGAAGCGGAGCCGGGTGTGCAGACTCTTCTCGCGGCGCTCGTCCGGGGTGAGGAACAGGACCGGAGTGTTGATCTCGGAGGATCTGGCGAGTGAGGCATATCCTCCGAGCTTGTTGACCACGCGGTCGAAGGTCTCGGTGCCGTTGTCGTATTCGAGGAAGAAGTCCAGCGTGACGCCATCGCAGGCCCATCGGCCGTAGGCGTCCGGGCGGACGTACTTGCCCCAGGTGGCCTTGCATCGGTCCTCGGTCCACCACGTGATCAGAGAGCAGTCTGGTTGCCTGCGGGCCAGGCTGGAAAGCGACGCGAAGGCACCGTTGACGCCGATCGTGTGGGCGAGCCGTTGGCTGTATGCGATCGCCAAGGCTCGGTCGCGGCGGTATCCGAACTCGGCAGGGTCAGCTCCGCTCTCCTGAGCCAGTACGGCTGCGCCTGCCTCGCCGAGGACGTAATGCCAAGGGGCTGAGCCGACGGGTGGCTTGGGTCTGAAGCGGTCGACGACGCCGAGTTTGTGAAGCTTGGCGAGCCGGTGGCGGGCGGTGATCGGGTTGTCGAACAGGAGCTGCGTCAGGTGCTGGCTGGTGAGGGCCTTGTAGGTCCAGACCAGGCGCAGCAGCCGCCGATCGCGCTCGGTGAGCTGGGTGGCCAGCGACGCGAGCACGCGGGGGGTGTAGTGCTGGTTCACGCGGTTCCTCCAGGGGGTTACCGCCGGGGGTCGTCTTCCGGCGGGGCATCGGGGGCGGGGCCTGCACGGCCGAAGGCCGCTGCGGCGGCGGCACGTACGCGCTGCGCGAGAGCTACGTCAGGTTCGGGAAGTGGGCGGGTGCGCAGGGTGAAGGGCGGAGCTTCGGCACTGCTGACGACCAGTCGTGCGGCGGCTTGGAACGCGTCGAGGTTCGCCAGGTCGTGGGTGTTCAGCCACGGGGTGAAGTGGCGCTCGACCTCGCGGGCGTCTTCGGGAGAGAGTAAGAAGTAGATCTTGTTGCGCGCATCGGAGCTGATCGCCTGGCGCAGATCACGCGGGAGCTGGGCGAGGTGCTGGTGGGCGAGCACCATCGACAGCCGGTAGGCGCGAGCCTCCGCGAGCATGTCGCTCAGCGCGTGCGGAAGATTCAGGAAGTTCTGCGTCTCGTCGATGTAGAGCGCCGCAGGGTGGCGGCCCTTCCCGAGCCGTGCTCTTCGCGAGGCCGCCTGCCAGACTTGGGCGACGAGCAGGGAGCCCAGGAGGCGCGCGGTATCGTCGCCGAGAACCCCCTTGGGAAGGCGAGCGAGCAGGATGCCGCCGTCGAGCACGTCACCGACGTCGAATGTGGAACGTTCCGAACCGAGGACGTCGCGCACGAACGGCCGGAGCATGAAGGCTCGCAGCTTGTTCATGATTGGAGCCGTGACGTGCGCCTGCGCCTGCTCGGAGAGGTGTTCGTACCAGTGCCAGAACCCGAGCAGAAAGCCGTCGCTGAGCCGTTCGATGTGTTCGCGCCGGAAGACCGGATCGGTCAGCAGCGCGGGGATGTCGGCCAGGGTGCCGTGAGACTGGGCGAGGGTGAGGGCGCAGCCGCGCAGGATGTCATCCGTACGCGGGCCCCAGTAGTCGGCGTAGATCTTGTGGAAGATGCCGACGAGGTTGTCCACACCGGTCTCTCGGTCACGGTCGCCGAGCACGTTCAGTGCGGGGCGGGGATGCTGGTCGTCGGGATCGATCAGGACGACCCTGGAGGCCGCGTCCTCAGGTATGAGTCCGAGCAGGTCGGTGATCAAGTCGCCCTTGGCCTCGATGACCGCGACCCCACGCCCCTGCTGGATGTCAGAGAGGATCATTTGCGCCAGCAACGTTGACTTGCCCGTGCCGTTGGGGCCGAGGACGTGCACGTGGTGGCAGGAGTCCACCACGCGTAGAGCGACCGGGCGGGCGTGACCGGCGTCGGAGAAGCCGAGCACCTTGCCGGAGCTGGCGATCCGCGGCGATGGAGCGACGGTGTTCGCGCCTGCCCGCCGTAGCCCTGGGACGGCTACATCCAGGGGGAGATGGGCGAGAGCTGCCAGCTCCGGGACGGACAGCAGGAAACCACGGCCGAGCCGTCGATATTCAAGCCGTTGAGCTGGCAGAAGAAGGCGGTGCCGTTCCAACCGATTGTGTCCGGCGTACAGGGAGAAGGCGGACGCGAACGCGTGCGCTCGCCCACGATTGGTGTGTGCCTTGACCTCGGTGTACTCCGGATCGGCCTGTACGGCGTAGCGGATCGCGACCTCGTACCGCGCCCGCACAGCCTTGTCGCGGATGGCACGGGCCTCTGTGGACTCTTCCAGCCACTCGGCCCAGTCGCCGGTCCGGCGCCGAGAAGGCGCCGAGCCTGGGGCCGCGAGGTCGAGTACGGCCCGCAGCATGAGCGCAGGACGCTGGGCGAGCCGCTTGCCAGTGGCCGGGCGGGCGAGGATCTGTACGGCTGCGTGCTGCCACGTCGGCATGCCCACTCCGGCGCCGATCAGCGCCCGTAGAGGGTCGCTGCCCTGATCGTGTCGGATCGGGAGGCGGTCTCCGCGAGCCAGGGTGAACTGACCACCCGTGACCTGGCCGACGAGAGGGACGGGAGGACCTGCCGATTGCATGGCTGTGCGAGCCGATGGCCACGCTGCCTCGATGGCGTGCTCGACCAGGCGCTGAGGAACAGCGCCCGGAACCCAGAGCCTGATGTGAACGCCGTCTGAGCCGAAGAGGTACTCGAAGACCAGATGCGGCTGGCCGAACAGGAGGCGCTTCCACGCCGGGCGGAGCAGCCCCATCAAGTTGCCCCACAGGGCCTCGGCTCCAGGCATATCTGCGACGGGCGGAGCAAGGATCTCCACGAACCGCGCGCCCTTCAGCAGGAAGTGGTGGCGCGCGTGTGTCATCAGAGATCGGCAGACGAGCAGGATGACGTAGCCGGAGAGGGCGATCACACCGAGTTGCCAAGCGTGAAGGCGTAGCCAGGACAGAACCGCATCCGGGTCGTTGAGGAAGTCGTACAGCATCAGTAGTCGAACTCCTCTTCGTCCTCGTAGGCGAGAAGCTCTTGGGGCGTGGACGTGACCAAGCGGTGCTCCTGCTCGCTGGCCAGCACCTGGAAGGCCACCCGGGCGGCTCCGGCGTTCGCTGCCAGAAGTCCGAATCCTCGCTCGGCGGACAGCAGGAGCTGCCGTTCACCGTCGGAGAGCCGGAACGCCTCGGTGATCTTGTCGATCGCTTGGGGTGCCTGCTTGAGCAGGATCTGCGTGGTGGAGTTGGCGATGATCGCCTGGCCGATGTCGGAGCTGAGCAGGTCGGCCGCGTCCTGGGTGATCACGCTCAGACCGGCCCAGTGCTTGCGGGCGGCCTTGGCCATACGCAGGAGGAACTTGGCGCCCTCGGGGTCCTTCATGAGCAGCCAGGCCTCGTCCACCACGACCAGGCGAGGCCGCCGGTTGTTGGGGCTGGACACCCGCCGCCAGATCGCATCCAGAGTCAGGAGCGTGCCGACGGCCTTGAGCTCGTCAGGAAGATCGCGCAACGAGAAGACGATCAGGTGCGAGTCCGGCCGGGTGGTGGTGTGGCCGTCGAACAGGGTCCGGTGGCTCCCGGTGACGTACGGCGCGAGTCCGGCGGCCAGCTCCTTGGCCTTTGGATCAGGGTCGGATTCGAGGGCTTCCGACAGGTCGCTCATCAGGGGCGGGCGCTTGTTCCACGTACGGGCGTCGAAGGTGATCCCGGCCCTTTTGTAGGCGGCGAGGATGCCCCGGTCGAGCGCGGCTTTGGCGGCGTTGCTGAGCGGCTCGCCGAGCATCACGGCGATCAGCGTGTGGAGGAAGAGCGAGCGGCGGGTCAGCGGGTCACCGTCTCGTTGGCTCTTCGGCGGAAGGTCGAAGGGATTGAGGCGGACCTGGGGCGCTCCCAGGTGAAGATAGGCGCCACCGACCGCCGCGCACAGGCGGGCGTACTCGTCCTCGGGATCGATGACCGCGACCTCTATCCCCGCGTACAGGGACCGGAGGGCTTCGAGCTTGGCCAGGTAGGACTTGCCCGCGCCGCTGCTGGCGATGATCGTCGAGTTGTGGTTGGGCTGGGCGAATCTGTCCCAGGCGACCAGGGAGGCGCTGGCGGCGTTCGCGCCGTACAGCACGGTGGTGGGACCGAGGTCAGCGGTCAGGTCCGGCGAGGTGAAGGGGAAGGCCGCCGCCAGGGCGGGAGTGTCGAACGTACGGCGCTGGGCCAGGTTGTCGTACGCCAGCGGGAGGCTGCTGATCCACCCCTGGAGCTGGCGGAAGGCCACCTGTCGGGCATCGAGCAGGAGCGAGGCAGCCAGGGCGCGCACCTGGGCGACGGCGTCGTCGAGTTCCTCCTCCGTCGTGGCATGGACGGTGAGGTAGATGGAGGCGCGGAACAGCTTGGCCTGGCCGCGGGCGAGCCGGGATGCGAGGTCCTGGGCGTCCTCAGCGGCGGCTTCCGTGCCAGGGTCCAGCAGGCGTCCGTGCTGCTGGTCGGAACGTAGGCCGGACTCCAGACGGGCGAGCTGCTTGCGCAACCGGTCGGAGGCCACCAGGGAGGGGACGGGGTCGATGTGGAGGGATACGTCGAGCCGTCCGGGATAGGTGAGAAGTGGCTCCAGCCAGCCCGGCGCGACCTCGCGGGGGTAGCCGGTGATGGCGAGCGTGGCGCACAGGCTGTCGCCAACGCGTAGCCGCCGTGGCTGGACCTCCACCGCGTCAGGGCCGAAGTCCGAGGCGGCGGCAGCCGCACGTCTGAGCGACGGAAGGTTCACCAGTTCTCCCCTCGGGTGATGACTTCGCCTGGCATGGCGAAGTCGGTGGAGGCCAGTGGCGGCGCGGTGGGATCGAAACAGGCGGTCAGCAGCGCGTGAGCTGCTGATGCGTCGAGCAGCCGGACGGTCAGCCCGCAGGCGTTGAGGAGCCGGGCGGCCTCGTCGAGGCGTCGCAGGGCTCGTGCCGCCGCTGCCTCGCGACCGTGGGTTCCGGTGACGGGTTCGCGGATGACGAGCAGGACCTGGCGGCGAAGAAGGTCGTGGCGTGCCGAGATGCCGGCGAGGAAGGCGGCGTGCTCGTGGGCGGCTGCGGTGAGTGCCGGGTGGGGGAGCTGGCTGGCGCCGTCTTGAAGGTTGGCGATGGTCTCGGACAGGTCGACTCGTTCGGCTCGGACCAGGATTTGAGCGGGGCCGGACAGGGAGTTGAGCCAGCGGCCGAAGACCGCAACCAGCGCGTCTTGCTCGTCGGGAGTGCGCAGGGCGAAGCTGACTGTGGAGACTTCGGCGACCGCTGCCACACCGTCGTTGCCAAGCTCGATCAGCCCGTCACGGCCGACTCCGTGGGCGGGAAGGCGAAGCGGCGCGGGGTTGGGTCCGGGTTTGGCGATCATCCACGTGGGCGTGGCCGGGATGTCGTTGTGCCCCGATACGAGGTGCTTGGGAGAGCGCTGATGGTTGAGCGCGGCGAGCAGGTAGCGGTCGAGGGAGACTCCATCGCGCTTGCCGATCGCGAGCAGGATCCCGGCAACGGCGACGGGGAAGGCGACTGCGCCGCTGGCAGCGAGCGGTACGCGGTCGCCGACAGCGAGGTAGGCGGCGTAGAGTCCTGCTCCCGTGACGGCCAGGATGATCAGCTGTCGCAGGGTGAATCCGGAGACGATCTTGTCTTCTTGATCCACATCGGCCGGGATGCGGACGGGCTGGACCCAGCTCATCGGCCATTACCTCCTTTGGGACGGCGTCGTGGTGGTGGCGGTGGATTTCGTCGGCGCCCCGGGTTCTCCGGCCAGTCGACAGATCCAGGGATCGGCGCATTGGGCGGCACGATGGGTCGAACCGTTCTCGGCGGAGTCGGTGGCGGGTTGATCTGGGATTGAGTGCGCAGGTTTTGCATCTGGCCCAGCCCGGCAGGTCCGTTGGCGTAGTAGGTCTCGCGGGGGAAGCCGTAGACGGGCGCGGTTCTCGGGACAGGAGCAGGCGGCACGGGTGCGGGCCGGTACTTGCCCTGGATGGCAGGCGCGGTCGGAGCATGCTTGACCGGCGCGGGCAGCCAATCCTCCGCACGTACAGGGCGAACGGCTCCCACCGGAGCGTGCTTCACGGGACCAGGGCCACCGCGGGCAGCGCTGGCCGCAGTGGCAACCGTTCCAGCTGGTCCTGCTGCCGCGGGCACAACTCTGCCGACCAGCGTGGAGGTGGCGAGGCTGCTGGGCGTGGACCCTCTGCCGCCGCCCTTGCCTCTCCCGAGGTGGAGCGCGTTGAGGACGGGGTTGGTGAGCTTGTACGCCAGGGCGTACTTGAAGATCCGCGTGATGGTCCCGCCGCCGGTGGTCGCGGCGAAGATGCGCCGGGAGATCCACGTGGGGATGCGGACCAGGATGACCAGCAGGCAGATCGCGAGCAGCAGGTTGACGAGCTGACCGGTGGGGGCGACTCCGGTGAGGAGACGGCCGTCCTGGTTGAAGAAGATGCGTACGGCGAGCACCAGGGTGAGCGATTGCGCGACCTGGATGACGAGCAGCCCGGTGAACGCCCTCCACCAGAACCGCGCGATCCCGTCGGTGTGCGGAAGCGCGTGGCAGGCCAGCGCGAGGGGCGCTGCCACCACCAGGAGGAGGACGAGGGCGGCGCGCATGATGAAGGTGAGCAGCAGCAGGAGGAGCAGGATCACGGCGACCAGGGCCAGCAGGATGTAGAAGATCTGCGAGCTCTGGGTGGGAAGGATCATGTAGCGCAACGTGGTCGACGCTCGCGAGGGATCGAAGCCCTGTCCGAGGAGGGTGTGGGACAGGGCGTTGGCGATCTCGATGGCCTTGCCACAGAGGAGGAAGCTGATGTTGGTGGCAAGGATCGCGGCTGCCAGGCGCGGCAGGACCTCCTTGACGGCATACCGGGTCTGGACGGTCTCGTAGCCCATCGCGGCAATGGCGCCGACGGTGGCAAGCAGGACGAAGCCGCTGTTGGCAATGACGGCAGTGGCCTTCCAGATGTCGAAGACGCGGCTGCCCTCGGAGATGTCCGGGGTGGCAAGGAGCGTGGAGTCTAGGAGGTCCAGGAGCGGCTTGATTGCCGCGCTGACCAGATCGGCGAACCAGGCGTTGATCTGTCCGACGATCCAGCCGCCGATGCCTCCGCTACTGCCGCCCGGCGGCAGGAACGGCAACGGCCTGTCAGAAGGTGAGGGGCTCGGCGTGGGCACGACGGGTACGTGCTGAAGCATGAGATTCACCCGCCCACGACGCTCTTGAGGGCCGTCACGAACAGCGGGGCGAGGATGGCCAGGGCGTAGCCGAAGGCTGCGGCCTTGAGCGCTGTCTTGGCCTTCTGGACCTCGCCTGGGTCGCCTCCGGCCACCAGGTAGCGCAGGCCGCCGATGGTGAGCATCAGGGTGGCCAGAGCTGCAAGCAGGCCGATCAGCCAGTTCCGGAGGTTGTCGAAGACGGCGTTGAGGTCCGCAGGACCGCCTGCCGCAGTGGCAGCGAAGACCCCGATCGCCTCCGCTGCCACGTAGATGATCACGAGTGCTGCCACTACGGCGATGTGGATCAGATGCCGCTTCTGGTGACGATGCCTGCCGTTGTGGTTCCGCGCGGAGCCGGTGGCGTTGTCCCTTGCTCCCTTCGGGTCGGTTGCCGTTGCCGCATCCGGAATGGGCTGGCTCCGCGCGGAAGTCTCCTCTACTCCTCCAGGGGGTGCGGAAGTGATCGTCAGGGACAGGCTCGGCTCGATTTCCCCCTGCCGCAGCGCTGCCACCAGGACCGGCTCGCACCGCTGCCGCCGTTTCCGCGCTGCCGCCTCGCTCATTCCCAGCCGCTCGGCGGCCTGGCTCAGGGTGAGGCTCTCCAGCCGGGTCAGCCCGACCAGCTCAGCGTCCAGCTCGGTCAGCACCCCCTGGGCAACCGCGTCCAGGAGGACGAGGTCCGGGTGGCCCCAGGGCCGGTGCGGCGCGGCTGACTCCTTCAGCGGCAGGCGGCGGCCGGTCTCGGTGGCGAGCTTGCGTACGGCACGCTCGCCGGCCCAGCGGGCGATCTCGCAGAGCCTGGGTCGGATGCCGGGCAGTTCGAGCTTGATCCGCTGCAGGGCGTCCAGAAAGCCGGTCAGGACCTCGATGTCAACGTCCTCGGCCTCGCAGGCGGGAAGGTCGCGAGTGAGCGCGCCGGAGATCTGCCGCAGGGCCGGGAGGGCCATGCCGACGGCGGCGACCGTCCAGGCGGCTCCGTGCCTGCGGGATCGTGCGACCAGCTCACGCCAGACGGCGTCGCGGGTGTCGTTGGTGACATCCCGGCTGGTGAGCAGCATGCGCAGGTCCAGTAGCGGGAGCGGTTCTTGGGGAAGGTCGGGGGCGAGACCGGCGCAGTTCAGGGTCATGCCGCCGGGGTCGGCCACCAGGAGCCGGAAGGCGGTCTCAGCTGTGTCCAGGGGTGAGCCGGTCGTGAGGTCGGCGCTCATGTTGTTTCTCCGGGTCGAGTTCGGTTTCTCGAATCCGGTTTAACCAAGCGCTCAGAACTGGCTCAGAATTCTGCCTTTGATTTCCTGCTCTGAATCAAATCTGAGCTGAGTCTGAGTGTGCTGCTGTGCTGGTCAAGCGCCTCTCCTGGCGTACGCATCCGGAAGACGCGTGTCCCAGCCAATGCGATGGAGAATCAGAATGAAGTAACTGTCGTACCGGTTCCGATTCAAACTGCCAAAGCGTTTGTCACCTGGACCCGGCACCAGATCTCGGCCGCCACTCCCGAGCGGTTCGCGATCGGGGCGCAGACCCAGGACGGCACGCTCGTCGCGGTCGCGATCGTCAGCGACCCGATCGACAGGTTCATGGCGGACTGCCGCACCGTCGAGGTCACCCACCTGGCCGGTGACCTCCCCTCGGCGGAACGGGTCTTGCTCGGTGCCGCCGCGCGAGCCGCTCAGGCCATGGGCTACCAGCGGTTGATCACCTACGCCCCCACCGCTCGGTCCGCCGGCTTCGAGCCCGTCCCAGACGTCGACCCCGTCCTGTGGCAGCTCACCCTCCCGCTCGGAGGGCAGCGATGAGGTTCCTGTCCCTGGGGGCGGGAGTCCAGAGCAGCGCCCTCCTTCTGCTCGCCATCGAGGGTCGCATCCCTCGTTTCGACTGTGCGATCTTCGCAGACACCCAGTTCGAGCCAGCGGCCGTATACGGCCACCTCGATCGGCTGGAGAAGCTCGCCTCCGACGCCGGTATCCCAGTGCGCCGCGTTTCCTCGGGAGACCTTCGCCGAGACTCTCTCGACATCGAGCGCCGCTTCGTGTCGATGCCGCTGTTCGTCCTCGGACGCAACGGCGCTCGCGGAATGCTGCGCAGGCAGTGCACGTCAGAGTACAAGATCGCCCCGATCAAGGCCGAGGCGCGTCGCCTCCTCGGATACCCACACCCGGCACGCGTGCCCCGCAGTGTCTACGCCGAGCAGGCCATCGGCATCAGCGTGGACGAGTTCCACCGCGCCAAAGACGCCCCCGTCCGATACCTCCGCAACGTCTTCCCACTCCTGGAACTCGGATGGACGCGCGCTGACTGCCGCACCTACCTGACCTCGCAGGGGTTCGCAGACACCCCCCGTTCCGCCTGCCTGGCATGCCCCTACCACCAAGACCGCGAATGGGCCCATCTCCGAGACACCGACCCGGACGGCTGGGCCGAGGCGATCGCATTCGACGAAGCCATCCGGCACGGCTATCCCGGCGCCCGGAAGATCGACGCCACCTACTACCTGCACCGATCGCGCAAACCGCTGGCCGAAGTCGTCTTCACCGGCGACGACCGTCAGCAGCCGCGCCTTGGCTGCTCGCCGTGGTCCTGCCGCTCTGAGGCGGGTGAAGTGTGATGCCGATCCTCGCCTCCCCGGACAAGCTGTCCCTGTTCCCGCCCGCCTACCTGGGCCCGTGGATCGGCTCCATGTGCACCGGGTACGGCGGGCTGGACCTGGCGGTCATGGAGGTCTACGGAGCCCGGCTGGCCTGGTGCGCCGACAACGACCCGCACGCCGCCAAACTCCTCGCCGAACGCTTCCCCGTCGTCCCGAACCTCGGCGACCTCACCCAGGTCGACTGGACCACCGTCCCGCGCGTCGACATCGTCACCGCGGGCTTCCCCTGCACCGACATCAGCTACGCCGGCCGCGGCGCCGGGCTCAAGGAGGACACCCGCAGTGGACTGTGGTTCACGATCGCTCACGCCCTTCGCATTCTTCGACCCAGCCTCGTCTTCGTGGAGAACGTCCCCGCCCTGCGCAGCCGGGGTCTCGACCGCGTACTCGGCGACCTGGCCGCCCTCGGGTACGACACGGTCTGGGCGTGCCTACGCGCCAGCGACATCGGCGCCCCGCACCGCCGCGAGCGCCTCTTCATCCTTGCTGCCCACCCCGACAGCCCGCGACCATCACGGCGCAGCGAACCCGGTGATCCGCAAGGAGAGGGGCCACATGGTGAACCTCACCGACGTGGCCTGCACCCACCTACTCCCAACCCCAGCAGCGTGCAACCCCAACGATGGGGAGACGCCGGACTCCTGGCTGCGGCGCAGAGACCGCCAGCGCCCGACCCGTGCCCTCCCCCTGGCGATCGCGGTCAAGCTGCTTCCAACACCACGAGCCAGCGACACCGGCACGGTCGGGCGCAGGCCGGGGCAGGGATTCCGCCCGCCGCTGTCGGCAGTGCTCCTACCGACCCCGAAGGCCAGCGACGGAACCAAGGGGTACGCCCGGCAGACCGACTCCCACGGCCACCCGACGCTGCCAGGGATCGCCTCCCGGATTGGGGGCCGTATGAACCGGCCATATCCCGATGGGAGCGCGTCTTCGATCGATCCGTCCCCAACCCCACCGAACTCGGCACTCGAGGTCAACCACGCCTCTCTGCCCGATTCGTCGAATGGATGATGGGCCTGCCCAACGGCTGGGTCACCGACATCGAGATCCCACGGACCGCGCAGATGCGAGTCCTGGGCAACGGAGTCGTGCCTCTTCAGGCAGTCAGCGCTCTGGACATACTCGCCAGCCGCTTCGACGGCACAGAAACTACCTGGGGCGCGCATGAGGGCTGAAGCAGCAAGTCAAACGGTACCCGACGTGATCTTCCGACCTCCGCGGGTGGAAGATCGCTCAGCCGAAGGCGAGCAGGATCAGCGAGTGGCCCTCGAACTTCCAGAGCTGCCATCGTCGCTGCCGCCGGGCGTGGGCCGCGCCCTCCTCCAATTGATCATGGACCTCCAAACACAGAAGAGCGAGGACTAGTGCCGGTAGTCAGCTCACTGCTGACTACCGGCACCATCTACGAGTTCCATAGCGGCCCAGTCAGACAAGGTGAAGGCGAAGGGCGCGGTCGGACCCTCCTGCCACGAATAGCAAGCCAGCGAGAACAGCATTCGTGGCCCAGAGCACGAGGTCATCGCTGGGCGGTTCACCCCCTCAGCGAAGCAGAGCTCGCACCACCGACCCGCGGTCGGTTTCGGAATGTGAGGAGAAGATGCCGATCACGTACCGAGTGGCGAGTCCGAATGGGAGTACCTTGCTGTAACTGTCTCTGAGCAAAATCGCGCAGGTTGACAGCGGGTCGGGAATTGGAGCCCTATCGGGGTCGGCAACATATTCTATTGCTGAACGACTTGCTTCCACGATCAACTGTGCGCGTTCCCCCTGGGCAGCAGCTATGTGGAGAGTGAGGGTGAGGAGCCGAGCAGCAGCGTCTGAGGCCACAGCGTCGTCCTGGCTGGCGAGCACCGTACCCTGTGTCGCGCAGTAGAGCCATGAGGGGATTACTTCTGGGTTCCCTGTGCGAGCCTGAGTAAGAATCTTGCCGAAGATGGTGGCTGTGTGCGCCATGCTGGTCCAGGCAGCGGGGTGGCTAAATACTGCAGCCACGCAGCGAGGTGCCCATCGGTCGTCTTCTGCCAGCTCAATCAGGCGCTGCTCCACCATTGGGAACATGCCGATTCCACGTCGAATCAGAGCCCGAACAATTTCCTCGTATTGCTCAGAGGTAATGACTCGCTGATCGGCGAGATAATTCAGTATCGCAGGAGTTGATGTGGAATCCACATCGAACTGTCGCGCAATCGCGCGCAGCGACGGGTCATCGCTCCAAAGAGTCGTGTTTCTTGCCTTGGCGAGGTCAACAGTGGAGACCCATGCTCCCAACGCCGCGGATTCACCCGTATCAACCATATGGACCACAGGGCGGGGATACCTTGCGAGCGTATCGACTGCTTCAAGAAGTGTTTGTGCGTCACGTGCCAAGCGGCCTGCCTCATCATCCGAGATGGATGCGAATTGTCTGGCTCTGGCCCTTTCGTTGTAGAACATCGTATCTGTGCTCCGAAGAGCAAGAGTCTCGCAAGCGACCAACGCATCGCGTTTCACTTCGTCCGTGGTCAACACTCTCGCGAAGCGCTGAGTAATGGCTTCGCGCACCACTTGTGGTAGGACAACGAATGATGCGAGAGCGCTGCTGTCAACGACCAGATCACGGTCGGCTGCTGCTGAAGCTGCTCTAGCGCACGCGGCTATTTCCTGCGGGTCTGGATGCCGGGCAGGAAGAACGCCCACACCCCTTCTGAGGATGACCTCCGCGAGGCTGCGTCGCGATGCCCCCGCGAAGAAGGGCAGCGGCACCGCTCCCAAGAGCAGGCCATAGACCATTCGACGGCGTTCGAGCAGCGCCTCATCGCTGGGCCGGACCATATCGGTCAGCTCTTCCGCGAGTGCCTCGAGGTCAGCGGTCTGCTTGCGCGCGATGAAGCGACTTTCTGGCCATCGGTCGAAGAAGAGCGACATCTGGGCCTGAGTTTGTGCGATCTGGACTTCCGAGCGTTCCTCTGCTCGGGGGCTCGGCATGATGAGATTGGTCAGCACGAACGCACTGAACCGCTCGGAGTCGCCGAACCTGCGAAGCAGTCGCAGGCAACCTGCTGTCGTCTCCTCGGGGTCACCGAAACGGCGATTGAGATGCACCCACAACTCGCCCTCGGAGGTGCTGGATGGATCGAGGGGCTGAGGCGCATCGCGGAAGGCGTTCCACGCGTCATGTAGGTAGCCCCGCTGAACGAGCAGACGAACTAGGGCCCAGCGTGTTTCTACGTGATCGGGCTCGATGTTCAGGGTTGCCTGGAGCAGTTCGGAAGCGCGTTCGAGACTTTGATCGTTGTAGGCAAGTTCAGCTGCTAGACGTAGCGCATCTCGCCGGTCGCTCCAGTCGCCGGGAGCGGTGGCCAGCAGGGTGTTCAGATGCTGTGTCGCCTCATCTGTACGTCCAGCGCGCGCCAAGATCTCGGCGGCATTGAGCTTGAACGAAGGCTCGCGAAAGTCTTCCGCGGCGTCCATCAATGTGCGGACCTGTTGATCTATATCGCCAGTGGCCTCGTATGCCTTGGCTAAGGCGAACGCGGCCCCTGCTGAGACGCGCCGTCGTGTTCGAAGACGACTGATCGCGGCGGCGGTGTCGCCGGTTGTCAGTTCGTGTAGAGCACGGATTTCGATCGCGGCTTCCGGCTGGCGAGTGGCGAATTCGTCAATCCTCGGGAGATCGGTTGATCCTGAGCGGGCCAACCCGACCAGGGCCTGCGATAGCTGTTCGTCATCATCGGCCAAGATGACCGCCTGCCTCCAGTGGGGCTGCGCGCCATCCCCTCTCGCCTGGGCTAGGAGGGCGTCGAGGCGGGCTCGGGTCGGAGCATGAGCGACGTGGCTGATGCAGTCTTCCGCGAGCTCCAGGTTGCCAAGTTGTGTCGCCGAAATGGCTATGTATTCGCGGATCCTCGGTGAAGCGGCTTCATCATCGGTCGCACCGTCGATGCCCACCGTACCTATCGCAATGGCTGAGTTGAGGTCGGCGTTGAAAGTGGCCGCCTGACAGGCAAGCTCGGCTGGCTCGACGCTGTCGCCTCGGTATGTTCGGCGGTTGTTACGCGCGCGTAGCGCGAGATCCTTGGCTTCCCGTAGATCCGCGTCGGAGTTCGTCGACTCGCTGCGCCGCACTCGGAGAAGCAGCCAACGTGCGCATGCGACGGCCAAGCCCGTGAACCACTCCTCTCGAAGAACGGAGCGAAGCAGCTGAATGCCTTCGTCGAGTACCGCGCGGTTGATGATGGCGGTGCCATTCGGCGCGGACAAAATGCGCAGCTGTAGCCCTACCTTCTGTCCTCGATCGACTGGATCTTGAGGACGCCATGAACCCAACTGGCGTGACGCGGAATAGGTGTCGCCCTTGAAGAACGCGTCGACGGCGCGCGAGTAGCCGTCTATGGCTGCGTCGGAAGTCCGTAGCTCGGCCAGTGTGGTGGCAGCGTCGGCAGGGCGTTCTGCCTCGTCATAGAGAACGGCCGCCCGCGCGAGCCAGTAGCCCCTTCTATCGGCCTCCCCGGCTGCTGCGTTACGGAAGAGATCTGCGGCAAGAATCCGTCCTCCATAGCCAACGGCTAAGTCCGCAGCCGCGACCTGCACCTGCCAGGGAGCATCGAGCAACCAGGCAGGCATCGTGCTCTCCCACGCGCGCACTACCTCCGCTGGAGGAGTATCAATGCTCGTCAAGGCCGTCACAAGGCGCCAGGTAAGCCTTGGCTCATCCCGCCAGGCTTGCCGAAGGCGCGGAGCCGAGACCGGGGGGAGATTCGCCAGTCGATCGTCGAATTCTTGTTGGTCTGGCACCTGTTGTGTGCCCGTCTCCACCAAGAGGAAGCTGGAACTGAGATCCCGTCGGAGCATGGGGATGGTGACCCGGGCAGACTTCGTCGCATACCCAGCCGAGAGACCGACCAAGTGGTGCCACAGGTCATTCGCTTCAGGGGCGCTAGCGACGCGCATCATCAGATTTCCGACGATGTGCATGCGATCGATCGGATCGTCGCCCTCAAGGCGCAACTCGATGATGCGAAGCGCCTTCAGCAGGCGCCACGTGAGCTCGTCTGTCGTAGGCAACCCGCCTTGAGCGGCAGCAGCCGCCACGACGTCATCCACGAGGGCGAGCCGCCTTCGAACCTTGCCCGTAACAGCCTTCGGCACCTTTACCGCATCGCGGAAAGCCAGATCATCGGGCTGGCGCCGGGCGAACTCCGCAAGCTCCTTGACCTCTTGGCATGCGGGGTGAGGACCAGCGACGGCGAGAGCCAGCCTCCACAGATCAGCATCGAACTCTGTCCGGTGCTCCTCGAGCATCCGCAGGTAGTCCACCATGAGAGTGACAAATGATGCGCTACTCGGCCCAATGACCGGGTTGCGCCGCACTCCCATGAACATCTTCCGCACACCGATCGCGCACTGCCCCGTGACGACAAGGTCGTCGACGGTCGAGGCAGCCGCTTGCTGAAAGTGCACCTCGATGGGGGTTACGTCGCTGCCGAGCCCCGGAACGGGCATCTGGAGGAGCAGCCAGGCCAAGAGAGCGCCGCCGTAGGCGTGCTCCAAGACCGTACCGCCACCGCCTGTGGAGTAGGCGCTCGCGTGACCCTTGGCGCTACCTGTAGAAGTCAGAGGTCATCACCGTCTCACTGAGAGCTGCAGTCATCCCGAGCCGCCGCGATGTCCAAGGATCGATGCTCCAACGGGTGGCCAGTCTCCCACGAGGGCAGCGGAGCAGCCACCAACCCGATCAACAGTGAAGCCCCTGGTGTGGAAGTGCGCGAGGCCTCGTGTGCATGTAGACCCACTGCACGAGGGGCACGCACAGATTCGAAGAATCTCGCCCTGGCCACGCGACTCTTCCGCCCTGTGGTGGGCAGCAGGCTACGCCGTTCGCCCGACAGATCTAGATGTGATCACCCTCATTACCTCCTTGGCGGACACACTCCGCCTCCCCTGACCTCCCAAAACGCTGTGACCTCCGTATCTTCGCGGACATAGGGGTTCACATTCCGTGAGGTGGGAGGTCGGGCGTGACGCCGTTTGCCTTTTGGGGGCGGGTCTCTACTGAGGACCGGCAGGATCCGGCGGCGTCGCGCGCGTGGCAGGTGCGGCGCGCCAGGATGCTCATTGAGCCGCGTGACGGCGAGATCGTGTCCGAGTTCTTCGACGTGGATAAGTCGCGCTCCATTCCGCCTCAGCGTCGCCCAGAGGCCAGTGCGCTGTTGGCCCAGTTAAGGCGCCCAGACCGGGGCTTTGAAGCCGTGGTGGTGGGTGAACCCCAACGAGCTTTCTACGGCAACCAGTTCGGCAACACCTTCGAACTGTTCAATCACTACGGCGTGCCCCTGTGGGTGCCGGAGGTTGGGGGTCCGATCGACCCCACCAACGAGGCCCACGAGCTGATCATGCTCATGTTCGGCGGCGTCAGTAAAGGCGAGCGCAACCGGATCAAGGTCCGAGTCCGGACAGCGATGGCGGCCATGGCCGAGATCGAAGGCCGCTACCTCGGTGGACGTCCGCCGTACGGGTACGCGCTGATCGACCTCGGCCCGCACCCCAACCCGGCCAAGGCGGCTGACGGCAAGCGACTCCGAGGGCTGGACGTGGATCCCTACGCCGCCCTCGTGGTTCAGCGGATCTTCCAGGAGTTCCTAGAGGGCAAGGGTCTGTTCGCCATTTCTGAGGGACTGACCCGCGACGGCATCCCGTGCCCCTCAGCTCACGATCCCAAGCGCAACCGGCACCGCTCAGGCATCGCCTGGTCCAAGAGCGCCATCCGGGCCATTCTGACCAACCCCCGCTACACCGGCCGCCAGGTATGGAACCGCCAGCGCAAGGACGAGGTGCTGATCAACGTCGAGGACGTCACGCTCGGCCACACGACGAAGATGCGCTGGAATGACAACGACAAGTGGATCTTCTCTGAGCACATCGTTCATCCACAGGTTGTGGACGACCAGACCTTCCGCGACGTGCAAGACATCCTGGCAGGCCGTGGCTCCACCACCGAGCACAAGGAACACCGCACCCAACACCCCTACGCCTTCAAGGGCCGGATGATCTGCGGTATCTGCGAGCGGAAGATGCAGAGCCAATGGGTCAACAACGCCCCCTACTACCGCTGCACTTTCCCCCGCGAGTACGCGATCGGCAACAAGCTCGACCACCCCCGCAACGTCTACCTGCGCGAAGACGCCATCCTCCCCAGGGTCGACCGCTGGCTGTGCAAGGTGTTCGCGCCGCACCGACTCGCCCAGACCATCGACGAGATCTACGCCGACCAAGTCGACGCCACCCATGACGCCGCGACCGAGATCGCCCGCACCAAGCTCGCCCAGGTCGAATCCAAGATGACCCGCTACCGAGCCGCCATCGAAGCGGGTGGCGACCTCGAAGAGATCAGCAAGTGGATCACCGAGACCAAGACCGAACGACTCAGGCTCCAAGCCGAGCTCCGCACCACCACAAGGAGAACGAAGATGACCAGAGAAGAGATCACCGCCGCGATCACCGAGATCGGCGACATGGCCAGAGCCGTCGGCAGCGCGCCGACCGACCTCAAGGCACCGATCTACCAGCGCCTCGGCCTCAGCCTGACCTACCTGCCCCGCAAAGCAAAAGTGAGGGCCGAGGTGATCCTCAACCCTCACATAGTGAAAGAGTGCGTGTCCGAGGGGGGACTTGAACCCCCATGCCCCGCAAAGGGCACTAGCACCTCAAGCTAGCGCGTCTGCCTATTCCGCCACCCGGACTTGGTGCCTGCACGCGAGACCGTCATCCCGCGTCGGCGATGCCAAGGTTAGCAAACTCTGAGCACTGCGTCATACCGTGATTCCACGCCACCACATCTGAAGGAGCATCCATGGCCGAACAAGAGGTCGTAGACCTGTGCCGTGACCTGATCCGCATTGACTCCACCAACGCCGGTGACAACGCCGGCCCCGGTGAGCGCGAAGTCGCCGAGTACGTGGCGGGCAAGCTCGAAGAGGTAGGCCTCCAAGCCACCATCCTGGAAAGCGATGACAAACGCGCGAATGTCATTGCCCGGATCGAAGGGGAGGACCCGAGCAGGCCCGCGCTGCTGCTTCACGGGCATCTCGACGTGGTCCCGTTCGACGCCAGTGACTGGAAGCACCACCCCCTCGAGGGCGAGGTCGCCGACGGGTGCGTCTGGGGGCGCGGCGCGGTGGACATGAAGGACATGGACGCGATGATCCTCGCCGTCGCGCGCCAGCGCCTCAGGGAGAACCGCAAACCGCAGCGGGACGTCGTCCTCATGTTCACCGCCGACGAGGAGGCGGGCGGCGCCTATGGGGCGAACTTCCTGGTCGACAAGCATCCCGAGCTGTTCGAGGGCGTCACCGAGGCGATCGGCGAGGTGGGCGGGTTCAGCGTGTCGCTGAACGACCAGCGCTACTACCTCATCGAGGCCGCCGAGAAGGGCATGGCCTGGATGAAGCTCACCGCGCAGGGCCGCGCGGGACACGGGTCCATGATCAATCTGGAGAACGCCGTCACGGACCTGGCGGAGGCCGTCGCCAGGATCGGTCGTCACGAGTGGCCTGTACGGCTGACGCCGACCGTGCGCAGGCTTCTCCAGGAGCTGAACCTCCACGAGGAGGACCCGGAAGAGGCCGTCAAGAAACTGGGGCCCCTGGCGCGGATGATCGGGGCGGTTCTCCGTAACACGGCCAACCCGACCATGTTCGACGCCGGATACAAGGCGAACGTCATCCCGACGAGCGCCGAGGCGGTCGTCGACGGGCGGTTCCTGCCTGGCTACGAGGAGGAGTTCTTCGCCACCATCGACGAGCTCCTCGGCCCGAACGTGCGCAGGGAGTTCGTCCAGCACCAGGTGGCGCTGGAGACCGGCTTCGACGGCCCCCTGGTGCGCGCCATGACCGACGCGCTCCTCGACGAGGACCCCGAGGGCAAGGTCGTGCCGTACACCCTGTCCGGAGGGACGGATCTCAAGGCGTTCAGCAGGCTCGGTATCACGGGGTACGGCTTCGCGCCGCTGCGCCTCCCGGCGGACCTGGACTTTTCCGGGATGTTTCATGGGGTGGACGAGCGGGTGCCGGTCGATTCGCTGCAGTTTGGGGTACGGGTCCTTGACCGCTTCCTAGGTCTCTGCTGAAAACCTCTTGCAGCAACGCTGGGTGCTGTTATGGTTACGGACCGTTGAGGGGTGAGTCCACGGACCGGCCTCACATGTGAGGTCGGTTCTGGAGCTCGGGAGGTCACGTGGCACGCACGCCGGTGCAGCACCAAGGGGCATCGCCCCTGGTCGCGCCCTGCGTGCCCGTGTCCCAGGCAGCGATTTCCGATCGGGCTGGCCGGATGGCGCGGTTCGCGGCCGGCGCCCGTCGGGTCATCGCACGAGCACTCACGGTAGGCGGCCTGATGGCCGCCGGTTGGCTGCTCGCCATGCTCTTCAGCGCCGCTCCGGCGGCCGCGGACACCACCGCGGCGCCAGCAACAACAGCGGCACAGACCGGGTCCGTCACGGACGATTTCCCCCCGGTCGGCACACCCGCTTCGGCGATGGACAACGCCGAGGCGATGGCCGGGCTCAATGTCGACGGGCTGACCAGCCAGTCGAAGCCTGGCCTTCCCGCACCTTCCACCGACGGAAAGATGGCGGGCACCAACGGTTTGGTGCCCACCGGCGGTGGCAGCGGCCCGTCAGGGCCTGGCAACGGGGATGCCGCGAGGTCCGTCTTCGACCCGCGGCTCGAAGCTCAGTGCGCCCCCCTGGCGTGCCTGCTTCCCCCCGTCGTCCGCACAGCGGCGGACGACCCTTCCTTCTCACCTGACTGATCACGACGCTCGCTGAGCGAGGCTCAGCAAGAGCAGGTTGTACGCCGGAGCGTGGGCTTGAGCCCCTCCGGTGGATGAAGGCAACGGCAGCGCGGGGCTGGAAGCCCTCCTGCGACGACCTTTCCCAGTCAGTCCATCTGGTTCGCGAAATCCCTGAGGGCTCCGCTGTGCGGTGAGTCCGTCGACCCCGCTTGCCCTCGGCATGCCCGCGAACCGTCAGGTATCCCCCCAAGAACCACTAGGAGCATTCATCATGCGTACGTGGGCGAAGGCATCGGCCCCCGCGGCTCTACTCGCGGCAGCGGTCATGTCTTTCGGCAGCGGCACCGCTGTCGCCGACACCTCCGGTAACTCCTCCGTTGGTGGCGGCAACCAGGTCAATCTCCCGGTCTCTCTGCCCATCGACATCAGCGGCAACGCCGTCGGGGTTGCCGGCGAGTCCTCGGCGACGTCGCAGGGCGGCGCTTCGGTCGAGAACACCGCCAAGGGCGGCATCCCAGGCAAGACATCGGGCAACGGAAGCGTGCTCGGCGGCAACCAGGTCAACGCGCCGATCAGCGCGCCGGTCAACGCCTGTGGCAACGCGATCTCGCTGTTCGGCAGCTCGGACGCGGGCTGCAAGGGCGGCGCCACCGTCAAGAACTCCGGCAAGGGCGGAGCGGGCGGCAACAAGACCAACGGCGACCACAGCCTCCTCGGCGGCAACCAGGTCACCGCGCCGATCAGCGCTCCGATCAACGCCTGCGGCAACGCGCTCGCCATCTTCGGTGACGCGACCGCCGGCTGCAAGGGCGGCTCGTCCGTCAAGAACACCGGCGTCGGCGCCGGCGGCAACACCACCTCAGGCAAGAACTCCGCGCTCGGCGGCAACCAGGTCATCGCGCCCATCAGCGGCCCGATCAACATCTGCGGCAACGCGATCGCGGTCTTCGGCGAGGCCTTCGCCGGCTGCAAGGGCGGCTCGTCCGTGACCAACGGCGGTGGCGGCGGCAAGACCCCTCCGGGGCACGGCTACCAGAGCGGGCACGGCTCGCAGGGCGGCTCCAGCGGCAACGACACTGACGGCCGCTTCGGCGCCGGCAGCGGCAACCAGGTGATCGCGCCGATCAGCCTGCCGATCACCGCCTGCGGCAACGCCGTCGGCAACGCCCCCGCCGGGTGCAAGGGCGGAAGCAGCGTCGAGAACACCAAGTCCGGCACGGGCGCCGGTGGCAACACCACGTCCGGCCAGTCGGGCGTCCTGTCCGGCAACCAGGTGGTCGCGCCGATCACCGCTCCCGTCAACGTCTGCGGCAACGCCGTGGCACTCGCCGGTGAGGCCTTCGCCGGCTGCAAGGGCGGCGTCTCGGTCAAGAACGGCGGCAAGGGCGCCGGCGGCAACACCACCTCCGGCAAGTCGGGCGTCGCCTCGGGCAACCAGGTCGTCGCCCCGATCACCGCTCCGATCAACGCCTGCGGCAACGCCGTGGCGGCGCTGGGGCTGTCCGAGGCCCACTGCAAGGGCGGCGCGACCGTCAACCCGCAGGACGGCGTCGGCGGCGGCGGCAACACCACGTCCGGCAAGTCGGGCGTGCTGGCAGGCAACCAGGTGGTCGCTCCGATCACCGCTCCGATCAACGTCTGCGGCAACGCGGTGGCCGTCCTGGGTGACGCTGCCGCCGGGTGCCTCGGCGGTTCGCGCGTCGGCAAGCCGGTCGAGGAAGAGGGTGACGGCTACGACCACTGGAGCCGTCCCGGCAAGTCCTACAAGAGCAGCGGCCTGCTGCCCGCCCTGCCCGTCGTCCCGGCCCTGAGCGCCGTCAAGGACGCCGGCAACATCACCCAGCAGATGCGCGGCGCCGGGCTGCCCGCCCTGCCCGTCGTGGGCGACCTGCCCAGCTCGCTCGGCCTGCCCGCGCTCCCCGCCCTGCCCGGTCTGCCCGGCGCCCCCACGGTGCCCACGGCCGGTAAGGCCCAGCCCAAGAGCGGTGGCAGCCCGCTGTCCGCCCTCGGCCCGGCCACCTCGCTGGTCGCCTCCACCCCGGTCGGCGGCGCTGTCGGCTCCGCGGCCGGTGGCCTGCCCGTCGGCGGCCTCGGCCTGATGAGCGCCGCTCAGCCTGCCGGTGTCACCGGGATGAACTCCAGCTCGCTGCTGGCCCTGGTGCTGGGCGCGATGTTCGCCGCTTCCGCGACGCTCTTCGCGACCACCCGCCGGGTGCGGCTCGGCAAGAAGTAAAACCCCTCAGCTTCTGCTCACAGCCAGTGAGTAGTTAAAGAAGCTTTGCCCGTCTCGGGGGCGCGGCCCGGGGCGGGCAAAGCCATGATCGGCGCCAGGTGCGAGCGGAGCCGGTCACCGTACACCGGGCCGTGTCCACGAAAATGTGGGCGCGGCCACTGGCATGCGGTCACAAAGTTCGCCGTACACGTATGATCTTGCGACGTAGTCGTACATGACGGCTTCCATCGGAGTACTTCCGTACGCGGGCAAGTTCCCACTGGCCGTACTCTGCGTGTTCAGTCAGCAGTTGACGTGCGGCTTCGCGCGAGATGCCACGCGGGATGTAGACATCCATGTAGGAGTAGTCCAGCACAACGATTAGTCTCCAGAGTGAGTCAGGCTCGGTGGGGCCTATTCTGCGTGTTTGTGGGTGGACCCGAAAGCGAGTGGGTAGCCCCGGGGGAAGGAAAAACCGGCGATCCGGGTTACCTTTCAGGTCTGTGCCCGCTCCCGGCAGGGGGATTCAGCAAGCGAACAGCGAGGTAGGAAGCAGCGTGCCAGCTAACAACGGCAGCGCCGGCGGAACCCGCCTGGTGATCGTCGAGTCGCCGGCCAAGGCGAAGACGATCGCGGGGTACCTCGGTCGTGGCTACGTCGTCGAGTCCAGCATCGGCCACATCCGTGACCTTCCGGAGAAGGCCGACGACATCCCCGAGAAGTACAAGGGGGAGTCCTGGGCGCGCCTCGGTGTCAACGTTGAGCACGAGTTCGAGCCGCTGTACGTCGTCAACCACGACAAGAAGGCTCAGGTCAACAAGCTCAAGCAGCTGCTGAAGGACGCCGACGAGCTCTACCTCGCCACTGACGAGGACCGCGAGGGCGAGGCCATCGCGTGGCACCTGCGCGAGGTGCTCAAGCCGAAGGTGCCCGTCCACCGCATGGTCTTCCACGAGATCACGCCGCAGGCGATCCAGGACGCGGTCTCCAACCCGCGCGACCTGAACCTGCGCCTCGTCGACGCGCAGGAGACCAGGCGCATCCTCGACCGCCTCTACGGCTACGAGGTCAGCCCGGTCCTGTGGAAGAAGGTCAAGCCTCGCCTGTCCGCCGGGCGCGTGCAGTCGGTCGCGACGCGGCTGGTGGTCGAGCGCGAGCGGGAGCGCCTGGCGTTCACCGCCGCCCACTACTGGGACCTTTCCGCGCTGTTCGACTCCAACAAGCCCGAGGAGACGCCGCGCGAGTTCGCCGCGACGCTCACCACGGTCGACGGCAAGCGCGTGGCCCAGGGCCGCGACTTCGCCAGCACGGGCAACCTGAAGAACGCCGACGTGCTGCACCTCAACGAGGCGGCCGCGGGCGAGCTGGCCGGCAGGCTGCAGAGCTCGACGTTCGCGGTGAAGTCCGTCGAGCGCAAGCCGTACACCAGGAAGCCCTACGCGCCGTTCAGGACGACCACCCTGCAGCAGGAGGCCAGCCGCAAGCTGGGCTTCTCGGCGAAATACACCATGCAGGTGGCCCAGCGGCTCTACGAGAACGGCTTCATCACCTACATGCGTACCGACAGCATCACGCTGTCGGAGACCGCCGTCGCGGCCGCCAGGTCGCAGGCGATCAAGTTGTACGGCGCGGCCTACGTGCCCGACAAGCCCCGCGTCTACGCCAGCAAGGTGAAGAACGCGCAGGAGGCGCACGAGGCGATCCGCCCGTCCGGCGAGGAGTTCCGTACGCCGGGGGAGACCGGACTGTTGGGCGACATGTTCCGCCTGTACGAGCTGATCTGGCAGCGCACGGTGTCCTCGCAGATGAAGGACGCCGTGGGCGAGTCCGTCACGGTGAAGGTCGCCGGTGCGTCCACGGCCGGGGAGAACGTCGAGTTCACCGCCTCCGGCCGGACGATCACCTTCCACGGCTTCCTCAAGGCCTACGTCGAGGGCGCCGACGACCCGTCGACCGACCGCGACGACTCGGAGAAGCGGCTGCCGAACCTGGCCGAGGGCGACCCGCTCGGGCTGAGCAGGCTCGACGTGGCCGCGCACTCGACCAAGCCGCCGGCCAGATATACCGAAGCCTCGCTGGTCAAGGAGCTGGAAGACCGGGAGATCGGGCGTCCTTCGACGTACGCCTCGATCATCGGCACGATCCTCGACCGCGGCTACGTGTTCAAGAAGGGCACCGCGCTGGTGCCGTCGTTCCTGGCGTTCGCCGTGGTGAACCTGCTGGAGCAGCACTTCGGCAACCTGGTCGACTACGACTTCACGGCCGACATGGAGAAGGTCCTCGACGACATCGCCAACGACCGTGCCGAGCGCGTGCCCGAGCTGCAGCGCTTCTACTACGGCGAGTCCGGCGACGAGGGTCTGAAGGAGATGGTCACCGACCTCGGCGAGATCGACGCCAAGGAGATCAGCTCCTTCCCGATCAGGGACAGCGACATCATGATCAGGGTGGGGCGCTACGGCCCGTACCTCGACCGTGAGGGCGCCAGGGTCAACATCCCCGAGGACATGACGCCGGACGAGCTGACCGCCGAGAAGGCCGAGGAGCTGTTCTCGCGGCCGACCGGCGACCGGCCGCTGGGCAACGACCCGGTCTCCGGCAACGTGATCGTCGCCAAGGACGGGCGGTTCGGCCCGTATGTGACCGAGATCCTGCCCGAGCCTCCTGCAGAGGAGACGCCGAAGAAGCGCACCAAGAAGGCCGAGGCCGTCAAGCCGCGCACGTCGTCGCTGTTCAAGACGATGTCGCTGGACACGGTGACGCTCGAGGACGCGCTGAAGCTGCTGTCGCTGCCGCGCGTGGTGGGCGAGCTCGAGGGCGAGCAGGTGACGGCGCAGAACGGCAAGTTCGGTCCGTACATCAAGAAGGGCACCGACTCGCGGTCGCTGACCTCGGAAGAGGACCTGCTGACGGTCTCGATCGAGCAGGCCAAGGAGCTGTTCGCGCAGCCCAAGGCGCGTGGGCGCGGTCGCGGCGCTGCCGCTCCGCCGCTGCGCGAGCTCGGTGAGGACCCGGCGTCCAAGAAGCCGATCGTCGTCAAGGAGGGGCGTTTCGGCCCTTACGTGACGGACGGCGAGACGAACGCGTCGCTGCGCAAGGACGACTCGGTGGAGGAGATCACGACGGAGCGGGCGGCTGAGCTGCTGGCCGAGCGTCGTGAGCGGGCTCCTGCGCCCAAGCGGAAGGCTCCGGCCAAGAAGGCGCCCGCTGCGAAGAAGGCTCCGGCGAAGAAGCCGGCGGCCAAGTCCTGAGCGCGGAGTTGTCGGTCTGACCTCGTAGCATGGCGGCGTGATCCTGGGATTCGCCGCCACCGTCTTCGTCGTGGTCGCCGTGGTGCACTACTACCTGTGGCGGCGGCTCGTGCGCGGCACGACGCTGCCCGGGCGGGCGCGGCGGGTGCTGACGTGGGTGCTGGTGGGGCTGGGGCTGCTGGTCCCGGCCACGCTGGTGGGGTCGCGGCTGGGCGAGGGGCACTGGCTGGCTTGGCCGGGGTTCATGTGGCTGGCGATCATGTTCTACCTGGTCGTCTTCCTGGTGGTGCTGGAGATCCCGCGCGCGCTCGCACTCCTGGCGATCAGGCGGTCGGAACGCGCGCAGTCGGCGGACGCGACGGCGCTGGGCACGACGGCAGCGGACGTCGCGGCAGCGGCGGCGCCGACCGGTAGCCTCTCCGGGGTTTCCAGCGCCGCTGGGGCGGACCTTTCTCCGGGCATCGGCACGACGAGCGCTTCTCCGGGCACCGCTCCGACGGGGGTTTCGAGTGCCGGGTCGGTGGGGGCGGCTGTGTCGGCCGGTAGTCCTGCGGGCGTTTCCAGCGCCGGGTCGGCGGGGCGTGGGTCGGTGGAGCTCGGCGCGACGACAACGGCGGCCGACCAGGACAGGCAGCACCCCGACGTGAGCAGGCGGCTCTTTCTCGGGCGAGCCACAGCCCTGGCCGCAGGCGTCGCCGCGATCAGCACCGTGGGGTACGGCGTGCGCACCGCCCTGGGCGACCCCGTCATCGAGCGGGTAACCGTACCCATGCCAGCCCTCGACCCCAGACTGAACGGCCTGCGCTTCGCCGTGGTCAGCGACATCCACCTGGGCCCCATCACCGGCATCACCCACACCCAGCGCATAGTCCGCATGATCAACGAACTCGAAGCCGACGTGGTGACCATCGTCGGCGACCTGGTCGACGGCACCGTGAGAGAGCTCGGTCACCTCGCAAAACCCCTGAAAAGCCTCGAATCCAGCTACGGCTCCTACTTCGTGACCGGCAACCACGAGTACTACACCGCCAACGGCCCGGACGAATGGGTCCAGGAGCTCGACCAGCTGGGCGTCAGATCCCTGCGCAACGAACGCACCGAGATCACCCACAAGGGCGCCGTCCTCGACCTGGCCGGGGTGAACGACGTCAACGGCGACCCCGACTTCGACAAGGCCCTCGGCGGCCGAGACACCTCCAGACCCGTGGTGCTGATGGCCCACCAGCCCGTCCAGGTGAAACGCGCCGCAGAGTTCGGCGTGGACCTGCAGCTCTCCGGCCACACCCACGGCGGCCAGATGGTCCCCTTCAACCTCGTCGTACCCCTCCAGCAACCTGTCGTCTCAGGCCTGGCGACCGTCGACGACGTCCAGGTCTATGTCACGCGCGGGGCAGGGTTCTGGGGTCCGCCGGTGAGAGTCGGCGCGCCTCCCGAGATCACCATGCTGGAATTCAAGAGTGTGTAGCCCGCGCACCGCAGCCTGACGTAATACTGTCAGCCTGTCCGGATCGTCCGAGCGAGCACCTGGATACCCTGAAACTATGAGCCGCAGACCCGCACATGTGCTGGCGTACGCGCCCTTCCGCCGGTTGTGGACGGCCATGTCGGTGTGCAGCCTGGGCGACTGGCTGAACATCGTGGCTCTGACCGCCCTGGCGGGCAACCTGGTGCAGAGCGACTTCCGCACGCAGTCGCTGGCGATCGGCGGCGTCTTCGTCGCCAAGATGCTGCCTGCCGTACTCCTCGGACCGCTGGCGGGGGCGTTCGCCGACCGGTTCGACCGGCGGCTGACAATGGTCTTCGCCGACCTCGCCCGCTTCGCCGTGGTGCTGTCGATCCCGCTGGTGGACAGCTACCAGTGGGTGATCGTCGCGACGCTGCTCGTGGAGTGCGTGAACCTGTTCTGGGTGCCGGCCAAGGACGCGACGGTGCCCAACCTGGTGCCCAAGGAGCGGCTGGAGCAGGCCAACCAGCTCAACCTCCTGGTGACGTACGGCACGGCCCCCGTGGCCGCCGCGCTCTTCGCCGCACTGTCGGTGATCGGCGATCTGGCGCCGGGCGACTCGCGGCTGCTGTCCGGCACCGGGCTCGCGCTGATCATCAACGCGTGCGCCTACCTGGTCTCGGCCGGGCTCATCTTCACCCTGCGCGACATCCCGCGGCGCAGCGGCGCCGTCTCGGCGCCCTCGGTGATCAAGCAGATCGGCGAGGGCTGGCGGTTCGTGGGCGGCAACCGCCTGATCCGCGGCCTGATCATCGGCATGCTCGGCGCGTTCGCCGCGGGCGGAGCTGTGGTGGGCGTCGCGAAGGTCTACGTGGTCGCGCTCGGCGGCGGCGACGCGGCGTACGGCATCGTGTTCGGCGCGGTCTTCGTCGGCATGGCGCTCGGCATGTTCTTCGGCCTGCGGCTGCTGCGCGAGCTGTCGCGCCGGCGGCTGTTCGGCCTGGCGATCGTCGTGGCGGGCCTGGTGCTGGCCGCGATCGCGCTCATCCACAACCTCGTGATCGTGGTGATGCTGACCGTGCTGCTCGGCGCGTGCGCCGGCATCGCGTGGATCATCGGCTACACGCTCATCGGCCTCGAGGTGGAAGACTCGCTGCGCGGCCGTACCTTCTCCTTCCTGCAGTCGACGGCGCGCGTCACGCTGCTGCTGGTGGTCGCGGTGGCCAACCCGCTGGCCGCGCTGTTCGGCTCGCACCTGTTCCAGCTCGGCACGATCTCCTACACCTTCGACGGCGCCAACCTGGTGCTCCTGGTGGGCGGCGTGCTCGCCACGGTCGTCGGCGTGCTCGCGCTGCGCCACATGGACGACAGGAAGGGCGTCTCGCTCTCCGAGGACCTGATCGCCGCGCTGCGCGGCGAGCGCCCGGCGAGCGAGGCCGTCGAGGAGACGCCCGGCGTGTTCATCGCGTTCGAGGGCGGCGAGGGCTCCGGCAAGACCACCCAGTCGCGGTTGCTCGCCATCTGGCTGCGCGACCAGGGCTTCGACGTCGTCCAGACGCGCGAGCCCGGGTCGACCAAGGTCGGCATGCGGCTGCGCGCGATCCTGCTCGACGCCGCGGAGCGCGGCCTGTCGGCCCGCTCGGAGGCCCTGCTGTACGCAGCAGACCGGGCGGAACACGTCGAGAAGGTCATCAGGCCTGCCCTCTACCGGGGCGCGATCGTGGTCTCCGACCGCTACGTCGACTCCTCGCTCGCCTACCAGGGCGCGGGCCGGTCGCTCGACCCCGCCGACGTGTCCAAGGTCAACGCCTGGGCGACCGGCGGGCTGGTGCCGCACCTGACCGTGCTCATCGACACGCCGCCGTCGATCGGGCTGACGCGGCTGGGCGGCGCTGCCGACCGGATCGAGTCGGAGCCGCTGGAGTTCCACGAGGCGGTGCGCAAGGAGTTCCGCAGGCTGGCGGCTGCTGACCCCGACCGCTACCTGGTCGTGGACGGCACGCTGGCCTCGGAGGAGATCACCCGGCTGATCCAGGACCGGGCGCGCGAGATCCTGCCCGACCCGGTGCCGCAGGAGTCGGAGGACATCACGGGGACGATGCCCGCGATCCGCGACTAGCCTTGCCCTGTGACCGTTTTCGATGACCTCGTGGGCCAGGACCAGGCGACAGCCGTACTGTCACGTGCCGCTGTGGCGGCCGGCGAGGTCGTCAGGGGCGGTCGCGGCGCGGGCATGACGCACGCGTGGCTGTTCACCGGGCCGCCCGGTTCCGGGCGTGAGGAGGCGGCGCGGGCGTTCGCCGCAGCGATCCTGTGCCCTGACGCGGGGTGCGGTCACTGCGACCAGTGCCACCAGGTGATGATCGGCTCGCATCCCGATCTGGAGACCGTACGCCCCCAAGGTCTTTCCTACAGCGTCAAGCAGACCCGCGAGCTGATCCTGCGCGCTGCGGGCGCGCCGACGCAGGGGCGCTGGCGGGTGATCCTGTTCGAGGACGCCGACCGGGCCACGGAATCGGCCGCGAACGCCCTGCTCAAGGCGATCGAGGAGCCGTCGCCGCGCACCGTGTGGCTGCTCTGCGCACCGGCCGCCGACGACATGATCATCACGATCAAGTCGCGCTGCCGGGTGGTCACGCTGGTGACGCCGCCGACGTCCGCCGTCGCGCACACGCTCGCGACCAGGGACAACGTGCCGTGGGAGATGGCCCAGTTCGCCGCGCGCGCGGCCCAGGGGCACATGAGCCGGGCGCGCGCGCTGGCTCTCGACCCGGATGTACGGCAGCGCCGCGAGGCCGTGCTGGCGATCCCCAAGGCGCTGAGCGGGGTCGGCGAGTGCATCACGGCCGCCGAGCGCCTGGTGAAGACCGCCGAGGAGGAGGCCGCTTCGGCCACCGCCGCGCTCAACGAGAACGAGACCACCGAGCTGCGCAAGCTCTACGGCGAGGGGTCGACGGGCAAGGGGCTGAACAGGGGCCTGGTGCGTGGCGGCGCGGGGGCGCTGAAGGAGCTGGAGGACCGGCAGAAGTCGCGGGCGACGCGCATCAAGCGCGACTCGCTGGACGCGGCGCTGCTGGAGCTCGTCGTGTTCTACCGGGACGTGCTGGCGATGCAGTTCGGCGCCTCGGTGGAGCTGGCCAACGACGACCATCGTTTCGAGCTTGATCAGCTGGCTCGCGGGTCCTCGCCTGAGGACACGCTGCGGCGGATCGACGCGATCATGTTGTGCCGGGAACGGCTCGACGCCAATGTCAACCCCCAGATCGCTGTGGAGGCCATGACACTGTCGCTTAGGGTGGGTGGATAGGACCCCGGCTGGAGGCGAGCACGAGCCCATGGGAATGATCATGGCTGTGAGCTTCACCCGATATGGGCGGCTCTACTACCTGGATCCCGGCGGGCACACCCCGAAGGTGGGTGACAAGGTGCTCGTGCCCACCGACGCGGGGCCCGAGGTGGCGGAGTGCGTGTGGGCGCCGCAGTACACCAGCGAGGACATCGACGGCCTGCCCGTCTGCGCCGGGATCGCCGGCGAGGAGGAGCTGGGCCGCGACGAGACCAACAAGAAGCGCAGGGCCGAGGCGCGCAGCGTGTCGAAGCGGCTCATCAAGCGGCACACGCTGCCGATGAAGGTGGTCGGGGTCGACTACCTGGACGCGGACAACGTCTACACCGTCTACTTCTCGGCGCCGCACCGCGTCGACTTCCGGGCGCTGGTGCGCGATCTGGCGCGTAACCTGCGGGCCAGGGTGGAGTTGCGGCAGATCGGGCCGCGCGACGAGGCGCGGCTGCAGGGCGGCATCGGGCCGTGCGGGCGCGACCTGTGTTGCGCGACGTTCCTGAAGGACTTCGAGCCCGTCTCGGTGCGGATGGCCAAGGACCAGGACCTTCCGGTCAACCCGTTGCGTATCGCGGGGGCGTGCGGGCGGCTGATGTGCTGCCTCAAGTACGAGCACCCGCTTTACCAGGAGTTCCGGGCGTCCGCTCCTCGGGTGGGGGCGGCGGTCGAGACGCCGCAGGGGGACGGCACGGTCGTGGGGCACAACGTGCCGTCCGACTCGGTGGTGGTGCGGCTCAACGACGGTGGGCGGCGGTGCGCGTGCTCCAAAGCCAGCGTGTGCGGGCCGCGTAAGGCATATGACTCTACGTATGGGGAGCCTGTTTAGGGTTGCGCTGGTCGCGGTGCTGCTGGTTTCTGGGTGCGCCGCGCCGGACTTCGCGTGGCGTTCGTGTGGTGACGGCTTCGAGTGCGCGCGACTGGTTGTTCCGCTCGACCATACGCAACCGTACGGCCCGCAGATCTCGCTCAGCGTCATCCGGCTGCCCGCCTCGGGGGAACGCATCGGGACACTCATCGTGAACCCCGGCGGTCCTGGAGTGTCCGGCATCGATTACGCGCGAGCCGCCCTGAGCTCCTTTTCCGGAAATCTCAGGGATCGCTTCGACATAGTCGGATATGACCCCCGCGGGGTGGGGGCGTCGTCGCCCGTGAGATGCCTCCCTCCCTCCTCCCTCGACGCCTTCCTGGCCATGGACGCGACGCCGGACACCCCCGCCGAGGTCTCCTCCCTGCGCCGCGCCGCCTCGGGCTTCGCCGCGGGCTGCCAGAAGCTGTCCGGACGGCTGCTGCCGCACCTGAGCACCCTCGACGGCGCTCGCGACCTGGACCTGCTGCGGGAGGCGCTGGGGGAGCCGCGCCTGACCTTCCTCGGCAAGTCGTACGGCACGCTGCTCGGCGCCCTGTACGCGGACCTGTTTCCGGGAAGGGTGCGAGCGCTGGTCCTGGACGGCGCCCTGGACCCGGCGTTGGACCGCGAGCGTCTGAACCTGGAGCAGGCTCAGGGCTTCGCAGCCGCCCTCGCGGCTTGTTGCCCCTCGGGGGTGTCCGACCTGCTCCGCCGTACTGACAGGAGCCCTCTGGAGGGCGGCGGCGCCCGCCCCGTGACAGAATCCCTGGCCACTCTGGGCACCCTGACCCCCCTTTACGACAGAACCACCTGGCCCCAACTGACCCAGGCCCTGGACCAGGCAGCCCACGGAGACGGCTCGTTGCTGCTGCGCAACGCCGACAACCTCGTAGGCCGCCAGGAGGACGGCACCTACACGAACCAGACCGAAGCCAACATGGCCGTGAACTGCATAGACGGCCCATACCCCAACACCATCCCAGCAGCCCCAGGCCCATTCGCGTCGTTCTTCCTGTGGAGCGCCCTCCCCTGCACCTACTGGCCAGCCAAACCCGCATTGACCCCCCGCCGGGTGCAGGCCCACGGCGCTCCGCCGATCCTCGTCGTGGGCACCACCCGCGACCCGGCCACCCCCTACGCGTGGTCCCGCGCACTGGCCTCTGAACTGGACTCAGGCGTGTTGCTGACGTACGAGGGCGACGGACATACGGCCTATTTCAACGGATCCACCTGCGTGGACGATGCGGTGGACACGTACCTCATCACCACCCGCCCACCGACGCCGGGAACGGTCTGTCCCGACATCAACTGATCAGGAGGAGCGAGAACCCGTCGGACTCCTGTAGACTTTCTCATGCTGTACGGCACGCCGCCTTAGCTCAGTCGGCCAGAGCACTTCACTCGTAATGAAGGGGTCTCGGGTTCGAATCCCGAAGGCGGCTCAGCAGGTAGAAGGCCCCTCGCGATGATCGCGGGGGGCCTTTTCTGATCTTGTACAGCTACGAAATACAGCTACCGCGTCAACCGGCTGTTCAGACGCTTCAACGCCTTGCGGGTTTCCGGTGATGGAACCTGGGTGTAGACGTTCATGGTCACGGAGATCTGTGAGTGGCGGAGGATGCGCATCGCGACCCGCGGGTGCACGTCGAGGGCAGCCAGGAGCGAGGCGCAGGTGTGGCGGGTGTCGTGGACGCGGATGAGCGGGACGCCCGCCTTGCGGCAGTGCATGGCGAACGAGCGGTTGAAGTTGCGCGGTTCGATCGGGGTGCCGTGCTTGGTGGTGAAGGCGAGGTCGCTCTCCTGCCACTGCTTCCCGGCCTCTTTGCAGGCAGCGGCCTGAATCTCCTGGCGGTCCTGCAGCGCCGCTATGCAGAGCCCGAGGAGGGGGAGCACAGCCGTTGAGCCTTCGGTCTTGGTGTTGTCGCGGTGGAGCAGGCGACCACCGACGCGGGTGAGCTGGTGGTCGATGGTCAGCTCCTCGCCGTCGAAGTCGATGCTGCTCCACACGAGCCCGAGCACCTCGCCACGGCGCAGGCCGAGGAGGAGCACCAGGACGTAGGCGGCGAACAGGGGGTCGTCCACACTGCGGAGGTATTCGAGGAAGCGGCGAGCTTCGTCGACGCTCCACGTGGTGTGCTGGCGAGGCTTCTTCGTCACCTTGCTCGGGTTGGGCAGGACAGTGAGGCTGGCGACGTTCTTCGTGATGAGCTCTTCGCGGATGGCGTTGCTGAGGGCGGAGCGAAGGATGCGCCGGATGCTGGCGATGGTGCCGCGTGATGGCGTGTCCTGGCAGCAGGCGTCCTTTGCGCAGCACTTCTGCTTGTTGGCTGGCCGGTTGTGGTCCTTCTTCTGGTCGCAGCAGGTGCAGAGCTTGGTGAGGGTGTTGAGCCAGGTCTGGACGTCGCGGACGGTGAGCTTGTCGAGCCGCTTCTTGCCGATGCCGGGGATCAGGTAGAGCCGTGACAACGTCTCGTACGTGGCGTAGGTGGTGGGTTCGAGGTTGGGCTCGATCATCTCCCTGAGCCAGCGCTTGAGGAACGCCGCCACGGCTTCGTGCTTGGTCGGCACGGGTCCCTTGGAGGCTTGGTCGTGGAGCTTGAGCCACTTCTCGTGGGTCTCCTCGCGGGTCTTGCCGTAGGCCCACTTACGCTTCTGGTCGCCGTCGGGGGTGGTGACCCACACGTAGCCCGCCCAGCCGTTCTTGTACGGGAAGACGGAGCCTTCCTTGTTGGCACGGGTGCGTGGCTTGCGGGGGCGCTTCTCGGGCTCTTCTGGCGTTGCGAGGGCGGTCTTGGCGGGCATCAGGCGGCCCCTTCGCAGAGTCGGGTCACGTAGGTGTGCATGGCGGAGACGGGGATGCGGCGGCAGCGGCGGGAGACCAGGACGGAGCCGAGTTCGCCGGAGCGCAGGAGGTTGTAGAGGGTCCAGCGGCTGATCTTGAGCTTGGCCATCGCCTCCGGGACGGTGAGCATGTCGTCGTCGCTCATCTGGCGCCTACCGAGGCGGCGAGGAGCTTCTCTCCGGCGGTGAGGCCCTGGCCGACGTAGTGCCAATGGCCGGTCGCGTAGCTGCCTTCTGGGGCGTTGCTGACGTGGTCCTGGCGCTCCCGGCGGAGCGTCCCGAGGTCGGTGGAGAAGTGGCGCGATCGGGTGGAGAAGTGGCCGCCGAAGCCGAGCATGTGCGCCCAGTGGATGAGGTTGAGGTGCGCCAGGTCGTCGAGGGCGCCGAGGCTGAAACAGGCGGCGATCAGGCGGCGGGCGTGGTCGTGGATGGGCAGCGTGGTCAGGTCCGTGAGAGGGCTCAGGCGCTGGTCGAGGATGCCGACGCATTCGGTGGCTTTGGTGGCGTACTTGGCGACGTAGGCGGCGACGGCTTGTTCGGTGAGGTCGCCGTGCAGGGTGATGGGGCGGATGTCGAGTTGGGTGCCCCAGCGCAGGGTTCTTGCGGGCTGCTCCTCGTATCCGGGGATGGTGGCCGAGACGACCTTTGCGGCGTGCCGTACGGCGTGGGCCAGGGCCTCAGCCGTTGCCCAGGGCGGCGGAGACGTCGAGGGACCGTCTGGGCCGTCGAGGCGGGTGACGGCGTGGAAGTGCACGACGCCGCGCTTCTGGTATTCGGCGACCTTGGCGAAGGACAGGGTCGCGTGGTGACGCAGTTCCGTGAGGGTGAGTCCGCCGCATTTGGCGAGCTGGCGGCGGGTCGCGTCGGTGAGGCGCTTCCACAGCAGGGGGCAGACGGCATTGAACAGGACGGTGCCCGCGAAGTCATAGCAGCCAGGGCAGAGCGGCTCACCGAGACGGGTGTCGTCGCGTTGGTGCCTGGCTGTGCAAGCCATCGTGGAGCCGTGCGTACAGACCGTTGGGTTACGGCGGGGATGGCATCGGTGCGGTTCGCGGCGAGTGTGGACGAGGCCGAAGCTGGGCGCGGTGAGGGTGACGAACAGGCACGGGTGTGTGCTGACGGATGTCGGGACGCCTTTGCCGCCGATTAGGCCCGCGCGGATGAGGTGGAAGGTGTCGGTGCGGTAGGTCTCGGCGCACGATGGGCAGCGGGAGGCGCGGCGGGTCTTGCAGGGGATGCGGAGGATGCCGTTCGGTTCGGTGCGGGTGGTGTAGCGGCTCAGGATGGCGCCGGTTGTGGTGTCGTGGTGGGTGAGGTGGCCGCGTAGGTGGATGGGGTTGCGGCAGGCGTTCGTATGGCGGATCTGGGTGGCCCAGCGGTCGTAGTCGGGGGTGTTGAGTCGGGTGATTGCCTCCTGGATTGCGTGCGCGTTGATGGGGTTGGCGGGCATGATGAAGGTCTCCTTTCACTCGTTGCGGGTGAGGGGATGGCCTCCGACCTGGCGTGTGTCTTGGCGGATGTACGGCCAGGCCGGGGGCGCTACTGCTAGGCGCCGTGGTTGTCGATTCCGGTGCCAGTGCAGTCTTTGCAGGTGTTGTTGTCTGCGTCGATTCCGGTGCCGTTGCAGGTGCAGCAGCGGTGGTGTGGGGTCACGGTTGGATGCAGCCGTGGTAGGTCATTTCGGCGTGGTGCCGGGCGACTGCATCGGTGGGAATGGCGACGGCCGCGTATTCGACGAGGCCGAAGTTGACAGTGGTCCGGTAGTGCTCGCGCGGGGCTTTGTTGGGCTCGACCTGGGTGCCGAGCAGCGCGGCGATGCGGTCGATCTCGGCGAAGGACTCGGCATCGGTGCTCTGCCATGGGAAGTAGTTGAGGACGATGCCGCTGGTGCCGATGGGCACGTCGGGGTTGGCTTCCAGGAAGGCGGCGAGGTCGAGCAGGCCGTTGATCATCTCGTTTCGGTGGTCGGTGTGGGTCATGGTGGGCTCCTTTCTGTCAGGCGGTCCGGAGGGTGCGGAGCAGGTCGGAGGCGAGTTGGTTGGAGACACCCATGCGGGCGCGTAGGGCGTCTCGGGTGATGGGTTTGCCGTGTCGGGTGTGGTGTTCGTCAGCGACTCGGCGGGCGTAGTCGACGAGCTCCGGGGACGGTCCTGGGGTCTCGTCCTGGCTGTCCTGGTCGTCCTGAGGTTCTGGGACGAGCGGCACCGCGGGCTCTGCGGGGAGGACGGGCGTGTGTGCCGGGGATTCCTCGGGGCTGGGGCGAGGGGCGGTTGCTCGGCGTTCGAGCATGGAGACGGCGGTGAGGAAGGCGCCGGCGGGGGTTGCGGCGGTGATCCAGCCCCAGGGGGTTGGGGTGGCTTGTTGGAGGTTGGCAGCCAGCGACAGGACGATTCCGCCGGTGAGGACGAGCGTCGGCCAGGAGGCCAGGCCTCGCCGTACTCGCTGGGTGTGCTTGTCGCGGTGGCGTTCGCGGGCGGCCATGACGCAGGTGAGGTCGATGCAGACGGCGACGGCCCAGGACATCCAGCCGGTTTGGCCATGGTCGGTGGCGGTGTCGCGGATATGGGTGAACGATCCAGCGCCCGCGATCGCGGCCAGGACGACGATGGGGCCGGTGTCCAGGAGCCAGGTGGTTAGGCGTCGCATCGTTGCACCCTCCTTTCAGGCGTTGATCGGGGTCGGGATGGGGGCGGTGAGTTCGTCCCAGGACGGGGCGAGGTGGGCGTGGCGGTGGGCCGCGTGCTCCGCGATGCGCTCAGCGACGAGGTAGGAGCGGGCTCGGTACCACTGGCCGTCCTGGGAGGCGACGATCGCGACGCCGGGGGTCTCGGCGGGGATGGCGCGGGCTGCGTCCAGGGCGGCGGGGTCGAGGTCGCCGAGGGTCATGGTGGCGGTCTCGGGATCGTTGACGCGGTGGCAGATGCGGCCGGAGCACTGCGACCTGAGAGCGGTTACGCCAGGGCCGAGGTCGGCGCCGATGCGTTGGCCGCAGCAGAACAGGTAGATGCCGAAGGCTCTGCCGAGCTGGGCGACTCGGAGGAGGGCCGTTGAGGTGGTGGCGATGGCTTCCTTCTCGGATTTGTCGGCCATCAGGTAGAGCTCGGCGAGTTCGTCGACCAGGACGACGATGGGGACGGGGCGGACGGCTGGGGATAGCTGCCAGATGTTGCGGGCGCCAGCCGTACGGCACAGCCCCATGCGATCGATCATGACGCCGATCAGGTCGGTGAGGAGCTCGGTGGACTCTGAGCGGGAGGTGGCCAGCGCCGACAGACGCGGGGCGTAAGGGGTGAACTCCACTCCGCCCTTGAGGTCGAAGCCGACCAGGGCGACCGGTTGCGGGGCGAGGCCGACGATCAGAGCGTTCGCGAGGTTGGATTTGCCGGATTGGGTGGCTCCTGCGTTGACCCAGTGCGGGATCGTGCGGAAGTCGATCACCCACGGCTGGCCGGTCTCCAGGCGCCCGACCGTGACTTTGAGGAGTTCGGTGGCGGCGGGGACGTGGTCGAGGTGGACGAGGGGATCTTTGAGGGTGACGTTCAGGACGACGCGGCCGGGGCGGGGTGAGGAGACGCGGACCGCGTGGACGCCCCAGGAGTGGGCAAGGGCGTCCGCGGCTTCGGAGTAGTCGGTAGGGGTCTGTCCTTCCAAGGTGTGGAGGGTGACGCGCCAGCCGTACTGGGTGGGTAACGGGAGCCAGATGAACGGCTTGGTGTCGACGGACACCCGCTGGAAACGGCGCTTGACCTTGACGATGCCGGTCGAGGCGATCGCGCCGGGAACGGTGGTGAACCACCAGCTTTGGCGCTTCTTGGTAAGTCCGCAGCCGAGGGCGATGCGGCGCCAAGAGCAGCGGATGCTCACGGCGGTGATCGGGTAGCCGATCACGAGCCAGAAGGTACGGGGGAAGAGGAGGTGCCACGCCAGCAGCCCCATGGCGAGGGCGAACAGGGCTGCGAGCGTGGGCATCAGGTCGCTAGACACGGTCGCTCCCGTTGAGGGGGACGATCTCGGCGGCCTTGTAGCTGATTCCCCAGCGGGTTGCGCCGTTCTGGGCGATCTCCCAGACGTAGCCGAGCAGGCCGCGTGGGATGACGTCCTGGCCCTGGCTGATCGCGGGGTCGGTGAGGGTGTTGACCTTGACCAGTTCGATGCGGCCGAAGGTGTCTTCTGCCATGAGCACGGTTTCGTAGATCGTGTTGCCGTCCTTGTCGGTCTTGATGACGCCGCTTTCCTGGCTGACCAGGCGTGGGCGGGGAGCCTTGGCGCAGGTGAAGGTCAGGCGGGCGGTGTCGACGGGGATCGGGATGGTTCTCACTGAGGGCTACCTCCTATCCGTCATAGCCAACATAGTTAACCTAGTTGGCTCGGTTGTCAACGTTGGCTTGGTCGGCTTGTTCGTGGTCTGATGGGTGGTGATGGTCGAGAACACCGGGCGGCCCGGCTACCTCCAGATCGCTGACGATCTGCGTGAGCAGATACGCGGCGGATCTCTCGCGCCCGGCGACCCGTTGCCGTCGACCGCGCGACTCTCGGAGCAGTACGACGCCTCGTTGAGCGTGGTGAAGATGGCGGTCGGCTTGCTGCGGAACGAAGGGCTGGTCATCGGCCAACAGGGGCGGGGGGTATACGTCCGCAATCTCGACCAGGCGCCGGCGGCCGATCTGGCGAGCGAGGTCACTGAGCTACGCACTGCCGTACGAGACCTGTCTGAGCGCCTCGCTCGGATCGAGCGGAAGTTGGGCGACTAGGGTTCCTACGGGTCCGTCCCTTGGTCATCGCCCTGTCGCGGCGGTGGATGCTGAGGACGGTGGCGACGAAACCGGCGACGAGGGCGAAGCCGAGCGTTCCGGCGATGATCAGGATCATCATGGCTAGTTGGCTCCGTTCGCGTCGTGGTTGCGGGAGTTGCGCGGGTTGCGGGGCGGGCGGCGGGTCTCGGTGCGGCGGCGGTTGCGCCGCTGGCGGGCGGACTGCTTGCGCTGGTAGCGCTCACGGGCCAGGCACTTGGAGCAGGCGGTCTGTCCCTCCAGGAGCGCGGCGCCGCACGGGCAGGCGGGGGTCTCGTCCAGGATCGTGATGGGGGTCTCGTTCATCTCGCATTCCTCCTTCGGTTGGGGGCCGGTGGGGCTTGTGCAACCGAGGATGCGCCGGAGGCGTGGGACGAGATCACTACACGACGGGACATGTACAGGACGTCCGCCGTAGCATGGCCACGTCCCCGGACGTCCCCCTTGGGCTGGTGAGATGGCGAACGAGCGATTGCGGGCCGCGCTACTGTCCAGCGGTGTGACGGTGGCGGGTCTGGCGGAGAAGATCCAGGTTGACCCCAAGACCGTCGAGCGGTGGATCACCACGGACCGCGAGCCGTACCGAAAGCATCGCTACGCTGCGGCTTCTGCGCTTGGAGTCGACGAGACGTACCTGTGGCCGGACGCGATCAAGCGCGATCAGGTGGCCGCCGCGTCCAAGAGCGAGATCCTCACCGTCTATCCGCACCGCTGGGCCGTACCACGGGACGCGTGGGGACGTCTCTTCTCGTCCGCGACGTCCGAGATAGGGATCTTGGTTTACAGCGGAACGTTCATTCACGATGACGCCGGGCTTTTGCGGCTCTTGGCCGACAGGGCACGGGCCGGTGCGCGCGTCCGCATCCTGCTCGGCGACCCGTCCAGCGACGAGGTAGCACAACGCGGGATAGATGAGGGTGTTGGCGACAGCATGGCCGAGCGGTGCCGTGCGGCGATCAGTTGGTATAGGCGCGTTGAGGGGGCCGAGCTCCGGTTGCATCGGACGGTGCTCTACAACTCGATCTATCGCGCCGACGATCAGCTTCTCGTCAACACCCATGCGTACGGCCAGCCCGCCGGGGACGCGCCAGTCCTACATCTACGGCACGTCCCCGGAGGGGACATGGTCGGGGTGTACCTGGCGAGTTTCGAGAAGACGTGGGACGGTGCCGTCCCACTAGAGTCCTGACGTATGGGCAAGCGGATCGACTTCTACGACGACCCGGACGCCCCAGCGCCCAACAGCCTTGTCCCGTCCGTGAACGTCATGGTGACCAACGACGCCGATGAGCTCCTGATGATCCGGCGCAGCGACAACGACAACTGGGCCGTCCCAGGCGGAGCGATCGACCTCGGAGAGTCGATCCCTGCGGCAGCCGTACGCGAGACGCTGGAAGAGACCGGCATCACGTGCGCGATCACCGGTCTCGTGGGCACGTACTCCGACCCGCGGCACGTGATCCTCTACACCTCGGACGGCGAGGCCCGCCAAGAGTTCTCACTCGTACTGACGGGCCGCGCGGTGAACGGTGCACCAACGCCTAGCGACGAGTCACGCGAGGTCCGATGGGTGCCGCGTGAACAAGTGCTGCAGTTGCCGATGGATCGATCGATGCGTCTCCGAATCGAGCACTTCCTTAGCGGTACGGCCGCGCCGTACATCGGCTGAGATCCCGTACCGGGAATTCACCCCCTCGCGAATCGGCCCGAAAGGCTATAAACGGTGATGTGGCTATGTCTCGGGGGTCTTCATCTCGGCTCGTTAGAGTGGCTGGCGGCCTGGCGTTGATGTCGGGAGGCGTTGCCGCGATCTGGGGGCTGGCGCCCGTGATCAGTGGCAGCCTTCAGGGCGTGGTGAACGTACGGTGCATCCCGGTTCCCCACACTTTCGACCTGCGGGTCTCGGGAGTCCTGGATCTGTCGACCGGAGCAAGGTACATCCCGCGGGACACACTGCTCGTGGCTGGCTCCTCCGTCACTGAGCAGGTGATGGCCCACGGAGAGGACCTCCTGATCGCGTTATGCGCCGTGTGTGCAGGAATCCTGCTCTATCGGTTGTCTCGATCGCTGCGTGACGCCCTATCCGCACGGCGGTATCTGGTGGGGCTCGGGTGGACCTGCGTTGCCGTTGCGGTTGTCGGCCCGCTTGCCCCGTTCTACGCCTCCTCCGTGCTCCTTGAGCGAGTTGGCTTCTCAGGTCAGTGCATGTACTCCTACACCGCGCTGTCCATGATCCCCTTGGGTATCGCAGCCCTCTTGTTCGCAGTGGGCGCATGGGTGCGCCGGGCGGCTCAGCCCGACCGAGTGTCCGCAGACTGACCGTCTCGACGGATCAACGTCCTAGGCAGGCCCTGTCCCGGGCAGTCGGTGTCGGAGCACTGCTATTTTTTGGCGACATTTCCGGTCCACAGGCGCCGCAAGCGCTGTCCAGACTGACCGAAGACCCCTGCTTCTTGTCGCCGACGAAATCACTCGATCGGACAGATGCCGTAGGTTCCGCGCCTATCGGTCTGTCCAGAAAAAGGGGTGGGTGCGACCATGACTGGATGGACGTGGCGTTACGCGCTATTGAGGTGTCGGTGACCCTGTTCACAGCGTTCGCAGTCCCGGCACTCATACGCCGACGTGCCGCGCGCACCCGAGTGAAGGTCGAGGCCGCGCTCACCATCGGTGCCGATGTCGGCCCGCTCAGGCTCATCGTCGCCATGGCGGTGGTGGAAGGAGCCGTGTTTCAGACGGGCACACTTCGCTACAGGGAGGGCCTTATGACCTGGCGGGGGCCGTATGAGGAGATCGACCTGACTGGGGCATCCGTCCGATCCTGGCGGGAGCTCGACAAGTCGGAGCGGAAAGAAGTCCGCGAGTACCCGATGTACATCGCGATCCTCTGCACCCATCCCGAGCGCGAAGACTTCGAGCTGTCGGCGGCGTCGGACGACCTGCATGTCGTGGCCGAGCTGCTCGGCCCTGAGAAGTGACTTCATGGGTCGAGGTGGGTCGCGTACGCCTACTCCTGGCGGGCAGCCAAGGCCGATTGCACTGCTCCTACTGAGGCCAAAATGCAGGGTGTAGACGCTGTGATCGAGCGGGTCACCAGGTGTCCAGGGCCGTAACGGGAATGGATCTCCGCCAGCCGGTCGGCGACGTCAAGTTGTTGCCCATCTGGGCCGGTGGTCATGTCGCAGTAGGTGAGGGCATCGACCAGTTCGGGGCGCTCTTGGTCGAACTCGGCGACGAGCGCGTCATACAGGGAGCGCTCTAGAGCCTCGTTCACCGCACAGGAGTGGTGGGCAACCAGGCGGCAGAGTGTTTCGTCGGCCTGGTGGACGTCGCGGAGGTAGCGGGCGCCGTCGAGGGGATGAAAGCCCGTATCGACGAGGTCGGGCGCGTACCCGATGTCATGGAGGTAGGCGGCCGCGGTCAATGTGTCGGCTTCAGCACCGAGGATCGGGCCAAGCGTTTCGGCGCGCTTGCCCACACCTTGTGTGTGCGCCCATCTGCGCGGCAGGGGCTCTTCCAGGAGGCGTTGGGCCAGGTCATAGGCCCATTCAACTTGTCCCACGCGGTCCACGATAGGCAACCGACCCTGGGACCAGGCTAGACCGAAAGGTGAGACGTCCTGGGACGTCTCACCTCTCACTGGTGGCGAATGAACCTGCCCTTGCCGTGTTCCGCCTGGATAAGGCCCTCTCGCTCCAGTACGGCTAGCGCCTGACGGACCGTGTTGCGCGAGGCGTCGAAACGGCGACGGAGGGTCATCTCGCTTGGCACGTCGGCGAGACGGCCCTCGATGATCGCGTCCCGGAGTTCGTCGGCGATGAGCTGGTACCGGTAGGACACGTTGGTCTCGGCGCCGTTCACAACGCGACCCTTGGAAGGGATCGTGGTGATCAATCCCTCGCGCTCCAGTACGGCCAGACCCCGCCGTACCGTGGTCCTCGCGACGCAGAACTCTGCACACAGCGTCTTCTCTGACGGCAAGATGCTGCCCGTCGGGTACTCGCCATCGCTGATGCGGGTGCGCAGGTGCTCGGCGATCTGGGTGAAGACGCGTCCGCCCGTGAGGATCACGGTGCTATGGCCGGTAGGCATCGACGATCTTGCTGAAGTCGATGAGAAGCTCGGCCTGTGGTCCGTCATGCCAGCCGGTCCTCGCTGCCTGCTCAATGCGGCTGACCGCGTGCGGGAGCTTGAGGAAACTGACCCGTTCGTCTTCACGATCGCCCCAGTAGAACCAGCAGAACGAGATCTGAACGAAGACGCGGCGGGTCCGGAACCTTCTGTCGACGACCTCCAGCGCCGGGCGGTCTCCCTCAGCAACCACGAGTACGGTCGTGATGCCCCTTGCCTCCAACTCCTCGCGCAGAGCGGTGAGTAGGCGCTGCTGATGGGCGATTCGATCCGCTTGAGTAACCGTCATGCGCATGTCCTTTCGGCGGCGGATGCACTGCGTCGAGCATCGGCCGCCTGCCAGGGCGGGAACACCGCATCTCTGGGACGTCTAGGGACGTCTTGTGTTAGCGTCGAGGCGTCGGTGACACGGGAGGAGAACCCCGGAGTGAACGACTACCTGTACGCGGCTCTAGCCAACGCCCGACTTCAACCCGTCGACATCGCCGCACACCTGGGCGTCGACCCGAAGACCGTGGACCGATGGCTCAAGGGCCGGCTCCCCTACCCACGCCACCGCTGGGCCGTCGCTGACTACCTCCGCGTCGACGAAGCAGACCTATGGCCGGAAGTCGCCGGAGCCCGCCGGCTAATCTCCCCCGAAGTTCAAGCCCTCTACCCGCATCGGTGGGCCGTCCCGCAGAGCGTGTGGCGTGACCTATTCGGACGCGCTAGTCGTGAGATCGACATCCTGACCTACAGTGGACTGTTCCTGGCTGAGAACAACGGTCTCTTACACGTGATCGCGAAGCGAGTACGAGCAGGTGTCCGGCTACGAGTGCTCATGGGCGACCCAGACGCCGCCGAGGTAGCAGCCCGCGGAGACGACGAAGGCATCGGCGCCGACGTCATGACCGCACGCATCAGGAACGCCCTGACACTGTTCCGCCCACTCCAGGAGCTCCCAGGCACCGAGATCCGGCTACACCGCACGGTGCTCTACAACTCGATCTATCGCGCAGACGACGACCTACTCATCAACACACATGCCTACGGGACAACAGCACCCCAGGCACCCGTGATGCACCTCCGCCAGGCCGACACCGAGGGCGCAGCAGCCGTCTATCTGACCAGCATCGAACGCGTCTGGACTACCGCAACCATGATCGAAAGCTAATTATCTTCACTGGTATCAAGGCCGCCCGCCTGTGGCGGCCGGCGCGTCGGGGCGGTCGCTGGCCGCGCTGCGGCTCTTCGGCCGGTCGCGGCCAGCACCGCCCACGCGTCGAATCCCAACAGAGATCAGAGCGAGACTCAGGTGCCGTGCCGCCTGAAAGAGATCATGCAGGGCAGCGCAGAACAGCGATCGATGGAACCCGCTCGCGTCAGGCTCTCCGACGCAGTCATGCCACCGCAGCCGAGTCCCTGCGTGAACCCCTCCTTCCGCCGTGGTGGTGCCGCTGCTCAAGCAAGCCTTCACTAGACCTATTAATCCAACCTGTCTATCTAACTTGACGCACGGTGATCAAATGGGGGAAGTCTGCGGCTTTTTGGTTGATCACTCTTAGCGCTTGGGCAAGCGCTTTCCGTAGCCTTCATTGCTCAATCATGCGCAGAAATAGCAGGTAAGAACATATACAAGCACAAACGATGTTCGGCAATGTGATTTGAGTCACACCTGTGGCCTCTGGTGTTAATGAAAGTTTCCTAGATATAACGGATGAGTCATCGCGCGAGACATGTGGAACACAACCCAACGGAGGCTTATATGGGCACGTACTGGAACGAGACCAAGAGCTGGGACCGCGACTTCGCCGAGTCGGACGTTGAGCACGGCGTTGCACCGGCCGACCTCGCTCACATCGATATGTCGTTCGGCAAGACCGCTTCTGCCCAGTAGTCACCTGAGATCTCCGACCATGGAGATCTGAGTGGCCGATGATGCGCGGGGGTGCGTCGAGGGCATGAATGACAACCCCCCGCCATCATTGCCATGTGCCTATCGACTCATCTCAATGATCAACCCAAGACTGCAGAGGATCCTGTCAATGTCTGCGCTTCCGTTCTTTGAGCGCTCAGTATCGCCAGAAGATGCCCATGAAACAGCTCGACAGGAAATCGCGCGCTTGGAATGTACGCTTGAGATCAGTAGCCACGGATTTGATCCATACAGGACACACTATGTAACCCTAATAGACTCATCCGAAACAGTCGTTTCGCGCGCCTCCGGCAAAGGCAGAGGTGAGCAAGGAATCCTCAGCGGCACATTTGAGGCCATTGAGCACTATTATTCCGCTGGCTATACCGTAGCGGCAGACTCGACTCGATCTTCAGTCCTGTCAACTCCGCAAGAGATTGCCGATCAGTCTGCCCTACGAGAAGTGCGAATGATCAAAAGCCTCGCCAGCGATTACCCTAAAGCATCTATGGGTGCCGTCCATCTTAAGCGGTGGGATGAAGATATTGATGATATCGACTACCCTCTATTCCTTTTCGATGCCATGTATGCCTCTAATCCCCTTCCAGGGGACAAGTTGGAATATCGGGACTACCTTGGGTATCAGGGGTCATCAGGATCAGCGGCGGGCATAAATGACATCGATGCAGTTATTCATGCCGTATGTGAAATAATCGAGCGCGACGCCTTCTCGCTCTCCCTGATCGACTGGTTCGCTTCTCGCCAGCCTGAGTTTCGTCTAATCAACTTGGCGAGCCTTCCATCGGAACTCCATCAGCTCGTTGAGCACGCCCGTGCAGCTGCTGGAGACGTTCTTCTCCTGGAGATGACCACTGAGATCGGTGTTCCCGCGTTCCTGGCCATTCAGGCTGAACAAGAAGAGCTCATTAGGCTATACGGACTGGGCTGTTCGATCTCATCGATTCATGCCGTTGAAAGGGCGCTCACAGAGCTGATTCAAGGGTGTCACGCGGCCACAATGGATCCGGATTTCGAACGGACCTGGTCTACCCGCCTGAAGAAGTCCAGCCAGTGGGCCTTCTATCACGATATCGTGAAGATGAATCTGGAGGCTTCACTGTCCCGAGGTATGCATATCACCAAAGACTTGGATCTGGTCCGCACGCCCGACTCCGCTAATAGCACAATGCGCGAGCTCATTTCTCGGTTAAGTCGGAACAACATGAAGGTCTACTGGCGCCGCATCAGCCCCCCTGAAGCGCATGTATCAGTGGTAAGCGTGGCTATACCCGGACTCGACTCGTTCTGCACGGCAGCGATGGGGTCCATCATCACGCCTACTAGTAGTCGTGGATGGAGTCAGTGGACGAGCGCATTCGATCTTCAAGGAGTCTAGGAGTCCTTCGTCGTGATGGATCTCCACGTGGGTTGGGATAGGTGGAAATGACCAAGAGCCCCAAAGGCGACGTGGGCAGACTTGTAGATTTCTTCTCGATCTACGAGAATGCGCCGCGCCCGCGGCCCGCTTCGCCGACTCTCGACGGCGCATTGCCGGTCAATGCTGCGCAGCACTGCATGCCAATCAAGACCGCCTCTTCGTATGGATGGCACCTCTACCCCCCAGTAGACTTCGCCCTCCGCTGGGATGGTGGCGTGAGTACTGAATTTTCTATACTCGATGGCGATGGCGCGCCTATCCAATGGGTATCACTAGCTGCTGGCCGACATGTTGAGCTGCCATTTGTGCAAGAAGTGAAATCGCGAATTAAGACGGCCTTTCCTGGCGATGAGGAGCGCTTGGATGAGGCGGCATTTGCCTTCATTAATGCCAACCCCTATCACAATCAGATCGTTGAGATTTCGCTCGGCATCTTCGCCAAGACTGCATCAGGACTATCGCTTCTGATCCGTAGTCCCGCAAACCTTCCTTCTAGCAAGGATTATGAAGTACTTGAAGGTATCATCGAAACGGAGTGGTACCGTTTCTGTCTTCCGATAGTGGTTAAGTTAACTCAGCAAGATCGCGTCGTTCAGTTCTTTCGACATGCCCCTATTGCCATGGCACAGCCTATCCCTTCCGTGCTTACAAGGGTGGGCTTCTCATCAACCTCCCTAAGCTATAAATCGGGCCTCGATGAACTCAGTCAGGAGACTTGGGGTGAGTTCATGGAAACCCGCACGCGGCGTGGTTGGGCTACTGCTTCCGGTACATACCAGAAAGCCGTACAGCAGAGAAAGAGCAAAACGAACATAGATCAGTCATGACAAAAGCTCTGCGCGACCGGAACATTTTGATCTACGTGATCCAGAGTTTGTTGTCTGGCCTTGGTAGCGGAATGATGTGGCTGGCGCTTGCCGTCTGGGCATCGAGCCTCAGGGCAGGTGGTTCTGATGCTGCCAGCATCATCTTTGCCTACACAATTGGAGCGCTCTTTGGGCCGCTCTCAGGGCTATTGGTCGACCGGTTTGGTGCACGACGATCAGCCATTCTTGCGAATGGCGTGGGTGTGGTCGTCGTTACTCCTCTATTCTTTCTCTCTGGCGCAGGATCGCTATGGGTTGCACAGCTTTGCATGGTGGCATATGGAATAATTGGTAGCGCCACGTCCGCAGCTGGGTTTGCACTCATTCCAGAGATCACAACCTCCGAAGATCTTCCTCACGTAAACTCGCTGATTCAGGCGATCTCCAGCATGACGCGACTGATAACACCCATTGCGGGCGCAGGCTTGGTAAGTGCCTTTGGTATCAGCTCCGTGGTTCTCATCGACTCGATGAGCTTTGTGCTGGCCCTGGCGCTGCTTGCTCTCGTCAAAACGCCAAGAGCCAGCCTGCGAGATCCTGGAGATGGTGGTGGCAGCCTCCTGCGTGAGCTGATTAGCGGAGTTGCATACCTTGCGCGGACCAAGGAAATATCTCGTCCCCTCGTATCCTGCCTGATAACGATCTTCGCTTTCGGCCTCGGTGAGCCGCTGATTTTCGCAATAGTATCTGACGGCCTAACTCAAAAGAGCTCATTCGTAGGTTTTATGCTCACCATTCAGGCCGTCGCTACCCTATGTGCATCACCATTTGCTGGCCGCCTTATTGTTTCCTACGGTGAACTACGCGTCGCACGAATCGCCTTAGCTCTTATTGCGTGCTCTTGTGCTTTCCTTATGGCTCGGTCGGAGCTATTGGTGGCCGCAGGGTACCTTACCGTCGGTGTTGGCCTTCCATGGTTTGTGACAGCAATTAATACTTGGCTCCAAAGAGAAACCCCTCCACATCTTCGAGGAAGGATTGCAGGAGGTTTTTCTTTCGCCACCTCGTTTCCGCAAGTGATCTCGGTGGGTGCGAGTGCATGGTTGATCACCCTTTACCCGTATCAGTTTATCCTTGCAGGGATGATTGCTCTTCTCGTCCTTTCGGTACTGATGACCTTTGGGGCGTCAGGACGGCGCGACCTTGCCTCTAGGACTTAGTGAGATGAAAGTTGTGATCAGGAGCATCCCATGGTGAATATCTCTTCGATTTCCGTCGTCATCCCCTCTCGCAACGAAGGGCATCGACTGGTAGATACTATTAAGTGCCTGCTTGCCGTGGATCCAGGCTCAAACGTATCCGTCGATGAGATCATCGTAGTAGATGACAGCTCTGCGGATGAGAGCTCGGATCTCTCCATTTCTGACGGTAGAGTTCAGGTTGTGCGCAACTCGGCGCGCGAGGGTATTTCCCGATCACGTAACCGCGGCGCCAGGATTTCGACAGGCAACGTCATCGTATGGTGCGACGCCCACACCAAAGTCCATCAGGGCTGGGGATCAGGGTTAGTCAATGCCCTCAATTCTGGAATGGATGTTGGCGCGGTCTCTCCTGGGATCGCACCGGACGACGGCAATGGTCGGACGGGCTTTGGATGGACCTGGGAAGCCGGCGATCCTGCAATGGTCAGGAAGTGGCTTCCACGGCCGAGCGTTGATAGTAGCGTTGACGTTCCTCTTCTTCCTGGAGGGTTCATCGCGACCCCGCGAGAGGTGTTTGAGCGGACGGGCGGCTTCGATGAGGGTCTGGGCTGGTTCGGAGACGAAGACGCCGAGTTCTCGCTCAGGCTTTGGAGTATCGGTCTTCGATGCGTCGTGGCTCCAGAGGTCGTTGTAGAGCACTTTTTCAAGGACCCCTCACAGCAGGGGGATGATGAGCTCGCAATGTTGGTATTCAACAAACTTCGTCTTGCTCACATATATCTACCGACCTGGTACGCCATGCGCGTGTTTGACTTTCTTAGAGATTTTGCTGCTTTTCCGAAAGCGCTGTCGCTCTTCATGTCAAGCGACTCCTTCGACCGCGGGCGGCTGGTTTCCCGGGAGCGTGTACGGGAAGCCGAGTGGTTCTGGAAGAGGTTCGGACTCTCCAACGCGTTCGCGAAGAAGGATTCTTCGCCTGCAGAAATCTCGTCCGAGCTATCTCTCCAGCAAGCACAATGGCGGCAGTCAAGCTCCCTCCCCAAGAGAGGTTCGGCCTTGCTTCAGTAGCCACCGTGGTCCCAACGCCTAGGCTTTGACCACGTGACGCTTTACACGGAGGTGCGCCGGCCAGCTGGCCTGCAGCTCTGGCTAGGTGCTGGGCCTAGGCGGAAAATCAGCCATGCCCCCCCTACAGATCCCCTCACATAGCGCACCATCGCGCCTCGTCTCCCTGCGAAGCTGTAGCGACACTGTCGGGCGCTCGAGAGGGACCATGGCAATAGTTGTGGACGTGCACTGGATCCCACAGGGAGTCGTCCGGGTCGGCCTACCCGAGATCTGTTGGGTCGAGCCAGCGTTCGGTCTGGTGAACACGGCAGGCGAATGGTTCAAAGAGGGCCCAGCGACGCCACAGGTCAAAGTCGGGAAGGGCTGCCGCGCGGCTTCCGCTCCTCGTGCCTTGACGGCCCTGCGGTACGGGTCCGCTTGCCATCGATCCGGCGGAGTTCTCTCCGCTGCTGTACAGCGCGAAAGTACAGCAACGCACCCACACAGCAGCTCATCACTCCGCACCCCATCACACGCCTGACCAGCGCGGCAGCCTTCTGACGATCACTTCGCCGTTCACTCGTAATGAAGGGGTCTCGGGTTCGAATCCCGAAGGCGGCTCTGCAGGTGAAAGGCCCCTCGCGATCATCGTGGGGGGCCTTTTTCCGATCTTGCGCGGTTGCCTTCCGGGATCGGGCGCCGATGAGGTTTTCGCGTCGCGCCCGTCTGTACTTGTGGGATCGACTCACAGGAGGCTGGCGCGATGCGGAAACTGATCTTCGGCATGAATGTGACCCTGGACGGCTACATCGCCGCGGTCGGGGACGACATCGGCTGGAGCGGGGGAGACGGACCGGACTCCTCGCCCAGCGCCGAGCTGTTCCGGTGGTGGTACGACCAGATGCGGGCGAGTGAGCTGTCGCTGTACGGGCGCAAGTTGTGGGAGACGATGAGCGTCCACTGGCCGACCGCCGACCGGCTGCCCGACGCCACCCAGGCGGAGATCGAGTTCGCGCGGCTCTGGCGGGACATGGCGAAGGTGGTGTTCTCGTCGACGATCGACAAGGTCGACTGGAACACCCGTCTGGTCACCGGCGACGCGGTCGCCGAGATCGCCCGGCTCAAGGCTGAGGACGGCGGTCCGATGGACATCGGCGGTGCGACGCTCGCCGGGGCGGCCATGCGGGCCGGGCTGATCGACGAGTACGCGATCGTCACCCATCCGGTCCTGGTGGGCGGCGGCACGCCGTTCTTCACCGCGCTGGACAGTTGGGTGAACCTGAGGCTGGTCGAGACGCGGACGTTTCCCGGCGGTCTGGTGCTGGCCCGATACGAGACGAGGCGATGAAGAATCACAGCGTCGGGGGCAGGTCCAGCCATGGTTTGTCGCCGGCGTCGAATCCGGTGAGCTCGGCGATCCTCCCGTCCACGATGTGCAGGACCGCGATGGCGAACAAGCGGTACTCCGGGTCGTCGGAGATGCGGAGGTACAGCGCGGCGGCGGGCATGCGGTTGACCGTCGTGGCGACGCCGCGCCAGTCGTCCTTGCCGCGCTGGAAGAGCCCACCGGAGACCCAGCCGTCCACCGCGTCCTTGGCCGTGACGACCAGGGTGCCCGGATCGGGCAGCATCGTGAAGCGCAGGTCGTGGCGCAGCAGGGCCATCAGCCCCTCGACGTCGTTGCGCTCATGGGCGTCGATGTACGACCTCACCACGTCGCGCTCCTCGTCCGACAGCTCGTGCGTGGCAGGGCGCCGCCAGTCGAGGCGGCGGTCGGGCAGCTGCTCGCGCATGGTCACGCGCGCCCGCTGCAGCGCGCTGGTCACCGATGGGACGGTCAGGTCGAGGGCGTCGGCGACCTTCGGCGCCGGCCACCCGAGGACGTCGCGCAGGATGAACACCGCCCGCTGACGCGGCGGCAGGTGCTGGACGGTGACGATGAACGCCAGCTCGATCGTCTCCCTGGCCACCACCGATTCCTGTGGATCCTCCGGGAGCATCCGGTCCGGGTAGGGCTGCAGGTAGTGCACGTCCGGCAGGTCGGCGGGCACGGGGGTGCGGTCGTTGCGCTTCTCCAGGAAGTCGAGGCAGGCGTTCGTCGCGATCCGGTACAGCCAGGTCCGCAGCGCGGCGTCGCCCTTGAACGACGCCCGCTTGTTCCAGACCCGCAGGAACGTCTCCTGCGTCATGTCCTGGGCGTCCTCGTAGTTCGCGAGCATCCGGTAGCAGTGCACCTGCAGCTCACGCCGGTAGGGCTCCGTGACGAGCGCGAACCGTGCCGCGTCGTTCGAGCGGGCCGCCGCGATGAACGCGGCCCTGTCGTCGGTCATGGTCGTCAATCCTTCCGCAGGCGGGGAGGGCCTGACAGAACTGAGCGGTGAGGTTGCGCCGATAGGCTCGCGACATGCGTAAACGGGGCAAGAAGCCGAGGAAGAGCAAGGCCGACTGGTACGCCGTGCGGTGCCTCTTCCACTGGCGGGAACCGTACGACACCTATGAGGAACGCATCACCATCTGGCGGGCCACCTCCCTGGAGGAGGCCGTTGAGCTGGCCGAGCAGGAGGCTGCCGAATACTGCGAGACAGGCCCCTTCGAGTACCTGGAGCTGGCGCAGGCCTACCATCTGGCGGAAGAAGCGATCCAGCCCGGTGCGGAGGTGTTCTCCCTGCTGCGGGACAGCGACCTGGAGCCGAAGGCCTACCTGGACACGTTCTTCGACACCGGCACCGAGCGTCAGCCCGAATGGGCCGAACATCATTCGTAGTCCCTGCAATGGACCTGGCGCTTGTCGGGGATGGTGACCCGCACGTCGTTCACCTCCACGCCGCGCTTCGCCGCGGTCGCGGCGGCGATGGTGCAGACGACCTGGCCGGTCGCCACGCGCGACAGGCTGACCACGGCCGGGAGCCACTTGCCGCCGTCCAGCATCGAGACGCCCTTGTCCATGGTGAACCCGTCGTCCGTCACCCGGACCGCCATGTTCTTGGGAATCCGGGTGTCGAAGGAGCGGTCGCGTTCCTTCGAGGTGGGGCCGTCCCTCAGGAGGGCTACGGCTTCGCCGGCGGACAGCGGGCCCTCCGGGCGGCCTACCGAGACCAGGCGGTCGTCCTGGACGAAATACAGCCGCGTGCCCTGGATGAAGCCGCGAGCCGGTTCCCCCGCGCCGATCACGGGCGTGGTGGTGATTCCGCAGGCCGTACAAGCGGCAACCAGAAGGATCAATGGCCAGGTTCTCATGCGTGGTCCGGGAGGGTCAGGGTGAAGACGGGGCCCGGGCCGGCGGTCAGGTCGCCGCCGTGGAGCAGCGCGTTCTCGCGGGCGATCGCCAGACCCAGCCCGCTGCCCTCCGAGCGGGCCCTGGCGGTGTCGGCTTTGTAGAAGCGTTCGAAGACGTGGGGCAACACGTCGGCAGGGAGGCCTGGGCCGTGGTCGGCTACCTCGATGGTGACGAAGCCGTCAGAAGAACGCAGGCGGACAGCTACCGGGGGTTTGCCGTGGTGCAGGGCGTTGCCCACGAGGTTGGCGATGATGACGTCCAGGCGGCGTGGGTCCAAGGGGATGCGGATGCCGGGGGGCAGATCGACGGTGACGCTGGAGGTCCAGCCGCGGGTGCGCAGGCAGGCGGCGATCGCCAACCCGACGTCCACCTCGTTGAGGTTGAGCACCGCCGCCCCGGCGTCGAAGCGGCTGATCTCCATCAGGTCGTCCACCAGCTTGGTGAGTCTCGCGATCTCGGCGGTGACCATGCGGGCGGCCGTCTCCGCCGAGGCGTCCAGCGCGCCGGTCTCCAGGACGTCGGTGACGGCGGTCGCGGCCGCCAAAGGGGTGCGGAGTTCGTGGGAGACATCCGCGACGAAACGCCGCGATCTGGCCTCCATCTCGCGCAGCTCGCCGACCGAGCGTTCGAGGGCGGCTGCGGTCGCGTTGAACTGCCCCGCCAGCCGCGCCAGCTCGTCGCCCCCGCGCACCGGCAGCCGGGTCTCCAGGAAACCCTCGCCCAGGCGGCGGGCCGCGCGGTCCAGGTCGGCGACCGGGCGCAGGACGCCGCGCGCGGCCAGCAACCCGGCCAGTACGGCCAGCAGCACGAGCGGCAGGGTCGCCGCCTGGGCAGCACGCAATACAGCCGCCTCGTCGGCGGCTGCCTGCGCGAGCGACTCGACGAGGTAGACGGTGATCCCCGACGGCTCGCCGCCGGCGCGCAGCATGACCCTGCTGCCGCCCACGAGGTACGGCACGCCGTCGCGGCTCACGCGCTGCCAGGCCAGTTCTGGACGCCGCTGCACGAAGCCGCGCAGGTCGGCGGTGATGCGGGCGTCGCTGGGGATCGCGGCGTCCCTGACCACGTACACCTCGCGGTCGCCGACCTCGAGGTCCTCGGCGAGCAGGGCGAGCTCGTCGTCGGTGGCGGGCACGGAGACGTCGCGCGAGAGCAGCAGCACCCGGTTCCTGAAGTCCTTCAGCAGCCGGTCCTGCACCCCGGTCAGCAGGTTCTCCCGTGCCTTGTAGTAGGTCAGCCCGGCAGCGCCCACCGCGCTGAGCCCGCCCACGAGCACGAACGTGATCACCAGCCGAGCCCGCAGCCCGCGCAACCACGTCATAGGGGCCCGAAGCGGTAGCCGAAGCCGCGGGCGGTCTGCACGTAGCGGGGTTCGGCGGGAACGTCCTCGATCTTGGCGCGCAGCCGTTGCACGCACGCGTCCACCAGCCGCGAGTCGCCCAGGTAGTCGTGGTCCCACACCGACTCCAGCAGTTGCTGCCTGCTGAAGACCTGCCCGGGGGAGGCCGACAGGTACAGCAGCAGCCGCAGCTCCATCGGCGGCAGCGCCACCTGCAGCCCGCTTCTGGTCACGGTCAGGCTGGCCCGGTCTATGCACAGCTCGCCGTACGTCTCGGCCAGAGAGACGGGGGAGCTGTCCGTACGGCGGAGCACCGCCCTGATGCGGGCCTCCAGCACCTGCGGGCGCACCGGCTTGACCACGTAGTCGTCCGCGCCCGCCTCCAGCCCGCCGACCACGTCGAAGTCGTCGCCCCGAGCGCTCAGCATCACGATCGAGGTGGAGGTGGCCGCGCGGATGCGGCGGCAGACCTCGAAACCGTCGATCCCGGGCAGCATGAAGTCGAGCACGACCACGTCGGCGGCGAAGCGCCCCAGCAGGTCCAGCCCCTCTTCACCGGACGCGGCCGACTGGACCTCGTGGTCCCTGCCCTTGAGGGCGAGCGTCAGGGCGTCCCTGACGTGGGGGTCGTCCTCGATGAGCAGTACGCGAGCCATGTGTCCCAGTATCGGCGGCTCTGACGTGCGGTTTGTCCGGTCTCGGAGGCTATTACAGGTTCATTACACGGGACGGACGGGCTGCTCACAGGGGCGGGCCAGGGTGGTGGGCATGTTCATCACCAAGCGACGCCTCGCTGTCCTGGCCACGATCCCCGCCCTTGCTCTGAGTGCCGCGTGTGGGGCGCAGAGCTTCGCCAGTACGGCGAGCCCGTCACAGGGAGCCAAACCCACCTGGCACGAGACGGCGGTGAAGTTCGCCGGATGTATGCGGGAGAACGGGATCAACATCCCGGACCCGGTCAAGGGGCAAGACCTCGACACCAGCGCCGTCACCACGGTCAGCCAGGCCAAGCTCGACGCGGCCATGAAGGCTTGTAAGGAGTGGGACTCGGTGATCCTCGGCAGCGACGAGCCGTCGACGCCTGAGGAGGACGCCAGGTTCGCGGCGTGGGCTGAGTGTCTGAAGGCGGGCGGCGTGTGGCAGCCGGTCGGGAAGGAGGCGAAGCCTGCCGACTTCAAGCAGGTCAAGGCGGGGTCGGCGGCGGAGAAGAAGGTCTTCGCGGGGTGCCAGTCCCTTGAGCCGCCCGCGCCGTACGAGGAGAACTAACCCCGCCAGGCCATCCCCTTCCCTCGAAAAGAACAACCCCTTCAAGAGAACGACCCTCAGTGGGGACGGCCCCTCAAGGGGGACGGCCCCTCAGGGGAGATGACCCCTTAGTGAGGGGCACCCACTTGGTGGGGCACCCCTCAGTGAGGGGGCGCCAGTGAATCTCCTCTATGGGGTTGGCGGGGGCGAGGGAAGGGTTGGCGGGGGAGGTCGCTCAGGGGCGGAGGATGAGTTTGCCCGTTGTCTGGCGGGAGGCCATGTCGGTCAGGGCCCGACCGGCGTCCGACAGCGGGTACTCACCGCCCACGAGCGGCCTCAACTCCCCGGCAAGCGTGAGCGAGATCAGCTCCCCCAGCGGATCCGTGATCCCCGGCTGCTGCCCCATGAGCGGCCCCAACCAGAACCCCACCGCCGCGATGTTGTGCTGCATCAGCACCCCAGGCGGCAAAGCCTGCGCCGCCACCCCGCTGGCCGTGCCGTACGAGACCACCCGCCCGAACGGCGCCAGCGCCCCGATCGCCGCGTCAAACACGGGACCACCCACAGCGTCGAGAATGATGTCCACCTTGCCGCCATTAGCGGCGATGACCCGCTCCGCGTACCCCGCGGCCTCCCCGTCGATCACCGCGTCGGCACCCATCGAAGCCGCCACCGCCCGCTTGGAGTCGGACGAGGCCGTGCCGATCACCCGCCCGGCGCCGAACTTCTTGGCGAGCTGTACGGCAAGCGTCCCCACCCCGCCCGCCGCCGAGTTCACCACGACACTCTCACCGGGCGCGAGCCGCGCGGAGGACCGCAGCAGGTGCCAGGCGCTGAGCCCCTGCACGAGCAGCGCCAGCGCCTCTCCGGCGCCCAGCTCCTCGGGGATCTCGATGACCGCCTGAGCAGGCGCGAGCGCCTTGCTGGCGTACCCGCTGCCCGCGAACGCCATGACCCTGCGCCCGTCCGCCAGCCGCCCGACGACCTCGGAGCCCGGCGTGAACGGGAGCTGCGGCGGCTGGTAGACGCCCTCGAGCTGCTTGATGTCGGCGAAGTTGATGCCCGCCGCCTCGACGTCGACGACCACCTGCCCGTCGCCCGGCACCGGATCGGGGAGTTCCACCTCCTCCAGCACCTCGGGACCGCCGAAACGTGTTGCCTGAACCGCGCGCATCTGAGAACCCCCTGGTCAGTTGGCCATGTCCACGCTACGCCGCAGCTCTTCGAGCGCCGCTTCCAGCCCCAGCTCTCCGGCCGTCCTGTCGAGGGTGGCCGTCAGCGTCTGCTCGTAGGTGTCACTCGCGCCCGCCTTGCGCGCCCGGCCCTCGTCGGTGATCACCGTGTAGACGCCGCGCCGGTCGTCGGCGCACAGGTCCCTGCGGGTGAGCCCGGCCTTCTCCAGCCGGGCGACCAGCCGGGTGACGGAGCTCTGGTTCAGCCCGAGCAACTCGGCGAGCTCCTGCATGCGCAGCTCGCCGTTCTCGGTCGTGGACAGGTGGCACAGGGCGCGGTACTCGGACAAGCCGAGCCCGTGCCGTTGGAGCGCGGCCGCCAGGTCGTGCTCGACCCGGGCGTGCAGCCGGATGACCGACACCCACATTTCATCGTCTCTGGTCGTCACATGACCAGTCTATATGTATGTGCAAGTATTAGATGAGCACGTGGTCGTCGGGTCGCCCGACGAAGGAGAACTGGGCGTTGCGCGTCAGCTTGATGTGGTCCGCCTGCCACGTGTGCATGGAGGCATCCGCGCTTCGCCAGTACACGAAGTTGAACCGGTCGGAGGAGTAGATCTTGACCTTGTCCTCCTTCAGCCTGCGCACCAGCGCGGTGTCCTCGCCGCGGGTGAGGTCGGGGAAGGGGTAGGTGCGGAACAGGTCGGCCTTGCCGAGGAAGCTGCCGCCCTGGACGAGCCAGGAGTAGCGGTGCTCCAGGCCGGGGAGGCGGAGCATCGTGGTGTTGCTGCCCTCGAAGTAGGCGTAGTGGGCGCCCTTGCCGGTGAGCGAGGCGTCGGTGTAGTCGAAGGAGCGGGCCAGGTCCGACAGGTAGTGCTCGCCGTACAGGTTGTCGTCGTCCATCTTGGCGATGAGCTCGCCGTCGGCGGCGGAGATGCCCAGGTTCATGCACGCGCCCAGCGACAGGTCGGCGGAGGCGGGCAGGACCACGACGTCGGAGATGCCCGCCATGCGAGCCTTGTCGGCCACGACGACCGGGTCGATGTCGAGCCCGTGCAGCACCATCACCAGTTGCAGGGGCCGGTGGATCTGCTTGGCCACCGAGGAGATCGCGTGCTCGATCTGCGAGGCGCGGTTGGTCGGCAGCACCACCGAGATCGAGCGGTCCCTGGGGGCGACGGGTTTGCCCAGGAAGCCGAGGATCTGGTCCACCCGGTGCGAGAACAGGTGCTTGTCGAAGACCTCGCGCATCGCCAGGTGGCCCATGCGGGCCCGCAGCTCGGGGCTGTTGATCAGGTGCAGGACCTGGTTGTACGACTCGATCGGCTCGCGCGCGATCGGGATCATGTCGCCGAACGTCTCCTCGATCGCCCGCGACCACCCGGTGACGACCGGCGTCGAGCAGGCGGAGAGCTCGAAGACGCGCCGCGCGCACATCGTGGGCGAGTCGAGCACCGAGTTGACGTTCAGGAAGACCTTGTACATCCGGTACGCCGCGAGCATCTGGTCGTAGGGGAGCTCCCCGACGATGTGCGGCACGTACTTCTCCGGCCACGCGTACTTGTCGTCGACGGAGCCGTTGCGGGCGAAGATGTGCAGCCCCAGCTCGCGCACCGGGTCGAGGACGGTCTCCATCTGCTCGCGCCGCTCGGGGTGCTTGTCGCGGAAGTACATCCCGGCGAAGACCACGTCGTGCAGGCGGCCCTGCTTCTCCTGGATGGGGTTGTGCACCCGCGGCTGGGCGGCGAACTGCAACACGTCCACCCGGTCATGTCCCAGAACTTCGCGATATTTGGGGACCATGTCGCCGTCGCACGTGAAGACGTAGTCGAACAGCTTGGCCGTGTCGATGAAGAAGTCGAAGTTCGGCGGATCCTCCTTGTTCCAGAAGACCGTCGGGATGCCCTCGGACCTGCACCAGGCCACCAGCTCCTGGAGCGGCTCCTTCGGCGCGTTGGTGCCGGTCATCTGGTAGCGCCAGCGCCCCTGGTTCCCGTGCCAGGCGGACTCGCAGAACAGGATGTCCGGCCGCTTCTCCTCGAAAATGGAGGGCCAGTCCTTGAGACCGAACTCGATCTGGTCCCACTCGTACTTGAACGCCATCCGCGAGAAGTCGTCCAGGATCACCGCGACCTTCAGCGAAGGCCGGTTCACCGGCCCGGCAGGCCACTTGATCGTGGGCACCTCGACCAAGGGGGGCCTGCTCGAAGCCTCAAGAGCCACCTCGGCGACAGGACGCGGAGCCTTCGGCGCCTTCTCCTTGGCGCGAAGAGCGCCCAGCACCTTGCCCGGCGACTTCGACCCGAGAGCCTCGCCCAGCTTGAACGTCCGCTTGGCCTGCGTCGCCTGCAGCTTCCAGGTCGCGTACTCGGCCTTGGCCTCGGCGATCTCCAGGCGGCGCCGCAGCTCCTTGATGTCCGCCTCGTACCGCTCGACCAGCTTCCTGTCCTCAGGCAGCCAGTTGATCGGCCCGAGCCGCTGAAATGAAGGCTCTTCTGGAGTCATAGCGCGCGACCTGTCACTAGTCGATTAAAGCGGCTTTTCGGGTGAAACAGCCCGAGAAGCGGGAGAGAGGTTGTCGCCTTTCAGCCACGACGCGATCACCCGCGCGATGCGCGGCCCGGCGGCGCCGTCCCACAGCGGCGGCAGGTCGCCCGACGGCGTCGAAGCGCCGTCGGCGAGCGCCTTGGACGCGGCGGCCGGCAGCGAGGCGGGCGTCACGAGGCGGTTGGTGCCGTGGGTGACGGTGATCGGCCGCTCGGTGTTGGGGCGCACGGTCAGGCAGGGCACGCCCAGCATGGTCGTCTCCTCCTGCACGCCGCCCGAGTCGGTGACGACCAGCGAGGCGCCGCGCACGAGCGACAGGAAGTCGACGTAGCCCAGCGGGTCCACGATGCGCAGCCCGCCGCTGTCGACGAGACCGGCCTCGGCCAGGCGGGTACGGCCGCGCGGGTGGATCGGCACCACGATCGGGATCTGCTCGGAGACCGCGATAACGGCGTCGACGAGCTCGCGCGCCGCCTCGGGCGTGTCCACGTTGGCCGGGCGGTGCAGGGTGGCGACCGCGTAACGGTCGGGCAGGCCCAGGCGCGACACGACGGGCGCCGGGTCGAGCGAGGGCAGCGCGGAGAAGAGGCTGTCGATCATCGGGTTGCCGACGAAGTGGCACTTCTCGGCCGCCACGCCCTCGCGGGCCAGGTAGGACAGGGCCTCGGGCGAGGTGGTGAACAGGAGGTCGGACAGCGAGTCCGTGACGATCCTGTTGACCTCTTCCGGCATGGAACGGTCGAACGAGCGCAGGCCCGCCTCGACGTGCGCGCTGGGGATGCCGAGCTTGGCGCAGACCAGGATCGCGGCGAGCGTGGAGTTGACGTCGCCGTAGACCACGACCAGCGAGGGGCGCAGCTCCTCGAAGAGCTCTTCGAGCCCGATCAGCAGGGCGGCGGTCTGCTTGCCGTGCGAGCCGGAGCCGACTCCGAGGTTGGCCACGGGCGAAGGGAGACCGAGGTCGGCGAAGAAGACGTCCGACATCAGCGCGTCGTAGTGCTGTCCCGTGTGCACGATGCCCTGAGGGACGCCGAGCCCCTCGAGTGCCCGCACCACCGGCGCTGCCTTCACGAAGTTGGGCCGGGCGCCTAGCACGTGCAGAACGCTCATGACCTCGCCTTTCATTGCTGACAGGGACAAACGTTGCCTATGGTACGGTCACGGCGTGGTATCTGACGCCAGTCGTCCAGAGTCCCCCAAGGTTTCTGCCAAGTCGGCTCGCGCCGGCGTCGGTGGGCTACTCAGAGGCTTCATCCAGCACCCTGTCATCGTCTCCCGCGTCGTGTACTCCAAGGTGCGCGCGGACCCGGTCAGGGTGGCGCAGGCAGCCGCGGACGCCCTTCCGCCGCGGCTGCGTCCCGTCGTGGGCAAGTTCGCCTGGCCCGCGGCCCGATCTGTACGGCGAGCCGTGCGCAAGGTCGGCATGCGGATGATCCAGGCCCCCTGGAACGAGGCAAAACAGCACTGGGACGACGGCCGCGTCTCCATGGCTGCGGAGGTGCTCAAGCCGCACGCCAAATACCCCTTCGTGAAGCGCAGGGCCGCCTACTACATGGGCGAGCTGGCCGCGATCAGCCCGGACCCGATCCCGCCCAAGCCCAAGGTGGCCGTCGGCGAGCGCGTCCCCGGGCGGGTGCTGCACTGCGTGACCAACGCCCTGCCGTACACGCAGGCCGGCTACACCGTGCGCACGCATCGCATCGTGACCGCGCAGAAGGAGCTCGGGCTCGACCCCCACGTGGTGACGAGCTGGGGCTGGCCGATGCTGCAGGGCCACGCGGACGCCACGCCGTACGACGAGCTGGACGGGATCCCGTATCACCGGCTGCTGCCCGACGGGCACTCCGCCGTGCCGTTCGAGACCCGCGGCCGCATCGTCAAGGGCGCCGACCGGGTCACCGACCTGGTCAAGCAGCTGCGCCCGCAGGTGCTGCACGCGGCCACCGACCACCGCAACGGCTCCGTCGCCCACGCCGTGCGCGAGCGCACCGGCACGCCGTTCGTCTACGAGGTGCGCGGCTTCCTGGAGGAGACCTGGGCCTCGCGCGACCCGGAGAACCGGATCGGCAGCCAGCGCCACGTGCTCCAGCGCGAGCGCGAGGCGTTCCTGATGAACTCCGCCGACGCGGTCGTCACGCTCGCCGAGACGATGGCCGTGGAGATCGCGGAGCGCGGCGTGCCGCGCGAGAACATCTACCTCGCGCCGAACGCCGTGGACGACTCGCTCCTGACAGCGGCGTACGACGGCGATGCCTTCAGGCGACAAATGGGGATAAATCCACAAGAGATCGTGGTCGGCTCCGTCTCCAGCATCGTGGCCTACGAGGGTTTCGCCACCCTGCTGCAGGCGGGAGCGCTGCTCAGGGACCAGGTCCGCGTCCTGATCGTGGGCGACGGCACCGAGCGCGACAACCTCCTGCAGCTCGTCGAGGAGCTCGGGCTGAAGAGCGCGATCCTGCCCGGCCGGGTGGGTCCCGAGGAGGCGCTGCAGGCCCAGGCGGCGATCGACATCTTCGTCTGCCCGCGCGAGGATCTGCGGGTTTGCCGACTCGTTACGCCATTGAAACCCGTCGAGGCGATGGCGCTCGGCAAGCCCGTCGTGCTGAGCGATCTGCCCGCCCTGTCGGAACTCGTCGGCTCCGACGGCGCCGGGCTCCTGGTGCCTCCAGGCGACCCTGAGGCGCTCGCCAAGGCCCTCTCCGCCCTGCGCGAGGACCCGGCCAGGCGCGCCGCGATGGGCGAGGCGGGACGCGCCGAGGTCGCCGCGAAGCGAACGTGGAGTCGTGTTGCGGAAACTTATCGAGACCTCTATCGAACGCTAGCCGAACGATGACCTACAAGTTCGCTGTCTGTTCTGACGGGTTCGGTCGCATTAGGCGTGAGCTAGGTGGACTTGAGATAACCTTTGCGACCATGAAGTGTTGTTTCCGGCTCTCCAAGGCGCTGTCGTGACAGAAATCGACCTGGCGGTCATCGGCCTGGGTTACGTCGGCATGCCGCTGGCCAAAGAGGCCGTGGCGGCAGGCCTGCGGGTAGTCGGCGTGGACGTCGACCCCCGCAAGGTCGACGCGCTCAACGCCGGTCAGTCCTACATCGACGACCTGACCGACGCCGACCTCGAGCACATGCTGGCCAACGGCTTCAGCGCGACGCTCGACGAGGCCGTCCTGGCCAGGAGCAACACGATCGTCATCTGCGTGCCGACGCCCCTGGACGAGGACCACCGGCCCGACCTGTCGGCCGTCGAGGGCGCCACGGGGACGGTCGCGCGCAACCTGAGCAAGGGCACGCTGGTCGTGCTCGAGTCGACCACCTACCCGGGCACCACGGACAACGTGGCCCGCCCGCTGCTGGAGACCTCGGGGCTGATCGCGGGCAAGGACTTCCACCTCGCCTTCTCGCCCGAGCGCATCGACCCGGGCAACCCCAAGTTCGGCCTGCGCAACACGCCCAAGGTCGTCGGCGGCTACACCAACGACTGCCGCGACCGGGCCACCGAGTTCTACGCCCAGTTCATCGAGCAGGTGGTGCCGGTGAGCGGCACCCGCGAGGCCGAGATGGCCAAGCTGCTGGAGAACACCTACCGGCACGTCAACATCGCCCTCGTCAACGAGATGGCGATCTTCTGCGACGAGCTCGGGATCAACCTGTGGGAGTCGATCGAGGCGGCGGCCACCAAGCCGTTCGGCTTCCAGAAGTTCCTGCCCGGCCCTGGCGTCGGCGGGCACTGCATCCCGGTCGACCCGTCGTACCTCAGCTACACGGTTCGCAAGCTCGGCTACCCGTTCAGGTTCGTCGAGCTGGCCCAGGAGATCAACGAGCGGATGCCGTCGTACGTGGTCGCCCGCGTGCAGCGCCTGCTCAACAGGGCCAAGAAGCCGGTCAACGGCTCGAAGGTGGTCATGCTCGGCGTCACCTACAAGCCGGACATCGCCGACGAGCGTGAGACGCCCGCCCTTCCCGTGGCGCGTGCGCTGCTGGAGCTGGGCGCCGAGCTCACCTACGTGGACCCGTACGTCAAGGAGTGGGCGGTCGACGGCACGCTGGTGCCGCGTGAGGAGGACCTGGCCGAGGCCGTGGCGAACGCGGACGTGACGCTGCTCATGCAGCAGCACGCTCTGTTCGACCTCGCGATGGTCGAGGACAAGGCCAGGCTCGTGCTCGACACCCGAGGCGTTCTCGCCGAGGGTGAACGCGTCGAGCGGCTGTAGCGACGGAGGGCTGCGCCAAGTGCACGTGCTCGTCATGACGGTGGTGCATAACCCCGAGGACGCCCGGATCCTGCATAGGCAGATCCGCGCCCTCGTGGATGCCGGTCATGAGGTCACGTACGCCGCGTCGTTCACCGCTCACGGAGTGGTACCAAGGCCTTGGGTGACCGGGGTCGACCTGCCCAGAGCCTCGCAGCGCAAGCGCCTGCACGCGGTCATGGCCGCGCGCAAGCTCTTCAAGCGCATGCGCGGCAAGGTCGACCTGGTCCTGATCCACGACCCCGAGCTGCTGTTCGCCGTGTGGGGCGTGCGCAACAGGCCGCCGGTGGTCTGGGACGTGCACGAGGACACCCCGGCGACGTTGTCGCTCAAGCCGTGGCTGCCGTCGTTCCTGCGCCCGCCCGCCCGCTTCCTGGCCAGGATGCTGGAGGGTACGGCGGAGCGCCACCTGCACCTGCTGCTCGCCGAGACCGCCTACGCGGGCCGGTTCAAGCACGCCCACCTCATCGTGCCCAACGAGACCTGGGTCCCCGACTCGGTCACCCCGCCGGGCGACGACCGCGTGGTCTACCTCGGCTGGCTCTCCCGCGCCCGCGGCGTGATGGAGGCGATCGAGGTCGCCAAGCTGCTGCAGCCGTACCGGGTGGCGGTCGAGCTGATCGGCTACGCCGACCCGCAGTCGCGCGGGGTGCTCAACCAGGCGGTGGCCGACGGCGTGCTGGAGTGGCGCGACTTCATGCCCAACGACGAGGCGCTCAAGCGGCTCGACGGCGCCCTGGCCGGGCTGTCGCTGCTGCACGACGAGCCCAACTACCGCCACTCGATGCCCACGAAGATCGTGGAGTACATGGCGCACGGCATCCCGGTCATCACGACCCCGTCGCCGCGCGCGGTGGAGCTGGTGGAACGGTACGAGAGCGGCGTCGTCGTGCCGTGGGAGGACCCCAAGGCCGTGGCGCAGGCCGTACTGACCCTGCGGGACGAGGAGCGCGAGCGGCACGCCCAGGGCGCGCGCGGCTACGCGGCCGCCCGCGCCAACCACCACTGGCCCAACTCAGCCAAGCGCTTCGTCTCCCAGCTCGAGACCTGGGCGGGGGTCAAGAAGTAGGTGCGCTGGCTCTTCGTGCTCCTCGGAGCGGCGATCCTGGCCGCCATCGCCGCCGTCGTCGTGGTCCTTCCCCGCGAGGGACCGACCACGAAGACGGCCAGCTCCGCCGCGGCCACGCCGTCCGCCACCAAGAGGAAGGCGACGCCGACCCCGACGCTCACCACGATCAAGGACGAGTGCGGCACCTTCGACCCGCAGGTCAAGAAGCCCTATGCGGTCACCGGTTACTGGATCATGCCCAAGAGCAACCCGTGCACCTGGCGCCACCAGCTCGAGGAGATCCACAACGTCGGCGGCGACACGGTCATCAGGATCGGGTACGGCATGCAGTACCGCTCGGTCGACGACCAGGGCCGCCTGCTCAAGGACGGCAAGCTCGACCCGCTGTACGACAAGTGCGAGGAGGGCGGCCGCACCTGCCGCCAGATCATCGCCGACGCGCTCAAGCAGGCCAACCCCAAGAACCACCTGTCGCGCACCTACGCCTACCGCACCGACGAGGCGTTCGGCCCCGACCTGTTCCGCTGCCCGAACATGGAACGCACCATCAAGAGCGGCGACCGGGTCTACTACGTGCTCGTCTCCAACGTCGACGGCTCGGACAACCCCACCTGCGACTTCGCCAAGCCCGACGCCTACGACCTGATCGTGATCGCCGGCTCGGCCAAGGACAGCCTCAGCCAGCTGCTCGACCTGGGCGACCAGTTCGCGGTGGAGGTTTTCCCAGCGCTGCCGCTGGCCCCGCGCGACACCGACAACCCGACGCGCGCCCAGCCGCGCCACCTCGAGCCGCTCACCACGCTGACCAGGCGCATCCTTCAGGACTACGGCGTGCGCTTCAAGGACCGCGACTCGCTGGGCGGCGTCTACCAGCCGTTCGAGGTGCAGATGGGCGCCACGCTGGCCAAGAACCCGACGCTCGACGTCTACCGCTCCCAGCACGACATCGTCGAGCAGGTGCTGGAGGGCAAGCCGATCCTCATCAGCCCGTACATGGACGCGCGCAAGCGGGTCGGCTTCGGCCAGACGCCCGCCCAGGTGGCTCAGGCGTTCAAGGCGCTGGCCGAGACCGGCGTCGGCATCATCGCCCCGCAGGACAGCCGAGGCACGGGCAAGGTCGGCCTGTTCTGGCCAGACCAGCGCGACGACGAGGTGGACGAGCGCCTGCGCCCGGTGGTCGGCGAGACGACGTACGGCGACGCCTACCACGGCTCCACCCGCGACTACTACCGCGCGATGTCCGAGGTCCGCACCCAGATGATCGAGCAGGGGTACGAGGTCGCGCTCTGGGCCAACGTCGAGGCGTTCGAGCCGTCGGGCAAGGTCCCGTGCGCTCCGCAGGGGACCCGCGGCCAGACCGACAAGAAGCGCTTGGACCAGGCCGTGACCATGGCGGGAAGGTACGTCCAGAAGGTCGTCTCCTACATGTGGAGCGACTTCATGACGTGCGGCAAGCCCTCCCTTGAGGACGAGCTCATCGACGACTGGCAGCGCCCGATCACCGTGGACGCGGTCAGGACCCCCCGCGACAACCAGGACGGCTTCGAGCTGCGCGGCTACAACCTCAAGGAAGGCACCGTCACCGTCACCTGGTCGGGAGGCAGCAAGGACGTGCCGATCACCGGGTGGGAGGAGGCCAACCAGGACTTCCCCGACGGCATGGAGAGCACCTGGCTGCCCTTCGACTGGAACCAGGTTCCCGCGGGCGAGTGGGTGAAGATCGCGGCGCGCCTTCCCTCGGGGAAGGACACGACGGAGCCACTGCGCGTCCGCATCAAGTAACGTGCCTGGCATGGTCCCCAGCATCCCGGTCAGCGTGGACCTCGTCGTGCTCACCGTGCGCTGCAGCGCGCTGAGCGCCCTCGTCTGGCGCCGCGACAACCCGCCCTACCTGAGGCGCTGGTCGCTGCCCGGCGGGTTCATCCAGCTCGACGAGGACCTTCCCGCCGCCGCGCAGCGCCTGCTGGGGGAGCGGGCCGGGCTGCCTGGCGCGCCGGTGCACCTGGAGCAGCTGCAGACCTACGGCTACCCCGACCGCGACCCGCGCCAGCGCGTGGTGAGCGTGGCCTACGTGGGCCTGTCGCCCGACCTGCCCGCCTCGGAGAAGGCGCACATGGCCTGGGTGCCCGTGGAGGAGCTGGCGGTGATGGCGTTCGACCACCGGCGCATCATGCTCGACGGCATCGAGCGGGCCAGGGCCAAGCTGGAGTACACCTCGCTGGGCGCGGCGTTCTGCCCGCCCGAGTTCACCGTGGCCGACCTGCGCAAGGTCTACGAGATCGTGTGGGGCCGCCCGCTCGACCCGCGCAACTTCCACCGCAAGGTCACCAAGGCCGAGGGTTTCCTGGTCGAGACCGGCGCCACCACCACCCGCGACGGCGGCCGCCCCGCCAAGCTCTACCAGCGCGGCCCGGCCGAGCTGCTCCACCCGCCGATGCTGCGCTCGCTCAAAGAATGAAAGCGATTCGCCCCATCGGTTGAGTACTGGTGTGACACTCAAGTTTGACGAGCTCTACGACCGCCACATCCTGGAGATCCACAGGTATCTGGCCGGACGCCTGGGCTCGGAGCTCGCCGACGACCTGGCGGCCGAGACCTTCCTCACCGCGTTCAGGAAGCGCGATCGGTTCGACCCGTCACGCGGCGAAGTGCGCCCCTGGCTCTACGGCATCGCCAACAACCTGGTCTCCCTGCACCGCAGAAGTGAGAGCAGGCGGCTGGCCGCCCTGCGCAGGGTTCCCGCCGAGCAGCCGCACAGCCACGAGGAGCGGGTCCTCACCCGCGTGATGGCGGCGAGCGCGCAGGGGCAGCTCGCCACCGCGCTCGCCACGCTGTCCGACGGTGAGCGCGACGTGCTGCTGCTCGTGGCGCTCGCCGACCTCAGCCACGAAGAGGTCGGCCAGGCGCTCGGCATCCCGTTCGGCACCGTCGGCTCCCGGCTCAGCCGTGTGCGCAAGAAATTACGCGTCGCCCTGGGCGACACCAACCCCATGCTTGGAGGAACAGATGGATGAGCACGCCGCCGTGCGCGAGCTGCTCGCCGCACCGCCTCCCTCACCGGAGGCCATCGCGGCCTGGCGCGAGCAGCTGATGACGGAGGTGAACGCGGCCGAGGGGCGCGGCAGGCGCAGGACCGCCGTCTGGACGTCGGCGCTCACCGGGCTGCTCGGCGCCGCCGCCGCCGTCGTGATGCTGCTGACCTCGACGCCCGCCCAGCACACCACCCAGCACACCGCCCGGGACATCCTGCTGGCCGCGGCCACCGAGGCGGCCAAGGCACCCGACCAGGGCTCCTGGTGGGGCGTCAGGCTGGTCAAGGGGTCGCAGTACCGCGACCCTGGCGACCGCTACCTGCTGGAGCGGCGACGCACGGAGGAGACCTGGATCCCGGCGGATCCCGAGGGATCCACCTGGATCGCCCAGCAGGAACTCGGGGTCGAGCCGGTCACGCCGCAGGACGAGGCGGCCTGGCGGGCGGACGGCTCCCCGGCGACGTGGACCTACAAGGCGGGCAAGCCGGGCGAGTGGTACCTCGACGCGGCTCCCGGCAAGGTCGAGCTCTCGCAGACGGAGGACTGGGACTGGCGCGTCGTGGCCTCGGGCAAGCCGCTGACCGGGATCGGCCAGATCACCCCCGAGGAGCTGCGCGGCCTGCTGGGCGAGGAGCAGACGGCCATGCGGGCCGCCGAGGTCGTCGCCTACTATCCGGTCTCGGCCGAGGTGCGGGCCGCCGCCTACCGGCTGCTCGCCAGCCTTTCCGGGGTGTCGGCGGCCGGTAAGGCCACCGATCGGCTGGGCCGTACGGGAGAGGCCGTGGAGTATCCGGGCGCCCAGACGGACACCACCGAGCGGCTGATCATCGACCCGGCCACCGGTGCAGCGCTGTCGATAGAGACCAGGACCAAGGGCCTGCTCACCGACTTCACCCTGGTCCAGGAGAGCCACTGGGCCGACAGCAACCCCCTGAAGAAGGAGAACCGATGAACGTCCTGATCGCCGCGGCCATGCTGGCCGGGTCGCTGACCTCGACCGCGCCCGCGAGCGCTGAGGGCGGCACGTACTGGCAGGTCGAGACCGTCTTCAGCATGACGCACCCGCGCCAGGTGGGCAGCGGCTACTGGGTGAACGAGCGCCGCAGCTCGTCCGACTGGTGGACCAAGGACGGCAGGTCCTGGACCGGCTTCCGCCCCCAGGGCACCAGGCCCGCCTCGCCAGCCGACGAGGCCAAGTGGAAGGCGGACGGCTCGCCGACCTCGTGGACGTACCGCACCGAGGGCATGAAGGTGAAGCTGTCCACCAAGCCGGGAGAGGGCTGGGTCAAGCCGGTCGGCGGGCGGCCTGGATTCCACTGGAACGAACACTCGATCACCTTCCAGGAGCTCCAGCGCTTCCCGAAGGACGCGGCGGCGCTCAAGAGCAAGGTCACCGCCGACTTCCAGGAGTGGGCGGAGGCGGCGGCCGAGGAGGCCAAGACGACGGCGCCCGGGTCGAAGCTCGACGACTGGACCAGCCGCCAGGACTACTACGTGGCCGACATCCTGAGCCAGCTGCTCTACCAGTGGCCGGTCACCAAGGAGACGAGGACGGCGGCCTTCCAGGCGCTGAAGACCGTCCCGGGCGTGCGCGACCTCGGCGGGAACACCTTCGCGCTGCCGACGTACAAGGGCAAGCGCGACCAGGTCGACAAGCTGGTGACCGTGGACCCCACGTCGATGACGCTCAGGTCGCTGGCCGTCGAGTCCAAGGTCGACGGCAAGGCAGTGCCCGGTAAGACCAACCTGACGACGTTCACCAAGGTCGGGTGGACGGACCAGAAGCCTGCCGTTCCGGCAGCCGACTAAAGTATGGACATGCCTCGTTTCCGTCCCATCCTGGACACCATGCCCGCCTACAAGGCCGGCAAGGCCGTCGCGAGCGCCGACGGCCGGTCGTACAAGCTCTCCTCCAACGAGTCGCCCTACGACCCGCTGCCGTCGGTGGTCGAGGCCATCGCGGAGGGTGCGAGGCAGATCAACCGGTACCCCGACCCCGGCGCCGTCAGGCTGACGGAGGCCATCGCCGAGCGGTACGGGGTACCGGCGGAGCACGTGGCGCTCGGCGCGGGCTCGGTGACCGTGGCGCAGCAGCTGTTCGAGACGGTCAGCGAGCCGGGCGCCGAGGTGATCTACGCCTGGCGCTCGTTCGAGGCCTACCCGCTGCTGGCCGACCTGGCCGGTGCCACCTCGGTGCGGGTCCCGCTCAAGGGCGAGGACCACGACCTGGACGCCATGGCCGACGCGATCACCGAGCAGACGAGGATGATCTTCGTCTGCAACCCGAACAACCCGACGGGCACCTCGATCAGGCGCGAGGCCCTGGAGGCGTTCCTCGACCGCGTGCCGGAGACGGTCCTGGTGGTGCTGGACGAGGCCTACCGCGAGTACGTGCGCGACGCCGAGGTGGTCGACGGGCTGGAGCTCTACCGCGACCGCCCCAACGTCTGCGTGCTGCGCACGTTCTCCAAGGCGTACGGCCTGGCCGGGCTGCGCGTCGGCTACCTGATCGCGCACGAGCCCGTCGCCTCGGCCGTCCGCAAGACGATCATCCCGTTCGCGGTCAACTCGCTCGCGCAGATCGCCGCCGTCGCCTCGCTGGCGGCGGAGGACGAGCTGCTGGAGCGGGTCGACCTCGTGGTCAAGGAGCGCACCCGCGTCCGCGAGGCGCTCATCGCGCAGGGCTATGACGTGCCGCCCACCGAGGCCAACTTCGTGTGGCTGCGGCTGGGCGACCGCACCCTCGACTTCGCCGCCGCGTGCGCGGTCGAGGGTGTGGCCGTGCGGCCGTTCGCCGGGGAGGGAGCCAGGATCTCCATCGGAGATCCCGAGGCGAACGACACCTTCATCAAGGCGGCGGGCGCCTACTTCTCCCAGCCGACCTTGTTGTAGTCGTCGGACGACAGCCCGCTGGCGCCGAAGTTGGCCAGTCCCTTGCGCACGGCCAGCAGCTGCGGCCGCTGGTAGAGCGGGATGGAGTGGCCGAGCTGCCAGATGAGCGCGTCCGCCTCGTTGTAGAGCTTGATCGCCGCTGCCCGGTCGGTGGTGACCTGCGCCTTCTTGAGCAGGGCGATCAGCTCGGGCGAGGTGACCTTGCCGTAGTTGCCGTAGACGTTGTCGCCCTCGGGCTGCTGGTAGGACTCGTAGGCCTGCGACAGGAACAGCTGGTCGACGTTGCGGAACGAGACGAGGTCGAAGTTGCCGCGCCAGACGTACTTCTCGAAGTAGTCGTTGCCGGGCACCTTGTCGATGGTCAGCTGGATGCCGACGGCGCCGAGCATCTGCTGGAGCAGCGTGGCCTGGTCGACGGACTGCTGCGGGGAGTCGGCGTTGAGCACGAAGGACAGCTTGACCGGCTTGCCGTACTCGGCGAGGAGCTTCTTGGCGCCCTCGACGTCGAGCTTGCCGTACTCGCCTGAGTTGTCCTGGTAGCCCTCCTGGTTCGGCATGAAGAAGTGGCTGCCGAGCGTCGTGGGCTGGACGGGCAGGTCCTTGAGCGCGACCGTGGCGAGCGCCTGCCGGTCGACGGCCTTCTCGACGGCGTTGCGCACCCGCTGGTCGGCCAGCGGCCCGCGGCCGCCGTTGAGCAGGACGAACACCTCGTCCCACCGGGCGCCGACGCGGATGTCGGTCGTCGGGTCGTCCTTCAACCGGACGTACGCCTCCGTACGGCTGGCGCTGACGTAGTCGATCTCCTTGTTGAGGTAGGCGTCGAGCGCGGTCGCCGGGTCGATGGCGCGGAAGACGATCGTGTCGAGCTTCGGCTTCGCGCCCCACCACGTGTCGTCACGCACGGCGGTGATGGTCTGCGCGGTCTTGTCGTAGGTGCCGATCTTCCAGGCGGCCGAGGTGATCGGCACCTGCTCGATCCAGCCCTTGTTGAACTTCTCCGGGGTGTCCGTCGCCGCGGAGGGGAGCAGTGGGTCGAACAGCGACTGCCAGTCGGCGAACGGCTCGCTGTAGGTGACCTTGACCTCGCTCGGGTCGGCGCCCTGCTCGACCTTGCTGATCAGCTCGTACCCCGCTGAGCCCGCAGTCAGGTACGCCTTGTCCTTGCCGTTGCGCGTCTTCCACTGGGTCTCGAAGTCCTTGACGCCCAGCGGCTTGCCGTCCGACCACTTGGCCTTCGGGTTCAGCTTGTAGGTGATCACCTGCGGGCTGGTCGAGGTCACCTCGGCCGAGACCAGGTAGTCGGGGTTGGCGTGCGCCACCCCCTTGCTGTCACTGGTGAACAGGTTGGGCTCGACCAGCTCGACGATCGCGGCGCCGTCACCCTGCCCGCCGTCGACATGGCTCACGTTGTACTGGGTGATCCACTGCTGGATGCTCATCCGCAGCGAGCCGCCGTCCTTCAACTTGTCGAGCGGCTGCGGGTTGATGCCGGTCGCGTCTGCAGCCACCTGCGTCGCACTCGGTTGGGCCGCGGCGGGCGGCTGTGACTGCGCGCTCCCGCAGGCGGAAACAGCCAGCGCCAGGGCGGCTATCGCGACGGGCAATCTCATGGTTTTCTCCTAATTTCCCCTATTACCTGCTTAAACAGTAGGGTAAGTGTCGTTTACTGTTCAAGTCAGGAGGAAACGGGTGCTGGCCTTCCTCGGCAAACGCGCCGGGTACTACCTCGCGCTGCTGCTCGTCGCGCTCTTCTTCTCGTACGGCCTGGCCTCGGCCAGCATGAATCCCCGCGCGTACTTCGAGGGCCGCCAGCCCAGGCCGCCGGCCGAGATGGTCGAGGCGCACCTGACCTCCCTCGGCGTCAACGACCGTGTGCCGTTCGTCGAGCGGTTCGGCTCGTGGGCGCTGCGGGCGGCTAGCGGCGACCTCGGCCAGACGATCGACGACACCTCGGTCAACGAGGAGTTCGGCCGCCGCATCGGCGTCAGCCTCAGGCTGCTGCTGGTCGGCACGGTCGTGGGCACCGTCGCCGGAGTGCTGGCCGGGGCGTGGGGCGCGATCAGGCAATACCGCCTGTCCGACCGCACGATCACCGTGCTGTCCTTCGTGCTGCTGTCGACCCCGGTCTTCCTCCTGGCCACCCTGCTCAAGGTCGGCACGACCTGGCTCAACACCAACGTGGTCCACCTGATCGACTTCACCGGTGAGAAGACGCCCGGCCTGCAGGGCGGGTTCCTCGCCCATCTCGGCGACCGGGCCGCCCACCTGCTGCTCCCCACGCTGTCCATCGCGCTCGGCACGATCGCCGCCTACAGCCGCTACCAGCGCGCGACCATGCTCGACGTGCTCGGCTCCGACTACCTGCGCACGGCGCTGGCCAAGGGGCTGCACCCGCGCAGGGCGATGCTCAAGCACGGCCTGCGCACCGCGCTGGTGCCGATGACCACCTTCTTCGCCTTCGGCTTCCTCGGCATCTTCACCGGGGCCGCGTTCACCGAGCGGATCTTCGGCTGGCACGGCATGGGCGACTGGTTCATGGAGTCGGTCGGCAAGCAGGACCTCAACTCGGTGGTCGCGGTCAACCTCTTCGCCGCCGTCGTCATCCTGCTGTCCGGCTTCGCGGCCGACCTGATGCTCGCGGCCCTCGACCCCAGGGTGCGCCAGGCATGAGAACCGGACTCGTCGTCATCGGCCTGCTGTTCCTGCTGGCCTTCCTCGGCCCGGTGCTCAGCCCGGCCGCGCCGTTCGCCGTCGACTACACCGCGATCAGGGCGGCGCCATCGGCCGCGCACTGGTGGGGCACCAACCGCATCGGCCAGGACGTCTTCGCCATGACCACCTACGGCCTGCGCAAGTCGCTGATCATCGGCCTGGTCGTGGCGCTGTTCTCGACCGTGCTGGCCTCGCTGGCCGGGGCGACGGCCGGATACGTCGGCGGCTGGACGGACCGGGTGCTGCGCTTCTGCATCGACCTGCTGCTGATCTTCCCGGGGTTCCTGATCATCTCGATGGTGTCGCCTCGGCTGAAGGGCGCCGGGTGGCTGGCGTTCGCGCTCATCCTCGGCGTGCTCGGCTGGATGATCAGCGCGCGGATCGTGCGCTCGATGACGTTGTCGCTGAAGGAGCGCGACTTCGTCCGGGCGGCCGAGTTCATGGGCGTCGGGAAATTTCGCATCATCTGGCGGCACATCCTGCCCAACGTCGCGTCGTTCCTCATCATCGACACGACGATCGCGGTCGGCGGCGCCGTCATGTCCGAGACCGCGCTGTCCTACTTCGGCTTCGGCGTGCAGCCGCCGGACGTCTCGCTCGGCACGCTGATCGCCGAGGGCACCGAGGCGGCGCTCAGCTACCCGTGGATGTTCTTCTTCTCCGCAGGACTGCTGATCGTCTTCGTCCTGGCGGTCAGCCTGGTCGGCGACGGCCTCCGCGACAATCTCGACCCCACCTCGGCAGCCGCCCGCCCGGTCAGAGGCAAGCTCACCGCACTGAAGGACGTCGACCCCGTCCCGGACGACGTGGTCCTGTCCGTGCGCAGCCTGACCGTCTCGTTCGGTACGGCTGTCGCCGCCCGCGACATCGGCTGGGACCTGCGCAGGGGCGAGGTGCTCGGCGTCGTCGGCGAGTCAGGGTCGGGCAAGTCGGTCACTGCGCTGGCCGCGATGGGCCTGCTGCCCGCCACCGCGACGGTCAGCGGCTCGGTACGGCTCGGCGGCGTCGAGGTGATCGGCGCCGACACGGCCACCCTGGTACGGCTGCGCGGCGCCAAGGTCGCCATGATCTTCCAGGACCCGCTGTCCGCCTTCACCCCCGTGTACCGGATCGGCGACCAGCTCGCCGAGGCGGTGCTCGCCCACCGGGACGTGACCAGGGCCGAGGCGCGGCAGCGCGCGGTCGAGCTGCTCAAGCTGGTCGGCATCCCGGAAGCCGCGAGAAGGGCCGACGCCTACCCGCACGAGTTCTCCGGCGGCATGCGGCAGCGCGCGATGATCGCGATGGCGATCGCCAACGACCCCGACGTGATCCTGGCCGACGAGCCGACCACCGCGCTCGACGTGACCGTCCAGGCACAGGTGCTGGAGCTGCTGCGTACGGCGCAGCGGGAGACGGGCGCGGCGATGGTCCTGGTCAGCCACGACCTGGGGGTCATCGCCGGGCTGGCGGACCGGGTGCTGGTGATGAAGGACGGGCGGGTGGTCGAGGAGGGCTCGGCCGAAGAGGTGTTCGCGACGCCGCGCGAGCCGTACACGAGAAGCCTGCTGGCGGCGGTGCCCAGGCTGGACGCGTCCGTGCCGGTCAGGCTGGTGCCCGACGCCGAGCCGGTGCTCGACGTGCGCGGGCTCACCAGGACGTTCCCGCTGCTGCGCGGCAACGTGTTCAAGCGCAGGGTCGGCACCGTCTACGCGGTCGACGGGGTGGACCTGACCGTGCGTCCCGGCGAGACCGTCGGGCTGGTCGGGGAGTCGGGGTCGGGGAAGACCACGACGCTCTTCGAGATCCTCGGGCGCCGCCTCTCCAAGGGCGACGTGCAGATCGTCTTCCAGGACCCGATGTCGAGCCTCGACCCGCGCATGACCGTCGGCGACATCGTCGCCGAGCCGCTGCGCACGCGTGGCCTGCCGGTGGACGGCGTTCCGGCGCTGCTGGAGCAGGTGGGGCTGGAGGCGGCGCACGCTTCACGGTTCCCGCACGAGTTCTCCGGCGGGCAGCGCCAGCGCATCGGGATCGCCCGCGCGCTGGCGGTGCGCCCCGAGCTCGTGGTGCTGGACGAGCCGGTCTCCGCGCTCGACGTCACCGTGCAGGCGGGCATCCTCGACCTGCTCGCCCGGCTGCGTGACGAGCTCGGGCTGGCCTACCTGTTCGTCTCGCACGACCTGGCCGTCGTGCGGCAGATCGCCGACCGGGTGAGCGTGATGTACCTGGGCAGGACCGTGGAGAGCGGCCCGACGGACGACGTGCTGTCCAGGCCCCTGCACCCTTACACACGGGCGCTGATCTCGGCGGTGCCGATCCCTGACCCGGCGCTGGAGCGCTCACGCGAGCGGGTTCTGCTGGCCGGGGACCCGCCGAGCCCGTTCGAGCGGCACGACGGGTGCCCGTTCAGGACCAGGTGCCCGGTCTACGCGGGGCTCGCCGACCCCGCCAGGTGCGACACCGAGCGACCCGAGAGCGTGGAGGCGCGTCCGGGCCACACGGTGGCCTGCCACTACGCCGCCGTTCCCTCGCTGAAGGCCTGATGGCCGTCCGTGAGCTGTGCGACGCGCACGGTAGCCCCGAACCTCCCGTGAGATCATTACGGGCTTCAGGCGCGCTCCTGGGGGCGCGCAGGAGCATCCTGAGAATGGCTAGACGCGGCCCTGCTCGAATTCCTGGGCGAGGTCGACGGCCTCGCCTGGGCTCTTGCGCCGCTCGGTGGAGATGACCAGGGCCACGCCGACGAGGATCACCAGGCCGCCCGCGACGATCTGGACGGTGATCGACTCGTTCAGCACCAGCGCGCCGAGCGCGACGGCGACGGCCGGGTTCACGTAGGCGTAGGTGGCGACCAGCGAGATCGGCGCGTTGCCCAGCAGCCAGGCGAACGAGGTGAACCCGATGAGCGAGCCCACGAGGATCAGGTAGACCAGCGCGATCCACGACCGGCCGGTGACGGCGGACACGTCGAGCCGCTCGCCGAGCCCGCTGCCCAGGATCGCCAGCCCCGCGCCGCCGACGAGCATCTCGACGACGCTGGTGGCGAAGGCGTTGGACGGCATCGCGATGCGCCCGGACAGGAACGAGCCGATGGCCCAGGAGAGCGAGGCCAGGAGCACCACGACGATGCCGGAGGTGCTGGCGCCCTCGCCGCCGGTCAGCGACAGGGCCGCCACACCGCCGAGGCCGACGAGCACGCCGGCCAGGGTGAGCATCTTGGGCCTGTCCCTGACGACGAACCTGAACACGACCAGCCAGAGCGGGACGGACGCCACCAGCAGGGCGGCGAGGCCGGTGGAGATCGACTGCTCGGCGACGGCCAGCATGCCGTTGCCCAGCGTGAGCAGCAGGATCCCGACGAGCGCCGCGTTTCTGAACTCGGGCCAGGTCATCTTGAGCGACCTGAACCCGCCGCGGGCCACCATGAAGGCGGCGAGCAACCCGGCGGCGACGACGAACCGGATGGCGCCCGAGAGCATGGGCGGGATGGATTCGACGGCGATCCCGATGCCGAGATACGTGGAACCCCACACGACATAGACGACCCCGAGGGCCACCCAGACGCCCAGGGTGACGCGCTTGTCAGTGGTGACTTGTCCCATAGCTCATGACAATAGCGACAAGCACCGACATTTCCTGAAACGTATCACCAGGCGAGACCCACCATCTCGGCGCAGCCCACACCGATGTAGCGGCGGGACGGTGTGCGGTCGAGTGCCATGAAGGAGGCCCCCCGGCCACGTGCGGCGGGTGGCGATCCCACGGCTCCGCCGTACCCCCAGAAGGTCCGTAACCGCCATAAGAAGTCTGGCGGTCCGCCGCCCCTGTAAAGGGGAAGGGGGACGGCGGACCTGTCCAAAGGATTAACGCGGGCCGAGCTTCTCCACGATCAACCTGTAGAGCTGCCTCGGCCTACCCGGCTGGGGCGTGCGGTTCGGCGGAAGCGGCCACGCGAGTCCCTCGTCAACCAGCGTGCGCAGCAATCGCCGTGCCGTACGCGGTGTGACGCCGAGCATCTTGCCGGCTCCCTCCGCGTCCACCACCGTGTCCCCGCCCTCCAGCTTCGCGGCCAGTCTGGCGAGAACTTCCACCCCCTTCGGCTTGAGCGGAGTCGACCCCTGAGGAGGCATCCTCGGCGCCGGAATCAGCGCCCGCCCCTCGCGGTCCACCGCGAATCCCTGTGCCTGCTTGCCCGCCTGCGTGCGGGCCAGCGCGGCTCTTGCGTGCGACTCCGCGTCGTGTGTCGTACGACCCATGCCCACGCCCACCTCCACGGCCAGCCCCAGCTCGTCGCGGATGCGCGAGGCGAAGGGCAGGACGCGGAAGCCGTCGGTGGCCGCGACGATCGAGCCCCTGGTCGCGGTGACCAGGTAGCTGTGATCGTCGATCGGCCACACGGTCGCGTTGATCCGGTTGGCCTCCTGCACCAGCAGTCGGTGCAGCGACAGCCGCAGCTCGTCGCGCCAGTAGCGGGGCGCGGCGCGGCGCACGGGTTCGCGCAGCGTCGGCACCTCCACCAGCACGACGGTGAGTTGCGACTCCTCCAGCCGGTGATGCGCGCCGAGCAACGCAGCCGTGTGCAGCGCCGTACGGACCGCAGCCGACGTCGGCCTGATCCGGATCACGGCCACACCGGCCGTCTGCAGGCGGTCGGCAACCGCCGGCAGGCAGGTCAGCGCGCCCGTGGTGGCGCCCTGGCGAGCGAGTCGCTCGTGGTAGGCGGCGATCGTGCCTGTGGCTCCAGGCTCGTCCCGGCTGTGCACATCCGTCGCCGGAATGCCCAGATCGGTGTACGCCTCCTCGACGTCGGCCCGTGAGACGACGTCGATGCTCACCCGCTGCGGGTCGAACCGCGGGTCAAGCGCCGCCTTCGCCAGCGCGGCGACCAGCGCCGCACCGCCGAGCTGGACGTACGTCGCCGGCATGGTCAACACGCCAGATCGTCTAGCCAGGTCATAGGGGACCGGGCTGGCGAAAAGGCATGCGTCCACACCGGGACCGAGCCTTGTCACCTTGTCGGCCGCCTCCTGCTCATCGCGGTAGGCGGCCGCCACGAGGCGGCAGGGCAAGGGCGCGGCTGCGTGACCCATCAGCATTACCCGCTCGACGAGATCGTGGGGTCCGACCACGCCGATGGTGAGGTCCGGTGTCATGGCGCCCGGGCGTGACACTCGGGGAGTTTCTTCGGCCCTCTCGACCAATGTTCGTCCCATCGCTTAGTGCTCTCTTTTGGAACGATCGCTCGCGAGGGCCGTAATGTCACGCCCGACTTTTCCGGAAAGCCGTTCTAGTTGGCCGTCCAGAGAGGTATTTCAGCAGCTCGGAGCATGTTTACGCGTGATTTCGGGTGCCAGAAATCTCTCGCGTAATGTCCGCGCCAAGTGCCCGCATTCGCTCGGCGAGCTGAGCATGGCCGCGGTCGATGAGGTAACCGGACTCGATGACCGTCTCGCCCTTAGCCGCCAGACCCGCGAGTACGAGCGCGATTCCGGAACGGAGGTCGTGCGCCGTGACTTCGGTGCCGGTGAGCGGCGTCGCGCCACGAACCACGGCCCTGTTGCCCTCGACGTCGACGTCCGCGCCCATCTTGTTGAGCTCGCCGGCCAGCGCGAAGCGGCCGTCGAAGATGCGCTCGTGGATGTAGCTGACGCCGTCGGCCAGGCAGGCCACCGTCATCATCGGCGACTGCAGGTCGGTGGCGAAGCCGGGGTAGGTGTCGGTGATGATGTTGATCGGCCGCAGCGGCCGGTCGCACCGCACGTGCAGGACTGCGCCCTGGCGGGCGAAGTCGACGCCCATCTGCTCCAGCTTGTAGCGCACCACGCCCAGGTCGAGCCCGGTGCCGACGAGGCTCAGCTCGCCGCCGGTGATCGCCGCGGCCATGGCGAAGACGCCGGCGTCGAGGCGGTCGGGCATGACGGTGTGCTCGACGGCGTGCAGCTCGTCGACGCCCTCGACGGTGATGAAGCCGGTGCCGCCGCCGCTGATCCTCGCGCCCATCTTGGTGAGCATGTCGATGACGTCGAGCACCTCGGGCTCGAGAGCCGCGTTCTCGATGACCGTGGTGCCCTTGGCCAGGGCGGCGGCCATGATGAGGTTCTCGGTGCCGGTGTGGGACGGCGTGTCGAGGTAGAGCGTGGCGCCGGTCAGGCCGGAGGCCTTGACGTGGATGACGGTCTCGCCCTCGTCGACGATCGCGCCCAGGCGCTTGTAGCCGAGGTAGTGGAAGTCGAGGTTGCGGCTGCCGAGATTGCAGCCGCCGACCCCTTCCACGATCGCCTCGCCGAGCCTGTGCAGCAGCGCCGGCGTGAACAGCACGGAACCGCGGAAGCGCCGCGCGATCTCGGCGGGGAGCACGGGACTGCTCAGCGTGGAGGCGTCGATGACCAGCGTGCGTTCCGCCTCGTGCAGCTCCACGTGGGCGCCGACGGACTCGGCGAGCTCGACGGCGCGCCTCACGTCCTCGATGATCGGGACGTTACGCAGGACGGTGCGGCCCTTTGAGGCGAGCAGAGCCGCGCCGATCATGGGCAGCACGGCGTTCTTCGCGCCCTGGATGAAGGCGGTTCCACGCAGTGCGTTGCCGCCGCGCACGCGGTAACGGACCATTCGTGCGGCTCCTCGCTCGATATTCGGACAGGCTGGATCGCGCCCCACAGTAGCCGCTACAGGAGCGTTACCTGGCCGATTCGCCCCGTGACTACCCGGTAAATGGCTCTCCGGTCAACCGCTCGTATGCCTCCAGGTATCGCTGCCTGGTCTTATCCACCACTTCGTCGGAAAGGTGCGGCGGCGCGTCGCCGGAGTCCTTGTCCCAGACGGTCAGCAGCCAGTCCCGGACATACTGCTTGTCGAAGGAGGGTTGGGACTTTCCGGGCTGCCAGCCGTCCGCCGGCCAGAAGCGCGAGGAGTCCGGCGTCAGGACCTCGTCGGCGAGGGTGAGGACGCCGTCGTGGTCCCAGCCGAGCTCGATCTTGGTGTCGGCCAGGATGATGCCGCGCTCGCGGGCCAGCTCGGCGCCGCGCGTGTAGACGGCGAGGGTGATCCTGCGCAGCTCCTCGGCCGTGTCCTCGCCGACCAGCTCGACGACCTGCTCGAAGGAGATCGGCTCGTCGTGCTCGCCGACCGCCGCCTTCGTGGAGGGCGTGAAGATCGGCTCGGGCAGCTGGGAACCGTCCACCAGGCCCTCGGGCAGCCGGACGCCGGAGACGGCGCCGTCGCGGCGGTAGTCGACCAGGCCGGAGCCGGTCAGGTAGCCGCGCGCCACGCACTCCACCGGGACCATGCGCAGCGGCTTGCACACCACGCTGCGCGAGTCGGGGCCCGTGCGGACGATGTGGTTGGGCACCACGTCCTTGAGCTGGTCGAACCACCACAGCGACATCTGGGTGAGGATGGCGCCCTTGTCGGGGATGCCGGGTTCGAGCACGTAGTCGAAGGCCGAGATCCGGTCGGAGGCCACCATCAGCAGGTAGCCCTCGTCGGTCTCGTAGAGGTCGCGTACCTTGCCGGAGTGCAGGTGCTTCATCGGGCGATGTCCGTCCTGTGGTGGGAGCCGCGCATCTTGACCTTGCCGACCAGCTCGTAGGCGTTCGTGCGCGCGCTCGCCTGGTCGGGGCCGGTGCCGACGACCGCGAGCACGCGGCCGCCGTTGGAGACGATCTGCCCGTCCTCCACCGCCGTGCCTGCGTGCAGGACGTAGGCGTGCTCGGTGGGCTCCAGGCCGGTGATGGCGTCGCCCTTGACCGGGTCGGCCGGGTAGTTCTCCGCCGCGACGATGACGACGACGGCCGAGCCGCTCCTGTAGGTCAGCTTCGGCGTGCCCAGCTCGCCCGTGGCGCAGGACAGCAGCAGCCCGGCCAGCGGGGTCTCCAGGCGGTCGAGCACCACCTCGGTCTCCGGGTCGCCGAAGCGGGCGTTGAACTCGATGACCTTCGGACCCTTGGCGGTCAGCGCGAGGCCGACGTAGAGCACCCCGGTGTACGGCGTGCCGCGCCTGGCGAGCTCGTTGATCGTGGGGTGCACGACCTCGTTCATCACCTGGTCGGACAGGTTGTCGCGGATCCAGGGGAGCGGGGTGTAGGCGCCCATGCCGCCGGTGTTGGGCCCGCGGTCGCCGTCCAGCGCGCGCTTGAAGTCCTGGGCCGGCTGCAGGGCGACGGCCGTCGTGCCGTCGCAGAGCGCGAACAGCGACACCTCGGGGCCGTCGAGGAACTCCTCGATGACGACGCGCTCGCAGGCCTCGGCGTGGGCGAGCGCCTCGTCGAGGTCGTCGGTGACGACGACGCCCTTGCCTGCCGCCAGCCCGTCGTCCTTGACCACGTACGGCGCGCCGAACTCGGTGAGCGCGGCGCGGGCCTCGTCCTGGGTGGTGCACGTGTAGGCGCGGGCGGTCGGGACGCCGGCGGCGCTCATGATCTCCTTGGCGAAGGCCTTGGAGCCCTCGATCATCGCCGCCTGCTGCGAGGGCCCGAACGCGGGGATCCCCACGTCCCGCACCGCATCGGCGACGCCCGCCACCAGCGGCGCTTCCGGGCCGACGACGACCAGGTCGGCGTGGAGCCGCTGGGCGAGCCCGGCCACGTCCGCCGGGTTCGTCGCGTCGACCGGGTGAACGGTCGCGACCGCCGCGATGCCCGCGTTGCCGGGGGCGCAGTGGAGTTCGGAAACCTGGGGGTCGAGGCTGAGGGAGCGACACAGGGCATGCTCACGGCCGCCGGAGCCAATCACAAGAACGCGCACGCGCCACATTCTCGCAGCCCGCGCCCTCATGCTCTCCCCCAGACCCTTCCAGAGGTACGGCGAAGCCAGGAGACAGCTCCTCACCGCCCTGCGCCGACGACCTCCTTCCCTCTCGCCGCACCACCGGAGCCTTTCGAGGGCAACCCCGGGCCTTCCGCAGGTCCCTTCCCCGTGGACCCACCCGCGGGGTCTCTCTCGCGGGTGGGTCTTCAAAGAGCGCTCAGCAACCTCGGGACGGTCAGTCTTCTGGGGAAGGCACGTTCGGCCCTCGTTAAGGGTCTTCAAAGGAGCCCAGCCATCCCAGGGCGGTCAGCTCTCCGGGTGCGGTGGAAGTGCGGGAATCTGGCGGATTCTTTGTGCAGTTCTACGTGAGGAAGACACGGTCAGGCGAGTATCGTCAGGTTGGTTGAGCCGCCTGTGGTAAGTTGGGTCGGCTTTGCGGCGTCTTTAGCGATTGGAGGTGGTCCGGGATGAAACCTGGTGATCCGGCCAGTACGCGCTCATACGCGTACTCCGTGCATACCCCCGACCACTCCAATCCGGCAGCCTGATCGTGCCTCCACGCATATTTCTTGATTGAGGTGACCTTTAGTCGCGCGTGGGAAGTGCCATGTCGGGCGGAAAGGGACTGCCATGCGCTCGTCCACTCTCTTCCGTCGTACCAACCGCCACCCCGTACAGCCGCACGTCTCGCGCCAGCTGAGCCGTCCCGTGCGTGAGGCCTGCATCCCGCCGGTCGACTCCATCGTCGAGTTCGGCGCCTACATCAACGGCAAGAAGATCTGCGCCGACGGCATCGTCGACTGCCTCGAGCTGGTGCGCAAGCACAACGCCGACACCGACGGCGCCAAGGCGTTCGTCTGGGTCGGTCTGCACGAGCCTGCCGCGCCCGAGGTCGAGTGGCTGGCCGAGGTGTTCGGGCTGCACCCCCTGTCCGTGGAGGACGCGGTCAAGGCGCACCAGCGCCCCAAGGTGGAACGTTACGGCGACTCGCTGTTCATGGTGCTGAAGACCGTGGCCTACCTCGACCACGACGAGCTCACGGCGACCAGCGAGATCATCGCGACCGGCGAGATCATGGTGTTCCTCGGCGGCGACTTCGTGGTGACCGTACGGCACGGAGAGCACTGCCCGCTCACCGAGGTACGCGAGAAGCTCGAGGACAAGCCCAAGCTGATGAACCGCGGCCCGGCCGGGGTCCTGCACGCCATCTCCGACCACGTCGTCGACCGCTACCTGCAGGTGGCCGACCTCATGCAGCTGGAGCTGGAAGAGGTCGAGGCCACCGTCTTCGCCGACGTCACCTCCCGCGACATCAACCGCATCTACCAGCTCAAGCGGGAGATGCTGGAGATGAAGCGCGCAATAATGCCGCTCCAGGCGCCGATGGCCGCGCTGTCGCAGCGCCGCGTCATCCCCAACGAGATGCGCGAGTACTTCCGTGACGTCAGCGACCACCTCGCCCGCGTCTGCGAGCAGGTCGAGTCCTCCAACGAGCTCGCCAACTCCACCCTGCAGGCCGCGCTCGCCCGCTCCAACACGCTCGCCAACGAGGACATGCGCAAGATCTCCTCGTGGGTGGCGATCCTCACCGTGCCCACGATGATCGCCGGGATCTACGGCATGAACTTCGACACCATCCCGGTGGCCGGCCAGGTCTGGGGCTTCCCTGCGGCGGTGGGCGTGATGATCACGGCCTGCGTGCTGCTGCATCGCGGCTTCCGCCGCAACGGCTGGCTCTAGAGCGGCGTCAGTATCGCCTGCGCGTCCGCGCCGGAGAACCACAACCCGATCACGAAAGCGGCCGTGGCCTCCAGCAGCCACGCCCGGTCCACCCCTCCGGCGTCGACGGGCTCGCAGCCGATGTCCCTGACCAGGGCGCGCACGGCTGCGAGCGCCTCCTCGTCGTCCCCGCACAGGGGTACGGCCAGCGGCCTGCCGTCGAACACCGGCGGCGTCATCCGCCAGACGTCCACGTGGGCCAGGTTGAACGCCTTCACCACCCGCGCCCCGACCGCCGCCAGCTCCTCGGCCGCGCGCCCCAGCGGCACGAGCTCGGGGCCGAGCGGGTTGGTGCAGTCGATGACCACCTTGCGGCGCAGCCCGTCCGGCACGACGCCGTACGGCAGAGCCAGCAGGAGCACCTCGCCGAACTCGATCGCCTCGGCCAGGCTCACCGGCCCCGACCTGCCGCCCTTCACCACCTCGTGCCCGGCCCGCTCCCACTGCGTGCCGAGCGCGTCCGCCATGTTGCCCGTGCCCAAGATGCCGATGCGCATCCGTCCTCCTCAGTCGGTGTGTCAACGACGTTAGAGAAGTGGACAGGTACCATTTGGTGCGTGTTCGTGGCCGACTGTCAGTCCCGGTTGGGGTTCGACCTGCTTTCCAACACCTGGAACGCGGTCGTCATCTGGACGCTGCGCCATGGCCCCCTCCGCCACGCCGAGCTGCGCAGGCGGATCGGCGGCATCAGCCAGAAGGTGCTCACCGAGACGCTGCGCAGGCTGGAGGACAACGGCCTGGTCGCGCACCTGCCGGGGCGGGCGGGGTACGAGCTGACCGAGCTGGGGCGCAGCCTGCTCGGCCCGATCGAGGCGATCGGTCAGTGGACGGCCGAGCACGCCGACGAGGTGCTCGACGCGCAGGAGCTCAGACTCCGACGGGACGCAGCGGGCTGACCGGCGAAGGCAGCTCCAGGCCGCGCTCCAGCCACAGCTCGCGCATGCGGTCGGGGTAGTCGGTGACGATGCCGGAGACGCCCAGGTCGAGCAGGCGGGCGGCGAGTTCCGGTTCGTTGACCGTCCACACCGCGACGTCCAGGCCGGCGCCGTCGCACTGGGCCATGAAGCCGGCGTCGACCATCACGTGCTCGGGCGAGATCGTGTCCGCTCCCGCCGCCTTGGCGGCCGCGGGGATGTCGTCGCCCAGGCAGCCGTGCCAGTGCAGCGTGTCCTCCTCGATCAGCGCGAACCGCCTGGTGGCCGGGGCGAGCTCGGCCGCGGCGGTGACGATGCGCCAGTCGAAGCTGAGGATGGCGGAGCCGTCCAGCCTGCCGTGCCTGTCGAGCTCGTCGATCACCAGCTCGGTGAAGACCTGCGGGTCGGGGGTCAGCCCTGGCCTGGTGGGGTCGGACTTCAGCTCGACGTGCAGGCGCACGTCGTCGGCCGCGTAGGCGTTGACCAGGCCGAGGACGGCGCCGAGGGTGGGCATGCGGGTCTCGGGCATGGCGACCTGGGTGAGCGCGAACGGGTCGTCGAGGTGGCGCGGGAAGCGCACGCCGACGTCGAGGGTACGCAACTGGGCCAGGCTGAGCTCGTTGATGGGCCTGCCCACGTAGGGGTAGAGCTCGTCGTCGTGGCTGAGCGGCTTGGTGTCGGCGCTGGTGACCGCGGAGACGGTGAGATCGTGGGTGAGCACGAGCCTGCGGTCGGCGGTGAGGGCGACGTCGAACTCGAGCGCGTGCACGCCCAGCTCCATGGCCTTGCTCAGCCCCGGCAGAGTGTTCTCAGGCCACAGGCCCCTGGCGCCACGATGCCCATGAATCTCAGCTACCACGCCGGGGAGCCTACCTCTCATCCTGGGGCGTGCCTCGGTGCCACGCCGTGCAGCATTGTGCGCCCTTTGTCCCAATCCTACGAATAGCGACGATAGCGCGGCGAGCGTATGGGCACCCCGACGTAGCAAGACGGCCACCCACGTCGGTGGATGGCCGCCCCGGCTACGCCGTACCCCTAAAGGAGCCGCCGTGTTTCTAAAGGGAGCTCCCTACGGCGAGGACCCCCGCAAGGGAGATCAGACCAGCGAGCGTACGGAGATCGTCTGCGTGCGACCCGGCCCCACCCCGATAGCGGAGATGGGCGCCTCAGACATCTCCTCAAGCGCCTTGATATACGCCTGAGCGTTCTTGGGCAGCTCCTCGAACGACGTGGCCCCCGTGATGTCCTCCTGCCACCCGGGGAACTCCTCGTAGATCGGCGTAGCGTGGTGGAAGTCCGTCTGCGTCATCGGGATCTCGTCGTGCCGCACCCCGTCCACGTCGTACGCCACGCACACCGGGATCCGCTCCAACCCCGACAGCACATCCAGCTTCGTCAGGAAGAAGTCCGTGACGCCGTTGATCCGCGTCGCGTACCGCGCGATCACCGCGTCGAACCACCCGCAGCGCCGGTTGCGCCCGGTGGTCACGCCGTACTCGCCGCCCGTGGTCCGCAGCCAGTCGCCCATCTCGTCGGTCAGCTCCGTCGGGAACGGCCCCGACCCGACGCGCGTCGTGTACGCCTTGAGGATGCCGATCACCCGCGTCAGCCGGTTCGGCGGGATCCCCGCGCCCGCGCACGCCCCGCCCGAGGTGGGCGAGGACGACGTCACGAACGGGTAGGTGCCGTGGTCGATGTCCAGCAGCGTGCCCTGCCCGCCTTCGAGCAGCACGAACTTGTCCTCGTCGAGCGCCCGCTTGAGCACCAGCGACGTGTCCGCGATGTGTGGCTTGAGGCGCTCCGCGTAGCCGAGGTATTCCTCGACGACCTTCTCCGCGTCGATCCCGCGCCGGTTGTAGACCTTGGTGAGGATCTGGTTCTTCTCGCCCAGCACGACCTCGATCTTCTGCGCGAGGATGCCCGGGTCGAGCAGGTCCTGCACCCGGATGCCCATCCGGTAGATCTTGTCGCCGTAGGCGGGCCCGATGCCGCGCCCGGTCGTGCCGATCTTGGCCTTGCCCAGGTACCGCTCGGTCACCTTGTCCAGTGCCTTGTGGTGGGGCATGATCAGGTGCGCGTTCGCCGAGATCAGCAGCTTCTCGGCGGAGATGCCGCGCTCGGCCAGCGCGTCCAGCTCCCCGAGCAGCACGCCCGGGTCGATCACCACGCCATTGCCGATCACCGGCACCACATCCGGCGACAGGATGCCGGTGGGCACCAGGTGCAGGGCATATTTCTGGTCGCCGATGACGATCGTGTGCCCCGCGTTGTTACCGCCCTGGTAGCGCACCACGTACTCGACGGCGCCGCCGAGCAGGTCGGTGGCCTTCCCCTTGCCTTCATCGCCCCACTGGGCGCCCAAGACAACGACTGCCGGCATGGTTATCTCTCCCGCGCAAAAACGAAAACCCCTGGCGCAAGTGCGACAGGGGCTCTTGCGTAGAGAGACTACCGGACGTCAGTTCCCGGACAAAGTGTCATAGGCCGTGACGCTGCTGTCCTTGAGGAACTGCATGCACCTTTCTGCCTCGTCCTTTTCGCCGATCGCCTGTGCGGCCTTGGCCAGCGAGTAGAGGCAGCGCAGGAATCCGCGGTTGGGCTCGTGCTCCCAGGGGATCGGCCCGTGGCCCTTCCAGCCGGCGCGGCGCAGCTGGTCGAGCCCGCGGTGGTAGCCCGTCCTGGCGAACGCGTACGACGTGACCGCGTGGCCCTTCGCGAAGTATTCCTCAGCGAGAGTCGCCCACGCCGCCGGGTGGGCGGGGAAGCGGGCGGCGACGTCGGCGGCCTTGACCCCCGATTCGAGGGCCTCTCTGGCCTCGGGCAGGTCCGGCAGGTGAGTCGGGGGCGGCCCGGCGAGAAGGTTATCCATACGACAAGTCATACCCGCCGGGCCGTGAATGTGGCTATGAGATCTTTGTCCCAGCGGACTTGAGGTTTTCACAGGCGTGCTTGACCCGGTCCGCCATGCCGGTCTCGGCCGACTTGCCGTACGAGCGCGGGTCGTAGACCTTCTTGTTGCCGACGTCGCCGTCGACCTTGAGCACGCCGTCGTAGTTGCGGAACATGTGGTCGGCGATCGGCCTGGTGAAGGCGTACTGCGTGTCGGTGTCGATGTTCATCTTCACCACGCCGTAGGAGATCGCCTCGTGGATCTCCTCCAGCGCCGAGCCCGAGCCGCCGTGGAAGACGAGGTTGAACGGCTTGTCCACGCCGTACTTGGCGCCGACGGCGTCCTGGATCTCCTTGAGCACGCTGGGGCGCAGCTTGACGTGGCCAGGCTTGTAGACGCCGTGCACGTTGCCGAAGGTGGCGGCGAGCATGTAGCCCTCCAGGCCCACGGCCTCGGCGGTGGCCAGCGCGTCCTCGGGCGTGGTGTAGAGCTTCTCGTTGATCTCGCCGACAACGCCGTCCTCCTCGCCGCCGACGACGCCGATCTCCATCTCCATGACGATGTTGGCGCGCTTGCACTTCTCGAGAAGTTCCTGCGCGATGGCGAGGTTCTCCTCAAGGGGTACGGCGGAGCCGTCCCACATGTGCGACTGGAAGATGGGGTCGCCGCCCCTGGCCAGCGACAGCTCGATGAGCGGCCGCATGAAGCCGTCGAGCTTGTCCTTGGGACAGTGGTCGGTGTGCAGCGCAATGGTGACCGGGTAGTTCTTGGCGACCTCGCGCGCATAGGCGGCGAGCGCCACGGAACCGGTCACCATGTCCTTGATCGTGGTGCCGGACAGGAAGTCGGCGCCGCCGGTGGAGACCTGGACGATGCCGTCGCTCTCGGCCTCGGCGAAACCGCGAAGCGCGGCGTTCAACGTCTGCGACGAGGTCACGTTGATCGCCGGGTAGGCGAATCCGCCAGCTTTGGCCCGGTTGAGCATCTCGGCGTAGGCCTCTGGGGTGGCGATAGGCATGATTCATCTCCCTGAGAAAGAACGGCTTGCGCGCATGCCAGTATCTCGGGTCGCTACCCCCCGTGGTAGTGATAACGCCCGGTAAGCTCACTCTGTGGACTGGCTGTGGAACATCCTCGACCCGACGTGGTGGCTCACCATTCTCGGGGCCTTCGCGACGGTCGGTGTTTTGGCGATCATCTTCGCCGAGACGGGCCTGTTGCTCGGCTTCTTCCTGCCGGGGGACTCACTCCTGGTGGCAGCGGGGATTTTCAGCTCGGCCTCGGTCGCCGCAGGAATGAATGCGTCGGCAGGCACGAGTATCGAGCCATTGTCCTTCCCCGCCCTGCTGATCGGCGCGCCGCTGTGCGCGATCGCGGGCGCGCAGCTCGGCCATTTCCTCGGAAAGCGATTCGGCCGCAGGCTCTTCGACAAGCCCGATTCCAAGCTCTTCAAGCGGGAACACGTCGACCGCGCCGAGGAGTTCTTCAACAAGTTCGGCCCCGCCCGCGCCGTGGTCCTCGCGCGTTTCGTCCCGATCGTGCGCACGTTCATGAACCCCGTCGCCGGCGTGCTCGAAATGAGCTCCAAGCGCTTCTTCATCTGGAACGTCATCGGCGGCGTCGTCTGGGTCGAGGGCCTGATCCTGCTGGGCCACTGGCTGGGCAGCAAGGTCGACCCCACGAAGATCGACAAGTACATCCTGCCCGGCGTCTTCCTCATCGTGGCCATCTCGCTGATCCCCATCGTCTTCGAGGCGATCAAGAGCAGGCGGGCGCGCAAGGCGGGCCTCGAGCCGCCCGCGCCCACGGGCAAGCACCACCGCGTGGACCGGTAAGGGGAACGCCCGGTTACCAGCGGGTACGCTCCGGCATGTGGGACGCCACAGATCTGATCCGAAGAGCATCGCCCGCCTGGCGCTGATCGGGCTGGCCGTTGTCGCGCTGCTGGTCGTGGGCGCGATCGCCCTTCTCAACCGGGCGGAGACGCCCCCGCCGGAGAAGCCGGTGGCGAGCCCGAGCTCCTCGCAGATGCCCATGCCCACGGTGAAGGTCGTCTGCGAGGCCGACGTCTGCCCGCACGTGGTGCTCCGCGTGCCCGGCGGCCAGGTGCTCTACAACGGTGACATGGCGCTCGGCGACGAGATCAGATATTTCGAGCCGGAGATCGACGTCGTCATCGAGGACGCCGGCACCGTCCAGGTGACGGAGAACGGCACGGCGCGCCCGCCCGGCAAACCGGGCGAGCGCGCGGACTTCACCGTCAGAGCCCCAGGTCGCCAAGGGTGAAGGCGGTGCGGTACTCGAGGCCTTCCGCCGCCATCTTCGCCGCCGCGCCCCTGTCGACGACCGTCGCCACGGCGACGACCTCGGCGCCCGCCTCGCGCACCGCCTCCACCGCCGTCAGCGGGGAGCCGCCGGTCGTGGAGGTGTCCTCGACCACCAGGACCCGCCTGCCCTTGATCTCCGGGCCCTCGATCCTGCGCTGCATGCCGTGCGCCTTCTGCGCCTTGCGCACCACGAACGCGTCGAGCTCCCGGCCACGCGCGGCGGCGGCGTGCAGCATGGCCAGCGCCACCGGGTCGGCGCCGAGCGTGAGCCCGCCGACCGCGTCGTAGTCGAGATCGGCGGTCAGGTCGAGCATCACGCGGCCGATCAGCGGGGCAGCGGTCCCGTCGAGGGTGATCCTGCGCAGGTCGAGGTAGAAATCGGCCTCCAGGCCAGAGGAAAGCACCACCTTGCCGTGCACCACGGCCTTGTTGTGGATCTCGGACAGCAGGCTCTCACGATCGCTCATGCTCCAAGCCTAGTGAGGAGCCCGAGGGCGTCGTCGTACCTGCCCGGCAGGCGTAGCACGGTGACCCTGGGCTGCCTGCCGTACCCGATCCTGGAGCCGCGCAGGCGCGCCACGCGCGGCGTCAGGTCGCAGCAGGCGCGCGTGAGCGCGCCCACCCGCACCGGCCCGAGTAGCGCGAGCGTCTGACCCTCGGTGAAGGTCTCGCGCACGCACTGGGCCAGGCTCAGGACGGTCGCCAGCCGCTCGGACAGCTCGGCCAGCCGGTGGTACGGCTCCGCGACCACCAGGCGGTGCACGGCGGGACCGGTCTCGCGGTAGAGCTCGCCCAGCCGCGTGCGCAGGTACGCGGCCGTCATGAGACCGGTCAGCGGGTCCTCGCAGCGCAGCTCGGTGATCGGCGCGAAGCTCGCCTCCGTCCAGCCGGCCGCGAACGAGCGCAGCGCGGCGAACGGCGGGTCGCCCTTGCCCAGCTCCCTGAAGAGCGCCGCGAGGTCGTTCATCCCTTCCGCTATCCCGACGCCGGCGCGTGCCCGCGCCCCGCCGAGTGCCGAACACGCGCGGGTGAGGTCGTGGCCCCTGTTCACGGCACCACCCGCGTGTATTGCCCGGATCGCCTGGTCCACCGCCGGCGTCCACCAGTCCTCTGGCATGGCCCACCCAGCGGCCAGGCTCCTGGTGCGCCAGCGGGCGCTCAGTGATCCGGGAGTCTCCTCATCCATCCGTCCTCCTTAAGAGCCCGTCGGCGCGAGGGTTTTCGCCCGGGCTCTTTCCGGTTTCAAAGGCAAAGACGTGACTTCGGTTTAGTCATGACGCGGAATGCGGAATGATTCGCCAGGGCAACCCCGCGTAATCGTGAGGTCACTATGAGTGTAGAATCGCCGCAAAGTGATGCGGAGCTACTTGAATCGGTCAGAAGCGGCAATGCGGCTGCTTACGGCGAGCTCTACGAACGTCACATCGCCGCCGCACGCGCCCTGGCCAGGGGACTCGTCAGAGGCGAGGCCGAGGTCGAGGACGTCGTCGCCGAGGCGTTCACGAAGATCCTCGACCTGGTCGGCAGGGGAGGTGGTCCGGAAGCCGGATTCCGCCCCTACCTCCTGACGGTCGTGCGCCGCACGGTCTACGACCGCACCAGGGTCGAGAGCCGCAACGTGACGACCGGCGAGATCGAGGCGTTCGACCCCGGCGTGCCCTTCGTCGACCCGGCGCTGACCGGGCTGGAGAAGTCGCTCATCGCCAAGGCGTTCCTCTCGCTGCCCGACCGGTGGCGCGCGGTGCTCTGGCACACCGAGGTCGAGAACGCCAAACCCGCCGACGTCGCGCCCATGCTCGGGCTGTCGGCCAACGGCGTCGCCGCGCTCGCCTACCGGGCGCGCGAGGGCCTGCGCCAGGCATACCTGCAGATGCACCTGGCCAACACGCCCCAGCAGGCGTGCCGCCCCGTGCTGGGCAAGATGGGCGCCTACGTCAGAGGCGGGCTCGCCAGGCGCGACAGCCGCGTCGTCGACGAGCACATGAGCGACTGCGTCGAGTGCAAGTCGGTCTTCATGGAGCTGACCGACGTCAACGCCGGGCTGCGCGTCATCGTCGGCCCGCTGTACGCAGGCCCGGTCTTCGCCGCCTACGCGGCCGCCATGGCCAAGGCGGGAGCGGCGGCAGGCGGCGGTTCCGGCCTCCTGCACGCGCTCGGCTGGATCCGCCGCGCCCCCAAGCAGCAGCAAGCGGCCGTGGCAGGAGGTACGGCTGTCGCCGTGGCGGCCGCCGCCGTCCTCATGCTGGTGTCCGGCGAGGAGCCGATCAAGAAGAAGGAACCCGCCGCGGCCCTGCCGTCGGCCTCGGCGCAACCGCCGCCCAGCGACCCGGTCAAGCAGGAGGTGCCCGAGCCGACCCCCACCCCGGTCAAACCCACGCCCAAGCCGGTGAAGAAGCCGCCGGGCATCGCGCACCTGACCGCGACCATCGACCCGCTCGGCTCGCTGGTGCGCGCCAAACCGGGCATCGTCGCGCTCCGGCTGCGCAACTCGGGCAAGGGGGCGACCAAGGAGCTGCACGCCGCCGTCGAGCTGCCGCCGGGCGTGACCGTGGTGCCCGGAGGGGCACGCGGCCACGGGTTCGGCGCGATCGTCGACCCGGTCGGCACGGTCGACGGCTGGTCGTGCCGCCCCACCGGGCACGGCGCCAACTGCGCCAGGCGCGCGCTGGCCGCCGGGCGGGCGACGGCGGTGTTCCTGCGCGTGTACGTCGCGCCGCACGCCCCCGAGGGCGGCGGTCCCACCGTACGGATCGACGCGGGCGGGGTGAAGCTGAGGGCGCGGGCCCAGGCAGGGGTGAGCTCGGCCGGCGCGCCCGCCAGGTTCGCCACCGACGGCAAGGTGACGGTCAGGGCGGTCGGCAACGCGCTGCTGTCCTGCCCGCAGGAGCGGGACGGCTGCGCCGAAACGAGGAAGCGCGGCGGGCACAGGCGCGACAACGACCTGTGGCCGATGCAGCCGCTCGACCTCGACGACGACGACACCACCAAGGCCTCGAGCGCCGCCAGGCTGGAGGCGCCCCAGGGCGGGCAGGTCGTGTGGGCGGGGCTCTACTGGTCGGCCGGGATCAAAGCGGCCGGGCCGATCAAGCTGAAACCGCCGGGCCGCAAACGCTACCTCGCCATCAAACCGGACGAGGTGACCGTGCGCGAGCTGCCGTCAGGGCCTGCCTACCAGGCGTTCGCCGACGTCACCGGGCTGGTGAGCGACGCGCGTGGCAGGGGCACGTGGTGGGCGGCTGACGCGCCCATGCTGGCCGGGGTGTCGCAGCACGCGGGTTGGAGCCTGGTGGTGATCGTCACCGACCCGGCTCAGCCGTACAGCCAAGCTGTCGTCCTCGATTCGGCTACGGTGGTCGGGGGAGCGGCCGGCACGGTGGAGATGCCGCTCGGCGGGATCTTCCCGACCGCCAGCGCGGCGAGGCTGGAGCTGGTGACCTGGGAGGGCGACGCCGACCTCACCGGCGACAAGGTCTCCCTGGGTTCAGGGGCGCTGACTCCCGACGGCGGTGACCGCAATCGGGGCAACGTCTTCGACAGCTCGTCCAACGGGGCGTCGCGGCTGACGTTCGGTGTGGACGTGGACACGTTAAGGACGATTCTGGGCGCGAAACCCGTGCTCAGACTGGTGACGAAACGCGACGTCGTGCTGTTCGGCGCCGCCGCGGTGAGCGTTCCAGCACGGTCGTGACCGCGAACAGGACAAACTGGTACGGTCTGCGTGAATGCTCTGACATTGGGTCGGGCGAGGGGCGAATCGTCGGGATTAACCCTCGCACGATCACCTGCTTCATTACCCTGATATAGGGCCGCCGAGTCCGGCTCTGACGGTGCAGAGCCAGAAGGTCGGGCCACCAAGAAAGGGGCGGTGTCGCGTGGATCGCTGCGCGCTGTTCGTGGACGCTGGCTATTTGCTGGCCGACGGCGCGATGGCCGTACATGGGACCCGCCATCGCGAAGCAGTCTCCTGGGACTACCCGGGGCTGCTGCAACTGATGACCAACCTGTCGCGCGAGCGCACGGGGCTGCCGCTGCTGCGGTGCTACTGGTACGAGGCGACCGTAGAGGGCCGCCGCACGCCGGAGCACGACGCGCTGGCCGACATCCCCGGGCTCAAGCTGCGCCTGTCGCGCATCCGGCCGGGCCGCCGCGAGGGCGTCGACGCCCAGGTGCACCGCGACCTCATGACGCTGGCGCGCAACAGCGCGATCTGCGACGCGGTCGTGGTCAGCGGCGACGAGGACCTCGCGCAGGTCGTCTGCGACGCGCAGGACCTCGGCATCCGGGTGACCGTCGTGCACATCACGGCCGACGGGAGCTGGGCGGTGTCCCGCTCGCTGCGCCAGGAGAGCGACGACCTCATCGAGATCGGCGGCGGGCACCTTCGCCCCTACGTCAACCTCGTCTCGGGCTCCGCAGAAGCCTCCAACGGGCACCAGCCGGTCAGCAACGGCCACGCGGCGCACGCCGCGCTGAGCCCGCCGCCCGCGCCGCTGCCGCCGCCGCCCGCGCAGCCGTCCCCGCCGAGCAACAACCAGATCGCCAACGCGCCGACCCAGAGCCAGCCGCTGTCGCAGCCCAACGTGCTGCCGCAGCCGTTGCCGCAGTCCCCGCAGCCCAGCTCCAACGGGCCCTCGCGCAGCCATGCTGCGCCGCCGCCGCCTGCGCTGCCCGCCTACCCGAGCTACCAGCAGGAGCAGCCCGCTCCCGCGCCACCGCCGCCGCACAACGTGACCGGGCCGATCCCGCAGACGACGGGCCAGTTCGCCTCGCCGTCCGCGGGCACCTACCAGCCGCCGCCCGCACAGCAGCAGCCGTCGCAGCTGTCCGGCTACACTGGGCCGCAGGCCGCGCCCGTCTCACCGCCGCCCGCGCAGAACGCCAGCGCCACCACGCTGGCCGACGCCGTGAAGGCGGCGCACCGCGAGGGCCATGACTTCGGCGAGTCCGTCGCCCGTGACGCGCCCGCGCTGTGGCTGGAGGCGGTGCTGGCGCGCAAGCCGCGCATGCCGTCCGACCTGGAGGCGCGGTTGCTGCAGGGCTCGTCGCTGCCGATCGACTTCCTGCTGCACGACGAGGTGCGCCACGCGCTGCGCCGCGGTTTCTGGGACGCCCTGGAGCGGGCCCGCCGCTAGTTGAGCGCGTCGAACCCGGAGCGCAGGTGCCCGACCCGCTCGGAGAGGTTCTCCAGCGGGATCGTGAGCGCCTGGTCCGGCGACTTGCCGGCCAGCTCGCGCACCCTGGCGAGCTCCTCCTCCACCGCGGCCAGCCGCCGCACGAGCTCGGGGAGTACGGCGGCGCGGTCGGTCGTGCCCGGTGGCAACTCCCCGGAGACCCGCTCGCGGAGCATCGATGCCTGCTCGGCCAGCCGCTTGTTCATGTTGTACAGCTCGACGAACACCTGCACCTTGGCCCGCAGCACCCACGGGTCGAACGGCTTGGTGAGGTAGTCGACCGCGCCCGCCGCGTAGCCGCGGAAGGCGTAGTCGGGGGCGCTGTCCACCACGGTCAGGAAGATGATCGGGATGTTGCGCGTCCGCTCCCGGCGCTTGATGTGCGCGGCGGTCTCGAACCCGTCCATCCCCGGCATCCGCACATCGAGCAGGATCAGCGCGAACTCGGTGCTGAGCAGCGCCTTCAGCGCCTCCTCACCCGACCTGGCCCGCACGGGCACCAGGTCGAGCGAGCTCAGGATGGCCTCGAGGGCGATCAGGTTCTCCTCGCGATCATCCACGAGGAGGATCTTGGCTCTGTCCGACATCGTCACGACCCTTCGGGGGTTTCTGCCGTGGCGCGCCCGCGGCTGAGCCAGCCGCGCAGGCGCTCCAGCAGGCGGTCGACGTCGACCGGCTTGGGCACGTAGTCGGACGCCCCGGAGGCGATGCTCTTCTCGCGGTCGCCGCGCATGACCTTGGCGGTCAGCGCGATGATCGGCAGGTCGGCGAACTGCGGCATGCGCCTGATGGCCGACGTGGTGGCCCAGCCGTCCATCTCGGGCATCATGATGTCCATCAGGACCAGGGCGACGTCCTCGTTGCGTTCTAGCTGCTCGATGCCCTCACGCCCGTTCTCCGCGTAGACCACGGTGGCGCCGTGCCGTTCGAGGACGCTGGTCAGTGCGAACACGTTGCGGATGTCGTCGTCGACGATGAGGATCTTGGCTTCGGACAGCGGGTCGTGGCCCACCCACTTCTGCCCGTCGCCGGGCGAGATGAGCTCCGGCAGCGGCAGGTCGAGCGGCATGGGCGGGTCGGGCAGCGTGACCGCGGGCTCCTCGACCGGGATCACGGGCTGCGGCTTGGCGACGGCGGGACGCGGGTCGAGCGGGCCGGCGTAGTTGGGCGGCACGTAGAGCGTGAAGGTGCTGCCCTTGCCGAGCTCGCTGTCGACGTGGATCTCGCCGCCGAGCAGGCGGGCGATCTCGCGGCAGATCGACAGGCCGAGGCCGGTGCCGCCGTACTTGCGGCTGGTCGTGCCGTCCGCCTGGCGGAAAGCCTCGAAGATCACCTCCCGCTTGTCCGGGGCGATGCCGATGCCGGTGTCGATGACCTTGAAGGCGATCACGTCGCCCGCGTCGCGCAGCGTCTCGTCGTCGTAGTCGACCTCGATCGGCGCCTGCATGACGCGTAGCCGTACCTCGCCCTTGGGCGTGAACTTCACCGCATTGGACAGCAGGTTGCGCAGCACCTGCTGCAGGCGCTGCTCGTCGGTCAGCAGCTCCTGCGGCACGTCGGCGTCGACCTCGACCACGAACGCCAGCCCCTTGTCCTGGGCCAGCGGGGCGAAGGCGGCCTCGACGTAGTCGACCAGCTTGGGCAGCGACAGCTGCGTCGGGTGGATGTCCATGCGGCCCGCCTCGACCTTGGACAGGTCGAGGATGTCGTTGATCAGCTGGAGCAGGTTGGTGCCCGCGCCGTGGATCGTGCGGGCGAACTCGACCTGCTGGGAGGTCAGGTTGCCCTCGGCGTTCTCGGTGAGCAGCTTGGCCAGCACCAGCAGGCTGTTGAGCGGCGTGCGCAGCTCGTGCGACATGTTGGCCAGGAACTCCGACTTGTACCGCGAGGAGACGGCGAGCTGCTCGGCGCGCTCCTCCAGGGTGCGTCGGGCCTGCTCGATCTGGAAGTTCTGGATCTCGATCGCGCGGTTCTGCTTGGCCAGCAGCGCCGCCTTGTCCTCCAGCTCGGCGTTGGACCTGCGCAGCTCCTCCTGCTGGCGCTGCAGCTCGTCAGAACGTTCCTGCAGCTCGCGGGTGAGTCGCTGCGACTCGGTCAGCAGGTCTTCCGTGCGCGAGTTGGCGATGATGGTGTTCATCGTGACGCCGATGGTCTCGACGAGCTGCGTCAGGAAGTCGAGGTGCACCTCGCCGAACGGGGTGAAGGAGGCGAGTTCGAGGATGCCGAGCACGCGGCTCTCGAACAGGATCGGCAGCACCACGATCTGCGCGGGCGTCGACTGCGACAGTCCGCTGTCGATCGTGATGAACCCGGCGGGCACGTCGTCGAGGATGATCGAGCGCCCCTCGGCCGCCGCCTGGCCGACGATGCCCTCGCCCATGGCGAAGGTCTGGCGCGGGCTGCGGTCCGGCCGTACGCCGTAGCCGCCGATGAGGATGAGGTCGTGGTCGCCGCCGGGGTCGACGCCGTAGAAGGCGCCGTAGCGCGCCGAGACCAGCGGCGTCAGCTCCGTCATGATCAGCTTGGCCACCTCGACCTGGTCGCGGTGTCCCTGCATGAGGCGGGAGATGCGGGCCAGGTTGGACTTCAGCCAGTCCTGCTCCTGGTTGGCCTGGGTGGTCTCGCGGAGGTTGGACACCATCGAGTTGATGTTGTCCTTGAGCTCGGCCAGCTCGCCCTGCGCCTCGGCTGCGATGGACCTGGTGAGGTCGCCGCGCGCCACGGCGCTGGTGACGGTGGCGATGGCGCGCACCTGGGTGGTCAGGTTGCCGGCCAGCTCGTTCACCGACTCGGTGAGCCGCTTCCACGTGCCCTCGACGCCCTCGACGCGGGCCTGGCCGCCGAGCTGTCCCTCGGAACCCACCTCTCTGGCGACTCGGGTCACCTCGGAGGCGAAGGAGGAGAGCTGGTCGACCATCCGGTTGAGCGTGGTCTTCAGGGCGAGCATCTCGCCCTGGGCGTCCACGTCGATCTTGCGGGTGAGGTCGCCCTTGGCGACGGCCGTGGTGACCTCGGCGATGTTGCGCACCTGGGAGGTCAGGTTGTTGGCCATGAAGTTGACGTTGTCGGTGAGGTCCTTCCACACGCCGGACACGCCCTGCACCCGCGCCTGGCCGCCGAGCTGTCCCTCGGTGCCGACCTCTCTGGCGACTCTGGTCACCTCGTCGGCGAAAGACGAAAGCTGGTCGACCATCGTGTTCAGGGTGTCCTTGAGCTGGAGGATCTCACCCTGCGCGTCGACGGTGATCTTCTTGGCCAGGTTGCCCTGGGCCACGGCGGTGGACACGGCCGCGATGTTGCGCACCTGCACGGTCAGGTTGTTGGCCATGAAGTTGACGTTGTCGGTGAGGTCCTTCCAGACCCCGGACACGCCGCGCACCTGCGCCTGGCCGCCGAGCTGTCCCTCGGTGCCGACCTCGCGGGCGACTCGGGTCACCTCGGAGGCGAAGGAGGAGAGCTGGTCCACCATCGTGTTCATGGTCGACTTGAGCTCCAGGATCTCGCCCTGGGCGTCCACGTCGATCTTGCGGGTGAGGTCGCCGTTGGCGACGGCCGTGGTGACCTGGGCGATGTTGCGCACCTGGTAGGTCAGGTTGTTGGCCATCGAGTTGACGTTGTCGGTGAGGTCCTTCCAGACCCCCGACACGCCCTTCACCTCGGCGCGGCCGCCCAGCTTGCCCTCGGTGCCCACCTCGCGGGCGACTCTGGTCACCTCGTCGGCGAACGAGGAGAGCTGGTCGACCATCGTGTTCAGGGTTTCCTTCACCTGAAGGATCTCGCCCTGCGCGTCGACGGTGATCTTCTTGGTCAGGTTGCCCTGCGCGACCGCCGTCGCCACGGTCGCGATGTTGCGCACCTGGACGGTCAGGTTGTTGGCCATGAAGTTGACGTTGTCGGTGAGGTCCTTCCAGACCCCGGACACGCCGCTGACCTGGGCCTGGCCGCCGAGCTGACCCTCGGTGCCCACTTCTCGGGCGACTCGGGTCACCTCTTCGGCGAAGCCGGAGAGCTGGTCGACCATCGTGTTGACGGTGTTCTTCAGCTCGAACATCTCGCCGACCGCGTCGACGGTCACCTTGCGCGACAGGTCGCCCTTGGCCACCGCCGTGGTCACCACCGCGATGTCGCGCACCTGGGCGGACACGCGGGAGGACATGGTGTTGACGGCCTCGGTGAGGTCGCGCCAGGACCCGGACATGCCGCGCAGGTTGGCGCTGCCGCCGAGCCTGCCCTCGGTGCCGACCTCGCGGGCGACCCTGGTCACCTCGGAGTTGAACAGCGAGAGCTGGTCGACCATGCCGTTGATGGCCTTGCCGAGGCGGCGCACCTCGCCTCTGGCAGACCGGTCGAGGTCGATGCGGCGGGTCAGATCGCCCTTGGCGACGGCGTCGATGACGTCAGCGGCACCGCTGACGGGGCTGACGAGCGCGTCGATCAGCGTGTTGACCGACTCGACGCTCTCCGACCACGAGCCGACGCCGGGGCCCGGTGTCAGCCGCTCGCCGAACCTGCCCTCCTTGACAACCTCCCTGCGCACCCTTGTCAGCTCGTTGGCCAGGTGCTCGCGCCGGTCGGCCACCTCGTTGAGCAGGAGCCTGACCTCGCTGAGAATCCCTGGCGGAGCGTGGGGGACCCGGCGCCGGAAGTCGCCGTCGCGCCAGGAGAAGAGGGTCTCCAGAATCGGGATGAGGTCCGATTCCGTATATGTCCTCTCCTCTGCTGCTGGCGCCGTCCTTGCCGTGGTCATGGAGCCTCCTTCACCCACGGGGTGCCGCCGCGAGTGATGTAAGTCTGTCACGATGAGAAGGTCATAGTCCTGTCCTTGGATTTACCCCAAGTCAGATGGAAGTGTGGTAGGCATCGAGCGATGAGTTCTTCCTCCCGTGCGGTGCTTGCGGCGACCTTCGCGCCGGGAGAGGCCGCCGTTACCGCTGCGAAGAGGTTCACGCGCGAGGTCATGACCGCGTGGGCGGCCACTTCTGTCACTGCTACCGCCGAGCAGGTGGCGGCCGAGCTGGTGCTGCAGGTGGCAGATGCTCCCTTTGAGATCATATGGAAGCATTTCGGCGATGCGGTGCAGGTAGAGCTCAGGCAGCGGACGACGCCACAGGGCAATCCCAAGGCGCCCTCGGTCGAGGTCGAGGAGTGGGGGATCACCTTCGCGGGCGAATCCCGTGTCCATTGGGCAAGACTCACACTACCCGGCACTTCGGACGGCGGCACTGCCGACTGGCTGGAGGAGACGTCCAGAGGGCCGCAGTGGCTGGGCTTCCTCGCGGATGCGAGCGACCTGCTCGCTGGAACGCTCGATCCGGACATGGTGCCCGCGATCATCGCACAGATCGTCGTGCCCAGACTGGCCGCGTGGTGCGCCGTCTACACCCCGGAGGCCGGGCTCTCCTACCTCTGGCACGCCGACGAGGCCAGGATCGACGACCTGCGGGTGGAGCTGACCGACCTGCCCGTGAGCAGCGCCGATCACCGGCGGACCGCGACGATGCACCTCAGGGACGCCGAGGTGCTCTGCGTCCCGCTGACCGCGCGCGGCCGCTCGCTGGGCCTCATGTGCCTGGGCAAGCCCGACCGCTTCACCGACGAGGTCATCCAGTTCGCCGAGGACATCGGCAGGCGCGCCGCGCTGGCCATGGACAACGCCCGCCTCTACGCGCAGCAGGCGGCGGCCAACCGCGCGTTGCAGCGCAGCCTGCTGCCGCCGAGCGAGCCCGTGGTGCCCGGCGTCGACTACGGCGTCGTCTACGAGCCGGCCGGTGAGACGAACGAGGTCGGCGGCGACTTCTACGACCTGTTCAAGGGCAACGACGACTCCTGGCGCTTCGCGATCGGCGACGTCTGCGGGACCGGTCCCGAGGCGGCCGCCGTGACCGGGCTGGCCCGTCACACCCTGCGCCTGCTGGCCAGGGAGGGGTACGGCGTGGCCGCCGTGCTGGGCAGGCTCAACCAGGCCATCCTCGAAGAGGGGGAGCGGGCCAGGTTCCTCACGCTGATCCACGGCGACCTCACCCCGGTGGACGGGGGGCTCGAGGTCCGCATCGTCTCGGCGGGGCATCCTGAGGCGCTCCGGCTGAAGCCGAGCGGCGTGGTCGAGCCGGTGACGACGCCGCAGTCGTTGCTCGGGGTGTTTCCCGAGGTGATGTTCGAGGCGGACGTGATCCACCTCGAACACGGCGACGTGCTGCTGGCCGTCACCGACGGGGTGACGGAGCGGCGCAACGGCTCGCGCCTTCTCGACGATGAGGGCGGGTTGTCCAAGATGCTGGCCGAGTGCGCGGGGCTCTCGGCGAGGGCGGTCGCCGAGCGCATCCGGCGGGGGGCCGCCGACTTCGCAGCTGAGCCGGGCGCCGACGACCTGGCCATCCTGGTCCTACGCGCGATGTGACCCACAGGACCCTCACGGGGATAACCCCCTCACGGGGATAACCCCCTCACGGGGATAACCCCCTCAAGGAAGTGAGGGCGGGTGTGGGGTCTTCAGCTCTCATCCGCCCACCTCCCTTGGTTGGGTGTTCCTAGTCGCGCTCGACCGTGTCCTCCATGACCACGCGGCCGATGAGGGCGTACTTCGCCGGGTTGCGCACCTTGAGGAAGAGCGCCAAGGCGACGCCGAGCACGATGATCCCGCCCACGATCCACGGGATCGCCGTGTAGAACGCGCTGCTGGCAGCCACGTCACCGGCCGCCGCCTTCTGGTTCTGCAGGAGCAGCAGTACGACGTAGGCCATCATCACGCCACCAGCCAGCGGCGCGATCAACGTCCGCCAGACGTTGGCGGTCTCCGGGTGCTTCTTCTTCACGTGGAAGTAGCTGATCACCGAGAACGAACAGAGCGTCTGCACGATGAGGATCGCCAGCGTCCCGAGTACGGCGAGCAGCGTGTAGATGTGGAAGTACGGGTCCTGACCCATGACCGCGAACAGCACGATGATGAGCAGCGAGACCCCCGTCTGCACGAACCCGGCGATGTGCGGCGAGCCGTGCTTGGCGTGCGTGCGCCCCAGAGTGCGTGCTGTACCAGGAATGAGATCCTCACGCCCCATGGCGTACAGGTACCGGGAAGCGCAGTTGTGGAACGCCATCGAGCACGCGAACGACCCGGTCAGGATGAGGATCTTGAACAGGCCGACCGCCCACGAGCCGAGCATCTCCTGCGTCGGAGCGAAGAAGATCTCCGCGCCCTTCGCCGCGGCGATCTCCGGCGCGTTCATCCCGTTGGCCGCGACGGTCATCCACGACACGAAGGTGTAGAACAGGCCGATGCCGACGACAGAGACGAGCGTGGCGATCGGGATGATCTTCTTGGGTTCGCGTGACTCCTCGCCGTACATCGCGGTCGACTCGAAGCCCACCCACGACCAGAAGCACATGAACAGCCCCAGGCCGACCGCGCCCTCTTTGAGCCCGGTGACGGTGAACGCGCCCGCCGGGTTGAGGGTGCCCGCCATCAGCCCGTCCGGGCCGCCGCCGTGGAGCAGCGTGACGACGGAGACCAGGCCGAGCATGAAGATCTCGGTCACCAGGAAGATGCCCAGCACCTTGGCGGTGAGGTTGATGTCGAAATATGTCAGGATCGCGTTCAGCGCCAGGCCGACGAGGGCGAACCACATCCAGTGGATGTCGACCCCGACGAGGTCCTTGAAGGTCGCGTTGCCCTGGTAGGCGAAGAAGCCGATGATCGAGGCCTCGAAGACCACGTATGCCATGGTCGCCAGCAGTCCGGAGACCATGCCGACGATCTGTCCCAGGCCGTGCGAGATGTAGCCATAGAAGGCGCCGGCCGCGGTGATGTGCTTGGCCATCGCGGTGTAACCCACCGAGAAGATGGTCAGCACGACGGTCGCGAACAGGTACGCGGCGGGCACGCCCAGGCCGTTGCCGAACCCGACCACGATCGGCACGTTGCCGGTCATGGCGGTGATGGGTGCGGCGGTGGCCACGGCCATGAAGATGACGCCGACGAGGCCGACGGCGTTCTTCTTGAGCCGGTTGACGCTTACCTGTTCAGTGGTGGTGATGTCGCTCAATGGGGCGCCCTTCCAGCTGGGGAGTGGGCGCGATGGTCGCAGTGACCTGGGCTGACATTCAAGTCGGCTGGGAGGGTAACACCTTACGTCATGTCAGTTTGCGGGCGAATTCCAGCCGTTCGGTCATCTGCGCGATCCGCTCGGAGACGACCAGGGAGCCGTGCCCGGCGTCGTAGGTGTACACCTCGTGCTCGTGGCTGTACTCGGCGAGCTTGGCGACATATTTCTCGATCTGCCGCATCGGGCAGCGCGCGTCGTTCTCCCCGGCCAGGATCAGCAGCGGCTTCTCGACCTGGTGCACGTAGGTGATGGGCGAGCTGCCGACGTAGCGCTCCGGCACCTCGACAGGCGAGCCGCCGAGCAGCGAGCGCTGCAGGGCGCGCAGGCTCTCCGGCTCGTCCTCGTAGCAGGTCACGTGGTCGGCGATGGGGACCGTGGCGATCCCGCCCGCCCACAGCTTGGGCTGTACGCCGAGGGCGAGCAGGGTCAGGAACCCGCCCCACGACTCGCCGGCGAGCAGGATGCGGTCGGGGTCGGACACGCCCCTGGCGACCACCCACTCCCTGACCGCGGCCACGTCGGCCAGCTCGATGTGCCCGACGTCGCCCTGCAGCGCGTCGCGCCAGGCCGTGCCGTAGCCGGTGGAGCCGCGGTAGTTGACCCGCACGACCGCGTAGCCGAGGTCCACCCACGCGGCCACCTCGGGCGAGAAGGAGTCGTCGTCGTGGGCCGTCGGCCCGCCGTGCAGGAGGAAGACCGTCGGGTACGGCGCTGCCCCGGTCTCGGGCCGCGAGATGAGGGCGTGGATGCGCCCGCCGGGCCCTTCGACGTCGATGTCCTCGACCGGCACCGAGGGCGGCGAGCTGGGACCGACCGCGCTCATGACGACCACGCCGTTGCTCGACCGGATGACCGGCGGCCTGGAGGCGCTCGACCAGGAGTACTCGACGTGCCCGCCGGGCCTGGGCGCCGCCGCCTCGATGACGCCGTGCGGGGTCTCGATCAGGGTGAGGCCGCCGCCGGCCAGGTCGTAGCGGTGCAGGTAGGAACGTGCCCGGTTGTGGCGCACGATGAGCAGCGCGCGGCCGTCGTCGTACCACTCGCCGGTGAGCTCGCCGGCGTCCTTGAGCCAGATCTCGCGCTGCTCGCCGGTGGCCGGGTCCCAGACCAGCGGCTCGCGGCGCAGGCGGCGCTCGTGCAGGATCAGCAGGCGCCGGTCGCCTGGCACGGGTGCGAACTTGACGCCGATGACGCCCTTGCCCGCCCCGTCGTCGAGCTCGCCGACGACCTCGCCGCCGGGACGGACGACGCGGAGCATGGGGTGGCGGAAGTCGCCGCGGTTGATCGCGATGAGCGAGCCGTCGAGCGACATGTCGGCGACCCAGGCGGCCTCGGTGTCCTCGTGCAGCAGCCTGGCCGGGTCGCCCGGCCGTACGAGGTGGATGGTGAAGGAGCCCTCCCTGGCCAGGCTGATGGCGGCCACGCCGGTGGAGGACAGGGCGATGCCGCCGACCGTTCCAGGCTCGACGTCGGGGGCGACCGGCTCGTCCTGGCCGCCGGTGAACGGCTGGCGCATCCAGGAGCCGAACTCGTCGCCGTCGGTGTCGTCGAACCAGTAGATCCACTGGCCGGTGGGGTCGATGGCGGCGTGCGCCGTGCCCTTCGGGCGGTTGGTGACCTGGCGGGTGGTGCCGCTGTTGCGGTCCCAGGCGTAGATCTCCCAGGTGCCCGAGGCGTTGCAGCTGTAGATGGAGCGGTTCGGGGCCTGGCGTGCCCAGGTGGGCAGCGTCATGCGTGGCGCCCGGAACCTGGCCTGCCAGCGTTCCTCCGCCTTCATCCGGCGCGTCCCCTCCCTCTGGAACCCGCGTGGGCCGCTCGGGCCTCCGGGTTGGCGTCCAGTATTGCGCCTGTGTCGGAGAAATACTTGAGGAATGTGGGGGAATTTCGGACTAAATGCCCCATCAGTAACATCAGTCGCAGAGGTCCGTCAAGTGTGGACACTTGCTTACGAAGCGTGTTGGAAGGTAGACAGGTGAAACGCGGCCTGAGTCCACGTCTTTTCCTGAAATTTCGCGATACGCGCGGCTAGTTGTGCCGGTTCCGTGTGCCATGCGCTCGGGCCCATCCCCACCACCTCGGCTACGCCTTCACGGGTCAGCTCCATCTCGAACTCGACGGTACGCCTGTCCACCTCGACAAATCCACGCAGACTCTGGCTGACTCTTGTTTCCTTGTCGCCGTCAACACTCAGCAGGCCGAGCTGGTGCACCAGCGGGCTCAGGTGCGAGCGCGCCGGAGTCACCACGACCAGCGCCCCGCCGGGCCGCAGGACCCTGGCGAACTCGGGCCCGTTACGCGGTGCGAACACGTCGAGGATCACGTCGGCCGCGCCGTCCGCGATGGGCAGCGGCTGCCAGACGTCGGCCACGAACGCGCCGATCCGCGCGTGCGCCCTGGCCGCCCGCTTCACGGCGTGCTTGGAGACGTCGAAGGCCAGCCCCATGGCCTGGGGTGCGGTCTCGAGGACCGCGGCGAGGTAGTAGCCGGTGCCGGTGCCGGCGTCCACGATCACGTGGGAGTCGCGCGGGAGGCAGTCACCGAGCGCGCGGGCCAGCGGGGCGTAGTGCCCGGCGGCGAGGAAGTCTGATCTGGCGGCCACCATCGCGGGGCTGTCCGCCGTACCCGGAGGTTGCGAGCCGATCAGCAGGCTCACGTAACCCTGTTTGGCGATGTCGTAGGAGTGGCCCTGCGCGCATCGCATCACCCGCTCGCCGATCTCCAGGCCGCCCGAGCAGACCGGGCAGATGAGGTGTTCGGCGATGTCAGCGAGCATGGGCCCATTGTCGCCCAGGGTCAGGCCGCGCGGGCCTCGAGGAGGAAGGCGGCGTTGCTGGGGGTGTCGCGGAGCTTGTCCATGAGGAGCTCCATGCCCTGCTGCTTGTCCAGCGCGCCGAGCATGCGGCGCAGCCGCCACACGAGCTGCAGCTCCTCGGGGTCGAGCAGGATCTCCTCGCGGCGGGTGCTGGAGGCCTCCAGGTCGACGGCGGGGAACAGGCGCTTGTCCGCCAGGCTCCTGCTGAGCCGCAGCTCCATGTTGCCTGTGCCCTTGAACTCCTCGAACAGCCCGTCGTCCATGCGCGAGCCGGTCTCGACGAGCGCGGTGGCGAGGATGGTCAGCGAGCCGCCGTCCTGCAGGTTGCGCGCGGCGCCGAAGAAGCGCTTGGGCGGGTAGATGGCCGTGGTGTCGATACCGCCGGACAGCGTCTTGCCGCCGGGCGGGGCCAGGTTGTTGTAGGCCCTGCTGAGCCTGGTCAGCGAGTCGAGCAGGACGACGACGTCCTTGCCTGACTCGACGAGCCGCTTGGCGCGCTCGATGGCGAGCTCGGCGACCGTGGCGTGGTCCTTGTCCGGCTGGTCGAAGGTCGAGTAGGCGACCTCGCCGATGATCGACGAGCGCATCTCGGTGACCTCCTCCGGTCGCTCGCCGATGAGGACGACCATGAGGTGGACCTCGGGGTGGTTGCGCGCGATGGCCGCGGCGAGCGCCTGCAGCACCATCGTCTTGCCGGCCTTGGGCGGGGCGGAGATGAGTCCGCGCTGGCCCTTGCCGATGGGGGCGAACAGGTCGACGACCCTGGTGGTCAGCGACTCGGTCTCCAGGCGCAGGCGCTCCTGGGGGTGGATGGGGACGAGGTCGGCGAAGACCGGGCGGTCGCGCCAGGTGGTCGCGCCGTTGACGGACTCGACCTCGACCAGCTTGCCGCCGGACACGGTGCCGACGACGTGGTCGCCGGGCCTGAGGCCCAGCTGCTTGACGCGTTCCGGTGGCAGCCGTACGTCGTCTGGGCTGGGGGCGAAGGAGCGGCGCAGGAACGCCGACTTCTCGCGGATGTCGAGCAGACCTGAGACCTGCCTGGCAGGCGTGGTCCGCTGCTGGGGAATGGTTTGAACAGACATGGTGGGACCCTCCTCGAGGGCACGCCGCAACACGATGGGGCGGCGCGAAGAAGAAAAGATGTATCGCCCGGTGTTGCTCAGGGGCGGAGGTGAAAGACGAGCGGAGCTTGATCGCTCAACGCTTGCTCGCAAGATACACGAGCTTCCGTCATCCGCACAACACCCGTCCCGCCGCCCCTATTCCCGGGAATCGCCCACGGGCTTCGGGGCGGGCGGCGACAATATTTGTCCACGGGGTGTGGACAACGCCATAGAACGTCCAGCATTGCCGCGGCATCGTGTCAAGCGAGATGCAGGGCCTCTGCAATCGGCGGAGGCTTTCATGGAGGAGTAGAACTCACTCAGGGGGAGAACACCATGAACACCAGGACCCAGTGCCCGCAGTGCCGGACCGAGCTCGACGAGGGCCCGATCATGTACCGCTGCAACCACTGCCACCGCGCGGTCTACGCGGCCGATCTCGAGAACGAGTACGTTCCGCGCCACCTCGTGGCCGCCTAGTCTGGGCGAATGCCGCACAACTCCAGAATCGTGGCCGATGTTGAGATCACACCTCTGTGTGACGCCGTCGGCCCGATGGGCCCCTCGCTCCGCCTGCCGTTCCTCGAGACCTTTCTCGGCGCCCAGGTCGACGAGGGCGAGTGGATCCTCCACTTCCACAGCTATCTGCTCCGCGACGCGCAGGGCCGGTTGACGCTCGTCGACACGGGCATCGGCCCCACGTCGACGTGGGCGCCCGCGCCTGGCAAGCTCCAGAGCGAGCTCGCGGCGGTCGGCGTCGCGCCGCAGGACGTGAACACGGTGATCTTCACCCACCTGCACAGCGACCACTGCGGCGGCACCGTGATCGACGGCGAGCCCGTCTTCGCCAACGCCCGCCACGTCGTCCAGCGCGCCGAGCTCGCGGAGCTCGCGGAGCTCGGGGACCTGGGCCTCGACCCGGCCCTCCTGCACGTGGTCGACGGCGACGAGGAGGTCTCTCCAGGCGTCGTCGTACGGCTGACGCCCGGCCACACGCCCGGCCACCAGATCGTCGAGGTCTGCTCGTTCACCATGGCAGGGGACGTGCTGCACCACCCCGTGCAACTGGCCGATCCCACGATCCGCTACGTCTACGACAGCGACCCGGACCAGGCCGCCAAGGCCCGCCTCGACCTGGTGCAGCGGCTCCGCGCGGAAGGCAGGCTCCTGGGCACCGCCCACTTCCCCGAACCCTTCCAGGACCTCGCATGAGCTACTGGGAGACCGTTCATCGGGTGCTGAGCGGCGCCGGCGCCTACATCACCGACGAGCAGGACCGGGTCCTGCTGGTCAAGCCCAACTACCGCCCGCACTGGGGGTTCGCCGGCGGCACGGTGGACGCGGGTGAGCACCCGGCAGAGGCGTGCGCGCGCGAGGTGGTCGAGGAGATCGGCCTGACCCTCGACGTGGGCGCCCTGCTGACCGTGCACTGGGTGGGCGCGATGAGCGACCGCCCCTACCCGCTCGTGCACTTCTACTTCGACTGCGGCACCATCGCCTCGGACACCCCGATCGTGCTCCAGGAGGCCGAGCTCGACGACTACGGCTTCTTCACCCACGAGGAGAGCGCGCGGCTCCTGCCCCCGTGGGCGGCCGACCGCGTGCCGGCGGCCGCTGCGGCGCGCAGGTCTGGCTCGACGATCTACCTGCCGCCGGTGGTCAGCGCGAGCTGATCGGTCAGCAGCGCGGCGGGGAGCATCACCGCGGCCGTCAGCCCGCCGAAGGGCGACGGCGACAGCATGACACGGATGTCGTGCCGCGCGGCTAGGCGGCCGACCACGAACAGGCCGAGCCGGTCGCTCTCGGCCAGGTCGAACTCGGGCATAGAGGCCAGCCGCTCGTTGAACGCGTCCAGGTCGGCCCGCGCGATCCCGAACCCGCGGTCCTCGACCTCCACGGTCAGGCCGTGCGGCGTGACCGTGGAGCGCAGGTCGACCCTGGTGGGCGGCGGCGAGAACAGCGTCGCGTTCTCCACCAGCTCGGCCACCAGGTGCACCACGTCGGTCACCGCGTGCCCGGCCAGCGCCATACGCGGCGGCTGCAGTACCTCGACCCTGGCGTACTCCTCGACCTCGGCGACGGCGGCGCGCAACACGTCGATCATGGGCACCGGGCTGCGCCAGCCGCGCCCAGGCGTCTGGTCGGACAGGATGATCAGGCTCTCCGCGTGCCTGCGCATGCGGGTGGTGAGGTGGTCGAGCTTGAACAGGTCCTCGAGCGTCTCCGGGTCCTCAGAGCCGCGCTCCATGGCGTCGAGCTGCAGGAGCTGCCGGTGCAGCAGTGACTGGTTGCGCCTGGCCAGGTTGACGAACACCTGGTTGACGCCGTGGCGCAGCCGCGCCTGGCCGACCGCCGCCTCCACGGCCGTCGACTGGACGATGTTGAACGCCTGCACGATGTCGCGCACCTCGCTGGTCATCGCGGGCACGTCCAGCGGCTCGATGCGCTCGGGCTCGCGCGACCCCTTGCGCAGGCGCTCGACGAGCCCGGCCAGCCGTACGTCGGAGAGCTCTGTCGCGGCGGCGCGCAGCGCGGCCAGCTCGCGGGCCAGCCTGCGGCGGAAGCGGAACGACAGCGCGATCGACATGACGACGGCGATCAGCCCGATCCCGCCGGCCACGCCGATCTTCACCAGCGTGTTCACGGCAGCGGGCGTGACCCGCTTGACCATGCCCTGAACGGCCTCGAACTGGTTGCGCTCGACGGCGACCCACAGGTTCTCCGCGTCGATCGGCCACGTCGCGGCCGAGGCGGGCAGGCCGGTGGCCGTCGCCGGGCCGCGCACGGCGTCCTCCAGGTGCAGGAACTCGGTGTAGACGGGCGAGCTGGCCAGCTGCTCGTACGGCCGGCGCAACCCGGTGTCGAGATGCGACAGCGCCTGCGAGAACAGCAGCCGCCGCGTGGCCACCATCTGGGTGAACGCGGTCCGCTCGTTGCCGCCCACCTCGCCGACCGCGAGCACGGCGACGATCATCGCCCGCTCCCTGGACAGGATCTCCTTGGCCTCGCCGAGCATCGTCACCGCGCGCGCCTGCCGGTACAACGACATGTCCGGCACCAGGATCATTTTGTCGTACATGCGGAAGACCGAGTCGACCATCACGCTGTAGCCGTTGATCACCTCGAGCGCCCCCACGGACGCCTTGTCGATCTTGCCGCGCAGCTCGCCCAGCCGGTCGAGGTCCCGGTAGACCGCCGCGAGCTGGGTCGTCATCTCCGGTGAGACGTCACGCTGCGCCTTCGAGAGGGCCTTGAACCTGTCCACGACCCTGGTGGTGGTCTCGCGCTGCCTTGCCAGTTGCGCCGAGGTCTCCTTGCCCGCCAGGAGCTCGACGGAGGCCAGCCGCTCGCGCTGCAACTGGATGTTGACCTGCTCGGACGGGTCGGCCAGGTTCGAGACGAGGTTGTTGATCTCCAGCAGGCGCAGGCCGTCGCCGCCGGTCAGCCCCGCGGCGAACGCCCACAGGCCGACGAGCGACACCAGCGGGACGAACAGCAGGACTAGGAGCTTGAGTGCGATCGGTCGACCACGCTTGGCCATCTGACCTCGTCTTGGGTGGGGGGTTCGTGATGAGATCGCCTCGCAGATTACACCCCCTTTGAGAGGAATTCCGTGGGTCTTCCGCGTTCCCCCTCAGCCTGGACGATCGCCGTCTTCGGCTTCCTCGCCTTCGCCCTCGGCCTCGTCGGCCTGATCTGGCCCGATGTCCTGCTGTCCATGCTGGGCTTCGAGGTGCTGGCCGTACGGCAGGCCGGTGACTACACGAAGGTATATATGGCCGCCTCGTCCATGGCGGCCGTGAACATGGGCGTCTATTACATGCTCGCCGCGGCGTCGAACTGGACGCCGTTCTTCCGTTGGACCGTGCCGTTCAGGCTGGTGACGTTCACCGTGTTCACCCTGTTGGTGGTCACGGGCGCGGCGCCGGGCAAGTTCTTCGGCGTCGGCCTGTGGGAGGGGCTGGGCGCGGTGATCACCGGGTTCGCCCTCTGGCGAGAGGGCCGCCTGCTGCCCGCGTCGGACAGGCGGCCCTCGGCCACGGTGTAGCCGCCGGGTCTAGCGGTGGTCCTCCTCTGGCGGCCGCTGCGCCGGGGCTCCGGCCACCAGCCGGTCGGAGGTGTGGCGGTCCTCCAGCTGGTCATCCGTGTCCAGCCGCTGCTGGAGCATGCGCTTCTCGTCTTCTAGCTGCGAGACCCTGTCGCGCGCCTCATGTCTGGTCGACCTGAGCGCGCGGCGGCGTCGCGCGGCCCGCCGCGACCCCGAGCTGATCATCGCGAGCCCGATGAGCAGCACGGCCGCGGTGGCCGCGCCGGTCACGAACATGTCGAGATGCGTGGGGTGGAGGACATAGCCGAAGTCGGTGAAAGTCGCGGTCGAGTCCGTCGCCGTGGGCTCAAGGGAGACCAGAGCGATGCCTCCTGCCGCGAGCAGGATGAGAATGACACCCAGGACAATCATCAGAACTCACTCCCTGTCGTCAGAGCGAGTTCCCACTGCCCGGTTCTTCGCTGGTTATGTCTCTGACGTAGACGGCGACCTGTGCGCGTGAGGTGAAACCCAGCTTGGCGAGGATGTTGGCCACGTGCCTGGCCGCCGTGGCCGGGCTGATGAACAGCTCCTCGGCGATGCCCCTGTTGGTCAGGCCGCGCGCGATCAGCTGCGCGATCTCCCGCTCCCTGGCGGTCAGCGGGCCTTCCTGGTGCTGGTCCTGCTGCTCTGGCGGGTCGGCCAGCGCGCCGGCGACCGCCTCACGCAGAGGTACGGCCTGGCCGGTCGGGACCGCACTCAGCAGGTCGACCGTGGGTGCCGGGCGCGGGCAGCCGATGATCTCCCTGAGCGCCTCAGCCGTGGCCATCAGCCGTCCGGCGCGCGCCGGGTCGTGCCGGTGGTGGGCGAGCAGCGCGCACGCCTCCAGCGCCCTGGCCAGTTGCAGCCGCTCGCCGGTGATCGCGAGCAGCCTGAGCGCCTCGCGTAACCTGGCGTGCGCCTCGACGTAGCGTCCCTGGGCGGTCGCCAGCCGCCCCAGGCCGATGAGCGGCGGGATGCTGATCCTGATCGACAGCTCCGGCTGCACCTGCAGGGACCGCTCGTAGGAGCGCCGCGCCGCCTCATGGTCGCCGCTCAGCTCGGCGAACTTGCCGAGCGCCTGGTGCAGCAGCGTCTCGTTGTAGACGTGCTCACCGGCCACGGTGATGTCGAGCGCCGCCTTGCCCGTTTCGAGGGCGGTGCGAAGGTCGCCGCTGACGGAAGCCAGCTCGGCGAGCGTGGCGAGCACGTACGACTCGCGGTAGGTGTCGCCGATCTCCCGCGCCACCCGGCCCGCCTGGTCGAGCAGCCCGGCCGCCTCCTCGCCCCTGCCCTCGTGCAGGGCCAGCAGGCCGAGGTTCTGCAGGGCGTGCGCGACGAACGGCCGGTCGGCCGCCTTCTCACACAGGTCGAGCCCGGCGCGGGTCGGCTCGTACGCCTTGGTGACCAGGCCCTGTTCGAGCGCGGCGTCGCCGTACGTCACGAGGGCCCGGCCGAGCAGCGGGGGAGGGACGCCGTCCGTGCCCAGGGCGAGCAGCCGCTCGATCCAGGCCATGCCCTCGTCGAACTGGCCGCGATAGCCCCAGGCCACCCGCATGGCGCGGCACAGCCGCAGGCCCGACACCACGTCGCCGCTCTCGACGCAGTCGGCGAGTACGGCACGCAGGTTGTCGAGCTCGGCGTTGTAGCGCAGCATCGTCTGGATCCTGAGCCGCCACGTCCTGGGCAGCACGATCGCCTCGTCGTACCAGCGCTCCGCCTGCTCGATGGCGTGCTCGCGGAGCCTGCGCCGGATCTCGGCGTCCTCGCCCGCCGCGGCCAGCCGTTCCGCTGCGAAGACCCGTACGGTCTCCAGCAGCCGGTAGCGCAGCTCGCCGGCCACCTCGCGGTCCGGCGCGACGAGCGACTTGTCCACCAGCGCGGCCAGCAGGTCGAGCACGTCGTACTCGGGCAGGCGCCGGTCGGCGCAGACCTGCTCGGCCGACTCCAGCGCCCAGCCGTCGGCGAACACCGACAGGCGGCGCAGCAACATCTTCTCGTCCGCGTCGAGCAGGTCGTAGCTCCACTCCACGGTCGAGCGCAGCGTGCGCTGCCTGGCGGGAGCCGTACGGTCGCGCGAGGTCAGCAGGCGGAACCGGTCGTCGAGGCGGTCGGCGATCTGCCTGACCGACATCATGCCCGTCCTGGCCGCCGCCAGCTCGATGGCCAGCGGCATGCCGTCGAGCGCGGCGCAGATCTGCCCGACGACCTCGGCGTTGTCCTCGGTCACCGCGAACCCGGCCCGCGCCTCGGCCGCCCGCCTGGCGAACAGCGAGACGGCCTCGCCGCCGTTGAGCGGCGGCACCCGCCAGATGGACTCGCCGGGGATGCGCAGCGGCTCCCTGCTCGTGGCCAGCAGGCGCAGTCCTGGCGCCGCGGCGATCAGGGCGTGGCCGACCCTGGCCACCTCCTCGATCAGGTGCTCGCAGTTGTCCAGCACGAGCAGCGCGTGCCGGTAGCGGAGCGACTCGATCAGCGTCTCGCGCCGGTCGAGGCCGGGCTCCGGGCTGATGCCGACGGTGTCGGCGATGAGGGAGACGACCAGTTCCGGGCGGGCGATCCCGGCGAGCCCGATCAGGTGCACCCCGTCCTCGAAGTCGCCCAGTGCCGCGCGGGCGACGCGTCCGGCCAGCCGGGTCTTGCCGATGCCACCGGCGCCGGAGAGGGTGACCACGCGGGCGGAGCGCAGGAGCTCGACGAGTTCTGGCACGTCGCGCTCTCTGCCGACGAAGACGTTCGGTTCGGCTGGGAGGTTATGCCGGACTATTGCAGTTTCCATAGGGCCCTCAGGGTCGCCGGAAGACGCACACCGAGTGTCCCACTGAGCATCATTAATGTCATGAAGCCGGAAGCCGGACAGGTTCTACACTTTTCCGAAGACCCCACAATTACCCGCTTTGTCCCGCATATCGCCCAGACGTCCTCCCTCGACAAGCCGTACGTCTGGGCCGTCGAGGGCGACCGCTGCCCCGACTACTGGTTTCCCCGCGAGTGCCCGCGCGCGATGGCCTGGCGCAGCGCCAAGACCACGCCCTGGGACGCCGACCGCATCATCGGCGCGGGCTGCGGCGACCGCGTGCACGCCATCGAGTACGGCTGGCTCCAGGCGATCATGGATGTCCGCCTCTACGCCTACCGGCTGCCCGCCGACCGCTTCGCCCCGATCGGCGACCCGCCGCACGCCGTCGTCTCCCAGGAGACCGTCGAGCCGCTCGGGCCGCCCGAGCCGGTCACCGACCTGTTCGAGCTGCACGAGGAGGCGGGCATCCAGCTGCGCGTGCTGAACAACCTCTGGCCGTTCTGGAACCAGGTCACCGCCAGCACGCTGGAGTTCAGCGGGATACGGCTGCGTAACGCTCGTCGATGAGCGCGGCCAGCCGCTCGGCCGGCATCGAGCCGGGCGGCAGCTTCTCGCGCGCCGCCCGGTTGGCCTCGCGCTGGAGCACCTCGTTGACCGGTGCGTAGCGGCCGAGCTCGCGGGCGATCAGCACGATCTCACCGTTGAGGTAGTCGGCCTCGATGGAGCCGCTGGCCCTGGCCAGGCTCTGCCACGACGACCCGCCGCTGCGGGCCACGCCGTCGATCTCGCCGATCTCGACCTGCTTGCCGCGCTTCTCCGCCTCGTCGGCGCTGGTGGAGTAGGGGAGGCCCGCCTCTTCGAGCACGGCCATGCCCTCCTCCTGGGCGCGCCGGGCGAGCTCCGGCGCGCTGCCGGTGAGCGCCTGGACGGCGTTGGGGAGGTTGTTGAGCAGCTTGCCGTATTTCCAGCGCATCACGTCGCCGGTGTTCTCGGCGACGAAACCGCTCTTGAGCAGGTCGCCGGTGAGCTGGGCGCTGAATTCGTCCACACCCTGTGGATAACGTCCGACGTGCAGCATGCCGGACTTGGGGACGCCGTGCGCCACCACCACGCCGGGCTCCAGGTGCGTGGCGGGCAGCCAGACGCACATGCCGTAAACCCTCTCGAACCTCCGCAGGGCCGTCCGCTCGTTGTCCACGCCGTTCTGCGCGCAGACCACCGGCAGGTCCCTGGGCCACGGGTCGAGCGCGGCGATCGTGTCCTGCGACTTGGTGGCGATGATGAGGGCGTCCGCGTCGACAGGACCGTCGGCGACCTGGACGTCGAGCACCTCGTCGGAGTTCGGGGTGATCAGGCGCAGCCCGTTCCGCCGCATGGCCTCGTAGTGGGCGCCACGTGCGACGAGGACCACCTCGTGCCCTGCCTGATGCAGGCGCGCGCCGATGGTCCCGCCAACCGCTCCAGCTCCGATCACCACATATCGCATGATCTGACCCTACTTGGCGAGCACCACCTCGACCGGGACCATGACCCGGGCGCGCTCGCGGAAGATGGTCTTCAGCACCCGCCAGCCGTCGCGCACGGCGTGCAGGTTGCTCTCGCCGTGGATGCGCAGCCGCTCGTGGCTGGGCACCTCCTGGATGAGCAGGCCGGCCTGGGCGGCGCGGACGTTCATCAGCGTCTCGATCTCGAAACCGTCGCAGTCGAGCGCCATGGCGTCCAGGTGGCGTGCCCAGAAGGCGTTGTAGCCGTAGCAGAGGTCGGTGTAGCGCGTGCCGTACATCAGGTTGGTCAAGGTGGTGAGGGCCTTGTTGCCGAGCGACCGGATGACGCTGATGTCGTCAGAGCCGCCGCCGACCATGTTGCGCGAACCCTTGGCGAAGTCGGCGCCCTCCACCAGAGCCTGCACGAACCGGCCGATCTCACGCCCGTCCGTCGAGCCGTCGGCGTCGATCATGACGATGATGTCGCCATTGGCCGCTGCGAACCCTTCGGTCAACGCGTTGCCCTTGCCGCGGCGGGTCTGGACGACCACGCGCAGGTCGGGACGCAGACGCTTTGCCACGGCGACGGTGTCGTCGGTCGAGTTGCCGTCGACCAGGATCACCTCGTCAACCCATGTGGGCAGGGTCGCGAATACGTGAGGCAGGTTGGCGGCTTCGTTCATCGCGGGGACCACGACGCTGACGCTGGCGGAGAACGGGCCATAGTTCATGGGTAAAAGATTGCCCTGGTCGCCTGCAGGTCGCTTGACGTTCCCTTGCATCGTAGGCTTTCGCGGTGACCAATACCCTTGATGTGCATCTTGCCGCAATTGCCGGGCGTGACCTGGATGGTTACGCCGCGACCCTGCACAACGACGTGATCGTCGTCCTGCCGAACGGCTCGCTGCTCCAGGGGCGGGACGCGGTCCTCGACTTCCACCGCGAATGGTTCAAAGACCTTGACTGGTCGCAGGAGATGAGCCTGGTCTCGGTCGTGGAGACCGAGACCACGCTCGTCGGCGTGTACGAGGCCGACTACCGCGACGGTCCCGTCCACAAGCGGAACCTCGTCAGCCTCGTCTTCACCAGGGCAGGGGACGACTGGCTCCTCCTGCACGACCAGAACACGCCGCTAGCCGTCCAGGGAGGCGCGTAGGGCGGCGGCGAAGCCGTCCGGGTCGCCGGTCTGGCCGAACTCGCCGCCCAGGAAGCCCGCGTGGCCGCTCGGGTAGGTCGCCGGGGTGAGGCCCAGGCGCTCGGCCACTCCGAGGCCGCCGCGGCAGGCCATCTCGCCGTCGGACTCCGCGCCGACCGCGATCACGATGCGGGTCGAGGCGGCGCGCAGCGCGTCGAAGTCGTGCTGGTAGTGCGTGCAAGTGATGAGGTTCTGTCCGAGCAGCACGTCGTCACGCGACCCGTCGTCCTCCGTCGGCAGGCCGAACATGGCCGGATCCACCTGCTGGTCGGCGAAGTCGGCGGGGATGTCGCCCTTGTGCTGCACGAGCAGGATGAACCTGGCCATCGCCGGACCGAGGCCGTCGCGCAGGTACATCTCGCGGATGGCGGTCGTCGCAGCGAGCGCCCCTTCACGGTCTTGCAGCACCTGCGCGGCCGGCGGCTCGTGCGCCACCAGCGTGCGGACCTTCTCCGGGTGCCTGGCCACCAGCGCGAGCGCGTTGACCGCGCCGCCGCTGCTGGCGAACAGGTCCACCTGGCCGCCGACCGCGTCGATCACCAGGCGCAGGTCCTCGGCGTGCTGGTCGGGGGTGGACTCGGTGGTCGGGTCGTCCTTCTTGCTCCTGGCGGTGCCGCGCGGGTCGTAGGTCACCACCGTGCGGTCCTTGAAGCGGTCGGCCAGGCTGACGAAACCGCTGGCGTCCATGGGCGAGCCGACGAGCATCAGCGGGGGCTCGCTGCTCTCCGCCTGCCGTACGTCATAGGTGATCACTGCGCCGTCGGACTGAAGGGTGTGGGTCATGGTTGGCTCCTTGTCGAAACGATCCGTGCTGCCACCTCGGTCGCCGGAATGCCGGTGGTGTCGATGACCTCGGCGGTACGGCCCAGCCAGCCTCTCGCCTCCTCGTAGGACTCGAGGTGCTGGAGACGCCAGCCCTTCGCCTGGGCTTCCACCTGGTCGTTCTCGATCCTACGGGTCAGCTCTTCGGCGGTCGCGTGCAGCACTAGGTGCCGGACGTCGACGCCGCGCGCCGCCAGGCCGTCGAAGATCTCCTTGGCGTACGGCTCGCGCAGCAGCGTCATCGGGACGACCAGGGGGCCGTTCCAGTGGTCGAGCAGTTGCACGGCTGTCTCCACCACCAGGGCGCGCCAGGCTGCCCAGTGCTGGAAGTCGTCGACGGGCTCGTTGATGACGTGCTTGAGCAGGAAGCCCACCGTCTCGGGGTCGAAGAGGTGGGCGTCGGGGAGGAGCTTGACCAGCTCGCGTGAGGTCGTGGTCTTGCCCGCGCCGAAGGGGCCGTTCAGCCAGTAGATCAAAGCCGGGACTCCGTCCATCGGTCGAGGATCTCGTCGACCGTCTGTTGCGGGGTCTGGCGTGAGCTGTCGAGCCACAGGCCGATCCGCGGCGTCTCCTGGCGGAGGGCCGAGTCAAGGTCGGTCACGGTGAGGTCGCCGTAGCCGGTCTTGGGACGTCGGCGCTCACGCTCCTCTACGGCCGCCGGGTCCGGGATCAGGACTATCACGTGGAGGGGGCGGGTGCGGATCATGCCGACAAATGTCGACAGATCCTCGCCGAGGATCACGTCCTGCACGACCGCGGTGAAGCCCGCCTCCGCGTAGGCGTCGGCTGTCCTGGCTGCCAGGCGGTAGCGGAGGTGGAGCTGGTCGAGCGCCTCTTTATCCGGATATTTCGCCATCTCAACGCGCCCGTTGACGACCATGCGCCTGAACACATCGCCCCGCACGTGCGCCGACCGCGGCAGACGCTCAGCCAGCGCCTGCGCGATCGTCGACTTCCCGGCCGCCATGATCCCCGTAACGAGCACCACAGTCACCCGTCTGCCCCCCTCCCGCCCACATGGGCCGCGGTTCCGGCCCCGCGTGTGCCGCCCCTCCGGGCGCACGGGCCACCCTTCCGGCCCGCACGGGCCGCCACTCCGGCCCCGCCTGTGTCGCCACTCCGGCCCCGCCTGTGTCGCCCCTCCGGTCCCGCACGGGTGGCCCCTTCGGTCCTGCGCCGGTAGCCCCTCGGGAGGTGCTACCGGCCACGGGCGGCTCCCCCGGACGTGGCGGGGCTCCGGTCGCTGGCGGTTCCCATGGACGGGGTGCCACTCACGCGTGGCTCACCCTTGGGCGGGGTCCCGGCGGGTCATGCTCCGATGAGCTTCCTCACCCGGTCGGCACCCACGGCCAGCAGCAGCGTCGGCAACCGCGGGCCGGTGTCGCGGCCAACGAGCAGCGTGTAGAGCAGCACGAAGAACGAGCGCTGCGCCGCCTTCAGCTCGGGCGTCGGCTTGGCCTCGGGGTCGAAGCCCGCCTGCACCTTCGGCACGCCGTACACCAGCGACGTCAGCCCGTCGAGCGACCAGTTGTCGTCGAGCCCGTCCGCCAGCAGCCGCAGCGACTCCCGCTGGGTGTCGTCGAGCGAGGCCAGCAGCTCGGTGTCCGGCTCGGCGCGCACCTGGGTGCGCTGGTCGGCGGGCACCTGCGTCTCGACCCACCGCTGGGCCCTGTCGAGGCGCGGGCGGGTCTCGTCGAGCGAGGTGACACCGTCGATGTCGTGCAGGATGCGGAGCATCTGCTCCTCGTCGCCGGTGGTGATGTCCGCGGCCGAGGCCAGCGTGCGGTAGGCGACCGGCCGCGGAGTGGTCGGCAGCGGACCAGCCGCGGTCCCCACCGCCCTGCTGTGCGCCGCCAGGTCGGCAGGAAGCGCGGCGCCCTCGGCGACCTTCCTGTTGAGCGCGTCCCACTCGTCGTACAGGCGCTGGATCTCCTGGTCGAAGGCGACCTTGAACGACTGGTTGGGCTTGCGCCGCGCGTAGAGCCAGCGCAGCAGCGGCGCCTCCATGATCTCCAGGGCGTCCGCCGCCGTCGGCACGCCGCCCTTGGAGCTGCTCATCTTGGCCATGCCGGAGATGCCGACGAAGGCGTACATGGGCCCGATGGGCTGCTTGGCACCGAACACCTCGGCGATGATCTGCCCGCCGACCACGAAGGACGACCCGGGCGAGCTGTGGTCGACGCCGGACGGCTCGAACACCACGCCCTCGTACGCCCAGCGCATCGGCCAGTCGACCTTCCACACCAGCTTGCCGCGGTCGTGCTCGGCCAGCCGTACGGTCTCGCCGAACCCGCACACGCAGGTGTAGGCCAGCTCCGTCGTCTCGTCGTCGTAGGACGTGACCGTGGTCAGGTCGCGGTCGCAGAGCGCGCAGTAGGGCTTGTACGGGAAGTAGCCGGACGCGGTGCCGCCGTCGTCCTCGCCGGCCGCGCCGGACCCTTCGAGCGCCTCGGCCTCCTCCGCGTCGAGAGGGGCCTTCGCCGGCTTCTTCTTGGTCCGGTAGCGGCCGAGGATCTCGTCGATCTTCGCGCGCTCGCGCATCGCCAGCAGGATCTGCTCGCGGTAGGCGCCGCCGGTGTACATGTCGGTCTGGCTGATGCCGCGGAACTCCACGCCCAGCTCGCCCAGCGCCTCGATCATCGGCGCCTTGAAGTGCTCGGCCCAGTTGGCGTAGGGGCTGCCCTCTGGCGCGGGCACCGAGGTGAGCGGCTTGCCGATGTGCTCGTTCCAGGCGGGGTCGATGCCGGCGGGCACCTTGCGGAAACGGTCGAAGTCATCCCAGGAGATGATGTGCACGACGTCGTGGCCCCGGCGCCTGATCTCGTCGGCGACCAGGTGGGGTGTCATCACCTCGCGCAGGTTGCCCAGGTGAATCGGCCCCGACGGGCTGAGGCCGGAGGCGCAGACGATGGTTTTGCCCGGCGCGCGTCGCTCCGCCTCGGCGATCACCTCGTCCGCGAACCGGGAGACCCAGTCCGTCTCCGTGCTCTGCACCACGATCGTCCCTTTCTAGATAGCCTGTCCCCATGCGTACGAACCAGTGGTGGCCCGTCTCCTAGGCGGCTGCCCGTTCACGCACACTATCGGCCGCCTCGACGAGGCGGCCTTTCTGCTCCTTGTCGAGGACTCTTCGACGCGGGAGAAGATTCATGAAGTGGTCTACCTTGCTCAGCAACCTGCTCGCAGGCCAATCGCTCTCAGCTGACGAGACGGCGTGGGTGACCGGCCAGATCCTGGCAGGGGCGGCGACGGAGGCCCAGATCGCCGCTTTCGCCATCGCGCTGAGAGCCAAGGGCGAGACGGTGGCCGAGGTCGCCGGACTCGCCGAAGGCATGCTTGCCAAGGTTACCCCGCTCGCGGTATCGAACGACGTCGTGGATCTGGTCGGAACGGGCGGCGACCAGGCGCACACCGTGAACATCTCGACCATGGCCGCGATGGTGGCGGCGGCCGCCGGGGTGCCCGTCGTCAAGCACGGCGGCCGGGCGGCGTCCTCCACCAGCGGCGCAGCCGACGTGCTCGAAGCGTTGGGGGTGGATCTCGACGTGGATCCTGCCGTCGCTCTCCGGGAGTCGGGCATCGCGTTCTGCTTCGCGCCGAAATATCACGCGGGGCTCGCGCACGCCTCCAAGCCGCGCAGGGAGCTCGGCGTGCCGACCGTGTTCAACTTCCTCGCCCCGCTGATCAACCCGGCCCGTCCCAGGGCGCAGGCCGTGGGGGTGGCGCACGCCCACATGGCGCCGATCATCGCGGGCGTGCTCGCCTCCTGGGGGCGCTCGTCGCTGGTCTTCCGCGGCGACGACGGGCTCGACGAGCTCTCCACCTCGGGGCCGTCCACGGTGTGGGTGGTGCGCGACGGCGCCGTGGAGGTCGTCAGGTTCGACCCGGCCGACCTGGGGATCCCGCGCGCCTCCCTGGCCGACCTGCGCGGCGGGGACGCGGTGCACAACGCGGGGGTGGCGCGTGCCGTACTGGCTGGGGAAGCCGGGCCGGTGCGGGACATCGTCGTCCTCAACGCCGCAGCGGCGGTGGTGGCTTACGAGGGCGGGTCCGTTGAGGACCTCGGGAAGGCCTGCGAGCGTACGGCGGCGGCCATCGACTCGGGCGCCGCGACGGCCCTGCTGGAGCGGTGGGCTTCGCCGAGAAACTAATTGCCACCTCTGGGCCTGCTAACTACGGTTTCCTTCATGATTCGCGTCGAGGGCTTGTCCAAGGTCTTTCGCAGGCCGAAGACCTTCACCGGGCCCTTCGGCGCGGTCAGGACGCTGCTGACCCGGCAGTACGAGGAGAAGGTCGCCGTCGAGGACGTCAGCTTCTCCGTCGGCGAGGGCGAGGTGGTGGGTTACCTGGGGCCCAACGGCGCCGGAAAATCCACCACGATCAAGATCCTCACCGGCATCCTCACCCCGACGAGCGGCGTCGTCGAGGTCGCCGGGCGGGTGCCCTGGCGCGAGCGCAAGGCGAACGCGCGCTCGGTCGGCGTGGTGTTCGGGCAGCGCAGCCAGCTCTGGTGGGACCTGCCGCTGATCGAGTCGCTGCGGCTGGTCGGGGCGCTCTACGACGTTCCCGCTCAGCGTTTCACCGCGTCGCTGAACCGGTTGCGCGACGTCCTCGGGCTCGACGGGTTCCTCGACACGCCGGTGCGTCAGCTCAGCCTCGGGCAACGCATGCGCGGCGACCTCGCCGCCGCGATGTTGTACGAACCGCCGCTGCTCTACCTCGACGAACCGACCGTCGGGCTGGACGTGCTGGCCAAGGAGGCGGTGCGCGACTTCATCGTCGAGACGAACCGGCTGGGCCGTACCACCGTCGTGCTGACCACGCACGACCTGGCCGACGTCGAGGCGCTGTGCAAGCGGATCATCCTCATCGACGGCGGGAAGGTCGTCTATGACGGGGAGATCGAGGCGCTGGTCAGCTCCTACGCGCCGCCGCGCCGGCTGGTCGTGCACCTCTTCGACGGGGAGGACCTGAGCTTCGAGATCAAGGGGTCGCTGCCCGAGCTGGTCGCCTCCGTCTCCGCCGAGCACCGGATCAGGGACATGTCCATCGAGGAGCCCGACCTCGAATCCGTGATCAAGCGGATCTACTGATGTTCCGCATCGGACTGCGGATGTCGCTGGCCTACCGGAGCCAGGTGTTCTGGTCGGTCGTCGCGCTGATCGCCCAGGTCTTCCTGCTACGCATGATCTGGACGTCCATGTACGGCACGCGCCCCGCTGCCGGAGGGCTCACGCTGGAGGCGCTGCTCGCCTATCTCACGCTGGTCAACCTGCAGGTCTTCGCGATGACGCCAGGCGTTTCGCGCATCGCGCACTTCCGCATCCGCACGGGCACCGTCTTCTTCGACCTCGCCAGGCCGGTCGGCTACCTGTGGCAGATGGCCCTGTGGCAGGCGGGCAACTCCTGGGGCGGCGTATTGCTCATGGCGCCCGCGATCCCGGTCGTGTTGCTGGTCGGCTCCGTGGTGGCTCCTTCCGCCTTATGGGCATATGTCGTGACCCTGGCGCTCGGCTACGTCATCGGCGTGATGTTGGCGCTCCTGGTATGCCTCATCGGCTTCTGGATGATGGAGACCGGCGCGATCTCCATGCTCTACCGCCTGGTCAGCCAGTTCTTCGCGGGGACCATGGTGCCGCTCACGTTCTTCTCCGGGTGGCTCGGGTGGCTGGCCGACGCGCTGCCGTTCAAGTATCTGGGCTACGTGCCCGCGGCCATCTACGTCGGGCGCGTGACCGGGCCCGAGATCCTCAAGGCGGTGATCGTCGAGGTCGTGTGGGTGGTGGCGCTGTACGGCGTGCTCTGGCTGACCTGGACGCGCGCGCACCGGCGGGTGGTGATCCAGGGTGGGTGAGCCTTGGCGGTCGATCCGCCTTTACTGGCTGCTGCAGCGGGCCATGGCGCGCTCGGCGATGCAGTACCGCGCCAACGCCCTGATCAGCGTCGCCACCGGCGCCGTGTACCAGGGCAGCGGGTTCGCGTTCATCTGGGTGATCATGAACACGTTCCCGTCGCTGGCGGGCTGGTCTCTGCGTGACGTCGCCTTCCTGTACGGCTTGCGCCTGACCGCGCATGCGCTGTGGTTGATCCCGATGTCGAGTCTGATCGGGATCGAGTGGCTGGTGCGCGAGGGCGAGTTCGACAGGTTCCTGCTGCGCCCGCTCAACCCGCTGGTGCAGCTGATGACCAAGAGAATGGGCGTAGGCCAGATCGGCGACCTCCTGGTAGGCATAGCCCTGCTGGTGGCGGCGGGCCACACCTGGACCGTGGGCTCGTTGCTCTTCTGCATAGCCGCAATAACAGGCGGCGCAATGGTAGAGGCCGCCATCTTCCTGGCCCTGTCCTCAACGGCCTTACGCATGACCGACACTTACGCCTTGCGCGTCTTCGTGGACGACGTTTTCAGCCGTTTCGGCTCGTACCCGATGAAGATCTTCGGCAGCGCCACGGAATGGTTCCTGACCTTCGTGTTGCCTGTGGCATTCGTGGCGTATATCCCGGCCGAGGTCCTCCTCGGCCGGTCCACCACCACGCTCGGATATTTCAGCCCATTACTTGGCATCGCCCTCTTCGCGCTGGGCTACCTGATATGGAGCAGGCAACTTCGTCATTACCAGAGCGTCGGCCACTGACATGCAGTCATATTGCGGACACGGCGTAGTGATGCATTGCTTGGGCGCATAGACGGGCAACTGACCCGCAGGACACAGCGGACACGCCAACGAGGCGGCCATGAGCAGAGAGGCAAGCATCCCCCCATCCACACACCCCCCACCACCCCTGTCCTCCCAGCCACGCCACCTTTGACCAAGGTTTGTCAGTCCCCGCAGCTACCTTGATCCGCATGTCAGACGTCCTGCACCTTCACCTGATCGTCCACCTGGACGGACCGGAGGACCTGACGGCCCTCGCCAGGCGCCTCACCGCGCCCTCGGCGACGCAGCCGAAACGCCCCCAGCCCAGGAACGCCAACCAGCCCTGGACCCCGACGGCCGACGCCCGCCTCGCGGAACGCGCGGCCGCAGGGGCGACGATCGCAGAGCTGATGGCCGAGTTCGGCCGCAGCAGAGGCGCCATCACCTCCCGCCTGGACCGTCTGGTGGGCAGGTGATCACTGGATGCGGCTGTAGTCCATGATCCAGTTGGTGTGCCAGGTGTTGTCCGCTGGGATGGCTTGGGACCAGCGGACGGAGTCGGTCTTGATGTTCTCCCACAGGAACGTGAGGCCTGGGCCGTGGAAGGTGCCTGTGCCGTTGTCGAAGCGGCCCACCACCGGGGTGAAGTCCGGTGAGACCTGGGTGTCGAGCCACGTGTGGTGCCACAGGTGCGTCGCGGGGTCGAAGGCGATCACGGCCAGGCCCTTGACGTGCCGCCCGTTGGGGAAGACGCCTTCCAGGTGTTCCAGGATCACCCTGCCGTCCAATGCCGGTTCGGCGGTTACGTGGGCGGTGAACTCCTGCCACACCCCGTCTGCCCCGCGTTTGCGGTTGTGGACGGTCCAGGTGCCGAGGAGGAAGTCGAAGTCGTTCATGGGGTGGAATATCGGGCTTCGGGGCACATAGGGGCCACTATTCAGTTGTGGCTGAATGTGTCTGTGACGAACTCCTTGCTGGGCTCTGCCAGTGACGAGTGCAGGCGTTGGAAGGTTTCGCGGGCGGCCACGGCGTTCCAGTCCTGGGGGAGGAGTGACGTCGGTAGTCCTGGGTCCAGGTAGGGGAGGCGGCGCCATTCGGTGAGCATCGGGACGTAGGCGCGGAAGGCCGCCGCCGGTGACACGTCCGTCTGGGTCGGGGCGTAGGTGTCGGTGAACGTCGCGTACTGCTTTTCTATGGCGGGGAAGTCCCACCACGTGCGCACCGCGTCCTCCAGCGGAGCGAAGGCCTCGTACGACGTGGTGAACAGGTGGACGTAGTCGGTCAAGTCCACTCGGCGCAGCATCTGGCGGGCGTCGTCCAGGAGTCGCGCTGGAGCAATCCACACCCCCGGCGACACGTTTCCGAAGCCCAGCCACGTGAGGCGTGATCTCAGCTGGTGCCTGTGGGCTCGCTCCGCCTCGGGGACCGAGAAGACGGCCATCACCCAGCCGTCCTCCAGCCGCGCGGGCTGGAGGTGGCCGAAGATGCGCCGGTCGCCCTCGTCGAACACCGGTCCCATGTCCGGACCGAGGACGTAACCGACGCTCTTGCGGCGCTCCTGCACGAGCGTGCCGCTCTTCTTCAGGCGCGAGATGGCCGACCGCACGGCCTGGCTGTCGACGCCCAGCTCCTCCATCAGCACGATCAGGTCGGCGATGGAGATCCACCCGCCGAGCTTGCGCACGAACTCACCGTAGATCGTGTTAATCAGGGAACTGGGCCGGATCACCATAGGGCTCAACCCTAAGCGAACGCCCCCGACAGCAGGTGCCCAGCACCGGGCACGACCGCGGGCAGCCCGAGCGCGCGCAACATCTGGTGAACCGTACAGACCGCTGCGGACACGACTGGTTTGCCCAGTCGCTGCTCCGTCTCCTCGATCGCCGCCAGCGACGGCATCTGGACGCACGCCGACAGCACGACCGCGTCCGCGTCGGTGTACTCCAGCTTCTCCGCGATCGCCGGCAGCAGGCAGGGGTCGTGCGCGGCCACGTCCAGGTTCCCCGGGATCTCCAGGGCGGCGTGGTCGAGCACCTCGACGCCCTCGTGCGTCAGGTAGTCGACCACGGTCCGCGTCAGCGGTTTCATGTACGGCGCGACCAGCGTGATCCTGCGCGCCCCCAGCGTGCGCAACCCTTCGACGAGCGCTCCCGCGCTGGTCACCACCGGCGCCGGAGCCCCGTTCTCCTCGGTACGGCGGCGCAGCCGTTCCTCGGAGACCCGGTGGTACCCCAGCCCCATGCTCATGATCGCGACCAGGCAGGCGTAGCCGAGCACGTCCACCCGGGCGTCGGAGAGCTCCACCGCGCACCGGTCGGACTCGGTGTCCATCCTGGCGAGCTGCTCCGGCGTGACGTGCGTCATCCGCATCCGGCTGGAGTGGAAGGTGAACCGGGCCCCGGAGACCCGGCGCAGCAGCTCGGGCACCTCGGTCTCCATGGTCACGTTGGAGCTGGGCACGATCTGCCCGATGCGGTACGTCATGCCGCGACCACCGGGTTCCTGAGGGTGCCGATGCCGGAGATGGTCGCCTCGACCACGTCGCCAGGCCGCAGGAACTGCGGCGGCACCTGCGCCGCACCGACCCCGGAGGGCGAGCCGGTGGCGATGACGTCCCCTTCCTCCAGCGTCATCCCCGAGGTGATGTCCGCGATCAGCCGCGGGATCCTGAAGAGCATGTGCCGGGTGTTGGACTTCTGCTTCACCTCGCCGTTGACCCGGAGCGACAGGTCCAGGTCGTGCGGGTCGGCGATCTCGTCGGCGGTGACGATCCAGGGCCCGAGCGGCGCGTAGGAGTCCTGCCCCTTGGAGAAGAACCACTGCCCTGACCGCCGCTGGTCGCGGGCGGAGATGTCGTTCATGATCGTGTATCCGGCCACGTAGGACATGGCGTCCGCCTCCGGCACCCGGCGGGCCGTACGCCCGATGACGACGGCCAGCTCGCACTCCCAGTCGAGCTGGCTGGTGAGCGCGGCGTCGTGCAGGATCGGCTCGCCCGGCCCGACGACGGCGGTCGCCGGCTTGCTGAAGAGCACGGGACGGTCGGGCAGCTCGCGGGCGGTGTCCAGGGTCCGCGAGGACTCGGCCACGTGCTCCACGTAGTTGAGCCCCACCCCGACGATCTTCCCGGGCCGGATCGGCGCGTGCAGGGTGACCTCGCTCAGGGCGTACCCGTCGACGCGGTCGCCGTCGAGCACCCCCGCGTGCCGTACGCCGTCGGAAAGTGAGTAGGTGATCAGTCGCATCGAGCTTCCTCCCGATAGAAGCCAAGGGAACGCATGACGGGGAAGTCGTTGAAGGAGAAGAGGACGGCGTCCTCGGACGAGACGTTGGCGTGCGAGTGCCAGGCCCAGGACGGCACGCAGAAGATGTCGCCCTCCTGCCAGTCGAAGCGCTGCCCGTCGACGACGGAGTAACCGCGGCCCAGAGCAGCCGTGTAGACGACGGAGCCGGTGTGGCGGTGTTCCTGGGAGACGAAGCCGGGGGCGAGCAACTGCAGGTGGGCGCTCATGGTCGGCATGACGGACCCGCCGGTCACCGGGTTGCTGTACTCCATGATCACGCCGTCGAAGGGCGACTGAACAGGGAAGGAGCGAAGGGCCGCGTACGACTCGTCCCAGGGATAGGCGAAGATCGGCGAGTACGGCTTTCGCCATATATCCCCGTAAGGCAGGAGATGTCCGCCGTAGCGCAAGGTCGAGGACTCGACCGGCTGGTACAAGCCGGGCAAGACCTCGTAGAACCCTGCGTCCAGCGCGTTGACCAGCGGGATGTCCAGCCCGTCCTGCCAGATCACCGGCGCGTCCGACGACTCGTTGCCGTGCTCGTGCCACGTGTTGTTCGGCGTGATGGCGAAGTCGCGCGGCCCGACCCGGATCTTCTGCCCGTCGACCACGGTCCACGCGCCCGTGCCCTCGATGACGAACCGCAGCGCGCTGGCCTGGTGCCGGTGCGCGGTCATGGCCTCGCCGGGCCCCATGATCTGCAGCCCGGTGTACAGCAGCCCGACGGCCGCGCTCAGCTCCCTGCGCCCGGGGTTCACCAGCATGACCACGCGGCGCCCCGCGTCGTCGGCCTGAACCAGCGGCAGCGCCTTGCGCACGAGCGGCCTCAGCTCCTCGTAGCGCCAGAGCGTCGGCACCGACCTGGGCTGCGGGTACCAGGGCTCGATCTCGTTGGCGACCGTCCAGAGCGCTCCGGCGTCCAGCGCGGCCAGCTCCTTGTAGTACTCCTTCAGCTCAGGGGTGTCGGATACCCGGGCGCGTCCGATGGCGGTGTCGTCCATGTCTCCTCCAAGGTGATGGGGGCGCGCGGACGCTGGTCCACGTGCAGGCGGAAGATGTCGAAGCGGTTGTAGTGGCCGACGATGTCGTGCATCTGCTTGGGCTGGACGCACCGGTTGAGGTCGATCTCGGCGTAGACGATGCCCTCGTCGTCGACGAGCGGCTCGACCACCGGCCGCCCGTCCGGGCCGAAGATCCCCGACAGCGCGCTGCGCGGCCGGTCGGCGATACCCATCTCCGGCGAGATCGTCGAGCAGGACACCACCGTGAAGACCTTGCCCTCGAAGCAGTGCGCCGCCGTACGCATCGCGATGGCGTCGGCCATGTCGTAGTCCTCCGGCGCGACAGGCAGCGCGATGTAGGAGGCGGCGTGCACGAGCTCGCCCTGCGCGAGCAGCGCGAACCGGGCCAGCGTGTTGGTGTTCTCCCCGCAGGCCAGCACGCCGAGCGGCCCCACCTCGGTCTGGTGCACCTTGAGCGAGCTGCCGTCGCCGCCGGTCCAGGTGAGCTTCTCCGCCCAGGTCGGCACCAGCTTGCGGTGCACGCCCAGCAGCCGCCCGTCCGCGCCGATGGTCAGCATCGTGTTGAAGAGCACGCCCAGGCTGTACGGCACGCGCTCGTTGACCCCGATGACCACGACCGCGCCGTGCTGCCTGGCCGCCGCGCAGAGCGTCTCCACCTGCGGGCCGGGCACCTCGATCGAGGCCTGCCTGAGCCGCTCGAACCAGGGCGACCCCTGCACCGGCGTCATGGTCCAGTTCCAGTACGGATAACCGGGCACGAACACCTCGGGCAGCACCACCAGCGATGCGCCGTTGCCCGCGGCCTCGGCGATGAGCGACACCGCCTTGGCCACGGTCGCCTCGGTGTCCAGGTAGACGGGAGCCGCCTGGACGGCCGCAGCGGTGAACCGTGGCAACGTGCTCATGCGCTCACCCGCCGGAGAGAACGCAACCTGGATTTCGACCGGGCGGGCCGCGAGGCGGGTGCGCCGGCGGCCGCCTGCCACGGCTCGGGCCAGGGCGCGCCAGGTCCCCTGTAGCCCTGTTCGGCGGCGGCGTGCAGGGTCCAGAGCGGGTCGTGCAGATGTGCCCGGCCGACCGAGCACAGGTCGGCGCGGCCCGCGAGGATGACCGAGTTCACGTCGTCGTAGGTGGAGATCGCCCCGACGGCGATGGTCGGCAGCCCGGTCGCCGCCCTGATCAGGTCGGCGTACGGCACCTGGTACCCGCGGCCGTACGGGGGCTGCTCGTGCGCGACCACCTCTCCCGTGGAGACCTCGATCGCGTCGGCGCCCTCGAAGGCCAAGCACATCGCCACCGCCTCCGCCTCGCTCAGCCCGCCCTCCGCCCAGTCCGCAGCGGAGATCCGTACGATCAGCGGCTTGTCCCATACCGCCCGCACGGCACCCAGCACCTCCAGCGGGAAGCTCAAGCGGTCGCCAGGGTTGGTCAGCGGGGACAGATAGCCGGAAACCAGGTGGCCGTGACCGAACTGGAGCTGCAGCACGTCGAACCCGGCCCGATCGGCGCGCGCCGCCGCCGCAGCGAAGTCCCGCACAACAGCAGTGAGATCATCAACACCGGCCACGCGTGGCGTCGGATGGCCCGCATCCCACGGCTGGCCAGATGCCGCGATCGACGGGCCAAATGCTCGGCGGCCCGCGTGAGTGAGCTGGATGCCCAGCGGCGTCCCCGACTGGGCACGCACGTCCGCGACGATCCTGCGCCACGCCGCCTCCTGCTCGTCCGTGTACAGCCCGGTGCACCGGCTCGTCATCCGGCTCTCCGCGCTGACCGCGGTCATCCCCGCGATCACCAGACCGGCCCCGCCCAGCGCCAGCGTGCTCAGGTGGGCGGCGTCGAAGCTGCTCGGCACCCCGTCGGTGGCGGTGAACGTCGCCAGCGGCGGGACCACGACCCGGTTGCGCAGGGTCAGCCCGCCGAGCGTCAACGGGCCGAACATCGGCGGCGGCCCGCCCCCGTCCACGGACGCCACGAACTCCGGGTCACGCAGGCGCAGGTTGTCGTAGGTGACCCGGCGGCTGCGGGTGAGCAGGTCGAAGGCGAACTGCTCCGGCGCGCGGCCGAGGTGCCGCTCGATGTTCTCGAACCATTCGAGGCTCGCCTGCGCGGCCCGCTGCGTCGACTCCACCACGGGACGCCGCTCCGCTTCGTAGGCGACGAGCGCCTCGGCGGTGCCCGCGTGCTCGTGCAGGCAGGCGGCCAGCGAGAGGGCGTCCTCCATGGCCAGCTTGGTGCCCGAGCCGATGGAGAAGTGCGCGGTGTGCGCGGCGTCTCCCAGCAGCACCAGGTTCCCCCGCGACCAGGTCCTGTTGCGCACGGTGGCGAAGCGCAGCCACCTGGAGTTGTTGGCGATCAGCCGGTGGCCGTCCAGGTGCGGCGCCAGCATCTGCTCCAGGCGGGGGAGGTCCAGGTCGGGGCGCCAAGCGGACGCGGTGGTCTCGACGATGACCGTGCTGCGGTCGTCGCAGTAGGGGTAGGCGTGCACCTGGAACCCGTCCTCGACGATGAAGGTGAACGCCTTGAAGACCTTGTCCGTGGCCAGCCACATGTACCTGCAGTGGCGGGTGTCGACCGTGGTGCCGAAGTCGTGGGCGTCGCGCAGCCCAGACCGCACCCCGTCGGCGGCGATCACCAGGTCGTGGGTGGACTCCAGGCCTGGTGGCGCGGGCGTGCCGTACAGGATGGTGACGCCGAGCGCGGCGCAGCGTTCTTGCAGGATGGCCAGCAGGCGCCTGCGTTCCAGGGCGGCGAAGCCGTGCCCGCCAGAGGTCAGCGTCCTGCCGCGGTAGCGGACGTCGATGTCGCTCCAGCGGGCGAACTCCGCCGACATCGCGGCGAACACCTGCGGGTCGGCGTCGGCGATGCTGCCGAGGGTCTCGTCGGAGAAGACCACGCCGAAGCCGAAGGTCTCGTCGGCCGCGTTGCGCTCCCAGACGGTGATCTCCCAGTGCGGTGAGAGCTGCTTGGCCAGGGCGGCGAAGTAGAGGCCGCCTGGGCCGCCGCCGATGACTGCTAGGCGCACGTGCCCTCCATGAGTTTCTGGCGCACCTGGTCGGGCCAGGGTGCGGATTGCGTGCTGGGGGAGTGCACCACCGACATGCGGCCCTCGGCGGCGACGCCGGCCGGGCCGTACACCGTGAAGGAGTAGTGCAGTGAGCTCGTGCCGACCTTGTCGACGCGCAGCTCGATCCGGACCTGCTCGCCGAACCAGAGCCGGCTCAGGTAGTCGGCGGAGAAGTGCACGCGGGGGATGCGGCCGAAGAGCGAGTCCAGGTCCAGCGACCGCAGCAGCTCGGCCTCCGCCGCCTCGGCCCAGCGCTGGATCGCGGAGAAGTGGTGGTGCCCGGCGGCGTCGGTGTCGGACCACTCGACCCGCCGCTCGACGGTCACTGCGCCCATCGGCGCAGCTCCGCCCGGTGCAGCTTGCCGTTCGAGGTGCGCGGTAACGACCCGACGAACTCGACGGCGCGCGGGTACTTGTACGGCGCGATGGCCCGCTTGACGTGCGCCTGCAGCGAGCTTCCCGTCGCCGCCGCGCCCGGCCTGAGCACCACGTACGCCTTGACGATCGTCCCGCGCGACGCGTCGGGAGCCCCGACGACCCCGCACTCCAGGACGTCGGGATGGGTGAGCAGGGCCGCCTCGACCTCGGGCCCCGCGATGTTGTAGCCCGCCGAGACGATCATGTCGTCGGCCCGCGCCTGGAACCAGAAATAGCCGTCCTCGTCCCTGATGTAGGTGTCGCCCGTGAGGTTCCACCCGTCGCGCACGTAGGCGAGCTGCCGCTCGTCGTCCAGGTACCTGCACCCGGTGGGCCCGACGACCGCGAGCAGCCCGGCCACCCCATCTGGTACGGCCAGGCCGTCGTGGTCGACGATCCGCGCCTGGAACCCGGGCACGGGCAGACCGGTCGCCCCGGGACGGATGTCGTCGTCCGCAGCCGAGATGAACACGTGCAGCAGCTCGGTGGCGCCGATCCCGTCGATCACCCGCAGCCCGGTGGCGGCGTGGAAGGCAGTCCAGACGTCGGCGGGCAGCGGCTCCCCGGCGGACACGCAGCGCCGCAGCCCGGCCAGGCGCGGCGCGAGCCCGCGGTCGAGCAGCGCCCGGTAGGCGGTGGGTGCGGTGAACAGCACCGTGGCGCGGTACGTCTCCACGAGGTCGGCGAGCTGCTCTGGCCCGGCCTGCTCGACCAGCAGCGTGGCCGCGCCCACCCGCAGCGGGAAGACCACCAGGCCGCCCAGCCCGAAGGTGAACCCCAGCGGCGGCGTGCCGGTGAACAGGTCGTCGGCGACCGGGCGCAGCACGTGCTTGGCGAAGGTGTCCGCGATCGCCAGCACGTCGCGGTGGAAGTGCAGGGTGGCCTTGGGCCTGCCGGTGGTGCCCGAGGTGAAGGCGACCAGCGCCACGTCGTCGGCGGCCGTGTCGACCGGGGTGAACGCGCCGCTCTTGAGCTCGCAGAGCGCGGCCAGCTCGGCGAACGACACGGCCTCGTCGAGCTCGTCCAGGAAGCGCGGGTCGCACAGCCGGATCGACGGGCGCGCGATCTCGCACATGGTGTCCAGCTCGGCCCGGCGCAGCAGGGGCATCGTCGTGACGGCCACGCCACCGGCCTGCAGCACGCCGAACCAGCAGGCCACGAGCCACGGCGTGTTGGGCCCGCGCAGCAGCACCCGGTTGCCCGGCACCAGGCCGAGGTCCTCGGTCAGCACCTGCGCCACCTGGGCGGAGCGGCGGCGCAGGTCGCCGTAGCTCCACTCCTCGGTGGGGGTCAGCAGGCAGCGGCGCTCGGGCGCCCAGTCGCCGAGCAGCTCGACGGCGCAGTTGAGGCGTTCCGGATAGCCCAGGTCGGTGAGGTGGGGCCAGAGGTCGGGGGGAGGGAGCCGGTCACGACAGAAAGTGTCGACATGAGCGGTCATGGTGCTCAGTATGTTGTTTTTTTGTCGACAGTCAAGAGATCGCTATATTAGGATCGGTGCATGACAGACTTCACGCCCCCGACCTTCCTGTCGCCCGTGGCCGACGCATCCCGCCGCTACCAGGGGCTCACCTACGCGCTCAGGCCCGGCTACCGGCCGCGGCTGCTCGACCTCACCGTTCCCGAGGCGGACGGGCCCGTGCCGCTGGTCGTCTGGATCCACGGCGGCGCATGGCTGGAGGGCGACCGGCGCTACACGCCGCCCACGATCCCCGCCGAGCTGCTGTTCGGCTCGCTGCTGGAGGCGGGCCTGGCGGTGGCCACGATCGACTACCGGCACAGCCAGGAGGCGCGCTTCCCGGCCCAGCACCACGATGTCGTCGCCGCCATCCGCTACCTGCGGACGTTCGCCGGCGAGCTGGGCCTCGACGCCGCGCGCTTCGGCGTCATGGGCGAGTCGGCCGGCGGCCACCTGGCCGCCCTCGCCGCGCTGGCCGGGCCGGAGCTGGCGGGCGTCGAGGGCGTGGGCGAGGGCGACCACTCGGTCCAGGCGGTCGTCGACTGGTACGGCGTGGCCGACATGATCACCGTCCAGGAGCACCCGCTGGAGATGCCGCCCGGCTGGCCCGACCCGTACGAGTCGCTGTTCCGCGGCGACGACGAGCTGGCCGGGCAGGCGAGCCCGATCAACCACATCACCGCGGACGCGCCGCCGTTCCTGCTGGTGCACGGCACCGTCGACCAGGTCGTGCCGTACAGCCAGAGCGTCGCCTTCGACAAGGCGCTGCGCGAGCAGGGCGTGGACGTCACGCTGTCCACGATCGAGGACGCCAACCACATCTTCCTGGGTGTGGCCGACGTCCAGCCGATCGTGGCGGAAAGCGTCGCCTTCCTGGCCCGTCACCTCACCGGACGCCCTTGACCGGGATCAAGGCCAGGGCGCCGATCAGGCAGACGACGGTGGCCACCGCGAACAGCGCGGGATAGCCGCCGAGCGCGTTGATGATCACCGAGGCGACGAAGGGGGCCGCGATCTGGGGTCCGGCCCCCGCGATGTTCAGCACGCCCATGTCGCGCGCCGCGTCCCCCTGGCTGGGCAGGACCAGAGTGGCGATCGCCAGGTCGACGGCGCCGTAGATGCCGAAGGCGAAGCCGTGCACGGCCGCGTACACCTGCATCATCGGCCAGCTCGGCGCGACCAGCGGGATCACCAGCGCCAGCGCGGCGACCACCCCGGAGATCACCACGAAGGCCTTGCGCCGGTCGAGCCGGTCCGACAGCGGACCGCCGATGACCGTGGCGAGCACCGAGCAGACCGTGGAGATCATGGTGATCTGCGCGACGGCGGCGGCCGGATGGAGGTCGGCGGGCAGGCCGATGTGGTCCTTGAGGATGTAGAGCATGAACCCGAGGACCATGAAGTAACCCAGGATCATCATCGCCCTGCCGACGAAGACCAGCAGGAAGTCCCGGTGCCGCAGCGCGAACAGGAACGACGCCACCAGGCCCGAGGGCTCGGCGACCTGGTACTCGCCGGGACGCGGATCCCTGGTGAAGAACACCAGCAGGACGGCTGCCGCCACCACGGCTCCGCCGAAGATCAGGTAGCCGAACGAGGTGTCTGTCGCGAAGTTGGCCGCGGTGACCGCGCCCACCACGCCGCCGACGGGCAGCCCGATCCCCATGACCGCCGAGGCGGTGCCGCGCCGCTCGTTCGTCACCCGGTCGGGGATGATCGCCAGCAGCGCCGCCTGGTAGAGGTTGTAGACGCCCTGCGCCAGGCACCAGCCGATGCCGAGCATGAGCAGGTTGTCGGCCATGCCGAGGAACACCATCGTGGCCACGCCGGCCACCGAGCCGCCGAGCAACCACGGGTTGCGCCGGCCGAAGCGGGAGCGGGTGCGGTCGGACAGCGCGCCGCCGATGGGGTTGAACACGGTGGCGAAGACGGAGCTGATCCCGGTGATCAGGCCCAGGTTGGCCACCTTGTTGACCGGGTCGAACTGCTCCACCTGCAGGGCGATCAGCGTGGCCGAGCCCGAGTAGAGCGCGATGACCGCGGCCGTGCCGAGGAAGATGAAGGGGAGTAAGCGGACCTGCCCGGCGCTCTTGACCGTCTGGACCATGGTCAGATCCACCCGTCCAGCGCGGCCATGAAGGCGTCGAAGTCGTCGCGGTGCATGACGTGACCTGCTCCGGTGACCGTACGGACCTCGAAGCCCTTGAGCGTGGTCGGGTCGACGAGCTGGGAGTTCTCGGCCAGTACCAGCAGGGAGGGGCGATCGGGTTCGCCCGGTTCGATGGGGGTGGCGGCGATCTCGGCCAGGGCGCCCGCCGTGCGCGGGTCCATGGCGGCGAACGAGGAGAGTTCCACGTCGAGGTCCCGGTCGCTCCAGCGCGGGTTGAGCTGGTGGATCTGCTCCCTGGTCATGCCCTGGAGGAACGCGGCCACGTCGGCGAGCTCGATGGCCTGCGACGGGACGGCCCAGGCCGGGTCCAGGTAGATGGCCCGCTCCGGGGCCAGCTCGTCGACGGTCATGGCCAGCAGGCGGCCGCCGAGCGAGTGGCCCGCGACGACCTCGGCGCCCTTCGGGAGGTTCTCGACCAGGTCGGCCGCCCATTCCTTGGCGCTGTAGGACTCGGCGCGCGGGCTCTGCCCGAAGCCGCGCAGGTCGGGCATGAGGACGCGGTAGCCGCGCCGTTCCAGTTCGGGCGCGACGCGCCACCAGGTGTCGCCGTCGTCGCTGAATCCGTGGATGAGGATCGCGGTACGGTCACCGTCGCCGCGTTCTGTCACGTGCAGGCGCACAGCCCCTCCTATTTTTTCAGGGCCAGAATTTATTGTGGGTGAGCGTAACCCGTGGACCCCGCGAAGGCTAGGGTTGAGTTCGTGATCAGTGGCAGCCCGGCGGACGTGCTCACCGTTCGCCGTCACAACCTGGCCCTGGTCCTGCGCCACGTGCGCGATCGCGGGCCGCGCTCGCGCACCGAGATCTCGGCGGAGACCGGGCTGGCGGCGGGAGCCGTGACGAGCCTGGCGGCCGAGCTGATCGAGCGCGGGCTGCTGCGCGAGGCCGGGGTGCGGCCGCTGGAGTCGGCAGGGCGGCCGCGGCGCATCGTCGAGTTCGACGGGTCCCACCTGGCGGTCATCGGGGTGCAGGTCGACGTGCACTCCATCACGCTGCACGCCACCGACCTCGGCGGGCGTCCGCTCCACGAGGCGCACGTACGGCACGGCGGCGAGGTGCTGCCCGTCCTGCTGGCCGAGCTGCGGGACGCGCTGCCCGCCGTACGGAACCTGGCCGGGATCGCGGTCGCGGTGCCCGGGTCGGTCAGCGCGCACTCCGAGCTGGTCGGGGTGGCGCCGCATCTCGGGTGGCGGGAGTTCCCGCTGGTCGAGGCGTTGCGCGCGGAGCATCCCGCGGTGCGTTTCTGGCTCGACAACGACGCGAACCTGGCGGCGGTGGCCGAGTACGACGCGGTGCGCGGGGAGGGGCTGCGTGACGTGGTGGTGCTCAGCGGCTCGGTCGGCGTGGGCGCGGGCATCGTCATCGACGGGCGGTTGTTTCGCGGGTCGGACGGGGGAGCGGGCGAGGCGGGACACGTGGTGGTCGCGCCCGGCGGGCCCGACTGCTTCTGCGGGCAGCAGGGGTGCCTGGAGGTCATGGCCGGACTGCCTGCGCTGGCCCGGCTCGCTGCCACGGACGACCTGCTCGCCAGCGCCGAGGCGGGCGATCCGCGCACGTTGCGCGCCCTCGACGAGGGGGCGCACTGGATCGCCCAGGGCGTGGGCGCGATCTCCGCGTTGCTCAACCCGCAGGCGGTGATCCTCAGCGGCTCCTACGCCCCGCTGGCGCCCTGGCTGGTCGAGCAGGTGGACAGGCGGCTCGCCGCCCACCGCGCCGCCGCCCCCGCCTACCGCGCGCTGCGGGTCCGCGCGGGCGTGCTCGGTCCGGACGCCCCGGCGCGCGGCGCCGCCGCCCTGGCCGTCGAGCAGCTCCTGGACGACCCGCTGGAGCTCAACGCCGAAGCACCCCCGCGCGCTTGACCGCGTGCAGGAAGAGCGTCGTCTCGCACTGCGCAACCTCGGGCATCGCGCCCAGGAACAGGTAGAGGTCGTCCAGCGCCGGCAGCACCACGTAGGCGAGCAGGTTGGCCGGCCCCGTCGTCGCCCCGACGAACCAGGTCGCCGGATGGCTCGCCAGCGCCTGCCCCACCCGCTCGACCGCCTCCGGCCGGACGGTCAGCCACAGCGCGGCCTCCACCCCGAACCCCAGGTGCGCGACGTCGACGTCGGCGGTGATCCGTACGCTGCCGTCCTTGAGCAGGTCCTCGACCCTGCGCCTGGCGGTCGACTCGGAGATGTTCGCTCCCGCAGCCAGCTCGGCGTGGCTCATCCTGGCGTCGGTGCTCAGCAGCTCGGCCAGCCGCTCGTCCACCGGGTGCGGCGGGCGCGCCGGGCCGGGAACCGGTCCAGGGTACGGCGGGCCGAGCGCCTCCAGCTGCTCCGCGCTCAGCAGGCCCGCCTCCCAGCGCAGGGCCTCGGCGAAGACGCGCAGCAGGCCGTACGCGGTCCACGAGGTGACGGCCGCGGTCGCGGGCAGGTCGCGCAGCAGCAGGGCGCTGCGCTGCTGGGGGCTGCGGCTGAAGACGGTGGCGCAGACCTCGTCGCCGCCGCCCAGGATGTCGGTCAGCAACACGTCGCTCCGCCTGGCCAGCGCCTCGGCCACGGCGCGCACCTGGCCTGGACGGCACCGCACGCGCAACACCATCGGGGTCCAGCCGGGCACGCGGAAGGCGTTGCGTATCGCGACCACCCGCACGGTGCCGGAGCCCAGCAACGTGCCTGCCCTGCGGGCGATCGTCCGCTCGGAGACGCCGAGGGCGTGCGCGATCCTGCCCCAGCTCAGCCTGCCGTTGTGCTGGAGCGCGCAGACCAGCCGTTGGTCGATCTCATCCATTTGCCAGCGCCCTTTGTCGAGATCCCGTCATTCTTGCGGTCATTTCTACGGCTTTCGTGGGCTCGTGGCGATGCTCCAGCCATGAGCATCGTCGAGGTGACACAGGGTGCCCTCCGCGGCACATCGGAGGACGGGCTGGTCGTCTTCCGCGGCGTGCCGTACGCGGCCCCGCCCGTCGGGGACCTGCGCTGGCGGACGGCACAGCCGCATCCGGGCTGGAGCGGGGTCCGCGAGGCGGCGGAGTACGGGCCGAGCGCGCCGCAGTTCCACTTTCCCGGCGTCCATCCGATCCTCGGGAACCACGGGCTGCCGCCGTTCGACGAGGACTGCCTGACGCTGAACGTGTGGACGCCCGGGGTGGACGACGCGCGCCGTCCCGTCCTGGTCTGGATCCACGGCGGCGGGTTCCTCAGCGGGTCGGGGTCGCTGCCGGTGTACGCGGGCGACACCTTCGCGCGCAATGGGGACCTGGTGGTGGTGAGCATCAACTACCGGCTCGGGCCGCTCGGGTTCCTGCACGGGGTGGGGGACGACGACGTCTGGCTGTCCGACCAGGTCGCGGCGCTGACCTGGGTACGGGACAACATCGCCCGCTTCGGCGGCGACCCGGACAACGTCACGGTGGCCGGGCAGTCGGGAGGGGCACTGTCGATCGGGGCGTTGCCCGGCGGGTTGTTCCACCGCGCGATCCTGCAGAGCGCACCGCTCGGGCTTGAGCTGCCCACCGCCTCGGACGCCTCGGCGCGCACCGCCACGCTGATGGACGCGCTGGGGGTGGCCGATGTGGAGGCGCTGCGCAAGGAGTCGTGGCAGCGGCTGCTCGAAGGCACCCTGGCCGTGATGGGACGGCACCAGCAGTGGGGTGAGTGGGCCCTGGCGTTCCTCCCCGTGCTGTCCCGGCACCCTGTGGACAACCTGGCCGCGTCGTCGATCCCCATCGTCGCCGGGTACACGCGGGACGAGGCCACCTTCGCCTTCGGCCTCGACGACACGATCCGCTCGGCGACCTCCGCCCAGGTGTCCTCATGGGCCTCGTCTACCGGATTCTCCCTTTCTGGGGACGGCACGCCGGGGGAGCAGTTGCAGCAGGCGGTGTGCGAGGCGATGTTCGGAGCCCCACTGCTGGACCTGGCCTCGCGCCGTCCAGCATGGGTGTATCGCTTCGACGTGGCCACACCTGCCCATGACGGACGGCTCGGCGCCACCCACTGCCTGGACCTGCCGTTCACATTCGCGAACTTCGGCCGGTGGTCGCACGCCCCGATGATGTCGGGGCTCGACGTCTCAGGCCTGGGCGACCGGATGCACCGCGCGTGGATCTCCTTCATCCGCACCGGCGACCCGGGCTGGGCACCGTACCCGGAACTCCACGTGTTCGCCTAGCGACGCAGTCCGTTACGGATCAGGACGTCGAGGCGCTGCCAGGCCGAGGAGGAGGCGTTGACGGTGCCCTGGATGAGCGCCGGGACCTCGGAGTCGATCTCGCTGCCCGGCAGGTCCTGGGAACCGTACCGCGCTCTGGTGGCTGCGACGATCCGCTGGGCGAGGTCGTCGACCCGGGGGTCGTGGGGGTCGAGGTCGTGCGCCTGGTCGTAGTCGAGGAACATCTGCCGCAGCGCCGGGTCGGCCAGGATCTGCGCCTGGTCGCGGAAGAGCGTGACCGCGGTGTCCGGATGGGTGGCGAACACGAGGATCCACAGGTCCTGCTGCAGCGCCACCCACCGCCCGGTGAACCCCTGCCTGGCCAACTGGTCGAGGTGGTCGACCACCTCGTCGGGCAGCGGCTGGAGGCGGCCGGCCGCGAGCTTGCGCAGGCGCCGCTGGGTCGTCCTCAGCTCGCGGATCCGCCCGGTGAGGTCGGCGTCGATCTCGCCGAGGGCCTGCTGGAACTCCTGCCCGCTCGCCGACCGCAGGTCCCTGATCCGCGCCAGCGGCACTCCAGCCGCCGCGAGGGTCCTGATCTTGATCAGCTCGACGGCGTGCTCGGCGCCGTAACGCCGGTATCCGGAGGCGTCCCGGTCGGGCTCAGGAATCAACCCCTTGTCGTGATAAACACGGATCGTCTTGGTCGACACTCCGATGTACCTGGCGAGCTGCCCGATGGTTATCACCTGGTCATCGTGGCACTTGACCTTGCCCCTGGGGCAATGTCGCACCATGGGGTCATGGAGAATTTCGACCGGCAGACACTGCGTGACCTGGCCGACGAGGGCAACGAAACCGCCCTGGACCGGCTGGCCGACCTCGCCGACGCCGAGGAACTGAGCGAACTGCTCGACGAGGGATCCATGCGTGCCGGATTCCTTCTCACCCAGCGCGCGGTGGCGGCACGCGACCTGCGTGAGCTGCAACGCATCGCGGACGCCGGATACGAACCGGCGAGCCTGGAACTGGAGAAACTGCTCAACTGATCTCCTGACGCCACTGTCACCGCCATCCGCAGCCATATTGCTGCTCCTGATAAGCGGGGCCGCGACCTATTTCCTCACCCGCTCCCACGTCGAAGCCCAGCCCTGGAAGCCGGAGCGCGTTCTCCTTCTGGGAACGGCGCGCCGATCCGACCAAGGTCGTCCTGTTCCTGAACGGCGGCGGCGTCTGCTGGGACACCACCATGTGCGCATTTATCAGCACAGACCCGACCGGCGAGAACGACTTCTACGACTGGCGCAGCGAGACCGGCGAACAACCAACCGACCAGCAGGAGGGCTTCTTCGCCGACTAATCGATCATCTTCGCGAGCGCCTGCACCGGCGACGCACACCTGGGCAACGTGGCCCAGAAGTACTCCCCAACCCTGACCGTCCAGCACCAACGGAACAGCCACCCTCGATTACCTGGCCAAGGCTTATGGAAGCGCCACGGAAGTCGTGGTCATCGGCAAAACAGCAGGCTCGATAGCCGCCCCTCTGTACGGTGCCCTAACCGCAGACCGCCTCCCGAAAGCCAAGGTCACCGTATTCGGCGCCCAGTCCGGTGCGTGGCCCGACAACCCGGGATTTCAACACCACAGTCCTCAACAAGACCTGGGGCGCTTTCAACGCCATGCCCAGCTGGGCAGTGGACGGTCTGACGACCTCGACATGGAGCATCCCCAGCTTCTGGTCCCAGGCCGCGAAACACACCCCGAGATTGGTGTTGTCCCGCTTCGACTACGCCCACGACCCGCACGCGGCGGTGGAGGCGACCAGATGGACGCCAGCAAACCCGCCATCGACGCCAACGAGGCGGCTACCGAGGCGACGGGCGCAACCCTGCACAGTTACACCGCACCGGGCAATGGCCACGGCCTTTTCGAGCACGACAAGTTCTACGACATCAAGGTCAACGGCGTGTGGCTGGTCGACTGGCTCAAGGACCTGACGACCGGCGACCCACCCCCCGACGTCCACTGCGACAACTGCAACCCGTAGACAAGGAGACTGCCTACATTTTGGTGGTCCCCATGCCGCTCGCTGCCCTCCCTCTTCTTGGCCGGTCGCGCCCGTGAGGTGGCACGCGTAGGGCAGAAGAGGCTCCGATTCGCGTTGATCCCGATGGCCATCGTCATGGTCAAAGGGACGATCCAATGGGGGTGGGGGGTTGGGAAGCTCTCATCTATCCGGATGCGTGCCGCCTTCGGCGTTGCGTTCCCCCCGTTCGCCCCCGCCGATTACAAGCGCCTCGGCGGCAAGGAATGGCGTCGGCGGTCATTCCGGGTCCTGCTCACGATCGACGTCGACCGCTTGGATATCCGTCCCAACAAGCGAGGCCTGCGCAAAGAGCGGGAGGACCTTTCCCTGCCTACACCGGGCATCACAACGATCGAAGAGCTGTCCAGGGATCACCGCTGACTTGCCCACTGCCGTCCAGCCACAACATGATTGTGGGAAGTTGGACGGGCCGCATGGTCCTTCAGTCGCCCTCCCTAACGACAAGCGTCAGGACGGCCTGTGCCGAGAATCATCCTTGAGCTGCTCGACCACCGCGAGATTCCCAAGTATCTGGAAGGCGTCGCGGACCTTGACGAGGAGTGGGCTCTCGCCGAAATCCAAGCCGATGCGGACGAGTGGATCGCCGTAGCCGACAACGGAATCTCGATCAACGAGAACCGCAGCGAGCGATGCCTCATCAAGTACGAACTCTGGGATGGGCCGCCTCCGCCTCTCTCCTCCTGGGACAGGAGCTGGGCCGGAAGCGTAAGCCTGACGTCTGGAAAGGTCGTCGCCGTCAGTGGCTATTCCGGCGGAACAACTTACGGCGAGGAATTCGACCTCGGCCGAGAGGACACTGTCTGGAAGATCGCCATCCATCGCAAATCCCTCGGGCACGAGGAGTTCACACCGGACATTGTCGGCTTCACCCTGTTGAAGCTACAGTTCTGGCCCGCTGCAGGTATGCCTGGACAATGACATTTCTCCAGAGGAGGACATAAGTGCAGCTAAGGCGTGGTGCGGGGCGGACCGCCCTGTTCGTCGGCCGTCGAGTCCTCCTCGCCTGGCGCCGTGTCGGGCTTGGCTGAATGCGCTGTGGTCGGGGCGCGCTTGACCTCTTCGTCGACCTGGTCTTCGTCCCAGTCCGGGTGCAGCATCTTGACCGCGGTTAGTCCTCGTCGAACCACCGATTGAGGAACGTGGTCAGGTCATCCATCAGTGGCCATGTGGGCCACGCATCACCCGGGTGCTGTCGGTCGCTCTCACGTCCGGCAGACGGTGACGGTGAGCTGCCACTGGCAGGCCAGTTCGGTGGGGTGGGCCCTATGGCTGCCCCGTGGGGCAAATCGACCCAACCGGTTCCCAACCTGGAGCCAACGGTCTCGCCCTAGCGTGCCGATGAATCGATGTGGATCACTCACCACCAGGAGTCTCGTGAACTTCAAGAAGTTCTCTGCTTGGACGGCTTCCGCCGCGCTCACCGCAACGGTCCTGCTGGCCAGCGCGACCCCGGCTCACGCCGGGTCCTACACGTGCTGGCTCGACGGCAACCCCACCTGCACCACGCAGAAGGTCGCACCGTACAACGGGTCCGTTGTGGCCAAGATCAGTGGGAATGTCACCGGCCGGGTATGGGACACGATCAACCAGGTGTACGTCGGCAGTGAGCACTCCTGTAGTGCGAGCACCACCTGTAGCTGGACCGTGGGCGGGCTCACGCACACGTACGTGGTCAAAGTGAAGGCGCGGTGGAACAACATCTGGAACAACGGCTGGGGCTCGATCGCCGACCGGTAGCGGTCGGTCAGACCTTCCGTCCGAGGATCTCGCCGACGCGCGTGCAGGGTGATGAGGTGATCTTCAGCCACGGCCGACCCCGTTGGCCTGCACGGGCACCGCGTCGACTGGATCTGAGGGTTGCTGTCGGTGGTCGAAGTCGCTACACGTGACGGCCGCCGGGAGTACCCCAAGGGCATGAAGTCCAACGTGCCCGGGGTGACGCTGAAGGGGACGAGTCTCCTGACGGTCGATCGGCCTCGCACGTCGGCGATGCGCACCGCCCATCATGCGGCACACGGCGGCGAGCAGGCTCGTGCAAGACGGGGTGCTAGGCCACGAGACGTTCGCGACCACGGAGAGCGTTACGCGTATCCGGACGCCTGCGTGCGTCGTGACGTATGAGCGACCTTGTACGGGGAAAAGCGAAAGGCCAGTTCTGATTTCTCAGAACTGGCCCTCTACCTCGGGACTATCAAACGTCGGGGTGACAGGATTTGAACCTGCGGCCTCTTCGTCCCGAACGAAGCGCGCTACCAAGCTGCGCCACACCCCGGATCGCACGCCGGTCTTGCACGTGCTTGGGAAAGTCTAGCGGACTTCGGCCGTGCTTGTGACCGCTCAGCGGCGCGGCATCAGCGTCAGCAGCGTCGCCTCAGGGAAGCAGGCAAACCGGGCAGGTGCCATCGGCGACGTGCCGAGCCCCGCGGACACGTGGAGCCATGCCGAGTCGTGCCGGTGCAGGCCCTTCACCCGGGCTCGGTCGATCCCGCAGTTGGTGACCAAAGCCCCATAGAACGGCACGCAGAGCTGGCCGCCGTGGGTGTGGCCGGCCAGCAGGAGCTGGTAGCCGTCCGCGGCGAAACGGGTCATGTTGCGCGGCTCGGGGGAGTGCATGACGCCCAGCCGCAGGTCGGCGTCGGCCGGAGCGGGGCCGGCGACGAGGTCGTAGCGGTCGCGGTCGATGTGGGAGTCGTGGATCCCGGCCACCGCCACGTCCAGGTCGCCGATCTTGATGCGGGCGGTGGTGTTGTTCATGTCGAGCCACCCCTCCGCCGCCATCCCGGCGCCGAGCTCGCGCCACGGCAGGTTGGGGACGTGCTGCCGCCGGTCCTTCTTGGACGTACGCCAGAGGTAGCGTGCGGGGTTCTTGAACCGCGGCTCGTAAAGGTCGTTGGACCCGTACACGAACAGGCCAGGACGGGCCAGCAGGGGCTCCAGGGCGTGCAGCAGGGACGGCACGGCGTCCGGGTGCGCGATGCTGTCGCCGGTGTTGACCACCAGGTCGGGCTCCAGGGCGCCCAGCGAGCGCACCCAGTTGATCAGCATCGTACGGCCGGGCGTCAGGTGCAGGTCGGAGAGGTGCAGGATGCGCACGGGGCGCTGCCCGCGCTCCAGCACGGGAACGTCGAATCGGCGCAGCCGGAACCAGTTGCGCTCGATCACCGAGGCGTAGCCGATACCGGCCACGCCGAGGCCGAGCAGGGACAGGGGTACGGCTACGGATTTCCTCACCCATTCATGATGCCCGACGCCAACCGGCAAGATGGACCCATGAGCGCATTGAAGGACAAGCTGAAGGCCGACCTGTCGGCCTCGATGAAGGCTAAGGACGAAGTCCGTCTCAGGACGGTTCGCATGGTGCTTGCGGCGGTCAACGTCGAGGAAGTCGCGGGGAAGACGGCCAGGGAGCTCTCGGACGACGAGGTGCTGAAGGTCATCACCAAGGAGGCGAAGAAGCGGCGCGAGGCGGCCGAGGCGTTCGCGGGGGCGGGGCGTAAGGAGCAGGCTCAGGCGGAGCTGGACGAGCACGCGGTGCTGGAGGAGTACCTTCCTGCGCAGCTCAGCGACGAGGAGCTAGGGCGCCTGGTCGACGAGGCGATCGCGGAGACGGGCGCTGCGGGGCCGCAGGCGATGGGGCAGGTCATGAAGGTCGTGAACCCGAAGGTCGCCGGGCGCGCCGAGGGCGGCCGCGTGGCCCAGGCGGTCAAGTCCCGCCTCGCGGGCTAACCGCAGGCCCTGTACGGCGCAGCGCCAAAAGGCCCAGGTCTGTACGGCGCAGCGCCTCGAAGGTCGAAAAGCAGGGGGCTTCCGCGAGATGCGGAGGCCCCTGGCCCTGTCCAGGCCCGAAAGGGTGGGGCCGGTCCAGGCCCGGGGAGGGCGGGCCAGGCTGGGGTCGCAGGCGTGGCGGTCAGGCCCAGGGAGGATGGGCCGGGGCTGGTGGGTTAGTGGCGGCCCGGGATGATGGGGCCGGCGTCGCCGTGGCCGTTGTTGTCGCCGTCCCGGTCGCCGAAGAAGTCGTCGAACGGGTTGTCGTTCGGCGGCCCGCCGTCCGGGTCCTTGTCCTTGTCCTTCTTGGGCTTCGGCGCGCAAGCGTCAGAACACCCACCGAACCGCTCCGTGTTCACCGGGAAGAACGACGTGGCCTCGATCCCCTTCAACGCCTGCATCATCGACTGCTTCCAGATCGGCCCGGAGATCGACGCCCCATACACGTACGCGTAGAACCGCCCGCCAATGGTCACGTTCGTCAGGTCGTGCTTGAAGGCCCCGCGCGGGTCGCCGATCGACACGGCCGACGCCAGGTTCGGCGTGTACCCGGCGAACCACGCCGCCGTGTACCCATCCGTTGTGCCCGTCTTGCCCGCCGCATCCCGGTTGATACCGCCGACCTGGCTCATCGTGCCCTTGGTGAACACCCCGGACAGGATCCCGTTGACGGCGTCGGCCACTTCCTCGTCCATGACCTGCTTGCACTTGGGCTTGGGCCGCTTGATGACCTTGCCGGTGCGGTCCTGGATCTCGGTGATCGCCATCGGCCTGCAGTACTGACCGCGCGCCGCGAACACCGCATAGGCGTTGGAGACAGTCACCGGGTCCATCTCGTTGACCCCGAGGGTGAACGTCGGCACCTGCACCAGCGGCCCGCCGTCGGCCCGCTTGATGCCGAGCTTCTCGGCCATCTTGACGACCTTGCAGAGCCCGACCTTCTCCTCGAGCTTCATGAAGAACGTGTTGACCGAGCCCCAGGTGCCGGTCTGCAGCGTCTTGAAGCCGCCGCCGCCCTCGCTGGAGTTGAAGACGTCCCATTCCGAGCCGACCCTGCGCCCCTTGCAGTCGCGGAACGAGGTGTCCTCGATGCGGGGCACGTGGAAGGTCTTGCCGGTGTTGTTGCCGTCGCCGTACTTCATGCCCTCTTCGAGCGCCGTGGCGAGCGTGAACGCCTTGGCCGTCGAGCCCTGCTGGAACCCGTTGCCGCCGCCGTGCTTGACGTCGGCCACGAGGTTGTAGCTCATCTCGTTCTTCTTCTTGTTCGTCCCGTACTCGCGGCTGGCGGCCATCGCCTTGATCTCGCCGGTGCCCGGGACGATCATCGCCTGGGACGCGACCGGCTTGTCCTTGGCCTTGACGTACTTCTTGATGGCCTTCTCTGCCGCTTCCTGCATCTTCGGGTCGAGCGTGGTCCTGATCGTGAGGCCACCGGCGTCCAGGAACTTCTTGCGCTCGGCGGTGTCCTTGCCGAAGTCCTCGTTGAGCAGGATCTCGTTCTTCACGTACAGGCAGAAGTAGGGGTATTTGCTCTGCTCGCAGCCGCCGGGGATCGGCGTGTCCTTGTAGCCGAGCTTCTGCTTCTTGGCCTCGGTGGCCTCGGCGACCGTGATCTTGCCGAGCTGGGCCATGCGGTCGAGCACGAGGTTGCGCCTGGCCTGCAGCTTGGCCCTGCGCTCCTTGTTGACGTTGGGGTCGGTGGCCTCCGGGTTCTGTACGGCTGCCGCCAGCGTGGCCGCCTCGACCAGGTTCAGGTCGGAGGCCGGCTTGCCGAAGAAGCGCTTGGAGGCCGCCTGGACGCCGAAGGCGCTCGCCCCGAAGTAGGAGATGTTCAGGTATTTCTCGAGGATCTCGTCCTTGGTGTACTTCTGCTCGATCGCCATGGCGTACCGCAGCTCGTTGAGCTTGCGTGAGAGCGTCGGCGCGATGGCCGCCTGCTTCTCTTCCTTGGTCTCCGCCTTGTTGAGCAGCACCTGCTTGACGTACTGCTGGGTGATCGACGAGCCACCCTGGACGACGCCGCCGCCGGTCACGTTCTTGACCATGGCTCGGGCGGTGCCCTCGAGGTCGATCGGCCCGTGCTGGTAGAAGCGGAAGTCCTCGATCGAGATGATCGCCGTCTTCATGACGTCGGCGATCTTGGCGAGCGGGATCGCCTGGCGGTTCTCGTGATAGAACTGCGCGATCGTCTTGCCGTTGACGTCCTGGATCTTGGTGAGCTCCGAGAGCGCGGGCTCGTCCAGGTTCTCCGGCTTGAGTTCAAGCTCCTCAGTCGTCCCCTTGACGGTGAGCCCGGCGCCGCCGACGGCGGGAAGGGCTATGGCAGCGGTCAGCACGCCGGCGGCCGCGCCCGCGATGACCAGCTTCGCGACGTTCACGAACGGAGACGAATGATCTTTGCCCTGAGCTTGCACAGGACCAAGAGTACGTCGAAAGAGTGGCGTAATCGGTAACGGGACACCATTTCGCCTTGACTGGAAGGGGTGACTAGTCATTCCCGGTCAAGACTGAGGCAGGAAATTGGTCCTCTGGGGTCTGTCGGCCCGAACGTCTCGTTGCGTACGTTCTCTCTGCGGCAACTGAATACGGAGGCTCGGCGCCCGCGCCCGTCGGCCCCAAATGACGACTGACCACCTAAGGGGAGTGGGGTCGAAACATGTGGATCACGGATTGGACCTCCCGTGCCGCCTGTCGGGGTGCGGACCCGGACGCGCTGTTCGTCCAGGGAGCCGCCCAGAACAGGGCGAAGCTGATCTGCCGAGGATGCCCGGTCCGTACCGAATGCCTCGCCGATGCGCTTGATAACCGCATCGAGTTCGGGGTGTGGGGCGGTATGACTGAGCGGGAGCGTCGGGCGCTGCTGAGGCGGCGACCCGACGTGGACTCATGGCGCGAGCTGCTGGAGTCCGCGAAGGAAGAGTACGAACGGACTAACGAGCTGATCGCGGGCTGAGCCAGGCACCGCATGACTACGGCCGGTGGAGACCACCGGCCGTAGTCATGCTCAAGAAGCCAGCAACTCCCCGATCTGGCGCAGACCCGCCAGATCGTGGACATCCTCCGACATCGCGGGCACCTGCACCACCGGGACCGTGGGGTGGGCGGAGCGGAAATGCTCCTGTTCACGCTGCTCGCGCGCGGCGAGCTGCATGCGACCGGCGTGCAGCCGCAGCACGGCCGAGGTCATCTCATGTTCACCCCGCGCCTCCAGGTCCTCTGCAGCAGCCGCGCTGCGGGCCGCAGAAAGCCCGGAGGCGGGCGAAAGATGTACCCGGTTCACCACGAGACCAGCGAGCGGCATGCGCTCCTCAGCGAGCCGCTCAACGAAGTAGGACGCCTCCCGCATCGCGTCGCGCTCGGGGGCGGCGACCACGACGAAGGCCGTGCCCGGCGCCTGCAGCAGCTTGTAGGTCATCTCCGCGCGCTGCCTGAACCCGCCGAAGACGGCGTCCAGCGCCGAGACGAACGTCTGCAGGTCCTTGAGCACCTGCGCGCCGAGCAGCTTGGTCATCGCGCCTGCCACGATGCTGAACCCGGCGTTGAGCAGCTTCATCGCCCCAGCGCGAGCCGGTGCGAGCAGCAGCCTGATGAACCGCCCGTCGAGGAAGCGGCCGAGCCGTTCAGGAGCGTCCAGGAAGTCGAGCGCCGAGCGCGACGGCGGGGTGTCGACGATGATCAGATCCCACTCGTCCGAGCGCCTGAGCTGGCCGAGCTTCTCCATCGCCATGTACTCCTGCGTACCGGCGAAGCTGGACGACAGCGACTGGTAGAACGGGTTGGCCATGATCTGCCTGGCCCGCTCGGGATCGGCGTGCGCCTCGATGATCTCGTCGAAGGTCCGCTTCATGTCGAGCATCATCGCGAAGAGCTTCCCCTCGCCGGAGGAGTGCACCAGGCGAGGAGTGTTGTCCAGCTCGGTCAAGCCCATCGACTGGGCCAGCCGCCTGGCCGGGTCCACGGTGAGCACCACGGCGCACCTGCCCCGCTCGGCCGCGCGCAGCCCGAGCGCCGCGGCCGTGGTGGTCTTGCCCACGCCGCCGGAGCCGCAGCAGACGATGATGCGGGTGCCCCTGTCATCGAGGATCGCGTCGATGTCGAGGGACGGAGGCGTCCTCATGCCACTCCCTGTGCGCAGATGTTCTCGGCGAGTTCGTAGAGTCCGGCCAGGTCAACCCCGTCGGCCAGGAGCGGCAGCTCGTAGCGCGGCGTCCCTGCCGCCTCCAGCGAGCCCCGCTCCCTTTTCTCCAGTTCCGTACGGCGGGCGTACTCGGCCACTTCCTCGGCCAGCGCCTCGGCAATCACGGAAGCGTCACCGGCCCCATCGGCCAGCCCTGCCGCCTTGAGCCCCAGAGCGAGCTCGCCGACGTCGAATCCGCCCTTGACAGCGGAGTCAAGGTGGAGTGATTCACGGACCATGTTCACGAAGACGCCACCGACCGGAAGCCCCGCTGAACGCAATTCGGTAATGCCGTCGAGCGTTTCCTGAACCGGCATCTCTTCCAAAACCGTGACGAAATGCACAGCGGTCTCCGGCGACTTCACCACCCCGCTCACGAGATCGGAGTGATTCTTGATCGGCCCGACCCGCGCGAGGCCGGCGACCTCCTGGGTGACGTTGAGGAAGCGGGTGATCCGCCCGGTGGGCGGCGCGTCCAGGACGACCGCGTCGTACACCCGCTTGCCGTTCTTGCTCTTCCTGCGCACCGCCTCGGTGGTCTTGCCCGTGACCAGGACGTCGCGGAAGCCGGGCGCGACGGTCGTGGCGAAGTCGACGATGCCCATCTTGGTCAGCGCGCGTCCCGCCCTGCGCATGCCGTAGAACATCTCCATGTACTCGAGCATCGCCTCTTCAGGGTCGATGGCCAGGGCGTAGACGTCGCCGCCGCCCGGAGCCACGGCGATCTTGCGCTCCTCGTAGGGGAGCGGCGGCCTGTCGAAGATCTGGGCGATGCCCTGCCGCCCCTCGACCTCGACCAGCAACACCTTGCGGCCGCCCGACGCCAGGGCAAGAGCCAGGGCGGCGGCGACCGTCGTCTTGCCGGTCCCGCCCTTGCCTGTGACGACGTGGAGCCGCACGCCGTCCCAATCCGTGTCCCGCGTCTTCACAAACCGAAGGCTACCCGGCGGTCACGTGCTGTTCGCTTTGAGATTGGTCACTACGCTGAGCCCCATGAAGAAATGGGAGTACCTGACGGCTCCGGTGCTGATCCACAACACCAAGATGATCCTCGACAACTTCGGGGCTGACGGCTGGGAGCTCGTGCAGATCATCCAGGGCCCCGACGGTCAGGGCCTGGTCGCTTACTTCAAGAGGGAGAAGGCATGAGCACCCCCGAGGAGAGGCTCGCCGAGCTGGGCCTGACGCTGCCCGAGGTCGTGCCGCCGCTGGCCGCTTACACACCGGCCGTGCGGACGGGCAACCTCGTCTACACCTCCGGCCAGGTGCCGATGGTGGACGGCAAGCTCGCCGCCACCGGCAAGGTGGGCGGGGAGATCACGCTGGAGCAGGGCGCCGAGCTGGCCAGGATCTGCGCGCTCAACGCCCTGGCCGCGGTGAAGTCCAACGTCGGCGACCTTGCGAAGATCACCCGCATCGTCAAGGTGGTCGTCTTCGTGGCCAGCACGCCCGACTTCACCTCCCAGCCCGCGGTCGGCAACGGCGCCAGCGAGCTGCTCCGCGACGTCCTGGGCGACCTGGGCGTGCACGCGCGCAGCGCGGTGGGCGTGGCCTCGCTTCCGCTGGACGCTCCCGTAGAGGTGGAGCTGATCGCGGAAGTAGCATGACCGAGTGATGTTCTAGTCCGGAGGTCATGATGAGGTTGCCTGACGAGTTCGCCGAGCGAGCACGTGACATCGCGGCGGGGCGCGTCGTCCCCGTCCACGCCCGCGACGCGGCGACCGTCGTGATCCTCCGGGACGGACCCGAGGTCTACCTGCTCAGACGCAAGGCGACGATGGCGTTCGCCGCCGGGGCCTACGTGTTTCCCGGCGGCTCCGTCGACCCGCGCGACACCGACCACGCCGTCGCCTGGGCCGGTCCGTCGCCCGCCGAGTGGGGCGAGGTGTTCAACGCCGACGAGAAGACCGCGCGCGGTCTGGTCTGCGCAGCCGTACGGGAGACCTTCGAGGAGTCCGGGGTGCTCCTGGCCGGGCCAGGGCCCGATTCCGTCGTCGAGGACACCACGGGCGACGACTGGGAGGCGGACAGGATCGCCTTGATCGACAGGAGCCTGGCCTTCGCCGACTTCCTGGACCGGCGCGGCCTGGTGCTCCGTTCCGACCTGCTCAGGCCGTGGGCGCACTGGATCACGCCGGAGATCGAGACCAAGCGGTTCGACACCCGCTTCTTCGTCGCCGCCCTGCCGTACGGCCAGCGGACCCGCGACGTCGGCGGCGAGGCGGACGTGGTGCTCTGGCAGCGGCCGTCTGAGACGCTGGAGCTGGCGCACAAGGGTGAGATCTTCCTCATGCCGCCCACCTACGCCACACTGACGGAACTGGCCGCACACGACTCGGTAGCGGCCGTTCTCGCCGAAAGCAGGGAGATCGTGACCATCATGCCCCGCGTGGCCGAGATCGACGGCGAGGTCAGGCTGATCGTATGAGCGGCCTGTACATCCCCATCGACAGCCCGGACGGCACCCGCACCGATCACGCGGAGAACCTGCTCGCGCCGAACCCCGGCCTGATGACGCTCGACGGCACCAACACCTGGGTGATCGGCGCGACCGAGGTCATCGTGGTCGACCCGGGCCCCGAGGACGAGGCCCACCTGCTGCGCGTGAAGAACCACCTCAAAGACCGAAAAGTCACCCAAATCCTGCTCACCCACGGCCATTTCGACCACAGCGGGGGCGCCAGGCGCTTCGCCGAGATGGTCAAGGCCCCGGTGCGCGCGCTCGACCCGCGCCACCGGCTGGGCGACGAGGGCCTGGACGACGGCGACGTGGTGACGGTCGACGGCCTGGAGCTCCACGTGTACGGCACGCCGGGCCACTCGTTCGACTCGCTGTGCTTCTGGCTGCCGGGGGACCGCGCGATCCTCACCGGCGACACGGTCCTCGGCCGCGGCACCACGATCATCGCCCAGGACGGCGGGCTCACCGACTACCTGCGCAGCCTCGACCGGCTCAGGAAGGCCGCTGACGACCTCGGCGCCGAGGCGCTGCTCCCCGGGCACGGCCCGGTGCTCGCCGACCCCCTGGCGGCCCTGGACGGCTACATCGCGCACCGCCGGGAGCGGCTGGAGCAGATCAAGGCGGCCCAGAAGCAGGGCGCCAGGACGCCGCACGAGATCGTGAAGATCGTGTACGCGGACGTGGACAGGTCGCTCTGGCCCGCAGCCGAGATGTCGGTGCGGGCGCAGCTCGACTACCTGGAGCGGTTGTAGAGCCGGTCCATGTCGAGGATGACCACGGCCTTGGCCTCGATGCGCAGCCATCCGCGCTGGGCGAAGTCGGCCAGCGCCTTGTTGACCGTCTCGCGCGAGGCGCCGACGAGCTGGGCCAGCTCCTCCTGCGTGAGGTCGTGGTGGACGCGCGTGCCGTCCTCGGTCTTGGTGCCGAACCGCTCGGCGAGGTCGAGGAGCTGCTTGGCCACGCGGCCCGGGACGTCGGTGAAGACCAGGTCGGCCAGGACGTCGTTGGTACGGCGCAGCCGCTGCGCCAGGGCGCGGAGCAGGTGCAGGGCGACCTCGGGGCGACCGGTGAGCCAGGGGCGCAGGTCGTCGTGGCCGAGCCCGGCCAGCCGTACGTCGGTCAGCGCCGTGGCGGAAGCCGTACGCGGCCGTGGGTCGAACAGCGACAGCTCGCCGAACATCTCGCTCGGGCCGAGCACGCTGAGCAGGTTCTCGCGGCCGTCGGGTGAGGTGCGGGAGAGCTTGATCTTGCCCTCGAGCACGACGTAGAGGCGGTCACCCGTCTCGTTCTCGTTGAAAAGCGTCTGCCCCTTGGACAGCTGGACCTCGGTGATGCTCGTGCGCAGCGCAGCTGCGCTCTCGCGGTCGAGCGCGGCGAACAGGGGGGCCTTGCCCAGCACGTCTTCGGTGTTCACTCTGCCTCCTCTGTTGCCATTGTGACGTACCCCACTTCGGGTGACATCCCCAGGCCCGCCATGAGCATCATATGGCGCTGGGCAGGGCAAACACGTCAAACAGCGCTGGATAGTGAAATGAAGTGACTTTGCGTACGGCCAGGCCGTCCAGGGTGAGCACCTGGATCGAGTGCGCCCTGCCCCTGATGTAGTGCGCGAAGGCGGGCTGCCCGTTGGCCTCGACGTCGACCAGCCTGCGCACGCCGGATGTGGGCACGAGCTTCTCTCTCAGCAGCCCCAGCACATGGTCTCTGCCCGCGTAGAAGGCGGCGTGCGGCGGCATCTCCCACACGGCGTCCTCGGTGAGCAGGTCGGTGAGCGCCGCGATGTCCGCGTCCTCGATGGCGGCCGCCCAGCGGTCGAGCAGCTCCCGCTTCTTGGGCTCGGCCGGCTCGGAGAACTCGTCCAGGTCGAGCTTGTCGAGCTGCGCAGCCGCCCGCTGGCGCATGCTGTTGACCGCCGCGACGCTGGTGCCCAGCAGCTCGGCCACCTCGGCCGACGGCCAGCCGACCACCTCCCGCAGCACCAGCGTGGCGCGCTGCCTGACCGGCAGGTGCTGCAGTGCGGCGATGACCGCCAGCCGCAGCCCGGCGCGCGAGGCCACGATCGCCGCCGGATCCACCAGGGCGTCCGGCACCGGCTCGATCCACTCGGAACCCGGCAGGCCCGAGGGCAGCGACCTGCGGCTGCTGTGCTGCAGGGCGTTGAGACAGGCGTTGGTGGCGATCCTGAACAGCCAGGTCCGCATCGAGGCGCGCCCCTCGAACTGCTCGAAGCCGCGCCAAGCTCGCAGGTAGGTCTCCTGGACCAGGTCCTCCGCCTCGTGCACCGAGCCGAGCATGCGGTAGCAGTGCGCCATGAGCTCGCGCCTGAACGGCTCTGCGAGGGTCGCGAAATCTTCGTCCATGTAATTCAAGACCGTACCGATGACAGAACTCATCGGTCCTGTCTGTACCAACATGGATAACAAACGATGGGTTCTCGGCCTGGCTTCGGTGGCCTCGTTCATGGTCGCGCTCGACGCGATGGTCGTGACGATGGCGCTGAGCAAGATCAAGGTGGACCTGGGAGCCGGCCTCGAACAGCTGGAATGGACGGCGAACGCCTACAGCCTGACCTTCGCGGTGCTGCTGATGCCCGCCGCTGCCGTCGGCGACCGGTTCGGCAGGCGGCGGATGTTCGTGTCGGGGATCGCGCTGTTCCTGCTCGCCTCCGTGGCCTGCGCGACGGTGCCCGACATCGGCCTGCTGATCGCCGCGCGGGCTCTGCAGGGCGCCGGGGCCGCGCTGGTGATGCCGCTGGCGATCGCGTTGCTGAGCACGGCGTACCCGCCGCAGGAGCGGGCCGGGGCGCTGGGCGTGTTCAGCGGCATCACGGGGGTGGCGGTGCTGGCAGGTCCGATGGTCGGCGGAGCGGTGACCGAGGGGCTGGCCTGGCAGTGGATCTTCTGGATCAACGTGCCGATCGCGCTGGCGCTGATCCCGCTGGTATTGCTGAAGGTGGGGGAGAGCCGCGGTCCGGTCCATCCGATCGACTACGCGGGCGTCGCGCTGGTCGCCGTGGGCGGGCTCGGGCTCGTCTGGGGGCTGGTGCGCGGCGAGTTCCTGGTCTCGCTGGTGGTGGGGGTGCCGCTGCTCGCGCTCTACGTCGGCAGGGAGCGCGAGCTGTTCCGCATCCGGGCGTTCTCCTCCGGCGTGCTGGCCACGCTCGCCCTCTACGGCACGATCTACGGCTCGCTCTTCTTCGTCGGCCAGTTCGGCAGCCCGCTGGAGGCTGCGGTGCGGATGATCCCGTGGACCGTCCCGATGTTCGTGGTCGCGCCGCTGGCCGGGCGGCTGGTGAGCAGGATCGGGGAGCGGCCGCTGGTGGCCGGTGGGCTCGCGCTGCAGGCGGTCGGCATGGGCTGGATGGCGCTGACCGTCACGCCGACGGCGAACGTGGTGGCGCCGCTGCTCCTCGCGGGCATCGGCGCCTCGATGGCGATGCCGGGGACGCAGAACGCGGTGCTCAGCTCGGTGGCTCCGGCGTTCATCGGCAAGGCGTCCGGGATCTTCAGCACCGTGCGCCAGTTCGCCGGCGCCTTCGGTGTGGCCGTCCTGGCCGTCGTGTTCACGTCCTTCGGGGGGTACGGCTCCGCCGAGGCGTACAGCGCGGGTCTGGGGCCGGTGTGCGCGGTCGCGGCCGTGCTGTCGCTGGTGGGTGCGGTGGCGGGTCTGGGTACGGCCGTGCGGGAGCTGCAGAAAGCTTAGTCTTGTGCGCATGGAGTCTCGGCTGGCGCTGGTGCGCCGCGCGCGCAAGATGAACAGGATCCTCGAGGACACCTATCCGGACGCGCACTGCGAGCTCGACTTCGGGAACCCGCTCGAGCTGCTGGTCGCCACGATCCTGTCGGCGCAGTGCACCGACAAGCGGGTCAACATGGTCACTCCCACCCTGTTCGCGAAATATCCCACGGTGGAGGATTACGCGGCGGCCGACCGCGACGAGATGGAAGGCATCATCAAGTCGACCGGCTTCTTCCGCGCCAAGACCAACAGCATCATCGGCATGGCCCAGGCCGTGTGCGAACGCTACAAGGGCGAGGTGCCGAACAAGCTCAAGGACCTCGTCACGCTCCCCGGCGTCGGGCGCAAGACGGCCAACGTGGTGCTGGGCAACGCCTTCGGCGTGCCCGGCATCACCGTCGACACCCACTTCCAGCGGCTGACCAGGCGGTTCGGCTGGACCACGGAGACCGACCCGGTCAAGATCGAGCACGCGGTGGGGGAGCTGATCCCCAAGCGCGACTGGACGGTCATGTCGCACCGGCTGATCTGGCACGGGCGGCGCATCTGCCACGCGCGCAACCCCGCGTGCGGCGTCTGCCCGCTCGCCACGTTGTGCCCGGCGTACGGCACGGGCCCGACGGACGTGAAGAAGGCGACGAAGCTGGTCAGGCCGGGGCCCTTCTCGTGACGGGAAGGGTTTTCCGCCCCGGGGGCGTTGCAGATCGCATGGTTCCCGAGTGGCTCGTCGACATGTGCGCCCAGGCCGTGCAGCACCCCGTCCCCGGCTCGCTGCGCCCCCCTCTCGACGGCGCCGGGCGCGCTGCCGCCGTGTTGCTGCTCTTCGGCGACGGCCCCCACGGGCCCGACGTGCTGCTCATCCAGCGCAGCTCGCGCGGCAACAGGCACGCGGGCCAGCCCGCCTTCCCCGGCGGCGGCGTGGACCCCGAGGACGACGGCGTGGTCGGCGCCGCGCTGCGCGAGGCAGAGGAGGAGACCGGGCTCGACGCGCGCGGCGTCGAGATCGTCCGCACCCTGCCCGAGCTCTACGTCTGGCGCAGCGACAACCGGGTCACGCCCGTCGTCGGCTGGTGGCACACGCCGTCCGCCGTGCACGCCGCCTCGCCGGACGAGGTCGACTCCGTGGAACGGGTGCCGATCGCCGAGCTCGTCGACCCGGCCAACCGGATCCAGCTCCGCTATCCGCGCACCGGCTACTCCGGCCCGGCGTTCCGCGTGCGCGGCATGCTGGTGTGGGGCTTCACCGCGATGGTGCTCGACAACGTGCTGCGGGCCGGCGGGTTCGAGGTGCCGTGGGACCGGCAGCGGATCGAGGACCTACCTCCCGACGTCGTCAACCTTGCTGCCAGAGGCTAGGGCGACGCCCAGCGTGGCCCAGTCGGCGACGTCGTCGTCCACGTCCCTCGACAACATCCTCAGCGCCGACATGCCCGCCGGGTCCGGCGGGTTGCCCACGACGTTGGGCAGCGCGTAGGCCGCGCCGTACCGGACCCTGGGGTCGGCGTGGGAGGCCAGCTCGATCACGGACGGCAGCGAGCGCGGGTCGCCGAGGTGGCCGAACGCGATCAGTACGGAGAACAGGACCATCGGGTCCGACTCGCTGGCCGCGAGGAAACGGAGGACGGGCAGCGTGCGGTCGCGGAAGGCGCAGAGCCTGCCCATGATGTCCACGCCGAGCAGGCGTTCGGAGACGGAGCCCGCGGCGCACAGCCGCCTGGCCTCGGTGAACGTCTCCAGGTCGCCCTGCTGCTGCAGCAGTTCGATCATTCGCCATCGCACGGGGCCGTCGGGGTCCGGGTCGGACAGGGCCGTCTCGATGAGCTCGATCAGCGGCATACCGCTCACGTTAGGCAGAGGATGGACGTAGTCCTCAAGGAAGACGTGCACGCTTGACTGTTCCGCTGGATAACGTTGAACCGTGAGTGGTGATCTGCTTGACCTCATATTGATCGGGCTCGTGATCGCCTTCGGCGTGTCCGGATACCGGCAGGGCTTCATCATCGGCGCGATGAGCTTCGTCGGCTTCATCGGCGGAGCCGTGCTCGGCGTCTTCATCGCGCCCCCGATCACCAAGGCCGTCGTCGACGGCGACGTCGAGCAGGCCCTCCTGGCGATCGTCATCGTGTTCCTGACCGCCACGATCGGGCAGTTCGCCTCCTCCACGATCGGTGCCGTGGTGCGTTCCCACGTCACCTGGGAGCCGGCCAAGGTCGCGGACGCCGTGGGCGGCACGTTCGCCAGCGCGCTGTCCGTGCTGGTCATCGCCTGGCTCATCGGCAGCCTGCTGGTCTCCAGCTCGTTCGCGCCCGTCGTCGACCAGGTGAAGAACTCGCTGCTCCTGGAGACCGTCGACAACGCCGTGCCAGAGGCGGCGCGCGACTGGCAGCAGCCGTTCAAGTCGTTCATCGACCGCTCGGAGTTCCCGCCCGTCTTCGACGCCATCAGCGGCGGCCAGCTCGTCGACGTGGCCGCGCCCGACCAGAGCGTGCTGCAGGGGACCAAGCTCAAGCGGGCCCGCCAGGGCATCGTCAAGGTCACCGGCACGGCCGAGAGCTGCAGCAAGCGCATCGAGGGCACCGGGTTCGTCTACGCGCGCGACCACATCATGACCAACGCGCACGTCGTCGCGGGCGTCAACAAGGACCTGCAGATCATCGACCACAGCCAGCAGGCGCGCCCGGCCACGGTCGTCTCCTACAACCCCCAGCGCGACATCGCCATCCTCTACGTGCCCAACCTGGGCCTGCCCGTCCTCCAGTTCGACGGTACGGCGGAGCGGGGCGAGAGCGCGATCATCGCCGGATTCCCCAAGGGACACGGCTTCACCGCCGAGGCCGCCCGCATCCGCACCAAGGAGAAGGCGAAGAGCCCCGACATCTACCGCGACTCCACGGTCACCCGCGAGGTCTACGCCATCCGCGGCAAGGTGCTGCCGGGCAACTCGGGCGGCCCGCTGCTCACCGCGGACGGCCGGGTCTTCGGCGTCATCTTCGCCGCGGCCACCACCCAGGAGGACACCGGCTACGTGCTCACCGCGGGCGAGGTCAGGCCCGACGCGGTGAACGGGCAGAACGACACCTCACCCGAGGGCACGCAGCACTGCGACTAGTTCCACCCTGACCGACTCGACCGCCTCGGCGGCGTCGCTGTCCTGGCCGAGCGCCGACGCCCGCCGCCCCACCTCGTCGTACGGCGAGCCGTACCCCTGCACCTTGGCGGCGCCGCGGCTGAGCAGCGTGACAGCGCCCCTGCCGTTGCCGCGCTGCAGGTGGGTCAGGCCGACGCAGATCTGGGCCAGGCCCTGCCAGAGCTCGCGCTCCTCCTGCGGGGCGCACTTCCAGCGGCCCTCGAAGACCTCGTGGGCGTGGAAGGGGTGGCCCTCCTCCAGGTGCTCCAGCCCGTCGGCCAGCGCCTGCTCGGTCGTGGGCGCGTAGTCGTCCGGCACCCTTGGGACGCCCTCGGCGCCGTAGGGGAGCGGCCTGCCGTACTCGTCGCGTGGGCGGGCGTTGCGCGGCCTGCCCTGGGGGTCCCTATCTCTCATTGGCCAGCCATCCGAGCAGCTCCTCGTCGAACTGCGCTGGAACCTCTTCGTGCGGGTAGTGCCCTGCGCCGTCGAACAGCCGCCACCGGTAGGGCGCGACGACGTAGCGGCTGGAACCCTGCGCCGTGCGCGGGTGCACGCAGGTGTCGAGCGCGCCGTGCAGCTGCAGCGTGGGCGCCTCCACCTCGGTCCGCATCATCTTGGCGTAACGCAGGCCGTCCAGGCGGAGCTGGGAGCGGCCGAACCAGCGGTGGTACTCCAGCGCGCAGTGCGCCACGGCCGGGATCCTGAACGCCTCGCGATAGGTCGCCGCCGTCTCCGCGTCCGGCCAGTCGGGGCGCGACCAGCGGTCGAGCATCCTGCCCACCATCGAACCGCCGTCGGTGGTCAGCCTGCGCTCGGGGAGCAGCGGGACCTGGAAGCCGAAGAAGTGCGGGAAGCCGAACAGGGCGCTGCGCAGCCGGCGCGGATGCGGGGCGCCCACGACGACCAGCCGCTGCACGGACTTGGGCTCGATGACCGCCATCGTCCAGGCCAGCAGGCCGCCCCAGTCGTGGCCCACGACGATCGCGCCCGTCTCGCCGAGCGCCTTGATCAGGCCGGTGGCGTCGCGGGCCAGCGTGGGCAGGTCGTAGCCGCGCGGCGGCTTGTCGCTGCCGCCGTAGCCGCGCAGGTCGACGGCGACCACCCGGTATCCCGCCTCGGGCAGGGTTTCGAGCTGGTGCCGCCACGACCACCAGAACTGCGGGAAACCGTGCAGCAGCAGCACGAGCGGGCCCTCGCCCGCCTCGACGACGTGGAAGCGGGTGCCGCCCGCGTGGACGCCGCGATGCGTCCAGGGGCCGTCGATCTGGACGAAGGACTCGTCAGGCAGCTGGCTCATGGTCAGCTATCTCCTTGAGGCCTTTGAGCGATCGGGTGGTGCGCTTCATCCCGGCCAGGCCTTTGAGCCTGCGCACGCCGATGAAGACCAGCAGGGCCGCGACGAGCAGGTAGAAGACGGTCACGATGGTGAAGGACAGCCACTGCGCCATCCCCAGGGCGTTGAGGCCGTAGGCGATCGCGAACGAGGCCAGGATCAGGCACAGGTGCGCCATGAACGCGGCGGCGGCGAACAGACCAGCAGCCGTGCCGACCCGCTTGGCGTCGAACCTGAGCTCGGCCTTGGCCAGCTCGATCTCCGAGCGTACGAGCGTGGAGATGTGGTCGCTCGCCTGGGCGACGAGCGCGCCCAGCGATTCTTCTTCCGGCGTCTGCGGCATGAACGTCTCCTATCAGGGTGTGTTGCGGCGCGTGCGTACCCGGAGGTGCAGGAGTACCGCAGCCAGTATGGACGCGATGAGGCTGGCGGCGAGAATCCCGGTGGTTACGGCGTTGGTCCGCTCCTCGTCGCCGCCGAAGGCCAGGTTCCCGATCAGCAGCGACACCGTGAACCCGATCCCGGCGAGCAGCGAAACCGCCGCCATGTCCCGCCAGTGCAACTCCTCAGACAGTCTGGCCAGGCCCAGCCGTACGGACAGCCAGGCGCCGCCGAACACGCCGAGGAACTTGCCGATCACCAGACCGGCCACCACTCCCAGAACTACCCGATCGTTCACGATCTCGCTGAGGCTGTCCGCTGTCAGCATGACTCCGGCCGACAGGAAGGCGAACACGGGTACGGCGAAGCCGGCCGAGATCGGGCGCAGGTAGTGGTCGGCGCGTTCTGCGGGGGAGCTGTCTTCCTCGTCCGTCGTCTTGACGCGGGTCAGCAGGCCGAGGGCGACACCGGCGACCGTCGCGTGGACGCCGCTGACCTCGACGAAGTACCAGGCGGCCAGGGCGAGCGGGAGGTAGATCCAGATGCCCTTTACCGCCTTGTACTGCAGCCATCCGTAGAGGGCGATCAGGGCGGCGCCGATGAGGAGCATCAGCAGGTCGAGGTGGTCGGTGTAGAAGACGGCGATGATCGTGATGGCGCCGAGGTCGTCCACTACGGCGCTGGTCAGGAGGAAGGCGCGCAGGGCCGCGGGCATGGAGCTGGCCGTGATGGCGAGGACGGCCAGGGCGAAGGCGATGTCGGTGGCCGTGGGGATGGCCCAGCCTCTGGCGGCGTTCTCCGCGCCCCAGCTGACGGCCAGGTAGACGACGGCGGGGACGACCATGCCGGCGAGGGCGGCGATGATGGGGAGGGCGGCTTTGCGCAGGTTCTTGAGCTCGCCGTGGACGAACTCCTCCTTGACCTCGATGCCCGCCACGAAGAAGAAGATCGTCAGGAGACCGTTCTGGGCCCACTTGACGAGCTCCATGTTGAGGTGGCCTGGGGGCCCTACTTTGGCGTTCTGGAGGGCTTGGTAGCCGGTGTGGTCGAGGTTGGCCCACAGCAGGGCGGCCACGGTGGCGACGAGCATGATGACGCCGCCTATGGTTTCCGCCCTCAGGGCTTCTGCGAGCGTGCGCGCGTAGCGGACGGTGGGCCTGAACGGCCAGATCTCGGCGGCGCGGCGCACGGCTTTCTCCCATGGGTGGCTGGGTTCGTGGGGTCGGTCCCCCCGAATTTCGCCGACCAGACTTCCCGGCACACCTGATCGTTAGCGTACCCATACACCCCGCAACGACCCCCATACGGGTCACCCTCCCCCTGACCACCCCACCCCCACCCACGCCCGCCCTCCTGGCGCGGCCACCTCCCACCTCGACCCGCCCTCGTGGCGCGGCCACCGCCGACCTTCGGCGCCGGTGCGGCGGGACGGGGTACGGCGGAGCCCGGCGCAATGCGGTCGGACCCAAGCCACCCCACCCGCCTCGGAGACGCCAAAAGGCCCGTAGGGGAGATCCCTACGGGCCTTACGAGGAGGCTGTGCCGTACCTCAGTCCTCAGACTTCGCGCTGGGCAGCTTCTCCGAGATCAGGTTCATCACCGTGCTGTCCGCCAGCGTGGTGACATCCCCCACGCTCCGGTTCTCCGCCACATCCCGCAGCAACCGCCGCATGATCTTCCCCGACCGCGTCTTGGGCAGCTCAGGCACCACCAGGATCTGCCGAGGCTTGGCGATCGGCCCGAGCTGCTTGGCCACGTGGTCACGCAGCTCCTTGGCGATGTCCGCCCCCTCCTCCGCAGTCCCGCGAAGGATCACGAACGACACGATCGCCTGCCCGGTAACCGGATCCGTAGCCCCCACGACCGCCGCCTCAGCGACCTTGGGATGCGAAACCAGCGCCGACTCCACCTCGGTGGTCGAGATGTTGTGCCCCGAAACCAGCATCACGTCGTCGACCCGGCCGAGCAGCCAGATGTCGCCGTCCTCGTCCCGCTTCGCCCCGTCTCCGGCGAAGTACATGCCGTCGAACCGCGACCAGTACGTGTCGATGTACCGCTTGTCGTCCCCCCAGATGGTCCGCAACATCGACGGCCACGGCTCGCGGATGGCCAGGAAGCCGCCCCCGCCGTTCGGAACGCTGTTGCCCTGGTCGTCGACCACGTCGGCGACGATGCCCGGCAGCGGCCGCATGGCCGCGCCCGGCTTGCCGCTCGTCACGCCGGGCAGCGGGCTGATCATGATCGCGCCCGTTTCGGTCTGCCACCAGGTGTCCACGACGGGGGTACGGCTGGCGCCGATGTGCTCGCGGTACCAGACGTACGCCTCGGGGTTGATCGGCTCGCCGACGGAGCCCAGGATGCGCAGGGACGACATGTCGAACTTCGCGGGGATGTCGTCACCCCACTTCATGAACGTCCTGATCGCGGTGGGCGCGGTGTAGAGGATTGTGGCCTTGTACTTCTGCACGATCTCCCAGAACCGCCCGCGGTGCGGGGTGTCGGGGGTGCCTTCGTAGATGACGCTGGTGGCGCCGTTGGCGAGCGGGCCGTACACGATGTAGGAGTGCCCGGTCACCCAGCCGATGTCGGCGGTGCACCAGTAGATGTCGGTTTCCGGCTTGAGGTCGAAGACGGCGTTGTGCGTCCAGGACGTCTGGGTGAGGTAGCCGCCGGTCGTGTGCAGGATGCCCTTGGGCTTGCCCGTGGTGCCTGACGTGTACAGGATGAACAGCGGGTGCTCGGCGTCGTGCGGCTGGGCCTCGTGCTCGGTGCTCTGCCGTTCGACGATGTCGTCCCAGAAGACATCCCGATCGAACGTCTCGATCTCCTGATTCGTCCGGCGGACGACGAGGACGTGCTCGATCTGCGGCGTGTTGGCCACGGCCTCGTCCACGGTCGGCTTCAGCGCGGACGGCGCGCCTCGCCGGTAACCGCCGTCGGCCGTGATGACCAGCTTCGCGTCGGCGTCGTCGATGCGGCTCTGCAGGGCGCTCGCGGAGAACCCGCCGAACACCACCGAGTGGATCGCACCGATGCGCGCGCAGGCGAGCATCGAGATCGGCAGCTCGGGGATCATCGGCATGTAGATCGCGACCCGGTCGCCCTTGCCCACGCCCAGCTCGGTGAGCGCGTTGGCGGCCTTGTTGACCTCGTTCTGCAGTTCAGCGTAGGTCAGGGTACGGCTGTCGCCCTCGGGCTCGCCCTCCCAGTAGTAGGCGATCTTGTCGCCGTTGCCTGCCTCGACGTGGCGGTCGACGCAGTTGTAGGCGACGTTCAGCTCGCCGCCGAGGAACCACTTCGCGAAGGGCGGGTTCCACTCCAGGGTGGTGTCCCAGCGCCTGGCCCAGGTCAGCCGGTCGGCCGCACGCTCCCAGAAGGCCAGCCGGTCGGCCGCCGCCTCGTCGTAGGCGGCAGCGGTGACGTTCGCTGCCGCGGCCAGGTCGGCTGGCGGTGCGAACCGGCGGTTCTCGTGCAGGAGGTTCGACAGCGCCTGATGCTCGTTGCCAGGGGTCTCCGGGGCCACTTCGTGCTCCTTCATATGGCCAGGTTGGTTAGGTCGTGTCCCACTTCACCAGGTCACCGGGGCCAGGCACAAGAGGTCTAGACAGGTCCGTACCTGATGGCGGGCGGGGCGGGCGATAAACCGATACATCCAACAAACGCTATTAAACCGTTGTAATCCCGAAATCCCATAAAGATGGAACGAGCCAATTGGGCCCCACCCATAGACCCTACGCACCCCCCTTTGCCCCCATTTATCCGCATCCCCCAATCCCCACCCCCAAACCCCCAACAAGATCCGACCTCTCCCCACCCACGTCCGGCCCGGCTTTCACCCACCCGCGCCCGCGAGCTCCACCCACACCCCGCGAGCCCCCACGCCCGTGAGCCCCACCTCCACCCGCGAGGTCGCCCGCACCCAGCCCGCGAGCCCTTCAGCGCCCACCGATGGCCCGCGCTCACCCATCCGCACCTGCGAGCCAATCCCTCCCACCCTGCGGCCCACCCTCCCAGCGCCGGTGCGGCGGGTCGGGGTACGGCGGAGCCCGGCGCAACGCGAACGCCGCCAAGCCACCCACCCCGCACCTCGCGCGACACCCGCCCCCACCTGCGCCCGCGCACCCCCACCGCGGCGCCCTTCCAAGCGCCGGTGCGGCGAGAGGGGGTACGGCGGAGCCCGGCGCAACGCGAACGCCGCCAAGCCACCCAACCGGGGAGCGTGCCTGGGGCTCGGTGCCACGATGGCCGCAACGCCGTACAAACGTCGGAAGCCGTACCCCCCAACACAACCCCTGGCATGCGACCAGCCCCCCTACCGGCCGGTAAGGTCGGGTTCCGTGAGCGACCCATTGGCTGTAATCGCCCAGCTCCCAGGCGTCCCCGAGGCCGTGGACGAGGCCCGTGAGGCCGTAGACCGGCTCTACAGGCACCGAGTCCTGCGCCGCCGCAGCCCCGAGGTCTCCACCGAGTCCTCCCTGCGCGGCGCCCGCGCGTCCGCCGCCATCGAAGGCGCCGACGTCCCCCTGGAGACCCTGCGCCGCGACGAGGTGACCGACCCCATCGTCCAGGGCGCCCTGCGCGCATCCGCAGAGCTCGGCAGACTAGGACCAACCTGGAGAAAGGCCCCCCGCCAGGTCCTGGCCCGCCTCCACACCGTCGCAGCCGCCGGACTCACCACAGACCTGGGCAGACCCCGCACCGGCGACGAGGCAATGACCGCCCGCATGGACGGCCTCCTCACCCTCCTCGCCACCCCCACAAAGGCCCCAGCACTGGTGATGGCCGCGATAGTCCACGCAGAGCTAGCCGTACTCCGCCCCTTCGGCACCGCAGACGGCATCGTCGCAAGGGCGGCGGAACGGCTGACGCTGGTCGAATACGGCCTCGACCCCAAGTCCCTCGTACCAGTCGAAGTAGGGCATCTAGAGCTCGACTACGCCGACGGCCTGGCCGCGTATCTCACCGGAACATCGGAGGGGGTCGCCTCCTGGGTACGGCAGTGTGCCTCCGCGGTCACCCTCGGTGTTCGCGAGACCACCGCAATCTGCGAAGCGCTGCAAAGAGGCTGACATAGCTGACGGCGCCTCTCTTAAGAGACGCCGTCTGCCGGCACATCACACCGGGTTACCAAGCGTGCACCTGTATTCGTCGGAGCGGGACAAGCCCGTCACGACGCGCCTCCCGCGGCTGGTCGCGCGTGGGTGCCCGGTGGAAGCACCCGGACAAGTGGTCCGTGAAACCTTTGTACGTCGGATTCGCCCTGATGGGAAGCCCTGAGACCAAGACCTTTACCCATGTGGGGAGTTGTCGGGTCGTCAGGGCATGTGGACTCGGTACGGGGGCAGGGTTACCAAGCCGTGATGATCACCCTGCGTGATCTCGCTCCTGTAGTCACCTGGTTACGGTGAAAAAACTTAGCGAAAATGCGAGATTGCTCCTCGACGAAACTCGCGTCGATCGGGCAGCATACGGTGGTATCTCCCGAAACTGGAGCGACTGTGCACGGGATAGCTTTGCAAGTCCCTTGCCATACTCTGGTTAAGTGTTGAAAGCTTTCTTCTGAAACGGGACCGGCTCTACCCCCCCGGAGCCGGACCGGTCAGGCGACCCCCGCTCTCCCCCCCGGCGGGGGTCGCCCCTTTTCTCCCCCTTTCCGGCCCCACCCTTCCCCCTTTCGGCCCCACCCCCACGCGGCCCTCCACGACCCGCGACCCCCGCGCTCCCGCCACTCGCGACCCCCGCGCTCCCGCCACTCGCGACCCCCGCGCTCCCGCCACTCGCGACCCCCGCGCCCCCGCCACTCGCGACCCCCGCGCCCCCGCCACTCGCGACCCCCGCGCCCCCGCCACTCGCGACTTCGCATCCCCGCGCGTTCCCACCGCCCCAGGCCCTCACCCCACAGCCCCGCCCGTGTGCTCCCCACTACACAGACCCACCCTCTGAGCGCCGGTGCGGCGAGCGGGGGTACGGCGGAGCCCGGCGCAATACGCACGGCGCCAAGCCACCCAACCCACACCCCGCCTGAACCGCCCCGGACCCCGGCCCGCCCCCACGGCCCGCCGGGACCCCAGGCCCGCGCCCACCGCCCGACCACTGCGCTCCCCGCCACCCAGGCCGCCCCTACGGCCCGCCCATGCGCCTCCCGCCCGCGCTCCCAGCGCCGGTGCGGCGAGCGGGGGTACGGCGGAGCCCGGCGCAAAGCAGTCGACGCCAAGCCCCCCACAGAGCACCCGACCAACCGGTTATCCACAACCCCCGCCCCACCGCCAAGAGTTATCCCCAGAACCCCACTCACCCGTTCGCCCACCCCGCCCGCAAGCGCATCGTTGCGGACATGAATCGCCCCCTCGTCATCACCGAGGACCGCGCCCTCCTGGACGACCTGGTCAGGATCGCCGCCGCAGCCGGTGCCCAGCTGGACGTGGCCCACGCCCCCGCACACGCCCGCCCCTTCTGGACCATCGCCCCCCTCGTGGTGATAGGCGACGACCTCGCAGACGCAGTGGCCGCCACATCCCCACCGAACCGCGACCGAGTCCTCCTGGTCACCCGAGAATCCGACGACCCGGACACCTGGCGACGATGCGTAGCAGTAGGCGCCCAAGGCGTAGTAGACCTCCCAGCCTCAGAACGCTGGCTGGTGGAAGAGTTCGCAGACGTCATGGAGCCCGACCCACGCGACGGCGAGATCATCTGCGTGATCGGCGGCTCCGGCGGCACAGGCGCGAGCGTCCTGTCAGCCTGCCTGGCCCTACGCGCATCCAGCGAAGACCTGAGCACCCTGCTCGTGGACGCCGACCCCCTGGGCGGCGGCATAGACGCCCTGCTGGGCCATGAAGAGGCAGAAGGCGCCCGCTGGGGCGATCTGGTCGCCCGCGAAGGCAGGATCAGCTCCACCGCCCTACGCGACGCCCTCCCCACCTTCGGCGACCTGGCCGTCCTCTCCTTCCACCGCGGCCACGTCGACCCCATCCCCGCAGAAGCCATGCGCTCGGTCCTGGAGGCAGGCAGACGCGGCTTCGACCTGGTGCTCGTCGACCTCCCACGCCACCTCGACGCCGCAGCCGTAGAGGCGCTCGGCCGCGCGTCCCACACGCTGCTACTGGCCACCGCCGACGTCCGCGGCGTCCTCGCGGCCGCCCAGGTCCACAACGAGGTGACCCGCCACACGACCGAGGTGCGCGCGGTGGTCCGCTCCGGTGTACTGGCCGACGACGTCGTCGCCGAGTCACTAGGCATCCCCTGCGTCGGCCGCATGCCCGACCAGCAGCGACTGAACGCCTCACTCAACCGCGGCGAAGTCCCGAAGGTCACCCAGCGAACGGCACTCGGCCAGTTCTGCACCACTGTCCTCCGTGAGGTGCTCCCCACGTGACCGACGTCTCACGCGACCTGGTCGAAGCCGTCCGTGTACGGCTGGCCAGGGCCGGTGTCGAGCCCAGCGCTGCACAGGTCGCCGTCGCCCTGCGTGCCGAGAAGTCCGTGTACGGCGACGCCGAGATCCTCGCCGTCGCCCGCGCACTCTGCGCCGACCTGATCGGCGCAGGCCCGCTGGAGCCGCTACTCGCCGAACCCGATGTCACCGACGTACTGGTCAACGGACCGCGAGAGGTCTGGGTCGACGACGGCAGCGGCCTGCGCAGGACCGCGGTGACCTTCCAGGACGACGGCGCCGTCCGCCGCCTGGCCCAGCGCCTGGCCGCCGCTGCCGGACGCCGCCTCGACGACGCCTCACCCCACGTCGACGCACGGCTGGCCGGCGGCGTACGCCTGCACGCCGTACTCCCGCCGATCGCCTCCGGCGGCACCTGCGTGTCGCTGCGCCTGCCGCCCCGCCGTACGTTCACCCTCGAAGCCCTGGTCGAAGCGGGCACGCTCGCCCCGGAAGCGGTTCAGGTGCTGACCAGGATCGTCAGAGCGCGCCTGGCCTTCCTGGTGACGGGCGGCACCGGCACCGGCAAGACGACCCTGCTGTCCGGCCTGCTGTCCCTGGCCGATCCGGGGGAGCGGCTGCTGCTCGTCGAGGACTCCGCCGAGCTGCGCCCCCTGCACCCCCACGTCGTACGCCTGGAGTCCCGCCCAGCCAACCTGGAGGGCGCGGGCGGGGTGGGGCTGCGCGAGCTCGTACGGCAGGCGCTGCGCATGCGCCCCGACCGCGTAGTGGTCGGCGAGGTCAGAGGCGCCGAGGTGATCGACCTGCTGGCTGCCCTTAACACGGGCCACGAAGGCGGCTGCGGCACCCTCCACGCCAACGCCGCAGCCGACGTGCCACCGCGCCTGGAGGCGCTGGCCTGCGCGGCGGGCCTGAGCAGGGAAGCGGTCCACAGCCAGCTGGCAGCCGCCTTGGACGTGGTCATCCACCTGACGCGCGGCCGCGGCGACGGACGCAGAAGGGTGTCGGAGATCTGCCTGCTGTCGCGGGCACCGTCCGGTTACGTCGAGGCGAGACCAGCGCTGACCTTCGGCAGAGGCGGGCGCTGCTCCGCCGGCCCAGCCTTCGAAGAGCTCATGGAGCGCACGTCATGACCACGATCATCGCCGCGCTCTGCGCCGCCCTGGCCGTCTGGACCTGGACCGGCCCGAACCCGGCAACCACCCGCCTGAGCAGGCTGACTTCGCCCCACACCACAACCCCATGGCCGCGCCTACCCCTACGCGCCAGGAGGTCCAGCCGCACCCAGGCCTGGCAGACCGCGTCGATCGAGCTGTGCCAGAGCCTGTCGGCCGAACTCGCCGCAGGCCGCACCCCGGGAGAAGCCCTGGCCCGAGCGATCTCGACCGTCGACTTCCCTGACCCGGACGCCTTACGCCCCCTGATAGCCGCAGCCAGAGACGGCGGCGACGTCCCAGCCGCACTCACCGCGGTCGCCCCGGCTCAGGGCGGCGAAGGTCTGCGCAGGCTCGCCGCGTGCTGGGAGGTAAGCGTCACCGTGGGCGCAGGACTGTCCGGCCTGGTCGACCGCGTCGGCAGCACCCTGCGCGCCGCCCAGGCCCACCGCCAGGACGTGTCCGCCCAGCTCGCAGGCCCAAGAACCACCGCCAGAATGCTCGCCGCCCTACCCGCCCTGGGGCTCCTCATGGCAGGCAGCCTCGGCATGCACCCCCTGGACTTCCTCTTCGGCAGCCTCCCCGGCCTGGCCTGCCTGACCGCAGGCATCGCCCTGGACGCCTGCGGCCTCTGGTGGACCCACCACCTCGCCACAAAGGCCGAACAATCCCCCTCCTGACCCAGGAACCCCCAGCGATGCTCGTACTGCTCGCCGTCCTGTCCGCCTGCACAGCCACCTGGATGTGGATAGCTCCCCAAACCCCCGAGGAACGCCTGCGCCGGATGAGGCCCCGCGGTACAGATGGGCCTCCTGAGCCCCCAGAGGCCAACCAGACGGCTCCAGCGTGGCTGAACCCCACACGGTCCACGCGACGCGGAGTCGACCGCCGTACGGTCACCTGGGCCGCATGCGCCGGTCTCCTGACCGCCCTGCTGATCGGCGGCGTAAGCGCCGTGCCTATTGCCCTGGCCGTCGCCGCGATCACCGGCGTCATAGTCCACAGAAGAGAACCAGAAGACGAAAAACGCGACAGGGCACGCATAGCCGCAGACCTGCCGTTCGCCGCCGACCTCATGGTCGCGTGCCTCCAAGCAGGCCAACCGGTGAGCGCGGCAACAGACATCGCCGCCGAGGCCGTAGGCGGCCCGTTAGGACAACGCCTGTCGTGGGTGAGCGGCCAACTCCGCCTGGGCGCCGACCCGGAACCCACCTGGTCCCTCCTGGGCAGGGAACCCGCGATGGGTCACCTGTCGAGATCGATGAGCCGAGCAGCCCAGAGCGGTGCCCCGGTGGCCGACGTCCTCACCAGACTCGCCGACGACGCCCGCCATTCCCTGCGAGCCGAATCGGTTGCCGCAGCCAGACGCGTAGGAGTCCAGGCAGTGGCCCCCCTGGGCCTCTGCTTCCTCCCCGCCTTCGTCCTCCTGGGCATCCTCCCGGTAATCGCAGGCCTGGCCAGCACCATCACCCTCCCCTAACCCCGACCCATCGCGGGTTCCCTGCCCAGGAGGGACCAGGTGGGTTCCGGGTCGCCCACCTTCCCCAGCCCCCCCGCCCACCTTCGCGAGACCTCGCCCACCTTCGCGAGACCTCGCCCACCTTCCTCGGCCCTTAACCACCCATCCAGTTATCCACAACCCCACCACGCCATGGACCCACCATCCACAGAACCCGGCTCGGCCAACCCCCACCCCACCCACCCCCGACACCCTTGACCCACCGCCGGACACCGGCCCGAGCCTCAGGAGGCACGCATGCACAACCCGATCAGGGCTCTCTCAGCCACCACCCAACAGGCAGCAGCACTGGCCAGCCGCTGCCGCACCACCTGGACAACCCACCTGTCCCGCTGCGCAAACTCCAAGGCCGAGCGAGGCATGTCCACAGCCGAGTACGCCGTGGGCACGATCGCCGCCTGCGCCTTCGCCGCACTCCTCTTCAAGGTCGTCTCCAGCCCCGAAGTCCAGGAAATGCTCTCCAGCCTCGTCAACCGAGCCCTCAACACCACCGGCTGACCCACCCCCGGCCCATCCAAGAAGCACCATGAACCCCCCACCCAAGCGAACGACCGGTCACCCCAATTCCAAGAGAACTTCCCGAGGCTCAGTCACCGCAGAGACAGCCGTAATGCTCCCCGCCCTCATGGTCGTCCTGGCAGCCGCGCTCTGGTCGGTCCAGGTGGTGGAAACACAACTCGAATGCGTCGACGCGGCCCGTGCAGCCGCACGGGCCGCAGCCCGCGGCGAACCTTTGGACCAGGTCCGCACCCTCGTAAGAACCGCCACCCGCCCAACAGCCCAAGTCACCCTGAACCGCACCACCGAGCTCACCAAGGTGGAGATCACAGTTGACGTCACGTCCACCTGGACCCCCTTCATCCCACCCATAAGAGTCACCGCCTCCGCCACTTCAACCACCGAGCCCTAACCAACAAAGCCCCGAAGCCCCAAGGCCCCCAGGCGTCGACAAAGCCCACAGGCATCCGACCCACCGAAGCCGAGAACTAGCAACAAACAGCGAATCCCCAGCGCCCCGCCCACCCGACGGTCCAGCGACAAACGAACGCCAACCACCACCCCAGCACCAGGTCGACGTCAACCGCCCCCACTGCCCGACATCAGGCCGACAACGGAAGCTCGAAGAAGCGAGAAGCCGACAGACCTGACAGCCCTACAAAGACGGGAGCGCCAATTCCGTGGAAGACGATGAGCCGGAGCGTCCACCCAGACGTCACGACCGCGGCTCAGGGACGCTGTGGGGTGTAGCGGTCATGGCCCTGTTGATGACCATCGCCACCGCCTTCACCATCGTGGGATCCGCCCACGTCGCCCGCCACCGAGCCTTCAACGCCGCCGACCTGAGCGCCTTGACCGCCGCACGCCTGGTCATGGTCGACCCCACCCACGCATGCGGAGCCGCAAGATCCATAGCCCACGAAAACGCCGCAGAGCTGGTCCGATGCACGATCACCGATGAGACAGTCGACGTCTGGACATCAACCACCATCACCCTCCCCGGATTAGGCCAGCGAACAGTCACAGCCCAAGCCCGAGCCGGCCCCTCCCGCATAGACCCAGGCCGCCCAACCCCAAGCCCGCCCTCGCCCTAACACCCGCGCACACGAGAACCCCCACCCCAGCCGAACCCGCCGCCATGCCCGCCAGACTGCCCCAGACCATCGCAAAGACGCCAACCTGACAACACCACCACCTCAACGCCAGCCCTCAGACTGAACCCTGTTCGCCCGCATGCAAGACCTCTACGATGCGAACAGTGAGGCCATGGCCGTTCGGTGGCAGGGACGCAGAGCTCAACCAGATCCGAACCCTCCTGAACACCAACAGCGTCGTCATCGCAGGCCGCGCAGGCGTAGGCAAGTCCCGCCTGGTAGCCGCAGCCCTGGACACACTCGCCAGAAAGACAGTGCGAATCCGGGCCACCCAGGCCGCCGGAAACATCCCCTTCGGAGCCTTCGCACACCTACTCCCCACCACCGCCCCACCCGGCATAGACAACCCACTCGGCTGGGCAACAGACGCCCTACTCAACAACATCCACAACCCCGACCCCGCCGAGAACCCACACCACGATCCCGCGCCCCAACACCCCACCATGCCTTCGGGGAGTGCGGGGAGTGCGGGGAGTGCGGGGAGTGCGGGGAGTGCGGGGAGTGCGGGGAGTGCGGGGAGTGCGGGGAGTGCGGGGAGTGCGGGGAGCCTCAGAGGGTCACGGACGAGGCAGCCCGCCCCCTCCGCGACGCCCTCCACCAGCGGGCTGATCCTGGCAGTCGACGACGCCCACCTACTCGACCCCGCCTCGGCCGCCCTCGTCCACCAGCTTCTCCACACCCAACAAGCGACTGTCATAGCCACCGTACGAACAGGCGAGCCCACCCCAGACGCGATCACCGCACTATGGCGCGAACACCTAGCCATCAAGATCGAGCTGGAGCCCCTCCAACAACCCGACGTGACAGCCATCCTCACGGCCACACTCGGCGGCCCGCTAACCACCACCACCGCCACCCGCTTCTGGCAAGTAACCCAAGGCAACGCCCTCTACCTACGGGAACTCGTGACCGAAGCCCTCGCCACCGGAGCCCTAACCCCCATCGACGGGCTCTGGCAACTCACCGGCCCCCTCCCGCTGGCACCCGACCTAGCAGAACAGGTCGAACGCCGGGTGGAAGGCTCACGAGAAATGCTCGAATACGTCGCGTACGGCGAGCCACTGGGCGTACAACTCCTGACCTCCCTGGTCAGCGCCAAGGCCGTGGAGGAGGCCGAAGCCGCCGGTCTCATCACCGTCGGACTGGACGGCAGACGCCTACAGGCCCGCCTGGCACACCCCCTGTACGGCGAGGTGATCCGAGCCCGCTCCCCGGAACTACGCCGCCGACGCAAACTCGCCGAACTAGCCACAGCCGTAGAAGCCGCCCCCTCGACGCGACGCACACCAACAACCCCACCCGACCTCCGCGCAGCATCCACCCGCCACGCCACGACCCCGCCCGACCTCCGCGTACCGCCCACTCGCCACGCCACGGCCCCGCCCGAGGTCGCCGAATCGCGCGCAGACCACCAGCGCGCAGACCACCAGAACGCAACGCCCGACCCGCAAGGCTCAGCCTCCGACGTGCATGTGCCAACACCACCCCTGCATGGACCAACAGCAGCCCGGCATGGGTCACCTCAGGGCCCGCATGGGTCACCTCAAGGCCCGCATGGGTCAGCGACCGAAACGCATGGGTTGCCCACCGAAACGCTTAGGTCAAGTACTGACCTGCGGTGGCGATCGGACACTCTGCATGGGTCAGTGACCACCCACAGGCAGACGCCAGCTGATCATCGAGAAGCGCCCAGCAACGGGCGGGACGCTGACGAGGTGCCAGTCGTCCGGCGGGAGGATGTCGTGCGTGTGGCGGTATGGCGGGTCGAGAGCGGCACCGCCACCGACCCACTTCAACTGCTGTCCGCCTGGCGCATCGTCTGGGCCGCAGGAGACCTCGACCTCGCCACCAAACTCGCCACCGCAGCCCTGGACGCAGGCGGCGGCGTCCAAGCCGCCATCGCCCTGGCCGCCACGCACAACCTCTCCAACCGCTTCGTCGAGGCGGAACGAGCCCTGGCGTCCGTCTGGGAGCTGCCCTGCGACGAACGCACCCACACCGAGCTGATCATCGCCCGAGCCGCCGCGATCGGCATGATCGACCACCTCGGCGCCGCCGAGCAACTGCTCGACGAAGCGCTCCCCACCCTGTCCAACGAGGAGAACCGCCAAGAGATCATGATCCTCCGAGCCTCGTCGCACTCCAGGAGAGGCGAGGTGGCGCAGGCGGAGGCGCTGGCCGAGCAGGTGTTCGCCAATCCGGCATCTCCCCCTCTGGAGGCACAGGCGCGGCTGTTCCTGGCCATGGCCGCAGCGCACTCGGGCAAGACCACCCGCGCCGTCGACCTGGCACGTACCGCCGTGGCTCGCAGCGCAGACTGGCGCGAAGCCGTACCGATCATCGTCCGTGGCCTGCACGGGATCATGGCCGACGCCTGTCGGCTCGCGGGCGACCTCGACGGCCTGGCCGCGACGGCCGCGTCACTCAAAGATCACCTGGAGGAGGTCGGCGAGTCGTGGGGCTCGCTGTTGATCCTCGGCGCGGAAGCCCGGCTGCGCGGCGATCTGGCGCGCGCCAAGCTGCTGTTCGAGGAGGCGTCACGGCAGCCGATGCACAACATGTTCACCTCGCTGGTCTGGACGGAGCTCGCACTCACCACGGCGATGTCCGGCGACGGTACGGCTGCGCAGGAGGCGATCGCGCTCTCCGAGGCGGCTCTGCCCGATGACGAGGGCGGATTCGCCAGCGCCCTCGACCTCGTACGCCCCTGGGCGGCAGCCGCCTCGGGCGAAATGTCGCGAGCACGTGACCTGGTGCTCGACATAGCCGAGCAGATGAAGTCGGCGGGTTTGATGGGTTTCGAGCTGACCGCTCTGCAAGATGCAGTACGGCTGGGCTGTGCGCCCCAGGTGGCCGAGCGACTGGCGGAGGTCGCTGAGCAACACGAGGGAGCGCTGGCGCCACTTTGCGCCGCACACGCCCGCCATTGGAACGACGGGCGTGAGCTCGTGGAAGTTGCGGCCGGATATGAGCGGTTGGGCATGCTCCTGTTCGCCGCCGAGGCGTATGCGCATGCGGCACGGGCGTTCGACGACAGCGGCAGGACCGCGTCGGCCAGGTCCGCGAGGGCGCGAGCGTGGGCACTTGCCGCACGGTGCCCCGGGGCTCGGGTACCGGCGTTGGAGGGGTTGCGCGCGCCGGGCCTCACGCGACGGGAGCACGAGATCGCCGCGCTGGCTGCCACGGGCGTGACCAGCAAGGAGATCGCCGACCGCCTGGTGCTGTCGGTCCGTACGGTGGACAACCATCTGCAGTCCGCGTTCGGGAAACTCGGCATCTCCAGCCGCGCTGACCTGCCTGGATTACTCCTATAGACGACGTTCATCCGCGCGGTGGGGAAGCGCGTCGCTGGTGGCGCGAAACGCGGTAAAGGAGCCTCGCTCGCGGTGCCGGACACCTCGCAGGCCATGTACGTGCCCATTGCGGTTGAGGCGTGCCTGATGGCGACGGTCAAGGGCACCTCCATCGCGGCCCCTTGAGATCGCGACCATTGAGTACGCCGTGCCTGGGTGAGTGACATCTGAATGCGGTGCATCCAGGCACGAAGGCGACTTGTGGCAGATGTCGGGGCGTGGGCGATGGGATGGGCGGGCCTGTAGCCGATGGATCCCGTGTGGTTGGAGCGGGTCCACTGGGTGGGGCTACACGGGGTGGGGGTCTTGGGGGCGGCGGGCGGCGATCATGGCGAGGGGGAGCGGGAACGGGGGCGTGACCTGGTGGACGTCTGTGTAACCGATCGTGCGGAGCTCCTCGGCGATCTCTGACGGCGTGTCGGGGGTGCCGCCGTCGCGGATCACGCGCCACCTGGCGATCGCGTTGGAGAGCTCGTCCCCGTCGTACGCGGGAGCTTGCACGGTCAGCCACCCGCCCGGCCGCAACGCGCGGAGGATGCGCGGCAAAGCGGCGCACATCACCTCGGGGGCGGTCAAGGTCGAAGGCATCCGGACGGAGTCGAAGGAGTCGAGCTCATCGAGCTGGGAAACATCGCCGTGGATGACGGTCGCGCGGTCGGCCACCCCGGCGGCCTGGAGGGTGGCGTTGGCGATCTTCACGTTGCGTTCGTCGAGGTCGTAGCCGATGGCGCGCATGCCGGGGAAATGGACGCAGTACGCGGCCAGGACCTCGCCGGTCCCCGTACGCGTGTCGAGAATGCCCGACTCCGGACCGGCGAAGCGTTCGGCCAGGTCGGGGAAGAGCGGCACCAGATTGGCGACCAGGAACTCCACTCCCTGAGAGGCGGCGGCCATCCGGACCTCGACGGGGGCGATCTCCTCGGTCTCCCAGCGGCTGACGCCGGAACCTGCGGCGGCCATCTGCCGCAGGTTGGCGGCGAGTTGGAGGCTCGCCCCGCCGCCGGGCCGGTCGAGCAGGGCGGCCAGCTCCGGCGAGGGATGCCAGCCGGACTCCTCGTGCACGGCCAGACCGGCGGCGCCGAGGACTCGGCCTTGGGGGTCGTCGAGGTGGCCGTCGGTGATGTAGGCGGACACGGCGGCCAGGGTCCAGGCGGACTTGAAGAGCTCGTGGATGTGCCGCGCCGCGTCGTCGGCGGGCGAGGTCTGTGTGGTCATGCAGCCACCATCGCCGGGCCGCTAAGGGGTCGCCTGAGTAAGCGATTACTCAGATCCCACACGCCCTCGCACCACCCATAAGGACACCCCGACTATCCGCCGAACCCCCGTCTGCTGGATCCATGCGACCAGCTAACCCTGGCGCGAGCGTGTGCTCGGGTGCGGGTGGCGTGAAGGTGCGGAGACGTGCTGCGGGCTGTGCGGAGGAGTGAGGGGCGGGGGCGAGACCGGTCGGTGGGGTGATGGTGGGGGCGGCGAGGGGTGCGGCCCCTCGGGCTCCGGGCGGTGGGGCGGTAAGGGTGTGCGAGCGCCAGGGTTCCGAGTGGTGCGCGGCAAGGGGGCGAGCTCGGGGGTTCCGGGCGGTGGGGTTGTGGCGTGATGCGGTTGAGGGGAGTGGAGCGGGTGGGTGGGGTGGTGGGGGTTTGTCTGAAGAGCTTGGTGGGGTAGGTCGCAATCGAATTACGACTTCTTGGACTCCGTGTCCAAGAGCTGGATATCTCACATAAGGTCGCGCTTACCTTCGGTTCATGCCGTCTTGGTTGGGGTCTGGGAGGGGCGTTCGTGCCTCGCTAGGCTGCTCGGTCAGCGGTGGATCGGGGGGCTGGCCGGTGTGGCATCGGCCGGTGCGTGTGGCACTTCCGGTCGTCGTACGAGTGCCCGAGGGGGCGGGTGGTCGGACGGCGCGAGGCTCTCGATGAAGGGAAGCGTCGTGACGGTGGTTCGCAGGCTGATGTCCGCGGCGGTGATCGTGCCGTGTGTGGGCGGGTCCATCGCGCTCGGAGGTTCGGCGCAAGCGGCCGCCGCTGTGCGGGCTTCCGGAGAGATCACATCACCCAGCAACGGACAAGTGATCACCAGCGGGTCCGTGCAGATCTCCGCACGCACCACCTGGACGCAGCTCAGCATGGGCCTCTACGTCGAAGGCCCCTCAACCCCCAAGACCAAGGTCGCCAGCGGCGGTGCGAACCAGACGCTTTCCGGCACGTTCGACGCGGGCAGCGCCCCCAACGGCTCCTTCACCGTCAGTCTCGCCGGAGAGATCACCAAGACGGTCTACGAGACGAGCACGTTCAAGCTCAAGCGCCCAGCCGCCGAGCCCGGCAACGTCAACGCCAACCTCCAAGGCACCGACAAGATCCAGGTGACCTGGGCCAAGGGCAACGAGCCCGACCTCCAGTCGTACGAGGTGTTCACCAGCCAGTCCGGCTCGCTCGGGCAGCTCAGCGTGGACAAGGCCTGCTCGGGCTCGACCTGCCAGGCCGTGCTCGCCGTACCGGCCAAGGCCGCGGGGCAGCGGGTCGGCTTCCTGGTCAGGGCGTTCAGGAGCGACGGCGAGGGCGGGACGCTCGGGTCGGGCGCGTCGAACGCCGCGTTCGTCAACATCCCCGCACCTCCCGCGCCGAAGCCCACCAAGACCGCGCAGCCGACCCAGCAGGCGGCGAACCCGGGCAAGCAGACCACGGGCAAGACCGAGGACCTGCCGCAGTTACCCGGCAAGGACAAGGACAAGGTCAAGCCCACGATCGCGCCCACGACGAGGACGGTCCCGAAGGACACGAACAAGCTGCCGACGATGCCCGCGACGGACAAGAAGGGCAACTTCACCCTTCCGCCCGCGGACGCCGACCAGCCTGCGGATACGGATAAGTCCGCCGATGACGGTGCGCTGACTCCGACGGCCGACAATACGGACAACCCGCCGAAGGATGACACGAAGACGGTCGACACGAGTGTCAAGGCGCAGTCGTCTGAGTCGTCGATCGGGAACATCGGGCAGTACGGGCTTTATGTCGCGGGCGGCCTGATCCTGCTGCTTCTGGCGGCACATGGAGGGGCTTGGGCTCGGCGCCGGGCGTTGGCGGGGGCCGCTGCGGGTGGCCCGGCGAGTTCGGGTGCCGCGGGTGGGCCGGTGGGTCCGGCGACTGCCGGGCCGTCCGCCCCTGGTGCGTATCCGATGGCCGACAGCATCCCGCCGACCGCTACGGCGCCGCGGCGTCCGGCCGTGGTGCTGGCCGTCGCCAAGCCGCGCCAGCAGCAGCCGCCGGTCGGGCAGCAGCCGGGCGATTTCCGCCAGCCTGCCGATTTCCGCCCCTATCCGGGCGACCCGCGCGGGGAGGAGCCCGCTCTCGAGCCGCGGGCGGGGGAGATCGGTGCTCAGCAGGTGCCTGAGCAGCGGCATCAGGTGCCGGTGTCGCTGCCCTTGTACCTGAGTGCGCAGGATCTCCAGGCCGCCGAGCCGAGGCAGGAGCCTGTACGGCTGGCGCTGCCCAGCTCGGCGGTGACCGTGGTGCCCGAGCAGATGAGCGCCGCCGTACCGCCTGCCGTGCGCCTTGAGGATCGCTGGGACGACTACCTGCCGCCGGCGCCGCGGTCGATGGAGGACAGCGGGTTCTGGGAGCGTCCGCAGCCGGGTGACTTCTGGGCGCCCGATGACGATGACGCCCATCCCGGACCTCGGCGCCCCAGGGGCGACGAGAGCTGACATCGCCGTAACGGCACGCTGGCCAGCGGTCAGAGGGCGGGTCTGGGGCGCCGGGCCCTCGCGACGCGCCTGCCCAGGTCCGGTGTGCGGTGTTGGTGGCGAAGTGTGGGTCAGGGCGAGGTCTGGGCCGGAAGGGCTCGGAACGCGGGGTTTCGGGATGCGTGGGCTCGGTTCTGGACTCCAACGCGGGCATCAGCGCGTGTGGTGTTTCCGGTACGGCGGTGCCGTACCGGAAACGGTGGGTTTGGTACGGCGGCCCGTACCAAAGGGGGTCAGGTCAGGAGGGTGGCGAGGAGGCGGAGGGCGCCGCGTTTGTCCAGGGGGTCGTTGCCGTTGCCGCACTTCGGGGACTGGATGCAGGAAGGGCAGCCGCGGTCGCATTCGCATGAGGCGATGGCCTCCCTCGTCGCGGTCAGCCAGTCGAAGGCTCTCGCGTATCCGCGTTCGGCGAAACCGGCCCCACCTTCGTGTCCGTCGTAGACGAACACGGTGAGTGCGCCGGTGTCCGGGTGGAGTTCGGTGGAGACGCCGCCGATGTCCCAGCGATCGCATGTGGCGAACAGCGGGAGCAACCCGATGCTCGCGTGCTCCGCCGCGTGCGCGGACCCGCCCAGGTCCAGGCCCGCCTCGGCCAGCGGGGTCAGGGCGGAGGCGGGGAGTGTCCACCAGACGGCTCTGGTGCGGAGGGTGCGTGGGGGGAGCTCCAGGGGCTCGTCGCCGAGCATTTCGCCTGACAGGCGGCGCTTGATGTAGGAGACGACCTGCCTGGTCACCTCGACCTCGCCGAAGTGGAGCTCGCCTGGGCCGAGTTGCTGCGAGCGGAGGGAGCCCAGGACGGAGATCTCCGTGACGTCCCGGGCGAACGTCGTGTAATCGGGCTCCGCCTTGGACACCAGGGCTACGCCCGCGTCGAGGTCGAGCACCTCGACCAGGAACGTCTCGCCCTGGTGCAGGTAGACGGCGCCGGTGTGGACGGCGGTGTGCGCGGACGGCTCGTCGACGGTGCCGAGCAGGCGGCCGGTGGAGGACTCGACCACCTGGATGGGCGCGCCGCCGGAGCCGCGAATATCGGCCAGGTCTGTGGCGCGCTCTCGACGTGTCCAGAACCAGCCTGACTGGCGTTTTCTGAGCAGGCCCTGGGTGACGAGGTCGTCGGCGACCGTGGTGGCGGTTTTGCCGAAGATGGGGAGGTCTTCCGCGGTCAGAGGGATTTCCGCGGCGGCTGCGCAGAGGTGGGGGCCCAGGACATAGGGGTTGTCCGGGTCGAGCACGATGGTCTCGATGGGCTGACCGAAAAGGGCGTCCGGGTGGTGGACGAGGTAGGTGTCCAGGGGGTCGTCTCTGGCGATGAGTACGGCCAGGGCGTCTTGGCCTGCTCGTCCGGCTCGTCCTGCTTGTTGCCATAGGGAGGCTCTGGTGCCTGGCCATCCGGCGATGAGGACTGCGTCCAGGCCTGAGACGTCTACGCCTAGTTCGAGGGCGTTGGTGGTGGCCAGGCCTAGGAGGCTGCCGTCGCGTAGGGCTTTTTCCAGGACTCGGCGGTCTTCTGAGAGGTATCCGGCGCGGTAGGCGGCGACCTTGTCGGGGAGGGTCGCCCAGTCCTGGTACGGCTGGCCCTCGGTCTCACCGTCGCGTGGCGAGGGGACGGCGCCTGGGGCTGGGTGGCTGGGGTTTGTGGGCGTTGCGCCGGGCTCGGCCGCGGGGGTGCTGGCCGTACCGGCGCTTGAGAGGCCGGGGGGAGAGGGGTTTGACGGGTGGACTGGTGGGCCCATCAGGGGGGCGTGGCCGGAGGTCAGGTCGGCTAGTTTGGCGCGGGCCGAAAGGGCTACGGTTTCTGCGCCTCGGCGGGAGCGGACGAAGGCCAGGGTCCGCACGTCGGCCAGTACCAAGTCGGCCAGCAAGTCCGCCGTCTCCGCCGTCGCGGTTCGGCGGACGGGGGCGCCGCGTTCGCCTCGGAGATCGGTCAAGGGGGGCTCCCACAGGGCGAAGGTGGTTGAACCCTTCGGCGACGCGTCCGTGGTCACCTCGTCCATCTCAAGGCCCGTCAGGCGCCGGCCAAAAGCCCCGGGCTCGCTTGCCGTCGCAGACGCGAGGACGAACACCGGCGAAGCGCCGTAACGCCCGCAGATGCGCCTCAACCGTCGCAAAATCTGGGCGACGTGTGAGCCGAACACGCCACGGTACCCGTGGCACTCGTCCACCACCACCAGGCGCAGGCGACGGAAGAACGAGGACCACTGCGCGTGCCTCGGCAGGAGGCTGCGGTGGAGCATGTCGGGGTTCGTGAGGACGTAGTTGGCGTGCTGCCGGATCCACGTACGCTCCTCGAAAGGGGTGTCCCCGTCGAAGCACGCCGAACGCAGTTGCGTGATCCGTAGATCGCGCAACCCCCGCGACTGGTCGGCCGCCAGCGCCTTGGTCGGGGTCAGGTAGAGGACCGTGCCGCCCTCCAGGCACGTGGCCACGGCGGGCGTGAGGTAGGCCAGCGACTTCCCGGAAGCCGTCCCCGTGGAAATGATCACGTTTCGGCCACGGTGGACCAGGTCAGCGGCCTCGTACTGATGTGTCCAAAGGCCGGTTATGCCCTGGTTCGCCAAGCGCGTAACGAGGAGTTCCGGCGCCCATTTGGGCCATCCCACTTGACCCGCCTGACGTGCTGGAACATGCTCCACATGGGTGACGCGCTCATGACGTGCGGGAACGCCGAGCAGGTGGTGGAGGAGTGGACCAGCTCGGTGTGGGGAGGAAGCGGAGGAACTCACTGGTTTCCAGTCTGGCATCCATGGGCAAAGTCGCCGGGAATCGTGATTTCGTATAGACACAAGCCAGACGCATGGTTGAATGCCGCGCGTCGGGGTCGGGTAGTCGAAAGCATCACGCTCAAGACTGCCAGGCCCGCTAGGGTACTTTCGCAGGCGAGGCGCTGGAGGATCTGTGGATCTGAAGTTGGATCACCACCAGGACGATCGGCTCACCATCGTTGAGGTCGAGGGTGAGATCGATGTCTACACCGCGCCCAGATTGCGTGAACTGCTGATCGACCTGGTCAACAAGGGCAACTTCCACTTGCTCGTGAACATGGAGAAGGTCGACTTCCTCGACTCCACAGGTCTGGGCGTCCTGGTCGGGGGTCTCAAGCGGGTTCGTGCGCATGACGGCTCCCTCGAGCTGGTGTGCACCCAGGAGCGCATCCTCAAGATCTTCCGGATCACCGGACTGACCAAGGTCTTCGGGATCTACGCTTCGGTGGACGAGGCCAAGGAAGCGCACGGCCGAGACAAGTAGTCATGGCTACCGTCGAGCTGACGTTCAGCGCCCTTCCCGCGCACGTGCGCACCGCACGACTGGTGGCGACGGCTATCGCCCGTCGCACCGGCGTGGAGGAGTCGTTGCTGGACGAGGTCAGGCTCGCCGTGGGTGAGGCGTGTTCCCGGGCAGTCGAGGCGCACCGCGTGCACTGCCCGGGGGAGCCCATCCGCATCGAGCTGAAAGACGACTCGGGCAGATTCGAGGTCACGGTCAGCGACCTCGCTCCGAGCGACGAGATCGAACAGGCGCAACCGATCGATCTGGGCACGTTGTCCGACTCGTTCATGTCGGGCTTCGGCATCGCGGTGATCGCCGGCCTGGCCGACGACGTCGAGGTGTTCCCCAGCCCGAAGGGCATGCGCATCCGCATGAGCTGGCCCGCCCACGCGAACGGCCACCCCTGAGAGTTTTCAGGGGTACGGCGGAGCCAACGGACGCCCAGTCGCCGTAGGTGACTGGGCTCTGTCCAGGGACACGGCCGACGAGCGTGCACCCTGCCCGCCGCAACGCCCGCCCGTTCCGCCCTGGTCATCCCAACGCCCCCCAAAGCCAATAGGCCAGTGGAAGCGCCCGGCAGAACGCCCGTAGGCGTGCGGACGGCCGTGGAAGCGTCGTGTGGTGGGCGTCGGAGTCGTGGCGCGAAGCCGTACAGATCTCTCGAGCAATAGACCCGCACGCGTTGCCGAATTACGGTTGGGACTTTTCTGGCGTCAGTCATGACCGTAACTCGCCCGAAAAGTCGCTAGTCAGCCACCGAATCGGCCCCCATACAGGCGATTACTGGACGCGCGCATAATTGGCCGACTCAAGAGCCTTCATATCCGTGGAGCGCGTGCGTAGACTCCCCGCACCGGCCAAGGTGATCCGGCGGAACGACGGACTCAACCGGAAGCGGCAGCCCATAACCCGGATGCCGCCGCCGAGTGTTAGCAGCGCCGTCCGGGCAGGACCTCACCGTCTTGCCGAGGAGAACGGATGTCCAAGCTCTATCTGGCCGCAGCGCCAGCTACGAAGCTGGAACTAAGCAGTTTCAACCTCACCATCGTCGTCGTGGTCGCCGCAGTGGCGCTCATCGCACTTGCCGTCGCTGGCGGCCTTGTGCGTGAAGTGCTCAAGGCAGACCAGGGCACAGAACGCATGCAGGACATCGCGCGTGCCGTACAGGAAGGCGCGGCCGCGTATCTCACGCGGCAGTTCAGAACGCTCGCCCTGTTCGTCGTGGCGATTCCTATCCTCCTTTACCTGCTGCCGGGCGAAACCGATGTGAAGATCGGTCGCTCCATCTTCTTCGTGATCGGTGCCGGATTCTCGGCGCTGACCGGATTCATGGGCATGTGGCTGGCCGTACGCGGAAATGTGCGCGTCGCGGCCGCCGCTCGTACGAGTGGCGAGAAAGTCGCCATGCGCATCGCGTTCCGTACGGGCGGCGTGGCAGGCATGTTCACCGTGGGCCTCGGCCTGCTGGGCGCGGCGGTCGTCGTGCTCATCTACAAGGGCAACGCGCCGGGCGTGCTCGAGGGCTTCGGCTTCGGCGCCGCTCTGCTGGCGATGTTCATGCGTGTCGGCGGCGGCATCTTCACCAAGGCCGCCGACGTCGGCGCCGACCTGGTCGGCAAGGTCGAGCAGGGCATTCCCGAGGACGACCCGCGCAACGCCGCGACGATCGCCGACAACGTCGGCGACAACGTGGGTGACTGCGCCGGCATGGCGGCCGACCTGTTCGAGTCGTACGCGGTCATGCTGGTCGCCAGCCTCATCCTGGGCAAGGTGGCCTTCGGCGAGCAGGGTCTGATCTTCCCGCTCATCGTGCCCATGATCGGTGTCATCACCGCGATCATCGGCATCTTCGTCACCAGGCTGCGCGACAGCGACCGCAACGGGATGGCCGCGATCAACCGCAGCTTCTTCATCTCGGCCGCGATCTCCGCCGTGCTCGTGGCCGTCGCCACGTTCTGGTACCTGCCGAGCACCTTCGGCGAGCTGAGCGGCGCGACCGTCCAGTCGACGGCCGACCCGCGGATCATCGCGATCGGCGCGGTGCTGATCGGCCTCGTGCTGGCCAGCGCCATCCAGCTGCTCACCGGCTACTTCACCGAGACGAACCGTCGCCCGGTGAAGGACATCGGCGAGAGCTCGCTCACCGGTCCCGCCACGGTCATCCTGGCCGGCATCAGCGTCGGCCTCGAGTCTGCGGTCTACTCGGCGCTGATCATCGGCGGTGCGGTCTACGGCGCGTTCCTGCTGGGCTTCGGCAACGTGACGATCGCGCTGTTCGCCGTGGCGCTGGCCGGCACCGGCCTGCTCACCACGGTCGGCGTCATCGTGTCCATGGACACCTTCGGCCCGGTCTCCGACAACGCGCAGGGCATCGCGGAGATGTCCGGCGACGTGGACGGCGAGGGCGCCCGCGTTCTCACCAGCCTCGACGCGGTCGGCAACACCACCAAGGCGATCACCAAGGGCATCGCGATCGCCACGGCGGTGCTCGCGGCGACCGCGTTGTTCGGCGCGTTCAGGACGGCCGTCGAGACCGAGCTGACCGGGGCGAGCGCCGCGGTCAAGGAGGCTCTGGGCAGCTTCCAGAACTTCAGCCTCGGCATCGACCAGCCGAACGTGCTCGTCGGTCTGATCATCGGCGCCGCCGTCGTGTTCCTGTTCTCCGGGCTGGCGATCAGCGCGGTCGGCAGGGCGGCGATGCGGGTGGTCTTCGAGGTGCGCGAGCAGTTCCGCAACAACCCGGGCATCATGGAAGGCACCGTGAAGCCCGAGTACGGCCGCGTCGTGGACATCTGCACCCGTGACTCGCTGCGCGAGCTGGCCACGCCTGGCTTGCTCGCCGTCCTGACGCCGATCGCGGTCGGTTTCGCCCTCGGTTACGCGCCGCTGGGCGCGTTCCTGGCCGGCGCGATCGCCTGCGGCACGCTGATGGCGGTGTTCCTGTCCAACTCCGGTGGCGCGTGGGACAACGCCAAGAAGCTGGTCGAGGACGGTCACCACGGTGGCAAGGGTTCCGCGGCCCACGAGGCGACGATCATCGGTGACACCGTCGGTGACCCGTTCAAGGACACCGCAGGCCCGGCCATCAACCCGCTGATCAAGGTGATGAACCTGGTCGCGCTGCTGGTCGCACCGGCCGTCGTCACCTACGCGGCGAGCCCGGGCATCCGCATCGGCATCACGGTCGTCGCGGTCGGCATCGTGGTCGCGGCGATCATCGTCTCCAAGCGCAGGCACGTGAGCATCGAGCCGAGCGACAACAACAGCAACACCAAGGAGCCCGAGCCCGTCGCCTCCTGAAAAGGCACTAAAGGGCCTCCCTCTGTGAAGAGTGAGGAATGACCGACGTACGGCCCGCGCCTCCCGAGGTGCGGGCCGTACGGCTGTTCACGGGCCGGGCACACGCGGTGGGAAACTGGACGCATGACAGACCAACAGCCCAACGGTGCCAAGACGCTGGGCCTGATCCTGCTGGCCATGGTGGTCATCCTGGGCGGGATCGTCGCGCTGGCCATCTGGGCGTCCCGATGAAGACGCTGATCGTGCTCAGGCACTCCAAGGCCGCGCAGGTGCCCGGCCTCGCCGACCGGGAGCGCCCCCTGACCGATCGCGGCGAGAACGACGCGAAGCGGGCAGGCGACGAGATCAGAGCCCAGGGCCTGACCCCCGACACGATCCTCTGCTCCCCGGCGAAACGCACCCGCCAGACCGCCGAGCTGGCCTTCCCCGGCGAAGAGATCACCTACGAGCGCGACATCTACGAGGCCTACACCGAGGAACTCCTGGCCCTCCTCCAGCGGCAGGACGGCGAGACGATCGTGTTGTGCGGCCACAACCCGGCCGTCGCCGAGCTGGTCCTCACCCTGACCAGGGGCAGCGACACCCACATGCGTCCCGGCGCTTTCGCGGTGATCGAGACCGACTCCTGGGTAGACCTCTGGCCAGGGGAGGGACGCCTGGTGAGCCGCTGGGATCCCAAGGAGCACTAACCGGGGACTAAACGCCGATGCGAGAGACACTGAGCCGTGGTTTCTCGCTGCCCGCGAAACCTCCCTGGACGTACGGGCTCATGTGCGGGGTCGCGATCTCGATCCCGCTCCTCGTCGTCCCCCACGCGCACACGGCCGGGCTCATCGCCCTCGGCGCCTACTTCACGGCCTTCGGCGACACGTACGGCAAGCCGTACGGAGCGAGGGCCAAGACGCTGGCGGCCAAGGTCGTCCTGAACGCGGCCGGGTTCTGGCTCGGCTCGCTCCTGGCCCCGCACCCGTGGCTCGCCGTCGCCGCCGTCGGTCTGGTGTCCGCGGCGGGCAGCCAGTGGCGCCTCGTCGGGATGCCGCCCATCCTCGCGACCGTCGTCGGCTTCTACGACGCGATGCCGGTCGCCCTCGCGCCACCCCTGCTCATCGCGGCCGGCGGGGTGTTCTTCACCGCCATGGCGCTGGCCCCGTGGCCGTGGCGCAGGCTCGACCCGCTCAACGAGGCGCTCGCCGAGACCTGCAGGGCGCTGGCCGACATGCTGGAGGACGTCCAGGACGAGGACGAGTGGGTACGCCGCAGGCAACGGGCGTCCAAGGCGCTCGACGCGGTGGCCACGGCCTCGGCCGCCTTCCACAGCGCGGAGGACAAGCACCGCGCCCCCGACACCTACCTGCAGGCGCTCACCAGGATCTTCCACGAGAGCGTCGCCCTGCACACCCTGCGCGAGGGTGTGGACGTCCCGACGCAGGCGCTGTCCACAGCGCTGCGCGAGGCTGCGGACGGCAGCGTCGTCGGCGTGCCCGCCGCGCTGGCCGCCACCGCCGACTTCGCCGAACACGTGGCGGGCCTGCGCGCCCGGCAGCGCACCGACCCGGAGTCCCTGCGCACGATCGCCCTCCTCGGCCAGGTACGGCGGTGCCTGGACCGGATCGCGGCGTCGGTGCGGACGGTCGGGCTGCTGGCCGCCGAGGGCGTGGAGGTGCCCGCGCGGCTGCCGAGCATCACCTGGCAGCCCCAGCGCCTGCTCAAGGCGCCGGAGCACGCCGTGCGGGTGGGAATGGCCGCGTCCGCGGCGATGGCGCTGATGGTGAGCGTGCACGAGCACTACGGCAAGTGGTTCGTCTTCACCGTGCTCATGGGCCTGCGCTCGACCTACGGCGACACGGTCGACCGGGTGGTGCTGCGGGTGGCCGGGACGGTGTTCGGCGCGTTCGTGGCAGCGGTGACGCTGGCGGCCGTGCCTGGCCACCTGACGATCGTGGTGCTGGTCCTGGTGTTCGGCACGCTGGGGTTCGCGCTGCGCGAGGTCAGCTACGGCTACTGGTCGATCTTCGCCACGCCGCTCGCGCTGATGCTCACCGACTTCTCCACGCGGCTCGACTGGCAGGCGGCGGGGATGAGGCTGCTCATGACGGCCGGCGGCGGGCTGGTCGCGCTCGTCGCGGCCCGGCTGCTGTGGCCGAGGGGGGCGGCGCTGGAGATCCCCGGCCGGGTGGTCGACCTGCTGGAGGAGCACGCCAAGCTGGTGCGTACGCTCGCCGAGCACGACCTGGACGCGGTGCCGGAACGCACGGACGCGGCGGGGCGGTCCGCTGACGCGCTCAACGCCGCGCTCGACCGCCTCGACAAGGAGCCCAACGGCAGCGCGCCCGAGGAGCTGCGCGAGGCGGTGACGCTGGCGCGCAAGCTGCGCGACGACGCCATGCTGCTGTCCGCGGTGATGCGCGGCGCCGACGTGGGCTGGGAGGTGACGTCGGCGCTGCTGGACGCAGCAGCCGACCGCCTCGACGCGGTCGGCAACGCGGCCCAGGACGGCAAGGAACCCGACGGCTTCGACAAGCTGGCCGACCGGGTCGACACGCTGATGGAGGAGGCGGCCAACGGCGAAGAGGTGCGTAAGGAGCTGCGCCACGCGATCGCGGCGCAGCCCGCGCTGAAGACCCTCTACGCGGACGCGCTGGAGCTGGCGTCCTCAGCGTCCGCTGCCTCGATCTCGTCGCGGGAGATGCCCAGCAGGTAGAGGATCGAGTCGAGGTAGGGGGTGTTGACCGTGGTGTCCGCCGCCTGCCTGAGCACGGGCTTGGCGTTGAAGGCGATGCCGAGCCCGGCGGCCGCGATCATGTCGAGGTCGTTGGCGCCGTCGCCGATGGCCACCGTCTGGCTGATCTCGACGCCCGCCTGCTCGGCGAACCGCTCCAGAGCCCGCGCCTTGCCCGGCCGGTCCACGATCTCGCCGACCACGCGGCCGGTCAGCTTGCCGTCGACGACCTCCAGCACGTTGGCCGCCGAGTAGTCGATGCCGAGCTCCTCGACCAGGCCGTCGGTGATCTGGGTGAACCCGCCGCTGACGATGGCGAAGCGGTAGTCCAGCCGCTTCAGCGTACGCACCAGCGTACGAGCGCCAGGGGTGAGCACGACCTCGCGGCGGACCTTGTCGAAGACCTCGGCCGACAGGCCCTCCAGCAGCGCCACCCGGCGCCGCAGCGACTCGGCGAAGTCGAGCTCGCCCTGCATGGCCTGCGTGGTGACCCGCTCGACCTCCTCCAGGCAGCCCGCGTGCGCGGCGAGCAGCTCGATGACCTCGCCCTGGATCAGCGTGGAGTCGACGTCCATGACGATGAGCCGCTTGGCCCGGCGCGACAGGCCGGTGCGCTGCACGGCCACGTCCACCTGCTGCCTGGCCGCCTCGGCCGCGAGCGCGACGCGCAGCCCGTCGGGGTCGGCGCCGGAGACCGACAGCTCGATGCAGGTGACCGGCCACTGCGCCAGGCGCTCGATACGGTCGATGTTCGCGCCCGCAGCGGCGATCTGGCCGGAGATCCCGGCGATGGCCGCCGGGGTCAGCGAGGCGCCCAGGACGCTCACGGAGAGCCTGCCTCGTCGGCGCTTCTCCTTGGCCTGGGAGCCGGTGGACAGCTCCACCTCCAGCCCCAGGTCCTCGGCCATCTGCTCGACGGCCGTCCACAGGGCGCCGATGGTGCTGCCCGTGCCCGTGGATGGTCCGCCCGAGTAGGCGACGAGCACTCCGAGGGTCAGCCGGCCGCGTATGACGACCTGTTCGATGTCGGCGACGGTCACGGGAAACCCGGACAGCAGGGTGAACAGCCGGGAGGTGACGCCGGGCCGGTCGGGGCCTGTCAGGGTGATCAGAAGCGTGCGCTGGTCCACGACCGTCACGCTACTGGCAAGGCCACCATGCTCGGCATGGAGGTTCACCATTCGGACGGCTGACCTTGGGCGAATGGCCATGATGGGCTGCCTTCATAGGACCATGCCTCGCTACACCGTCGGCCTGGCCAAGAGCGCCGCCGACCTCCAGGCCGCACAGCGACTCCGCTACCAGGTCTTCGCCGGGGAACTCGGCGCGACACTCGACTCCCCGGTGACGGGGCTGGACATCGACTCCTTCGACGCCTACTGCGACCACCTGCTCGTCCGTGACGGGAACGAGGTCGTCGGCACCTACCGGCTGCTCCCGCCAGGCCGGCGCGACCGGCTCTACTCGGAGACCGAGTTCGACCTGGCGCCGCTGTCCGGCATCAGGAAGCACCTCGTCGAGGTCGGCCGCTCGTGTGTGCACCCCGACCACCGCGCGGGCGCGGTGATCGGCCTGATGTGGGCGGGGATCGCGCAGTACATGGTCGAGGGCGGGCACTCCTGGCTCGTGGGCTGCTGCTCCGTGCCGGTCGCCGACGCGGCCGAGGTGATCGAGCGGGTGCCGCTCGGTCCTGAGGAGTACCAGGTCAAACCGCTCAAGCCGTGGTCGGAGGTCGGCCAGGAGCGCGGGAAGGCGTTCGTCATGCCGCCGCTGCTGCGCGGCTACCTGCGGCTCGGCGCGTGGGTCTGCGGGGCGCCGGCGCACGATCCGGCGTTCGGCACGGCCGACTTCCTGGTGCTGCTGTCGATGTCGCGGGTGGACGGGCGCTACCTCAAGTACTTCCTGGGCGAGCCGTCGTGAACGCCTGGCTGCCCGCCGCTCCCTGCACGCCCGCCGCCTGCGTGGACGCGCCGGTCCTCCGCGCCGCCGCATTGCGCAGGTGGCTGCGCTGGCTGGGCGCCGTCGCCGTCGTCCTGGCCGGCGTGGTGCTGGCGAGGGTGGCGCCCGGCACGCGCATGACCGTGTTCTGGTCGCGGCTGCTGCTGCGCTCGCTCGGGATCAGGCTGATCGTGCGGCAGGGCTTCGCCGTGTACGGCGGGGCCGCCACGGCCCGCGCCGTACCAGAGGCCACGGCCGGGCTGCTGGTCGCCAACCACCTCTCGTGGCTCGACCCGCTCGTCATGGCCGCCTCGCTGCCGTGCCGGATCGTCGCCAAGCGCGAGGTGGCCGGCTGGCCCCTCGTCGGCGGCCTGGCGGCTGGCTCGCGCGCGCTCCTGATCGACAGGGACTCGTTGTACGGCCTGCCTGACGCGGTCGCCGCGATCGCCGCCGCCCTGCGCGAGGGCGAGTCCGTGGCGGCCTTCCCCGAGGGCACCACGTGGTGCGGGAAGGGCGGTGGGCGCTTCCGTCCCGCGGTCTTCCAGGCGGCGCTCGACGCCCGGGTGCCCGTGCGTCCCGTCGCGTTGCGCTACCGCGAGAGCGGGCGGTCCTCGACGGCGCCCGCCTACGTGGGCGACGACTCGCTGGTGGCCTCGCTGCGCCGGGTGATCGAGGTCAGGGGGCTGATCGCGGAGGTGACCGTACTGCCGCCGGTGACCGCGCCCGACAGGAAGCGCCTGGCCTGGATCGCCGAGGCGGCCGTGGCGTCGGTGACCGGGCAGCCGACGGCGAAACACCCGCCCCTCAGGAGCGAGGAGCGGGTGCCGGTACAGCTGTGACTAGTGCACGATCCTCGTCTTGACCAGCTTGGCGAAGGCGTAGCCGGGGATGCCGAGACGGTCGAGCTCCTCCTTGGAGAGGTTCTCCATGCCGGTGTCGACGTTGTAGGACGCGACGCCGAGAATGGCCTTCTGGGTGCCCTTGGCGTTCTTCTTGAACCGGCCCTCGAAGACGATCGAGACGTACTCGCCCTTCTTCACGGTGGCCGGGAAGAGGCAGAACAGCTCACGGTCGACGAGCGAGCACTCGGTGCCCGCCACGCTCGCGCGGTAGCTGGTCTTCTTCAGGTCCAGGCCCTTGGGGAAGGTGCCGCCGACGAACCAGGTGCCCGCCGTGGCCTCGTACGGCCCGGCGTTGGTGGCGACGACGCTGTAACGCACCTTGCCGCCGGCCTTGGCCGTCTTCGGCGCCTTGACCTGCACGTCGAAGGAGGAGTACGGGTCGGACTGAGCCGTCACGGCCTTGGTGGCGACCGCCGGAGCGGCGGAGGCCGGGGCGGCCGCGAAGAGGAGGGATCCCGCCAGAGGAGCGACGAGTGCGATGGACGCAGCCTTGTTGATGCGCATTCAGGGGCTCCTAGTTGAGGATCTTGGTCTTGACGGACTTGGCGTAGAACCAGGTGTTGAACCCGCCGACGCGGTCGAGCTCTTCCTTGTTCAGGTCTTCCATGCCGGTGGGGACGTCATAAACGATGGCGCCGAGCCTGGTCTTGGCCGTCCCCTTCGTGCCCTTCTTGAGGGTCACGGTGATGGTGAGCCAGTCGCTGTCGCCCTTTTCCAGGATCCAGGGACCCCAGCACCAGAAGCCTGATGAGTCCCAGTCGCACTGGGTGCCGTCAGGGCCGTTCCAGCGGAGCTTGCTGACGATGCCCTTGGGGAGCGGGCCGCCCATGTAGTAGTTGTCGGCCTGGTAGGGGCCGGTGTTGACGGCAGAGATCCGATAGGTGATCTTGCCCCCGCGCTTCACCGTCTTCGGAGCTTTGACCTGGACGTCGAAGACCGAGTAGGGATCGTCGGCCTTGGTGGTCTTCGCGGCAGCCGCCGGAGCGGCGGAGGCCGGGGCGGCCGCGAATAGGAGGGATCCCACAAGGGGAGCGACGAGGGCTAAGGATGCGCCCTTCGTCTTGGTGATACGCATTCAGCGTCTCCGGGGAGGAAGTGGAAACGAGGACGCCGCAAGTAGAGCCCCCGTAAAATACTTGCGGTTTCTACCATGTGCGGGAATTCGGTGTAAAGCTCTATTTGTCCAGGATCAGATGCGTGTCGCCAAACTCGTGCCACAGGTAGCCCCCGTCGAGGGCCTCGGCGTAGGAACGTGACAGGGATTCCTCCCCCGCGATCGCGGTCAACATCATCAGGTGGCTGGAGCGCGGCTCGTGCAGCCCGGTGAGCAGTCCGGTGACCGCGCGCACGCCCTTTTCCGGGGTCACGATGTGCCTGGTCCACCCGCTCGCGGCGGTGACGACGCCGTCGGGACCTGCCGCCGTCTCCAGCGCGCGCACGACCGTCGTCCCGACCGCGATCACCCTGCCGCCCGCCTGCCTGGTCAGGTTCACCAGCCGCGCCGTCGACGCGGAGACCGCGAACCGCTCGGCGTAGGGCGGCTCGTCCTTCTCCGGCGAGGCGACGCCGGTGTGCAGCGTGATCGGCGCGAGCGAGACGCCGCGCGAGACCAGCGCCGTCACCAGCTCGGTGGTGAACGGCCGGCCGGCGCTGGGCATCTCGGCGCTGCCCGGCACGGTGGAGAACACGGTCTGGTAGTCGTCGATGGGCCAGTCGCGGTCCACGTAGGAGTAGCGGATCGGCACGCCGTACTCGCGCAGGTAGGGCTCCACGTCCCGGTCGAGCCTGGCCCGCCACAGGCGCGGCGTCTCCCGCTCCACCAGACGCAACATCGCGTGCCCCGGCAGCGGCAGCCACTCGTGCGGCTCCCCGCCGCCGTAGGGTTCCGTGGAGTTGCTCGTACGGCGGCGCAGCTCGACCAGCCACGTCCCGTCCTCGCGGGCGGTGGAGAAGTGCACCGCGATCCGGTCGAGCCGTACCGCGGCCGGCAGGGTCGCCGAGTTGTTGACCACCACCAGGTCGCCGGGGTTCAGCAGGCCGGGCAGGTCGGTGAACCTGCGGTGCGTCACGTCGAGGCCCTGGGAGACGAGCATGCGCACGCTGTCGCGGGCCAGGCCGCGCGCCTCAGGCGGCTCGTTCGCGCTCAGCGCGTCGGGGAGGGCGAAGTCGACGGTCATTGGAGGCTGACCCGTCCGCTGGCGGGGCGGCTCTTGACCAGGCCGTGCAGCGTCTCGGCGACCGTCGCCGGGTCCGCTGCCCCGGACGCCTCCTCGGCGCCGACGGCGGCGGCGAGCATGACGGTGTTCATCTCGCCCGGATCGGCCCACCAGACCGCGACGTCCGGCTCCTCGGCCGCCAGGACGTTGGACAGCTGCTCCAGGGCGGCCTTGGTCGCGCCGTATCCGCCCCAGCCCTCGTAGGCGCCGGTCGCGGCGTCCGAGGTGATGTTCACGATCGCGCCGTGCCGCTTGCGCAGGGCGGGCAGCGTGGCCTGGATCAGCGCCAGGGGCGCGGTCACGTTGGTCTCCAGGATCACCCTGAAGGCCTCCAGCGGGTAGCCGGCGATCGGCGGGAGCGGGGTGACGCCGAGGTCGCTGGCGTTGTTCACGAGGAGGTCGAGCTCGGGGGCGGCCTGCGCTAGCCGTACGACGTGGTCGGGGTCGGTCACGTCGCCGGGCACGGCCGTCGCGCCGAGCTCGGCGGCGACGGCCTCCAGGTCGCGCTCGCCGCGCGCGGTGAGGACGAGGTTCCATCCCGCACCAGCCAGAGACCTCGCCAGAGCGAGGCCGAGACCGCGGGAAGCGCCGGTGATGAGTGCGGTGTTCGTCATAACCATGACGCTAGGAACCGCGGAGGTTTCCTACATCGGGCGAAAGGTCCGGCCGGACAGGGACCATAGGCTGAGGACCGTGACTAAGCGCAGGAGCTCGCGACGAGAGAGCGAGGAACGAGCCAACGAGGAGCGAAGCGGGCGCGACCATGAGCACGATTTCGAGGACCGGGACGCGATCCTGCAGGCGGTGAGTTCCGCCGTGCTGGCCGTGACCAGGCACCTGTCCGTGCGCGAGGTGCTGCAGGTGATCGTCAGGTCGGCGCAGCGGCTGCTCGACGCCCGCTACGCCGCGCTCGGCGTGCCGGACGAGGACGGCTCGTTCGCCGAGTTCGTCGCTGAAGGGCTCACCGACAAGCAGTGGGAGGCGATCGGCCCGCTGCCGCGCCAGCACGGCATGCTCGGCGCGATGCTCCTCGAAGGCACCCCCGCCCGCCTGCCCGACCTGCGCAAGGACCCGCGCTTCGAGTGGTGGCCCAAGGCGCACCCGGTGATGAAGGACTTCCTCGGTGTGCCGATCAAGGACGCCGACCAGGTCATCGGCATCATCTTCCTCGCCAACAAGCGCACGCCCGGCGGCTTCACCCAGGAGGACGAGGACCTCCTCACCCTCTTCGCCGCCCACGCCGCCATCGCGCTGACCAACGCCAGGCTCTACGAGAGCGGGCGCGAGCTGGCCATGCTCGAAGAGCGCAACAGGATGGCCAGGGACCTGCACGACGCCGTCACCCAGAAGCTGTTCTCGCTCCGCCTGACCGCCCAGGCAGCCCAGGCGCTCCTGACCGTCGACCCGGCCAAGGCGGCCGTCGAACTCGACCGGGTGCAGCAGCTGGCCGGGGAGGCGATGGCCGAGCTGCGCGCGGTGATCGTCGAGCTGCGACCCGCCGAGCTGGACCGGCACGGGCTTTCCGAGACGCTGCGCAAGCACGTACGGCTGCTCGACCGGCTGCACCCGCTCGACGTCGCCTTCGACGGCGGGCCGGTGCCCGAGCTCGACTCCGCTGTGGAGGTGGCGGTGTTGCGGGTGGCGCAGGAGGCGCTGCACAACGCGCTGCGGCACTCCGCCGCTACGCGGGTTCTCGTACGGCTGGGCGTCAGCGGGGGGCGGTTGCGGCTGGAGGTGCGTGACGACGGGACCGGGTTCGACGAGGTGGACACGCGGGGGCTCGGGCTGGTGTCGATGCGCGACCGGGCGGAGTCCGTGGGTGGGGCCTTGACGGTCACGTCTTCTGCTGCGGGTACGACGGTTCTCTTGGAGGTGGGCACGTGATCAACGTGCTGATTGCTGACGATCATCCGGTGGTGCGGCAGGGGTTGCGCACCTTCCTCGACCTGCAGGACGACATCACGGTCGTGGGGGAGGCGGGGGACGGGTCCCAGGCGGTGGCTCTGGTGGAGTCGCTCAAGCCGGACGTGTTGCTGCTGGACCTGCAGATGCCCGTGCTGGACGGGCTTGGGGCTTTGGGGCTGCTCGGTGGGTCGTCGACGCGGGTGCTGGTGCTGACCTCGGTGGGGGATCCGGCGTCGGTGGGGCCTGCGATGCGGGCTGGGGCTTCCGGGTTCCTGTACAAGGACGTGGATCCCATGGCGCTGGTGCAGGCCGTACGGGCTGTGTACGGGGGGCAGGTGGTCCTGGCGCCCGAGGCTGCTGAGGCGATGCTGTCACCGGCTCAGGAGGTGGTGGCGCTCACCGAGCGGGAGCGGGAGGTGTTGTGTCTCATCGCCGGTGGCCGTTCCAACCGCGAGATCGCGAAGGACCTCAGCGTGGCGGAGAAGACGGTGAAGACGCACGTGTCGAACGTGCTGATGAAGCTCGGCGTCCAGGACCGCACCCAAGCCGCCCTCTACGCAGTACGCCACGGCCTGGCTGTTGACCCCGGCCGAGGAGGGCGTGGTGGTGGTTTCCGCGGCTGAGGCAACGGCATTGTGGGTGGCGGCTGAGGCCCTCGGGTGAGACCCCGAAAGGGGCGTGAGCCTCCGGGGCCCTGAGAGTGGCACCCCCAAGGGGTGGATAACCCCCAGGTGGGAGAGCCCCGTGCGGTGGGAAACCCCCGAGGTGGGAGGCCTCGGGGGTTGGGTGGGTCAGGTGTCCTTCTTCTTGTTGTCTTCCTCATGTGTGGACGTCGGCGGGTTCCACGTCTGGGTGGGCGGCGGCGTCCACCCGGTCACGCGCTTCTTCGGCGGCCAGACGATCTTCGTCTTGGCGGTCTTCAACCACTCCCACCCGTCGATCCCGATCCGCTGGAGCTCTTCCTTGTCGATGTTTTCCGCGCCCTGAGGCACGTCATAGGCGATGATCCCCAGCTTGGCGACCGCCGTCCCCTTGGTGCCCGGCTTCAGCGTCACCTGGAAGTTGAGCCACTCCGACTCCCCCTTCTCCAGGACGTTGGGAGTCCAGCACCAGAACCAGCGCCCCTCCCACGTGCACTCGGTGCCCTTGTCGGCCCCCCAGCGCAGTCGCGGCTTGACCCCCTTCGGCACCTGCCCGCCGATCCAGAAGTAGTCAGCCGAGTAAGGCCCGAGGTTCTTCGCCCGGATCTTGTAGAGGATCTTCCCGCTGCGCTTGGTGCGCTTGTCGTAGCTGATGGTGATCTTGAAGTTGGCATACGGCTTACCGGCCGCTTTGGTGACGACCGAAGTGGCGGCGACCGGCGTGGCAGCAGTGGCGACGGCGGCTGGCGCCAGCGCGGCGGTGAGGGTCACGCCTAACAGCGTGGCCAGAGGTCTGCGCATGTGATGGCTCCCCGTACGGAACTGGAAATCCCCGATTCTCTAGACGATTATTGCGTAGGGCAAATATTTCGCAAAGAGTGATGATCTTTCGTAATGCGTTGTTGCTTGCGCACGTTTGGTCACGAGGGTCACGCTTGCGACGGGGGTCTAGCAGTACGGGGAGGATCAAGGTGCCTGACACGCACCCCTTACAGCCGGGCGACCCGGTGGCGCTGGGTAATTACCGGCTGCTCGGTCGCCTGGGCAAGGGGGCACAGGGGGTTGTTTTCAAAGGCCAGAGCCCTGACGGGGGCCTGGTCGCGATCAAGCTGCTCAACACCCGGCTGGACAAGCCGGGCGCCGACGCGGAACGTTTCCTGCGCGAGGTGGACGCCGCCCGCCGCGTGGCGCAGTTCTGCACCGCTCAGGTCATCGGCGCCAACATGGACGGCGACTCGCCGTACATCGTGAGCGAGCTCGTCGAGGGCGTCTCGCTCCAGCGCATCGTGCAGACGGAGGGCCCGCGCAGCGGGGGCGCGCTCTACCGGCTGGCCGTCGGCACGATCACCGCGCTGGCCGCGATCCACCGGGCCGGCATCGTGCACCGCGACTTCAAGCCGAGCAATGTGCTCATGGGCCCTGACGGCCCGCGCGTCATCGACTTCGGCATCGCCAGGGCGCTCGACTCGGCGATGACGATCAGCAGCGGGGTCGTCGGCACCCCCGCCTACATGTCGCCCGAGCAGATCTCGGGGGAGCGGGTCGGCCCGGCGAGCGACATGTTCAGCTGGGCGCTCACGATGACGTTCGCGGCCAGCGGACGGCCCGCGTTCGGCCAGGACAGCCTGCCCGCCGTCATCTACCGGGTGATGCACGAGGAGGCCGACCTGTCGGCGCTCCCCGACAACCTGCGCACGATCGTGCGCTCGTGCCTGAGCAAGCGGGCCGACGAGCGTCCCACGGCAGCGGACACGCTGTTCGCGCTGCTGGAGAACCAGGGCGCGGCGCCCCTGCGCGACGCGGACGTGGCGATGACCACCGGGTCGCAGATGGCGGCAGAGGAGACGCCCGCCGAGACGTCCGTGCCTTTCGCCAGGCCGGACGGGCTACCGCACCCACCTGCCCCGATCCGGCAGCAGGTGCAGTACGGCTGGGCCAACCCGTCCGGCGGCTTCGCCGTACCGCAACAGCCACCACCACTACCGCCGCCTCCGCCGCAAATGCCGAAGCGGAACGACAACGACGCCTTCTTCCGCGAGACCCCGCCGGAGGAGAAGCGGGCCGAGGACAGGTCGCGGCGCAAGCGCGCGGCGATCGTCGGCGCGGCGCTGGTCGTGGCGGTGGCGCTGGCGGCGACCGTGCTGTTCGTGGCGCCGCGGATGTTCGAGCAGCCCAAGGACCCCACCGCGCTGAAGCCCGCCGGGGTCACCACCTCGATCACCCCGACGCCCGTGGTGTCGACGACGCCGAGCATCGGCACGACGACGACGCCGCCGGAAGAGGTCGTCATCCTGCCCGTGCTGGGCAAGCAGGACGGCAAGTCGTTCAAGGGCCACAGCCGGGCCGTGCAGACGCTGTCCGCGGTGAAGGTCGGCGGCAAGCTGATGCTCGTCTCCGGCGGCCAGGACGGCCTGGTGCGGATCTGGGACGCGGCCAGGCACAAGCTGGTGGCCAAGCTCAAGGGGCACGACCAGGAGGTGTACGGCGTCGCGTGCGTCACGGTCGGCGGCAAGGCGATGGCCGTCTCCGTCGGGCGCGACAACAGCGTGCGCCTGTGGGACCTGAAGAAGCGCAAGGGCAAGGTCCTCGGCTACCACGTGCAGTCGGCGTACTCGGTGGCCATCGGCACGGTCAAGGGCAAGCCGTACGCGATCACCGGCGACGCCAACGGCTGGATCAAGGTCTGGGACCTGAAGAAGCGCAGGCAGAGCGGCAGGTCGATCAGGGCGCACCACAAGGCCATCAACTGGCTCGGCGCGGGCCACGTCGGCAGCAGGAGCGTGGTGGTCACCGCGAGCGAGGACAAGACGCTGCGCATGTGGGACCTGTCCACGCGCAAGCCGTACGGCAAGGCCTACAAGGGGCACAAGAAGGGTGTCTACTCGGTCGCCTTCGGCCAGGTGGACGGCAAGACGGTCGTCGCCTCCGGCGGCAAGGACAGCAAGATCCGCCTCTGGGACCCCAAGACGGGCGCGTCCATCGGCGGGCCGCTGACCGGCCACAAGAAGATCGTCTACACCCTGTCCTTCGGCTCGTACGAGGGCAAGGCGGTCCTGGTCTCCGGCGACACGAACGGCACGGTCCGCATGTGGGACCCGGAGACGCGCAAGCCGTACGGCAAGCCGATCAAGGCGCACAGGAGCGGCGTCTACGCCGTCGCGATGATCACCCTGGACGGCAGGCCGGTCGTCGTCTCCGCGGGCAAGGACAAGCTGATCAAGGTGTGGTCGGTGGAGGCTACGAGCGGTTAGACGGCTCGAAGATGGCGTGGTGCGCGGCCACGACGGCCCGCCGTACCGCGCCGTCCAGCTCGCGGAGGGCGGCCTCGCGGGCGGCGATCTGCCCGGAGGTGAGCCCGCGCTCCTCGGCCGCCTGCAGCGCGCTCGCCAGCCTGGCCGCCAGGGCGGACACTCGGTGCGCCCGTGGCGGGTAGCCGGGCGCGAGCTCGCCGCCCGCCGGGTTGAGCTGGGGATGGCTCTGCTGCGGCCCGTCGACGGACGCCAGCGCCTCGGTGGCGAGCCTGATCGTGCCCGCGAGCGCCTGCTCGGCCTCGGCGACGGACGGCAGGTCCTGCCTGGCCGGGCCCGCCTCGTGAACCGTCCACAAGGTGCCGGAGTAGGACGACCCACGTATGTCGGCCTCGGGCACCAAACCGACACACCCGTCGGTGAGTACGGCTATCGCCGCCTGTCCCGCGTCGATCGCGGCCGCGTTGAAGGCGGGCGGCCCCGACAGCCCGAGCGGGTCGCCGGGTGCCGGAAGGGCCAGGCGGAACTCCTTGGCCCCGCGAAGCCGCAGGTCGGCGAGGTAGTTGCGGAGTGGGGTGGCGTCCACGACGGATGGACCGCCGACCTCCTCCACGTGGTCGGCGGCCTCGTCGAGGCCGATGTGCCCGGTGAGCCAGGCGTTCCCCCAGGCGACGAGCGCCGCGGATACAGGTGATTCAGCACGCACCGGTCCACGATATGTGGTCGCCCTGCAATAGGTTTGTCCCGAGCGTTCTTCTGAGGAGGGATCTGGGGATGGGTGGTCAGGTGCTGCGGCTCCAGGACGTCGCCGTGAGGCGCGACGGGGCGGCCCTGCTGCGCGGCATCGACTGGACGGTCAACGAGGACGAGCGCTGGGTGGTCATCGGGCCCAACGGCGCGGGGAAGACGACGTTGCTCCAGGTCGCCGCGACCCTGCTCTTTCCGAGCGAGGGCATCGTCGAGGTGCTGGGCGAGCGGATCGGGCAGACGGACGTCTTCGACCTCAGGCCGCGGATCGGGCTGGCGAGCTCGGCGCTGGCCGAGCGCATCCCGCCCGAGGAGAAGGTCATCGACCTGGTGCTGACCGCGTCGTACGCGATCCTGGGCCGCTGGACGGAGGAGTACGACTCCAACGACGTCACCAGGGCGGTCGAGCTGATCGACATGATGGGCGCGGCGCACCTGATCAGGCGGCGCTTCGGCACCCTGTCGGAGGGCGAGCGCAAGCGGGTGCAGATCGCCCGCGCGCTGATGCCCGACCCGGAGGTGCTGCTGCTCGACGAGCCGGCCGCCGGGCTCGACCTGGGCGGGCGCGAAGACCTCGTGCGCAGGCTCGCGCTGCTGGCGCACGACCGCAGGTCGCCCACGCTGGTGCTGGTGACGCACCACGTGGAGGAGGTGCCCAGCGGCTTCACCCACGGCCTGCTGCTGCGCCACGGCTCCGTCGTGGCCCAGGGGCCGCTGGAGCACGTGATGACCGCGGACAACCTCTCGCGCACCTTCGGTGTGGCCCTGTCGCTCGACCGGAGCGTCGAGGGCCGCTGGTATGCCAGAGCGCACTAGATCGGCCGGTTCACGGTTGTATCAACCGGAAACCAAATAGGATCTTCCGGGTCGGACCCTTTCGACCCCGGAGTGTGTTGCCATGGGCACCGCGCAGCTGATCGTCGCCGTCGTCGTGGTCGCTGCCGTGGGGTTCGCCCTGGCCAGGACCGTGCGCATCATCCCGCAGGCGACCGCGGCGATCATCGAACGGCTGGGCCGCTACCACCGCACCCTCGACCCGGGGCTCAACCTGGTCGTGCCGTTCATCGACCGGATCAAGGACATGATCGACCTGCGCGAGCAGGTCGTGTCGTTCCCGCCCCAGCCGGTGATCACCTCCGACAACCTGGTCGTCTCCATCGACACCGTCATCTACTTCCAGGTCACCAACCCCAAGGCGGCCACCTACGAGATCGCCAACTTCCTCGTCGGCGTCGAGCAGCTGACCGTCACCACGCTGCGCAACGTCGTCGGCGGCATGGACTTGGAACGTACCCTCACCTCGCGCGAGGAGATCAACACCGAGCTGCGCGGATCGCTCGACGAGGCCACCGGCAAGTGGGGCATCAGGGTCAATCGGGTCGAGCTCAAGGCCATCGACCCGCCGCACTCCATCCAGGACTCGATGGAGAAGCAGATGCGCGCCGACCGCGACAAGCGCGCCGCGATCCTGACCGCCGAGGGGCAGCGGCAGGCGGCGATCCTGGCGGCGGAGGGGGAGAAGCAGGCGGCGGTGCTGCGGGCGCGCGGCGACGCTGAGGCCGTGGTGCTGCGGGCGCAGGCGGAGGCCGAGGCGGCGGCGATGCGCGCCAAGGGGCAGGCGGACGCGATCGGCATGGTCTTCAAGGCCATCCACGAGGGCAACCCCGACCAGCGGTTGCTGGCCTACCAGTACTTGCAGATGCTGCCCGAGATCGCCAAGGGCGACTCCAACAAGCTCTGGATCGTGCCGTCGGAAATGGGTAGGGCGCTGGAGAACCTGGGCGGGCTCTTCACCAAGGATCCGGAGAAGTAGTTCCACACTGTGGACCTCCCATGCCTCACATTACGGACACCCCCTAAGCTCGGGTTTCGTGCTTGGAGGAACCATGACCTTGTTGGAGGCGCTCGCCATCTGCGCCGCTGGAGTCGGCGCGGGCGCGATCAACGCGGTCGTGGGCTCGGGCTCGCTGATCACCTTTCCGACGCTGGTGGCGGTGGGGATCGACCCGATCGTGGCGAACGTCTCGAACAACATCGGCCTGGTCCCCGGGTCTTTCACTGGTGCGTACGGCTATCGCGCCGAGCTGAAGGGGCAGCGGGATCGGTTGGTACGGCTCGGCATGGGGTCGCTGCTCGGGTCGTTGTGCGGCGGGCTCCTGTTGATCGTCCTGCCGCCTGGGGTGTTCAAGGTCGTCGTGCCTGTGTTGATCGCGGTGGCCTGCGTGCTGGTGGTGATCCAGCCTCGCCTCAACGGGTGGCTGGCGGCGCGTAGGGAGCACGCCCACCCGGACGGCGGCATCGGGCTGTGGATAGGCGTCTTCGGCGCCGGTGTGTATGGCGGTTATTTCGGCGCGGCCCAGGGCGTCTTGCTGATCGGCCTGCTGGGCGCCGTCCTGGCCGACGACCTGCAGCGCATCAACGCCGCCAAGAACGTGCTGTCCTTGATCGTCAACGGAACGGCCGCCGTCCTCTTCACCCTGATCACCGATGTGGACTGGTGGGCGGTGTTGCTGGTGGCCGTGGGAGCCACCCTCGGCGGCTGGCTGGGCGCCAAGGTGGGCCGCAGAATCCCCTCTCCTGTACTCCGCGGAGTCATCGTCTGCGTGGGCGTGTTGGCGATTATCAAACTAGTGTTTGGGTAGATATATACCCATGAAGGGTGATTGGGTAGAGATCGTCATCGACGCCGGAGGGACACCCCGCACCTACGAGATCACCGCCACCCGCGCAGGGCGGCGCGTCGAGGTGAACACCAGGCGAGGCCTGGTGGAGGTAAGCGAAGTAACCCGCTCGGGCACGATGGTGAGGACCGCCCGCTTCATGTCCAGCCGCATCCTCGCCCTCGTGGAACACCCCGCCGACGAGAAATAACCAAGGGTCGTGCCATCAGCGGAAGTCCTCTGCGTGGTCCTCTGCCCACTGGTGGAAGGTGCGGGCGGGCTTTCCCGTCAGGCGTTCCACGGTGTCCACCACCGGTTCCGGTACGTCGACCATCGCGGCCCAGGCCGCCAACGCTCCGTCCACGAAGCCCTCGTCCCCCCACGCCGCCACCAGTTCCTCCCTCGCCACCGCGGGAGGGAGGTCGTCCCAGGTGACCGTGCGCCCCACGGCCTCGCCGATGATACGGACCTGGTCGGCCTGGCTCAGCACCTCGGGGCCGGACAGCACGTACGACTGGCCTTCGTGCCCCTCCGTCGTGAGGACGTGGGTGGCCACGCTGGCTATGTCGGCCTCGTGGATCAGGGAGCGGGCCGCCTTGCCGTACGGCCAGCGGACCACGCCCTCGCGGATCTGCTCGGCCCACCCCAACGTGTTAGACGCGAAGCCCCCCGGGCGGAGGAACGTCCAGCTCAGGCCCGAGGCGCGGATCAGACGCTCCACGTCGTTGTGGAAGATCTTGGTTTCCGGGGTCACGTTGGCTGACAGGTAGACGATGCGGCTCGCGTGCCGCTCGATGACCGAGATGACCTCAGCGGCGGTCGAGGCGGCGAAACCCGGCCAGATCAGGAAAACGGTGGAGACGCCGTCCAACGCGGCCGGAAGTGTGGACGGGTCGGTCAGGTCGCCGACGACCGTGGGGACGGGTAGCTGGGCGGCTGGGTTGCGGACGAGGGCCCTTGCGGGAACGCCCAGCTCGGCGAGCTGCGCGACGGTGTGCCTGCCGACATTTCCGGTTGCTCCGGTGACGAGGATCATAGGAGCAACCGTAGAAGTTAAACAAAGGTTGAGGTCAAGCAGGACGAACCTGGATCGTCCCGTCACTCCGCACCCGGGACTGAAAGATCGGCTGCGGAGCCGTAGCAGGACCGTGCGCGACCTTCCCGTCCGACAGCTTGAACGTGCTCCCATGCCAGGGACAGACCACGCAGGCCTCGCCGTCCGCCATGACCAGCCGCCCCTGGTGCAGCGGCCCCGCCAGGTGCGAGCAGCGGTCGGCGAGTACGGTCACCGACTCGCCGTGGCGCAGCACGAACAGCTGGATGTACCCGAGCCGCCGAGCCACCGGCCGCCCGTCGGGCAGGTCCTTGATGAGGCACAGATCGTGCCACCCGAGCGGCACCAGGTGCGCCACCTGTTCGGCGTGGTTGGCCCCCGCCGCCTGCCGGTAGGACATGTGGCCGCCCAGGTACCCGCCCACAGAGGCGAACCCCAGCCCCGCCAGCGACAGTGCCTTCCCCGACCGCCCGTTCATCCGCATCACCAGGGACGCGGAGAAGAGCCCCAGCGCCGACAGGTTCGCCACCATGTGGACGAACCCGACGCGCTGCTGCTCCCGGTGCAGCGACGACCAGTCGGTGATCCCCGCGGCAGCCGTGGGGACGGCGCCGCCGATCCCCGCAGCCAGCAGCATGCGCGCCGCGCGCGGATCGACGGAGGTGAAGTCGAGCACCGTGGACGACACCAGACAGCCCAGGCTCACCGTGGCCAGCGGCGGGTGCAGGGGTTTGCCCGTGGGCACCCCGTGCAGCAGGTCGCGCAGCTTGCCTGGGCCGATCCTGTCGCGTATGGCTTTCGCCAGCACCCTGATCGGCTTGTCGAACCTTCTGGACTTCTCGAGCCGGTCGGCCAGGTCGACCGGGCCGACGAAACGCCGCAACTGCCGCCGTCCCGCCTTGACTGTCTCCTTCACGACAAGTCCCCTACCCCGGCCACCGGAGCATCACTCGGCCAGATGGCCCCTGGTCACTGAGAGTGCGACCAGTTCGAGGGCGTAGGCGCCCAGCGAGGGGGACCCCTCCTCGATGATCCGCACCTTTTCCCGGACCTGCGTGGCGGTCACCTTGAACAGCGGCCAGGTGCCACCCTCGGTGTGGTGGTTGGCCAGGATGGGGGCGAACCGGTCGAGCGCCTTGGCGAACCGCGCCTCAGGCGTGGCCCGCTCCTCGAACTCCTCCCACAACGCGCGCAACTCCGCGCCCTGGGCGCCGGGCAACATGGCGAAGATCCGGTCGGCGGCCGCGCGCTCCAGCTCGGGCTGGGCGGCGACGGCTGCCGCGTCGTAGATGAAGGTGTCACCCGCGTCGATCTCCACGAGGTCGTGCACGAGCAACATGGCGACCACCCGCTGGATGTCGGTCCCGGGCGGGGCGTGCTCGCCCAGGACCATGGCCAGCAAACCGACGAACCAGGAGTGCTCTGCGTCGTTCTCCCGTCTCGACCCGTCCATGAGACTGTTGCGGCGGATCACCCGCTTCAACTTGTCGATCTCGACGGCGAAGGCGATCTGGGCGTTCAGGCGGTCCTCTTCTGGCGCGGTAGTCACGCGCGACACCCTAATGCGCAGTGATCACCCCGGTTGCCAAAATGGTGACGGGAACGCCGTTGAACACGGCATTTCCGGAGGGCACGTCCACGGTCGAGGAGTCGGTGAGCAGATTCGCGCTCACCCCCGCGTGCGCGGCGGCGACGCCCTGGGTGCTGCCCGCGTGCCCCCAGCCGTGCGGCAGGCTCACCACGCCCGGCATGATCGTGTCCGTCGGCTCGATCGGCACGACGACCTCGCCGGTGGCGGAACGAACGAGGGCGAAGCCGTCCAGACCGAGCCTGGAGACGTCCTCGGGGTGGATCTGCAGCGTGCAGGTGTTGCTGCCGCCGACCAGCGTGGAGACGTTGTGCATCCAGCTGTTGTTGGAGCGCAGGTGCCGCCTGCCGATCAGCGTCATCTCAGGGAGAGCGGTCTCCAGGCCGAGGCGCAGCCGTTCGACGTCCTCGATGAGCTGCGGCGGAGCGAGCTCGACCCGTCCGGAGGCGGTCGTCAGGGCCTCGGGCAGGCGCGGCTCCAGCGCGCCGAGGTCGAGGCCGTGCGGGTTGTCGAGCAGCATCTGCAGCGACAGCTCGCCGCCGTTCCACTCGCCGTAGGGGCCGAGGCGGAGCATCATGTCGAGGCGCTGCTCAGCGCCGTTCTCGCCGTCGAGCTGGGCGCGCCGCTCGGCGACATCACTCTCGTCGAACGCCTTGCTCAGCGTCTGCTCGATGATCAGCTCGTCCAGGTTCTCGATCCCGGCCAGCCTGGCGAGGATCTGCGCCTCCGACGGCCGGTCGCCCAGCGGCAGCGCGGGCGGCGAGTACCTGGTGTAGTTGCGTACGGCCAGGCCGAGCAGAGCGAAGTCGTAATGCCCCGACTGCAGCACGCGCGGCGGCGGCAGGATCACGTGGGCGTGCCTGGTCGTCTCGTTCAGGTAGGGGTCGACGCTGACCATGAAGTCGAGCTGCGCGAACGCCTTGTCCAGCCGTGCCCCGTTCGGCGCGGACAGCACCGGATTGCCGGCCACCGTGACCAAGCACCTGATCTGCCCCTCGCCCGGCGTCTCGATCTCGTCGGCGAGCGTGGCGACGGGCAGCTCGCCGTTCGCCTCCGGCAGGCCTCTGACGCGGCTGGCCCACCTGCCCGTCGTGTACGGCTTGCGCCGCGGCGGGCCCTCGGTGGCCGAGCGCGGGAACATCGCGCCGCCCGGCCTGTCCAGGTTGCCGGTCAGCACGTTGAGCACGTCCACGAGCCACTGCGCCAGCGTGCCGAACTCGGCGGTGCAGGTGCCGATCCTGGCGTAGACGGCCGCGGTCGGCGCGGCGGCGAGCTCGCGCGCCAGCCGTACGACCACCTCGGCAGGAACGCCCGTGCGGGCGGCGACCACCTCGGGCGGGAAGTGCTTGGCCGCCTCGCGCAGCTCCTCCAGGCCGTTGACCGGGAGGTTCACGTCGGTGAGCTCCTCGGCCAGCAGCGTGTGCACCAGGCCGAACAGCAGGTAGGCGTCGGTGCCTGGGCGGACGAAGACGTGCTCGTCGGCCAGCGCGGCCGTCCTGGTACGCCGGGGGTCGACCACGACGAGGCGGCCGCCACGCCGCCTGAGCGCCTTGAGCCTGCCGGGGAAGTCGGGGGCAGTGCACAGGGAGCCGTTGGACTCCAGCGGGTTCGCGCCGAGCATCAGCAGGAAATCGGTGCGGTCGAGGTCGGGGACGGGGATGGTGAGCGGGTGGCCGAACATGAGGCCGCTGGAGACGTGTTTGGGCATCTGGTCGGCGGTGCTCGCCGAGTAGACGTTGCGGGTGCCGATCGAGCGGATGAGCGCGGTGGCGTAGAGCGCGCCTGCCATCGTGTGCGCGTTGGGGTTGCCCAGGTAGACGGCGGTGGTGCTTCTGTCGAGCCCGGCTTGGACGGCGTCGAACGCCTCCTCCCAGCCCACCTCGCGCCACTGGTCGCCCTCGCGGATCAGCGGTTTGGTGAGGCGGTCGGGGTCGTCGTCGAGCTTGCCCAGGCTGGCGCCCTTCGGGCAGATGAACCCTTTGCTGAACGGGTCGTCCTTGTCGCCGGTGACCTTGGTGACGTGGCCGCCGTCGTCGAGGGTGAGCGTCAAGCCGCACACGGCTTCGCAGAGGGGACAGGTTCTGTGCACCGTCGAGGTCATCGCCACTCCTGAGTTCGTCACCTGAACTCATCTTGTCCCGTACGGCCAGCCTCGGGAACCCCCACTCCGCTCCAAAAGCCAGACATTCCCCCACCCTCGGGCACCCCGCCCCCGGCAACCCCCGCCCCCGGCAACCCCCGCCCCCGGCAACCCCCGCCCTCGGGCACCCGCGACCCCATGGGCCCCGACCCCATGGGCCCCGACCCCATGGGCCCCGGCCTGGGCGGTGTGTGAGGTTGGTGGGCTGCTTGGTGTCATCGAGGGCAGGCCCACGAGATCGTGATCTTCGATGGGAGGGCGTGGGGAAGCCCCGGAGCCCCCGCGGTCTCCGGGGCTTGACAGGGACGGCCTCAGCCGACCTGGGGGAGGAGGAGCAGATCAGGAGGCTCCTCGATGTCCGACCGGACAGGCTGCCAGGCATGCCGCCCGTAAAGCCGGTCGAGGCCGGGGGAGAGCGTCCCGGGGGTCGTGTCGCGCCGCACGACCTCGACGATCAGCAGGTGCGCCCACTTACGATGCCGGTAGACGTTGACGCTCCTGGCGAAGCAGGCGGCCGCGATCTCCTCGGCGTACGCCTCGAACTCCTCGGCACAGATGCCCGCCCTGGACAGGACCAGAGCCTTCTCCCCCCGAGTCGAGGGAGTGATCCACAACACCAGCGGGATCCGCCCGGCGCGGGTGTGCATCGTGGTCTCCAGGCAGACCCGGTGCAGGCGGTGGCGCGAGACCACGCACCAGAAGTGGGCGACCGCCCAGTTGCGCCCGTACCTGGTCGCCGCCGGGACCGAGATCGCGCCGCTCATCATGATGAACGGCAGCCAGCGCCCCTCCTGCGTCGCGCCCAGCAGCGCGAGCACGAGCAAGGTCAGCGCGCCGAGGATCAGCAGCTCGCTGCGGATCCGCCAGAGCCTGGTGACCAGCCCGCTGCGGCCCGCCCCCGGCAGGTCCTCGTAGGCGGGGTAGATCTGGTTGCGTGGGTTGCGAGGCGACATGTCACGCCACCTCCGTCGGAACTCGGGCCTGGTCGAACCGTGGGTCCCGGTAGCGCCTGCTACCGAAGCCGGTCCGCTCCACGGTCCAGCCTCGCCGGTGGGCGAACTCGTCTGGCTCCATGCAGATTTCCCGGTCGGCCCATGCGATGAGTTCCCGGATCCGGGACTTGATTCGGCTGAGTCCCTTGGTACCTTGTGAGTACATGAGAAGACCCCTTTCGCGGCTTTACTCAGAGGTGGACTTCTTCGCCGGACCGTTCGCTGGCGACCGCAGGGTGGCAGCCCATATGCGGTGATCAGCCTTCGGTCCGGTTTTTTTCGTGGCTCGATCTGCGGTCATTTCGGCATCGGGCCTCCCTGGTGGCGGAGATTCATATCCGGGACGGCGACGCTGCCGAGAAGCGGCCCTGGGGGCCGGGCGGAGAGCTCTTTGGCGCTGTGGCCTTGATGGTCTCCCCGCGAGAAGGTGTCGGCAATAGTCCGAGCAAGAGAAGATTTGCATTTCTTCGCATGTTCGCCGACATTTTGTGGTGCAACTTGCACGAGAACTATCGGTGATGGGTGTGACACCTGGGGTGCACCACATGCGGAAATCGGAAAGGTTGCTCTGGACCGCCCCCGCATGTGACGGTTAGGCAAGGACCCGTGCAACTTGCAGTGCTACTATGGCTGCAGCGGCCCAGAATCTGAGTCGCCAAACCGTCTTTTCCGGTACACCTTCCTGCCCATATGAGGGGAGTGGATGGGTGACGGAGCGTAGTAGTCCCGTTGTCCGCCGTCTGCGGCTCGGCCAGGAGCTCAAACTCCTGCGCGAACGCAGGAGGCTGACCGGACGCGACGTGGCCGAGGCTCTGGGGTGGTCCCCGAGCAAGGTCAGCCGCATCGAGTCGTCGAAGACCATGCCGAGCGCCGAGGACATCGAAGCGCTGGGGCGGTTGTACGACCTCGATGACGAGAAGCTGACCGAGTTGCTCGAACTGCTCCGCGACGCGGACAAGCGCGGCTGGTGGGAGACCTACGAGGGCGAACTTCCCGAGGAGTACATCAGACTCCTGGGGATGGAGGACGAGGCAACGGTCCATCGACACTGGGAACCCCAGCTCGTGCCCGGCCTTCTGCAGACGGAAGACTACGCCAGGGCGATCATCCTGGCCGGCCGCGGCATCTCACGCATCGCGCACAGCGGCGTGCGTGCCCGGATGGACGCCAGGCTCGAAAGGCAGAAACACGTGCTCGACCGAGCCGATCCGCCGATGATCCACACGGTCATCGACGAGTCGGCGCTGCTTCGCCGTTTCGGGGAAGCGTCGGTGATGCGGACACAGATGGAGCACCTTCTCGAGTTGTCGGTGCTTCCGCACGTCAGTGTCCGTATCCTGCCGTTGGACGGCGACCACACGGTTCACACGGGTGCCTTCGTTCACCTGACGTTCTCTTCCTTCGACAATGTCGTGTATCTGGAGCATCTCTACAGCGCACGATTTGTGGAAGATCAAGAGCTGGTCACCGGATATGAGTTGGCTTTCGACGAGGTCCAGGTGAAGGCGCTTGATGAGGACGACTCAAGGGTCGTCATCCAACGCAAGGCGACGTTCTGGCGTCGCTGAGCAGCACATCACACATGCACCGGGGCCAAAGATGTCCCTGTACCCACCTGGGGTGACGATGCACATCAATACATCGCCGTTGGCTTGGCGGATCAGCCGCTTCTGCAACGGCTCCTCCGGCTGCGTCGAGTTCGCCGAGATGGCGGACGGCAACGTGGCTTTGAGGGATAGCAAGGTGGACGACGGGCCCGTGCTCGTTTTCACACCCGAGGAGTGGGACGCGTTCACCGCCGGGGTTCGCGCCGGCGAGTTCGACTTGCGCGCCACGCCAGTAGGCCAGTAAACAGAACGGTCCCGTGGACTGTTACCGCACCCCTTCGGGACCGTTCTGCGAGCCAGCATCTTCCGCTGAGCAGAGATCATCTTGCCACACGGAATCCCCGCGTCATGGCCACGTCAACACCCTGAACTCTTTGCCCGGCCAGGCCCGGAGGATCTCCACTCCAAGCCCGTTTTGACGGCACTATTTCCAGCTTCACCAGCTGATTCCACGCGGGGAGCCCGCCCGAGCTCACGCATGCCTGCAGGAGTCGGCATGAAAGGCGGCCACGTGCGAGCTGCAAAGGAACAGGACTGCACGTTCACCTTCGAGCTACCTCATTCTGACGAGACCGGAGAATACCTCCAGGTCATCGCATCCGCCCTGGAGTGGCGGGGGTTCCGCGTGGACGTCACGGAGCAGGCCCTGCGCGCCCGCAGGGCGAACCACGAGGGGTCGACGTGCTCCGTCGTCGCCTCGGTGTCCGACTGCGGGCGCAAAGGCTCCAGCGTCCGCTTCTCGATCCACGGCCCGGGGATGAGGAAAACCAAGAAGGCGCTCAGACGCCTCTCGAAGCAGTTCTTTGGCGGCGACAGCTTCTACCACCGCCACATGGCCTGCTGGTTTATCTCATCACCCGGTACCTGTTCTAGAGGCCATCGGAGACGCGTTGGCCGAGGTCCTTGTGGATGTTGGTCCAGTACTCCACGACGCGCTGCTTCATCTCCGCCGTCACCTCCGGCGCCCCCGCGTGACCCACGATGTTGCTCACCAGGTTGGCGCGGTCGGTCTCCGACAGGACGTTCTCCCACAACGCCCTCGGCTGCCCGTAGTCGTCGTCCTCCGCGTGGAGCGTGTACGCCGATCGGATGATCTCTCCCGCCACCTTGTAGGAATCCCCGGCGAAGAGTGCCGGGTCGGCCACCGGGCCGCCCATGCTGTTCGGGGCGTAGACCGGGTCCTGCGGGTTGGCGTAGGTCATCGGGCCGTCGAAGTTGTACGAGTGCACCTCGTTACGCGGCGCGTTGATCGGCAACTGCAGGTAGTTGGGGCCGATGCGGTATCTGTGGGTGTCCGGGTAGGAAAAGAGGCGGCCCTGCAACATCTTGTCCGGGGACGCGCCGATGCCGGGCACCAGGTTGGAAGGCTCGAAGCTCGCCTGCTCGACCTCTGCGAAGTAGTTCTCCGGGTTCCGGTTCAGAACGAACCGCCCGATCGTGATCTCCGGATAGTCGCCGTGCGGCCACACCTTGGTCAGGTCGAACGGGTTGAACCGGTAGTCAGCCGCCGCCTCGAACGGCATCACCTGGACGTTGACCGTCCACGAAGGATGATCCCCGGAGGCGATCGCCGTGTGCAGGTCGCGGATGTGGAAGTCGAGGTCGTTCACCGCCGCCGCCTCGGCTTCGGTGAAGTTCCTGACCCCCTGGTCGGTCCTGAAGTGGTACTTGACCCAGAACTTCTCCCCGCCCGCGTTGTACCAGAGGAACGTGTGCGACCCGAACCCGTGCATGTGCCGCCACGAGGCGGGCGTCCCGCGGTCGGTCATCAGGAAGGTCACCTGGTGCGCAGACTCGGGCGACAGCGTCCAGAAGTCCCACTGCATGTTGTGGTCGCGCAGGTGGGTGTCCGCCCGCCGCTTCTGGCTGTGGATGAAGTCGGAGAACTTCTGCGGGTCCCGGATGAAGAAGATCGGCGTGTTGTTTCCGACGAGGTCGTAGTTGCCCTCCTCGGTGTAGAACTTGATCGCGAAGCCGCGCGGGTCGCGGGCGGTGTCGGCGCTGCCGTGCTCGCCAGCGACGGTCGAGAAGCGCAGGAAGAGCGGCGTCTCCTTGCCCATCTGGAACAGCCCGGCCTTGGTGAACTGGCTGACGTCCTCGGTGATCTGCAGGATGCCGTGCGCGCCGCCGCCCTTGGCGTGGACGACGCGCTCCGGCACGCGTTCCCTGTTGAAGTGGGCCATCTTCTGAATCAGGTAGTGGTCCTGGAGCAGAAGGGGTCCGTTGGGGCCTACTGACTGCGAGTGCTCGTCGCTGGGCGCGGAAATCCCGGCATCCGTCGTAGTGATATGTCCCATGAACGCACGCTATGCCCCAGCTTGAATAGTTCAAGCAAAGGCGCGTTGCCGTACGAGGAAAAGCGAGCAAACCCCAGCGAGCACGGCCATGCCGGCGAGCGCGACAGCCACGCCCATCTCGGCCTGCCCGCCGGGCAGCGCCATGAACAGCGTGCCCACGGTAGAGACCCCGATGACCTGCCCGAGCTGCATCACGGTGAGCAGCGCCCCGCTCGCGTCCGCCGCGTAGACGGTGTCCACCTGCTGGGTCGCCATGTTGGTCACCGCGATCTGCACCCCGAGCCCGGCCCCGATCAGCGCGCTCAGGATCGCGTACGGCAGGCCGCCCCCGTTCACGAACCCCAGCCCCAGGTAGGCGGGCGCGGCCACGACGTACCCGAAGGGCACGAGCGGCCGCTGGAGCCTGGCGGGCAGCCGCGGCCACAACATCCCGACGGCCGCGAAGGCCACCGCGCACGGCACCATCATCAGCCCCGACTGCAGCGGCGACAGCCGCAGATCGCCCTGCAGGTGCAGCGCCGAGGTGAACAGGAACGCCCCCCACGTCGCCGGGCCGATCAGCAGCACGGCCAGCCCCGGCCGCATGCCCGGAGCGTTCAGCACGGCCGCGTCGATGAGCGGCCGCCCGCCGCGCCCGGTGACCCAGCGCTCGACCCGCACGAAGGCGTAGAACATGGCCACACTCGCTGCCATGGAGACCCAGCCCCACACCGGCCAGTGCAGGTCCCTGCCGAGGACGAGCGGCACGGCGAACAGCAGCACGGCGGCAGACAGCGTGACCAGGCCCGCCGGGTCGAGCCCGGCCCTGCCGCCGCCCGCGTCGCGGGGGAGCGCCTTGAACCCGGCGATCAGCAGCCCGGCCCCGATGGGCACGAGCAGCAGGAAGATGATGCGCCACCCGACGCCGAGCCCGAGCAGCACGCCGCCGAGCGCCTGGCCGACCACGATGCCCACGCTGGCCACCGCCGACCACAGCCCGATCGCCTTGGCCCGCGACTCACCCTGGTAGTTGCGCTGGATCAGCGTCATCACCTGCGGCAGCATGATCGCCGCTCCCGCGCCCTGGGCGAACCTGAAGGCGATCAGCACGCCGGTCGTCGGCGCGAGGCCCGCGCCGAGGGTGGTGAGGGTGAACACGGCCAGGCCGGTGAGGAAGCTCTTGCGGTAGCCGAACAGGTCGCCGACGCGGGCGCCGGTGATCAGCAGGACCGCGTAGGTGATGGTGTATCCGGCGACGATCATCTGCAGTCCGGCCCCGGAGGAGTGCAGGTCGGCCTCGATCGTGGGGGTCGCCACGTTGACGATGTTGACGTTGAGGATGGCGAGGAACTGGCCCACGAGGATGATCCCCAGAAGCAGCCTGCCGGGTCCGGCCTGCGTGGAGGCGTCCTGAGTGAGGGTTGCGCTTTGGGGCATGAGTCCAGTTTGCTGGACTCTAATACCGGTAACGAGAGCGCATTTATCATGGTATTGGGTTACCCGGCTAATGGAGGACAGGCGGAGCGACCTCGCCGCGTTCCTGCGTACCAGGCGCGAGCGCATCACGCCGGAGATGGTCGGGCTGCCGAGCGGGCGGCGTCGCCGTACCCCGGGGTTGCGCCGCGAGGAGGTCGCGCAGCTCGCCGGGGTGGGGGTCACCTGGTACACCTGGCTGGAGCAGGGGCGGCCGATCAACGCCAGCGTGCAGGTGCTCGACGCCATCGCGCGCACGCTGCGCCTGGAAAGGGCCGAGCACGGCCACTTCTACCGGCTCGCCGGGCTGACCGTCGCGCCCAGCAAGGCCGAGTGCGCGACCGTGACCGCCGAGATGCAGCAGATCCTCGACCAGCTCACCCCCATGCCCGCGGCCATCGTCACCAGCAGGCACGACGTGCTCGCCTGGAACGCCGCTTATGCCGCGCTCTTCCCCGAGCTCGTCGGCGCGCCGGAGGAGGAGCGCAACTCGCTCTGGCAGGCGTTCGTCCTGGGGAACTGGGCGACCGAATTCACCGACAGGGCAGAGGAGCTGTCGGGCGCCGTCGCGATCTTCAGGGGCTCCTACAGCAGGCACGCCGACGACCCGACGTGGCAGGAGTTCGTCCGCAGGTTGTGCGCGATGAGCGCGGAGTTCGCCGCCATGTGGGAGCGGCAGGACGTGGCGGAGCCTGGCGGGCGGGAGAAGCGGTTCAGGCACGCGGACGTCGGCGACATGACCTTCAGAAGCTCGGTCTTCGGCTATTCCGGTGCGCCGGAAACGCGGCTCGTCGTCTACTCGCCCGGCGACGAGAACACGAGGTCCGCGGTGATCTGGTTGATGTCGTACGAGCGAGAAGAGGCCGGGCGTGGCATGCTCGGTGCCTGATATGTGGCTCCGAGCGGAAGTGCCCCCAGATGATCCCCAGCCGTGCCCTCGCGGTGTTCCTCGCCGTCGTCGCCGTCACCGCCTGCTCGGCAGCCAAGCCTGAAGCGGGCAAGGAGGGGGCGTCCGCCTCGCCGACCGCCCCGGTGGTCGAGGAGCCCAAGGCCGAGCGCAAGCCGTTCACCATCTCCTTCGGAGGTGACGTGCACTTCGAGGGCGGGCTGCGCAACAGGCTCAACGACCCCAGGACCGCGCTGGGGCCGATCGCGCGCGTCCTGTCGGCCGCCGACCTGGCGATGGTCAACCTGGAGACGGCGATCACCACGGGCGGCACGCCGGCGCCGGGCAAGCAGTTCACCTTCCGCGCCCCCGCGACGGCCTTCACCGCGCTGAAGGCGGCGGGCGTCGACGTGGTGTCGATGGCCAACAACCACGGCATGGACTACATGGAGACCGGCCTCCAGGACACGCTGGCGGCGATCAAGAGGTCGAAGTTCCCCGTGGTCGGCATCGGCAAGGACGCCGCCGAGGCGTACAAGCCCTTCCGTAAGACCGTGAACGGCAACAAGGTCGCCATCATCGGCGCGACCCAGGTGCTCGACGCGGAGTTCATCCAGTCGTGGACGGCGGGTCCCGGCAAGGCGGGGCTGGCCTCGGCCAAGAACGAGGAGCGGCTCCTCCAGGCGGTGCGCAACGCCCGCAAGACCTCCGACACCGTGATCGTCCACCTGCACTGGGGCACCGAGATGCAGAAGTGCCCCAACCAGGCACAACTCTCGCTGGCCCCCAAGCTGGTCAAGGCGGGCGCCGACGTCGTCGTGGGCGGCCACGCGCACATCCTGCTCGGCGCCGGATACCTGGAGAACTCCTACATCAGCTACGGCCTGGGCAACTTCGTCTTCTACAACCACTCGGCCGGCACCACCGGCCGCACCGGCGTGCTGACGCTGACCATCGACGGCCGCAAGGTGCTCAAGGACAAGTGGACGCCCGCCGAGATCCAGGGCGGCATCCCGATCCCGCTCAGGGGCCAGGCGGCCCAGCAGGCGACGATGGGCTGGAAGTCGCTGCGGTCCTGCTCCGGGCTAGCCGCGCGGCCGTAGCCGGGACTAATCTTTGGACTGTGCGTCTAATACAGTCCGCTGACGTACGGCTGGCGCTGTTCGAGGACGGCGACGCCGTACGGCCCACGCTTCTGCTGGTCCACGGCTACCCCGACACGCACCAGGTCTGGGACGCCGTCGTACCGCTCCTGCGCGACCGCTTCCACGTGGTGCGCTACGACGTGCGCGGGGCGGGGAGCTCGACCGCGCCGCGCGACAGGAGCCACTACAGCTTCGACCACCTGGCCGCCGACATGGCCGCCGTGCTCGACGCGATCGGCAAGCCGACCGTGCACCTGGTCGGCCACGACTGGGGGTCCATCCAGTCGTGGGAGTTCCTCAGCCGTCCGGGCCTGCGCGACCGCTTCGCCTCCTTCACCAGCTTCGGCGGCCCCGGCCTCGACCAGGCCGCCCACTTCATGCGGTACGGCAGGCGCAAGGACGTCGCGAGCCAGCTCATGCGCTCCTGGTACATCGGCGCGTTCCAGGTGCCCGCGGTTCCGGAGATGGCCTGGCGCGCGATGCTGCCGGAATCCATGGCCAGGGACGCCTCCAACGGGCTCGGCCTCTACCGGGCCAACATGTTCAACCGGCTGCGCACCCCGTCAGACCCCTCGGTCCACGTTCCCGTGCAGCTCATCGAGACGACCAAGGACATCTTCGTCTCGCCGGGACTGGTCGGCTCGCTGCGCCAGTGGGCGCCGAGGTTCTGGCACAGGAAGATCGCGGCCGCGCACTGGGCCCAGCGCAGCCACCCGGCCGTCGTCGCCAGGATGATCGGCGAGTTCGCCGAGCACGTCGACGGCGCGACGCCCTCGCGCGAGCTGCGCAGGGCGGCCGTGGACGGCGGGCCGTTCCAGGACCGGCTCGTGGTGGTCACCGGCGCGGGCAGCGGCATCGGCAGGGCCACGGCGCGCGCGTTCGCCGCCCACGGCGCCGAGGTCGTCTGCGCCGACCTCGACTACGAGGCGGCCAAGGCTACGGGCGGGCACCCCGTGCGACTGGACGTCGCGGACGCGGCGCAGATGGAGGATTTCGCGCGAAAAATCCGCGAAGAGTATGGCGTGCCGGACATCGTGGTCAACAACGCCGGCATCGCCGTCACCGGGAACTTCCTCGACCACAGCGTCGACGACTGGCGCAGGACCCTCGACGTCAACCTCTGGGGCGTCGTGCACGGCTGCCGCCTCTTCGCCCAGCAGATGGTCGAGCGCGGCGAAGGCGGCCACATCGTCAACATCGCCTCGCTCGCCGCCTTCGCCCCCTCGCGCCTGCTGCCCGCCTACTCGACCTCCAAGGCGGCGGTGAAGATGCTCAGCGACTGCCTGCGCGCCGAGCTGGCCGGTCAGGGCATCGGGGTGAGCGCGATCTGCCCCGGCTTCGTCTCCACGGCGATCGCGCGCAACGCGACATACCTGGACGAGTCGCAGCGGAACCTGGCGGAGAAGGGCCTCGCGCGCCGGGGATATCCGCCCGAGCGGGTCGCCGCGCACGTTCTGCGTGCCGTACACAGGAATCAGGCTGTTGTGCCGGTCAACCTGGAGGGTCACCTCGGATATGCGCTGTCTCGGCTGTCCCCGGCGGCCATGCGCGGGCTGGCTCGGCTGACAAATCCCGCGAATGGAGGGTAACGATCGAGGACTTGGGGGGAAGATGATGCTCGTGTCCACCCCGCAACTCGAAGATCAAGACGGTGTGGAGCTCACCCCGCTCCGCCGTCAGCCCACGCAGCGCCGCAGCGCACGCAGGGTCGAGCGGATGCTCGACGCCTGCGCCCAGCTGCTCGACGACATCGGCTACGAAGCCCTCACGACCACCCGCATCGCCGATCAGGCGGGCGTGGCGATCGGTTCCGTCTACCAGTTCTTCCCCGACAAGCGCGCCATCACGAAGGAGCTGACCAGGCGCAACGTCGAGCTGTTCGTCTCCAGGGTCGGCCGCAGGTTCCTCGACGAGGACTACCGCGGCTGGTGGGAGGCGGTCGACGCGATCATCGACGAGTACGTCGACATGCACAGGACCGTTCCGGGGTTCAGGAGCCTGCACTTCGGCGACGTCGTCGACCTCAACCTGCTCGACTCCGACTCCGACAACAACACCGTGATCGCCGGACGGCTGCGCGGGCTGCTGCTCAAGGAGTTCGGCCTGGCCGACAGCGCCGAGCTCGACATCGCCGTGCTCGTCGCCGTCGAGGCCGGCGACGCCGTACTCAAACTCGCCTTCCGCCACGATCCAGCGGGCAAGCCCGAGATCATCGCGGCCGCCAAGCAGCTCATCCGCGGCTTCCTGTCGCGGCAGCTCAATCCGCGTCGCCCACGTCCCCGGGAATGATCGGCACCAGCGGCCGGTGCTTCTTGCGCGGCAGCGCCGCGGGCAGCGGCTGATCCACCTTCGGCGCGGGTGCGACGTCGCCGCACGGCTGAGGCCAGGACACCGGGCGGGCCTCCACCCGCGACTCCAGCATGCGCAGGCTGTGCTCGGCCGCCTCGACGGCGTCCATGCGCGCGGAGAAGTATCCGGCGGCCCCCGGGATGACTGCTGACAACACGGCGGCACAGGCGAGCGTGAAGGTCAACTGTTTGGTCATTACCCGTCACAGCCTTTCCGCTCGAGGTCGCGCTTGGGCTATATGCCCCTCGGCCTGCAGAAACACGCGGACTGTAATCAGGGTTGTACGAAACGTTGCCAGTTCTGTGCCTGACCGGCTCACCGCATTGTCCAGTCAAAACCGGGGAACGCTCGGTAGTCTCGCGGTGTGGCGCATGTGACCCGTGAGCACCTTGATCGCCTGCTGGAGCGGGCTCTTCTGGCAGACGACCACACCTCGCTGGCCAGGGCACTCGACGAGCTCGCTGTCGGGTACTCCTCAGGCGACGTGTCCAGGGCGACGATCCTCGTCCTGGCGGCTGAGGAGTGGAGAGCCGCCGGCCAGCCGGCGAGGGCGATGGACTGTTTCCAGCGCGCCGTCGAAGACGGCGGAGAAGCCTCGATCGACCCGCGCGCGGGCATCGCGGACACGCTGTTCGAGCTGGAACGGCCGGAGGAGGCGCGCGAGGTCATCGAGACGCTGCGGTGCGAGGGCGCCGTCAACCCGGCGACCGCGCACAACATCGCCGAGACGCTGGTCGCCTACGGTGACCTGGAGGCGGGCCACGAGTGGGCCACCCAGGCGGTGCTGGCCTGCGACGAGAGCGATCCCGAGCACGTGGCGCTGCTCCGCACCCGCTACCGCATCCGCGTCGACCTGGGTCTCCCCGAGGACGACCTCGACGCGCTCGTCTCATAACGCAGCGGGCCACCGGCTGTGCCGGTGGCCCGCTTCTATGTGGACCGCGGACGGCTGGCGCGCGCCGTCCGTGGTTGGGGGTCGCTAACCCAGGTTCAGGCCGTCCAGCAGGCTGTCGAGGCCAGGAGCCGGCAGCTCGGGCTTCTTCACCACGTCGGGCAGGACCGTGGTGGCCTTCTTCTCTATCTCGGCGACCGGCTTGGGCAGGACCCGCGTGAGATCCTGCGCCTCGGGGAGCTCGGCGACCGGCAGCTTCACCGTGGGTACGGCGGGCATCCCCGGCACGTCGGGCAGCAGCGCGAGGCTCGACACGTCGGCCAGCCCCGCCTTGTACGGCAGGCCGGCGGGCAGCGTGGGCAGCCCGGTCCCGGCGGCGACCCCGGCCAGGTCGGCGATGCTCAGCACCGCCGCCGCGCGGGAGAGGCCAGGCAGGCCGACCGCCGCGGCCAGCATGTCGACGTTCGACAGCAGCTCGCTGTCGGCCGGCGCCGACATCTTGCCGCCGTAGGTGCCGGTCGCCCGGACGTCGGTGACCTCGTCGCAGAGCGAGGCGGCCGTGGCGGGCGCCTCGAGCACGGCGACGGACTTCTTGCACTCGGTGGCCGCCTGCGCGGGTACGACGGCCAGCCAGCTCGCCCCGGCCGTGAGTACGGCCAACGCGAGGATCTTCCGTGATGACATGCACGTCCCCCTGATCGTGTTCGGTGGTCCGACGAGCCATGAAGCTAGTCAGGACCACCGCACGAGGAGAGCCGCTTGACCTTACCCAGCACCAGTTATGGTCAACGCGTCATCACCGAGGTCCACCACGACCCGGTCGCCGTCGACGATCTCGCCGGACAGGATCGCCTTGGCCAGCTTGTCGCCGATGGCCGACTGCACGAGCCGGCGCAGCGGGCGCGCGCCGTACATCGGGTCGTAGCCCGTCATCGCCAGCCAGTCGCGCGCCGCCGGGGTGACCTCGAGGGTCAGGCGGCGGTCGGCCAGCCGGTCGGCGAGCCGGCGGACCTGCAGGTCGACGATCTTCTCCAGCTCGGAGGTGCCGAGCGCGTCGAAGAGGATCACGTCGTCGAGCCGGTTGAGGAACTCGGGCTTGAACGCGGTGCGGACGGCGTTCATGACCGCGTCGCGCTTGGCGCCGTTCTCCAGCTTGGGGTCGACGAGGTACTGCGAGCCGATGTTGGAGGTCAGGATCAGGATCGTGTTGCGGAAGTCGACCGTACGGCCCTGCCCGTCGGTCAGGCGGCCGTCGTCGAGCACCTGCAGCAGGATGTCGAAGACCTCGGGGTGCGCCTTCTCCACCTCGTCCAGCAGCACGACCGTGTACGGACGCCTGCGCACCGCCTCGGTGAGCTGGCCGCCCTCCTCGTAGCCGACGTAGCCGGGAGGCGCGCCGACCAGGCGGGCGACGCTGTGCTTCTCCGAGTACTCGCTCATGTCGATGCGGGTCATCGCCCGCTCGTCGTCGAACAGGAACTCGGCCAGCGCCTTGGCCAGCTCGGTCTTGCCCACACCCGTCGGGCCGAGGAACAGGAACGAACCCGTGGGCCTGTCCGGGTCGGCGATGCCGGCCCGGCTGCGCCGTACGGCGTCGGACACGGCCTGTACGGCACGCTCCTGGCCGATGAGCCGCGCGCCGAGCTCCTGCTCCATGCGCAGCAGCTTGGCCGTCTCAGCCTCCAGCAGGCGCCCTGCCGGGATGCCGGTCCAGGAGGAGATGACCTCGGCGATGTCGTCCGCGCCGACCTCCTCCTTGACCATCTGCTGGTCGGGGGTCTCCTTGCTGGCCGCCTCGATCTCGCGCTCCAGCCTCGGCACCTCGTCGTAGAGCAGCTTCGAGGCCTCGGCGTAGTTGCCGTCGCGCTGGAACCGCTCCGCCGTACTGCGCGCCTCGTCGAGCTGCTTCTTGAGATCGCCGACCCGGTTGAGTCCGGCCTTCTCGTGCTCCCAGCGGCCCACCAGGGCGTTGAGCTCCTCCTGGCGGTCGGCCAGCTCGGCGCGCAGCCGTTCGAGCCTCGCCTTGGAGGCGTCGTCGGTCTCCCTGTCGAGCGCGAGCTCCTCCATCTTCATCCGGTCGACGTTGCGCTGGAGCTGGTCGATCTCCACGGGACGGGAGTCGATCTCCATGCGCAACCTGCTCGCCGACTCGTCGATCAGGTCGATCGCCTTGTCGGGCAGGAACCGGTTGGTGATGTAGCGGTCGGAGAGCACGGCGGCCGCGACCAGCGCGGCGTCGGAGATCTGCACCTGGTGGTGCGCCTCGTAGCGGCCCTTGAGCCCGCGCAGGATCGCGATCGTGTCCTCGACGGTCGGCTCGCCCACGTAGACCTGCTGGAAACGCCGCTCCAGCGCAGGGTCCTTCTCGATGCGCTCGCGGTACTCGTCGAGCGTCGTCGCGCCGATCATGCGCAGCTCGCCGCGGGCCAGCATGGGCTTGAGCATGTTGCCCGCGTCCATGGCGCCCTCGGCAGCGCCCGCGCCGACCATGGTGTGCAGCTCGTCGATGAACGTCACGACCTGCCCGTTGCTCTCCTTGATCTCGGAGAGCACGGCCTTGAGCCGCTCCTCGAACTCGCCGCGGTATTTCGCCCCCGCGACCATGGCGCTCAGGTCGAGCGAGATCAGCTTCTTGTTGCGCAGCGACTCCGGCACGTCGCCGGCCACGATGCGCTGGGCCAGGCCCTCGACGACGGCCGTCTTGCCGACGCCCGGCTCGCCGATGAGCACCGGGTTGTTCTTGGTGCGCCGCGACAGCACCTGCACCACGCGGCGGATCTCGGAGTCACGGCCGATGACCGGGTCGAGCTTGCCCAGCCTGGCGTGCTCGGTCAGGTCGACGCCGTACTTCTCCAGCGCCTGGTAGGTGTCCTCTGGCGTCTCGCTGGTGACGCGGGCGTGGCCGCGCACCTTCTCGAACGCGTCGAGCAGCGCCTGCGGGCTCGCCCCCTGCGCCTTCATCAGCTCGGCGATCTGCCCGCCGTCCGTCGCCAGGCCCACGAGCAGGTGCTCGGTGGAGACGAACAGGTCCTCCAGCTGCTTGGCCCGCTGGGCCGCCGTGTTGATCACGGTCAGGAGCTGGCGGGAGCTGGACGGCGCGCTCACCGTGGAGCCCTGCGCCTTCGGCAGCCCGGCCAGCTGCTCCTCCGCCTTGGCCCTGAGCGTCTTCCAGTCGGCCCCCACCGCCTCAAGCAGGGGTACGGCAGTGCCGCCCGTCTGGCTCAGCAGGGCCGACAGCAGGTGCGCAGGGGCGATCTCCGGGTTCCCCTCGGCCGCCGCCCGCCGCATCGCGGAAGAAAGAGCTTCCTGGCTCTTCTGCGTAAGTTTGTAGTCCATGCTTATGCCTCACTCCGTTCGGCGGCTCGTCGCTCAGACCCGGTCTCTTCCCTCGTCACTTCGGTCGCTTCGCTCCCTGCGTTCCTCAGTCCAGAGACCGGCGCTCCTCGCGGTCAGACCCCCGGTGGCAGCTCGTATCTGATCAGCGCCTTGACCATCGACATCTCGGCGCGTAGGCGATGCACCTCTTCACGCAGCCGCAGCGCCTCGGTCTCCAGCTCGAGGATTCGCTTGATGCCCGCGAGGTTGATGCCCTCCTCCTGGGAGAGCCGCTGGACCTCGCGGAGCATGACGATGTCGCGGGTGGAGTAGAGGCGGCCGCGGCCTGCCGTACGGCCAGGCCTGACCAGCCCGAGCCGGTCGTACTGGCGCAGCGTCTGGGGGTGCAACCCGGACAGCTGCGCGGCGACGGAGATGACGTAGACAGGAGTTTCGTCGGACAGGTCGAAGTAGTTGGCGTCCATCGGGCTACTCGCTTCTGGCCTTTTCGATGAGTGCGGCGCGCGGGTCCTCGCCCGCAGTGGCGTCGCGGAACTCGGTCAGCAGCTCGCGAGCCTTGTCGTCCAGCTCCTTGGGAACGACCACCTCGAAGGTGACCAGCAGGTCGCCCTTGGTGCCGTCCTTGCGGGTCACGCCGCGGCCGCGCACCCGCTGGACCTGGCCGTTGCGCGTGCCAGGAGCGATGCGTACGGTCACCGGCATGCCCTTGAGCGTCGGCACCTTGATCTCCGCGCCCAGCGCCGCCTCGGTGAAGGTGACGGGCACGGTGATCGTCAGGTTGTCGCCCGACCGGCCGAAGACCGGGTGCGGCTTGACGTGGGTGAGGATGTAGAGATCGCCGGCCGGCCCGCCGTTCTCGCCCGGCGCGCCCTTGGCCTTGAGCTTGACCCGCTTGCCGTCGTCGACCCCAGCGGGGATGCGCGCCTGGATCGTGCGGGTGCTCTTGGCCCTGCCGCTGCCGTCGCAGATCGGGCACGGGTCGTCGACGATCAGACCGCGGCCCTTGCAGTCGCGGCACGGCTCGGAGAAGGCGAAGTTGCCCAGGTTGCGGCTGGCCGCGCCGGTGCCCTCGCAGGTCGGGCAGACCCTCGGGGTCGTGCCCGCCTTGGCCCCCGTGCCCGCGCAGGCGGTACAGGAGGCCGAGCTGGTCAGCCGCAGGGACACCGTGGTGCCCTGGACGGCTTCTGTGAACGACAGCGTGACCTCGGACTCGATGTCCTGCCCGCGCCGCGGCCTGGTCGTCGCGTTGGTACGGCTCGCGCCGCCCCCGCGGTTGAACAGCCCGCCGAACAGGTCGCCGATCCGCTCGCCCGCGCCACCGCCGCCTGACCCGCCGAACAGGTCGCCGAAGTCGAAACCTGAACCGCCACCACCGGGCCTCTGGCCGCCGAGTCCCGAGCCGAACAGCGTGCGCGCCTCGTCGTACTCCTTGCGCCGCTTGACGTCCGACAGGATGTCGTAGGCCTCGGAGACCTCTTTGAACTTGGCCTCCTTGACGGTGTCACCCTGGTTGGAGTCCGGGTGATACTGCCTGGCCAGCTTGCGATAGGCCTTTTTGATCTCTTCGGCGGTGGCGGTCTTGGGCACACCAAGGACGGCGTAGTAGTCCTTCTCCAAGTAGTCCTTGGTGCTCATCTATCGTCCTTCTTCTTTCAGTCGTTGTCGTCTGAGCTGGGAGCGTCCTCTGGTTCCGCCACCGCGACCCGCGCCGGGCGGAGCACCCGCTCGCCGATGCGGTAGCCGGGCTGGAGCACGTCGATGCAGGTCGGCTCGGTGACGTCCGGTGAGTAGCTGTGCATCAGCGCCTCGTGGATCGTCGGGTCGAAGGGGTCGCCCTTCTGCCCGTACGAGGTGAGACCCAGCTTGGTCACCGCCGCCTCGAGCGACTCGGCCACCTTGGCGAAACCGCCGGTGACCTCACCATGGTCGCGTGCCCTGCCGATGTCGTCGAGGACCGGCAGCAGCTCGACCAGCGCGCTCGCCACCGACTGCTCGCGGACCGCGATCCGGTCGCGCTCGACGCGCCTGCGGTAGTTGGTGTATTCGGCCTGCAACCGCTGCAGATCGGCGGTGCGCTCGGCCAGCAGGCCAGCCTCCGGAGCCTCCTGCTGCTCAGGCTCCGGGGCTGACTTGCGTGCCTCGCCCGTCTCCGGGTCGATCTTGCGGTTGTCGCGAATCACCGGCTCTTCATCGAACCCGTTGCTCACGTCACTGGTCCTTCTTGGGCTGCTCGTCGTCGACGATCTCCGCCTCCACCACGTCGTCATCGGCCTTGGCCTCATTCGTGGTGCTGTCGGTGGTCGGCGCGCCCTCGGGGCCGCCCTGGGCGCCCTGGGACTGCGCGTAGATCGCCGAACCCATCTTCTGGCTGACGGTCGCGAGCTTCTCGGCGCTCGTGCGGATCACGTCGGTGTCGGTGCCCTCGAGAGCCTTCTTCAGCTCGGTGAGCGCGTCGTTCACCTCGGTCTTGATCTCGCCGGGGACCTTGTCGTCGTTCTCGCGGAGGAACTTCTCCGTCTGGTAGGCCAGGCCGTCCGCGTTGTTGCGGACCTCGGCCTCCTCGCGGCGCTTCTTGTCGTCCTCGGCGTACGACTCCGCCTCGCGCATCATGCGCTCGATGTCGTCCTTCGGCAGCGCGGAGCCGCCGGTGATGGTCATCGTCTGCTCCTTGCCGGTGCCCAGGTCCTTGGCGGAGACGTTGACGATGCCGTTGGCGTCGATGTCGAAGGTGACCTCGATCTGCGGGATGCCGCGCGGCGCCGGCGCGATGCCGGTCAGCTCGAACGTGGCCAGCTTCTTGTTGTAAGAAGCGATCTCGCGCTCGCCCTGGTAGACCTGGATCTGCACCGACGGCTGGTTGTCCTCGGCCGTGGTGAAGACCTCGGAGCGCTTGGTCGGGATCGTCGTGTTGCGCTCGATGATCTTCGTGAAGATGCCGCCCTTGGTCTCGATGCCGAGGGACAGCGGGGTCACGTCGAGCAGCAGGACGTCCTTGACCTCGCCCTTGAGCACGCCGGCCTGGAGAGCGGCGCCGATGGCGACGACCTCGTCCGGGTTGACGCCCTTGTTGGGCTCCTTGCCGCCGGTCAGCTCCTTGACCAGGTCGGAGACGGCGGGCATGCGGGTCGAGCCGCCGACCATCACGACGTGCGCGATGTCGGAGACCTTGATGCCGGCGTCCTTGATGACCTGGTGGAACGGGCCCTTGCAGCGCTCGAGCAGGTCGGCGGTGAGCCGCTGGAACTCGGCGCGGGTGAGCTTCTCGTCCAGGTGGAGCGGGCCCTCGGCGGAAGCCGTGATGTAGGGCAGGTTGATGTTCGTCTCGGACTGGCTGGAGAGCTCGATCTTGGCCTTCTCCGCCGCCTCGCGCAGACGCTGCAGGGCCATCTTGTCCTTGGACAGGTCGACGCCGTGCGCGTTCTTGAAGCGGGTGACGAGCTCGTCCACGACGCGCTGGTCCCAGTCGTCGCCGCCGAGGTGGTTGTCACCGCTCGTCGCCTTGACCTCGACGAAGCCGTGGCCGTCCTCCTGGCCGACGTCCAGCAGGGACACGTCGAACGTGCCGCCGCCGAGGTCGAAGACCAGGATGGTCTGGTCCTTGTCCTTGTCGAGCCCGTACGCCAGGGCGGCGGCCGTGGGCTCGTTGATGATGCGCAGAACGTTGAGACCCGCGATCGTGCCGGCTTCCTTGGTCGCCTGGCGCTGCGAGTCGTTGAAGTAGGCGGGGACGGTGATCACGGCGTCGGTGATCTTCTCGCCCAGGTAGGCCTCGGCGTCCTGCTTGAGCTTCTGCAGGACGAAGGCGCTGATCTGCTGGGGGGAGAACTTCTTGCCGTCGATCTCCTGGGACCAGTCGGTGCCCATCTCGCGCTTGACGGAACGGATGGTCCGGTCCACGTTGGTGACGGCCTGCCGCTTGGCGACCTCACCGACGAGAACCTCGCCGTTCTTGGCGAACGCGACCACGGACGGCGTGGTCCGCGAGCCTTGCGCGTTGGCGATGACGGTGGGCTCACCGCCCTCAAGGATTGCGACGACGGAGTTGGTCGTCCCCAGGTCGATACCTACCGCACGTGCCATGAGTACGTCCTTGTAGTCAAAGTTGAGTTGGTGTGACTCAACTTACGAATGCCAGTGGTGTTTGTCAAACGAGTTGAGCCTACCCGACTCAACCCCAAATGCCGTGAAAGCATTCCGGCACGCCTGGCAAAGTGGACCGATACTCCCGTAACGGCGCAGACCCCCCACCCGTTCCAGAACCCACCCCTGAGAAACCCCTGACCCGAAGCCCCATCCCCTAGGGGAGGTCCCACGCCACCCGACGCACCCAACCACCCCACACAAGCCACCTCGGGCCTCCGCCACCTCGGGCCTCCGCCACCTCGGGCCTCCGCCACCTCGGGCCTCCGCCACCTCGGGCCTCCGCCACCTCGGGCCTCCGCCACCCACTCCCGCGCCCCCACGCTCCCCGCGTCGCACGCCTCGGAGCCCCGAGGTCCCGCGCCCTGGCGTCACACGCACACGCGCCCCCGTGAGCCCGCGCCCCCACGAGCCCGCGAGGCCCCACGCCGCCCACCGCGTCGCACGCTCCCCGCGCCCAGCCGCCCATTCCCGTGCGCCACGCCCCGCGTCACACGCCCGCGAGCCCCACGCCGCCCACCGCGCCCGCCATGCGCTCCCGCCGCACATGGCCCGCGCCCCTCACGGCCAGCGCGCAACACCCCATCCAGCGCCACTCACCCGCCCAGCACCCCTGCGCTACGTCGCTCGCCCCCGCACCCGAGAGCCCCAAGGCGCTTTCCCGTCCTGCGCCCTGCCATCGCCAGAAGGACCCTTCGGGTGCCGCGGGAAGGCCCTCCTCTGGGACGCGCGCGAGCACCTTGGCACGTGGGTCACCCACGCAGTGGGTCGCTCGCCGAGAAGGAGGCGAGCGCTCAGCAGGGGGTCACCTCTCGCGAAGGGAGGCGAGCCGTCAGCAGTGGGCCACCCCGCAAAGGAGGCCGAGCCGTCAGGCGAAGCGCCCCGTCAGAGCTTGCCGCCGTCGACGATCTTCCGGTGGCCGACCGGGTGCTTGAGCTTCACCGTCGTCGTCTTCTCCACCGCGATCATGATGCACGACACGTCCTGCGCCTTAGGCGCCGTCCCCTCGTACAACGTGATCGTGACCCGCCGGGAAGTCTCCTTCACCTTCACCCGGTGCAGCACCGTGCACGGCGCCACCCCCGACCACCAGGTGAGCTTCACCTTGTTCCGCCCGACGACCTTGGCCTTGCCCCACTTGATCTTGTGCACGTTGACGGCGTTACCCGTAGGCTTGACCGGCTCGGGCGTAGGCGTGGCCCCGCTCGGCACCGACGCGGACACCGCCTTGACCGGAGCGGGAACGGCCGCCTGAGGCCCGGGGGATCCGGCGCATCCACCGATGGTCAAGACAAGGCATCCGGCGGCGAGCATCGTTTTACGCATATCTCTTGGACGGATGGGCTCGCCGAGCGGTTCAGCCCCGAGAACAGCCGGTTATCGTTGGTACGTGCTGCGTCAGGCTCTTCTCGCCGTTTCCAGAAGCGAACGCGCCGAGCGCGTCGTCTCCTCCTCGCCCCTCACCAGGGGGGTGGTCAAGCGTTACGTCGCCGACGACATCGGCGCCGTGGTGACCGAGCTGTCGGACCGCGGCCTGCTGGTCACCGTCGACCACCTCGGCGAGGACGTCACCGACCGGGCCCAGGCCGAGGGCGCCGTCCAGGCGTACCTGGCGCTGCTCGACCGCCTGCCGTCCGGCGCAGACGTGTCGGTGAAGCTGACCGCACTGGGCCTGCGCCTGAACGAGCAGCTGGCGCTCGACAACGCGGCCTCGATCTGCGAAGCGGTGGCCGACCGCGGCATCACCCTGACCCTGGACGCCGAGGAACACGACACGGTCGACGCCCTGCTGTCGATCCACTCGACCCTGCGCAAGGAGCACCCGGACGTGGGCGTAGTGATCCAGGCCTACCTGCGCGACGCGGCGGAGCGCTGCAGGAAGCTGGAGTCCGCGAGAGTACGCCTCTGCAAAGGCGCATACTCAGCCCCCGAAGCCCTGGCCTTCACGTCGCCCAAAGAAATCGATCGTTCGTTCGCCAAGTGCATGAAGATCCTCATGAACGGCACCGGCTACCCGATGATCGCCACCCACGACCCCCGCTTGGTGGAGATCGCCTCAGCCCTGGCCGTCCTCGCCGGGCGCGACGCGACGGGCTTCGAATACCAGATGCTGTACGGCGTCCGCCCAGAGGAACAGGAGCGCCTGGCGAGCCTCGGCGCCCAGGTCCGCGTCTACGTTCCGTACGGTTCCGACTGGTACCCGTACCTGATGCGCAGACTGGCCGAACGCCCAGCCAACCTCGCCTTCTTCGCCCGCTCCCTCCTCACCCGCACCTGACCCCCAGGAAAACCACGCCCAGAGCACCCGCCCCCCGAACGACGCTCACCCGCAAGCGACGCCCCCGAGAACTGCCCACCCCGAGAACCGCCTACCCCGCGAGAGACGACCACGCAGGGCTGCCCCGACTGGTCCCCCGTGGTCGAGAGGCCGCCGCCCGTGAGGGAGTCACGGCCCGTGAGGGGGTGACGGCCCGTGAGGGGGTGACGGTCCGTGAGGGGGTGACGGCCCGTCCAGGGGCCCCTCCTTAGGGGCCCGCTGGGAGCGCGTCGGGGCGAGGCCCGCTCGTGAGACCCGACCGCTCGTGAGGGTGATGTGTGTGAGGGGCGACGGCTCGCCCATGAAGACTGGCTGGAGCGTGCTGGGAGAGGACATGTCTGGGGTGCCCGTCCCACAACCGTGCGCAGTCATCCCGGAACGGCCATCCGTGAGGGATGTCCCAAGAGGTGGGTAGCTCGACGGCTGTGAGGGGTGTTCCAGGGGGTGGATGTTCAGGTTGTGGGGATGGAGGGGCCGGTAGGCTGCGGCCAGGGTCGATGGGTGAGGTGGGAAGCATGATCGCAATTCTGGGAACCGGCAAGATGGGTGAGGCTCTGCTGTCGGGGCTGCTGCGTGCCGGGTTCAAGCCGGGCGACATCATGGCCACCTCGCGACGCCCCGAGCGGGCCCAGGCGCTGCGTGAGACGTACGGCGTGCGGACCGTCACCAACGCTGAGGCTGCCAAGTCCGCTGACACGCTGATTCTTGCTGTCAAGCCGCAGGACATGGCTGCTCTGCTCAGTGAGATCGCCGCCTTTGTTCCTGCTGATCGGCTGGTGATCTCGGCTGCTGCGGGGATCACTACGGGGTTTGTGGAGCAGCGGCTGGGGGTGGATGTCCCGGTGGTGCGGGTGATGTCCAACACGCCGATTCGGTTCGATGAGGCGATGAGTGTCATCTCTGCGGGTGCGCACGCTGGTGAGGAGCATCTCAAGCTCACCGAGGCTCTGCTCAAGCCTGTGGGGAAGGTGTTGCGGATCCCGGAGTCGCAGCAGGATGCGGCTACGGCGTTGTCCGGGAGTGGGCCGGCTTACTTCTTCTACCTGGTCGAGGCCATGGTTGATGCGGGCATCCTGCTGGGGATGCCTCGGGCGGCGGCGCTGGACATGGTCACGCAGTCGATCGTCGGTGCCGCGATCATGTTGCGGGACTCGGGGGAGCATCCGGTGATCCTGCGGGAGGCGGTCACGTCGCCGGGAGGCACCACGATCGCGGCGATTGCTGAGCTGGAGCGGCACAGTGTTCGGGCGGCTTTCCTCGCGGCGATCGAGGCGGCGAGGGACCGGGGGCGTGAGCTTGCTGGAGGGTGATCTCTCCCCTGACCTCCTGCAGCTTTCTTGAGGAGGATCCCGTCCGTGCGGGCTGGGCTCCTTTTGAACAGCCCGCGTAGAGGGTGGCCGAGGCCCGAGGGGGCTGAGGTCCCCAAGGGGGCTGAGGCGCGAGGGGGTCGACAAGAAGGGTGGCGGAGGGGGCTCTTTTAGGAAACTTTCCTAAGCAGGGCAGGATGTGCCCTCGTGTGGACCCGTGACTTCACCCTCTTCTTCACCGCGCGCACCGTGTCGATGCTCGGCGGCTCCATGCTCCCCATAGCCGTGGCGCTGGGCATGCACGGCGCCGGGTACGGTCCCACCGGCGTGGGTCTCGCGCTCGCCGCCTGGATGGCCCCCATGGCCGGGCTCATCCTGTTCGGCGGTGTCTTCACCGACCGCTTCACCCCACGCAAGATGATGATCGGCGCCGACGTCGCCAGAACCGGCACCCAGGGTGGCCTCGCGGTCCTGTTCATGACGGGACGGCCGGAGCTCTGGCAGATTCTCGTGCTCACCGCGGTCGCCGGGGCCTCGGCGGCCATGTACGCACCGGGAGTCGCCGGGACCATTCCCAGGATCGCCAAGGACGTCCAGCGGGCCAACGCCATGCTCCGCGTCTCTGAGGCGATCATGCAGCTCAGCGGTCCAGGCCTCGCGGGCGTCGTCGTCGGGCTGGCCGGGGTCGGTGTGGTGTTCGCCGTCGACGCGGTCGGCTTCGCGGTCAGCGCCCTCTGCCTGCTCCTGATGAAGGCCAGGGTGACCGTCACCGCCGAGGAGCCGATGTTGCGCAGGCTGCGCGAGGGCTGGCACGAGTTCCGTTCGCGCACCTGGATGTGGAGCGTCATCCTGGTCTGGGCGATCTTCGGTATCACCCTGTTCGGTCCGCTCATCCCGCTCGGTTCGCTGCTGGTCAGCGAGTCCTACGACGCGACGGCGTACGGCCTGGTCATGTCGGCGGGCGGCGCGGGGACGATCGTCGGCGGGCTGGTGGCGCTGCGGCTGCGCCCGTCGCGTCCGCTGGCGGCAGGGTCGACGGCGTTGTTCCTGTTCGCGCTCGAACCGCTGACGCTGGCCCTGCAGGTGCCGCTCCCGCTCCTGGTGGCCGGGCACGTGCTCGGCGGCGCCGGGTTCGCGTTCTGGTCGGTCATGTGGGCGACCAGCGTGCAGACCTCGGTGCCGCACGACGTCCTCAACCGGGTCAGCGCCTACGAGATCGGCGGCTCGACCATCGCGATCCCCATCGGGCAGGCGCTGGCCGGGCCGGTCGCGGCGCTCGCGGGAGCCAGGGAGGTGCTGGCCGTTTCCACGGTCGTGGCGCTGGTCGGCTGCCTGGTGCTGCTGGCCGTACCACCGATCAGGAGGCTCGCCCGAGCGACCGCATGACCGTCCCTTTACCCTGGGTCGGGTGACGTTACGTCGCGGTATCCCTCCGCTCCTGATCCTGCTCGCGCTTACCGGCTGCAGCGCCGATGAGCTGCCCAACGTCCAGATCGCCGCCGTCGGACGGGCGCCGGTGACCGAGGTCGTCGAGGCCCCAGCCACCATCGGCGCGCGCGCCACGGCCACGCTCCGCTCACCCGCCCAGGGCACGATCGCCAAGCTGTACGTCAGCGACGGAGACCGGGTCAAGAAGGGCCAGCTGCTGGCCAGGATCAGCTCGCCGCAGGCGCAGGACCAGCTCAGCCAGGCGAAGAAGGCGGCCAAGCCGGTGAAGGCGCCGCGCCTGTCGCTCGGGGCGCAGAACGTCAAGCTGGTCTCGTTCAACACCCGGACCAAGCTCTTCGACCAGGCCAGGGCCGAGGCCAGGAAGATCGACGACCGTACGGCACGCAAACAGGTGCTGAACGCCATCAGCCTCGCGGAAACCCAGCACAAGGCGCAGACCAGGGCGCTGTCGAAGATCGCCGACGACCTCAACAGGACGATCAACGGCGTCCTGTCCAGGCTCACCAGCGGGCTCGGCGGGCTGACCTCGTCGATGTCCTCGCTGCAGGCGGCGTCGCTGACGCAGGCCAAGGCGGCGGTCAAGGTCGCGAAGAGCACGGTCGACTCGCTCACCGTGAAGGCGCCGTTCTCCGGTATCGTCTCCCTCGGCCGCGCCTCCGGCGGCACCGGCGGCGGCACGAGCGGGCTGAGCGGCCTGCTGAGCCAGATCCCCGGCGCCGCCCAGCAACTGCCCGCCGTACCCTCCTCGAGCTCGTCGGGCGGCACGCCCGTCGCCGTCGGGGTGCCGGTGTCGGCCGGCGACTCCATCGTGACCGTCACCGACGTCTCCACGCTCACACTGGCCGCCGACGTCGACGAGACCGACGTGCTGCTGGTCAAGGAGGGCACCCAGGCGGACGTCGAACTCGACGCGGTGCCCGGCGCCACGTACAAGGCCGAGGTCACCGGCGTCGGCGTGACGCCCATGGAGTCCTCGACCGGCGGAGTGAGCTATCCGGTACGGCTGACGCTAGGGTCCGGCACCTTCGACGACGGCGCCGAGGCGCCCACCCCCAAACCCGGCATGAGCGCCGTGACCAGGCTGACCGTCCGCGAGTCGCCGTCGGCGGTCGCCGCCCCCGCAGCGGCCATCGTCACCAGCGGGCGCGAGAGCGTCGTCTGGGTCGTCAAGGACGGCAAGGCGGAGCGCCGCGTGGTCAAGCTGGGCGCGCAGGGCGACGACCTGGTCGAAGTGCTGTCCGGGCTCAACGTGGGCGACCGGATCGTGGTCAAGGGGGCTGACTCCGTACGGCAGGGCCAGCAGCTGTCATGACGCCCGCGCTGGAGGCGATCGACCTCACCAGGTCCTACCAGCTCGAAGGCCTCTCGGTCGACGCGCTCAAAGGGGTCAGCCTGGCCATCGACCAGGGCGAGTTCGCGGCGATCATCGGGCCGTCGGGTTCCGGGAAGTCGACGCTGATGCACCTGCTCGGCTGCCTGGACCGGCCCACCTCCGGCGTCCTGCGCATCAACGGGGTGGAGATGGCTGGGCTGGCCGACAACGACCTGGCTGAGCTGCGCAACAGGACGATCGGGTTCGTGTTCCAGTCCTTCCACCTGCTGGCGCGTACCTCGGCGCTGGAGAACGTGGCGTTGCCGCTGGTGTACCGGGGGCTGGGCCGTACGGAACGGCTGGCGAAGGCGCGGGCGGCGCTCGACGCGGTCGGGCTGGGGCACCGGCTCGACCACCGGCCGTCGCAGATGTCGGGCGGGGAGCAGCAGCGGGTGGCGATCGCCAGGGCACTGGTCGGGGAGCCCAAGGTGCTGCTGGCCGACGAGCCCACGGGCAACCTGGACACGCGTAATGGCGAGGAGGTCATGCGCATCCTCGACCGGCTCAACTCGGAGAGCGGGGTGGCCGTGGTGCTGGTGACCCACGAGCCCGAGGTCGCCGCGCACGCACGCAGGCAGATCCACGTACGCGACGGCCTGATCGAAAGCGACACCGGGACAACCCCGAAAACCGGCCGTGGAGGTGAGGGGGCGTGAGGGGCCGCGAGGCGTTCTTCATGGCCCTCGAGGCGTTGCGCGTCAACCGGCTGCGCAGCGTGCTGACCATGCTCGGCGTGATCATCGGGGTGTTGTCCGTCGTCATCCTCGTCGCGATCGGGACCGGGGCCAAGGACGCCATCGAGCACGAGATCTCGGGGCTGGGGAGCAACATCATCCTGGTCGTTCCCGGACGGCTGACCTCGGGGGCGGCGCCGACGCAGAGCCGGCTCGACATGGCCGACGTCGCCTATGTGCGCAGGGTCGTCGGGAATCCTGCCAAGGTGACGGTGTCGCTCCAGTCGGGGGAGACCGTACGGGTGGGCAGGCAGGAGCAGTTCGCCACCATCGTCGGCACGGACGAGAACCTGCAGAACATCTTCGACCGGCCGCTGGAGCGCGGCAGGCACCTCAGCGGCACGGACGTCGACACGCGGCGTCGGGTGGCGGTGCTCGGCTCTGAGGTGGCTGACAAGCTCTTCGGCGACCTCGACCCCATCGGCCGGCAGCTCACCATCTCGGGGGCGCGGTTCCGCGTCGTCGGTGTGTACGCCACGGTCGGCGCCACCTTCGGGGTGGCGCGTGACCAGGAGGTGCACATGCCGGTGACCACGGCGCAGCGGCTGCTCGGGCTGTCGCGGATCAACGGGATGGCGGTCGGGGCCTCCGGGCCGGACGAGATCGAGCCGCTGCAGGAGCGGGTGCTGGCGGCGCTCAAGGACCGGCACCCCGGGGACCAGTTCTCGGCGGTCACGCAGACGCAGTTGCTGGGGACGATCGGGAGCATCCTCGGGATGTTGACCGGGGTGCTGGCGGCTATCGCGGGGATCTCGCTGCTGGTGGGCGGGGTGGGGGTGTCGAACATCATGCTGGTCAGCGTGCGGGAGCGGACCAAGGAGATCGGGCTGCGCAAGGCGTTGGGGGCTCGGCAGCGGGACGTTCTGACGCAGTTCCTCATCGAGGCGGTGTTGTTGACGACGATCGGGGGGAGTGTGGGGATCCTGCTGGGGGTTGGTGGGGCGCTGGCGATCGAGGCGCTCACGCCGGTGCCTGCTTCGATCACGTGGTGGTCGATTGCTTTGGCCTTTGGGGTGTCGGCGGCGGTAGGGGTGTTCTTCGGCGTCGCTCCTGCTCGGCGTGCGGGGCGCCTGGACCCGGTCATCGCTCTCCGCGCCGAGTAACTCACGTTGCTCTTCGTTCGCGTTGCGCCGGGCTCCGCCGTACACCGTCTCGCCGCACCGGCGCTGGGAGGACGACCACCCCGCGTCAGGCGTCGCGGCGGTGGAGGAGGGTGGCGGCGGTGAGGAGGGTTACGGTGATCCAGGCCAGGTAGACCGTGAAGCCCTGCCACGGGCCCAGGGCGTCGGGGGAGGTGGTCAGCCGGGTGATCTGGGCGCCCGCGTTCGAGGTGAAATAGCGGTTGATCGTGTGGCCCCACGCGTCGGGCAGGATGCCGGTCAGCTGCGGAAGGATCATGATCAAGGAGATCACCGTCACGATCGCCCCGGGCGTGTGCCGGATCAGCGCCCCCAGCCCCAGCCCGAACAACCCGCTCGCCGTCAGGTAGAGCGCCGTCCCCACGACCGCCCGCAGGACGCCCGGGTCGCCCAGCGAGGCGTCCATCCCCTGCCTGCCGAGAAACGCCTGCCCCACGAAGAACGTGGCGAAGCACGCGACCGTGGTGAACACCAGCGAGACGGTCGTGAACACCACGACCTTGCCCGCCAGCAACGACAACCGCTGCGGTACGGCCTGCAGAGACGTCCTGATCATGCCCGTCCGGTACTCGCTGGAGATCACCAGCACCCCCAGCGTCGCCATCGCGATCGCCGCGAACGAGAACCCGACCAGCGCCGCCCCCGTCCCGTCGAAGCCCGGCACCGCGTTGCGCGGATCGCGCCCCATGAAGAACGTGGTCAGCCCGCCCAGCAGAAAGAGCATCCCGCCAGCAGAGACGAGCGTCCACATCGTGGACCGCACCGAGCGCATCTTGGTCCACTCAGACCTGAGGATGTCGGTCATGACCTGTACTCCAGACTGTCCTTGGTGAGTTCCATGTAGGCCGCCTCGAGCGTCGGCTGCACGAACACGAGCTCCTCCAGCGCCACCCCGTGCTGCGCCGCCACGGCGCCGACCTCCAGCGCCGACCGCGAGGTGACCCGCAGGTGGTCCGGGTAGAGGTCGCCGGTCCCCAGCAGGTCGGTGAGCTCGGCGAGCCTGGGGGAGCGCACCCGCACGTACCCCTGGGAGCTGCGCCCGATGAACTCCGACACGCTGGTGTCGGCGATCAGCGCGCCCCTGCCGATCACCACGAGGTGGTCGGCGGTCTGCGCCATCTCGCTCATCAGGTGGCTGGAGACGAAGATGGTCCGCCCCTCGGCGGCCAGCTTGCGCATCAGCGTACGGATCCACAGGATGCCGTCGGGGTCGAGCCCGTTGACCGGCTCGTCGAACAGCAGGATCTCGGGGTCGCCGAGCAGCGCCGCCGCGATGCCGAGCCGCTGGGACATGCCGAGGGAGAAGCCGCCGATGCGCCGCTTGGCGACCTCGGTGAGCCCCACGACGGCCAGGACCTCCTCCACGCGCGAGGCGGGCAGGCCGTTGCTCTGGGCGATGCACAGCAGGTGGTTGCGAGCGCTCCTGCCGCCGTGGACGGCCTTGGCGTCGAGCAGCGCGCCGATCTTGCGCAGCGGGTGCTTCATGTCGGCGTAGCGCTGCCCGTCGACGAGGACCTTGCCCTCCGAGGGGCGGTCGAGGCCGAGGATCATCCGCATGGTGGTGGATTTGCCCGCGCCGTTGGGGCCGAGGAATCCGGTCACCTGGCCGGGTTCGACGGTGAAGGAGAGCCCCGCCACCGCGACGGTCTCCCCGTAACGTTTGGTCAGGTTCACAGCCTGGATGGCAGTCATACGTCCAGGCTCGCGCGGGCGACCGGGGAAAACGTCCTGCTGCGGGACGGTTCCGCGCGTAGGAGCCAGGTCCTAACCGCTCGGCCGTACCAGACCTGCCTCGTAGGCCACGATGACCGCCTGCGCCCGGTCACGCACGTCGAGCTTGCCGAACAGGCTGGTCACGTGGTTCTTCACGGTGGACGGCGAGACCTGCAGCTCCTGGGCGATCTCGGGGTTGGAGCGGCCGCGGGCGATCAGCGTCAGCACCTCGCACTCCCGCTCGGTCAGCCCGTCGAGCGTCTTGGGCGCCTCGGGCATCCTTGCGGCGCGGACGAAGGTGCCGATCAGCCGCGTCAGCAGCCGCGGCGCCACGGCCGAGTCACCCCTGTGGACGACGCGCACGCCCTCGACGAGTTCCTCGGGCGAGATGTCCTTGGGCAGGAAGCCGGACGCGCCGGCGCGGAGGGACGCGACGACGTTCTCGTCGAGGTCGAACGTGCTCAGTGCCAGCACCCGCGTCCCCGGGAACTCCGCGACGATCTTCGCGGTGGCCGTCACGCCGTCCATGCCGGGCATGTGCAGGTCCATGAGCACGACGTCCGGCGACAGCGCCCGGCACAGCTCGACGGCCGCGCCGCCCTCAGCCGCCTCACCAACCACGGTGATGTCCTGCTCGGCGTTGAGCATGAGCTTGAAGCCGGTACGCACCAGAGCCTGATCGTCGACCAGCAGCACGGAGATCATGATTGCTCCAACGGGAATCGGGCGTGGACGCGGAACCCGCCCTCCTGACGCGGACCAGTCTGCAACTGCCCGCCGCACAGCGCCACGCGCTCGGCCATCCCGCCGAGCCCGAACCCGGAGGTGGACGACGCGCCCACGGCGATCCCGTCGTCGAGCACCTCGATCTCCACCGCGGCCGGCCAGTACGCCAGCCGTACGCTGGCCCGCGCCCCTCCCGCGTGCTTGCGCGAGTTGGTGAGCGCCTCCTGCGCCACCCGGTAGACCGCGTGGTCGACGGCGGCGGGCAGCGGCACCGCCGCGCCGGTCACCCTGAGGCTCGACGGCAGTCCTGCCATCGTGGCCTGCTCGACCAGTGCTGGGAGCCCGGCGGCCCCGACGCCGGTGGAGACGTCGGCCGCCGGGTCGCCGTCGTCGGCGCGCAGGACGTCGAGGAGCTGGCGCATCTCGGCGAGCGCGGCGCGCGAGGTCTGCTCGGCGCTGCGCAGGGCGTCGCGCGCGTCGTCCTGGCTGGTGGCCATGGTGGCGCGGGCGCCGCCGACCAGGGCGTTGATGACAGTCAGGTGGTGGGCCACGACGTCGTGGAGCTCGCGGGCGATGCGCCTGCGCTCGGCGCGCACGGCGGCGTCCGTGGCCTCCCGCTCGCTGCGCGCCTTCAGCTCGCCGCGCAGCCGTACGAACTGGCCCATGCCGATGAGCAGCAGTGGCGAGAAGCCGCCGGCCACCGCGCTGCCGGGACGGCCGTCGGCGAGCTGGGCGACGGCCGACGAGGCGACGACGGCGACCAAGGTGGCGATCGCGGTGCGCCTGCCCGAGGTGTAGCGGCCGACGCTGTAGAAGGCGATCCAGGAGGGGATGTTGCCGGCCTCTGTGGCGCCGGTGAGCTGGGACACGCCGTCGACGACGCCCGCGAAGGCCGCCACGAGCAGCGGATACCGCCTGCGCCACAGCAGCGGGACTGCCGTGACGAGGAACACCCACGCGCCCAGCATGAGGTCGCCGGGGTTGCCCATGAGGACGTTGCCGACCAGGCCGATGACCGCCGCGGCCATCATCAGGATGACGATCGTGGCGTCGAACACCTGTGGCTTGGAGAAGAACCTCCAAGCCCTGACGAACGGCCGCATGATCCCAGGCTAGGCGTCTGCGGTAACGTCGGCGCATGGCTGGACTCGCACGAGTTATCTGGGATGACGCGCTGGTCTCCTACGACTTCGGTCCCGGGCATCCGCTCGCGCCGGTCAGGGTCGAGCTGACGATGGCGCTCTCCCGCGAGCTGGGCGTGCTCGACCGGGTCGACCTCGCCGGATGCGCCCCTGCGACGGACGACGAGCTGGCCCTGGTGCACAAGCGCGACTACATCGAGGCGGTCAAGCGCGTCTCCGCCGACGGCAGGCCCGATCCGTCCGCCGGGCTCGGCACCACGGACAACCCCGCGTTCCCCGGGGTCCACGAGGCCTCGGCCCTCATCGCCGGCGCCTCGCTGGCCGCCGCGCGAGCGGTGTTCGAGGGTACGGCGGAGCACGCGGTCAACGTCGCCGGCGGGCTGCACCACGCGATGGCCGGGATGGCCAGCGGGTTCTGCGTCTACAACGATCCGGCGATCGCGATCGCCTGGCTGCTGTCGCAGGGCGTCTCCAAGGTCGCCTACGTGGACGTGGACGTGCATCACGGCGACGGCGTGCAGGCGCTGTTCTACGACGACCCGCGGGTGCTGACGATCAGCCTGCACGAGAGCCCGCGCACGCTTTTCCCGGGCACGGGCTGGCCGGAGGAGACCGGCGCTGAGGGCACCGCGGTCAACGTGGCGCTGCCCGCCGGTTGCGGGGACGAGGGGTGGCTGCGCGCCTTCCACGCGGTGGTTCCGCCGCTGCTGCGCGAGTTCCAGCCGGAGTTCCTCGTCACCCAGCACGGCTGCGACAGCCACGCGCTCGACCCGCTCGCCCACCTGATGCTGAGCGTCGACGGTCAGCGCACCGCCTACGCGGCCCTCCACGGGCTCGCTCACGAGACGGCGGGCGGCCGGTGGGTCGTGACGGGGGGCGGCGGCTACGAGCTCGTCCAGGTGGTGCCCAGGGCCTGGACGCACCTGATCGCCGAGGCGTCGGGCCACCCGCTCGACCCGGGCACCAGAACCCCCCAGGCCTGGCAGGAATTCGTGCGCGAGCGGACCGGTGAGACGGCCCCGCTGACCATGACCGACGGACGGGTCCCGGAATTTCGCGACCTTTCCGGAGGTTATGACCCAGCGGACCCCATTGACCGTGCGGTCATGGCGACGCGAAACGCGGTATTCCCTCTGCACGGCCTCGACCCGATGCCCTAGGGAGGACCGTTGCTGACCCGCGACGACCTGCGCGAGCACCTGATACGCACCCGCATAGCGGGAGACGTCGCGACGCCGCGTGAGAACAACCTCGACCACTTCAGCTCGCTGGCCAACCGCGACCCGTGGATGATGTTCGGCCTGACCACCTCGCAGAACTGGTCCTTCCGCGACGTGCTCGACCTGATGGCCAAGAAGTGCGGCGTGATCGCCGATCCCGGCCACCGCTACGGCCAGGACACGATCGACCCCGACCTGACGATCGACGCCACGGACGCCATGGCCGACCGGATCGCCGCGGCGCTCTCCGCCGACAGTCCACGGATTCTCTTCGCCACCGGCCACCCGACCGGGCTGCTGGTCATCCACCTGGCGCTGGCGCGGCTCGCCTCGGCACGCGGGGCGACGCTGCTGACCCCGGCCGAGGGCTGGGTCCACCGGGGGCACGGCTTCGGCCGTACGCGGATCATCCGCTACCTCGAGGACGTCGCGATGCTCGACGACAAGGGCGGCTTCGTGCACACCCACGACCCGGCGCCCATGGAGGCGATGCTCGCCGCGCTGGACGAGCGCCCCGATCTCGTCATCGCCGATCACGGATGGGCCGGAGCCGCTGCTGAGGCGGGCATTCCGACCGTGGGCTTCGCCGACTGCAACGACCCGGCGCTGTTCGTCGGGGAGGCGGAGGGGAAGATCGACGTTGTGGTCCCGCTCGATGACAACGTGCTTCCGCGCTATTACGCGCCGTTGACGGAGAGGCTCGTCACACGAGTCTCACGAGCCCTTTGAGTTGAATTCGGTCCTCCCCATACCGTCTTTTCGCGCCTGCATTCCAAGAGGCTCGCCGTCCCTTTGCCAACTTTTGAGGGGGCCTGGGCGACTCTTATGTGTACGAAGTTGGACGGTTCCAACGTCCAGGCGAGGGATGCTGCCCGGCTCCTGATCAGCGACTTCGCTGGTTTGGCTGACAGGTGGCTCCGATAACTGAGAAAATAGGGGGTTTGCGCACTCGGAGTCCCGACTTACGCTGACGGCAGTACACGTGCGTGAGCAATGGCACCAGTGGGGATAACCCGGAAACACGTGCGGAAGAGGCGTCCGATGGGTGCAGGCGAAAGACCTCTCAGCGAGGTGAAGTTCCTGACGGTGGCAGAAGTGGCCACGGTCATGAGGGTGTCCAAGATGACGGTGTACCGTCTCGTGCACTCTGGCGAGCTGCCGGCTATCAGAGTCGGCCGGTCGTTCCGAGTGCCCGAGCAGGCGGTGCACGACTATCTGCGGGAGGCCTACATCGAGGCGGGATGACGTCCCGTAGTTGAGGTAGCGCCGGGCTCCGGCTCGTCGTGAATCCGACGCGGATGACCCCCAGGGGGCGATCTACCGTGGATCGCCGGTAGTCTGTGAGCCGGTGTGCGCTCGCACATCGATTCAGCCTTGCTATCAGTACCTGGGGGTCCCGTGGGCTCTGTCATCAAAAAGCGCCGCAAGCGGATGGCCAAGAAGAAGCACCGTAAACTTCTGAAGAAGACCCGCATCCAGCGGCGTAACAAGAAGTAGCAGACGCATCTGTGAGGCGCCGATGACCCACACCGTGCTTGTCACCGGGGTCTCGCGCCACATCGGCGCCCGGGTGGCGAGCGTTCTCGCGGCGGACCCGGACATCAGTCGCGTCATTGGCGTGGACACCGTGCCGCCACCCTCGTTGACCCGAGACGGCGGCAAATCCCTAGGCCGCACGGAGTTCGTCCGTGTGGACCTGCGCAGCCCCGACATCGCCCAGGTGATCGCGGCTGCCGACATCGACACCGTTGTGCACATGAGCCTGGTGAGCGCACCCTCCCGCAATGCGGGCCGCGCTTACATGAAGGAGCACAACGTCATCGGCACCATGCAGTTGCTCGGTGCCTGTCAGCGGTCGGCGACCGTGCGACGCGTGGTGGTCCGTTCGACCACCGCGGTCTACGGCTCGTCGCCCGGGGATCCGGCGGTGTTCACCGAGGGCGTGGAGCCTCACGACCTTCCGAGCCATGGCTATGGCAAGGACGCTGTCGAGGTCGAGGGATATGTCCGGGGCTTCGCGCGCAGGCGCCCCGACATCGCGGTGTCACTTCTGCGTTTCGCCAACTTCATGGGTCCGGGCGTCGACTCGCCGCTGACCCGCTACTTCGCCCAGCCCGTCATGCCGACCGTGTTCGGCTTCGACCCCCGGCTGCAGTTCGTCCACGAGGACGACGCGGTCGAGGTGCTGCGGCGGATGGCCACAGACGACCACCCCGGCACGTTCAACGTGGCCGGGGCAGGCGTGCTTCTGCTGTCCCAGTGCGTACGGCGGGCGGGCCGGATCCCGCTGCCCCTGTTCGCCCCCGCCTTCCGGTGGCTCGGCGAGGCGGCCAGAAGCGTCGGCCTCGTCGACTTCTCGCCGGAACAACTGCGCCTGATGAGCCACGGCAGGGCCGTCGACTCCAGCGCGCTGGAGGCGGAGCTCGGCTGGCGCCCCAAGTTCACCACGGCTGCCGCGTTCGAGGACTTCCTCCACTCTCGACTCAGAGGTGCCGCGTGACCTCACCTGCTCCCGAGGGCGGCCAGGTGATTCCCATCACGTCCGCCCCCTCCTTCGAGCCCGCCCCCGACAAGCTGGCCGAGCTGCTCGCCTTCGTGCGCCGGCGGATCACCGGCGACTACGAGGTCGACGAGTTCGGCTTCGACGCCGAGCTGACCGACAAGGTGGTCCTGGAGGCGCTGCGTCCGCTCTACCGGCACTGGTTCAGGGTCGAGACGGTCGGGCTGAAGAACGTTCCGGCCGACAGCGGGGCGCTGGTCGTCGCCAACCACTCGGGCACGCTGCCGGTCGACGCGCTGATGATGCAGGTCGCGCTGCACGACGAGGCGGGGCGGGCGGTGCGGCTGCTCGGGGCCGACCTGGTCTACCAGCTGCCGGTGCTGGGGCACCTGTCGCGCAAGACGGGGCACACGCTTGCCTGCCGCGAGGACGCGGACCGGCTGATGCGCAAGGGGGAGCTCGTCGGGGTGTTTCCCGAGGGGTTCAAGGGTGTGGGGAAGCCGTTCGCGGAGCGGTACAAGCTGCAGCGGTTCGGGCGAGGCGGGTTCGTGGCCTCGGCGATCCGCGCGGGGGTGCCGATCGTGCCGACGGCGATCGTGGGGGCCGAGGAGATCTATCCCAAGATCGGGGACCTGAAGTTCCTGGCTCGGCTGCTCGGCTTGCCGTACCTGCCGATCACTCCGCTCTTTCCGTGGTTGGGGCCTTTGGGGCTGGTGCCGCTGCCGTCCAAGTGGATGATCGAGTTCGGTGAGCCGATCAGGACGGACGAGTACGACCCGGCGGAGGCGGACGACCCGATGCTGGTCTTCAACCTCACCGACCACGTGCGCGAGGTCATCCAGCAGATGCTCAACGAGCTGCGCCTCCGCAGAGGGCATGCGTTCCTTTAAGGACCTTCCCGTCGTACGGCTCCCGCCTGTGGACAACTCACCCACCGACCCGAGATCCCTTCTTTTGGGGGTTTGGGGGGTTTTCCGGTGGGTGGCGTGAACTCGTTTCCCGTGTGGTGGCGAGATATGGCTGACCATGTTCCCGATGGAAGGCCGCGATGAGCGCACCGACCACATTGCGGGGCCAGGACTCCGACCTCATTGCCGAGTCCCTGGCCGATCCTGAGGCGTTCGCGGCGCTGTTCGACCGCTACTCCGGGATGATCTACCGCTACGTGTCCAAACGCCTGGGCCCCGAGCCCGCAGAGGACCTCGTCGGCGAGACGTTTCTCGTCGCGTTCGCGCGGCGCAAAAGCTATGACCTGACCTACACCGACGCCCGCCCCTGGTTGTTCGGCATCGCCACCAAGCTCGTCTCCCGCCACCACCGCACCGAGGCCGCCCGCTACCGCCTGCTGCTGCGTACCCCAGGGGCCAGGGACGTGGAGTCGCCGGTCGAGCGGGTGCTGGCCGGCGTCACGGCGCAGGCCTCGCGCGGCGACCTGGTGAAGGCGCTGGCCGCGCTGCCCGCCAAGGACCGCGACGTCCTGCTGCTCATCGCCTGGGCCGACCTCTCCTACGAGGAGGTCGCCCACGCGCTCGGCATCCCCGTCGGGACCGTGCGCTCCAGGCTCAACAGGGCCAGGCGCAAGGTTCGCGCGGCGCTCGGCGACACCAACCCGATGCACGAGGAGGCGTGACCATGGATGACCTGAAGATGCTCCGCGACCTCGGGCGCGACCTGGAGCACGAACCACCGGCGACGCTGATCGCCCAGCGCAACCGCCTGGGTGCGGCGCGCCCGCGCAGGCGGCTGCGCGGCTGGATGATGATCAGCCTGGCCGCGCTGGCGACCGCGCTCGCGGTGGCCGTGCCGAACCTGTTCCTGATGAGCCACAAGACGGTTCCCCTGCCCGTGGGCGCCCGGCCCATGAAGATCACCGGAGCGCTCAACATCCTGCTGGTCGGCTCGGACAACCGGAGCGGCATGAACCAGGCCCTCGCGGGCCAGCGCAGTGACACGTTGATCATCGTGCACATCCCCGAGGACCGGCAGAAGGTGACGGCGGTCAACCTGCCGAGGGACCTGATGGTCAAGACCCCGGAGTGCGGCGGCGGGAAGCTCAATATGATCAACGCGGCCTTCAACGCCGGTGGCCTCGGCTGCGCCGTGCAGACGGTCGAGTCGGTGACGAACCTGCGCATCGACCATGCGATGTCGATGGAGTTCGGCGGGTTCAAGGAGATCGTCGACGCGCTCGGCGGGGTCGAGATCACGGTGCCCAAGGCGATCGACGACCCGAAGAGCAAGCTCACGCTCGCCCCGGGCAAGCAGGTGCTCGACGGGGACCAGGCGCTGGGCTGGATGCGGCTGCGCCGGTTCGGTGACGGCTCCGACCTGGCGCGGATCAAGCGCCAGCAGGTCCTCATGAAGGCGCTGGTCGTGAAGGCGAAGAAGAGCCTGGCCGACCCGGGCAGGCTGCGCGACTTCGTCCAGGCCACGCAGAAGTGGGTGACCACGACCGAGGGCTTCGGCATGGAGACCATGTACGCGGTGGCCACCGAGGTGGACGGCAGCACGCCGGTCTTCCGGAGCGTGCCCGTCGAGGCCTACACCGCCGATCCGAACCGCCTGCAGCTCGCCCAGCCGCAGGCCGAGAAGCTGTTCGCCGAACTGAGATAACTCCCTATTGGACGGAATGTCCAGCAAAGGTTATCTTCTGAGCATGCGCGCGCGTCATGTGGTCATGGCCGGGCTCCTGGCGGGAGCCGTGATCGGGCTGGTCAGAGCGGCCCGCCCCAAAGCCCGCTTCCCCCAGGTGGGAGGCGGGCTCCCGGTCACCGTCACCACCTCAGACGGGGTACGGCTGGCCGTGGACGTGTCCGCGCCGGAGGCGCCCGAGTACGCCGTCGTCTTCGCGCACGGCTGGGTGCTGAACAGGCACTCCTGGCACTTCCAGCGGGAGGCGCTGGACGGCGAGGCCATGCTGGTGCTCTACGACCAGCGCGGGCACGGCTCCTCCTCGGCCGGGCCGTACGAGTCCTGCACGATCGAGCAGCTCGGCGACGACCTGTACGCCGTCATCGAGGCCGTCGTGCCGCCCGGGCTGCCGGTGATCCTCGTCGGCCACTCCATGGGCGGGATGACCATCATGGGCCTCGCCGCCGGGCACCCCGAGCTGTTCGGCGACCGGGTGGTCGGCGTCGCGCTGCTCAGCACTTCGGCTGGCGACCTGGCGAGCAACACCTTCGGCCTGCCCAAGGGGGTGGTGTCGCGGCTCACCCCGGTCGTGCTCGACGGCATGCTGGCCAGGGCGGCCCAGCTCGACCGGCGGGTGGCGCTGAAGGCGCGGACCAACCTGCCGGTCACCCGCTACGTCGCCTTCGGCAGGAAGCCGGACAGCTCGCACGTCCGCTTCGTCAACGACATGATCGCCGCCACGCCCACCGAGGTGATGGTCGGCTTCTTCCACGGCATCCTGGCCCACGACAAGCTGGCCGTACTCGGCGCTCTGAGCGCGGTGGAGACGGTCGTCATCGTGGGGGAGCGCGACCGGCTCACCACGCCGTCGCACGCGCGCAGGATCGCGGCAGCGGTGCCGGGGGCCAGGCTGGTCGTCGTGCCGGAGGCCGGTCACATGGTCGGGATGGAACGCCCCGAGGTGGTCAACCGGGCGCTGTCAGAACTCGCCGCGCGCGCGGTAGTGCCTGCGTAGCGCGATGCCCGCGGCGACCGCTCCGGCCACGGCGCCCACTCCCGCCGCGATCGGCAGCGCGGTCATGGTGGCCTTGCGCCCGGTGCGGAAGTCCTTGATCGGCCAGTCGTGCTTCCTGGCGTGCTCGCGCAGCTCGGCGTCCGGGTTGATGGCCACGGCGCTGCCCACCAGCGAGAGCATCGGCAGGTCGTTGGCGGAGTCGCTGTAAGCGGTGCACCTGGTCAGGTCGAGGCCCTCGCGCCTGGCCAGGGCTCGTACGGCTTCCGCCTTGGCCGGGCCGTGCAGCAGGTCGCCGACCAGGCGGCCGGTGTAAATGCCGTTGTCGGACTCGGCGACGGTGCCCAGGGCGCCGGTCAGGCCGAGCCGCTGGGCGATGACCCTGGCGAGCTCCACCGGGGTCGCGGTGACCAGCCAGACGCGCTGGCCCGCGTCCAGGTGGGCCTGGGCGAGGGCCCTGGTGCCTGACCAGATGCGGTCGGCCATGACCTCGTCGTAGATCTCCTCGCCGAGGCGTACGACGTCCTCGACCTTGCTGCCTGCCACGAACGCCAGGGCGGTCTCTCTGGCGACGGCGATGTGCTCGGGGTTCTCGTTGCCGCGCAGGCGGAAGACCGCCTGGCCCAGGGCGAACTTCACCAGGTCCGAGCCGCTGAACATGCCTCTCGTGGCCAGGCCGCGGGCGAAGTGGTAGATGGAGGCGCCGCGCATCATGGTGTTGTCGACGTCGAAGAAGGCGGCGGCCTGGATGTCGGGTTCCGCGGGCAGGGTGGTGATCGCCGCCGCTGCTGCCACCTCGCCGGCGTGCTCAGCTTCCGCATCGTGCCGTCGTCGCAGTAGCCGCCTCATAGCCACTCAGCTTAACCGCCACGGGTGCATGCGACCCAAACCCATGGAGACCTCCCCTCTGACGGGCTGGGGTCCTTTCAGAACACCCAACAGAAAGGTCTCTCTTGAGGGGGTCAGTGGGAGGGGACTACCAGGCCCTGGATGTAGTTGAGGTAGCTGTTGGCCTGGTCCTGCTGGGGTTGGTCGAGCTCCTCCAGCATCGGCTCGACCGTCTTGCGCTGGTCCTCCGCGAAGTCGCTGATGTCCGGCGAGCTGCGGTGCTTCGAGCGCTGCAGCATGCTCATCGCCGACCGGGTCGACTCCTCCATGTCCTTCAGCGTCGCCGTCACCAGTGGTCCGCTGTCGGAGGACCCCAGCAACGCCGCCACCTCGGACGCCCGCTCCTTGGCCGACACCAGCTCCCGGGCCGCCCGCTCCTCGTTGTCCGCGCTCAACCCCACCAGCGTGCTCTCAGCCGCCCTCTTGAGCGGATACAACGTGTCCCCAGGCACCGACTGGTAGGTGATGAACGCCGACGCCATCATCCCCACCGCCAGCCCGAACGTGGCCAGCTGCGAGAACCACGAGATCCGCGGCGCCCGGTGCGAGCGCGCCGCCGGCCGTATGCGAAGCTGAGGAGCCTGCGACGATACCGGCTCCTCCTGCTCCAGGGGCGCGGTCATCAGCCGGTCGCGCAGCCGTGAACGGAACGCGGGATCGGGCCCCCCACCGAGCGGCGTCCTGCGCAGCTCGGCCAGGTGGTTCAACAGGCGCGCCTGGGCGCGCCGCGACCTACCCATGAAGGCTCCCACGATCACTGGTGACTGACACTTGCCTAACGAGGCGCCGCTGGCTGAGGTTACGCGAGGTCGCGCAGCTCCGATTTGAGAGCCCTGGCCAGAGCTCTGATCGCACGGAACTGCAGCGCCTTGATCGCTCCACTCTTCTTCCCCATGATCAGTGCGGTCTCCGCGAGAGACAGTCCGTGCAGGAAGCGCAGAACCACGCATTCCTGCTGTTCGGGGTTGAGGTCTCGGACGGCGCGCAGCATCCGGTCGTTGATGAGCGCGGTCACGACCGCGTTCTCCGGAATGTGGGTCCCGTCAAGGGGGACGTCGATGACCTCGCCCGTCGCGATCTCCAGCCGGTAGCGGCCCGACTTGAAGTGATCGGCGACCAGATTGCGGGCGATGGTCACGAGCCAGGCCCCGAAGTCACGGCCCTGCCAGGTGAAGTCAGTGATTCTGCGAAGTGCGCGGAGGAACGTCTCGCTGGTGAGATCCTCGGCGAGCGGGGTGGATCCGACCCGGAAGTAGATATAGCGATAGACAAGATCCACATACCGGTCGTAGAGCGTTCCGAAAGCGTCGCTGTCGCCGGTTTTGGCACGAAGCACCAGCGTGCGCAGGTCGTCGGAGACGTCCTCGCGGACGTCTTCGCGCACGGCAAGCTCGCTCGTCCGGGTACCCCCAGCAGTAGCTGGAGGTAACAGCCCGGCGAACGGCCAGGTATCAGGCATCCGGTATCCCTGGGGGTAAGGGGTGCGGCGTGCTCGAACACTCTAGAAATCATCTGGAAATTCCACAATGCACCGCAGGGAGGGGCAGGGCAGCCTACATCCCCGGATACGGTGTGGACCGACCCGTTCCCTCTTCGGCTACCGGCTGGGAGGCATAGTCCGGCAGCATTGGAGTCACCATGGAGATCCTCGTTGCTGTCCTTGCCTTCGCCGGCGCGCTACTCGCCGCGATCGCCACGGTTGCCTTGGTCCGCCGGATCGCGGAAGAGACGGAAGGCTGGCTCGTCGCCTGGGTCGTCGCGGCCGCCGCGCTCTGCGTCGCGCTCGGCACCGTCGGCGTCGGCTATCTGGTCGGCTTCGGCACCTGGACCTTCAAGATCTACCAGCTGACCGGGTCGTTCATCGCGCCGCTGTGGCTGGCCATCGGGCTCATCCAGCTCCTGGCCACCAAGGTGCCCGCCAAGTTCGCCGCCTGGCTGTTCTGCATCGCCTTCACCGTGGTCGGCACGGTCATCTTCCTGCTCGACCCGGTGCTCGCGCCGGAGAGCATGGGCAAGGCGCTGCCCGCCGCCTCGGCGCACTGGTCGTTCGCCGTGCCGTACCTGCTGGTCGGCGTGCACGCGATCGCCGTGCTCATCATGCTGGGCGCGATGCTCGTCGCCGGGCTGCGCTGGCGCAGCGGCGACGACCTCGACACCGACAACCTGCACGCCACGCTGGTCATCGCGCCCTCGGGCATCGCGCTGGTCGGCGCGCTCAGGTTCACCGTGCCCGGCGTCTTCACCACCGCGCTGCTCCTGGTGGCCGCCGCCGCCGTCTGGTACTGCGTGCTGCGCCCGCTGGCGCCGTACGACGACGAGGAAGAGGAATCCGCCATCAAGGACGAGCAGTGGGACCGGCCGTCGACCGGCCGCAGAGCGGCGCCCGAGCCGGTGGCTCCCGCGCAGCCCAGGCGGTCGGGGCTCGGCGACCTCGTGGCCGAGTACCGCGGGGAGGCGCCGCAGCCCAACCCCTTCGAGGCTGGCCCGGCGACCGGCTACATCATGGCCAACGGCGCCGACCCGCTGTACGGCGCGCCACAGACCGGTCCGCAGCACCAGACCGGGTCGCACTCCAGGCCCGACTACCCGATGCCCACCCCGATGCCCACCCCTGCGCCCCCGCCCATGCCGGTCACCGGGGCGATGCCCGCGACGGGCGTCGTCTACCCCGGCGCAGACCTGTCGTACACCCCGCAGCCGCACCAGCAGGCGCAGGCGGCCTCCTCGCGCCCGTCGCCCAGCATCTACGGCCTGCTGACCGTCTTCACGATCATGGACGGTTCCGGCGACGTGTTCGACCGCCTGGCCGACGAGACCGTCGAGGCGGTACGGCGGGGCGAGCCGGACACGCTGATCTACGCCTGCCACGCGGTCAAGTCGGCCCCGCTGCAGCGCATCGTCTACGAGCTCTACCGCGACGAGGTGGCCTACACCGACCACCAGCGCCAGCCGCACGTCGAGCGGTTCGTGAACGAGCGTCAGATGATGGTCCTGGCCACCAACGTCATCGAGCTCAACGTGCAGGCGGCGAAGGTGGTCCCGCTGCCGACAGCGCTGTTCTGAGCCGGTCCTCCGACACGCGCCAGAAGTCGTGCTGCACCCCGTCGACCAGCGTGACGGGGATCATCTCCCAATACTTCTCCAGCAGCTCGGGGGAGGAGTTGATGTCCACTTCCTCCCACGGCACGCCCAGCTCGCCCGCGACTCTGGCGATGACCGCACGCGCGTCCTCGCAGAGGTGGCAGCCTGGTTTTCCGAGCAGGGTGACGCGATGCATACCGTCCACCCTAGCCGCGACTTTGTGCATCGGTTCACAAAGGGATTAACCTGAAGGATGGTTCTATCCCACTGATCCCTGGAGCTCCGGCACGTGTCCAAAGATCCGTCCTCATCGCGCGACCGAGGCATCCCCGAGGCGACGGTCGCCCGGCTCCCGCTCTACCTGCGGGCGCTCAACGGGATGGCAGAGCGCGGCGTCGCGACGGTCAGCTCGGAGGACCTGGCCGTGGCGGCCGGCGTCAACTCGGCCAAGCTGCGCAAGGACCTGTCCCACCTGGGCTCCTACGGCACTCGCGGCGTCGGCTACGACGTCGAGTACCTCGTCTACCAGATCTCCCGCGAGCTGGGCCTCACCCAGGACTGGGCCGTGGCCATCGTCGGAGTCGGAAATCTCGGCCGCGCCCTGGCCAACTACGGCGGATTCGTCTCCCGTGGCTTCAGGGTCGCAGCCCTCCTCGACGCGGACCCCGAAATCGTGGGCGACGCCATCGCGGGGTTGAATGTTGAGCACATCGACGAACTGGAAGCCGTCATCAAGCGGCGCGGAGTCTCGATAGTGGTGCTGGCGACACCGGCCGCCGCGGCGCAAGAATTGTGCGACCGGGTGATCGCGGTCGGGGTCACGAGCATCTTGAACTTCGCCCCCGTCGTGCTTTCCGTGCCTGACAGCGTCGATGTCCGTAAGGTCGACCTATCGATCGAGCTGCAGATCCTTGCGTTCCACGAGCAGCGCAAAACGGATCGCGAAAGTGGGGGGCCACTTATGGCCGTGGATAGCCAATGAGCGTTCTGGCCATCGGGCTGAGCCATCGGACGGCGCCTGTGGCGCTGCTCGAACGGGTCTCGCTGTCCGGCGACGCCCTGGACAAGCTGCTCTACGACGTCCAGCAGGACCTCTGCGTCGCCGAGGTCATGGTCGTCTCCACCTGCAACAGGGTCGAGGTCTACGCGGCAGTGGACCGGTTCCACGCCGCGGTCTCGGCCGTCACGGCGTTGCTCGGCGTGCACACGGGCGTGCCGGTCGACGAGCTGACGCCGCACCTCTACGTGCACTACGAGGACCGCGCGGTGGAGCACCTGTTCTCCGTCGTGTGCGGCCTCGACTCGATGGTCGTCGGCGAGGCGCAGATCCTCGGCCAGGTGCGCCAGTCGCTCAAGCTGGCCCAGGAGCGCGGCACCGTCGGCGCCACACTCAACGAGCTGGTCCAGCGCGCGCTGCGGGTGGGCAAGCGGGCGCACTCCGAGACCGGCATCGACCACGCGGGCTCCTCGCTGGTGAGCGCGGGCCTCGCCCTGGCCGGCCGCGTCGTCGGCACGCGCGCCCTGATCGTCGGCGCGGGTTCGATGAGCGCGCTGGCCGCCGCGACCCTGGCCCGCGCCGGCGTGAGCGACATCGTCGTGGCCAACCGCACGTTCGAGCGGGCCGTACGGCTGGCTGAGTCGGTGGGCGGCCGGGCCGTCGAGCTGTCGGCCGTCGCCCAGGAGCTGGCCGAGGCCGACCTGGTCATCACCTGCACCGGCGCCGGCCACCACGTGATCACCCCCGAGATGGTCACCAGGAGCGTCTTCCTGCTCGACCTGGCGCTGCCGCACGACATCGACCCGGCCGTCAGGGAGTTGCCCGGCGTCACGCTCGTCGACCTGGACACGATCCAGCGCTCGGGCATCGGCGCGCGCGGCGGCGACGCGGTCGAGGCGGTCAGGACGCTGGTCGCCGAGGAGCTCGACGCCTTCCTCAGCGCCGAGCGCGCGGCGCGGGTCACCCCGACCGTCGTGGCCCTGCGCAGCAAGGCGGCGGGGGTCGTCGAGGCCGAGCTGGGCAGGCTGCTCATGCGCGTTCCCGACCTCGACGGCAAGGTCCGCGCCGAGGTCACCCAGACGGTCCAGCGGGTGGTCGACAAATTGCTGCACGAGCCCACTGTGCGTGTCAAACAGCTCGCCACCTCCCCGGCGGGCGATCATTATGCGGAAGCACTCCGCGAACTGTTCGATCTCGACCCGAAGATGCCTGAAGCCGTAAGGGAGGTGGAGAGGTGAAGCTGGGCACCCGCAGGAGCCTCATGGCGACCACGCAGTCGCAGATGGTCGCCGACCTCTACACCGAGCGCACCGGCCAGGCCATCGAGCTGGTCGGCGTCACGACGTTCGGCGACGTGACCAAGGCGCAGCTCGCGCAGCTGGGCGGCACCGGCGTCTTCGTCAGCGCGCTGCGCGACAAGCTGGTCGAGGGCGAGATCGACTTCGCCGTGCACTCGCTCAAGGACCTGCCCACCAAGCAGGACCCGCAGGTCGTCCTGGCCGCCATCCCGACGCGCCACGACCACCGCGACGCCCTGGTGGGTACGCACAAGTTCGCCGACCTGCCGGCGGGCTCCCGCGTGGGCACCGGCTCGCCGCGCCGCATAGCCATGCTGCGTTCGCTGCGCCACGACCTCGAGTACGTCCCGATCCGCGGCAACGCCGACACCAGGATCGGCAAGGTCACCTCGGGCGAGCTCGACGCCGTGGTGCTGGCCGCCGCCGGTCTGACGAGGATCGGCAGGGAGGCGCAGATCGCCCAGATCTTCGAGGTCGACGAGATGCTTCCCGCTCCAGGCCAGGGCGCGCTCGCCGTCGAGTGCCTCTCCGACCGGGCTGACCTGGTCGCCTTCCTCTCCGTGCTCGACGACCCGCGCACCCGCTCCGCCGTGGCGGCTGAGCGGGCCGTGCTGGCCGCCCTCGAAGCGGGATGCTCCGCGCCGGTCGGTGCGTACGCCGTCGATGACGGGCACACTCTTACCCTGACCGCCTCCGTCGTCGCCATCGACGGCACGGAGACGGTCCGCAAGTCCGCCGCCGGTTCTCCTTCGGACGCCGTGAATCTGGGCCGCCTTCTCGCGGCCGAGATGCTGGCCGAAGGGGCCGACAGATTGATGGGGGAGCAGTCCCATTGAGCTCCGATAGTCCAACCACCGCTTTCGTGGCCTTCGTGGGCGCGGGTCCAGGAGACCCGAACCTGCTGACGCTGCGTGGCGCCGAGCTGCTGGCCAAGGCCGATGCCGTGGTCCTCGATGAGGACGCGTTCGGCCCTTTGCTGCGTCACTGCCGCCCTGACGTCGAGGTCGTCAAGGGCGATTTCGTGAAGCTGGCCAAGGACGGCCAGCTGGTCGTCAGGCTGTGCGAAGGCGACCCGATGTTGTTCTCCTCGATCACCGAGGAGGTGGCGGCCTGCGCCGCGGCGGAGGTGGACTTCGAGATCGTGCCGGGAGTCCCGCCCGCCACGGCCGTCCTCACCTACGCGGGCATCCCGCCCGCGACAGCCGTACCCGAGTTCAGGGTCGTCGACGCGGCGCAGGACCAGGACTGGTCCTCGCACGCCGCCTGCCCGGGAACGCTGGTGATCTACAACGGCATCGCCGAGGCGGTCGCCATCGGCAAGGCGCTGATCTCCGGCGGCAAGCCGGACACCACGCCGGTCGCGGTCAGCAGTTCCGGCACCACGACCGAGCAGTACACGGTCGTGTCCTCGCTGGGCAGGCTGCAGGCCGACCTCAAGCACGCCGGCTTCGAGGAGCCCGCGCTGATCGTCGTCGGCGACGCCGTCGGCATGCGCGAGCGCATGTCGTGGTTCGAGACCAAGCCGCTGTTCGGCTGGCGGGTCCTCGTGCCGCGTACCAAGGAGCAGTCGGCCTCGCTGTCGGAGCAGCTCAGGTCCTACGGCGCGGTGCCCGAGGAGGTGCCGACCATCTCGGTCGAGCCGCCGCGCACGCCGCAGCAGATGGACCGCGCCATCAAGGGCCTGGTCACCGGGCGCTACGAGTGGGTCGCGTTCACCAGCGCCAACGCGGTGAAGGCGGTGCGGGAGAAGTTCGAGGAGTACGGGCTCGACGCGCGCGCGTTCGCCGGGCTCAAGGTGGCCGCCGTCGGTGACGCCACGGCCTCGGCCCTGGTGGAGTTCGGCGTGAAGCCCGACCTGCTGCCCTCCGGCGAGCAGTCGTCCGAGGGGCTCGTCGCCGAGTGGCCGCCGTACGACTCGATGCTCGACCCGATCAACCGGGTGCTGTTGCCGCGCGCGGACATCTCCACGGACACGCTGGTCGCCGGGCTGACCGAGCTGGGCTGGGAGTGCGACGACGTGACGGCGTACAGGACCGTGCGCGCCGCTCCGCCGCCGCAGCCGATCCGCGAGGCCATCAAGGGCGGCGGGTTCGACGCGGTGCTGTTCACCTCGTCCTCGACCGTGCGCAACCTGGTCGGCATCGCGGGCAAGCCGCACAACGTCACGGCGATCGCGGTCATCGGGCCGCAGACCGCCGCGACGGCCGAGGAGTTCGGGCTGCGCGTCGATGTCATGGCGGACAAACCTTCGGCTTCGGCGCTCGCCGCCGCTCTCGCCGAGTACGGTCAGAAGTTGAGGCAGGCCGCGATCTCGGCCGGAGACGTCCCTCGGCGGCCCTCGCAGAACCGCCGGGGAGCGCGCAGACGCAAATAGGGGGTTGTTCCAGGTGAGTGCTGAGTTTCCCGTTGCTCGACTTCGCAGGCTGCGCCGTACGGCAGCGCTCAGGAGGATGGTGACGGGCACTCGCCTGCACCCCTCCCAGTTCATCCTGCCGCTGTTCGTCAAGGAGGGCATCGACGAGCCGCAGCCGGTGGGCGCGATGCCGGGTGTGTACCAGCACAGCCTCGACTCCCTGCGCAAGGCCGCGCACGACGCGGCGGACGCGGGGGTCGGCGGCGTGATGCTGTTCGGGATCCCGGCCGTCAAGGACGCGATCGGCTCGGCCGCCGACGACCCCGACGGGATCATGCAGCGGGCGCTGCGCGACGTGGTCTCCGAGGTGGGCGACGCGCTCGTCGTGGGCGCGGACACCTGCCTCGACGAGGTGACCGACCACGGCCACTGCGGGGTGCTCACCCCCGACGGCGAGGTCGACAACGACGCCACCCTGGAGCGCTACGCCTCCATGGCCGTCGCCCAGGCGCGCGCGGGCTGCCAGCTCATCTCGCCGAGCGGCATGATGGACGGCCAGGTCGGCGCGATCAGGGGCGCGCTCGACGCCGAAGGTTTCGAAAACGTACCGATCCTGGCCTACTCGGTGAAGTACGCGTCGGCCTTCTTCGGCCCGTTCCGCGAGGCCGTGGAGATGCCGAAGAACTTCAGCGACCGCAACGCCTACCAGCAGGATCCGGCCGGGCCGCTGAACGAGGCGATGCGCGAGGTGGAGCTCGACCTGGCCGAGGGCGCGGACCTCGTGATGGTCAAGCCCGCCCTCGCCTACCTGGACATCCTCCGCCAGGTGCGCGATGCCGTGGACGTTCCCGTGGCCGCTTATCAGGTGAGCGGCGAGTACGCGATGATCGAGGCGGCGGCGGCCAACGGGTGGATCGACAGGGACCGGGCGATCATGGAATCGCTGGTCGCGATCCGCCGCGCGGGCGCGGACCTGATCCTCTCGTACTGGGCGACCGAGGTGGCGCGCCGCCTCTAACGGGGGTTTCCCGTCCGGTCATGGGACCTATGCGTTAGAGTGCAATGGCAAGTGCTGGTGTGTCCCATGTGAAGACTTCCTGTGTGCGTAGGCCCGGAGTCGGGACGGCTTGGTGCACGGGACTTGGACGGGAGACACCATGGTCGGGGTACCACTGGCTCGGCGTACGCGGAAACGGGCGTCGCATCCGACGCGGATCGACACTGTCCTGGGGTTCGCTGCGCTCGGCTGGCCGGTCGTGCCTGGGGCGCATCCCATGCGTACGGGGGCCCGAGCGTGTTCGTGCGACCGGGTCGGCTGTCCCGACCCGGGGGCGCATCCGCTCTCGCCCGCCTGGCACCTGCAGGCGACGACGGACACGGCGCTGCTCACCGCCTGGTGGCAGCGCGAGCCCGAGGCGAACGTGATCCTCCCCACGGGCAAGGTGTTCGACGTGTTCGACGTACCGCTCGCCGTGGGGCTCTCCGCCCTCTCCCGCATTGACGCAGCAGGATTCGACCCGGGCCCGGTAGCCGCTAACGGCGACCGGGTCCTGTTTTATGTGGCCACCCGGGGAAATCCGGACGACGAGGATGAGTGGTGGTCGTGCAACCTCGACTGCGACCCGGCCACGATCGACGAGACCCCGGGGCTGCGCTGGCACTGCCGCGACAGCTACGTCCTCGCGCCCCCTTCCTTGCTCCCGAACGGCCAGTCGATCTCGTGGCTCCGCCCCCCGGACGGCCGCCCGCTCCCCGACCCGCTCCGCGTCCTCGACTGGCTGACCTGAGGGCCGACGCCCAATACGCCTAGGCTTGGCGGCGTGAGCCGTACACAGAACTCAGAAGACCTTTTCGCCCGCGCCCGAGCCGTCGTGCCTGGTGGTGTGAACTCCCCCGTGCGGGCTTTCGGGGCCGTGGGTGGCACTCCCCGGTTCATGGCCGCGGGTCAGGGGCCGTACATCACCGACGTCGACGGGAACCGGTACGTCGACCTCGTCTGCTCCTGGGGCCCGATGATCCTGGGGCACCGGCACCCCGCCGTCGTCGAGGCCGTCTCCGACGCCATGGCGCACGGGTTCTCCTACGGTACGGCGACGCCCGGCGAGGTGGCGCTCGCGGAGGAGCTGGTCGCCAGGGTGGCGCCGCTGGAGAAGGTCCGCCTGGTCAGCTCGGGCACCGAGGCCACCATGAGCGCCGTACGGCTGGCCAGGGGGTTCACCGGGCGGTCCAAGGTGGTCAAGTTCGCCGGCTGCTACCACGGGCACGTCGACGCGCTCCTGGCCGCCGCCGGTTCCGGGGTCGTGACGTTCGGGCTGCCCGACACCCCCGGCGTCACCGGCGCCTCGGCCGCGGACACGATCGTGCTGCCCTACAACTCCGTCGAGGCCGTCGAGGAGGCGTTCCGCACCGCCGAGATCGCCTGCGTGATCACCGAGGCGTGCCCGGCCAACATGGGCGTCGTCCCGCCCCAGCCGGGCTTCAACGCCTTCCTCAAGGACATCTGCGCGCGCAACGGCGCCCTGCTCATCGTCGACGAGGTGCTCACCGGTTTCCGCGTCTCGAAGTCGGGCTGGTACGGCCTCGACCCGGTGAACGCCGACCTCATGACGTTCGGCAAGGTCATGGGTGGCGGCCTGCCCGCCGCCGCCTTCGGCGGCCGCGCCGACGTCATGGCGCAGCTCGCCCCCGAAGGCCCGGTCTACCAGGCGGGCACGCTGTCGGGTAACCCGCTGGCCTGCGCCGCCGGCCTGGCCACGCTGCGCGCGCTGGACGACGAGGCCTACGAGCGCGTGGACGCCGCCGCCATGGAAGTGGGGCGGCTGGCGTCGGAGGCGCTGACGCAGGCAGGCGTCCCGCACCGGCTGCAGCGGGCGGGCAACCTGTTCTCGATCTTCTTCACCGACGCGCAGGTGACCAACTTCACCCAGGCTCAGGCCCAGGACACCGAGGCGTTCAAGTCGTTCTTCCACGCCATGCTCGACCACGGCGTCTACCTGCCGCCCTCGGCGTACGAGGCCTGGTTCCTGTCGGCGGCGCACGACGAGGAGGCGCTGGAGCGCATCGCCGACGCCCTGCCCCTGGCGGCCAAGCGGGTGCGGGCCTAGCCCGCCACGGCCGTCAGCTTGGCGGCGGCCTTCTCGGCGACTTCCTTGATGTACTCGGGGTCGTAGGCGTGCTCGTCGTAGTTGTTGTAACCGGTGTGGACCACGCCGATGATGGCGGACTTCACCCGGATGATGACGAGGTTCTGGAAGATGCCCACGCCGACGGCGTCGCAGTCGGTGTTGTCGCCGTTCTGGTCGTAGTGCCAGCACAGGTGGAGCGCGTAGGTGGCGTCGCCGTACGTGCCGGCATCGAGGCTGCCGTAGTAGGAGCCCTCCGTCCTGGACGACTCGGGGCACTCGGCCTCGAGCGTCGCCGCCGCGCTCTCCCACCGCTTGAGCTGGGCCGCGGTGCCGGTGAGAATCGCCTCGTCCACCTGCTTGTCGACGACCTTGTCGTGGTTCCTCTGCAGGGACACGGTGCCCTGGACGCCCGACCACAGGGGCTTGAGCGCGCGGTACGCCTTGAGACAGGCCTGGCTGGTCTTGTTGACGCCGATCGGCAGGCCCTTCTCGTCGGCGCGCTTGGGCCTGACGACGCGGAAGCCGCCGCCGAGGTCCTTGGGCGTCAACAGGGCGGCCTTGAGCTGGGCCTTGGTGAGCGGCTTCGGCCCCTCGGCGGCCGCGGGGCTCGCGCTCAGGAGTAACAGGGCGGAGAGCGCGAAGACCACGATTTTCTTCATGGGCCGCAGGGTATCGGGCTGGTCAGCGCACCGGGAGGGGGTCGGCCACGGGCTGAGGAGCGGGGCGGGTGCCCGCGTAGAGGACGCCGCAGACGATCAGCGCGGCGGCGGTCAGCTTGAGCGGCGAGACGGGCTCGCCGGTCGCCAGGAACGCCGACGACATCCCGAACACCGGGACGAGCAGCGTGTACGGCGCGACCACCGAGGCGTCGTAGCGGCGCAGCAGGTAGCCCCACACGCCGAACCCGGCGAGCGTGGAGATGAAGGCCACGTACGCCAGCGACAACCAGCCCTCGACCGGCGCGTTCAGCGTGGGGACGCCGTCGACGAGCACGGACAGGGCGAGGAGCGGCGGCGCGGACAGCGCGCTCACCCACACCATGAACCGCAGCGAGTCGGGCGGCGCTGCCCTGCGCTGGAGGATCGTGCCGATGCTCCAGGCGAACGCGGCGGCGACGCAGAGGGCGAAGGCGCCGACCGGGCCCGAGGCTCCGAAGTCGACGGCGACGACGACCAGACCGGTGAACGCCACGATCAGGCCGGTCACCCGCCGGCTGGTGAGCCGCTCACCGAGCAGCGTCACGGCCAGCAGGACGGTGAAGAGGGTCTGTGACTGCAGGACCAGCGAGGACAGCCCCGCCGGCATTCCCGCTCGCATACCGATGAGCAGGAGGCCGAACTGGCCGACTCCCATCGCGGCCGCGACTCCGAAGACCCATCGCCAGGGAACACCCGGCCGCCGCACGATCAACAGAGCGGGGAAGGCGGCCAGGGTGAACCTGAGGCCTGCGTAGAGCAGCGGCGGGAAGTGGCGTAGGCCCACTTCCATCACGACGAAGTTGAATCCCCATACGGCCGCGAGGCCGATGGCGAGGGCCAGGTGGCGGGGTTTCACCGAGTGCGGGGGGACTTGCCGTGACGGATCCGGGCCTGCTCGGCGAGCTGCTTGAGGTAGGAGACTTCGGCGGTGTTCTTCTGGTTCTTTCTCATGCATCTATTTTCCGTTGCTACACGGTCGAGCACAATCGAGACTTTCTACGCTAAACCCTTTAGACTGGCTTACGTGTTGGATCTGAACCGGCTCAAGGCCCTGCACGCCGTCCACGTCTACGGATCGGTGGGCGCGGCGGCCGACGCGCTCATGGTCACGCCGTCCGCGGTGTCCCAGCAGATCGCCAAGCTCGAACGCGAGACGGGCGCCACGCTCATCGAGCGCAACGGCCGCGGCATCAAGCTCACCGACGCGGCCGGCCTGCTCGCCGAGCACGCGGAACGCATCCTTGCCCTGGTCGAGACCGCGGAAGCCGACTTCGAGGCGCTGCGCGGCGAGGTCGTCGGCAGGCTGAACGTCGGCGCGTTCCCCACGTCCGCGCGCGGCCTCATGCCGCAGGCGCTCAGCACGCTGCGCGAGCGCCACCCCGACCTCGCGGTGCACCTGCACGAGCGCGAGCCGGAGCGGCAGCTGCGCGAGGTGGTCAGGGGCGAGCTCGACCTGGTCGTGGTGCAGGACTGGCTGAACCGGCCGATGGCCATGCCCGAGGGGCTGTCCAGGAAGACGCTCATCGACGACATCGCCGACGTCGTCCTTCCCGCCGACCACCCGCTGGCCGGCCGGCGCGAGCTGGAGCTGGCACAGCTCCAGGGGGAGCGGTGGATCAGCTCCTCGCCTGGCACGATCTGCCACGACTGGCTGGTCTTCACGTTGCGCAGCGCCGAGATCGAGCCGGAGATCTTCTGCTCGGCCGACGAGTACCCGACCCAGCTCGCGCTGGTCGCCGCCGGGCTCGGCTGCGCGATCATCCCCAGGCTCGGCCGCGACTGCGTGCCGGACGGCGTGCGCGTGGTGCCCCTCCTGCCCAGGCAGACCAGGCGCATCTACGCGTTGTGGCGCACCGACGCCGCCCGCCGCCCCGCGATCAGGGCGGCGGTCGACGCGCTCGTCCAGGCCAGCGCGACGCTGGAGAACGGCTGGGTGGCCGTCAGCTGAAGGCGATGGCCGCCACGCCGCCGAGGATGATCCCGGCGGCCAGCAGCCTGCGCCGCAGCCCGCCCTCGGCCAGGAGCCTGCCGCCGAGCAGCACGGCGACGAGCACGCTCACCTCCCTGGCTGGGGCGACCACGCTGACCGGCGCCATCGTGAAGGCGATCAGCACCAGCAGGTAGGACAGCGTGACGAGGACGGCGGCGCCCAGGACGCGCGGCCGGTGCTCGCGCCAGACCTGACCGATCAGGTGCCGCTTGGGCCAGACCAGCGGGCTCAGGGCGAGCATCCTGCCGACCTCGCCGCCGTAGTTGAGCAGGATCGGCGCGACCATGAACACCCCGACGACCTGCGCGTCCCACACCGTGTAAGCGGCGATGAACACGCCGGTGGCCAGGCCGTACAGGAGGCCCTTGTCGGCCTTGAACCGGGCGCCGCTGATGATCAGGACGCCCACGCCCACCAGGACGATCCCGGCGATGCCCGCTGGAGCCGGGTGCTCGCCGAGGAACAGCACGGCCACCGCGCTGGCCAGCATCGGGCCGGTGCCCCTGGCGACCGGGTAGACCATCGACAGGTCGCCGTACCGGTAGCCGCGCTGGAGCAGCAAGAAATATCCGACGTGCAACGCCGTACTGCCGCAGATCACCCCGACGTCCCGCAGCGTCACCGGGGTGCCGGTGGCCACCAGGTAGCCGATCGCCACCGGCCCCCAGATGACCGTCGAGGCGGTGGCGCCCAGCCAGAGGAAGACCACGCCGTCGGCCTTGGACGCCTGCTTGCTCAGCAGGTTCCACGAGGCGTGCGCCACGGCGGCGACGAGGATGAGAAGTAAAGCCAGGGGACTCACGAGGAGACTCCTTCCGGATGTGGCGGATAGGAGCCTCCAGGCTTTTGTCCCGTCAGCTGTGCGGCCCTCACGGACCGGGGCGCCGCTCGGACCTGACCCCCGGCCCTTGTTGTGTGGTCATGGGCGGACCGGATGGCGGAACCCTAGGCGCAATCAACCTGGACTTTACCTTCGGTTCACTTTCGGGCCGACCCCCGGGTCGCCTATCGCGGCCATCGGAGCGGCTAGGCTGAGCCACACCATGGCTGAGACCACCGTCGTTCACCTGCTGCGGCACGGCGAGGTGCACAATCCCCAAGGCGTCCTGTACGGCAGGCTGCCCGATTTCCACCTGTCGGCGACCGGGCGGCTGATGGCGGAAACGGTCGCCAAAGCCGTGGCCGACCGCGACATCACCGCGCTCTTCAGCTCGCCGCTGGAACGTGCCCAGGAGACGGCCGCCCCGCTGGCCGCCACCCTCGGCCTGACCCCGGTGCTCGACGACCGCCTCCTGGAGGCGGCCAACCTGCTCGAAGGCTCGGCGGTCGGCATGGGCCTGGGCGTCTTCAAGAACCCCAGGCACTACCGCTACTTCTGGAACCCGATGCGCCCGTCGTGGGGCGAGCGCTACGTCGACGTCGTCGACCGGATGCGCACGATGATCGACGACGCCCGAGCGGCCGCGCGCGGTCACGAGGCGGTGCTGGTCAGCCACCAGTTGCCGATCTGGATCATCAGGCTGGCCGCCGAGGGGCGCAGGCTCTGGCACGACCCGCGGCGCAGGCAGTGCTCGCTGGCGAGCCTCACCAGCCTGACCTTCGACGGCGACCGGCTGATGAGCATCGGCTACAGCGAACCCGCCGGATCTCTGGTGAAGGGCCCTAGTGTGCCGGGCGCGTGATCCCGCCGGTACAGTTACAAGCTCTACCGGTTGTAGTACAAGGAGATCTTTCTCCCGTGCGCGCTCAGAGCATCTCCCTCGTCGTGCTGGCGCTCGCCCTCGCCGGTTGTGCCGGCAGTCAGGGCGGCCAGCCGCAGGCGGGTGACACCAGGTTCGTCGCAGGCGACGGCAAGGTCACGCTGTTCCCCGCGGCCGACCGCAAGGCCGCGCCCGCGATCGAGGGCCCCACCCTCGACGGCGGCACCGCCTCGCTCGCCGCGCACAAGGGCAAGGTCGTCGTCATCAACTTCTGGGCGTCCTGGTGCAACCCGTGCAGGGCCGAGGCGCCCGTGCTCAAGGACATCGCGGCCAAGACCAAGAACAGCGGCGTGGAGTTCATCGGCGTCGACTTCAAGGACGACAAGGCGCGCGCCCAGGCCTTCGAACGCACCGAGCAGACCGGCTACCCGAGCATCTTCGACCAGCCGGGCAAGGTGGCGCTCGCCTTCCAGGGCACCGTGCCGCCGGCCGCGATCCCGTCCACGCTCATCATCGACGAGCAGGGCAGGGTGGCCGGGCGGGCGCTCGGCGCGGTCAAGTACACCGACCTGATGAACGCGGTCACCAAGGTGCGCGATGAGTGACGTCGTCGCCTCGGGGTCGCTGCTGCTCGCCGTACCGATCGCGATCCTCGCCGGGCTGGTGTCCTTCCTGTCCCCGTGCGTGCTCCCGCTGGTCCCCGGCTACCTGTCGTACGTGACGGGGATGAGCGCCGACCCCAAGCGCAACCGGCTGGTCATGGGCGCGGCGCTGTTCGTGGCCGGGTTCGCCCTCGTCTTCGTGGCGGCGGGCGCGCTGGTCGGCGGCATCGGCGGCGTGCTGCTGCAGAACTCCGAGATCATCACCCGCGTGCTGGGCGTCCTCACGATCGTGCTCGGCCTGGCCTTCCTCGGGGTGATCCCCGGGCTGATGCGCGACGTGCGCATCCACAAGCTGCCCGCGGCGGGCCTCGCCGGGGCGCCGCTGCTCGGGGTGGTGTTCGGGCTGGGCTGGACGCCGTGCATCGGGCCGACGCTGGCCGTGGTGCTGACGCTGGGCGCGACCGAGGGCAGCGCCTCTCGCGGCGCGCTGCTGGCCGTCGCCTACGCGCTCGGGCTCGGGCTGCCGTTCGTCCTGGCCGCGTTCGCCTACAGCTGGGCGCTGCGCACGTTCAAGGCGATCAGGCGCCACTCGCAGCTCATCACCAGGATCGGCGGCGGCCTGCTGGTCGTGGTCGGGATCCTGCTCGTCACCGGTCTGTGGGGAGAGTTGATCGCGAGCATGCAGGTCCTCATCGGCGGATTCGAGACGAGCATCTGATGGGTGTAGCCGGTTGGGCCAGATGGTTCTGGCGCACGCTCACGTCGATGAAGACGGCGCTGATCCTGCTGTTCCTGTTCGCGCTGGCCTCGATTCCCGGCTCGCTCGTGCCGCAGCGCGGGGTGGAGCCGGAGAAGGTCGCGCGGATCTACCAGAACGACCCGGCGCTCGCCGAGTGGTACGAACGCTTCAACCTCTTCGACGTCTTCACCTCGCCGTGGTTCGCCGCGATCTACCTGTTGCTGTTCACCTCGCTGGTCGGTTGCGTGCTGCCGCGCACCGCGGTCTACCTGCGCGAGCTGCGCCGCAGGCCGCCCGACGCGCCACGCAACCTGTCCCGCCTGCCGCACCACTCGACCGTGGACGGCTCGCTCGACGACGCGGCCGCCCGGCTCAGGAAGATGCGCTTCCGGGTGAGCACCGGCGACGGCTGGGTGTCGGCAGAGAAGGGCTACCTGCGCGAGACCGGCAACCTGTTCTTCCACGTGGCGCTGCTCGGCATGCTCGTGGCCGTCGGCATCGGCTCGCTGTACGGCTACCGCGGCAACGTGCTGGTGATGGAGGGCGACGGGTTCGCCAACACCGTGGCCAACTACGACCGCTACATCCCGGGCAGCCAGGTCAACGCCGAGTCGCTGGAGCCGTTCTCCTTCCACCTCGACGACTTCCAGGCCAGCTACCAGGTGGGCGGCGAGAAGAACGGGCAGGAGCTCGACTACACCGCGAAGCTGCAGGTGGAGGACGCGCCGGGCGCCAAGGCCAGGCCGTACGACCTCAAGGTCAACGAGCCGCTGGAGATCAACGGCACGCAGACCTACCTCATCGGGCACGGCTACGCGCCCGCGTTCAAGGTGACCGACGGCAAGGGGAACGTGGTCTTCGACGGCCCGGTGCCCTGCCTCATCGAGTACAAGCCGACGCTGGTCTCCGGCTGCGTGGTCAAGGCGGTCGACGCCCAGCCGGAGCAGCTCGGGTTCCTGCTGCGCTTCCTGCCGATGAGCGACGGGCAGGGCGGCTCGCTCTTCCCCGGCGCGCTCAGGCCGCAGGTGCAGCTGCTCGGCGCGTTCTCCGGCGACTTCGGCGACCGCACGGGGATTCCCAGGTCGGTGTACGAGCTGGCGCCGCCGGAGATCATGAAGACGCTCAAGCCCCTGCTCATGGGGGCCAAGGCGGGCCCGCCGCTCTCGCCTGGCCAGTCGGTCGAGCTCCCCGGCGGGGTCGGCAAGATCGAGTTCACCGCGGTGAAGGAGTGGATGACGCTGCAGGTCGCCTACGACCCGGGCCGGGTGCCCGTGCTCGTGGCCGCGGCCGTGGCGACCATCGCCATCGCGCTCTCCCTGATGATCCGCCGACGCCGCGTGTTCGTGCGCGTTTCTTCCGAGGGACGCATCGAAGTGGGTGCGCTCACGCGCACCGAGGGTTCCGCAGCGGGCTTCGCCGAGGAGTTCGCCGACATCGTGAAGGCCCTATCAGCAGGAGACAAGGATGTCCGCTGAGCAACTGGCCCAGTTGAGCGACCAGCTCGTCCTGGGCTCCGTCCTGCTCTACCTCGCCGCCATGATCGGGTTCGCGCTCGACCTGGCGTACGGCAAAGCCACCGTGGACACCGCCTCGCAGGCGGCCTCCGAGAGCGGCGGCGCCACGATGACGGCCGTCGCCACCAAGGCGCCGCCTGCCTGGGCGGTCAGGGCGGGCACGGTCGCCATCGTGCTGACCTGGATCGGCTGGGCGAGCAACCTGGCCGCCATCGTGCTGCGCGGCCTGTCGGTCGGCCGGTGGCCGTGGGGCAACATGTACGAGTTCGTGATCGGGATCTGCTTCGCGGCGATCACGGCGTTCCTGCTCACCCAGACGCGCTACAACGTGCGCTTCCTGGGCGCCTTCGTCACGATCGCCGCCACCCTCGGGCTCGGCTTCGCCGTCAAGTTCCTCTACACCGCGGCCGGTCCGGTGGTGCCCGCGCTGAACTCCTACTGGATCGCCATCCACGTCACCGCCGCGATCCTGGCCAGCGGGCTGTTCACGCTGGCCGCCGTGGCGGGGATCCTCTACCTCGTCAGGGGCGACGGGCTGTCGCGGCTGCCCGCGCGCGCCGACCTGGAGCGCGCCGCGCACCGGGCGATCGTGCTCGCCTTCCCCGTGTGGACGTTCGCGGTCATCGCCGGCGCCATGTGGGCGGACAAGGCGTGGGGGCGTTACTGGGGCTGGGACCCCAAGGAGGTCTGGGCGTTCATCACGTGGGTGGCCTACGCGGCCTACCTGCACGCCCGGGTCACGGCCGGGTGGCGCGGGAAGTCAGCGGCGATCGTGCAGCTCGTGGCGTACGGCTGCCTGCTGTTCAACCTGGTCGGCGTCAACATCTTCCTGGGCGGCCTGCACAGCTACTCGGGCCTGTAGGAGGGGTCACTCGTCGTCGCGCAGGCGGCGTTCGAGGTCTCTGAGGAACTCGGGGTCGTCGTCCGGGCCCTTCGGCGGTCCCGGTCTGGCGGCTCGCGCGGGGGAGCGGAGCTCGCGCTCCTCGTTCTGCCTGCCGTACAGCAGCCAGAAAGCGCCGCCGACGACCGGGACGAGGAGGACGACGACCACCCAGAGGGCCTTGGGAACGTTCCTGGCCTCCTCCTCCGGCGTGGTGATGACGTCGAACAACGTGTAGAGCCAGAAGGCCACGATCGCAAGGCCGATCAGCACACCTGCCATGTCCGAACTGTAAGCCATTCGACGCGTGATCGTGTTTTCTGGTTACTTATCCAAGATCAGCGTCGTACGGTGGGGTACATGGCGCATTCTCGTGACGAGGGATCGGGGCGTCATCGGAGAGGGCGCTGGTGGCGTCGCGGGTCCTACCTCTTCTCGCGGCGCAAGGAAGCTCCCAAGGACGCCGACCGGTCGTTCTGGTCGCTGGGCAAGCGCTCGGAGGACTCGTTCCGCGCCAGGGAGCTGGCCGCGCTGCGCAAGCCGGAGATCCGTCCTGCGGAACGCTTACCCGGCGCTGCTGTGGCCGACCGGCCGCAGTACACCTGGCACGACTTCGAGCTCCAGGACGACCGGCCGCGCGCCCAGCCCAACCGCCCCGACGCACCGGAGCGCGGTGACGGCCTGCGCCACTGCGGCAGGCTGGAGAAGATCCTGCACCGGCAGTGGGACGCCCGCCAGGGCCCGCCGTCCGCCGACGCCGTGCGCGCCGTGGAGAGCCTGGCCAGGCTGCCCGACCGGCTCAAGGACCTGCTCGCCGAGACCATCGAGGGCATCTACGTCGGCCAGGGCGGCGTGCCCGACCTCGACGACATGGGCTACCTGCGCGGCGCGCCGCTGCCCTCGGGCCGCGCCACCTGGGACATCTGCGCGGGCGCCTACGGCGAGCGCAAGATCGTCGTGGGGGACCGGCCCTCGCCCACGCCCGACGTGATGATGCACGAGGTCGGGCACGCGATCGACGACGTCGGGGCGCCCTATGGCGATTGGGTGTCGGACTCGGCGGAGTTCGTGGCACTGTATGAGCGGGCGACTTTCGTGTCGTCCTTCCACCGGCAGGGCAACGGCCTGGGCCGCAAGGAGTTCTTCGCCGACGCCTTCGCCGCGATCGCGTCCCGGCAGCGCCCGGCGCTGCTCGACATGCTCGGCGGCGACACGCGTATGGCGCTCGATGTGATGTTGTTCTTCAACCGCCGCTACGGAATCTAGGTGGTGAACCATGTACGTCATCCGGCTCGCTGACGGGACACTGCGCGTCCCCCAGAGTCTGGCCAGTGCTGACGGGCGGCTCATCGGCAACGCGTACGTCGAGGTGGGGCCGGGCGATCCCGACTACGAGAAGTGGCTGCCCGAGTCGCTGACCGAGGCGGAGTTCGCCGAGCGCAAGGAGCGGTGGGCGGCGGAGAACGACGACCTGGAGCGGGAGTTCCTGGCGTTCAGAGCGCAACAGGAAGACGCGTGACCGGGTCGCTCCGGTGATCCTGGCGCTTGTTGGCGTACAGGATCACCGTTGACGAGTGACGTCAGACGCGCGGGGACTCACCTGCCGGCCGATCGGCCGTAAGGACGTCCTCGCCACGGAGAAGGGCGTGCACTTCCGATTCGCGGAAGCGACGGTGCCCTCCGGGGGTACGGATGCTACTGATGCGGCCTGCCGCGGCCCAGCGCGTTACCGTCTTTGGGTCTACCCGGAAAAGGGCGGCAACCTCACCCGGGGTCAGCAGACGCTCGCTGCTACTCTCCACCAATCTCTCCCCCTCGCATCCCGCTTCCTGCCAGCGGGCGGACAGGTAACCAAGTGTGTCGAGCGAAGCCTGATTTATCCGCGGTTTTCGACAAAGATCACGGGTTGTTATCAGCTGACTGCCCGATTGTTATATGATAGAGCCTCTTTGGCCCTGTCGTGGGTGTTTCTTTACGAAAGGGCCTGACTGGGAACAGTAGCAGCGCTCGCGTCGGATGCGAAGAGCGGGCGGTTCGTCGGGCGAGTAACCTCGACGTGTGCGTCCAGCTCTCGTTTACACCGCATCCAGGATCGGCCTGTTTCTTGTGGCCCTCGGCGTGTTCTATCTACTTACCCTGCGCGGGTTCCTGCTCTTCGCCGCTGCCTTCGTGGCCAGTGGCGTAGCCAGCTATGTCCTGCTGACCAAGCAGCGTGACGCCGTCAGCTCCCGCATCAGCAACAAGATCGACCAGCCCAAGCCGGAAGGCGACTAGGGCAGGGGGAACATGCCGATCCGGGCATGGTACTCCCGTCCAAGGCGGGTTGTGTCACTACCGGTGAGTAGTCCGCCTTTGTGTGCGAGAAAAGCCTTCACGCCGATCCCGCGCTCCCGCCCGGGGTTCCAACTCAGCGCCTTTCCCGTCGTGGGATGAATGGCCGCGATGCCCTCCCTGGGCACCGCGCCGGGCCCCGCGTCGTCGCTGCCGTACGGGTTGTTCATCCACCGCTGGTGCCCGCCCACGTAGACGGCCGCACCGGTGACCGCGACGGAATAGAGGGAATCGCCGCCGGTGAAGTTCACCCACGTCGGCTTGATTCGATCACCGCGGCTGTAGGTCTCGAACCTGGCCGCCGTGTCGCAGAGTTTGTGGTTGCCGTTCGGGCCGCCCGTGGTGACGACGGCGAAGTAGCTTCCGTCCGGGGCGAAGTCGAGGCCGCGCACATATGAGGGGAAGCTGTCCATGCACTCAGGCTCGTAGGCGTCGGTGTGCCAGTCGGCCACCTTGGCCGTGGTCCCGCCGATGTCGATCAGCCCGAGCTGCGGCCTCGGCAGGCCGTCCAGCGTGGTGAAGCTGCCGTCGACGGCGAGGCGGTCCTTGGTCGCGGACAGCGCGTAGACCTTCACCTTGGGGGTGCGCGGCGCGCCCGGCGCGACGGCGAAGTGCGGGTCGTCGACGCCGGTCGAGGCGTTCACCCTGCCCAGGCCGTCCTTTGCCGTACGGCCCAGCCGGGTGAAGTCACCGCCGACGTAGAGCGCGGAGCCGCGCCTAGCCAGCGCGGTGACCATCCCGCCGTAGACCTGCGCGTTGAACGAGCTCAGCCGCGCGCCGTCCGTTGTGTTGAGCCTGACCAGCGACCTGCCGCGGGTCCTGTTGACGGTGACGAAGTCGCCGCCGACGTAGACGCTGCCGCCCGCGCCGGCGGCCAGGGCGTACACGGGGCCGTCCAGCTCGGGGGCGAACGGTAGGATCTCGCCGGTGCTCAGGGAGTAGGCGAAGATGTTGTCACGTTCCAGCGTCACCGTACGGCGGGCGTCGGCGACCTCGGTGAACGACCCACCGACGATCACGGTGTCGCCGACGAGCGCGAAGGCGTTGACGATGCCGTCGAGAACGTGCGGGGTGTAGTCGACCGGGTCGGCCGAGACCACCCGCGCGTGCGCGACGGGAGAAGCGGCCAGCAGGGCGGCGAGGGCGGCACGGGCAAGCATTCGCCAAGTCCTAGCATACTCTGAGTAATACCCGTGCTACTTTCTGTTTATTGTCGGGATAGCTCTAGGCTTAGGGGCATGACGCGCGCTCAGTTGGACAAGCAGCCGCATGAGGTCGCCGCGATGTTCGATCGCACGGCCCGGCGCTACGACCTGGTGAACGACATCATCTCGATGGGCCAGGTGCGGCTGTGGCGCAAGGCTGTCGCCGCCGCCGTCGACGCGGGCCCGGGTGAGATCGTGCTCGACCTCGGGGCGGGCACCGGCACCTCCACCGACAGCTTCACCACGCTCGGCGCGCGTGCCATCGCTTCTGACTTCTCGCTCGGCATGCTGCAGACCGGCGTGCAACGCCACGGCGGCAACGCCCTGACCGGCGGGGGAGTGCCGTTCATCGCGGGCGACGCCATGAAGCTGCCCTTCGCCGACGACTCCGTCGACGCGGTGACGATCTCGGTGGCGCTGCGCAACGTGCACGACACCGCGCAGGCGCTGCGCGAGATGCTCCGCGTGACCAAGCCCGGCGGGCGGCTGGTGATCCTCGAGTTCTCGCACGTGACGGTCAAGTCGTTCGACCTGGTCTACCGCGAGTACCTGATGAAGATGTTGCCGCAGGTGGCCAAGGTGTTCGGCTCCAACGACGACTCCTACGAGTACCTTGCCGAGTCGATCCGCGACTGGCCCGACCAGCCGACCCTGGCCCGCACCATCCAGCAGGCCGGCTGGGAGCGGGTGGCGTGGCGCAACCTGACCATGGGCATCGTCGCCATCCACCGGGGGTTCAAGCCCGCCTGAGCTCGACCGTGAGCAGGTGCGGCCAGCGGTAGTGCGGGAAGATCGCTACGTCGGCGGCGAAGCAGGCGACCTTGATCTCGGGGACGTAGTCCTCGAAGAGCCCGGCGCTCATCCCCGACCTGCACCAGAGGAGCAGCAGGGTGCTGTCGGGGGTGCTCGCCGTACTCATCACGAGCGGCAGCCACCCTTCCCGCGTCCGCATCGCGGTCTTGAGGCATAACCCCTGGAACCGATGCCTGACCACGAGCCTGGCCCCGGCCCGCCGTATAGGGGGTAGAGCGAGCCCCATGAGCACAGCGAGCGCGACGGCGCCGAACTGGTGAACCCCCAGCCCGACCGCCCCGGCCAGCCCCAGCTCGACCCGCCAGCGCCAGACCATCCCCAGGACCGCCAGGAGCCCGGTGTTGCGCGGGATCTCCGGATGGTGCCGCGGATGCCCACCCGCGAACCCACCCGGCGGCCTGGCTCCGCCGTTGCCCGGCTCCTTGGGCACCTCCGCCCGAAGCACGACGAGCTGGTCGAACCTGGGATCCCGGTACTGACGCCCGCCCCAGGGCGTCTTGCCGATCTGCCATCCGTGCGCCTGGGCGACCGCGTCGGGGGCGCGCCAGAATCGTTCTTCTAAGCGCGCGCGTAAGGGAGTAGCGTCGTTCATGTCCACGGCTCCGATGTCCCGTAGGTGATGAGGTTCGGGGTGCTGTGGGAATCCCGGGCGGATGGGCTGCAACCATCCGCCCGTTCACGTGGAGCCTGCGATCGCTCAGGGCCGATGTTTCATCTCGGCTGCTTTCCGCCCGTTGAGGGGAAGTGCGGGCTAGTCTCAGAATGTGGCGAAGGGACGCCCCGTGCAATTCCCGCCGGGACGATGCTCGGGCTTCCCTTTGGGACGGAACACGCGCGTCCCGGAGACGATTGCGCTGGGGACGAAGCGGGCATATCCATAGGGTTTTCTCTGAAAGGAGACCGGGTTGATGGCCGAGGTCAGCCCGACACTCCGTCGTCGCCGGCTCGCAGCGGAGCTACGACGGCTCCGCGAGGCTGCGGATCTCAACGGGGCGCAGGTGGCCAAGAAGCTCGGCTGGTCGACCTCCAAGATCTCCCGCATCGAAACCGGCCAGGTGGTCCCGCAGCGTAAGGACGTTCAGGACCTGCTCAAGTGCTACGGAACTCCGAAGGTGCGCGCGGCGCTGCTCATGGGTCTGGCTGCGGACGCCGAGCGAAAGGGCTGGTGGGAGGCGTACGCCAGTGACCTCCACGACGTCCTGAGCACCTATATCGGACTGGAGTCCGAGGCGGCTGAGATCCTGGGCTGGCAGACGTCAGTGGTCCCCGGTCTGTTGCAGACCCGCGAATACGCCTTGGCCGTCAACGGGCTGGATCTGATCCTGGGCTCGACCTCGCCCGCCCGTGTCGAGCGCACTGTGGAGATCAGATTGCGCCGGCAGGCGAGGCTGAGCGCGCCCACGCCGCTCGTTCTGTCCATGATCATCGACGAGGCGGTCCTCCTGCGGCGGTATGGAGATGAGGATGTGATGCGCGGCCAGCTCCTCCATCTGCTGAAGGCCGCGGAACTGCCCAATGTCACCCTTCGGGTGCTCCGGCTCGCCGATCGGCATCCGGCAGCCTGGACCGACTCGCTCCTCCTCCGTTTTCCCGAAGTCGAGGGGCTGGGCCAGCTGTCGGGCGACGTGCTTTACAGCCAGTCGTTCAACACCCAGGCCATCGAAGAGGACGAGCAGATCACCTACAACTTCTCGGTCGTCTTCGACCACCTCTCCGACGCCGCACTGGATGTGGACGATTCAAGAGACCTGATCAGCGCGCTCGCAGCGGTATGACATGTCTCGTTATGGCATGGAATAGCCCCATTCAGGGAACATGGAGGGTGCCCCCGAGACGAGGAGATGCGCGTGCGTCCACATGCTCATCCCAGCGCCGTCTGGCGCAAGAGCAGCTTCAGCTCGAACACTGGTGAATGCATCGAGGTGGCGGATCTGCCCGGCGGCGCGATCGGAATCCGCGACTCCAAGGACGCCGAGGGCGGGATCCTCGTCTTCACGGCCGCAGAATGGCGGGCCTTCGTGGCAGGAGTACGTAATGGAGAGTTCGGCTAGGGCAATGCCCAGTCGGCCGCCGGTACCGGTTCTCCAATGCGCGAGTTACAGAACTGTAACACCTTGTGACGTTAGATCTTCGGCGCACGATGCTCCTGTGATTGACTCGCACGGGCCCGCGTCCGCGTGGGTTCTGGGCAACCATGTCTCGGGGACTAACAGGAGCGGTGAAGCTGAGATGGCAGCTGAGGTTGACGCGTGGTTCAAGAGCAGCTTCAGTCAGCCCTCAGGTGAGTGTGTGGAGATACTGCGCTCCGCCGACTCCATCCGCGTCCGAGACTCCAAGGATCCCTCCGGGGCTGTGCTGACGTTCACGCACGGTGAGTGGCGGGCGTTCCTGGCGGGAGCCCGTAACGCTGAGTTCGACGTCTGACCGTCAGCAAGTGATCACAGTAAGCCCTCCGTTTCCGACGGAGGGCTTTCACGTGCACCCGGCTGACACCTTGCGTCGGAAAAGGGTTAGACTTCCGGGCGACAAGTTTGTGAAGACCTTCACAAAGGGAACAGGAAGGCCCCACCCGAGGCCGTCAAGCGTGTAGGACAGGACAGGTCCCGTGACCGTGCCAGCCGCCATCCAGGCTGACGCCGACGTCATCGTCGTCGGCGCCGGTCCCGCCGGTTCCGCAACCGCCTTTTACCTCGCCCAAGCCGGGCTGGACGTGTTGCTCCTGGAGAAGACCAGGTTCCCCCGCGAGAAGGTCTGCGGCGACGGGCTGACCCCGCGGGCGGTCAAGCAGCTGCAGAACATGAACGTCGACATCGACGCCCCGGGCTGGATCAGGAACAAGGGGCTCAGGGTCGTCGGCGGCGGGCTCAGGTTCGAGCTCGACTGGCCCCAGCTGGAGCGCTTCCCCGACTTCGGGCTGGTGCGTACCCGCCAGGACTTCGACCAGATCGTCGCGGCCAACGCGGTCAAGCACGGGGTCCGCCTGATGGAGGGCGTCAACGTCACCGGGCCGGTGCTCGACGACCGCAGCGGGCACGTCGTCGGGGTCACCACCAAGGACGGGGCCACCTATCGCAGCCGCGTCGTCGTGGCCGCCGACGGGAACTCGACTCGGCTGGCGCTCAACATGGGGCTGCACAAGCGCGAGGACCGTCCGATGGGCGTGGCCGTACGGACCTACTTCGAGAGTCCGCGCCACGACGACGACTACCTCGAGACCTGGCTGGAGCTCTGGGACGAGGAGACGCTGCTGCCCGGCTACGGCTGGGTGTTCGGCGTCGGCGACGGCACCTCCAACGTGGGCCTCGGCCTGCTCAACACCAGTGACGCCTTCGGCAAGATCGACTATCGCGAGCTGCTGAAGCGCTGGTGCAGGAACATGCCTGCGGAATGGGGCTTCACCGAGGAGAACATGACGTCGCCCATCCGCGGCGCCGCGCTCCCGATGGCCTTCAACAGGCAACCCCACTACACGCGCGGCCTGGTGCTCGTCGGTGACTCCGGAGGTTCGATCAACCCGTTCAACGGTGAGGGCATCGCCTACGCCATGGAGACCGGGGAGATCGCGGCCGAGGTCATCGTCAAGGCGCTCAAGGGCACCACGCCGGCTCAGCAGGAGCGCATCCTGCGCACCTATCCCCAACTGCTGAAAGACGCCTATGGCGGATATTTCACCTTGGGTAGGTTGTTCGTCGAGGCGATCGGGAAGCCAGGTGTGATGAGCTTCGGTACACGGCACGGGCTGCCGCACCCGAGGCTGATGCGCTTCGCGCTGAAACTCCTTGGTAATCTCACCGACCGGCGAGGCGATGCGTCAGACCGGATCATCAACGCACTCTCAAAGGTCGCCCCACCAGCATGAAGCTCAAACACACCCGGCACACTTGTAGATCTGACAGTTTTCCTGAGGAGGCGTAGCGGTGGACCTTTACGTGCCCATCCTGGTGCTCGCCGTTCTCGCGGGAGGGTTCGCGATCTTCTCGGTCGCCATCGCTCCCTTCACCGGTCCCAAGCGCTGGAACCGCGCCAAGCTTGACGCCTACGAATGCGGCATCGAGCCGACGCCCCAGCCGGTCGGTGGCGGACGGTTCCCGCTGAAATACATGATCACCGCGATGTTGTTCATCGTGTTCGACATCGAGATCATCTTCCTTTATCCGTGGGCGGTCTCGTTCGCGCCCAAGCACGCAGACAACGGGCAGGTGCTCGCCTCGGGCCTCGGGGTGTTCGCGCTGGTCGAGATGCTGCTGTTCATCGTGACCGTGCTCGTGGCCTACGCGTACGTGTGGCGCCGCAAGGGTCTGGACTGGGACTAGAAATGGGACTTGAAGAAAAACTGCCAAGCGGGTTCATCCTCAGCACGGTCGAAGCGGCCGCCGGCTGGGCGCGTAAGAACTCGGTCTGGCCGGCCACGTTCGGTCTGGCGTGTTGCGCCATCGAGCTGATGGCCACCGGTGGCCCCCACTTCGACCTGGCGCGCTTCGGCATGGAGCGCGCTTCGGCGTCTCCCCGCCAGGCCGACCTGATGATCGTCGCCGGTCGCGTCTCGCAGAAGATGGCGCCGGTGCTGCGCCAGATCTACGACCAGATGGCCGAGCCCAAGTGGGTCATCTCGATGGGCGTGTGCGCCTCCAGCGGCGGCATGTTCAACAACTACGCCATCGTGCAGGGCGTGGACCACGTCGTCCCCGTCGACATCTACCTGCCTGGCTGCCCGCCGAGGCCCGAGATGCTGATCGATGCGATCGTGAAGCTGCACGACAAGATTCAAAACATGAAGTTCGGTGCGCACCGGGCGAAGCAGATCGAGGATCTCGAACTGCAGGCGCTGCGCACGCTGCCACTGATCGACCAGGGGGCTGGGAAGTGAGCGACAACCTTCCCGAGGTACCGGAAGGGCCGATCGCGCGGCACGGCATGTTCGGCGCGCACGACTCGGGTGACACCTCCGGCTATGGAGGACTCGTCGTACGGCGGGCCCCCCAGCTCGCCACCCCGCGCCCGTACGGCGGCTACTTCGACGAGCTCGTCGACACCCTCGACCTCGACGACGCCATCGAGCGCGTCGTCGTCGACCGCGGCGAGCTGACCCTCCACGTCAAGCGCGAGCGCCTCCTGGAGGTGCTGCAGAAGCTGCGCGACGACGCCGCCCTGCGCTTCGAGCTCTCGCTCGGCGTCACCGGCGTGCACTACCCGCACCTCGTGGGCGAGGAGCTGCACTCGGTCATCCACCTGTGCTCGATCACCCACAACAAGCGGGTGCGCGTCGAGACGAGCGCTCCCGACGACGACCGGCACATCCCGTCGAGCGTGGGCATCTACCCCACGCACGACTGGCACGAGCGCGAGACCTACGACTTCTTCGGCATCATCTACGACGGCCACCCGGCGCTGACGCGGATCATGATGCCGGACGACTGGGACGGTCACCCGCAGCGCAAGGACTACCCGCTCGGCGGCATCCCGGTCGAGTACCGCGGCGCCACCATCCCCGCGCCCGATGAGAGGAGGTCTTACTCATGACCACGACCGAGGGAAAGATCTACTCCGTCGACGGCGGCGACTGGGACCAGGTCGTCGGTGAGGTCCGTGACAGCGAGGAGGAGCGCCTCGTCATCAACATGGGCCCGCAGCACCCGTCCACGCACGGCGTGCTCCGCCTGGTCCTGACCCTCGACGGTGAGACGGTCACCGAGGCGCGCGGCGTCATCGGCTACCTGCACACCGGCATCGAGAAGAACATGGAGTTCAGGACCTGGACCCAGGGCACGACGTTCGTGACCCGCATGGACTACCTGGCGCCGATCTTCAACGAGACCGCCTACTGCATGGGCGTCGAGAAGCTGCTCGGCATCGAGGACCGCATCCCGGACCGGGCCCAGGCCATCCGCGTGATGATGATGGAGCTCAACCGCATCTCCTCGCACCTGGTCGCGATGGGCACGTTCGGCATGGAGCTCGGCGCGACGACGCCGTTCCTGTTCGGCTACCGCGACCGCGAGCTGATCATGGACCTGTTCGAGTACATCACCGGCCTGCGGATGAACATGGCCTACATCAGGCCGGGCGGCGTGAGCGTCGACCTGCCCGCCGGTGCCGTGGACAAGGTCGGGGAGTTCCTCAAGGAGTTCCCCAAGCGCATCAGGGACATCCGCAAGCTGCTCGACGAGAACCCGGTCTACGTGCGCCGCACCAAGGACGTCGGCTACCTCGACCTCACGGGCTGCATGGCCCTGGGCGTCACGGGCCCGATCCTGCGCAGCGCCGGCCTGCCGTGGGACCTGCGCAAGTCGCAGCCCTACTGCGGCTACGAGACCTACGACTTCGACGTCGCGGTCGAGCACGGCGCGGACGTCTACTCGCGCTACCTCGTGCGCATGAAGGAGATGGAAGAGTCCCTCAAGATCGTCGAGCAGGCGCTGGACCGGATCGCCGGTCCGCTCAAGGGCCAGCCCGTGATGATCGAGGACAAGAAGATCGGCTGGCCCGCGCAGCTCGCGCTCGGCCCTGACGGCTTCGGCAACTCTCCCGACCACATCGCGCACATCATGGGCACGTCCATGGAAGCGCTCATCCACCACTTCAAGCTGGTGACCGAGGGCTTCAGGGTGCCCGCAGGCCAGGCGTACGCCGCCATCGAGTCGCCCAAGGGCGAGCTCGGCGCGCACGTGGTCAGCGACGGCGGCACCCGCCCCTACCGCGTGCACTTCCGCGAGCCGTCCTTCACGAACCTGCAGGCCTTCCCCGCCATGGCGGAGGGTGGGCAGATCGCCGACGTCATCGCGGCCGTAGCCTCGATCGACCCCGTCATGGGAGGTGTGGACCGGTGACATATTCACCGGAAGTCCGGGAGCGTCTCGAGCGAGACGCCAAGGAGATCATCGGGCGCTACCCGAAGACGCGGTCGGCGCTGCTGCCGCTGCTGCACCTGGTGCAGTCGGAGGACGGCTACGTCTCCGACGACGGCCAGGAGTTCTGCGCCGAGATGCTGGGCCTGACCAAGGCCGAGGTCACGGGCGTGGCGACGTTCTACACCATGTACAAGCGCAAGCCGGCCGGCGACTACCACGTGGGCGTCTGCATCAACTCGCTGTGCGCGGTCATGGGCGGCGACCAGATCTGGGAAGAGCTGTCGGAGCACGTCGGCGTCGGCCACGAGGAGACCACCGGCGACGGCAAGGTCTCCCTGGAGCGCATCGAGTGCAACGCGGCCTGCGACTTCGCGCCCGTGATGATGGTCAACTGGGAGTTCTTCGACAACCAGACGCCGGAGTCGGCCAAGCAGCTCGTCGACGACCTGCGTGACGGCAAGAGCGTCTCGCCGACCCGCGGCCCGAAGAAGCTCTGCTCCTTCAAGGAGGCCTCGCGGGTGCTGGCCGGTCTGCCCGACGACCTCGCCGGTGACGGGCCTTCCGCTGCCGGACCCTCGCTCGAGGGCCTCAAGGTCGCCAAGGCCAACGGATGGAAGGCACCGGAAGCGTGACCACTCTGACACCGGTCCTCACCGCCAACTGGGACCAGGCCAACTCCTTCACCCTCGAGGGCTACGGCGAGTACGAAGCCGCGAAGAAGGCCCTGGCCATGGACCCCGACGCGGTCATCCAGGCCGTCAAGGACTCCGGTCTGCGCGGGCGCGGCGGCGCCGGCTTCCCCACCGGCATGAAGTGGGGCTTCATCCCGCAGGGTGACGGCAAGCCGCACTACCTCGTCGTCAACGCCGACGAGTCCGAGCCTGGCACCTGCAAAGACATCCCGCTGATGATGGCCAACCCGCACTCGCTGGTCGAGGGCATCATCATCACGTCCTACGCGATCCGCGCCAGCCACGCCTTCATCTACGTGCGCGGCGAGGTGCTGCACGTCATCAGGCGCCTGCACGCGGCCGTCCGCGAGGCGTACGAGAAGGGCTACCTCGGCACCGACCTCTTCGGCTCGGGCTACGACCTCGAACTGGTCGTGCACAGCGGCGCGGGCGCGTACATCTGCGGCGAGGAGACGGCGCTGCTCGACTCGCTGGAGGGCTTCCGTGGTCAACCGCGACTCAAGCCCCCCTTCCCGGCCGTAGCGGGGCTCTATGCCTCGCCTACTGTCGTGAACAACGTGGAGTCGATCGCCAGTGTTCCCTCGATCATCTCCAACGGCGCCGACTGGTTCGCCGGGATGGGCACGGAGAAGTCGAAGGGTTTCGGCATCTTCTCCCTCAGCGGCCACGTCACCAGGCCGGGCCAGTACGAGGCGCCGCTCGGCATCACGCTGAACGAGCTGCTCGACATGGCCGGCGGCATCCGCGAGGGGCACCAGATCAAGTTCTGGACCCCGGGCGGCTCGTCCACGCCGATCTTCACCGACGAGCACCTGGACGTGCCGCTCGACTTCGAGGCGGTCGGCGCCAAGGGCTCGATGCTCGGCACCCGCGCGCTGCAGATCTTCGACGAGACCACCTGCGTGGTCCGTACGGTGCTGCGCTGGACGGAGTTCTACGCGCACGAGTCGTGCGGGAAGTGCACGCCGTGCCGCGAGGGCACCTACTGGCTCAAGCAGGTCCTCAGGCGCATGGAGGCGGGCCAGGGCACGGAAGAGGACATCGAGACGATCACCGACATCGGTGACAACATCCTCGGTCGCTCCTTCTGCGCGCTCGGCGACGGCGCGGTGAGCCCGATCCACTCGTCGGTGAAGTACTTCCGCGACGAGTACCTCAAGCACTTCGAGATCGGCGGCTGCCCGTTCGACCCGAAGAAGTCCACTGTCTGGGGTGACAAGTGAGTGAAGTAGTCACGCTGACGATCGACGGTTTCCAGATCACCGTGCCCAAGGGCACGCTGATCATCAGGGCCGCCGAGCTGCTCGGCATCCAGATCCCCAGGTTCTGCGACCACCCGCTGCTCGACCCGGCGGCCAACTGCCGCCAGTGCCTGGTCGACATCCCCGACGCGGGAAACGGCCGCGGCTTCCCCAAGCCGCAGCCGTCCTGCGCGATCGAGGTCGCCGAGGGCATGGTCGTCGCCACCCAGCTCACCTCTCCGGTCGCGGAGAAGGCGCAGCGGGGTGCGATGGAGTTGCTGCTCATGAACCACCCGCTCGACTGCCCGGTCTGCGACAAGGGCGGCGAGTGCCCCCTGCAGAACCAGGCGATGTCCAACGGGCAGGGCGAGTCCCGGTTCCACGAGCACAAGCGCACCTTCCCCAAGCCGCTGCCGCTGTCGACGCAGGTCCTGCTCGACCGCGAGCGGTGCGTGCAGTGCGCGCGCTGCATCCGCTTCTCCGACCAGATCGCGGGCGACCCGCTCATCGAGTTCTTCGAGCGCGGGGCCAAGGAGCAGGTGCGGGTCGCGGACGGCAAGCCGTTCGACTCCTACTTCTCCGGCAACACCATCCAGATCTGCCCGGTCGGCGCGCTGACCAGCGCCGCCTACCGCTTCCGCGCCCGGCCGTTCGACCTCGTGTCGACGCCGAGCGCGTGCGAGCAGTGCGCCTCAGGCTGTTCTCTCCGTACGGACCACCGCCGCGGCAAGGTCACCCGCCGCCTGGCCGGCAACGACCCGCTGGTCAACGAGGAGTGGAACTGCGACAAGGGCCGCTTCGCGTTCACCTACGCGACGCAGCCCGACCGCCTGAAGCTCCCGCTGGTGCGCAACGCCGAAGGCGTTCTGGAGCCCACCTCGTGGCCGGAGGCGCTCGCCGTCGCCGCAGCGGGGCTGGCCAAGGCGCGCGGCAAGGCCGGCGTGCTGATCGGCGGCAGGCTGACCGTCGAGGACGCCTACGCCTACTCCAAGTTCGCCAGGGTCGCGCTCGGCACCAACGACATCGACTTCAGGTCGCGCCCGCACTCGGCCGAGGAGACGCAGTTCCTCGCCCACCAGATCGCGGGCACGGGCATCGAGATCTCCTACGCGGACCTGGAGAAGGCCCCGGCCGTGCTCCTGGTCGGGTTCGAGCCGGAGGAGGAGGCCCCGATCGTCTTCCTGCGCCTGCGCAAGGCGTGGATGAAGAGCGGTCTCAAGGTCTCCGCCATCGCCCCGTTCGTCACCCCTGGCCTGGCCAAGATGGGCGGCACGCTCGTCCGCACCGAGCCTGGCGCCGAGGCCCAGGCCATCGGCGACCTGGTCGGCTCGCTGGCCGAGGGCACGATCGTGCTCGCCGGCGAGCGGCTGGCCACCGTACCCGGCGCCCTTTCCGCCCTTGTACGGCTCAGCGTCTCGTCGGGCGCCAAGGTCGCCTGGGTGCCGCGCCGGGCAGGCGACAGGGGCGCGGTCGAGGCCGGCGCCCTGCCGAACCTGCTCCCGATCGGCCGCCCGGTCGACGACGAGAGCGCCAGGGCTGAGGTCGCCCGGGTGTGGAACGTCTCCTCGCTCCCGGACACCCCGGGCCGCGACGGCGACGCCATCCTGGCTGCCGCGCTGAACGAGCAGCTCGACGCGCTCGTCATCGCCGGTGTCGACCCGTACGACCTGGCCGACCCCGAGGCGGCGCTGGCCGCCCTGGAGAACACCCCGTTCATCGTCAGCCTCGAGATCCGCGCCAGCGCGGTCACCGACCGGGCCGACGTGGTCCTGCCGGTCGCCGCGACCGTGGAGAAGGATGGCACGTTCGTCGACTGGGAGGGCCGCGGCCGCTCCTTCGAGGCGGCGCTCAGGGTTCCCGGGCTCATGTCCGACCTGAAGGCCGTCAGCGCGATCGCCGACCACATGGACGTGCACCTCGGCCTGCCCGACGCGGCGGCCGCCAGGCGCGAGCTCACCGGGCTCGGCGCCTGGCGCGGCACCCGCGTCGCGGCGCCGAACGACAACGGCCGCTCCCAGCAGGCGCCGAAGGCCGGCCAGGCGCTCCTGGCGACCTGGCACCTGCTGCTCGACGACGGCCGACTGCAGGACGGCGAGCCGTACCTCGCAGGTACGGCACGCACGCCCGAGGCCCTGGTCTCCGAGAGCACCGCGGCCGAGATCGGCGTCGCCGACGGCGACAAGCTCGTCATCGGTGACTCGGTCACCCTGCCGGTTCGCGTCGCCGACCTGCCCGACCGGGTGGTCTGGGTGCCGACGAACTCCGGCGGCTGCTCGGTGACGCGTGACCTGCGCGCGGTCGCCGGCGACATCGTCAAGATCGGGAGCGCCTCATGATCTACCTGGCTGATCCGACCCTTGCCGATTTCGGCAAGGATCCGCTGTGGATCACCATCATCAAGGCCGTGCTGCTGTTCGTCTTCCTGATGCTGTGCGTGCTGTTCGGCGTCTGGTTCGAGCGCAAGCTCATCTCCAGGATGCAGAACCGCATCGGCCCCAACCGGGCGGGCAAGTTCGGCCTCCTGCAGTCGGTGGCCGACGGTCTGAAGATGGGCCTGAAGGAAGACCTCTTCCCGCGGACCGTCGACAAGGTGGTCTACCTGCTGGCTCCGGTCATCATGGTGGTCCCGGCCTTCCTGGCCTTCTCGATCGTGCCGTTCGGCCCGATGGTGAACCTGTTCGGCGTGCAGACGCCGCTGCAGCTCGTGGACCTGCCGGTCGCGGTGCTGTTCATGCTGGCCATGGGCGCCATCTCGGTCTACGGCGTGGTGCTGGCCGGTTGGTCGTCGCGCTCGCCGTACGCCCTGCTGGGTGGTCTCCGCAGCGCGGCGCAGGTGGTCTCGTACGAGATCGCGATGGGGCTGTCCTTCGTGGGCGTCTTCCTCTTCGCCGGGACGCTGTCGACCTCCGAGATCGTGCACGCGCAGGCGTCCGGCGGCGAGGTCTTCGGCATCCCGATGCCGTCCTGGTACGTGGTGCTGCTGCTGCCGTCCTTCCTGATCTTCGTGATCTGCGGGTTCGGCGAGGCAGCGCGTATCCCGTTCGACCTGCCCGAGGGCGAGGGCGAGCTGGTCGGTGGTTTCCAGACCGAGTACTCCTCCTCGCTGAAGTTCGCCCTGATCATGATGGGCGAGTACCTGCACACGTTCACCGCCTCCGCGATGGCCATCACGCTCTTCCTGGGCGGATGGCGCGCACCGTTCCCGATCTCCTGGTGGAGTGGCGCGAACGAGGGCTGGTGGCCGCTGCTGTGGTTCTTCATCAAGTTCGTCCTGGTCTTCTGCTTCGTGGTCTGGGTGCGCGCCTCGCTGCCGCGCGTCCGCTACGACCAGCTGATGGCGCTGGGCTGGAAGGTTCTCATCCCGCTGAACCTGGCCTGGATCATGCTGGTCGCGGTCGTCAGGACCGTCATGTACGTCAGGGACGGCACGTTCGAGGGCGGGTCGCTCCCGCTCGTCATGGTCATCGCGGCCATCGTGCTCCTGGGCGCGCTCGGCATCTGGGCCAGGTTCGACACGGTCAACCAGCGCCGCAAGGAAGCTGCCAAGGCGCAGGTCGAAGCCGAGTACGAGGAGCTGCGCAGCGAACCGACCGCAGGCGGCTTCCCGGTTCCGCCGCTCGATCTGCCGCACTACCACGGGGTGCAGCACAAGGAGGTCTCCAGTGGGACTAACTGACTGGCTGAACCCCGTCAAGGGCTTCGGCGTCACCTTCCACACGATGTTCAAGAAGCCCGTCACGGTGAACTACCCGGAGGTGAAGCTCCCCACGGCGCCTCGCTTCCACGGTCGCCACCAGCTGAACCGCTGGCCTGACGGGCTGGAGAAGTGCGTCGGCTGCGAGCTGTGCGCATGGGCCTGTCCGGCCGACGCCATCTTCGTCGAGGGCGCGGACAACACCGAGGAAGAGCGTTTCTCCCCCGGCGAGCGGTACGGGCGCACCTATCAGATCAACTACCTGCGATGCATCCTCTGCGGGCTCTGCATCGAGGCTTGCCCGACTCGCGCGTTGACCATGACCAACGAGTACGAGCTGGCCGACACCTCGCGTGAGAGCCTCATCTACACCAAGGAGATGCTCCTGGCCCCGCTCACCGCGGGCATGGAGCAGCCTCCGCACGCGATGCGGCTCGGCGAGACCGAAGAGGACTACTACCGGCTGGGACGGAACAATGGGTGAGACCATCACGTTCTGGGTGCTCGCCGTCGTCTCCGTCGGCGCGGCCCTCGGCATGGTGTTCAGCCGCAAGGCGGTCTACTCCGCGCTGATGCTCGGCGCGGTCATGCTCTGCCTCGCCGTCCTCTACGCCGTGCAGGAAGCGCCCTTCCTGGCAGCCGTGCAGATCATCGTCTACACCGGCGCCGTCATGATGCTCTTCCTCTTCGTGCTCATGCTGGTCGGCGTCGACTCCTCGGACTCCTTCGTGGAAACGCTCAAGGGCCAGCGGTTCTGGGCGATCGTCGCGGGGCTCGGCTTCGCGACGCTGATCACGCTGGCCATCGGCAACGCGTTCTTCACCACCTCCAAGGGGCTCGGCGCGGTGACGCAGGAGGCGGGCGGCAACGTCCCCGCCCTGGCGAAGCTGATCTTCACGCGCCACGTGTTCGCCTTCGAGGTCACCTCGGCGCTGCTGATCACCGCGGCGCTCGGCGCGATGGTGCTGGCGCACCGCGAGAAGCTGGTCGCCAGGCCGACGCAGAAGGAGCTGGCTCGCGCCCGCTTCCTCGGCGACCACCCGTCGCCGCTGCCCGGCCCCGGCACCTACGCCAGGAACAACGCGATCGACATGCCCGCCCTGCTGCCCGACGGGACGGTCTCCGAGCTGTCCGTCAACCGGCACATCGCGCGCTACGACGTCGAGCAGGGTCACCTGCCCGAAGACCCCAAGCTCGCCGAGGCCATCAGGCACGCGGTTGAGGAGGAATCCAAGTGACCACGCAGTACCTGGTCCTTTCCGGGCTGCTCTTCGCCATCGGCGCGATCGGCGTGCTGGTCCGGCGGAACGCGATCGTGGTGTTCATGTGCGTGGAGCTCATGCTCAACGCCTGCAACCTCGCGTTCGTCACGTTCGCCAGGCAGTGGCAGAACCTCGACGGCCAGATCATCGCGTTCTTCGTGATGGTGGTCGCCGCGGCCGAGGTCGTGATCGGCTTGGCCATCATTGTGACGATCTTCCGAACCCGCAGGTCAGCGTCCGTGGACGACGCCAACCTGCTGAAGTACTAAGAGGTGACTGGTGGATCCCGTTAAGATCGCCCAGGACACCGCAGGCGGTGCGATCAGCGTCTCATGGCTGATGATCGCCCTGCCCCTGCTGGGCGCGGCCATCCTGCTCCTCGCGGGCAGGAAGAGCGACAAGTGGGGACACCTGCTCGGCGTGCTCATGTCGTTGGGTGCGTTCGTCGTCGCGGTGCTGGCCTTCATCCAGATACTCGGCCTTGACGACGCGCTCCGTCGCCAGGGTGTGCACCTTTACGAGTTCATCCCCGGCATGGTCGACATGGGGTTGCTCATCGACCCGCTGTCGATCAGCTTCGCGCTGCTGATCACGGGTGTCGGATCTCTTATCCACATCTACTCGATCGGCTACATGTCGCATGACAGCGACCGGCGCAGGTTCTTCGCCTACCTGAACCTGTTCGTGGCCGCGATGCTCCTGCTGGTGCTGTCCGACAACTACGTCGGGCTGTTCATCGGCTGGGAAGGCGTCGGTCTGGCGTCGTACCTGCTGATCGGCTTCTGGCAGTTCAAGCCGTCTGCGGCCGTGGCCGCCAAGAAGGCGTTCATCGTCAACCGCGTCGGCGACTTCGGCCTGCTGGTCGGCATGTTCCTCATCTGGTCGACCTTCGGCACCCTGGCCTTCAAGGACCTCGGCTCCGTCGAGGGCAGCCCCACGGTCACCGCCATCGGCCTGCTGCTTCTGCTCGGCGCCTGCGGCAAGTCCGCGCAGCTGCCCCTGCAGTCCTGGCTCCTGGACGCGATGGAGGGCCCGACCCCGGTCTCGGCTCTCATCCACGCCGCGACCATGGTCACCGCCGGTGTGTACCTCGTGGTCCGCTCCGGGGTGTTCTTCCAGGCCTCGGAGACCGCCTCGCTGGTCGTGACGATCGTCGGTGTGGCCACGCTGCTCGCCGGTGCGATCATCGGTTGCGCCAAGGACGACATCAAGAAGGGCCTCGCCGGCTCGACGATGTCGCAGATCGGCTACATGATGCTCGGCGCGGGCCTCGGCCCGGCCGGTTACGCCTTCGCGATCGCGCACCTCATCGCGCACGGCTTCTTCAAGGCCGACATGTTCCTCGGCGCCGGATCCGTCATGCACGCCATGAACGACGAAGTCGACATGCGCAAGTACGGCGGGCTCCGCAAGGTCATGCCGATCACCTTCCTCACGTTCATCGTGGGTTACCTGGCGATCATCGGCTTCCCGTTCCTGTCCGGGTTCTACACCAAGGACGGGATCATCGAGACGGCCATGGAACACGGCGCCTGGATGGGCTGGCTGGCCGCCATCGGTGCGGGCATCACCGGCTTCTACATGTCGCGCATGATCTTCATGACGTTCTTCGGTGAGAAGCGCTGGGACAAGGAAGCCCACCCGCACGAGTCGCCCGCGGTGATGACCTGGCCGCTGATCCTGCTGTCCATCGGCTCGATCGTGCTCGGCTTCTTCCTCATCCAGGGCAACCGCTTCATGGACTTCCTCGGTCCGGCCGTGGGCCTGCCGGAGGAGAAGCCCGCCTTCCACGTCTTCGCCGTCACGCCCATCGCGCTGGCGACGCTGGCGCTGGTCGCCATCGGCGCGGTCTTCGCCTGGTACAAGTACGGCAAGTCCGAAGTGCCGGTCGTCCAGCCGCGTGGTTCGTTCCTCACCACCTTCGCCAGGCGTGACCTGTACGGCGACGCGCTCAACGAGTCGCTGTTCATGCGCCCCGGCCAGTGGCTGACCCGCATCGCGGTGTTCTTCGACAACCGCGGCATCGACGGCCTGGTCAACGGCCTGGCCGCGACGATCGGCGGCACCTCCGGCAGGCTGAGGCGCCTGCAGACGGGCTTCGCCAGAACGTACGCGCTGTCCATCCTGATCGGTGCCGCCCTGCTGACCGGCGCCCTGCTCCTCGTTGGGAACATCTGATGCCCTGGCTCCCGATACTCATGGCGGTGCCCGTGGTGGGCGCCATCGTGGTGGCCCTGCTTCCCAAGGGCAGCGACGCGCTGGCCAAGCAGCTCACCATGCTGGTCTCGCTGATCGTGCTCGTCCTGACCGTGGTCATGGCGTTCCAGTTCAAGCCCGGCGGCGACCGGTTCCAGTTCACGATGGACCCCGACTGGATCCCGTCCTTCGGGGTGAAGTTCGGCCTCGGGGTCGACGGCATCGCGCTGGTGCTGATCGTCCTGTCCGCGGTGCTGGTGCCGATCGTGGTGCTGGCCTCGTGGCACGACGCGGACGGCGTCAAGACGGCCGACGGCACGATCGTCACGCCGAAGCGGTCGGTCAAGACCTACTTCGCGCTGCTGCTCGTCCTCGAGGCGATGATGATCGGCGTCTTCGCGGCGACCGACATCTTCCTGTTCTACGTCTTCTTCGAAGCCATGCTGATCCCGATGTACTTCATGATCGGCTCGTACGGCGGTGCCCAGCGGTCCTACGCGGCCGTGAAGTTCCTGCTGTACTCGCTCTTCGGCGGCCTGCTCATGCTGGTCGCGGTCATCGGGCTCTACGCGGTCGCCGGCAAGAACTCCTTCATGTTCCCCGAGCTGATCGGTGCGATCCAGGACCCGAACACGCAGAAGTGGCTGTTCGCCGGGTTCTTCATCGCCTTCGCGATCAAGGCGCCGCTGTGGCCGGTGCACACGTGGCTGCCCGACGCGGCAGCGCAGGCTCCGGCCGGCGCAGCCGTACTGCTGGTGGGTGTGCTGGACAAGGTGGGCACCTTCGGGATGCTCCGCTTCTGCCTGGAGCTCTTCCCCGACGCGGCCAAGGCGTTCACCACGCCGATCATCGTGCTGGCGGTCATCAGCATCATCTACGGCGCGATCGTGGCCATCGGGCAGACCGACATGAAGCGCCTGATCGCCTACACCTCGATCTCGCACTTCGGCTTCATCGTCCTGGGCGTCTTCGCGATGTCGCAGGTCGCGCAGTCCGGCGCGACGCTCTACATGGTCAACCACGGCTTCGCGACCGGCGCGCTGTTCCTGGCCGCCGGGTTCCTCATCTCGCGCCGCGGCTCGCCGTTCATCGCCGACTACGGAGGCACGCAGAAGGTCGCTCCGCTGCTCGCGGGCACCTTCCTGATCGCCGGTCTGGCCGGGCTCTCGCTGCCGGGGCTGTCGTCCTTCGTCAGCGAGTTCATGGTCATGATCGGGACGTTCTCCAGCAAGGCGCTCGGCAACGTCAACTACATCGTGCCCACGGTCATCGCGGCCACCGCGGTGATCCTGGCGGCCGTCTACATCCTGTGGATGTACCAGCGGACGATGAACGGGCCGACCGCTGAGCCGGTGAAGGCGTTCAAGGACCTCAACGTCCGCGAGCTCTGGGTGATCGCCCCGCTGATCGCGCTGATCATCGGGTTCGGTTTCTACCCCAAGCCGCTGCTCGACATCATCAACCCCGCCGTGCAGCACACGATTGGAAACCTCGACGTGAACACCTCAGGTGTCGCCGAGAAGGGTACTGGCCAGTGAACAACACCATCACGGCGCCGACGATCGAGTACGGCACGCTGGCGCCGATGCTGCTGATCTTCGGCGCAGCCGTCCTCGGCGTGCTCGTCGAAGCGTTCGCGCCGCGCTACCTTCGCAAGTCCATCCACGTGCCGCTGACGCTGCTCAGCCTGGCCGGCGGTTTCCTGCTGGTCATCGTGCAGGCGGCCGCCAACGGCCCCGCCAAGGCGGCCGTGGCCATGGGCGCTGTCGCCGTCGACGGCCCGGCGCTGTTCATCTGGGGCGTCATCCTCGTCCTGGCGTTCGTGTCCGTGCTGCTGGTCAACGACGAGGGCCACTTCGTCGCCTCGGCGGCAGCCGTACCCGGCTCGGCGGAAGAGGAGGAGGCGGAGACCACCGGTGGCGCGCACACCGAGGTCTACCCGCTGATCCTGTTCGCGGTGGGCGGCATGCTGCTGTTCCCGGCGTCGAACGACCTGCTGATCATGTTCGTGGCCCTCGAGGTCATGTCGCTGCCGCTGTACCTCCTGTGCGGGCTCGCCCGCCGTCGCCGCCTGCTCTCGCAGGAGGCGTCGATGAAGTACTTCCTGCTCGGCGCGTTCTCCTCGGCCTTCTTCCTGTACGGCATGGCCATGGTGTACGGCTTCGCCGGCACCGTCGACCTGTCCGGCATCAGCGAGGCGCTGTCCACGGGCAGCGTGCTCGACCCGCTGCTCCTGGTGGGCCTGGCCCTGCTGGGCGTCGGCCTGATGTTCAAGATCGGCGCCGCGCCCTTCCAGGCGTGGAAGCCCGACGTGTACCAGGGCGCGCCGACCCCGATCACCGCGCTCATGGCCTCAGGCGTCCTCGTGGCCGCCATGGGCGCCGTGCTGCGGGTGTTCTGGGTGGCGCTGGGCAACCTCGACTGGGACTGGCGTCCGGTCATGTGGGGCGTGGCCGCGCTCACCATGGTGGTCGGTGCGATCCTGGCGATCACGCAGACCGACATCAAGCGCATGCTGGCCTACTCGTCCATCGCGCACGCGGGCTTCCTGCTCATCGGCGTGATGGCGACGTTCGACGCTGCCGCGCAGAACGCCAAGTCGCTCTCCGCGATCCTGTTCTACCTGGTCGTCTACGGCATCACCACGGTCGGCGCGTTCGCCGTCGTCACGCTGGTGCGTGACGCGGGCGGCGAGGCGGGGCACCTGTCGCGCTGGGCCGGCCTGGGCAAGCGCTCGCCGATCCTGGCCGGCGTCTTCGCCTTCTTCCTGCTGGCGTTCGCCGGTATCCCGCTCACCAGCGGCTTCTTCGGCAAGTACGCGGTGTTCACCGCGGCGCTGTCGAGCGGGGCCGAGCGGGGCGACTCGATGGGCGCCTGGATGACCGGGCTGGTGGTCGTGGGTGTCATCGCCTCGGCGATCGCCGCGTTCTTCTACGTCCGCGTCATCGTGCTGATGTTCTTCAGCGAGCCGGCGGCCGACGGACCGACGATCGCGGCACCCAGCGTGGGTACTGTCGCAGTGATCGCCGTATCGTTGCTGGTGACGGTCTTCGTCGGGCTGTACCCGCAGCCCGTGCTCGACCTCGCCTCCAGCGCCGCGTCCGGCCTGTTCATTCGGTAAGGGGATTGTGTATGGCTGCGCCACCGGTTGTTGACCTGCCCATCGGCGACGAGCGGTTGGCGCAGGACGTGGCCAGTGGCCTGGCCGCTGTCGAGAAGCTGCTCCGCTCGTCCGTCGAGACCGAGGACGCCTTCGTCACGGAGGCGTCCAAGCACCTCATCGAGGCGGGCGGCAAGCGCTTCCGCACCCTGATGGTGCTGCTCGCCGCGCAGTTCGGCGACGCTTCAGCGCCCGGCGTGGTGCCGGGCGCCGTGGTGATCGAGCTGACCCACCTGGGGTCGCTCTACCACGACGACGTCATGGACGAGGCCCCCGTACGGCGGGGCTCGCCCTCGGCGAACGCCCGGTGGGACAACACCGTGGCGATCCTCACCGGCGACTACCTGTTCGCCCAGGCGTCGGAGATCCTGGCCGACCTCGGGCCGGCACTGATCCGGATCCAGGCGCAGACGTTCTCCCGCCTCGTGCAGGGACAGATCCGCGAGACGATCGGCCCGCGCGCGGGCGACGACCCGGTCGCGCACTACATCGACGTGCTGGCCGACAAGACGGGGTCGCTGATCGCGGCCTCAGGGCGGTTCGGCGCGGTGCTGGCCGGTGCTCCTTCCGACGTGGAGGAGCGGATCAGCAGGGCGTGCGAGGCGATCGGCGTGGCGTGGCAGCTCGGCGACGACCTGCTGGACGTGGCGTCCTCGTCGGTGGAGTCTGGCAAGACGCCGGGCACCGACCTGCTCGAAGGCATCCGTACGCTGCCGGTTCTCTACGTGCTCGAAACGCCTGGCTCCTCGCGGCTCAAGGACCTGGTGTCGGGGCCGGTGGCTCCCGCCGATCTCGACGAGGCCCTCACGCTGCTGCGTGCGGACGCGGCGATGGAGCGGGCGCGGGCCGAGTTGCACCGCTGGGTGGACCGGGCCCGTCGCGACCTCTCCCTCTTGCCGGATATTTCGGCAAAGGAGGCGTTCTTGGCGCTTTGTGATTACGTGGTCGCGCGCTCTGGCTGACTTTCGCGGAGCCTGATCTGGTTCCTGCGTGCCGTACGGATGCTGTCGTAGGTGAAGACGGCGAGGGCCAGCCAGACGATGGAGAAGCCGATCCAGCGGCTGGGCGGCATGGTCTCGTGGGCGATCAGCACACCGCAGAGGAACTGCAGGACCGGCGCGATGTACTGCAGCAGGCCGATCGTGCTCAGCGGCACCCTGATCGCCGCGGCCGTGAAGCACAGCAGCGGGATCGCGGTGATCACCCCGGCTCCGGCCAGCAACAGCGCGTGGCCGGGGCTCGTGTGGCCGAACGTCGCCGTGCCCGCGTTCTCCAGGTAGATGAGGTAGGCCAGCGCGGGGGCCAGGAGGATGAGCGTCTCGACGGTCATGCTCTCGGCGGCTCCCACGTTGGCCTGCTTCTTGATGAGGCCGTAGAGGCCGAAGCTGAAGCCCAGGGTGAGCGCGATCCACGGCGGCCTGCCGTAGTCGATGGTGAGCACGACGACGGCGAGCGCGCCGAAGCCGACCGCTGCCCACTGCATCGGGCGCAGCCGTTCCTTCAGCAGGACCGTGCCGAAGAGCACGCTGATGAGCGGGTTGATGAAGTATCCGAGCGCGCTCTCGACCACGTGGTTGGTGTTGACCGCGTAGATGTAGGTGCCCCAGTTGACGGTGATGACCACCGCGGCGAGGGCGAGGAGGGCGAACTGCCTCCTCGTGAGCTGGCGGAACCATGACCAGTGCCTGCGTACCGCGAGGATCACCACGACGGCGACGAGCGACCAGGCCATGCGGTGGGCCAGGATCTCGATGGGGCCGGAGGGCTTGAGGAGTGGCCAGTAGAGGGGGAAGAGCCCCCACATGGCGTAGGCGGCCACTCCGAAGAGCACTCCGCGGCGTTGGTCAGGCATGTCCCCTATTTTCATGCCTTACAGGGATTAGGACAAATGCGTGTTGCTATCTGGACACTTCAGCTGTGCTTAAGTCTTTTTTGTGGAACATCGGCCTACCCTGGATTGTTCGGCTGTTGTGGAGGTGTAAGCCATGGGTTGGCTGTTCGGAAGGAACAAGACCTCGATGGTGTCTCGCGACGAGGCGTTGCCCGGTCGTCCCGCTGCTGTGCCCGTACCCGCCCGGCACGCGGTGCTCGACGCGCCGCTGGCTCCGCCGTACCCCTCGGGGACTCAGGTGGCGGACTTCGGCCTCGGGTGTTTCTGGGGGGCTGAGCGGAAGTTCTGGCAGACGCCGGGGGTCGTGACGACCGCCGTCGGGTACCAGGGGGGCTACACGCCGAACCCGACGTACGAGGAGGTGTGCAGCGGGATGACCGGGCACACCGAGGCGGTGCGCGTGGTGTACGACCCTTCGTTGGTGTCGTACAAGGAGTTGCTGCGCGTGTTCTGGGAGGCGCACGATCCTACGCAGGGGATGCGGCAGGGGAACGACGTCGGCACCCAGTACCGGTCGGCGATTTACTGGCACTCGGCGGAGCAGGAGAAGTCGGCGCTGGCGTCTCGGGACGCGTATCAGGCGGTGCTGAAGTCCTCGGGCTACGACGAGATCACCACCGAGCTCGCCGAGGCCGGGCCGTTCTACTTCGCGGAGGACTACCACCAGCAGTATTTGTACAAGAACCCCGGCGGCTACTGCGGAATCGGCGGTACCAACGTCAAGCTGGGTGACCCGTCCGAGTGGTCCTGCCCGACGGGTCTGACGACCTCGGACGACTGAATCCATCCTCTGGGTCAATTGCTACTTCAAGTAGTAAACTGGTCGCATGAGTATGCCTGAGCGGGATTTCGGGCCAGGGGGCGGCCCGGCGGTCAAGGTGAGCGTTTCTCTGCGCTCTGGGAACATCCGCGCGGTCAGGGAGCGGGTTGGCGCGCGCGGATTCTCCGCGTACGTGGACGCGGCAGTGGAACGTCAGATCGAGCGCGATCTGCTGGAGGAGGCTCTGGAGGCGAACGAGGCTGCCTCCGAGCCGATTCCGCAGGAGTTGCGTGACGAAGCCGCCGAGCTGTTTCGTAGCCTGAAGTCCACCCCCGAACTCTTGGAGGAGGATGGGTGGCCCGCGCCCGAAGCAGGCTGAGTGCGGGCACCGTCGTTCTGGACTGCGAGGGGCTCGTTAAATGGTGTGAGGCGGATCAGCGGGTGACCGCGATCGTGCGGGGGGCGCAGGACAACGACTTCCGCGTTGTGGTCAGCGCTATGACGCCGATCGAGGCTCAAGACGTGCGCGTGAAAAGCGACCGCCTCCGGTGGTACCTGTCGCGGCTGAGGATCGAGCCGGTGAGCGAGGAGATCTGTTCACGGGCGATCGCATTGCTGCACGTCAGTCGGCTCCATGGGCACAAGTACGCCATCGACGCTGTTGTGGCCGTCACGGCGCTCCTTGCTGTGAAACCCGTCCTCATTCTCACTTCCGATGTAGATGACATGGGCAAGCTCTGCGGGAAGGCCGTAAAGATCGTCGGAGTGTGAGGGACAGGGTCACCTGGCAATGCACACTGGGCGGCACCGGCGTGGCTTGTTCGATCGGTCTTACGTCTGGCGAGGTATAGGCCAGCCCTCGTCGGGTGTCGCATACCGGTCATCGTTGGGCTAGCGGGCCTGAGTGAGACGTCATGGTACGAGCTCAGTACCAGGTAGATATGCCTGTGGCGGAGACGGTGCGCCCGACGAGCCCTACGCTATGCTTCGCATCTTGGCTAGGGGCCGGTAGTCTGGCGCTATGCTCACGCGGCTGGAAGTGCAAGGCTTCAAGAATCTATTGAACGTAAACATAGATTTTGGCCCCTTCACGTGCATCGCTGGCGCCAATGGCATCGGCAAATCGAACGTATTTGACGCTATTGAGTTTCTTGCAACTATGGCGAGCGAGCCCTTGATGGAGGCGGCGCAGAAGGTTAGAGGTGCCTCTGGCGTCCGAGGGGGAGATCCACGAGATCTGTTCTGGGATGGATATCGCGAGCATCCCCGCGAAATGCATCTTGCAGCGGAAATGATTGTGCCAGATCTCGTCGAGGACGATCTCGGAGCCGTTGCTAAGGCAACAACAACGTTCCTTAGATATGAAGTCAGTATTCGCTACGCCCCTCCGAGTGGTGAAAGTAGTATCGGTCGACTTGTTTTGACTCGCGAGGAGCTCCGCCATATCACCCGCGGAGATGCGCCCAAGCATCTGAAGTTCCCGCATAGTGCTAAGCACTTCCGAAGTTCCGTTGTCGCTGGGCAGCGACGCGGCGGTGCGTTTCTCTCTACGGAAGAACGAGAAAATGGAACGGTTATTAACGTTCACGGAGATGGAGGGAGCTTCGGTAAACCCCAACCGCGTGCCGCTGCCAGAGCTGGTCGTACGGTGCTTAGTACTGTAACCACAAATGACTATCCGACGATTCTAGCGGCTCGACGAGAAATGCAGAGCTGGAGGCGACTGGCGCTTGAACCATCGGCTCTAAGGGCGCCCGATGACTTTTCTGCCGCAAGGACAATGTCGGCCAACGGTCTTCATCTCGCTTCGACACTTTTCCGGATCGCCACAGAAAGCGACCGGGATGGTATCGAAGGGGACCCGGAAGCTGTTTATGCAAGAGTATCCAGCAGGCTGTCTGATCTGGCAGGGCTCGGGGTCGAGGGAGTCTCTGTGGAACCAGATCCAGTGCGCGAGGTGTTCACCCTCTTCCTCCGTGAGCAGGGGGGGTTGCGTCTTCCGGCTCGGGCGTTGTCTGAGGGTACCCTGCGTTTCCTAGCACTTTGTGTGCTCCTGGAGGATCCGACGGTTTCTGGGCTTATATGCATGGAGGAGCCTGAGAATGGGATTCATCCGGCTAACCTTCCTGCAATTGTTGAGCTGGTGCGTGATCTGGCAGTGGACCCCTCTGAGGGCCCGGGTATCGAGAATCCGTTTCGTCAAGTGATCGTGAATACCCATTCTCCAGGGGTTGTGCAGCTATGTGAACCTGAAGATCTATTGCTTGCTGAAGTTGTCCATAAAAAGGTAAGCGACGGTTCGGTAGTTTCGTCCCTGTCGCTGCTCCCCTTCAGAGGGTCTTGGCGGGCTACGGCTAATACGCCAACTTTCTCGGAAGTCGATCTCATTGAATTTCTTACTCCCCCACCCGGACGACACATTCAGCTACCACTGGACCTGGCAATATGACAGAAAAGGTCTTTTCGGGCATATTTATTGCCGAGGGCAGCTCGGATGCGCCATTGGCTTCCATTGTGGAGACGCTGCTCGCGAAAAGGGGGGTAGCGCTGCGCCTGAGTACTCCAGACTTTGATCGTCTGGGTAAGGTCCGAAAGGATGTAAGATCGCGGGTTGAAGCAGGAATCAGATTGATGGGGGACGCTCAGCCCGATGTAGTCGTTGTTCATAGAGATGCAGATAATATAGGTGCTGAGGAAAGGCGTCGAGAGATTCAGGCGGCTATTCAAGCCATTGGGTATTCGAATCCATTGATTCCAGTGATCCCTGTAAGGATGACGGAATCGTGGCTCCTTCTCGATGCGCAGGCAATCAGGCAGGTCGCTGGAAATCCTCGTGGGCGCATGGATCTCTGCTTGCCGAAAACCCGCGAGGCAGAGATGCTAGCGGATCCGAAGTCCTATCTTCGTGAGTGCTTGCTTAAAGCGGCGGATGTGAAGGGTAGGCGCCGTGAAGGCTTCTCAAAGCGCTTCACGCAGCATAGGCGACAGCTTCTCGACCGGCTGGATTGCGACGGGGAAGTTGCCAAGCTTGGGAGCTGGCAGCTGCTTCTAAGGCATGTCGATGAAGCGTCGGTCATGCTTGCCAATTGATGGCACATGCGATCCTCTCCCAGAGAGCTCGCAGGGCTTGTGGCGGGTTGTTGCTCCGAGCATGCGGGCGATGAGACGGCTGGTCGGGGTGGCGAGGTCGATCTCTCTGGTGACTGTGGCGAGTTCGACACCGCGCCGGTGGCCAAATCCATGACGTCTTCCAGCTCGCGGGGGAGCGTGTGAGTCCGTCCACATGCCAGCACGCGATCGTGTCGATGATGCGCGCTTCGATGTCGTCCAGCAGTCGGTGCCAGGCCAGACGCGGGTTGCCGGAGTACGCGCTGACGTCGTTATCGGGGTAGACACCTACGACCTGCCATCCTCGGCGCTTGACCAGCGTGCGGCAGTTGGCTTCCTGGCGGGCGACGCCCAGTCCGGTGCCTCGCAGTCCTGGCTGATGCGGCAGTAAATCGCTGCCTTCGCATGGGTCACATAGATACACGCTCGTAGGCACCGGCGTTTCTTGCCCGGTGGGCATCGGGCCTGCGGGTGACTAGGGTCGGGGCCTGTGGGCTATCGGCTTGAGGCGGTTCTTGGGGATGTTGCTTTGCTGCGCCGTCTGGCGGAGCCTTTCGGCGCGGCGAGGGTTGTGGTTCTCAGGCACGGTATCGGCATGATTCCGCTGACGGACGAGCTTTTCGACACCCTCAGCGATGGCACTTCGCCTTCGGGGGACATCTTCTGGAAGTTTCCGGGGGAGGGTCTCTTCAGAAGCTGGTCGCAAGGTGGTGCTGTCGCCTATGTCGAGGTGGAGATGTTCGGCGGCGAAGGTAGTCAGGCCGCTGCTCTGTGGGAGTCGGGCGAGGTTGTGATCGCTCCGTCCATGGATGAGGAGCTTGTCGGGCCTGCGGGGGCATGGCCGGTCAATGCGGTCCTGGGGAGACTGGGTGTGCGCTCCGATGGGGGGTCGCACGATCTGTTCGAAACTGTGGGGCTGGAGCGCCATCGGGACACCGACGACTGGCGTTGAGTTGTGGTCATCTCAGGCAGCTGGGAGCTTGGGGGCCGACCTTCACGACGGACGGGAACTGCCAGAGGTCGCTTGCCGCAGGAGGACCGGGGGCGGGTTGGATGGGCAGGCGGAGAGTGGGTGGTGATTGGGCCCAAGGCTGTCAGAGGTCCAGGGAGGAAGGGCCGAAGCGGTCCTTGAGGAATCTGCCTTGGTCTCTCAACGTCTGGGCGTCGCCCTGGTATACGGCCTCGGCCACCTTGTGGAGTTCGGTGGTCAGCAAATCGAGCTGGGCCAGCAACTCGTCGTGGGCGCTGCGTTCGCGTTCGCTCCGTCGGGTGAGGGCGTATGAGCGGGGCAGGTTCGCGTACGCCTCCAGGCTTGCCGGCAAGTAGTCCCTGATCGTTTGGGACACGATGTGCAAGTGGTCGGGGGAGGAGGTCAGGGCTTCGGCTCGGCGGAGGATGTCGCGTAGTACCTCGGCCAGTCCGGTGACCTTGCTCGACACGTCAACGGGGAACTGGGCCTCGGTGACCTTGGTTAGCAATGTGTCCAGGTCGGCGTACAGCTGTCTGGTTTCTATCTCGGCGTGGGAGATTGTTAGTCTCACGCGCTCCGGGGGTGCCAGCAGGGCGCCTACGCCGTACAAGCCTGCTACCACCACGGGCCAGTACGGGCCGGCTATGCCGAAGAAGGTCAGCGCCACGCCGGCCAGTGCCAGGGCGCAGCCGGTGATGTTCTTGGTGGATCCGGCATACGCGAGGATCCGGCTACTGGTAGCCACGGATCTCCTTGAAGGCCGCGGTCAAGGAACCTGTGCGGGCGTCGAAGGTCGCGCCACCCGTCAGCTGTGCGACCTGGTTCATCTCCGCCACGTCGCTGTCGCCGAAGAGGATGACGAACGTGGGGAACTTCGACGGGCGCATCTTGTAATACGCGGCGAAGTCTTCGTAGGAGCTGCCGTTGGTGTTCTCGCCGTCCGTCATCAGCACGATCGAGGTGAAGCCCTCGGACGGCGACGCCTGGTCGTAGGCCGCCCGCAGGCTGTCGAAGATCGCGGTCTCACCCCTGGCCTCCAGCGCCTCGCCGTACGAGCGGATCTGTTCGAGCACGGGGTCGGCGTTCTGTTCGGGTAGGGCGAACGTCCGTGGCTGCTGCGGGGCTGAGCTGAAGGGGATCATCGTGACGGTCTCGCGGTTGCGGAAGCGTGAGAACTTGTCCGCACCGGTCAGTGCGGTCAGGGCGGTTTTGAGGGCGTCCAGGCGGTCGCCCTCCATCGATCCTGAGGTGTCCAGGACGAAGAGGGTTCTGGATGGCTTGCGCACCTGGTTGAGGTAGACGCCGATGAGCTCGTCGGCCGCGCTGCGGCGGTTGGGGAAGGGGAGCTCCACCAACGACGCTGTGCCGAAGCGCTGGTCGGGGCGTACCTCGGGGACGATGGGGCGCCTGAAGGTGGTGGCCATGATCTCGCGTTGGATCTCCGGCCTGCGCAGCCACGCGGCCAGCTTGCCGTACAACGCCTTCTTGGCCTCGTCAGCGGAAGTGAGCAGCGTGAGGGGGTAGTCGGCGGTCACGACCCCGTCGGTCGGGTAGATCAGCGTCAGTGGCTCCTTGAGCTTGCCGGACGCGTTGAGCGCGAGCAGCACCGACTCGTAGTTCACCAGCCCGTCCACCGCGCCCTGCTTGATGTAGGCGTCGGCGAGCCAGCCGGAGGAACCGGCGGTGAGCGTCTGCGCGGAGAAGAACTCCTTCAGCTTCGGCGTCACCGCATCGATCTGCGCCTTGTCCAGGGCCTCATCGGCGTCCGAGAGCGCGGCGGTCACGCCGACGAGCGCGGAGAAGCCGGAGTTGGAGGCGGCCGGGCTGGTCATGCCGAAGGTGAACCGGTGGGCCTGGGCGGCGGCCGCGATGTCGGCCCAGGTCACCGGCTTGGCGTCCCAGCCGAGCTCGCGGGCCTTCGACTGCTTGAGACCGAGCAGCACCGGCGAGGCCATGGTCTTGGTCTGGGTGGAGAGCTTCGCCGTCGCGCCGTCGACGAGCGAGATGTAGCGGTTGGAGGAGAACCAGGTGGCGTCGTAGTCGCCGTTCCCCATCTGCTCGGCGCCGTCGATGGTTCCGGAGTACGACAGGGTGAACGGCACGCCGGAGCGTTCGAGCAGCGGTTCGAGGTCCTTGATCTCGCTTCCGGCGAGGATGCGGAGAGACTCGGTCGGAGCGCCGCAGGCCACAGAGGCGAGGAGCAGCATGATCACGGCGAGGATTCTCATCGCTGGGACCGCTCCAGGTAGGTGCGGGCGTGGTCGAGCTCGACGGTCAGGTTGTTGACCGTGACCGCCATGTTCTCCACCGCCTGGGCCTTGAACGTGTCGATCGTGTCCATGGTCGCGTAGATGTTGTCGAACGCCTTGCGTAGCGCGTCCATGCCGACCGTGGTGGAGGCCGCCTGCGTCTGGATGTCGGCGGCCTGGGTCCGCAGCATCTCGCTGGTCGCCACGATCAGGTCGGACGTGGTCGTGTTGAGCGCGGTGATCTGGTCGAGCACCAGCTTCTGGTTGGCCAGCGCCTGCGCGACGGTCACCGCGGTGCGCAGGGCGGCGATCGTCGTCGTGGTCGCCCGGTCGACGCCCTTGATCAGCTCCTGGTTGTTCTTGCGGATCAGGTCGAGGGCGAGGTAGCCCTGAGCGGAGACGGCGAGCTGCGTCAGCAGGTCCTGGTGCTTCTGCCGGATCCCGAAGAGCGCGTCGGAGCGCAGCGCGGTCGCCTTGTCCGGCTCGGCCCGAGCGATCTGCTCTTCGACCGCGATGTCGAGCGCGGCGGCGAGCAGGGCGTACTCCTGCAGCTTGGCCATCGACTCCCAGAGGTTGGTCTTCTCACCCTCGATGGCCGCGTTGTCCTTGAGCAGCTCGTCCTGCCCGGACTTCAGCGCGCGGATGATGTCGTCGATGTGCTGCTGGGCCGACCGGTATTTCGCGAAGTAGTCGCGCAGCTTGTCGCCGAAGGGGATCATGCCCAGCAACTTCTTGGCCGGGCCGGTCGCCTGCTTGGGGTCGAGGTCGACGATCGTACGGCGGAGCGCCACCAACTGCCCGGCCACCGCCGCCTGAGCGTCCTTGCCCTCGCCCCTGGCCGACGCGAGCGCGGTCACGGGACGGCGCAGCATGCGGTTGGCCACCTGGGACGACGCCCGGATCTCCGAGTCGCCCATCGAGGTGATGTCCTGCACCTTGCGGGCGAACTCGGGGGATTGGGGGTCGAGCCCGCCGAGCTCGGCGGCGAAGCCCTCGGCCTTCTCGGCCAGCTCGTCGCCGCGCCCCTCAGGGATCGGCAGCATGGTCGCCGCCTTCTCCACGGGCACCTTGGCCACGGGTTCCGGCGGGCTGAGGACGAGGTCGCTCACGAGGTGCCTCCTATGGCGCCTGATCGGTACAGCTTGTCGATCTCGGTGATCATGCCTTCGAGCCGCTCGTAGGCGGGCGGCTCGATCACGTCGACCAAGCTGGGCGGCAGCGGTGCCTTGGTCTTCGCCACCATGTCGTCGAACGCCTTGGGGGCGGCGGTGCGGAAGCCGTACGTGGCGGCGAGGCGGCCGAGCTCAGGGTCCTCCTGCAGCAGGCGGCCGACCTCGGTGCCCTGGGCGCTGAACGGCACGAGCGTGTGCTTGCTGAGGACCGTCGGCGAGGGGTAGAGCAGCCGCATGTCGGACCGGATCGCGCCGTCGGCGGCGAAGAGCCGGGAGGCGTACTGCGCCTCGTAGATCACGACCATGGGCGTCTTGCCCATGCCGAGGGACAGGTAGTCCTCGAATGGCGCCTCGGTGGAGGTCTCGGAGTAGCCCTGGTCGAGGAAGAGCGGCGCGACGTCCGCCGCCACCTTGGCGACCTGGTCGCTCGTGCTCACCACGTCATCGCTGTTGGCGACATATCCGGCTATGGCGAGATACATGGCGGCGGAGTTCGAGGTACGGAGGTCGGTGGTGGTGAGCAGCACGCGCTTGCGCGCGGGGTAGGCGGTGTTTCCGGGAAGCTTGTCCCAGCGGGTCCCCTTTGCCACCAGGTCCAGATATTTCTTGATATCGAGGATCTGGCCGCGGACCACTCCCGCTTTGGTGAGGACATCGACGATCGGGGTGAAAGTGGCAATCGCCATCGGCGAGGAAAACGGGGCGAATGTCCGGGAAGCCCCCTGATCGCGCTTGATCTTCTCGGCCGCCGGTGCGCTCGACGGGAAGGCGAAGCCGTACTTCTTCAGGTCAACCGCGGTCGCGATCTGGCGCGATCCCGCGGTGTCGACCTCGACGCGCAGGCCGTGCCTGGCGAAGACCGCCTGCACCCGCGGGTCGTCGAAGAAGGGCTTCTTCTCCGACCCGATGACCCCGCGGACCAGGGCGAGCTCGGTCCCCGTCCCGCCCCGGTTCCCCACCACGACGGCTACCACCACCGCGGCACCGAGGAGCAGCGCCAGCCCGACGCCGATCCATCGCTTCATCTGATTCCTTATATATCGGCATTTCTCCTTGGATTATGTGAGATATCGGGAAAGGGGTGGCGGGGTGCGCACTGATAATTCAGCTACCGTTCACTGAAATGACCACTTTGCCGGAAGGGTGACCGGTTTCCTGATAGGCGAGGGCGGCCGGGATCTCGTCGAACGGATACGTCCGGTCGATGACCGGGGTGACCTTGCCGTCCTCGATGAACGACGCCAGCGTCGTCAGGTTCTGCCGGTTCGTCGTGCATCGGACGATGTCCGCCATCGTCACGCGCTGCGGCACCAGTGGCGCCGTCGCGAGCGCGGCGACCATGCGCCCCACCGGCCGCAGCCACCGCCCGGACGGCCCGCCGACGATGGTGAAGGCGCCGTCGCGGACCAGCACGCGGCGGCAGGCGGACAGCGGCCGGTTGCCCGCGATGTCCACCAGGAGGTCGAAGCGCCGTCCCAGCCGGGTGAAGTCCTCGGCGGAGTAGTCGATCACCTCGTCGGCGCCCAGCGAGCCGACCATGGCAACGTTGCGGGTGCCGCACACGGCGGTGACCGTCGCGCCGAGGGTCTTGGCGAGCTGCACGGCGAACGTGCCCACCCCGCCGGACGCGCCGGTGACCAGGACGCGGTGTCCCGGGCGCGTGCCGTCCAGCGCCAGCAGGGCCGTTCCTGCGGCCATGGGTACGGCTGCCGCCTGCTCGAAGGTCAGGTTCCGCGGCTTGCGCACCACCTCGGAGGCGGCGACGCACACGTGCGAGGCGAAACCGCCCCGCTTGGGCATCGCGTACACCTCATCGCCCTCCGCGAAGCCGGTCACGTCCGCGCCGACCGCCTCGACCACGCCGGCCACGTCGGCGCCCAGGATGTCGATGCCGGGCCTGCGCAGCCCGAGGCCGCCGCCCATCAGGCGGGCGACCCGCGGCTCGCCGCGCAGGAAGTGCCAGTCGTACGGCTGGACCGAGGTGGCGCGCACCCGGACCAGGACCTCGCCGGCGGCCGGAGTGGGTTGGGGGACGTCGGCCAGTTCGAGGCGGCCGTACGAGGGGAGGAGGAATGCCTTCATGGCGTCAACGTAAAAGCCCAGCTCCCGGAGCTCATCAGCCGAAAGTACGCCCGGTTGGCCGTCGATCGCCTGATGTGGCGGCACCCGCGCTGAGCACACCATCGGGCCATGACCAGACACTCGCTCGCACCCGCCGCGCTGATCGCGCTCAGCGCCATTCCCATCGTCGCAGGAGCCCTGCGCATGACCGAGCTGGCCGGCGGTCCCGCGCTCGTCGCCGACGGCGCTCGGCACCTCGCCGCACCCGTGCCGGTGATGGTCCACATCGTCAGCGTCACGCTCTACAGCCTCCTGGGTGCCTTCCAGTTCCGCCGCAGGAAGGGGCGCTGGCATCGCGTGGCCGGGCGGGTGCTGATCCCGGCAGGGCTGCTCGCGGCGCTCACGGGCATGTGGATGACGTTGTTCTCGACCCTGCCCGCGGTCGACGGCCCGCTGCTCGGTGGTTTCAGGCTCGTCTTCGGTACGGCGATGGCCGCTTCGATCGTCCTCGGGCTGGTCGCGATCCGGCGGCGCGACTTCGCCGCGCACCGCGCCTGGATGATCCGCGCCTACGCCATCGGGCTGGGCGCGGGGACGCAGGCGGTGACCCAGCTGCCGCTGCTCCTGATCATGGGCGAGCTCGACGAGCTGTCCAAGGCCCTGATGATGGCGGCGGGCTGGGTGATCAACCTGGTCGTGGCCGAGTGGATCATCAGGCTAAACACGGCGCGTCTCGTACGCCCACATGACGATCTCGACGCGGTTGCGCGCGCCTAGCTTGGCCATGAGGCTGGCGATGTGCGTCTTGACGGTGCTGAGCGAGATGCGCAACTCGTCGGCGATCTCGTTGTTCGTCCGGCCGCGGGCCACGGTGACCAGGATCTGCTCCTCCCGGTCCGTGAGCGGCTCGATGGGTTGCACGGGCGGTGACGCGGGGCCGGTGCGGGAGAAGGTGTCGAGCAGCCGCGCGGTGACGCTGGGCGCGATGAGTGCGTCGCCGCCGGCCGCCGCGTGGATCGCCTGGGAGAGCAGGGCGGCGCCGGCGTTCTTGAGCAGGAATCCGCGCGCCCCCGCGCGCAGGGCGGCGTAGACGTACTCGTCGAGGTCGAACGTGGTGATGACGACGACCGCGAGCGGGTCCTCGACGTCCGGCCCCGCGAGGGCGCGGGTGGCGGCGATGCCGTCCAGGCCGGGCATGCGGATGTCGAACAGGCACACGTCGGGGCGGAGCCGCCTGGCCAGCTCGACGGCGCGGTGCCCGTCGCCCGCCGCGCCGACGACCTCGATGTCCGGCTGCGCGTCGAGGATCATCGTGAGCCCGGTGCGGACGATCTCCTGGTCGTCGGCGACGACCACCGTGATGCTCACCGCGCGGTCCCGGTGAGGGGCAGGGTGGCGGTGACCGTCCAACCCCTGTTCGGGTTGGGGCCTGCCTCGCAGGTGCCGCCGAGCAGGCCGGCCCGCTCCCTCATGCCGAGGAGCCCGTACCCCGGCGACGCCGCCTGCCGCGGGTCGCCGTCGTCGCTCACCCGCAGGTGCACGGACGTGGCGTCGGCGGTGACGTCGACCTCGATACGGGTGGCCTGCCTGGCGTGGCGCCTGGCGTTGGTGACCGACTCCTGGGCCAGGCGGTAGATCGCGGCCCCGACCAGCGGGGGCAGGTCGTCGACCGCGCCGGAGACCCGTACGTCGACCGGTGTGCCCGACCCGGCGGCGAGCTCCTTGAGGTCGGCGATCGTCCGGCCTGGCGCGAGTTCCGCCGGTTGGCGCAGGACGCGGACCATGGCGTTCATCTCGGACAGCGCCCGCGCCGCCTCCGACTCGATCACGTGCAGCGCTTCCGTGGCGGCCTCCGGGCGGGATGCGGCGGTGGCGATGCCGGCCTGGGCGCGGATGGCCATGGCGGAGACGTGGTGGGCGACGGTGTCGTGCAGGTCGCGGGCGAGCTGTTCGCGTTCCCGCAGCTTGACCTGGTCGAGCTCGCGGGCTCGCGCGCCGGCTCGGTAGCGGAAGGCGGTGCCGAGCGCGAGGGCGGCGAACGTGACGCCGAGCGCGCCGCCCACGTCGGCGGGGGCCAGGCGGTCGAAGGTGAAGGAGAGGAGGACGGAGGTGAGCATGACCGCCAGCCCGGCGATCGCCTCACGTCCTGAGCCCCAGCGGAAGAGGGCGTAGACCAGGACCAGGAGGTACGCCAGGGTGTACGTTTCCGCGCGCTCGCCGTTGGTCAGCAGGGGGGCGAGGGTGGTGGTGGCGAAGGCGATGGCGAGCATGAGGAGGGGGTGGGTCCTGCGCCACAGGAGGGTGGGGATCAGGGCGAGGGTGACGCCTGTGGAGATGGCGCGCCAGGGGAGGTCTTGCCGGACGAGCGCTTCGAGGACGGCCAGGGCGGTGAGGACGCCGACGAGCGCCCAGTCCCGCCAGACGCGCTTCGGCGCGGCGGGGGGCCGCGGCTCATTCCACATGGGGCTTGAACCAGGCCTGCGCGTAGAGAAGAAGACCGATGACGATCGGGGGGAACCAGATCAAGGGGGTGAGGAAGTCAGTGAGATCGTGGTCAGGACCGATGACGTTTTTCCGGATGACGAGGGCGGTGTAGCCCACCCACACCACGCTCTGGACGATGACGGTGAGGATCAGGGTGCGCCTGTCCGCGCGCGCGAGCCGAGATGCCAGCCACACGTAGGACGCCGCGATGACCAGGGCGCACGCCCCGAAAGCGGCCTGTGCGAATACCAGGTAGGCCACGGCGATGAGCGCCATAAAGAAGGCCTGGGCGTACAGCATCCAACGCGCGTTGGAAACAGGGGCGGGCATGTCGTCATTATGGGGTCATTAGAGGGCTTTGCGTAGGTGGCTGCGGACGGCGCGGGTGGCCAGCGGGCCCATGTCCTCCAGCACGCCCACCAACGCCCCCAACTGCTCCAGCGCGTCGAATGCCCGCGCCGCCCCCTCAGGATCCACCCCCTCGTACAACTCCAACCCCACGAACGCCGCAGACGTCGCCTTGGCCAGTCCCGGCACGTCCACGAACTCCCCCAACGGCCCAGCCGACAGCACCCGGTTGAGGACCCCCTCCAGCTCAGCCGTCCACAACGTCAACCCCGCCGCCGTCGCCGGAGCGAGCTTCGCGTCCGCCTGGCTCCCCGCCAGAAGCTGCGCCAGCGCCGCCACGTTGCCCTCGGCACGCTCCTCGGCGTGCAAGGCCCGCCCCAGGTCGAGCAGCTCACGCAGCGAGGTGACCGCTGCGAACCGTTCCCGGTAGAGCGCCACCCGCTGCTCCGACCCGTAAAGACAGGCAGCGGCGAGCAGCTCGTCCACGCTGCCGAAGTGGTAGAACACCAGCGCCTGGTTCACCCCGGCCGCGGTGGCGATCGTCCTGGCCGACACACCCGCGATCCCCTGCGTGCGCAACGTCTCCAGTGCGGCGTCGAGCAGCTTGGTGCGCGTGTCTGCCACAGGGCTCTCCTTCGGGCGATCGCTCAAAAGGCGAGCATAGGGCGGTTTGAGCAGCCGCTCAACTCACAGGACCTTGAGCCCGTAGCGCGGCGCCACCTCGTTCCAGCGCGGGATCTCCACCTCCATCGACTGCCCGTCCGTGCCGGGCAGGCGGTGCTCGGTGGCCGGGATGCCGACCTCGTCGTACAGCTTCATCAGCCCGCCGGGCACGCACAGGCCGAGGAACTTCACCGGCACGTCCCCGGTGATCTGGAAGGAGTGGGGGATCCCGGCAGGCAGGTAGATGAACGACCCCGCACTCAACGCGTAGGTCTCCTCGGCCGCCCGGTAGGACATCGTGCCTTCGAGGAGGTAGAACGCCTCGGCCTCGTGCGTGTGGACGTGCAGGGGCGCGGCGAGCCCCGGCGGCTGGGTGACGACGGAGACGCCGAGCGCGCCGCCCGACTCCTCCCCGGACACCAGGTGCTCGAACAGCGACCCCATCGCCCAGGTCGCCGCTCCCTCTGCCGCGGTTCTGACAACGACGCTCATGAATTGCTCCGAAGGCCGATCGGATGAATACTGCTAGGCTAGGACGCATGGGTCGCTCGTACAAGTCCCCGTTGCGCGAGGAGCAGGCGCGACGCACCAGGGCCACCGTTCTCCAGGCCGCGCGCGAGGTCTTCGCCGAGCGCGGATACGCGGCCACGACCGTGCCCGAGATCGCCAGGCGCGCGGGCGTCGCCGTCGACACCGTCTACGCGGCGGTCGGCAAGAAGCCGGTGCTGTTCAGGCTGCTCATCGAGACCGCGATCTCCGGCACGGACGACGTCGTCGAGGCCGAGCGGCGCGACTACGTCGTCAGGATCAGGCAGGCGGGCAGCGCGAGGGAGAAGCTGGCGATCTACGCGTCGGCCATACGCACGATCCTCGAACGGTTCGCCCCCCTCTTCGTCGTGTTGCGCGACGCCGCGGGCCAGGACGCCGAGCTGGATGCGCTCTGGCGCGAGATCTCCGAACGGCGGGCCGCCAACATGCTGCTGTTCGCCCAGGACGTGGCGGCCACCGGCGAGCTGAGGGCGGGCGTCACCGTCGAAGAGCTGGCCGACGTGGTGTGGAGCACCGCCGCGCCCGACTTCTACGTCCTGCTGGTCACCGAGCGGGGCTGGAGCGCCGAGCGCTTCGAGAGGTGGCTGGCGGACAGCTGGACAAGACTGTTTGTCGGAGAGGTTTGGTAAACCTGGACGCATGGGTGTGACCGTCGATGAGTTCCTGAGCCTGCTCGAACGCCTCCCGGAGGTGAAGCAGGGCTTCGGTGGCGAGTGGGTGTCGCTGAAGGTGCGCGGCAAGGGCTTCGGCTACCTGTGGGAGAAGACCCGCACGGTCGGGCTCAAGGCCACCATCGAGGAGCAGCTCGCCCTGGTCGCCGAGCGGCCTGACGTCTTCGAGGTGCAGTTCACCGCAGGCCGGTTCGGCTGGGTGGTGGTCTATCTCGACGGCATCGAGGAGGACGAGCTGTTCGAGCTCGTCACCGAGGCCTGGTGCCTGACCGCACCGGGCCCGATGGTCGAGGAGTACGAGAAGCAGGCGGGTCTGAGACAGGCGTGAGCGCCTTCGAGGAGCACCGACGCCACCTGTGGGGCGTGGCCTACCGCATCCTCGGTACGGTCACCGACGCCGACGACGCCGTGCAGGAGACCTGGCTGCGCTGGAACAAGGCCGACGAGGCGCACGTCAAGGACGTACGCGCCTACCTGACCACGATCGTCAGCCGCGTCGCCTACGACCTGGCCAGGCCGGGCAGGGAGGCCTACGTCGGCGAGTGGCTGCCCGAGCCGGTGCTCGACGACGCGGGGCCTGAGGCGCGGGCGGAGCTGGACGAGTCGATCGGCATGGCGATGCTGGCCGTCATGGAACGGCTCAGCCCGGCCGAGCGCACCTCGTTCGTGCTGCACGACGTCTTCGCCATGCCGTACGACGAGATCGCGGGCATCGTCGGGCGCAGCGCCGGCGCGGTCAGGCAGCTCGCGGCCAGGGCGCGCAAGCGGGTGCACGACTACGCGCCGCGCAGGAGCAACGACCGCGAGGCCCATCACCGGGCGGTCGAGGCGTTCTCCACGGCGGCGGTCATGGGCGACCTGACGGCCCTGGTGGCCGTGCTTGATCCCGACGTCGTCTGGCGCTCGGACGGCGGCGGCAAGGTCACCGCGGCGCGCTGGGCGCTCTCCGGCCGCGACCTGGTGGCCAAGCTCGTCCTCAGCATGGTGAAGGCGTTGCAGGACGGCATGACCGTGCGGTTCTGCGACGTCAACGGCGCTCCCGGCGTGGTGGTTCACGACCGGGGCGAGCCCGACACGGTGATCGCGTTCACCGTGGCCGACGGGGTCATCACCGAGCTCGACATTGTCCGCAACCCGGACAAGCTGCGGCATGTGAGGTAGCTCACTCAGACATTCCGCGCCGCCGTACGGTCTTCCCTGCATGAACATCGTGGTTATCGGCGCCGGGTACGCAGGGCTGACGGCGGCGCTCAGACTCGACAGGACCAACGACATCACCCTGGTCAGCGCGGACGACCACTTCACCGAGCGGGTCAGGCTGCACGAGCTGGCCGCAGGACGGCCCAGCGTCAGCGTGCGGCTGGCCGAGCTGACCAGGGGCACCGGCATCACCACGGTCACCGCCCTGGTGACCGGGATCGACCTGGACAACCGGCTGGTACGCACGGCAGAGGGGCACGAGCTGCCCTACGACCGGCTGGTGTACGCCCTGGGCAGCCACACCGACGTCAGCACCCCCGGCGTCCGCGACCACGCCTACACCGCGGAGACGGCCGGGAAGCTGCGCGCCCGCCTGCACGGCCAGAGCGGGACCCTGGCCGTCGTGGGCGGCGGCCTGACCGGCATCGAGATGGCCGCCGAGCTCGCCGAGGCGTACCCGGCCTGGCGGGTGACGCTGGTGTCCGACGGCGAGCCGGGCGCCGGGCTGTCGCCGAGGGCGCGCGGGCACATCGGCAGGGCGATGGCCCGTCTCGGGGTGGAGGTCAGCAGGGCGGAAATAGTAAAGGTGGAGGAAGGGCGGCTGCTGACCGGAGGCGGTGCGATCGAGGCGGACGTGATCGTCTGGGCCGCGTCGTTCAGGGCAGCGCCGCTGGCCGGTGACGAGGGCCTGCCGGTCGACGAGCGGGGCCGGGTGCTGGTGGACGACAGGCTGCGGGCCCGCTCGCACCCGGAGGTGTCCGTGGTGGGCGACGCGGCGTCCGGGCTGCGCATGTCGTGCGCGGTGGGCATGCCGCTCGGCGCGCACGCGGCCGACGTCATCAACGGCAAGGACGGCAGGTTCCGCTTCCGCTACGCCCTGCAGTGCGTCAGCCTGGGCCGCCGCGACGGCGTGATCCAGCTCGTCAGGGCGGACGACTCGCCGCTCCCGCTGGCCGTGACCGGGCGGGCGGGGGCCTGGATCAAGGAGCTGGTCGTCCGGTCCACCGTGATGGCCCTGCGCCGTCCCCGGACATTGATCTGGCTCAAGGGCAAATAGGATCAATGGGTGCAAGAGGTATTCGAGAGATTCGGCATCCAGGCTCAGGACTCGATCTACCCGTACGCGCCCGTCTTCCGCGGGGACGGCGTGGTGGTCAAGCGCACCCACGGCGCGGAGGGGATGGGCCGCTGGACGAGGCGGCTGGCGGCTTCCGGGTTCCCGGTGGTGACGCCGGTGCGCGGGCCGGAGCGGATCGGCGACAACGACTGGGTGGCCTACCCGTGGATCGACGGCCGGCCGTACGAGGTGGGGGACGTGGCGGCGGCGGGTGACCTGCTGGGCCGCATGCACGCGGAGAGCAGCGCGGACCTCGAGCCCTTCAAGTGGCCCGACCACGACGAGGCGTCCATCCAGGAGGACATCGACGGGCTGGTCAAGGTTCTCGGTACGGCAGGCCGCCTGGAACCTATGCTGCGAAATTTCATGACCACCACGCTGCCGGTCATCCGCGACGCGGACCTGCCGCGCACCGACGTGAGCATGGACTTCAAGGCCGTGAACCTGGTCTTCACGCCGGACGGCCCCGTCCTGATCGACCCGGACAACGGCGAGCACGTGCCGCGCCTGCTCGACCTGGCCCTGGCCGTCCTGCTGTTCCACAACGACCTGGAGACCGAGCCCGCCAAGGTGTTCACCGCGGAGGAGTGGGCGGCGTTCCGCGACGCCTACCTGGCCAGGGTCGAGCTGACCGCCGTCGAGCGCGAGCTGTGGCCGGTCGCGCTCGACTACATGCTCATGGAGTGGGGCGTCTGGTCGATCGTCAACGGCGAGTGGCACATCCCGCGCCACGCCGCCTTCTACACCGACCTGTTCCACGCCGACCTGGCCCGCTTCGCGCTGTGACCGTCGAACTGCGCGAGTGGCGAGAAGAGGACGCGCTCGTCATCGTCAAAGCCTTCCAGGCGCCCGACATGCGGACCCAGGCGTCCCTGCCGATCCTCACCGAGCAGGACGCCGTGGGCTGGATCAAGGCGTGGCGGGACGTCGGCCACGCCTTCGCCGTCACCCTCGACGGCGAGGTCATGGGCAACGTGGCCGTGACCGGCATCGACGCCCACGACAACGGCTGGGTCTCCTACTGGACGGTTCCCGAGGCGAGGGGCAGGGGAGTCGCCGCCGAGGGCGCCGGGAAGCTGGCCGAGTGGGCCTTCGCCGAGCGCGGCCTCTACCGGCTGGAGCTGGGACATCGCATGAACAATCCGGCCTCCTGCCGCGTCGCGGAGAAGGCCGGATTCCGGGCTGAGGGCGTCGAACGCGGCAAGCTCGTCTACGACGGCGTCCGCTACGACGTGGAAAGGCATGCCAGGCTGGCCATCGACTAGCGGGTCAGAAGTGATCTACGCTCAGGATGTGGACAGCGAGAGCCGCGCAGCCGCCGGCCTGCTGGAGGCGCTGAGCCGGGCGAGCGAGATCTTCGCAGAGCTGCACCACCCGTTCGCCAGGAGCAGGCCGTTCTCCTACTACGTGCCCCCTTCCGGCGCGCGGATCGGCACCGTCTTCACCCTGCCGGACGGGCGCGAGGTGTCCTTCACCGTGTCCATCTCGACCTCGGCGGACGCGTGGCACGTCGAGGGCGAGGCCAGCGTCGAGGACGAGGTGCTGATCGAGCTGCCGCGCAAGAGCACCCCTGACGTGCGCGCCGGGCTGGCCGTGCTCGACGCCTACGTCGGCGAGGTGGCAGCGCCGTCGATCCGCCTGCTCGACGGGCTGCTCGACGGCATCACAGGGCTCTGAGCGCCTGCAGCACGTCCCTCAGCATGTCCTCCTGCGGCGGCTCGGCCGCCGGTGGCTTCACGGTGACGAGCTGGCGCTCGCGCAGGTCGCCGAGGAGCACACGGACCACGCCCACCGACAGGTCGCTGCCCGACGCCACGTCGGCGACCGAGGCAGGGGTACGGCACGCAGCCAGCACCCGGTAGTGCTCGGGCGCCAGCCCGGCCATCGGCGAGGGCACGCCGGTCGCCGCCACGATGGCGATCAGGTCGACGTTCTCCCCCGAGGGCCGGGTGCGGCCGCGGGTCATCGTGTAGGGGCGGATGACCGGCTGGTCCAGCCATTCCTCGTTCACGTGCTCACCCCCACCAGGGTCGGCTCGACCACGATCGCGGCAGGGATCAGCACGATGGCCGTGGTCCCGCCGTAGGGGGAGACGCGCAGCGACACCTTGATGCCGTGCCGTACGGCCAGCCGTCCCACCACGAACAGCCCCAGCCGGTCGCTGTCGGCCAGGTCGAACTCCGGCGGCGCCGCCAGCCGCTCGTTGGCCGCGGACAGCTCGTCGGCGGTCATGCCCAGCCCGCGGTCCTCGACCTCGATCGCGTAGCCGCGCGCCACGCTCTCGCCCCTGACGAACACCTGCGTGTGCGGCGGCGAGTAGATGGTGGCGTTCTCGACCAGCTCGGCCACCAGGTGCGCCACGTCGGCCACGACGCCGCCCGCCACGCACGGGCCGGGCTGCACGGCGACGGTCACCCGCAGGTAGTCCTCCACCTCCTCGACCGCCGCGCGCACCACGTCGAAGATCGACACCGGCAGCCGCCAGCCCCGGCCGGGCGCGGAGCCGGACAGGATGATGAGGCCCTCCGCGTGGCGGCGCATGCGGGTGGTGAGGTGGTCGAGGGCGTACAGGTCGTGCAGCATCACCTCGTCGGTGGTCCTGTTCTCCATCGTCTCCAGCGTGGCCAGTTGCCGGTGCAGCAGCGACTGGCTGCGCCTGGCCAGGTTGAGGAACACCTTGGCCACGCCCTTGCGCAGCTCCGCCTGCCCGACGGCGGCCTGGACCGCGGTGCGCTGTACGGAGCCGAACGCCTCGGCGACCCTGACGATCTCCGCCGTCGTGCCGCCAGGCAGCGAGGGCGGCTCGGAGCAGACGTCCTCGCCCCTGCTGAGCTTGGCCACCACCTCGGGCAGCCGCTGGTCGGCCAGGTCGAGCGCGGCGGTCTGCAGCGCGCCCAGCTCGGCGCCCATGCGCCTGCCGAACCGGACGGAGACGAACACCGACATGACCACGGCCACCAGGCCGAGCCCGCCCGCCACGCCGAGCCGTACGAGGACTCCGACGCCCATGGGCCTGGCCCTGCTCGCGATGATCGTGCTCGACCGCCCGCCGAGCGCCGTCATGGCGTCGGTCATGGCCGTGGCGGCGGGCAGCCAGGTGCCCGCGTCGTCCGGCAGCTTCTGGGACGGCTTGATCGACGCGGCGATGCGTTCCTCAATCGCCTCGAACCTGTCGCCGTCCAGCTTGAGGTAGGGGGCGCGCAGCTCGTCGTCGAGCTGCCCGATGGCCAGCTCGTACAGGACCTTGCGCTCGGTCATGTTCTCGCGGAACTCCTCGAGCTCCTCGCCGGTGACCTCCTTGGCGCCGACGAACCCGGCGATGAGCGCGCTCTCCTCGCTGAGGTGCTCGCGGCTCTTGCCCATGATGATGACGGCGCGGGTCTGGTCGATCAGCTCCAGGTCGGGGGTGATGCGCATCTTGTCGAAGACGCGGAAGGCGGCGTCGACCATCTCGCAGTAGTGCTCGAGGGTCTGCAGCCGGGTGTAGTTGCCCGTGTCGACCCGGGAACGGATCTCGGCCAGCCGGTCCATCTGCTCGATCAGCGCCTGCACGCGCTCGCGCATGGGAGCGGGCGTCTCGTCGGCCGCCTCCTGCGACAGCCGTTCGAGCGACTCCCTGGCGCGGTCGGTCTCCAGCCGGCGGTCGGAGAGGTCGGCGCGCCTGCCCGAGCCGAGGAAGCCGAGCGAGCCGAGCCGCTCGGCCTGCAGGGCGTTGCCCACGGCCCTGGTCGGCACGATGACGTTGTCGAACACGGTGCGGATCGACAGCAGTTCCTGTGCGGCTCCCAGCGTCAGCGTCGCGGCGAACCCCCAGATGGCCGCGAGGCAGATGAGCGGGACAAGCAGGAGTGCTGCGATCTTCACCCGGATGGAGCGGACCATAAAACCTCGCATTCCGGGGCATGCGCGGTGATTTTGCGAAACAGTAGCAACCAGTGCCGCGTCAGTAACAGGCCTAATCGCCGCGGAACAGCACCGACAGCCCGGTCCCGTCGGCCACGGCGTCGGCCAGCACGCTCGCGACCGCGGTATATCCGTCGGGATCCGCCTTGCGCAGGGCGCTCGGCGAGACCCACACGACCACGTGCTCGCCGGTCAGATCGGCGAGGCAGTCGTAGAGAGCGTCCAGGTTGCGGCCGAAGTAGTCGGGAAACGCGAGCGCGGCGGCGATCGAGTCCATGAAGGCCTCGACGCTGTCTCCGGTGACCCTGTGCGTGGTCCTCATCGGTTCACGTCGACTTTCACGAATGTCCGATAGTGGTCACCGGTGTAGTAGACCTCGCTGGACCGGCCGGTCACCAGCCGCCGCGCCCCGCGGTCCGACCTGCCCGGGGTGGGGACGGTGTATTCGCGGTAGTAGCCGCGTCGCTGCTGGGGCAGTTGCCGCTCCCGGTTCTCGAAGGTCACCCCGTCGCGCGGGTAGGGGAACGGCCCGCCGCGCTCGATCAGCCGCCAGGTCTGGGCGGCCTGTGGCGGCAGCGACGAGAGCGCGACGTCCGAGCTCACCGTGGTGGCGGCGCAGCCCCCCAGGAGCGTGACGAGCGCCAGCAGAACGGCGACGAATCTCACGATCATCACCTTCCCGGCAAAGGAGTGGACGAATCTTGTCTGGTTGTCAGACAATCTCTCCATGAAGAGCATCCTGGGAGCAGCAGTCCTGTGGGGTACGGCAGGCACGGCCGGCCTGCTCATCACCGCTGACTCGGTCGGCGTGGCCGCTGCCCGCCTGGTGATCGGCGGCGTCCTGCTGGCGTTGCTGGGTGGAAAAGCGCTAAAAAGCGCGATAAAACCGGGTCTCCTGCTCGCTGCCCTCGCCGTCGCCGGCTACCAGCTCTGCTTCTTCGCCGCGATCGGCAGGACCGGCGTCGCCGTCGGCACCGTCGTCGCCATCGGCAGCGGGCCCGTCTTCACCGGGCTGCTCTCCTGGCTCATCCACGGCAGGGCGCCGACGAGGAGGTGGGCCCTCGGCACTACGGCGGCCATCGCCGGGTGCGCGGCGCTCCTGCTCGGCGGCGGCGCCCAGGCGGTCGTCTCAGGTGTCCTGCTCGCGCTGCTCGGCGGGCTGCTCTACGCCTTCTACGCGGTCATGGCCGCGAAGGCGATCGGCGACGGCGCTTCCTCCAACGCCGTCATGGGTGTGCTGTTCGGCGGCGCGGCGATCGTCATGCTGCCGGTCCTGCTGTGGACGGGCGTCGGCTGGCTGGCCCAGCCGTCCGCGCTGCTCGCCGCCCTCTACCTCGGCGCGGGCGCGACGGCGCTCGCCTATGTCCTCTACGGCAGGGGCCTGCGGACCACGCCGGTCGCCACCGCGGCCACGCTCGCCCTGGCCGAGCCGGGGGTCGCGGCGCTGCTCGGGCTCGTGGTGTTGCACGAGAGCCTGACCCCCCTCTCGATCACCGGACTGGCGTTGCTGGCCCTTAGCCTTGTGGCGGTAGCCCTACCGGAGAGGGAGCGTGATCTTGCTCAGAACGGTCTCCACCGTTGACGCGCTCGCCGGCGCGCTGCGGCAGCGGGTGCTGTCCGGCGAGATCGAGCCCGGCGCACCCCTGCCGGAGCAGGAACTGGCCGCCGCGTACGGCGTGGCCCGGCCGACCGTGCGCGAGGCGCTCGCCGTACTCGTCCACGAGGGGTTGCTCAGGCGCGAGCGCAACCGCAGCGCGTATGTCCCCGAGGTGACGATGTCGGACCTCGACGATCTGATGTACGTCCGCAGGCCGCTGGAGGACCTGATGGCCAGGGCGCTGGCCGGCCGCCGGGTCGACGCCGCCGACGAGGCGCTCGCCAGGATGGACGCGCTGCCCGCAGACGCGCCGTGGGCCGAGTCGGTCGCCGAGCACATGGCCCTGCACGAAGCGCTGATCGTGGCCGTCGGCAGCCCCAGGCTGGAGCGCCTCTACGGCGCGCTCGCCGCCGAGACGCGGCTCGGCCTGGTCAGGCTCAGGGAGATCTACGAGGACCGCGACGTCCTCGTAGCCGAGCACCGCGAGTTGCTCGATGCCATCGCCAGGGGCCCGGCCGACGCGGCGCGGGCGGCCGTCGCCGCACATCTCAGCCACTCCTGGGGCGCTGCTCCCTTGCGGGAAGACACCTGAAGTCGCAAGAATCGCGGCCATGCACGGCAACGCAATGCCGGACTCCTACGTGTACGTCACAGAAGAGGGCGTAACACGGCACTATGCCGACGGCAGTGTCGAAGCGCTCGCGTGGGAAGACGTGGTCGAGGTCCGGGTTGCGACGGAACCCGAGGCGGAAGTTCTCATCATCCTGCTGGACCGGGACGGCGAGGGTTGCGTGGTGCCCCGCTCGGCGACGGACGCGACGTTCCTGGCGCGGCTCAGATACCTGCCCGACTTTGACCTGGACCGGCTGAACCTGGCCTCGGAGTCCGGGAGGGATGACGTGGTGGTCGTGTGGCGCAGCCCCGACCCGCCGTCCGCCTTGCCCGATCTCGAATACGACTAAACCCGCCAATTCACTATCGGTCCTGCTGCATCTCTGGACCGTTCCGTCAAGTCCCGCACCGCCCCTACCTGCGGCCGATTGTGGTCATTAGCCGATATTCCCCTTCATGGAGTCGATCTTTACTCTTTAGTGGGGACCTGCGCGCTTGGTTTTCGCGGGGGAAGCGTGTCAACCATTGTGGCGAATGCGGCGTCCTGTTGGTGCAGTGCACACAGTTGCAGGGTGGGGTGCCATGAGGGTTGGGATGGGGGAGTCCGATGTCGTACTCCTCAACGCCGTCCCACGCCATGCCTCGAGCATCTGGACACGGGCGTATTTGCGCCTGCTGTTCGGTGGAGACATGGCGTGCGCGCTGATCGCATGCGTGAGCGTGCTGACCGGTCGACTGCTGCTGGGGGCCTTCGTCCCCGCGGTGGAGTACGTACTCGGATTCGCGTTGATCGTCGCCTGGCCGCTGGCCCTGGCGATGGGCGGCGCGTATCGCCAGCGAGCCCACGGTGAGGGGACGGAGGAATTCCGAGCGGTTTTCAACGGCGGGGTCGGTTTGATGGCCACTGTCGCAATTGGCGCTTATGTCACTCAAACCAGCGTCGCGCGTAGTTTCGTGATGGCAATGCTGCCACTCGCACTGCTGTCCACACTCTACTTCCGCTACAAGATGCGCAAACACCTTCACCGGCGCCGGGTTGTGGGCGAATACACGCGCCAGGTGATCGCAGTCGGCCATCGCGAATCCATTCTCGATCTTGTCGTGCAGTTCCGCCGCCAGCCGCACCACGGCATGCAGGTGGTGGGCGCGTGCCTGCCGTCCGACCGCATGGACGTCGAACTCGACGGTGTGCCGGTGCTCGGCTCGTTCGGCGACGTGGCCCAGGTGGTCGCGCAGTCGCGCGCCGACGCGGTCGCCGTGCTCGCCTGCCCGGAGCTGGACGGCGCGGCTTTACGCCGCCTGGCCTGGAGCCTGGAGACGGCGCGCACCGACCTGTTCGTCGCGCCCGCGCTCATGGACGTGGCAGGACCGCGCATCAGCATCAGGCCGGTGGCCGGGATGCCGCTGCTGCACGTGGAGCACCCGGAGTTCGACGGCGCCAGGCAGCTCGTCAAGAGCGGCTTCGACCGCATCGTGGCGGGTTCCGCGCTGATCCTGCTCGCCGTACCGCTGCTGGTGATCGCGGCGCTGATCCGCATGACCAGTCCTGGGCCGGCGCTGTTCCGCCAGATCAGGGTGGGCAGGGGCGGCAGGGAGTTCAGCGTCTTCAAGTTCCGCACGATGGTCGTGGACGCCGAGCAGCGCAAGGGTGAGCTGCTCGATGCGAACGACTTCGACGGGGTGCTCTTCAAGATGCGGAACGATCCAAGGGTCACCCGCGTTGGCGCGTTCCTGCGCCGCTACTCCCTCGACGAGCTGCCTCAGCTCCTCAACGTGATCGGCGGCGACATGTCGCTCGTCGGCCCGCGCCCGCCGCTTCCTGACGAGGTGGCGAGGTACGGCATCGACGTGCGGCGCAGGCTCGTCGTCAAGCCGGGCATGACCGGGCTGTGGCAGGTCAGCGGCAGGTCCGACCTCACGTGGGAGGAGTCGGTACGGCTCGACCTGCGCTACGTGGAGAACTGGTCGCTCATCCTGGACCTGCAGATCCTGTGGAAGACCTGGGCGGTCGTCACCCGTGGAGAAGGGGCCTACTAGCTGTGAAAGCACTCGTGCTCGCCGGAGGGTCGGGCACACGGCTCCGGCCCATCACGCACACCTCGGCGAAACAGCTCGTGCCCGTGGCCAACAAACCCGTGCTCTTCTACGGGCTCGAGTCGATAGCCGCCGCGGGCATCACCGAGGTGGGCATGGTGGTCGGCGATACGCAGGCCGAGATCGAGGCGGCGGTGGGCGACGGGGCGGCGTTCGGGCTGCAGGTCACCTACCTGCGCCAGGAGGCGCCGCTCGGGCTGGCGCACGCCGTGCTGATCGCCCGCGACTACCTGGGCGACGACGACTTCGTCATGTACCTCGGCGACAACTTCATCGTCGGCGGCATCACCGACATCGTGCGCGGCTTCGACTCCGCGGCCAGGATCATGCTCACCCAGGTCAGCGACCCGCGCCAGTTCGGCGTCGCCGAGCTCGACGCGGACGGCAGGGTCGTCGGCCTGGAAGAGAAGCCGGTCGTGCCCAAGAGCGACCTGGCGCTGGTCGGCGTCTACCTGTTCACCTCGGCGATCCACGAGGCGGTGGCCGAGCTCAAGCCGTCGTGGCGGGGCGAGCTGGAGATCACCGACGCGATCCAGTGGCTGATCGACAGGGGCCGCCACGTGGAGGCGAGCCGCATCACCGGCTACTGGAAGGACACCGGCAACGTCGACGACATGCTGGAGGTCAACCGGCTGGTCCTGGAGTCGCTGGAGCCCTCGCACGACGTCGACGCGGAGATCATCGGCCGGGTGGTGATCGATCCTTCCGCCGTCGTCGAACGCTCGCGCATCGTCGGGCCCGTGATCATCGGGCCTGGCGCGCGCATCACCGACAGCTACATCGGCCCCTTCACCTCCGTGGGGGCCGACTGCGTGGTCGACAGGAGCGAGATCGAGTACTCCATCCTGCTCCCACGCGCCTCCATCCACGGCGTGGGGCGGATCGAGGCCTCGCTCATCGGCCACGACGTCGAGGTCACCCCGGCGCCCAACACGCCCAGAGCCCACCGTCTCGTGCTGGGCGATCACAGCAAGGTACAGATCAGCTCATGAAGAAAATCCTGGTGACCGGGGGTGCCGGGTTCATCGGCTCGCATTTTGTCCGATCCGTGCAGGCCGACGATGTCACTGTCCTGGACAAGCTGACCTACGCGGGCAACCTGGCCAACCTCGAAGGGGTGCGGCACACGTTCGTGCGGGGGGACATCTGCGACCTCGACCTGCTCAAAGAGGTCGTGCCGGGCCACGACCTGGTGGTGAACTTCGCCGCCGAGTCGCACGTCGACCGGTCGATCGACGGCGCGGCGGAGTTCGTGCGCACCAACGTGCTGGGCACCCAGACGCTGATGCAGGCCTGCCTCGACGCAGGGACCCCCAAAGTGGTGCAGGTCTCCACCGACGAGGTCTACGGCTCGATCGACATCGGGTCCTGGAACGAGAGCGCGCCCCTGCAGCCCCGCTCGCCGTACGCGGCCGCCAAGGCGGGCGGCGACCTGATCGCCCGCGCCTACGCCGTCACGCACGGGCTCAACGTGTCGATCACCCGCTGCGGCAACAACTACGGGCCGCGCCAGTATCCGGAGAAGGTCATCCCGCTCTTCGTCACCAACCTGGCGCGCGGCAGGAAGGTGCCGCTCTACGGCGACGGCGGCAACGTGCGCGACTGGATCCACGCCGAGGACCACTGCGCGGGCATCAGGCTGGTCGCCGACGTGGGCGAGCCCGGCGAGGTCTACCACATCGCGGGTACGGCGGAGCTGTCCAACCTGGAGCTGACCCAGCGCCTGCTCGACGTGTGCGGCAAGGGCTGGGACATGGTCGAGCACGTCACCGACCGCAAGGGCCACGACCGCCGCTACTCCCTCGACGACTCCAAGCTGCGCGCCCTGGGCTACCGCGCCGAGGTCCCGTTCGAGCAGGGGCTCAAGGACACCGTGCGCTGGTACCTCGACAACCGCGACTGGTGGTCGGCGTGCGCTGGTTAGTCACGGGCGGGGACGGCATGCTGGCCGCCGACCTGCTCGACAGGATCGCGGTCAGTGGCGACCCCGTCGTCGCGCTGGGCCGCTCGGAGCTGGACCTGTGCGACGCGCGTGCCGTACGCGACTTCGTGTGCGCCTACCGGCCGCGCGTGGTGGTCAACTGCGCCGCCTGGACCGCCGTGGACGACGCCGAGCAGCACGAGGCGGAGGCCACGGAGGTCAACGGCCGGGCCGTGCGCGACCTGGCGGACGCCTGCACCAGGGCGGGGGCGAAGCTGCTGCACCTGTCGACCGACTACGTCTTCGACGGCACCGGGCGCGAGCCGTACCGCGAGGACCATCCGACCGCGCCGGTGAACGCCTACGGGCGCAGCAAGCTGGCCGGCGAGCTGGCCGTCCTGGAGCACGGGCACCACATCGTGCGCACCGCCTGGCTCTACGGCTCCGGCGGGCAGAACTTCGTCAAGACCATGATCAGGCTGGCCACCGAGCGCGATACCGTCGACGTGGTCGCCGACCAGCGGGGGCAGCCCACCTGGTCGGCCGACCTGGCCGACTACCTCGTCCGGCTGGCCCACTCCGACCTGCCGCCGGGCGTCTACCACGGCACCAGCTCCGGCGAGACGACCTGGTACGGCCTGGCCGTCGAGATCTTCACCCTGCTCGGTCTCGACCCGGGCCGCGTGCGCCCGGTGACCTCGGCGGACTTCCCGCGCCCCGCTCCGCGTCCGGCCAACAGCGTCCTCGCGCACACCAGGTGGGAGCCGATCAGGGACTGGCAGTCCGCCCTGCACGCGGCCTGGCCGGTGCTGATGCGAGGGCGCCGGTGCAGCGTCGTCTAGGAGGTTCTTTGCTGTGGCTGGTGCTCGTGCCCTTCGCCGGATGGGTGGTTCTGCGGCTTACCGGATGGGAGCCGAAGTTCGCCTGGTCGCAGCTGGTCTCCTTCACGCCTTACGCAGCCGCGGCCTCCTTGGTGCCGCTGGGCCTCGCCGTCCTCCTGCGCAACGGGCCGCTGATCACCGCGGCGCTTGCGGTGACCTGCTGCTTCGCGGTGATCGTGGTGCCGCGGGCGATTCCCGAGGGCAATCCGGAGGCGGGCGGTCCCGTGCTGCGGGTGATGGCGATCAACCTGCTGCACTCGTCCGTGCTGCCCGAGGAGCTGGTGCGCACGGTCGAGCGGGAACGGCCTGACGTCCTGAACATGCTGGAGTTCACCAACCTCATGGGCAAGCGCGTCGACGAGCTGGGGCTCGGGCGGCTGCTGCCGTACAAGGTCGTGCTGCCCGGCGACGACTCGGAGGGCGCGGCCATCTACGCGCGCTACCCGCTGCGCCCGGCCGACATCCACATCGCGGCGCCCGCCTTCGACAAGAGCCCGCGCCACCTGCCCGCCGTCCTGTCCCTGCCGGGCGGCAGGGAGGTGGACGTGGTGGCCGTGCACGCCTGCGCGCCCTCCGAGGGCTGGCGTACGGCCTGCTGGGCGTCGAGCATCCGCGCCCTTCCCGCCGCCGGCGGGCGGCTGCGCGTCCTGGCGGGCGACTTCAACTCCACGCTCGACCACTCGGTCCTGCGCGAGCTGATCTCCAGCGGCTACCGGGACGCCGCCGACGTCACAGGAAAGGGCCTGTCCATGACGTGGCCCTACTACGAGCAGCCCCGGCTGTTCCCCAAGGTCGCCATCGACCACGTGCTGGCCGACCGGCGCATCGCGGTACGCGGCTTCCAGACGCTGCGGGTCCCGCGAACCGACCACCGTGCGACGCTGACCGAGCTGGAGCTGCCGTGATGTCACGTTTCCCGGATGGAACCCGATATGTCAGCGTGACCAGAAGGACGGTGTTCGGCACCACGCTCGACGCGCTCACCATGGGTGAGGTCGTCCAGCGCTGTGTCTCGGCCATATCGGAGCGCACGCAGCTCACCATCGGCGTGGTCAACGCCGCCAAGATCGTCAACATGCGCACCGACGCCGCGCTGCGGCAGTCCGTCCTGGAGAGCGACCTGGTGCTGGCCGACGGCCAGGCCGTCGTCTGGGCCTCGCGGGTGCTCGGGCACCGGCTGCCCGAGCGGGTGGCGGGCATCGACCTGTTCACCGAGCTGATGGCCACCGGTTCCCAGAAGGGGTATCGCGCCTACTTCCTCGGAGCCACTCCCGAGGTGCTGGCCCGGGTGCTCGACGAGGTACGGCTGCGCTACCCGGGCCTGGAGGTCGCCGGGTCGCGCGACGGCTACTTCGCCCTGGAGGAGTCGGAGGCGGTCGCGGCCGAGATCGCGGACTCGGACGCCGATCTGCTCTTCCTGGGCATCACCTCGCCCAAGAAGGAGATCTTCATCCGCGACTTCGGCGCGGGCACGCGCGCGCGGATCATCCACGGCGTCGGCGGCTCGTTCGACGTGCTGGCCGGGCACACCCGCAGGGCGCCGGTGCGCTGGCAGCGGATGGGCCTGGAGTGGCTCTACCGCATGCTGCAGGAGCCGCTGCGGCTCGGGCCGCGCTACATGAAGACCAACGGCAGGTTCCTGCTCCTGGTGCTCCGGGAGCGGGTCGGTGTCAAACGCAGGATCGAGGAGACGACGTGACGCATCACCGGATCGCTCTGCTGAGCTCCGGCCACCAGGACTTCGTGACGAGCATGGCGGACCTGTCCATACGCGGGTTGCCGCCCGGCTACGTCGACGGGGAGTTCGTGTTCACCCGGCGCGGCCGCCAGGAGGCGGACGGCTCGTGGACCGCGGTGCCGGAAGGGCGCAGCATCCGATACTCGGCGATCGTCGCCCTCGGCGTGGCCACCCTCGAAGAGGACGTGCAGCGGGAGGCGCTCGGCGGCGACAGCCTGCACGACCTGGTCGGCAACCTGGTCAAGCGGCTGCCCGAGGTCAAGGGGCTGGGCGACGCGGCGCTCATCGCGTGGGCGGCGGCCGAGTCCGGGCACGCCGACCTCGACGCGGCGCTGCGCAGGCTGGCCGAGCTCGACACCGGTGGACAGGTGTTCACGGTCGAGGCGTCGTGGGCGCTGGCCGCCCTGGTGGCCGCTGGAGCCGACGTGGAGCGGGCCCGCGAGCGGGTGCTCGGCGGGCTCAGGGACGACCGCCTGTACCGCCACACTCTCGGTGAGGGGTCGCTGGTGCCCTGGTACCGGGCGCACGTCGGCTGCTTCGCCGACCAGGTCTACCCGCTGCAGGCGCTGGCCAGGCTGCACGCGGCGACCGGCGACGCCGAGGCGCTGCGCGCGGCAGAGCAGGTCGCCCGGGGCATCTGCGACGCGCAGGGGCCGCAGGGGGAGTGGTGGTGGCACTACGACGCGCGCTCGGGGGCCGTCGTCGAGGGCTATCCCGTCTACAGCGTGCACCAGCTCGCTATGGCGCCGATGGCGCTGCTCGACCTGGCGGACGCCGGGGGCACCGCGTACGTCCAGGAGATCGCCGCCGGGCTCGACTGGATGATCGAGCGGCCGTCGATGGTGCTCGACGAGCTCGCGCTGACCTGGCGCAAGGAGGCGCGGGCCGATCCGCGCAAGATCGTGCGCGGGGCCAGGGCGGCGGCCAGCCGGGTGCACCTGGGAGGTGCGCTCGGGGTGCTCGACCGGGTGTATCCGCCCACGGCCGTGGACCGGGAATGCCGGCCGTACGAGCTGGGGTGGCTCCTCTACGCGTGGCTGACCAGATGTGGACAAGCCTCGTGACTTTGCCCTGATTTAGTGCGATAGATCACCTTAAGGGCTCGGGGGACAGTCTTTAGGGGGTTCTATCGTGCTGAGGCGGCTTCGCCATGCGCTCTTATCCGTCCTGCTGATCACCGCCGGCGTGGTGTTGTTACCTCCACCCGCCGCACAGGCGCTGCCAGGCAACTTCCAGAAGCAGGTCGTCTTCAGCGGCCTGACCAACCCGACCAACGTCGAGTTCGCCTCGGACGGGCGGGTGTTCGTCGCCGAGAAGAGCGGCCTGATCAAGGTCTTCGACTCCATCACCGACACCACGCCCGTGATCTACGCCGACCTCCGCACGCAGGTGCACAACTTCTGGGACCGCGGCCTGCTCGGCATGGCCCTGCACCCGAACTTCCCGGCCGACCCGCGCCTCTACGTCCTGTACTCCCACGACGCCGTACCGGGCGGAACCGCGCCCCGCTGGGGTACGGCCGACCAGAGCGCGGACCCCTGCCCCAGCCCGCCGGGGGCCACCAACGACGGCTGCCTCATCACCGGCCGCCTGTCGGTCATCTCGCCCACCGGCGCCGAGACGCCGCTCATCACGGACTGGTGCCAGCAGCACCCCAGCCACTCCATCGGCGACCTCAAGTTCGGCCCTGACGGCATGCTCTACGCGAGCGGCGGCGACGGCGCCAGCTTCAACTTCGCCGACTACGGCCAGGACAACCTGACCAGCTCCGACATCACCCCGGACAACCCGTGCGGCGACCCGCCCTCCCCGGTCGGCACCGCGCTCACCCCACCTGCCGCCGAGGGCGGCGCGCTGCGCTCGCAGGACCTGCGGACCAGCGGCGACCCTGCCGGGCTCAACGGCACGATCATCAGGATCAACCCCGACACCGGCGCGGCGGCCCCCGACAACCCGAACGCGGGCAGCAGCGACGCCAACGCGGCCAGGATCATCGCGTACGGCCAGCGCAACCCCTTCCGCTTCACCATCCGCCCCGGCACCAGCGAGGTCTGGGCGGGCGAGGTCGGCTGGAGCACCTACGAGGAGATCAACAGGATCGCCGCACCGACCGGTCCTGTGAACAACTTCGGCTGGCCCTGCTACGAGGGGCCGAACAAGCAGAGCGGCTACGACAACCTCAACCTCACCCTCTGCGAGAACCTCTACGCGGCGGGCGCGAGCGCGATCACGCAGCCGTACTTCTCCTGGAACCACAGCTCCAAGCCCTGGCCGGGTGACCCGTGCCCGTCCGGCGGCTCCTCCTCCAGCGGCGTGGCCTTCTACAACGGCGGGCCGTACCCGGACTCCTACGACGGCTCGATGTTCTTCTCCGACTACAGCCGCCAGTGCATCTGGGTGATGACCAAGGGCGCCAACGGCCTGCCCGACCCGGCGACCGTCACCACCTTCGACTCCGGCGTGCCGGTCGTCGAGGTGACCACCGGCCCGGGCGGCGACCTGTTCGCCGTCGACTACGCCAACGGGCAGATCATCCGCTACATCTACAACAACACCCCGCCGGTCGCGGTCATCGGCGCCAGCGCCACGTCCGGCAACGCGCCGCTGGCGGTGAACTTCACCGCGACGGGCTCGTCGGACGCCGACGGCGATCCGCTGACCTTCCAGTGGGATCTCGACGGAGACGGCGACCTCGACGACTCCACCTCGGCGACGCCGTCGTTCACCTACACCCAACCCGGTTCCTACGTGGTGAAGCTGCGCGCCAGCGACGGGCGCGGCGGCCAGGGCGACGCCACCGCCACGATCAACGTCAACAACACCCCGCCGACGGCGACGATCACCTCGCCCGCCGCCTCGCTCACCTGGGCGGTCGGCGACACGATCGCGTTCTCCGGCACGGGCACGGACGCCCAGGACGGCACGGAACCCGGCTCCCGCATGATCTGGAAGCTGATCATGCAGCACTGCCCGAGCACCTGCCACGAGCACGAGATCACCTCGTTCACCGGCGCGAGCGGCTCGTTCGTCGCGCCCGACCACGAGTACCCCTCGCACCTGGACCTCCGGCTGACCGTCACGGACGCGCACGGGCTGACCGACACCAAGAGCGTGTCGCTGCAGCCCAAGACGGTGAACCTGACCTTCCAGACCGCGCCGACCGGCCTGCAGCTCGGCTTCAACAGCGAGCAGACCGTCGCCCCGTTCACCAGGACGGTGATCGTGGGGTCGCACAACTCGATCTCGGCGCCCTCGCCGCAGAGCGCGAACGGCTCCAGCTACACCTTCACCTCGTGGTCGGACAGCGGCGCCGCCAGCCACAACGTCACCGCTCCAGCCACGGCCACGACCTACACGGCCACCTACCAGCAGGCGTCCGTCCCCGACGGCCTCGTGGCCGCCTACGGCATGGACGAGGGCGCGGGCACGGCGGTCGCCGACGCGTCGGGCAAGGCCAACAACGGCACGGCGGCGTCCACGTCGTGGAACCTGACCGGGAAGTACGGCAAGGCCCTGTCGTTCAACGGCACGTCGAGCTGGGTGACCGTACCCGACTCGACCTCGCTGCGCCTGACGAACGGCATGACCCTGGAGGCGTGGGTCAGGCCGACCAGCGTGACGGGGTGGCGCACGGTGCTGATGAAGGAGTTCGGCGCCGATCTGGCCTACGCGATCATGGGTAGCGGCAGCAGCGGGCCTGCGGCGTTCATCTACACGACGTCGGGGGCCAACGCTCCGGCGGCGAGCAACCTGCCGCTCAACACGTGGAGCCATGTGGCGGCCACCTACGACGGCGCGACCCTGCGCATGTACGTGAACGGCACCCAGGTGGCGACCAACCCCACGGTCGGCAACCTGCGCGCGGGAACCAGCCCGCTGCGCATCGGCGGCAACAGCGGGTCCGGTGAGTACTTCAGCGGGCTCATCGACGAGGTCCGCGTCTACAACAAGGCGCTCACCGCGGCCCAGCTCGCCACCGACATGAACACCCCGGTCGGCCAGCCCGGCCCGCCGGACACCACCCCGCCGACCGCGCCGGGTTCGCTCGCGGCCACCGGCGGACCGGGCAGCGCCCAGCTGACCTGGACCGCCTCGACCGACAACGTGGGCGTCGCGGGATACACCGTCCACCGCTCGACGACGGCCGGGTTCACCCCGTCCGGCGCCAACCAGGTGGGCTCGACGTCGAGCACCTCCTTCGTCGACTCCGGCGTGGCGGCGGGCACGTACTACTACCGGGTCCTCGCCTTCGACGGCTCAAGCAACACCAGCGCGTCGTCGAACGAGGCGTCGGCCGTGGTCACCCAGCCGCCCACCGACACCGGCCTCGTCGCCGCCTACGCCATGAACGCCGGCACCGGGACGTCGATCGTCGACACCTCGGGCAAGGGCAACAACGGCACGGCCGCCTCGGCGACGTGGACGACCGGCAAGTACGGCCAGGCTATGTCGTTCAACGGCACCTCCAGCTGGGTCACCGTCAACGACTCCAGCACGCTGCACCTGACGAACGGCATGACCCTGGAGGCGTGGGTCAAACCGACCAGCGTGACCGGGTGGCGCACGGTGCTGATGAAGGAGTTCGGCGCCGATCTCGCCTACGCGATCATGGGCAGTGGCAGCAGCGGTCCTGCGGCGTTCATCTACACGACGTCGGGGGCCAACGCTCCGGCGCCGAGCAACCTGCCGCTCAACACGTGGAGCCATGTGGCGGCGACGTACGACGGGTCGAACCTGCGCATGTACGTGAACGGGGCGCAGGTGGCCGTCAACCCGACGGGAGGCAACCTCAGGGCAGGCACGAGCCCGCTGCGCATCGGCGGCAACAGCGGGTCGGGTGAGTACTTCAGCGGGCTCATCGACGAGGTCCGCGTCTACAACAAGGCGCTCACCGCCGCGCAGATCACGACCGACATGAACACGCCGGTCAGCTAGGTCCTGCTGCTCTCGTCACGCAGCCAGGTGGTGTAGTCGCCCGCGCGGATCGCGCGGGCGGCTCGCCGCCTGGCGAGCACCGCGACACCGACGAACACTCCAGCGGCAGGGGCCAGCCAGGGCCTTCTGATGACGATCGCGAGGAGATCGCGCACGCCGGTCCGGTCACCCGCTCCCGCCTGCGCGTCCGCGTCCAGCTCAGCCACGCTGGTCACCGCGCGCACGCGGCGGCGCATCAGGTCGGCGAACGTGCGCGGCGTCTGGATCACCACCTCAGCGCTGGGCACGATCACCCGTTCCTCCGCCTTGAAAGCCAGCGATGCCGCGAGGTCGTCAGCCATCACAGGTGGGAGCGCTCTGATCCGTTCGTTGCCCGCCTCGCTCACCGCGATCACGCCCCGCCCGAAGAGCCCGGCGCGCACGTGCGGGAGCCGTACCCAGATCGCGTAATAGGCCCGCACCAGCCACGACCGGCCATCGAGTGCGAGGACCCGCTGCGGGGCGGCTGCCAGGAACCCCTGCGCGAGCGCCTCCCCGAGGGCCTTCGCCGACGCGGCGGTCAGCTCGATGTCGGCGTCCACGTAAAGGCGCGGATATCCGCGTGCCGCCTCGTCGCCCAGCCGCAGCGCCGTCCGCTTCGAGGGCTTCGGCGTCTCCACCACCCGCACGCCGTGCGCGCGCGCCACCTCCGCCGTGTCGTCCGTGCAGCCGTTGGCCACCACCACGACGTCGAACCGCTCCCCGTCCAGCAGCCCGTCCAGCAGGCGGCCGATCACCCTGGCCTCGTTGTGGGCCGGTATCACGACACTCAGCACGAGGGCAGTATCCCCGAGTCGAGCGCCTCTTTGAGCGTGGGAGCCGCGGCATCCTTGTCGGAGAGGATGGGCGTGTCCACAATCGGCCACTCGATCGCCAGATCGGGGTCCAGCGGGTGGATCCCGTGCTCCCGAGCCGGGTCATATGCGGACGAACACAGGTAGACGACCGTCGCCGACTCGCTGAGCGCCAGGAACGCGTGGCCCAGCCCCTCGCCGATGAAGACCCCCTGCCTGGCCACGTCGTCCAGCCGTACCGCCTCCCACCTGCCGAACGTCGGCGAGCCCACCCGGACGTCCACCACGACGTCGAGCACCTCGCCGGACACGCACATCACGTACTTGGCCTGGCCCGGCGGCACGTCGGCGAAATGCACGCCGCGCAGCACCCCGCGCCTGGACACGGAACAGTTCACCTGCGCCAGGTCGAAGGGCTGTCCGAGATCGGACATACGGAAGCTTTCCAGGAAATCGCCGCGCTGATCGCTGTAGATACGGGGGGTGTAGAGCAATGCTCCAGTGATGCTCAGCGGTTGCATGAAGACACTTGTAACACTCTTTGCCCCTCGCCCGAAGTACGGCTGTGGGTGGGACTTGGGGGGAATCTTGTCATTTCCAGGGATGACGTCATCATGCCGACTTTGCGGCTCCGCTGACCTGGCCAGCGTGGTGGATCTCGGGGCGACGCCGCCCTGCGAACTCTTCCTGACGGCGGCTCAGCTCGACATGCCGGAGATCAACTACCCGCTTCACCTGCGGGTTTGCCAGAGCTGCTGGCTGGCGCAGATCCCGCCGCTGATCACGCCGGAGGACACGTTCACGGAGTACGCGTACTTCGCGTCGTTCTCCGCCTCGTGGGTGGAGCACGCGCGGAAGTTCGTCTCCACGTCGTTGGAACGGTTGAAACCTTCCTTCGTCGTCGAGGTGGCGAGTAACGACGGCTACCTCCTGCAGCACGTCGTCGCCGAAGGGGTCAGGTGCCTGGGCATCGAGCCGTCGGCCAACGTGGGGCAGGCGGCCAAGGACAAGGGCGTGCCGACGCTCGGGGCGTTCCTGACGCCGGAGACCGGGGCGGCGGTGCGTGCCGAGCACGGGCCCGCCGATCTGGTGGTCGCCAACAACGTCTACGCGCACATTCCCGACCTGATCGGCTTCACCAAGGGGCTGCGCGCCCTGGTGGCCGACGACGGGTGGGTGTCCATCGAGGTGCAGCACCTGCTGACGCTGATGGAGCTGAACCAGTACGACACGATCTACCACGAGCACTTCCAGTACTACACGGTCGCCTCGGCGCAGCGCGCTCTGGCCAGTGGGGGACTGACGCTCGTGGACGTGGAGCTTCTCCCCACACACGGTGGCTCGATCCGCCTCTGGGCTCGTCCCCTGGGGGTGCCGAGCGACCGCGTCTCCGACGTCCTCGCGAAGGAGAAGGCCGCAGGACTGCACGACCTCTCCGGGTACACGGACTTCGGCGATCGGGTCGCCGCAGTCAAGCGTGACCTCCTGAGGTTCCTCATCGACGCGGCGGACGACGGCAAGACCGTCGTCGGCTACGGCGCGCCCGGCAAGGGCAACACCCTGCTCAACCACTGCGGCATCCGCTCGGACCTGCTGCAGTACACCGTCGACCGCAACCCCTACAAGCACGGCAGGTACACCCCGGGCACCAGGATCCCCATCCTGGAGCCGGAGCGGATCGCACACGACCGCCCCGACTACGTCCTCGTCCTGCCATGGAACCTGCGCGAAGAGCTGGCCGCACAGCTGTCCTACATCCACGAGTGGGGAGGCCGACTGGTCTTTCCCATCCCCCATCTGGAGGTCGTGTGAAGGTCGTTCTGTTCTGCGGAGGCTACGGCACGCGTATGCGGACCGGTGTCCCTGGCGAAGTGCCCAAACCCATGGCGCTCGTCGGCCCCCGCCCCCTCCTCTGGCACGTCATGCGCTACTACGCGCACTTCGGGCACAAGGAGTTCATCCTCTGCCTGGGCTACGGCGCCCACCACATCAAGGACTTCTTCCTCACCTACCAGGAAGCCACGTCCAACGACTTCGTCCTGCGCGGCGGCAAGGTCGAGCTGCTCTCGACCGACATCTCCGACTGGTCCATCTCGTTCGTGCAGACCGGTATCAACTCCCCGATCGGCGAACGGCTGCGCCGCGTCCGCGACCACCTCGACGGCGACGACATGTTCCTCGCCAACTACGCCGACGTGCTCAGCGACGCCCCGCTCCCCGAGATCATCGACCGCGTCGTCGATTCTGGCGCGGCCGCCTCGATGATGGTCGTCCCGCCGTCGCAGACCTTCCACTGCGTGGACGTCGGCGAGGACGGCATGGTCGGCGGCATCTCGCCGGTCAGCGAGATGCCCGTGTGGGTCAACGGCGGCTACTTCGTGCTGACCCAGGAGATCTTCGAGCACATCCCGGAGAACGGTGACCTGGTCGCCGACGGCTGCGTCGAGCTGGCCAAGCGCGGGCGCCTCCTTGCCTACCCGCACCGCGGCTACTGGCGGCCCACCGACACCGTGAACCAGCGCATGGAGCTGGACGAGGCGTACTCGCGCGGGCAACGTCCCTGGGCGCTGTGGGAACGGTCCCAATGATCGGCCTGCGCCCGGAAGGGCTGACAAGCATCGTCGCGCTCGCCGCCCACTGCGACGACCTCGCGATCGGCGCGGGCGGCAGCCTGCTGACGGCCTGCGCGGCGCACCCGGGCATCCGGGTGGACGCGCTGGTGCTGTCCGGCGGCGGCACCGAGCGTGAGGACGAGGAGCGCGCCGCGCTCGCCGCGTTCTGCCCGGGAGCCGAGCTGAGCGTCACCGTGCTGAAGTTGCCCGACGGCTACCTGCCCGCCCGCTGGGAAGAGGCGAAGGCGGCCGTCGAGGAACTGCGGAGCCGTACGGAACCCGACCTGATCTTCGCGCCGTGGCGCGGGGACGCCCACCAGGACCACCGGGGGCTGGCCAAGCTGGTGCCCACCGCCTTCAGGAACCACCTGGCGCTCGGCTACGAGATCGTCAAGTGGGACGGCGACCTCGGTGCGCCCAACCTCTACCAGCCGCTCGCGCCCGAGGTGGCCGAGCAGAAGGTGGACCTGCTGCAGCGCCACTACGCCTCGCAGCGCCACCGCGACTGGTACGACCGCGAGGCGTTCCTGGGGCTGGCGCGCATCCGTGGCATCGAGTGCCACGCGCGGTACGCCGAAGCCTTCCACGTGTCCAAGCTGACCGTCGATCTGGAGAACTGATGCGGGTACTTCTCACCGGCCACCAGGGCTACCTGGGCAGCGTGATGGCCCCGATGCTCGTCGCGGCGGGACACGAGGTGACCGGGCTGGACTCGGGCCTGTTCGCCGACTGCGTCCTCGGACCTGAGCCGGCCGCCGTCGAGACGCACGCGGTGGACCTGCGCGACGCCGGGCCCGAGCACGTGGCCGGGTTCGACGCGGTGATCCACCTGGCCGCGCTGTCCAACGACCCGCTCGGCGCGCTGGCGCCCGAGCTGACCTACGACATCAACCACCACGCCTCCACCCGGCTGGCCACGCTGGCCAGGGAGGCGGGCGTCAAGCGGTTCCTCTACGCCTCGACGTGCTCGGTCTACGGCGCTTCCGGCGGCGACGACCTGCTGGACGAGGACGCGCCGCTGCGCCCGGTCACGCCGTACGCGGAGTCGAAGGTGCGCGTCGAGGACGACCTGGTCGGGCTGGCCGACGACGACTTCACCCCGGTGTTCCTGCGCAACGCGACCGCCTTCGGCTTCTCGCCGCGACTGCGCGCGGACATCGTGCTGAACAACCTGGTCGGGCACGCGTTCCTGACCGGACAGGTGAAGGTGCTGTCGGACGGCACGCCGTGGCGCCCGCTGGTGCACGCGCGCGACATCGCCGACGCGTTCATCGCCGCGCTGTCCGCGCCGCGCGCAGCCGTACACGCCAAGGCCTTCAACGTCGGCACCGAGGTCAACAACGTGACCGTGGCCGAGATCGCCGCCGAGGTCGTCTCTGCCGTGCCCGGCTCGACGCTGGCCATCACCGGCGAGACCGGCGCCGACCCGCGCTCCTACCGCGTCGACTTCTCCAGGATCCGTACGGCGATGCCCGGCTACGAGGCGCGCTGGACGGTCAAGGAGGGCGCCGTGGAGCTCATCGACGCCTACCGGGCCAACGGCCTGACGCAGGAGGCGTTCGACCGCCGGTTCACCCGGCTGGCCAGGATCGCGGCCAGGCGCGAAGCGGGCACCGTCGACGAAACGTTGCGCCCATGAACATGCATGATCTGGTGCGCAGGCTCTACCCGCTGTGCAGGAGCATCACGGGCGACGGCCTGCGCGAGACGCTGCGGATCATCGGCGAGCACATCCCGCTGGAGATCACCGAGGTGCCGACGGGCACCGAGGTGCTCGACTGGACGATCCCCCGGGAGTGGAACATCCGCGACGCCCACATCAAGGGCGTCGTGGACTTCAAGGACTCCAACCTGCACGTGGTCGGCTACAGCGTCCCGGTCAACGCGACCATGACGCTGGAGGAGCTGCGCCCGCACCTGCACACGCTGCCCGACCAGCCCGACCTGATCCCGTACCGGACCAGCTACTACGCCGAGACGTGGGGCTTCTGCATGTCGCAGAACACCCTCGACGCGATGGGGCCGGGACCGTACGAGGTCATGATCGACTCCACGCTGGCCGACGGGCACCTGACCTACGGCGAGCACGTGGTGAGGGGCAGGAGCTCGGAAGAGGTCCTGATCTCCTGCCACGTCTGCCACCCGTCGCTGGCCAACGACAACCTGGCCGGGGTCGCCGTCGCCGTCGCGCTCGCGCAGCGGCTGAAGGACCCCTGGTACACCTACCGGTTCATCTTCGCGCCGGGCACCATCGGCGCGATCACGTGGCTGGCGCGCAACCGCGCCAGGACCGACCGCATCAAGCACGGCCTGACCCTGGCCTGCGCGGGCGACCCGGGACCGGTCACCTACAAGCGCAGCAGGCACGGCGACGCCGAGATCGACCAGGTGTTCGCCTACCTCCTGGACCGCCCGCTCCTGGACTTCTCGCCCTACGGCTACGACGAGCGGCAGTACGGCTCGCCCGGCTTCAACCTCCCGGTCGGCTCGCTGACCAGGACGCCCTACGGGAGCTACCCGGAGTACCACACCTCGGGCGACAACCCGGACTTCGTGCGCCCCGAGGCCATGGAGGACACGCTCGAAACGTTGTGGTCGGCCGTACGGATCCTGGAGGGCAACCGCACCTACCAGAACCTCAGCCCGTACGGCGAGCCGCAGCTCGGCAGGCGAGGCCTCTACGGCTCGCTGGGCGGGCGCAGCGACACGAAGCAAGCGCAGATGGCGATGTTGTGGGTGCTGAACCAGTCCGACGGGACCAACAGCCTCCTCGACATCGCGGAACGGTCCAGCCTGCCGTTCGAGGCGTTGGCCGAGGCGGCACAAGCCCTGCAGGAAGCGGGACTCGTGAAGGAGTGGGTGGGTTGAAGCCGGACCTTAAGGTTGGCGACGTCGTGGAGGTCCTCAGCGCCGAGGAGATCCTCGCCACGCTCGACGAGAGGGGAGAGCTCGACAACCTCCCTTTCATGCCGGAGATGCTGCGCTACTGCGGGCAGAAGCTCACCGTGCACAGGGTCGCCAACAAACTCTGCGACACGATGACCAGGACCGGCATGCGCCGCATGGACGACGCCGTCCACTTGACGGCTGCGCGTTGCGACGGCTCGGCGCACGGAGGCTGCGGAACCGCCTGCCTGCTGTACTTCAAGACCGCGTGGTTGAAGAAGTCCTCCGGGCAGCCCACCACGCAGACGATCGTCCCCGAACGTCCTTTACTCCCTCTCCTGGAGGTCAACACCAGGAAGGAGCCAGGACCGGAGGGCGAGGAGCGCTTCAGCTGCCAGGCGACCGAGCTGCTGCGCGCCGCCCCTGAGCGCCTGCCGTTCCGCGACGTGAGCCAGTACGTCACCGACATCAGGGTGGGCAACGCGGGCGTCTTCTCGACCATCCGCACGATCTTCTTCGGGCTGTTCAACCGCTACCAGCGGCTGTCCAGGAAGTTCCCCGCCTGGCTGCGGATCAGGGGCGGCATGGCCTGGGGCTTCGTGAAGCCCGGCCCGCACACGGGTCCTGCGCCGGTCGGCATCACCGACCTGCAGCCGGGCGAGCTGGTGCGGATCAAGTCGAGGGACGAGATCGTCGCCACGCTCACCACGAAGGGCTTCAACCGCGGCCTCGGCTTCGAAGAGGACATGGCTCGCTCCTGCGGGCGCACGGCCAGGGTCACCGCCAGGGTCGAGCGCTGCATCGACGAGAAGACCGGCGCGATGCTGGAGATGAAGAACCCCTGCATCGCCCTCGACGACATCGTCTGCGACGGCGTATACAAATCAAACTGCCCGCGTGCGTTCATCCCGTTCTGGCGAGAGAACTGGCTGGAGCGGATCGACGAGCCGAGCTAGGAAGGGCGGGGCATGGAAGAGCAATCCGGCCCGGACATCAGCGACATCGGGCGTAAAGCGGGCCGAGGAGCCATCTGGAGCTTCCTCGGCACGCTGGTCACCCGCGCGGGCTCGTTCATCCTGGGCCTGATCCTGGCCAGACTCCTTGCCCCGGAGGATTTCGGCACCTACGCGGTGGCTCTGGCCGCCACGCAGTTCGTCATGGTGGTCAAGGACGTCGGCGTGATGTCGGCCGTCGTGCAGTGGCGCGGCCGATTAGAGGACATCGCGCCCACGGCGACGACCCTCACGATGGTCTCCGCGCTCGGGCTCTACGGCGTCTTCTTCGTCGGCGCCCCCTACTTCTCGGCGCTGGCGGGCAGCGCGGACGCGACCGACGTGGTGCGGATCCTCACCGCGGTCATCCTCGTCGAGGCGGTCACCGCCGTGCGCAGCGCGGCGCTGCTGCGGTGGTTCCGCACGGGCAAGAACGCCAAGGCGGTGCTGGCCGGGTTCCTGGTCAACGCGCCCGTCGCGATCGTGCTCGCACTCAACGGGGCCGGGCCGTACAGCTTCGCGTGGGGTCAGCTCGCCGGGGCCGTGGTCACCGGGGTGTTCATGCTGATCTACGCGCGCCTGCCGTACCGGTTCGGGTTCGACAGGGAGATCGCGGGCAAGCTGCTGCGCTTCGGCATCCCGTCGGCTGCGGGCATCGCGCTGGAGATCACGCTGCTCAACGTGGGCTACATCATCGTCGGCAACATCATGGGCGACGTCTGGCTGGGCTTCTACCTGATGGCGTTCAACGTCTCCAGCTGGGTGCCCGGCATCATCGGCAGCGCCATCAGGATGGTGTCCATCGCCGGGTTCTCCCGCCTCGCCGAGCGCGACGAGGAGTCGCTGTCGCTGGGCGTGCAGAAGAGCCTGCCGCTGCTGATCACCATGATCCTGCCGCTCGCCGTGGTCATGGGGGTGCTCGCGCACCCGCTGATCATCCTCATCTACGGCGAGAAGTGGGAGCTGGCGGCGGGCGTGCTGCGCTTCCTCGCCGTGCTGATGGTGGTGCGCATGCTCACCTCCTTCGCCCTCGACATCCTCAACGGCCAGGGCGCCACCCGCTCGACGGTGTGGATGAACCTCGGCCACGCGGCCGCGATGATCCCGGCCGTGATCGTCGGCACCCACCTGGACGGCATCCGCGGCGCCGCGATCGGCCAGGCGACGGCCGCCGTGCTCGTCGCCCTCCCGCTCGCGGTCCTGGCTGTCAGGCGGGCCGGGGTACGGCTGGCGCCGGCGCTGCCCGCACTCGTCCGTCCCGCGCTCGGCGCCCTGCTCAGCGCGATCGTCGCGCTGGGGCTGTCCGCCGTGACGGTGGACATCCCGTTCGTGCAGCTCGTCGTGGCCGGCGGCGGAGCGATGCTGGCGTACCTCCTGGTCGTGGTGACCCGCGACCAGGTCCATCTGGTGAGCGATCGCCTCGGGCGGCTGCTTCCCGCCCGCGCAAGGTGAGGTTGAGGAGAAGCGATGTTGGTGTCCATCGGAATCCCGGTCCGCAACGGCGCGGATCGCCTGGAGGCCGCCGTGCGGTCGGTCCTGGCGCAGGACCATGCCGACATCGAGGTGGTGATCTCGGACAACGACTCCACGGACGACACCGAGGAGGTCTGCCGCGAGCTCGCCAGGCAGGACAGCCGCATCGCCTACTACAGGCAGTCGCGCAACCTGCAGGTGATCGGGAACTTTGTCGAGGTGCTGAACCGCTCGCGCGGCGAGTACTTCCGCTGGCTGGGCGACGACGACATCCTCGAACCCACCTACGTCTCGCGCAGCGTGGAACCGTTCCTGGACGACGACCGGCTCATCCTGGTCACCTCCGACATGACCTACACCGCGGGTGACGGCAGCATCCACCAGCCGCAGTACCGCGGCAAAGGCATGCTCTCCGACGACCCGGTCGACCGCCTCGACGAGCTGTGGGACGTCGTCACCACCGAGCACCACGGGCTCGACCCGCTCTACGGGCTGATGCGCCGCGACCGGGTGGCAGCCGTGCCCAGGCCGCTGATGATCCGCGAGGACGAGGTCTACGCCACCATGCTCGCGCTGACCGCGCCGTGGGGGCACGTGCCCGAGATGCTCGCGCACCGCAACCTGCGCGAGCGCCGGCTGACCGGGATCGCGTCGGCGCTGGGCGTTCCGCGCTGGACCGCGCACTTCGCCACCACCTTGCAATTCAGGGCGATGTACCGGGCCCTGCGCATCACCGAGCTCTCGGCCGAGCAGCGCAGCCGCGCCCGCGGCGTGCTCCTGCGCACCTACTGGCGCAGGCAGCAGCAGATGCTGGCCCACCGCAGCCGCAAGCTCGCCCGCGTCGTCTCTCTGAAAGGGTGAATCCCCGTTGTTGATTCGCATCGTGCGGCTGCTCATGCAGCCGGGCCGGATCCTGCTGGCCGTCATGAAACGCCTGCCGTTCGGCTCCCACCAGACGCGCTGCGCGCTCGACCTCTACCCGCGCCCGCACTACGCGTACGGCGTGCAGCAGGCGGCCGAGCTCGCCAGGCGGCTGGGCGTGGCCAGGATCAGCGTGGTGGAGTTCGGCGTGGCCGGCGGCGCGGGCATCGTGGAGCTCAACAAGATGGCCGCACTGACGACCGCGGCCTCCGGCGTCAAGATCGACGTGTACGGCTTCGACACGGGGGCCGGGCTGCCCAAGCCGACCGACCACCGGGACCTGCCCTACATCTGGCGCGAGGGCGACTTCGTGATGGACGTGCCCGCCCTGCGCGCGCGGCTGGGCAAGGCCAAGCTGATCCTCGGCAACATCGAGGACACCGTGGGCGAGTTCCTGGACACCGAGCGCCCCGCGCCGATCGGATTCGTCTCCATCGACGTGGACTTCTACTCCTCGACGGCCGCCGCGCTCAAGCTGTTCGGTGGGGACCACAAATATTTCCTGCCCAGGGTTTTCTGCTACCTGGACGACACCGTCGGTGACGACGACCAGATCATCCACAATGACTATGTCGGCGAGCTCAGCGCGATCCGGGAGTTCAACGAGGACAACGACGAGATGAAGCTCGCGCCGATCCATGGTCTGCGGCACAAGCGCCCCGTTCCGGCCCCCTGGAACGACAATATTCAGGCGCTGCACCGCTTCGACCACCCGGATTACGGACAGTACGTCGGTAAGCCGGACACGCAGACACAATTGCCGCTGTAACGAATTACCGGGCTAATGCGAGAGAGTGAAAAAGAGCAAACTGGGGGGAGAAAATCTCGCTATGTCCGTTATTTTATCCAACAGCCGTGTCAACGATGACGCCCGGCGTCGGATGCTCTTCCAGGGGGACGTCTTCCTCTATGGGGCCACCCCGGCCTCGAGCAAGCTGATCGAGTTCGCTCGTGAGCTGACCGAGGAGGCGTTCGGCAACCGCGACCCGCAGACCGCGCAGCACGAGATGCCGGTCGAGGAGTTCGCGGCCCTGCTCGCCGAGCTCAAGCCGCGCTTCATCCACCACCCCACCTGCAAGAAACTCCTCCCGGCCGTCATGGACGAGCTGGGCATGTCGCAGGACGAGACCTACTTCGACGTGCCGAGGCTGCGCACGTCGACGTCCGACCACTACCTCGACTCGGGCATCTCCTACGCCTACCACCCGCATCGCGACTGCTGGTACGCGGCGCCGTTCTGCCAGGTCAACTGGTGGATCCCGGTCTACGAGGTAGTGCAGGAAAACGTTTTCGCCCTGCACCCGCAGTATTTCGACAAGCCCGTGCGCAACGGCAGCGGCCGCTACGACTACGCCGACTGGACGGCCGTCAGCCGCCCGGAGGCCGCCAAGCACATCCACAGCGACACCCGCGACCAGCCCAAGCCCGAGGAGGAGGTCGACCTCGAGACCGACCAGCTGCGGCTCGTTCCCGAGCCCGGCGGGATCATGATGTTCTCGGGGGCGCACCTGCACTCCACCGTCGCCAACACCTCGGGCAGGACGCGGTTCAGCATTGATTTCCGTACGGTGCACATCGACGACGTCGAGACGCGCCGATCGGCGCCGAACGTCGACGCCACCTGCAGAGGAACCACGCTGCGTGACTTCTACCGCGCCTCCGACCTGGAGCGCATCCCGGAGAGGCTCGCCGCGGAGTACGAGGCCGAGGCCCTGGCCAAGGTCACGTGAACCTGGCGCGTACGGCTTCGCGCAGGCCCTTCCAGCTGCGGTGCCGCTGGAAGGGCAGCTCGAAGACCGAGGCGAACAACCACGCGGCTGCCACGCACACCGGCACGGCCACGGCGAGCATGACGAGGAACGTCGGCACCCCGCTGCCGCCGACGAACTTGTGGAGCATCACCACGATCGGCGAGTGGATCAGGTAGAGGCTGTAGGAGAACGAGCCCAGCCGGCGCAGCGGCCGCGTGTCGAGCAGCCGCACCAGCCAGATCGGCTTCCCGGTCGCCACCCCCACCAGCAGCAGCCCGGCAGCGGGGCCGATGGCCAGGTCCACCCAGAAGAACTGCCCGACCACCCACACCGGTCCGGCGAACACGATCAGCGCCAGCACAGGGACGGCGGCAGCCGCCGCGAACCAGTGCCATGGCAGCCGCTCGACCCGCTCGGAAGCCCGGACGATCCCCGCGCACACCGCCCCCATCGCGAACAGCGCGGCGAACTGCGGCGTGAACCTCATCAGCAGCTCCACAGCGGGCACGGCCGGCGCCAGCGCCCCCACGACGACCACGATCGCCGTCACGGAGCCGAGCATGACCGCCGCGCCCCACCTGCGCAGGACCAGCAACATCAGCGGCAGCGCGAAGTAGAGCTGCGCCTCCACGGCGATCGACCAGAGCGCGCCGTTGGGGCTCGGCGAGCCGAACACGTCCTGCAGCAGCAGCCCGAAGATCACCACCGACTTGCCCGTGGGCACCGGCTGGCCCGGCTGCGGGATGACCGTCCAGGCGACGATGAGGCTGAACGCCAGCGCCGCCCAGTAGGGCGGCAGGATGCGCCAGGCGCGCCGCTGCGCGAACGTGCGGGCGCTGCCGAGCTGCCAGTCGTGGCGCGCGGGGGAGACGCCCAGCGAGAAACCCGACAGCACGATGAAGATCACAACGGCGAAATGGCCGTACAGCAACCAGCTCGACCAGGCAGGCGCGCCATTGACTGGAAAGCCGGGAAAAGGTAACAGCCAGCAGTGGTGGAGAACGACGAACAGCGCGGCCAGTCCGCGTATACCGTCGAGCCCTACGAGCCTTCCCCGAGTCGCCACACGCTCTTGCGTCAGTCCCACAGGAAGCCCCCGTCGCCGTAGTCGTAGGGTCTATCGGTCCGACCGCCCAGGATGTAACGGTTCTTCGGAAACTTGTAACGAACGGACCACCGTTGGCGATGATCCTCTATAGGGCAAGCACGCTGACGCGGGGGAACGTAACAACATGGAGTTCTGGAAGGCGATTTTTGGTCTTCTCCGACGAATTCTGATAGGACCACCGCTGGTTCTGCTGGCAGTGGCAGTTGGCGTCGGGGCATTCTTCGTAGTTCAACCCAAGTACACGGCCGACGTGTCGATCGTCCTGGCCACACCGGTGAACGGCGGCACCGTCAACACCGACAAGACCAAGCAGGGGCTCACCAACCCCTTCCTCTCCTTCAACGACGCCCTGAAGATCGGGGCCAGCATCGTCATCCTCTCGATGAACACGCAGGACGTCTGGACGCAGCTGGGGGCGCCGAAGGACGGTCCGACGGAGATCACGATCAACGACGGGCGCACCAACCCGAACGTGCTGGACATCAGCGGGCCGTACATCTACATCCAGGTCGCCAGCGACTCGCCGGAGAAGGCCTCGCAGGTGCTCATGACGGCGCGCAAGCGGGTGGCCAGCGAACTGTACAAGTGGCAGAAGGCGCTGGGCGCGCCGGCCAACACGTTCATCACGTCCACCGACATCGTGCCGCCGTCCAGGCCCGAGGCCGACCACAGCTCCAGGGTGGAGGCGGCGATCGGCGGGGGCGTGGTGGCGCTGCTGCTCGGGCTGGCCATCGCGTACGGCGTGACCAGGCGCCGGGCCCCCCGGCCGGTGAAGGACCCTGAGGACGCACCTCCGGCGGCGGAGACGGCCCCGGTTTCTGAGACCCCGCCCGCGACCGCCCCGGGGACCGTTCCAACGAATGGGACGGCGAACGGGACGGTGGGCGCGAAGGCCTCAGCGCCCGTGAAGGCCCCAGCGCCTGCCAAGGCGCCCGAGCCCCTGAAGGCGCCCGAGCCCCTGAAGGCGCCCGAGCCCCTGAAGGCGGCCGAGCCTCTGAAGGCGCCGGAGCCTGTGAAGGCGCCGGAGCCCGTGAAGGCGCCGGAGCCCGCCATCCCCGCGGCCATCTCCGAGCCCTTCACCAAGATGCCCCCGCTCCCCGCCGACGACGACAGCTCCTCCACCATGGAGTTCCCCGCCTACCGCGCGGAGGACCTCTCGACGGTGCCGGGGAAGGCGCGCCACGACGACGGCGGGGAGTGAGACCCGCCATGGACTTCTGGGCGACGACCGCGGTCCTGTTTCGGCGGTGGTACGTGACAATCCCGGCGTTCCTCGTGACGGCCGCCGCAGCGCTGGGCGTCTTCTCGGTGGCGCCCAAGACCTTCATCTCCACCTCGGCGATGGTCCTGACGCTCCCGGTGACCGGCGGCAGCGTGCCGCCGGACATGCGCTTCCCCAACCCGCGCACCAACCCCCTGGTCTCCTTCGACCAGGGGCTGAGCATGACGTCCTCGATCCTCATCCAGGCGCTCAGCACCCCGCAGACCGCGGCCAAGGTGGGTGCGCCGATCGGCGGCACCACCAAGCTCACGATCACCAGCGGCGGCACCAACCCCGAGCTGATGCCGGCCACGCCGTTCATCGTGATCACCAGCGAGGCGCCGACGGCCGAGCTCGCGCACGGCATCGTCGCGAAGGTCACCGAGCTGGCCCAGATCGAGCTCAAGGAACGCCAGCAGATGGTGAACGCGCCCCCTGCCACGTTCGTGACGGCCACCATCGTGGTGCCGCCGACCGCGCCCGACGAGAAGAAGGGCAGCAGGATGCGCAGCGCTGTGGTCACCGGTGCGCTGGGCTTCTTCATGAGCATGTTCGCCGCGTTCGCCGCGGAGAGCTTCGCCAGGCACCGCAGGATCCGCCGCGCGGCCAAGGCCGACCCGGAGCCGAGCAACAGCAACGGCACCAGGGCGATGGCGGGGCACCAGGGGTGAGCGCGATCGCCACCCTGGAGCCGCGCCGCGCCGACGGCGCGACGCTGGTCGTGATCTTCGTCCTGTGCCTGCTGGTGCTCCCGGCCCGGCTGGCGGTGGCCGGGCTCCCGCTGTCGCTGACCCCTGCCGAGATCATGGCGCTGCTGCTCGGCGTGGTGTGGCTGTGCGCGCAGATGATCAGTACGGCAGGCGTCGCCAAGGGCGGCAACCCGGTCCGCACCTCGATCTTCGTGTACTTCGTGCTCCTGCTGGCGATCTACGGCTACACGACGTACCTGTACCTGCCCTCCGACGAGCTCAACCTGGCCGACCACACGCTGGTGCTCTACCTGGGCTACGTCGGCCTGCTCCTGGCGGTCTGCGACGGCGTGAGCGGGCGCGACCGCCTCGACTTCGTCCTCAAGGCGATCGTGGTCGGCGGCACCTTCGCCGCGATCGTGGCGCTGCTGCAGTTCAGGTTCGAGTTCGACCTGACCGAGTACATGAAGATCCCGGGCCTGCGCCACTCCTCGGTGGAGGAGGTGCCGACCGTGATCTCCCGCTCGGACCTGCGCCGGGTGGCGGGCACGCTGGGGCACCCGATCGAGTTCGGCGCGCTGTCGGCCATGCTGCTGCCGCTCGCCGCGCATCTGGGGTTCCAGGCCCGCTCGCGCAAGCTTCCCGCGAAGCGCTGGTGGGTCTGCGCCGCGATCATCGCGGCCGGGCTGATGTTCTCCGTCTCCAGGACCGCGGTTCTGGGTCTGGCGGGGGCGGGGCTGATCCTGCTGGTCGGGTGGTCCGTACGGCGCAGGCTGGTGACCATCGCCGCGTTCGTGGTCTTCCTGGGGTTCATGAAGGTGCTGGCGCCCGGGTTGATCGGCACGTTCTACAACCTGTTCGCCGGGGCGGGCGAGGACAGCAGCATCATGTTCCGCACCCACGACTGGCCCTTCGCGATGCGGGAGTTCGGCAGGAGCCCGATCTTCGGGCACGGCCTCGGCACCTGGTACCCCTTCAAGCACCAGGTGTTCGACAACCAGTACCTGCTGTCGCTCGTCGAGACCGGCATCGTCGGCGTGCTGGGCTTCGTCGGCGTGGTCGTCACCGGGATCGTCATCGCGCTCCGGGTGCGTTACGTCAGCAAAGACCCCAACGTCCGCAACCTCGGGCTGACCATCGCGGCCGCGCTGGTGATCCCGCTGCTCGGCGCTGCCACGTTCGACATGCTGTCGTTTCCCGGCATCACGAGCATCATGTTCCTGCTCGTCGGCGCCGCGGGTGCGCTGCTGCGGTTCGAGCGCGCGGCTCAGGCAGACAGGCTGCTCCTGAGCTCCTTCCAGGAGCCGGCGGACAGGTCGCGCCCGCTGATCGTGCTGACCGGCAACGGCCAGGGCAGCGCCAGGTCGGGGTCGTCGTAGCGCACGGCCAGGTCCTCTGCCGGGTCGTGCTCCCTGTCGATGCGGTAGCAGACGTCGGCCGTCCCGGTCAGCGCCTGGTAGCCGTGCAGGAGGCCGGGCGGCACGTAGAGGTGCGCGAACGTCACGTCGTCCAGCCTGACCGAGATGTGCTCGCCGAAGGTCGGTGAGCCGAGCCGGGCGTCGACGAGGAAGTCGAGCACGGCGCCGTGCGCGGCGCGCACCAGCTTGGCCTCGCCGCGTCCGGAACGGCCGTGCATGCCTCTGACCACGCCGAGCCGCGAGCGCGACTGGCTGTCCTGGATGAACGCGTTGGGGTCGAGCCCGTGCTCGGCCGCGATGTCCGCGTCGAAGGTCCTGGTGAAGAAGCCCCGGTCGTCGTGGAACGGCGTGGGCGTGAACAGCAGCACACCTTCGAGCTCCAGCCGCTCGACCTTCATGTGGTTCCTCCAGGTAGGGCGCGCAGCCGCCGTGACGGCCTGAGCAGGGCCACGACGGACGCGCGGGCCGTGCTTCTGCCTGCGGCGGCCCGCATCGACTCGCCGAGCAGCACGGCGAGGTAGAAGGCCGCCGAAGCCACCCGCCCGCGCCTGCGCCTGAACAGGCGCACGCGGTTGACGGTGAGCAGCGCGGCCAGCATCGGGTTGACCTTGGCGTCGCCGCCGATGTGCTCGACGACCGCGGCGGGCTCGTACCAGAGCGTCCAGCCCCGGTCGGCGGCGCGCAGCGCGAACTCGGTCTCCTCGCTGTAGAGGAGGAAGGACTCGTCCCACGGCCCGATCTCGGCCAGCGCCTTCGCGGACAGCACCATCGCCGCGCCGGTCGCCCAGTCGGCCGGGCCAGGACGGTCGTAGCGGCGCGGATCGGTGACCATCTCGCCGACCCGACCGGCCCTGTTGCCGCCGATGATCGCCGCGACCAGCGCTCCGCGCACCGTCGGCGTCCTGCGCAGCGAGTGGTGCAGCACCCCGTCTGTGCTGACCAGGCGGGGTACGGCGATGCCGGTGCCCTGCCGGTCGAGCGCCTTCACGAGGACGGCCAGCGCACCGGGGCGCAGGCGGCAGTCGGGGTTCAGCACCAGGATCGCGTCGAGCCCGCAGAGGTCGAGCTGGGCGACCCCGGCGTTGATGGCCGCAGCGTATCCGGCGTTCCTGCCCACGGGCAGCGGCACGACGGGCAGCCCCTTGGACCGTTCCGCGAGCGCGAGCGAACCGTCAGTGGAGGCGTTGTCCGCCACGACGACGGCTGCCAGCCGTACCCCGTCAGCGCCGGCGGACAGGGAGGCCAGGCACCCTTCCAGGACCTGAGCGCTGTTGTAGGTCACGATCACGATCGCGACGCGAGGACTCACATGTTCGCCATCGTTCGCCCGGAATGGATCGTTACATGTAACGAGTGGCACCGTTGTGGCGATGACGAAGCTAGGGGTTGGGGCGTCGCAGAGACGGAGACACACTTCATGGCTTTTACCTTTCGCAGGGACGAGCTGTTCCCGGTGGCAGACAAATATTCCGAGGCCTTCCTGACGGCGTCGCCGTTCCGCCATGTGGTGATCGACGACTTCCTGCCGCCCGAGGTGCTGGAGCCGATCCTCGAGGAGTTCCCCGAGCCCCGCGACGCCACCTGGCAGCGGTTCGACTCGGCGCGCGAGGTGAAGCTGGCCCTCGCCGACACCGAGCGGATGGGCCCGGCGACCAGGAACCTGCTGGCCGAGTTCAACAGCGGCGTGTTCATCGAGTTCCTCGAGCGGATGACCGGCATCACCCAGCTCGTCTCCGACCCGCACTTCGAGGGCGGCGGGCTGCACCAGATCAAGCCGGGCGGCTTCCTCAAGGTGCACGCCGACTTCAACAAGAGCCGCAAGCTCAACCTCGACCGGCGGCTGAACGGCCTGCTCTACCTCAACAAGGACTGGGACGAGAGCTACGGCGGCCACCTGCAGCTGTGGAACAAGGACATGACCGAGTGCGAGGGCAAGATCCTGCCGCTCTTCAACAGGTTCGTGCTCTTCGCCACGACGGACGACGCCAACCACGGCCACCCCGACCCGCTCACCTGCCCCGAGGACCGGGCGCGCCGCTCGATGGCGCTCTACTACTACTCCAACGGCCGGCCGGAGGACGAAGTCACCGCCGACCACACCACGCTGTTCAAGCAGCGGCCGGGTGAGGAGTGGAAGAGTAACCTCCGACAGGTGGCCAAGCGCTGGACCCCTCCCGCGCTGGCCGATCTACTCGGCGGCCGGGGGACCAAGAGCGAGTGAAAGCGTTTTTCGGGGGACTTCTTCTCGTCGTGCTCCTGAGCGGTTGTGCCGGGTCCAATGCGGCGCGTGAGCCTGTGGTGCAGACCCCGCAGGCCACCACCGCATCCCCACGCCCGGACGAGTCGCCGTCCCTGGTGGTGAGGTGGCCGGGTCCGGACAACACGGGCGTGCCCGCAGGGACGCGGCTGCGCAAGTCGGGCTCGCTGCGGATCACCAAGAACGGGACCGTCATCGACGGCCTGGAGGTGACCGGCTACATCACGGTCGAGGCCGACAACGTGACCATCCGCAACACCCGGGTGCGCGGCACCGAGGGCTGGTGGGGCATCCTGCAGCGCGAGGGCCGCACCGGGATGGTGGTCGAGGACACCGAGATCTTCGGCAACGGCAAGCAGCGCACCCAGTTCGGCATCCTCAACCAGGGCAAGGACATCCAGATACGCCGGGTCGACGTGCACACGATCTCCAACGGGATCCTGACCCAGCAGGGCGTGGTCGAGGACTCCTACGTGCACGATCCCAAGTACTACTCGGGCGACCACACCGACATGATCATGTCGACCGGGCCGCCCGCCGAGGGCACCGAGCTGGTCATCCGGCACAACACGGTCGTCAACACGCTCGACCAGACCGGGGCGATCGCGTTGTTCCAGGACTTCGGCGTGGTCAAGAACGTGACGGTCGAGGGCAACTTCCTGGCCGGAGGGGGCTGGAGCCTGTACGGCGGGGCCGGGGTGAAGGGCAAGTCGTCGAATATCAAAGTGATCGACAATGTCTTCAGCCGCAAAGTGTGGCCCAAAGGCGGGTCGGCAGGGCCGGTGTCCTATTGGGATCATGACGGCAAGGGCAATTTGTGGCGCGGCAATATCTGGGAAGACGGTGGGACCGTAAGTCCCGGGTGATCTTTGTTACTACTGGGATCGGTGGTTTTCCTGGGGTTTTCGAGGAAATCGAGTCCTTTTTGTTAAAAAGGAGCGCTAAGCGGCTTTGGCATTGACTACCCTCCCTCAAGGGGACTCCACCGCAGTCACTGAGGAAGAGGTCGCCTGTGTCGAGGCATCGAAGGCGTAACAGACGCGCCGGATGGTTATCGCTCGCCGGGGTATCGGCGGTCGCGGTGCTGGCCGGCGGATATAGCTTGGTCACTCCCGGTGACGAGATCGAGCCGCAGGCCGCCGTCTCCGGGGTACGGGCCACCACCACGCTCCAGCCCGCAGCGGCGGGGCGGGGGCCGTTGCGACCGACCAGGGAACACCTGGTGCGGGGGAGCACGGCGCGCAATGACCCGTGGTGGCACACGGACCCGTGGTGGTGGTACTGGCACAAGCGGCCGACACCCCGGCCCACCAGGAAGCCGACGCCGACGCCTGAGGTGACGCCGTCGCCGGAGCAGCCGACGGACTCGTCCACGCCCACGCCGTCGGAGACGGCCATCCCGACGAGGACGATCACTCCCACGCGGAAGCCGTCCGAGACACCGACACCGACGCCGACTGCTACGAAGACGCCGTCAGAGACGCCGACTCCTACCAGGACGCCGTCCGAGACGCCCACGCCTACGCACTCGCCCACGCCGACTCATTCGGCCACGCCAACTCATTCGGCCACGCCAACTCATTCGGCCACGCCTACGCGCTCGGTCACGCCGACGTCTTCGCCGACCCCCACTGCTACGAGGACGCCCACGTCTTCGCCCACCCCTACCGCCACCAGGACGACCACCCCGCCGCCCAGCGGCGACTGGCCGGGTGCGGGCAATACCGGGGTGCCGTCGGGCACGGATCTCGTCCAGAAGACCGGCTCGATCGTCATCAGGGAGGACGGCAAGGTCATCGACGGCTGGGACATCGCCGGTGACATCACCGTCGAGGCCAACAACGTGACCATCCGCAACACCCGGGTGCGCGGCCAGTCGGACTACTGGGGCATCCTGCAGCGCGAGGGCTTCTCCGGCCTCAAGGTCGAGGACAGCGAGATCTACGGCAACGGCAAGGTCCGCACCCAGTTCGGCATCCTGAACCAGGGCAAGATGCTCACCGTCCGCCGCGTGGACATCCACACGATCTCCAACGGCATCTGCACCGACCAGGGCCTGATCGAGGACTCCTACGTGCACGACCCGAAGTACTACTCGGGCGACCACACCGACATGATCATGTCGACGGACACCGCCGCCTCCGGCACCGAGCTGGTCATCAGGCACAACACGGTGATCAACACGCTCGACCAGACCGGCGCGATCGCGTTGTTCCAGGACTTCGGTGTGACGCGCAACGTGCTGGTGGAGAAGAACTTCCTGGCCGGTGGAGGTTGGACGTTGTACGCAGGAGCCGGTAACAAGGGCACCTCGTCGAACATCCGCGTCATCGACAACGTCTTCAGCCGCAAGGTGTGGCCGCGCGGCGGTTCGGCTGGCCCGGTGTCGTACTGGGACTCCAACGGGCCGGGCAACGTCTGGAAGGGCAACACCTGGGAAGGCGGCGCCAGCGCCGTCTCAGCCAGCGACTGACCCCCGGTGGGGAGCGGTCCTTCACAGGACCGCACCCCCCACACGCGAGCCGCCCCACGCCCGACAAGCCCCTATGGCCGTGAGCCGCCGTCAGGTGCCCCTCACACGAGGACCCGAAGTCCCCATGGCAGGGCTACAACCGCCCATTGAGGGCCCACCGCCCCACGTGCCATCCCCTTGATGAGGGCCGAGATGTCTTGCGGGCTTGCATGTGGGCCGGGGCCGAAGGGTTGGCCGACATCACGGGCGGCCGCTAGTTGCGTACGGCGATCACTGACTTCACCAGCCCGGCCAGCCGCTCGAAGCGGATGCCGGACTTGGGGAAGTAGTGCCGCATCTCCGTGACGCTCAGCAACTCCACCTCCATCGCGATCATGCGCGCCGCGTCCCGATCCGACGTAGGCGTGTGCACCAGCGGCCACCGCCGCAGGATCGCCGTACGTGCCGCCAGCGGCAGGAACTGGAACCCCGGGAACAGGAAGTGCGGCTCCACGGGAAAGTACCGGTACGGCGTCTGCACCCAGTGCCGGTCAGCCAGCGAGTGCACGGTGTCCGCGAACTGCTGCCGCCGTACGTGCCCCCCCACGTGCTCGATCACCGCGTTGGAGAACACCAGGTCGTAACTAGCGTCCCGGATCGACGCAGGCAGGTCGCACGCGTCAGCCACGTCGGCCCGCAGCCACGACGGCAGCTCGGCAGGCGGCTGCTCCAGGTTGACGATGTGGACGTGCGCCGGCCTGACCGGCGCACGCATCCAGGCGCCGGCCGTACCACCGAGGTCGATGACGGACATCTGGTCGAGATCGGGGAACTGGTCGGCGAACCATTGCCACCGCCGCGCCCGCGCCTTTGCCCCGAGTGAATCGGGAGCGTCCACGAATCGGCTACGCAGGGCATTCAGACGGCTCATTGCCCTATGGTCGCAGAATTTTGGCTACGCGGCTAAGAGTGCGATTCTTCGTGACATTCTTGGGACGCGTACCAATTGACGGTCTTTCGCAACCCGGCGTCCAATGTCGTGACAGGACGCCAGCCCAGTTTGTCGGCCGCCGGCTCGATGTCGCCGACCTGCGGAATATCGTGGGAACGATCTGGGACCGTGCCAAAATCCGGGATCGAGTCAGTCGCGAGGATCCCGTAGAGCTTCTCCACGACGCCGTAGGCGGGTGTCGTCACGCCGGTGCCGATGTCGAGGGTGTGGCCGATCGCCTTGTCCGACACGCCCGCCGAGACGAACGCGTCCACGACGTCGTCGACGTAGATCCAGTCGGCCAGCTTCGTGCCCCTGGTGAGCTTGGGGCGCTCGCCGCGCAGCAGGCTCAGCGTCACGTAGGGGACGAGCTTGCTGACGTCGGGCTGGTCGGGGCCGTAGACCATGGAAGGCCGCAGGACGGTGACCGGAAGGTCCCACAGGCGGTGGTAGAGCTCCGCGTAGCCGGTTGCCGCCCACTTGGCCATGGCGTACGCCGAGGACGGCGGAGCCAGGTTGTTGCCCGGCCGAGGCTCCTCGATGGAGCCGGTGAAGACGGTCCTGACCTCGTTGGCGTGCGCTGCTGCCAGCACGTTGACCGAGGCGACGACGGTGCTCTCCAGGGTGGCTCTGACGACCTCGTCGCCGCGCGACCCGGTGACCTCGCTGGCGAGGTGGAACAGGAGGCTGGGCCGTACGGAACCGAAGAGTCGCGCGGTGGCGCCCGCGTCGCTCAGATCGGTCAGGTGCCACGTCTCGCCGTGGCGGGCGGGCCGGGCGCGGCGGCTCACCGCGTGAACCTGCGCGCCCAGCAGTCGTAAGCGTCTGACCAGGTGCGAGCCGATGAAGCCCGCCGCTCCAGTCACCAGTACCACGGTCTCCGGCCAGTAGGACATCGTGGGTTGGACCTCCGCGGGAAGAAGGAAGATGGAGCCGTTCTGGCGAACGGCTCCATCTAATACACCCGCTAGCCGATGCGCCAGGTGTCTCCGCCTTGGAGCAGGCTGGCAAGGTCACCGCTGCCCTGCTTTGCGGTGGCTTCTTCCAATTGTTCGGCCATCAACACGTCGTAGGCGGGCCTGTCGACCTGCCGGAAAATGCCGATCGGGACATGCTCGAATGCCGGTTCGTCGAGCCTGCTGAGCGCGAACGCCAGCGACGGGTCCGGGTGGTGGGCGTCGTGCACGAGGATCTCGCCCTCAGCCACGGTGGACCGGTCGACGACCTGGATGCCGCCGTTGGGCGCCCGCACGACGGCCTTGGACGCGGACACGATCGGCTGGTCGTGCTCGAGCCGCAACGTGATGTCGTCGCGGATCTCCGGGTCCTTGAGCTGCTCGAAGGCGTTGTCGTTGAAGATGTTGCAGTTCTGGTAGATCTCCACCAGCGAGGTGCCGCGGTGCGCGGTGGCCTCGCGCAGCACCGACTGCAGGTGCTTGCGGTCGGAGTCGATCGTCCTGGCCACGAACGACGCCTCGGCGCCGATCGCGAGCGAGATCGGGTTGAACGGCTTGTCCAGCGAGCCCATCGGAGTCGACTTGGTGATCTTGCCGACCTCGGAGGTGGGGGAGTACTGCCCCTTGGTCAGGCCGTAGATCCTGTTGTTGAACAGCAGGATGTTCAGGTTGACGTTGCGGCGCAGCGCGTGGATCAGGTGGTTGCCGCCGATCGACAGCGCGTCGCCGTCCCCCGTGATCACCCAGACGCTGAGGTCGGGCCGCGACGAGGCCAGGCCGGTCGCGATCGCCGGCGCGCGGCCGTGGATCGAGTGGAAGCCGTAGGTGTTCAGGTAGTACGGGAAGCGGCTGGAGCAGCCGATGCCGGACACGAACACGATGTTCTCGCGCTTGAGCCCGAGCTCCGGCAGGAAGCTCTGCACCGCGGCCAGGATGGCGTAGTCACCGCAACCGGGGCACCAGCGGACCTCCTGGTCGGACTTGAAGTCCTTCAGGGTCTGCTTGGCGTCGGTCTTGGGGATGAGGTCCAGGCCCTTGCCGTTGATGAGTTCAGTCATTGTCGATCACGTCCTGGATGACTCCGGCCAGCTCCTCGGCCTTGAACGGAAGCCCGCGCACACGGTTGTAGCTGATGATGTCGACCAGGAACTTGGCCCGGAGCAGCAGGGCGAGCTGGCCGAGGTTGATCTCGGGCAGCAGGACCCTGTCGTAGCTCTTGAGCACGTCACCGAGGTTCGACGGCAGCGGGTTGAGGTGGCGCAGGTGGGCCTGGGCGACGTGGCCGCCGGCCTTCCTGATCCGGCGTACGGCTGCCGCGATCGGCCCGTAGGTCGAGCCCCAGCCGAGCACCAGCACCTTGGCCTGGCCGTCCGGGTCGTCGACCTCGACGTCGGGCACGTCGATGCCGTCGATCTTGGCCTGGCGCAGCCTGACCATCAGATCGTGGTTGTTGGAGTCGTAGGAGATGTTGCCGGTGCCGTCGGCCTTCTCGATGCCGCCGATGCGGTGCTCGAGGCCGGCCGTACCGGGGATGGCCCACGGGCGGGCCAGGGTCTCCGGGTCGCGCTTGTAGGGGAGGTATTCCTCGCCCTCGACCGGCGCGGCGAACACGGTGGAGATGTCGGGCAGGTCGGCGACCTCTGGGAGCTTCCACGGCTCGGAGCCGTTGGCGAGGTAACCGTCCGACAGCAGGTAGACCGGGGTGCGGTACTTGATCGCGATGCGCGCCGCCTCGATGGCCGCCGCGAAGCAGTCACTCGGGGTGCTCGGCGCCACGATCGGCACCGGCGACTCGCCGTTGCGTCCGAACATGGCCATCAACAGGTCGGTCTGCTCGGTCTTCGTCGGCATACCCGTCGAAGGACCGGCTCGCTGCACGTCGACCAGGATCAGCGGCAGCTCCGTCATCACCGCCAGGCCGATCGTCTCGCCCTTGAGCACCACGCCGGGACCGCTCGTGGTGGTCACGCCGAGCGAACCGCCGAAGGCCGCGCCCAGCGCCGCGCCGACACCGGCGATCTCGTCCTCCGCCTGGAAGGTGCGGATGCCGAACCGCTTGTGCTTGGACAGCTCGTGCAGGATGTCGGAGGCGGGCGTGATCGGGTACGAGCCGAGGAACAGCGGCAGCTTCGACTGCACGGACGCCGCGATCAGACCGTAGGCCAGGGCCTGGTTTCCCGAGATGTTGCGATAAACACCAGGCGCCAGCTTGGCCGGCTTGACCTCGTACGACACCGAGAAGGACTCGGTGGTCTCGCCGAAGTTCCAGCCCGCCTGGAAGGCCGCGATGTTCGCCTTGGCGATGTCGGGCTTCTTGGCGAACTTGGTCTCGAGGAACTTGATCGTCGCCTCGGTCGGCCGGTGGTAGAGCCAGCTCAGCATGCCGAGCGCGAACATGTTCTTCGCGCGCTCCGCATCCTTCTTCGAGATGTCGAAGTCCTCGAGCGCCTTGACCGTCAGCGAGGTCAGCGGCACGGAGTGCACCCGCCACTCGGCCAGCGAGTCGTCCTCCAGCGGGCTCACCGCGTAGCCGACCTTCTGGAGGTTGCGCTTGGTGAACTCGTCGACGTTCGCGATGATGTCGGCGCCGCGCGGCAGATCGCCCAAGTTGGCCTTGAGCGCAGCCGGGTTCATCGCCACCAGCACGTTCGGCGCATCACCCGGGGTCAGGATGTCGTGGTCGGCAAAATGCAACTGGAAGCTCGACACGCCCGGCAGGGTTCCTGCGGGGGCGCGGATCTCGGCAGGGAAGTTGGGCAGTGTCGACAGGTCGTTGCCGAACTCAGCCGTCCCTGCTGTGAAGCGGTCGCCGGTGAGCTGCATACCGTCGCCGGAGTCGCCGGCGAACCGGATGATCACGCGGTCGAGTTGCTGAACCTGCTTAGTCACAGCGGTCCTCCTCGACGCGCCGGGAAGCGCGTTCTCTTTTCCATGCTAGATCCTCGGGAGGTCACGCGTTTGCGCGCCGCAAGATGCGGGTAAACGCGGTCGGAGTCAGGGGGCGACGGGAGGACTCAAGGGGTGACACAGCCCGGACGCGAGTCTGCACAGGTCGACGTGCAGGCGGGCGAAGAGGACGGTTCGGGTCACGAGCGCCAACTATACGTCCCTCCAAGTCGTGACCCTCTCTAGGGGCGCTCTAGGCGCGCTCGAGGGTCCTTCTAAGGACCCGCTGTGTAAAGTCGCCCGGCCTGCATGCCTTCTGCCCCGTACAACTCTGGAACGGTGACGAAGGTGTAACCCTTCCCTCGGAGCCGCTTAAGGATGGCCGGAACGGCGTCAACGGTCGTCCGGTGGATGTCGTGCATGAGGATGATCGCCCCCGGCCGCGCGCCGTCCACCGCGCGCCTCTCCACGACCTTCGGGTTCCTGTCGCGCCAGTCCATGGTGTCGACGTTCCAGTTGACCAGCGCGAGACCGAGCTTGCCCGCGACCGCCCTGACGTCCTTGCTGACGGCACCGTACGGCGGGCGGACCAGCGTGGGCGTCTGCCCGATCGCGGCCGTGAGCGTGTCCTGGGTACGGCCCAGCGAATCGGTGATCTTGCTGGACGGTAGCTTCGACAGGTCCCTGTGCGCCCAGCTGTGGTTGGCGACGAGATGCCCCTCGTCGCTCATGCGCCTGATGAGCTGCGGGTCGACCGACGCGTTGGTGCCGACGGTGAAGAACGTGGCGCGCGCGTTCTCCTTGTTGAGTTCGTCGAGCAGCCGGGCGGTGTGCGGGCCGGGTCCGTCGTCGAAGGTGAGCGCGACGCACTTGGCCTGGCGGCAGTCGACGCTGCCCGCCTGCTTGCTCACCGCCGCGGGGCTCTTGCTCGCGGTCATCGTGGGGTCGGGCGCCTCCGTCGCGGCCGCCCGCGCGGTGTCCTGCGCGTGCCGTCCCGCCGCCGACAGCAGCGGGCGCGCCTGCTCTTCCGGTACGGCTACCGCGACCCGGCCGAGCGAGCACGGGCCGACCTCGCAGTCGTCGAACTCCACGACGAGGTCGCCGGCCGGGTTGAAGGCCATGGAGTCGAACAGCTCGTCGCCGGCGCGCACCTCCGCGCGGTCGATCTCCGAGCCGCGCTTGTCCAGCTGCTTGCCGACCAGCGTCACCAGGGCGCCCATTTCCGACTTTTCGAGGAGGCCGGTGGAGTCGAAGGGCTGCTGGGACTGGCGGTCGTACCAGAGCGTCTTGGTGGAGTTGCCCCAGTTGGCGCCGTAGAACTCACCGGTGCGCAGCCGTACGCCGATCACCCGGTCGCCCACGGCGGCGAGCTGCCAGTCGACGTTGATCTCGGGGCGGGGCGGCCGGCCGGTGGGGGTGGTGGCCTTCTTGAAGTCGTCGAGCTGCTTGACGGCCTCGGTCCTGAGCCGGGCGGTCAGCTTCGGGGCGTCGGCGAAGTCGGGGTAGACCACGTGCACATATCGTTCGCCCTCTTCGCCTTCGGTGATCGTGCTGGTCGTCAGTCCTGGGACGGTCGAGGGATCGATGAAATCGATCATCGTGGGTTCCGCGGGGACGGAGACGTGCTCGGGGGAGGCGTTGGCCATGCCGCAACCCGCTGCGCAGGCGGCGATTAGCGCGATTCCTCCGAAGAATCGCTTTTTGGGCATGGATGACAGGCTATGGGGGTCCTTTGGCGTTTTACCCTCTCGTGGGACTATGCGGGGGGAGCCTTTGACGGGGGTCTGGGGTTACGATCGCAGGCGTGGACGGGTATTACGGCTCGTATCTCCTGGTCGCCGCGTTGCTGGCGATCGGCGTCGCCATCGTGGCCGGGGCGCTGTTCGCCAACCGGCTCCTGCGGCCCACGCGGCCGACCGTTGAGAAGCTGACGACCTACGAGTGCGGCGTAGACCCGGTGGGTGAGGGGTGGGCGCAGTCGCAGATCCGCTATTACGTGTTCACGTACCTGTATGTGGTGTTCGCGGTGGACGCGGTGTTCCTGTTCCCGTGGGCGACGATCTTCGCGGCGCCGGGGTACGGGATGACGACGCTGGTGGAGATGTTCATCTTCCTGGGGTTCATCGCGCTGGGCATTATCTATGCGTGGCGCAAACGTGTCCTTAGCTGGACATAAGGCCCATATCTTCCTGGGGTGCATACCCCAGCCTTTGTCGCACGTTGGCAGGAACGCCTCGTCGACGGCCTCTACGAGGAGGTCAGAGCCGACGCCGGGCGCCCGCGCCTGAGCATCGCTCTGGTGGCGGCCTACGCCGTCGCCGGTCTTGTCCACGTGTTCACGCTCGCGTTGATCGTCTGCGGCGTTCTCCTGATCCTCACCTTCAGCCTGTTCCCCATGGTGTTCGGGGCGATCCTGCTGGGGTTCGCCTGGCTGCTGTTCCCCAGGCCCGACAAGCTGCCGGAGGACTTGGAGACCCTCGACCGGGCTCGCGCGCCCCGGCTGTTCGACCTGCTCGACGAGGTGGCAGACCGGGCCTCGTCGCCGCGCGTGCACATGGTGATGATCTCGGGCCGGGTCAACGCGTCCGTCCGCACGTACGGCTGGCGCAGGCGGCGCTACCTGGAGATCGGGTATCCGTTGTGGCAGGTGCTCACGCCGCAGGAGCGGGTGGCGCTGCTCGGCCACGAGTTCGGCCACTTCAGCAACGGTGACACCCGCAGGAGCCTCGTGGTGGGCACCGCGCTCGACGCGCTGACCTCCCTCCACCGCACGGCCTCACCGGCACAGTCGAGAGCCTTCGACGGCATCGCCTTCCTCGCGGTGATCGTGGTCAACACGTTCTGGTGGGTGATCAGGCGGCTGGTCGAAGCGCTCACGTTCCTTCTCGGGCTGGCGACGTATCGCGCGTCGCAGCGGGCCGAGTACTACGCGGACGTGACAGCGGCGCGAGTCGCGGGGACCTCGGCGGCGAGCGGGCTCCTGGACGCGCTCGTCACCCGGGGCAGTATCACCGAGTCCTACGTCTATCTGAGGGCGCTGCACTCGGGAGACGACTTCTGGGAGCGCCTGGAGCAGCGGATCGCGGAAGCGCCGGAAGAGGAGCTCGAGAGGCTGCGGGCCGAGGACCGGGCTGGAGGGAAGCGGATCGACCAGTCGCATCCGCCAACGCATCTGCGGCACTCGCACGTCGCGGCGTTGCCGTACGAGGAAGGGGTTGTCTCCGCCTCGGGGATGGACGCGGTCGACGCCGAGCTGGCTCCCAGCGGGGCGCGGATGATCCTGTGGTTGCGGGAGTGGGGCAAGAGCGCCCTGCGCCACTGATCCGGCGTAGCGGCGGGACGTTGTCCGGTCGTCGGCTGTGTCCCTGGAATGTCATCAGCCACTTACGGCGACTGGGGGTTGTTGGCCTGCCGTACCTTCTCGTCCTTTGTCTGATCGGTGATCCGCGCAACAATGACGGGTATGGCAGCGACGGACCTACCGATGCCGACCGTGGGGCCGATCTCGCGGCTGGCCCCCAAACCCATGCGTTTCGTGCTCAACTGGGGGCGGCGCTACTCCCTGTGGGTGTTCAACTTCGGGCTCGCGTGCTGCGCGATCGAGTTCATCGCGACGTCGATGTCGCGGCACGACTTCATCAGGTTCGGGGTGATCCCGTTCGCCAACGGGCCGCGCCAGGCCGACCTGATGATCGTCTCGGGTACGGTCACCGACAAGATGGCCCCGGCCGTCAAACGGCTCTATGAGCAGATGCCGGACCCGAAGTACGTGATCTCGTTCGGGGCGTGCTCCAACTCGGGCGGGCCGTACTGGGACTCCTACTGCGTCACCAACGGGGTCGATCAGATCATTCCCGTCGATGTCTACGTGCCTGGATGCCCGCCCCGGCCTGAGGCGCTGCTGCACGGGATCATGACGCTGCAGGAGCAGATCGCGGGCGAGAAGCTCAGTGATCGTTACGTGTGGTCCCGGTCGCACGGGGAGGACGCGTGAACGTCGAGGAGTCCGACTCGTTCGGCGACAGGACCCTGGACGTCGACGCCGGGGACTGGGTTTCTCTGCTGGCTTCGTGCCGGGCCGACGGGTACGAGTTCTTCGACTGGCTGACCGGGGTGGACGATCCGCCCGACGGGTTCTCGATCGTGGCGCATCTGTACAACCCGGTAGAGCGGGCGCGGCTGCTGGTGCGCACGTGGGTACCCCGGTCCGCGCCTCGGCTGGCGTCGGCGGTGGGGGTGTATCGGGGGGCCAACTGGCACGAGCGGGAGACGTTCGAGATGTTCGGGGTGATCTTCGAGGACCACCCCTATCTGGTGCCTCTGTTGTTGCCTGACGGGTTCGAGGGGCATCCGCTGCGCAAGGACTTCATCCTGGCGGCTCGGGTGGCGAAGCCGTGGCCGGGGGCGAAGGAGCCGGGCGAAGCGGCCCCGGCCCGCCGCAAGGTCCTGCCCCCCGGCGTCCCAGCCGACTGGGACCCCCCCACCTCAACCACCCAACCCGCCTCGGGTGGATCGCCCACTGCTGCTTCCGAAGACTCGTCCACCCCCAGCGGCACGGGCGAGCCACCCGCATCGTCCTCATCACCCGGGGAGCCGTCCGATGGCTGAGTTCCTCGACATCGTCCTGCGCTTCGCCGTCATCCTGGTGATCTTCCTGCTGCTCCCGCTCATCGTCGGCCAGACCGAGCACAAAGCCATGGCCCACATGCAGTCCCGGCTGGGCCCCATGTACGCCGGAGGCTTCCACGGCTGGGCCCAGCTGATCGCCGACGGCGTGAAGTTCGCCCAGAAGGAAGACGTCATCCCGGCCGCCGCCGACCGCCGGATCTTCATGATCGCCCCCGGCGTGGCGCTGGTGCCGTACCTCGTCGTCCTGATCGTCCTGCCCATCGCCCCAGGCTTCGTAGGCGTCGACCTCGACCTCGGCCTGTTCTTCGCCCTGGCCGTCATGGGCATCGGGGTGCTCGGCTCGATCATGGCCGGGTGGGCATCGGCCAACAAGTACTCGGTCCTGGGCGGCATGCGCTCGGCCGCGCAGCTGATGTCCTACGAGCTCCCCCTGGTCCTGGCCGCCTCCTCGGTGGCGATGGCCGCAGGCACCCTCTCCATCCCCGCGATCGTCGAACGCTGGGAGTGGTGGTGGCTTCCCTGGCAGGCGATCGGCGGCGTGGTCTTCTTCATCGCCGGACTCGCCGAGCTCCGCCGTCCGCCGTTCGACATGCCGATAGCCGAGTCCGAGATCATCATGGGCCCGATGACCGAATACACCGGCATGCGCTTCGCCCTGTTCATGCTGGCCGAGTACGTGGGCATCGTGGTCCTCTCCCTGCTGACCACCGTGCTGTTCCTGGGCGGCTGGCACGGCCCCCTACTCCCGGGCTGGCTGTGGACCCTGGTGAAGGTCTTCCTCCTGGCCTTCGTCGTGATCTGGCTACGCGTCAGCTTCCCCAGGCTCCGCGAGGACCAACTCCAGAAGCTCGCCTGGGCAGGCCTGGTCCCTCTGGCGCTGGTCCAACTGGCCCTGACCGGCGTCCTGAAGGTCCTGCTCTGACCCCTCCCCGCCTTGCTCGTGCGCCCACTATTGGGAAGAATGTCCCAATCCCGCCACCCCTCGAGGACGGACACAGGGCCATGACCGCCGCGATGTCCCCGGTCATCAGCCCGTACGCCAGCGCCTCCCTGGGCGGCCCCGACCCGACGACCACCCTGACCTGCGACGGCCAGGCCCTGATCGCCACCGATCCCGTGTCCGGCCAGGTGGTACGGCTCACGCCGTCCGCCCTGTACCACTACCGCCACGAGATCCACTTCCTCGACGCCAGAGAACGGTGGCAAACCCGCACAGTCACCGGCCTGGCCGCCCTGGACCCGGACGGCCTGATCATGCTCGACCTGCCGGGCCACTGGCACCCACCCGTGGTCCACGACCTGATGGTCCGCGCCGGGCTCCCCATCGTCGACGGCAGGAACGACGCCCATGGGCGAGTCCGCGCGATCCTCGCCGGTCGCGCCCCAGGCTGGCGCCGCCTCCACGGAATCCCGCGCCCGAGATGGCAGAAGCCTTTGGTTATTGGCGCGGGAACGGCGGGCCTGGCCCTGATGGCGTTCTGCGCATATTCGGGTGCGTGGGGGATGTGGCGGGCGTTCGCAGGGCTGGGCCGATTGCTGAGCGGCGAGTCCCATTGGTTGGCCGTCCTGTTCAGCCCGTTGCTCCTGGTGCTGCGCCCGTTGGCCGCGCCGCTGTCGAGGTGGCGAACCCGCCGCCGCGTACGCTCCGGCGCGGTAGCCACCCAGTCCGGCCCCCTCCACCTGGACACCAAGGGCGTGCGCACCCTCCGCGTGATGCGGGGTAGGGACGCGATGCGCACACTCTTCATCGGCGACGCCCCGGGAGCTGTGGCCAGCCTGTTGACGTACCAGCTCGCCGAGGGTGGCGGAGGCCTCTTCTTCCTGGACGCAGCAGGCCAGATCCTGCACCACGCCCCGGGCCGATGGTCCCCAGAGGAGATCAACACCTTCGCCACCCGCCACGGCCTGAGCCTCCAGGTGCTCCGCCTGACCCAAGAGGAGTACCTGACCCTCCTCCACCACACCCCGGAAGCCACTCCCTAGCCCTCCCCGCATCCACACCTCTCGCGACGCGCGTCCACCCCCTCGCGACGCATGTCCACCACCCGCGTCGGACTTCCACACCACCCGCGACGCACGTCCACACCCCCTATGACGCATGTCCCCCACGATGCACGTCCACGCCCCTCACGACGCACAACCACACCCCAAGCGACCCACACTCCACCAAAGCGACGCACGCCAATGCGCGAGCCCGAGAGGGCCACCCCAGCAGCGCGTCGCCCGCAAGGTTCGCGGGGTTGTGTCAGCGACTAGTGGACGATCGCGAGCATGACGTCGGAGGCGGTGGGGCGGTTCTGGGCGGACTTGCTCAGACACGACCCCACGATCGGGCGCATCGAGGGTGGTAACGGCGATAAGTCAGGATGAAAGGTGAGCACGCGGTTGAAGACCGCCGGAACGGTGTCCTCACCGAACGCCGGCCGTCCGGTGGCTGCGAACAGCATCGTCACAGCCCAGCTGAACACGTCCGACGGCGGCCCGACCTGCTCGCCGGACAGCTGCTCAGGCGACATGTAAGGCGGCGTGCCGACCATCTTGCCCGCCGTCATCGTCACCTGGTCGAGCGCCCGGGCGATACCGAAGTCGATCACCCGCGGCCCGTCAGGACCGATCAGCACGTTGCTCGGCTTGAAGTCGCGGTGCACGATCCCCGCCTTGTGGATAGCCGCCAGCGCACCGGCTGTGGATAACGCGAGCCGCATGAGGCTGTCCGCGTCGCGCGGGCCGTACTGACGAACGAGCTGTTCGAGCGACGGCCCCTCGACGTACTCGCTCACCGTGTAGGCGTTCGCCCCGCTGATGTTGACGTCGAGAAGCCTGGCTGTGGAAAACGTCGCCACCCTGCGCGCCGCGTCGACCTCGCGCATGAAACGCTGCCGCGCCGTCTCGTCGCCCAGGTCGTGGAGGACCTTGACGGCGACGCGCACGCCGTTCGGAGCGAGGGCCAGGTAGACCGCGCCCTGCCCGCCTTTGCCCAGGGAATGCAGGATTCGGTAGTGCCCGATCCATTCGGGTTCGCCCGGCATGCGATGCGCGGACGGCGTGGTCGTGCGCTGGTGGACCTCGTGGGGCGGCGGTGCGTGCGTCACCTGGGGAAGCCGCGCCTTGACCATGAACGGGACGAGGATGCCGGAATGGATCAGTCCGCCGATCCAGCTGATCACCAGGCCGAAGGAGATCAGCGTGGCCTGGGGATCGGGAATCGCCTCGAACTCCTCATAGCTCCCCGCCACCACCACGAACGTGCCGATGAGCACGAGGTAGATGCCCGCCAGGACCCCTTGCAGCACGCTGCGCATCCAGAACGCGGCGAACCCGATCGAGAACGGGGTCGCCAGGCCGCAGGTGAGCAGGGGGAGAACGGCCCACGCGACGGCGGCCGCCCACGCTCCGCCGCTCGGTCGGCTGGGCTGGGTGTACGGCATGGCGGGAACACTATCGCTCGCAAACGCCGCATATCGGCTCGGTGGAGAGACTTGTGGATAACCCTGGGATGTCCTGTGGATGGCTGTGGAAAAAGTCGGGACAACAGTCTGGCTCATTCACCTGCGAGGCTTAGTGCGTCATGATGTTGAATCATGGCGCGGATACCGGGAGTAGGGCTGGCAAAGGGGCTGTCCGTCACCCTTCGCCACATGCTGCGCAGATCCGTGACCCAGCAGTACCCGGAGGTCCATCCCGACCTCCCGCCCAGGAGTCGCGGCGTGATCGCGCTCGTGGCGGAGAACTGCACCTCCTGCATGCTCTGCGCGCGCGAATGCCCCGACTGGTGCATCTACATCGACTCGCACAAGGAGACGCTGCCCGCTCCTGAGGGCGGCCGCGCCAGGCAGCGCAACGTCCTGGACCGGTTCGCCATCGACTTCTCGCTGTGCATGTATTGCGGGATCTGCATCGAGGTGTGCCCGTTCGACGCGCTGTTCTGGTCTCCTGAGTTCGAGTACGCGGACGGGGACATCCGCAACCTTCTGCACGAGAAGGAGCAACTGGCGGGGTGGGCGGAGACAGTGCCCCCGCCTCCGGCGCACGAGGTCGGCGCCGAGCCTCCCAAGGAACTGGCCGCACCTACCGGCCTTGGTCCGCGCACACCTGGGGGACGTGCGGCAGGCGCTCGTACGGCTGGGCCGCCCGGATCGCCCGGCTCCCCGGCGCCCGAGGCCCGGCCGCGCCGTACGCCGGAAGGCCCTGCCAGCACCCCAGCCACCGCCGGTGCGGAATCCCCCGCGGACAGCACCACGGGGCCTTCTTCTGCTGTGGACGACACCGCGACATCGCGTCCCGCCGACAACGCCGCGACGTCCCCTTCCACCGGCAACGCCGCCACTTCGCCTTCCGCTGACAGTGGCACTGGACGGGAGCGTCCTGTGCGGCGACTCGCGAACGTGCGTGGCATCCGCCCCCCAGGCGCCCTGCCACCCACGCCGGGGACGCCGCCTCCCGCGCCACCGAGCAGTCAGCCGGAGTCACCCGAACCGGCATCGCCCAGCACGGAGGTCTCTCCACCGCCGGACGCGTCTGGGGAGACGTTGTCCACAGGCCGCCAATCTGGCGAAGAGTTGTCCACAGGCTCGGGCGCGCCGTCCCCGGAATCCGACCCGGAGGAGCAGACTTCTGCCGCGGAGCCGCGCAGGCGAAGGATGGCCGACCCCAGGTCCATCCGTCCGCCAGGCCGGTTGCAGCCTGACGAGACACGGGAGTCCGAGGAGGAGACGTGACACAGGCAGTGCCCTCCTATCTGTCACCCAGCGGCCAGGAAGTCGTCTTCTTGCTGCTGAGCGTGGTGATGGTCGGATCGGCGCTGCTCGTCGTCCTCACCAGGCAGCTCGTGCACGCGGCCCTGTGGCTCGTCGTCTGCTTCGGCGCCCTGGCCGGTGGTTATCTCGTGCTCACCGCGGAGTTCGTGGCCTGGGTCCAGGTGCTCATCTACGTGGGCGCCGTGGTGGTGCTGCTGCTGTTCGGCATCATGCTCACCCGCGCGCCCATCGGCCGCTCGGCCGACCTCAACAGCGGCAACCGCGCGATCGCCGCCCTGGTGTCGCTGGCCACGGCCGCCGTCCTGATCACGGTCGTGGTGGACGGCTTCCGCACCGCGTACACGCCGCTCAACGCGGGCCATGGCGCAGCGGGCGCGCTGGGCGCCAGCGTGTTCCGCACGTGGGTCCTGCCGTTCGAAGCGCTGTCGGTCCTCCTCCTGGCCGCCCTGATCGGCGCCATCGTCCTCTCCAGAACCGACATCGCTCCCACCTCCCGACCCCCCAGCAACCGCACCCCAAGCCCAAAGACCCCCAACTCGGCGGTCGTGAGCCCAACGGTCGCGAGCCCGGCATCCCCGAGCGTAAAGGTCTCGAGCTCGACGCCCGACCGTGCTGAGCCCACGAACGACAACGCGCCGGGCACCCTCGACGAAGAGGCTCAGCAACCTGAGCCCACAGACCGCGTCCAGGAACCCGGCGTTCAGAGAGCCGACACCCGCCAGTCCGGAGCGGCGAGTGGAGACAGGCGCGCATCGCGAGGTCACGACGGCAGTGGTGGGACCGGACCTGCGACGGGGGACAAGCGTGAGCCCACCGACGGGGAGTCTGCATCAGGCCAAGGCGGGGGGAATTAGTGCACATCGTCTACCCTGCGGTCGTCTCCGCGGTGCTCTTCTCCATCGGCGTCTACGGCGTGCTGGCGCGCCGCAACACGATCCTCGTCCTCATGTCCGTCGAGCTCATGCTCAACGCCGTCAACCTCAACCTCGTCGCCTTCGACGTATGGCTCGCCGACCGGTTGCACGGCGGCCAGGTCCTGACCCTGTTCGTCATCGTGATCGCAGCCGCCGAGCTCGGGCTCGGCCTGGCCATCGTCCTCGCCCTGTACCGCAACCGCAGCACCGTCGACATCGACCGCCTCAGAGCGCTCGCAGAACCGACAGAAGACCTGGCAGTAGCGTCACTGGCAGAAGGTCCACCCGCGGACCTGACCCATGCCGGTACGGCTTCAGCCGGTGCGCACCCAGCCCAGACGCCTGAAAGCACCACCTCCACGTCCGACGCGAACGGCGACACCCAAAGCACGGACCCGCGCGGAGGCACGAAGACCGCCCGCCCGGCCACGCACAACGGCCCAGTGACCCCACGCTCGGACGATCTGCCCGCCAAGCGAGGTGGTGGCTCGTGACCTCGATCCCCCTGATCGCCATACTGCTGCCGTTCGTCGCGGCCTTCGCCGGTCTCCTGCTGTCCCGCTGGCCGCACCGCACCCTCGCGCCCGCCACAACAGCCGCCCCGGGCACGAAAACCCACGCCGCAGCATCACCACGCCCCGGAGCAACCGGACCAGGGGCCAACAAGCGTGCCGCGTGGCTGGCGATCATCCCCACCGGAGCCTCAGCAGCCCTGGCCCTCTGGCTGGCCGCCGACCAGGGCTTCGCCTTCTTCACCCCAGAAACACCCTCAACCCTCGTCACCCACACCTACGGCACCATCGAGACCGGCGCGATCCCCATCTCCCTGACCCTCCAGGCAGGCGATCTCTCAGCGATCCTCGGCGTCCTCGTCACGATCGTCGCGCTGGCCGTACAGGTCTATTCGACCGGCTACCTCCACGACGACCCCCGCTACCCGTCCTACAGCGCCTTCATCAGCCTCTTCACCAGCGCCATGCTCCTGGTCGTCTACGCCGGTGACCTTCTCGTCCTCTACGTCGGCTGGGAGGTCATGGGTCTGTGCTCCTACCTGCTCATCGGCCACTGGTGGGAAGACCGCGCCAACTCCAGAGCCGCGGTCAAGGCGTTCCTGGTCACCCGCCTGGGTGACGTCGGCTTCCTGTTCGGCATCTTCGTCCTCGGCATCAACGCGGGCAGCTTCCGCATAGACGCAGTGATCGCCCATGTGCCCCAGATGTCCCGAGGCGCGCTGGTGACCGCCACGATGTTGCTGCTCGCAGGCGTCGCGGGGAAGAGCGCCCAGGTCCCGCTGCACACCTGGCTGCCCGACGCGATGGCCGGTCCCACACCGATCAGCGCGTTGATCCACGCGGCCACGATGGTCGCGGCGGGCATCTTCATCGTCGCCAGGCTCTTCCCCGTCTTCCTGGCCGCCAAGCCGACTCTCGACCTGCTCGCCGTACTGGCCGCCCTGGGCATGCTCGGCGCCGCGCTGGCCGCGCTCGCCCAGGACGACCTCAAACGGGTCCTCGCCTATTCGACGATCAGTCAGCTCGCCTACATGGCCGGGGCCCTGGCCGCAGGCTCGGACACCGCGGCGATCTTCCACCTGGTTACCCACGGCGCGTTCAAGGCGCTGCTCTTCCTTTGCGCAGGCGCGGTGATCCACCACGTGGGCTCCAACCTGATGAGCCAGATGGGCGGGCTCAGACGTACGCTGCCGGTCACCTTCGCCACCATGACCATCGGGTTCGCAGCCCTCATGGGCCTGCCGCCGACCAGCGGTTTCTTCAGCAAGGACGGCGTCCTGGCCGCCGTCGACGAAGCGGTGCGCGGGAGTGGCCTGACGGACGCGGCCGCCCTCCTGCTGTACGGCTGCGCGCTGGCGACGGTCGCGGTCACCGGGGCGTACGCGATGCGCGCCTGGCTGCGCACCTTCTTCGGCCAGACGGGCACCGTCGCGCTCCCCGAGCCGGAGCCCGGCACCGCGCACGTGATCGACACGCGCGAGGCGCCGCTGTCGATGCTGGTGCCGCTGATCCTCCTCGCGGTCCCCGCGCTGCTCCTGGGCTTCGTCGGCCTCGGCCACCTCGAACTCGGGGCCGCGCTCACCAGCGTGGCGCTGGCCCTGCTCGGCGCGGGCATCGTCTACGCGGTCTGGCGAAGCGACCCTCTGAGCGACCCCGCCCGCATGCTCGGCCCGTTCCGAGCCCCGTGCGAGCAGGCGTTCTACGTGGACGCCGTCTACGCGGCGCTGTTCGTCCGGCCGATCGGCGCGCTCGCCAGGTTGGTGGGCAGGGCCGACGACGGCCTGGTCGACGGCGCGGTGCGCGGCTCGGGGCGGTCGGTGCGCGGCGTCTCCGGGCTGCTGCGCCTGGCGCAGAACGGCAACGTCCAGCTCTACGTGAGCGGCCTGCTCGCCGGTGTCCTGCTGATCGCGGTCGGGGCGGTGATGCTCGGATGACCTGGTTGCCCGTCGCGCTACTCGGCGTCCCCCTGCTGGGCGCCGCGCTACTGCTGGCCGCCGACTCGATGCCGCGCCAGAGACTTGCCCTGTACGGCATGGCCGTCTCGGGGCTCGCGCTCGCCCTGGCAGTGGCGATCGCGGCGACGTTCGACTACGGCAGGGCCGCGAGCATCCAGTTCAGCGTCGACTGGAGCTGGATCCCCGCCTGGAATCTGCGCTTCCACCTGGGCGTCGACGGCATCTCGCTGCCCCTGGTCGTGCTCACCGCACTGCTCACCTTCCTCTGCTTCGCCTACCTGTCCTGGGGCGGCGGCCGCGCTCCAGGACAACTGCTCCAGGGCGGCAGGCCGCGGGCGCTGGTGTTCACGCTGCTCATCCTCGAAGTCGGCATGATCGGCACTTTCCTGGCGCTCGACCTGCTGCTGTTTTTCGTGTTCTTCGAAATCGTGCTCATCCCCATGTACTTCGTCATCGCGATCTGGGGCGGTCCAGGCCGCCGGAGCGCGGCGATCAAGTTCATCCTCTACACGCTGCTCGGCTCGGTCGTCCTGCTGCTCGGCCTGCTGGTCATCTGGGCGCACACCGGCACGCTCGACATCGTCGCGCTGGCACACGCGCACGGCGCCGCGATCCCCAGAACGGTGCAGATCATCGCCTTCCTGGCGGTCGGTCTCGGCCTCGCGGTGAAGACGCCGATGTGGCCGCTGCACACCTGGCTGCCCGCCGCGCACACCGAGGCGCCGACGGTCGGCTCGGTGCTGCTGGCGGGGGTGCTGCTCAAGATGGGCACGTACGGCTTCGCCAGGATCGCGATCCCCATCCTCCCCGAGGGAGCCGCCGCGATCGCGCCGTGGCTGGGCGCCTTCGCTGTGGTCGGCATCGTGTACGGCGCGCTCGCCTGCCTCGCCCAGAACGACCTCAAGCGCATGATCGCCTACTCCTCCGTCGGCCACATGGGGTTCGTCCTGCTCGGCATGGCCACCCTGACGACGGTGGGCATCAACGCGGCCCTGTTCGGCAACATCGCCCACGGCCTCATCACCGGCCTGCTGTTCTTCCTGGCCGGTGCGATCAAGACGCGGTACGGCACGGCCGACATGCCCAAGCTCGGCGGCGGGATGCTGGCGCGGCTGCCGCATCTGGGCTCCGTGCTCACCTTCGCCTGCATCGCGTCGCTGGGGATCCCGGGGCTCGCCGGGTTCTGGGGGGAGATGCTGGCGCTGTTCGGCGCCTACCAACCCGCGGACGGGCTGCCGCGCGGGCTGTTCCTGACGTTCATGGCGGTGGGCGGGCTCGGCGCGGTGCTGACCGCCGCGTACTTCCTGGTGATGCTCTCGCGCGTCACCCACGGCCGCCCGACGCGAGCAGCGGACGGAACACCGCTCCCGCTCGCAGCCACACCCCCGCCCCACGCTCCCGCCGCCGCCACTTCGCCCGGGAGTCCTGCTTCGTTGGCAGCTTCCAGCGCCTCCGGTTTGTCCGGTTCGGTCGATCCGTGGGCAGGGGGGTATCCCGAGGACGCCGAGTGGGCAGCCGCCCATGAGGAGACGCCCTCGCGCGCAGGCACCCTCGTCGAGGAGCGCGAAGCCCTGCCAGACGTGCAGCGCTACGAGTGGGTCGCCTGGGTGCCGCTGATCGTGCTCATCCTGCTCTTCGGCCTGTGGCCCAAGCTGCTGCTGTCGCTGACGACGCCTGCCGTACAGGTGCTGCTGGGAGCCGCCTCATGATCCAGTCGATCGACTACTTCGCGATCGCGGCTCCGCTGACGCTCGCGCTGGTTGCCGGGCTGGTACTCCTGCTGGACGCCTTCCTGCCTGCCTCCGCACGGGTCAGGACGACGCTCGGGCTGGTGACGATCGCCGGTTTGGTGGTCGCGCTGGGGCTCGTCGCGGCTCAGGCGCTGCGTGGCCGTACCCTCTCGACCTTCTGCGTACCCGACCAGCTCGCCTCGCCGTCCAAGGCGCCCTGCTCGTTCGTGGTCGACCACTTCACGCTGATCTTCGCCGGGCTCGCGCTGGTCGCGGGCGTCGTGGTCGTGTTGCTGTCGATGACAGAGCTGGCCGGGGGCGGCATCCCGGTCGGCGAGTGGTACTTCCTGCTGCTCTGCACGCTCGTCGGCGCGGTCACGCTGCCGGCGTCGCGCGATCTGATCATGCTGGTGGTGGCGCTGGAGCTGGTGTCGTTGCCGGTGTTCGCGCTCACCGCGCTGAGACGTTACGACGGCAGGTCCTCAGAGGCGGCGGTCAAGCTCTTCCTGGTGTCCGTCGTGTCGACGGCGGTGATGCTCTTCGGCATCTCGCTGCTGTACGGCGCGACCGGCAGCGTGCACCTGACCAGGATCGCCGCAGTCCTCGGCCCGGAACCGAGCGCGACTGGTGTGGCTGGTCCCGGTGTCAGGGCGCTGAGTGACGGCGCCACCGGGATGGTCGCGCTCGACGGGGCGTCCGGGCTGTCGGGTGTGGTGGCGGTCGGGGTGGTGCTGGTCGTGGCGGGGTTCGGCTTCAAGATCGCGGCTGTGCCGTTCCACGCCTGGGCGGCGGATGTGTACCAGGGCGCTCCTGTGCCGGTCGCGGCGCTGCTGTCGGTGATCTCCAAGGCGTCCGGTTTCGCCGGGCTCATCCTGGTCCTGGTCGGGGCGCTGAGCGGCAGGGCGGACACGTGGGCGCCGATCGTGGCGGTGCTCTCGGCGCTCACCATGAGCGTTGGCAACCTGCTGGCCATGCGCCAACGCTCCGCCGTACGCCTGCTGGCCTGGTCGTCGGTCGCGCAGTCCGGCTACATCCTCGCGCCGCTCGCGGTGATCACAGCGGGAGGGGTGGCGGCACCCGGCGGTGTGAGTGCGATGAGCGGGGCGAGCGCGTCCGTGGCGTATCTCATCATCTACGCGGCGATGAACCTGGGCGCGTTCGCGGTCGTGATGCTGGTTTCGCGGGTCAATGAACGCAACGAGCTGGATGACTATCGCGGGCTGGCGTTCCGCAGCCCGGTGGCGGCGGTGGCGCTGGGGTTCTGCCTGATCTGCCTGGCCGGGTTGCCGCCCGGGTTGGCAGGGCTTTTCGCGAAGGTCGTGGTGTTCCGGGAGATCGTCGGTGGGGGGATGGGGTGGCTGGCGGTCGTCATGGCGGTCAACACCGTGATCGGGCTTTACTACTACATCGTCTGGACCGCCCGCCTGTTCACCCCGGAGCCCGGAGTGGGCGTACGGATGCGCTTCCCCGCAACGTGGGTCGCCGTCGGCCTCGCCGTGGTGGTGGCGGTGGTGTTCTCGGTCGCACCCCAGGTGGTGTTCGACGCGACAACCCTCTCCGCCCTCGGCTGAACCCCCACCCGCCTGCGCGCGGGTTGGAGGCGCGGCCGCCGCAACGAGGCGCTCATGGTGTCCGGCCACATGTCCTCATCCATAGCGCCCGTTGTGCACGACCGCTTGGCGGGCGCGGTGTTACGACCAGCGGGTGGTTCCCGGCCGGGGGGCGACTCCCCGGGCGCGTGTCGGGCAGCTTCTGGGCCTAACAACCACGAGGTCTCGCGGCCTCACCCCACGTTGGGCGACTCCCCGGGCGCGTGGCGGGCAGCTTCTGGGGCGGTGCAGGGCGGGGCGGGCAACTCCCTGGGCGCGGTGCCGGGCAGCTTCTGGGGGCGGTGTCGGCCAGGGGCGGGCAGGGGCGGGCAGGGGCGGGCAGCTCCAGGGCCGCGGCGTCGGGTGAGGGGAGGACAGGAGGGAGATCGTGCCGCGCCTAGGGGCGTGGTGAGGCGAGCGTGCGACGTCGCTGGTCGCTGGTCGCTGGTCGCTCGTCGCTCGTCAGTTGTGTGGCGATGGGTGTGGGGCAGGGGAAGGGGTGTGGGCCGTAGAGCCCAGGGGTGGGGCGTGGTGATGGCTTTTGGGTCATATCGGGGGAAAGCGGGCTCGGGGCTTCCGGGTGTGGGCTTGCGGGGAACGATGGGGTGGGGGATTGACGTTGGATGGGGTGAACCCACGCCACGAAAGGGGGAACCTTGCACCACAACGGTCTGCGTACCGCGGTCCTGCTCGGTGCCCTGTCCGCGCTGATTCTGGCAATCGGTGCGTGGTTGGGTGGCGGTACGGGCCTGCAGATCGCGTTCGTGATCGCCCTCGTGACCAACGGCGTCGCCTACTTCTTCTCCGACCGCATCGCCCTGTCCGCCATGCGCGCCCGCCCGGTGAGCGAGGTGGAGCAGCCCACGCTCTTCCGCATCGTCCGCGAGCTCTCCACCCAGGCCCGCCAGCCGATGCCACGCCTGTACATCTCACCCACCGCCCAGCCGAACGCGTTCGCCACCGGCAGGAGCCCCCGGCAGGCTGCGGTCTGCGTGACGTACGGGCTGACCCAGATGCTCAACGAGCGTGAGCTCAGGGGAGTGATCGGGCACGAGCTGTCCCACGTGTACAACCGGGACATCCTCATCTCCTCGGTCGCCGGAGCCTTGGCGACCATGATCACGTGGCTGAGCTATGTGGCGGTGTTCTTCGGCGGATCGGACGACGACGAGGGGCCGGGGTTCCTCGGGGCGTTGCTGATGATGGTGCTCGGGCCGGTGGCGGCGACGATGGTGCAGCTGGCGATCTCCAGGTCACGCGAGTTCCAGGCGGACGAGGCCGGGGCGAGGTTGACGGGGGATCCGCTGGCGCTGGCTTCGGCGTTGCGGAAGATCGAGATGGGGGCGCGCAAGCTGCCGCTTCCCGAGAACAGCCGCCTCACCTCGGCGTCGCACCTGATGATCGCCAACCCGTTCAGCGGGGCGGCGTTGGGGCGCATGTTCTCCACCCACCCGCCAACCTCGGAACGCGTCGCCCGCCTGGAACGCATGGCGGGCTACCGCCGCTGACGGCCAGGCCTGTCGATAACCATGCCGTCCCCTTTTGGCCGTCCAGCTGCCAACCGCCATGCAACGCTGGCCGTCCTCCAGCAGCGACTCTCTGGCGCTGCCCCCTAGGGTGACCGCACGGCACGCGGATCGACGCTTTTCCGGCAGGGCAGCCGCCTCAGCAGAGTGAAAACCTCTTGGTGCAGCGGGACTGTGGGTCGGCCCGCCCGGTGGGTCGGCCCGCCCGGTGGGTCGGGGCCGTCGGGTGGGTCGGGTCGTGCGGGGGACCAAATCTCTCGGTGGGTCGGAGCCGCGCGGCGGGCGAGACCTCTTGGTGGGATAGAGACACACGGGGGCGGGGTCGAACCTCCCGATGAGGGTGGGTTAGGGGCAGAGGGCGGTGGTCAAGGTGGCGATCATGTGGGGAAACTGCTTGTCGCCGTTCATCGAACCCGTCGTGTACACCGTCGCCTGCCGTCCCGACGAGGCCCGTCCGCTCAACGCGAAGACCCCAGGCACATCCCCGCCATGGAACCAGACAGTCCCACAGGACATCTGCACCCGAGCCATCCCAAACCCGTACCGCGACCCAACCGGCCACTCCCCACCCTTCATGGCCACCGTCCGCTTCAGAAACGCACGGTCAGACAGCACCTTCCCCGTGAACACCCCGTCCCAGAACCGGTTCAGGTCCTCCGGCGTGGACACCAACCCCCCACTGGCCCCCAGCTCGTACCCAGGCAGCCGCGTCACATCCACCACCCCACCCTGAGGATCCACGGGATTCACCCCATAAGTGTGCGCGTACGGCTTGCGCAACCCCGTGTCCCCCCTCGCCGGCCAGTACGTGCCCAGCATCCCCAACGGCTCCAGCACCAGGTCGCGGCTGACCGCTCGGAAGTCACGCCCGGTGACCGCCTTCACCACCATCCCCGCCACCAGGTAGTTCGTGTTGGCGTACGCGAACCGCCCGGCGGGCGTCGGCTTCATCCCGAGTGCGATCTTCAGATAGTCCTGCGACGGCTTGGACCAGTCGACCGCCCCCATGAAGTCCGGCAACCCGCTCGTCTGCTGCAGCAAGCCGCGCACCGTGATCTTCCGCCCGTCGATCGCCGCACCCGCACCCGTGCCGCGCAGCACACCGGGCAGATACCGTTCAACCGGCGCGTCCAGCGCGATCTTGCCCTGCTCGACCAGACGCAACACGGTCACCGCCAGGACCGGCTTGGTGATGCTCCCGATCCTGAACTTGGCGTCCGCGCCGACCATGGGCCGCCCGGTTCCGCGCTCCGCCGTACCGGAGACGACGGTCGTGCTCGTGCCGTCAGCTTCGGTGACGTACGCCAAGGCTCCGGGCGCTTTGTCCTCCTTGGTGAGCCGGTCCAGCTGCGCCTGCAGCGAACGATCCAGGTCCCGCGAAGGCGAGGCCGAAGCCGAGGTCGACGTCGAGGCCACGGCAGGAGCGACGGGGGCGAGGACCAGCACGCCTATGGCAGCGGCGGCAAGCAGGCGGCGGGAGGTAGTGGAAGTCATGTGTCCGACTCTGTCGGCTTTGTCGCCGCGAATCAGTCACGCCCGCACTGCTCTCACAGGGGGGCTGTCCCTACCTATTCCCCCGCGAGATGGACATCCCACGTGTGATCGCTGATCGTGAACGCGTCCGTGATCCGTACCGCGCCGGTTCTGGTGTTGATCGACCGAGCGACGAAACGGCGAGGTTCCTGCAGGGTGAGCATGGTCAGGCCGGTCGCGGAGGTCCAGTCGAGGCGGCGCGGCGACTGCTTGGCCGGGAGGGCGATGCGGAGGGCGCGCCGCGACTCCATGGCGTTCGCGGTGGAATAGAAGCGGATATGTGTACGCGAGGCTCCCGCCAGGGTCCTGCCGTCGTTGGTGAGCGCACCCCACCCCACCAGCGTGACGCCACCCGACGGTTCAGCGCCGCCCGGCCGATATACAGCGGTTTCCTCGTAGTCGAGGATCACCCGCAGCAGCTTGCCGTCCGGACTGAAGCCCTGAACCCTGGCATAGTCGGGCAACGACCACCGCTTGCCGGTCGCCGACTCGACGACCGTGGTGGGGCTGCTGCCAGTGTCGGGATCTATGACGACATAGCGACCACCAGGCGACACCAGGAGCTCGAGACTCGACATCGCGACCGAGGGCCGTTCGGCGACGTTCGTCGTCTTCCCGGTGGATATGTCGCGGACGACCAGCTTGTGGGTGGATTTGCTGAAGTAGGTGGCGAAGCGGCCATAAGCGTCCACGGAGATGGGCGCGCGCAGGCGCTCCTCGCGGCCGTCGGTGCCGAGCGAGCGCAGCTGCGCGTCGGGCAGAGTGATCGTCCTGCCGTCGCGCAGCCACAACCTCCACGGCCCGCAGATGTGGCGTTTGCCGTCCTTGCCGGGGCACGAGGTCAGGCCCGCGTAACGCACCGGCGCCGTCGCCTCCGCGTGCACACCGTTGACGAGGAGCGCTCCGACCAGTGCGAGTGCCGCGAACATGGAGGCCACCGTACCAAGAGCGATCAGGAATGCTGGGCGACCGGATCGGTCTCCTCGGCGCTCAGTCCGGGCAGGCCGTCGATGCTTTCCCGGTTGTTCTTGGCGCGATATGCCCGCTTCTGCTGCACATCCTTGCGCCCCGCCCACTGGTCGAGAAGCCCGCGATCATTCTCAAAAGCCATGAAGGGTACGGCGTAGCCGCACGAGTCCTGGATCCGGTCGATGCTGACGACGATGACCGAGCGCACCCCGGGATGCGGGCCGAAACGCTGCTTCAACCCGTCGAAATCGGCGTCGCCAGGCACGACGACCCGGCCCGTGCCGTACAGCCTGACGATGTTGGGCGGCCCCTGAAATGCGCAGAACATCACCGTGATGCGGCCGTTGTCGCGCAGGTGGGAGATCGTCTCGACGCCGCTGCCGTCGAGGTCGAGGTAGGCGACGGTCAGGTCGTCGAGGATGGAGAAGGTGTCCGCGTAGCCCTTCGGCGAGACGTTCACATGGCCGCCGTGCTCTGGGGCGGTGGCGATGAAATAGACCGGCTGAGCGGAGATGAACGCGCGCAGCCGGTCTGTCAGCTTTTCATGAATTTTCGCCATGAAAAGGACGATAGACGTGATTAGTCGCCTGGCAACCACCAGGTCCAGATGCCGGACTTGATGGCGAACGAGTCGAGCTTGGTGGCCGTGCCGGTGTCGGGGTTGATGTGGCGCTTGACCGCGGCATTGGGGGATCCGTCGGGTGTGGCGCGGTAGGTCCACAAGGTGAGGCCGTCCGAGGAGTCCCAGACCAGGCGGCTCGGGAACTCCTTGGACGGCGGGTAGCTGAGCGTGACGGCCTCGGAGACGGCGTCCGTCGACAGGTCGTACGTGCGCAGCCGCGCCTTGCTGGTCACCTGCGGTCCGGTGATCACGATGCCGACCGTCGTGCCGTCGTCCGACAGCGCGATGGGCGCGTTGTTCGAGACGATCTGCGGGACGACCCGGCTCTGCACCTCGTCGCCCGATCCGTCGTAGACGGCGAATTCGGTGGTGTTGTCGTTGGTCGTCCTGGCGGTCAGCACGTATTCGCCGTTGGGGCTGAAGCCCTGGACGATCTCAGCGCCGGGGATGCGGGTGACCGTACCGGTCCTGAGGTTGACGATCACCGACTTGAGCTTGGCGTCCGGATCGAAGTAGTCGATGAAGAACCTGCTGCCGTCGTTGGAGAAGGCGGTGTCGAGGTCGCCCATGCCCAGGCCGCGCGGCAGGGTCGCGGTCTTGCCGGGGAGCGCCTTCACGGTGCCCTTGGCGACGTCGCGCACGACCAACTTGCCATCATTTTTCCGGAAATAGCTGACGAGCCTGCCGTCGCCGCTGATCGCGATCGGTGCACTCGCCTCTTTGTCCGTCGTTCCGGCCGATGTCGTGGGATGGACCACGGCGTCCTTCAGCGCGAGGCTGCCGCCGCCGCGCAGGGCGAGCGTCCACGAACCGCACGGGACGGTGTAGTCCTTCTTCGGACAACTGCCGACCCAGGCGTATCTGACGTCCTTTGCGGCTTGCGCGGTAGCCGGTGCCGGCATGAGCATCATCGTCGAGGCTGCGGCAACTGCCGCCAAGGCCCGGATCATGGCAGGGTCCTTTCGTCACCTGGATAGATGCACCACCCAGCGGAAAGGTTGCGTCACAGATTGGCCACGAGAATGAGCCAGGCAGAACGCCGGGTCTGGCGCGCCTTTCCGTCAGGATCCTGGGTGGATTTCGGCCCGGTTTCAGGGGATACGAGCAGCGTCGCAGGGGTGAACGCGCCGACCGACGGCGCGTCGTGGGGGTCGGAGCGGACGGTCAGGGCAGAGGTGATCGCGAAGCTGCTGCTCGGCGCGCGCGAGACCGAGGCGGGCACCGTGCCTGCCGTACGGCTGCGGGGGGCCAGGATCACCGGGCCGCTGGTCTTACGTGCGGGAAACGTGGGTTTCGAGCTCGTGCTGAGCGGCTGCCACCTGGACGAACCCGTCGATTTCAACAGCGGCGTCACCAGGACGATCCGGCTGACGGACTGCAGCATGCCCGGATTCAACGGCGGCGGCATGCGGGTCAGCGGCCACCTCAGCCTGTCCGGTTCGTCAATCCATGGCACGGTACGGCTGGCGCGGGCGCAGTTCGACAGCGGCCTGTGGATGGGCGGCACGAAGGTCGTCGCGGACGACGAATGGGCGCTCTACACCGCCTCGCTCGTCGTCGACTCGGGCACCTTTCTGCGCAACGCGGATTTCACCGGCGGCGTACGCCTGGTCGGCGCCCGCCTTAACGGCGGTCTCTTCCTTGACGGCGCGACCCTACGCAATCCAGGCAAGGTCGCCCTTAACGGCGAGAGCATGGTCGTCGAGGACGTCCTGTCCTGCACCGAAGGCTTCACGTCCCAGGGCTGCGTACGGCTGCGCGGCGCCAGGATCAACGGCACCTTCTCCATGGAAGGCGTCATCCGCAGCGAAGACACCAAATACGCACTGCATTGCAGCCATATGGAGGCGCGCGAGGTCTACCTCAAGCCGGCAGAACCCATCGCCGGCGCCGTCAGCTTCGCCCACGCCCACGTGAACACGCTGCACGACGACCCTTCGACCTGGCCGGACAAACTCCACCTGAACGGCCTGACCTACGACAGACTCCGCGGGAGCGGCTTCGCGCGCAGGATCGAATGGGTGGCGCGCGACCCGTTCGGCTTCCTGCCCCAGCCGTACGAGCAACTGGCCGCTTGGTACATGCGCGACGGCAACGACGCCCTGGCCCGCCGTACCCAGCTCGCCAAACTCCGCGCTAGGCGGCGCTCGCAGAGCGTCGGCGGGCGCGCGCTCGGCGGTTTCCTGGACGTGACCGTCGGGTACGGTTACCGGCCGTGGCTCGCGTCGATCTGGTTCGCGCTGCTGCTGGCGGCGGGGACGGCGGCGTTCACCGCGGTGCCGCCGCGGGCCCTGAAACCGGCGGAAAGCCCTGGTTTCGACGCCTTCGCCTACTCGTTCGACCTGCTGCTGCCGATCCCGGCCTTCGGGCAGAGGGACCTTTTCGACCCGGGAGGGTGGACGCAGTGGCTCGCCTACGCGCTCATCGTGTCCGGCTGGCTACTCGCGACCGCCTTGATCGCCGGCGCGACCCGCGTATTGCGCCCATCCTGAGACCTTTAGCCGCGTCCTGCGCCTCTGGTGGAGGCGCAGGACCGCGCGGGTGGCTCAGCGGTAGTTGACGAACTGGAGGGCGACGTCGAGGTCCTTGCCCTTGAGCAGGGCCATGACCTCCTGCAGGTCGTCCTTCTTCTTGGAGCTGACTCGAAGCTCCTCGCCCTGGATCTGGGCCTTGATGCCCTTGGGACCCTCGTCGCGGATGATCTTCGAGATCTTCTTCGCGTGCTCCTGGTCGATGCCTTCCTTGAGGCTGACCAGCAGGCGGTATTCCTTGCCGGACAGCCGCGGCTCGTCGGCGTCGAGGATCTTCAGCGAGAGGCCTCGCTTGATCACCTTCTCCTTGAGCACGTCGAGGGCCGCGTTGGCGCGCTCCTCGCTGTTCGCCTTGATCTCGATGGCGGTCTGCCCCGACCAGCTGATCGAGGCACCGGTGCCCTTGAAGTCGAAGCGGTGTCCGATCTCCTTGACCGTCTGGTTCAGCGCGTTGTCGACCTCCTGGTGGTCGATCTTGCTGACGATGTCGAATGACGAGTCTGCCAAAGCGCAAATCCTCTCTGACGGCGGACTCAGCCTGCGCCGACTCCTAGATGCTTGCTGTGGTTTGACAAGCCTAACCAGCATCATGCCGCGCCGGTGCCCGGCTCGAAGGGGGTTGGGGTTCCTCGGGAGGTGCGGCGGGACAAACCGGTGTCACGTGTACTTCTGAAGTCCGCTATTCTTCTGTCTGTCGCCGCGAGAGCGGTGGATGCGGCAGGTTGCCCGAGTGGTCAAAGGGAGCGGTCTGTAAAACCGTCGGCTCAGCCTACGCAGGTTCAAGTCCTGCACCTGCCACCAGCAGTTCCAGAGGCCCTTCGGGGCCTCTTTTGCATTTCCGGGGTACGCAGCCAGATACCGTCTGGAGCAGCCGTATGTCAGCGGTCCACGGCTCCTGGGCATCGACGCGTCCGCTCTCGATCCGTGACAATCACGCTGTGCGTCGGTGGGATCTGCGGTGGCGTTCTTACTGCTGCTCCTGCTCCGGTGGCCGACCCGTGACTCGGACTCCGAGTTGAAGCTGCTGACGGCGTTCGTGCTGGCGCCCTTCCCGCTCAGTGCGGTGGCCGCTCTACTGGCCCGCCTGCCTCTCTAGCCGGTCGTCGGGATGGCGGCACCCCCCGTCATGCTGGTGGTCGCGTTCATCCAGCCGGATTATGACTTCTGGGTGTCCGACGAGAAGCTCTCGTTCTGCCTCTTCACAGGGGTCCCTGCGGTGGCTGGCTTCATGCTGACTGTCCTGTGACCGCGGGCTCACCAGGGGTCGAGGCAGAGTAGGGGATAGATGCGCAGATCGGCCGCCATGTGACCGTGGCCCTGCCGTACTCAGGTGGATGTGTGCATCTTCGCAGCCTTTGCGATCCTTCCGGCGAGAGTGTGGAGCTCCTCATTGGTTGGGGGTGTGTCGCGTATGGCTTCCCAGTCGTCGATGAGGAGCATGAGCTCGGTGATCTCTGGCGGGTAGTCGCATTTGGTCATGAGCTGAGTGATCAGGAAGTCGGCGCCGTGGGAGATGGGGATTATGCCGTCCTGCATGGCCAGCGAGATATCCCGGGCGACTATCCACGGCTCTTGCTGGGTGTCGATGGGGGGCATGTCGCACTCGGTCAATACTTGGCGGATCAGTGGCTCGATCTCCGCCATGGATCCGATGGAAAGAGCGTGTCCAGCGAGCTCAAGCGTGGTCGGCGTGTCAACTCCGACGCCGATCAGGTCGCAGGCGAGCCATCCCGCATCTGCGACAACGCCAACGAGCTGGCCCCGGAGCAGGTCGCCTCGAATGTTGGCCAGGTTGTCGCGTAGCTCTGCCGGGAGTTCCATGGGGCCATTGTCGAGGCCGTCTCGCAGGTCAAGGTGCGGAGGGGTCCAAGGGGTGGGGAGGAGGTGTCTGACGGGGAGTTGGGGGAGCAGCAAACTTTCATGTGATGGCGATTGATGAAGAGAACTTTCGGGGCTATCTTCATGATCGACCTGTCCCTTTGGGGCTTGTGGGCCTCATGGGGCTGGGTGTCGCTCCTTCACCCCCCTCAGAGAGGTGCGCATGTCCTGGTCGAGGACCCTCAGGGTTGTTGTTCTCGCTGTCTTAGGGGCTCTGCTCGCGGCTACGCTTTCTCAGCCCGCGAACGCGAGAGTCATGGCCGTCTCGCACAAGAGTCCGTTCAACTGTGGCAAGACCTTCTACGCCAACAACTGGACTCCCACCCACAACCCCTCCGGGTCCATCGACTGGCAGAACTACGGCGGTGACGCCATCGACGGTGAAACGGTTCGGGCCACCGCTGCGGGTACGGCGTACTTCTACGACGCGGGCAGCACGAGCTACGGCAAATGGGTGGAAGTCCGGCACAGCGATGGGACCAAGACTCGCTACGCCCACCTCTCGAGCATGGTGCGGGGAGCCGGCGGGTCGCTGAGTGTCGGTCAGGGGACGACGATCGGGACGGTCGGGTCGACGGGCGGGGCCACCGCGCCGCACCTTCACTACGAGCAGCGGACCTCTACCGGGGCTATGGACACCAGCCCGACGGTCGAGGGCATTACCGTGTCGCTCGGGGAGAAGAAGGCCATCAGTAGCAGCAACGGTTGTGGTAGCAGCAATCCGTACACTCCGGGCGAGGTCTGCGGCAGTGGTTACGGTGTCGTCGACTCGGCGGCGCTCACGGGCGGCACTACCTACCTGCTTTACAACGCCAGCAACGGGTCCAACTGCGTGGTGACGCTCAAGTCGACCAACCTCGGCTCGCCGTCCGCGGTCTCGGCCTTCCTGGAGCCGCAGGGAAGCACCAGAACCACCGATTCGGGCAACTTCGACTACTACGCGGGCCCGGTCAAGCGCTCGGCGCCTGATCAGTGCGTCAAGTGGGGCGGCTCGGTCGGGAGCAGCTCGTACACCAGTCCGTTTGAGCACTGCGGCTGAGCACCGCCCGCCTGTGGACGGGGACACCGTTCGCAGGCGGGTGGTCGTGCTGGTCAACGGGCTACCGGGGGCGGGGAAGAGCACGTTGGCCGCCGCCCTGGCGGGTGCTCTGGAGCTGCCGCTCTTCAGCAAGGACCATCTCAAGGAGACCCTGGCCGATGTTCTCGGTACGGCGCCGCCGTACGGCATCGCACCGAGGCAATGGAGCGCGATGCTCGGCGCAGCCGCAGGTGAGAGCCTGTGGACGCTGCTCGCGCACGCCGGGCGCGGAGCCGTACTCGAAAGTCCTTGGCTGTCCGATCTGCGGCCGGTCGTCGCGGCTGGGCTGGAGCGGGCCGGGGTCGATCATGTGCACGAGGTCTGGTGTGACGTGCCTGTACGGCTCGCGCGGGAACGCTATGAGGGCCGGGTACGGCATGCCATCCACCTGGATGAGCGGGTCGATGATGAAATCTGGCAGAAATGGGTGGCTCGTGCTGAGCCGCTCGGGATCGGCACGTTGCATCGGGTGGACACCTCGAAAGCTGTCGACTTGATTGCATTGTTGGATGCATTTAACTGAGTGGCTTGCGGTGATATGAGGTATTCCGTCAGGATCTTCCACGCCAAAGGGGCTGGGCGAAGGGGATCCCGTGCGACGTTTGTTACTACTTGCTGTAATCGGTGCAATCGGTATGGCGCCTACGACCGCTGAGGCGGTGGACGGGGTTCCCGGGGTTGACGTGAGCAACTGGACCGGGGACGTCGACTGGGTCGAGGTGGCCGACGGCGGCGGGAAGTTCGCCTTTGTCCAGGCGACAGAGGGCGTGGACTACCGCAATCCTCGCTTCGAGGCGCAGTACGGCGGAGCCGCGGGGGCGGGGCTGCTGCGGGGTTCCTACCATTTCGCCCAGCCGCACGAGTCGGACGGCGCGACCCAGGCGCAGTTCTTCCTCGACAACGGCGGGCGCTGGTCCACTGACGGCATCACGCTGCCCGGCGTTCTGGACGTCGAGGACAATCCGTACAAGGACAAGAACGGCAAGAACAGCTGTTACGACCTTTCCCCCGAGGACATGGTCACCTGGATCAAGGACTTCACGAAGAAGTACAAGGCGAGCACCGGGCGCCCGGCGATCATCTACACCACGACGAGCTGGTGGCGGACGTGCACCGGCGATTCCAGCCAGTTCAAGGGGAATCCGCTCTGGCTGGCGCGCTGGGGGAGCGATCCGGGCGAGCTGCCCAAGAGCTGGACCAAGCACACCTTCTGGCAGTCGGCCGACAAGGGGCCGCTGGCGGGCAGCCAGGACTCGTTCAACGGGTCGGAGAGCCAGCTCAAAGCGCTGGCCAACCCTCCGGCCGAGGTGACGGTGACGGGCCAGTCGCGCAGCAGGAAGCTCTACACGGTGACCATCGCCAACACGGGGCCGCACCCGGTGAACAACATCAAGGTGTCCGGGCGCACGTTCGGCGGCCAGAAGGTGATCAAGGCGGGGCCCGGGTGCAGCTTCAGCGGCACCGCAGTACGGTGCTCGATAGCCCAGCTCGACCGGGGTCAGAAGGTCCGGCTGACCTTCTACACGAAGCCGCGCGCCACGGGGAAGGTCGGGATCGACTTCACGGTCGGCACCGTCAAGCTCAAGCTGACCGCCGCATAGTTTGGCGCGATAAAGCAGGATATAACTCGGCACCTACGGAAGGGGACCGCTGTGCCGAGGAAGGCGCGCTTGGCGTTCGCCGTGGTCGCGCTCCTGCTGGTGGCTACGGCGTCCGTGCCGTTCAGGTATTACACGCTGCCCAAAATCGTCGCCCTGGCGTACGACATCGAGGGCAAGAACATCGCCTACTCGTGGGGCGGCGGCCACGCAGATCGCCCGGGACCGTCCAAGGGCACCTGTGCCGGTTACAAGGGACGGATCAGGCCATGTCCGGCGACGAAGACGCGCGGGCTCGACTGCTCAGGCTTCGTACGCTGGGTGTACGCGCTCGCGCACAGGCATGACGTGCTCGGTCCGGGGACCACGGACGATCACGTGCGCAAGATGTTCAGGGTCAAGGACCCCACGCCCGGCGATCTGGTCTTCTTCGGGAGCATCACCAAGAAGAAGATCAAAACCCACCACGTCGGGATCTATCTCGGCGGGGGGAAGATGATGAATGCTCCGGAGACGGGGGCTGTGGTGAGGATTGACTCGATCGACCGAGTCAAGGACTTTGCCGGTTTCTATCGCTACTGAGTTGGTATGGGTGCGTCGGGTGTGGCCCCCGAAAAAATGAGAGACCCGAGGGCTACTGTGTGCCGCTATGGACAGGCGGTGGGTTGGCCCGGGGGGCTATGAGGTGCTGCCCGCTCTGCGTGCGGGGCGGCAGGTGCTGAGGGTGCGCAGGAACGGCTGGCTCGTCGCCGACTGCACCTCGGTCGCGGAGGTCGCCAGGCTCGTCGACCTGGCGGATTTATGCGAAGTGATCACACTACCGATGGACCGTTGTTACAAAGCCGCAGGGTAGGCCGCATAACGTGACGCCATGAGATGGGCAGTTGCGCTGTTGGCGCTGGCCACCGTGGCAGGGTGCGGCACCGACGGCGGTGTCCGCGTCGAGGGTACGGCTCCCGCGTCGCCGAAACACCCGGTCTACGCGGTGGTCTACATGGGTGACGCGTTGCAGCGTCCGGCCGCCTTCGCGCTGAGCGAATTCAGCAGCGCCTCGAAGGTGCGCTGGACATCATGGGGTGGCGAGACAGCGACGGGCACCGGCGAGGTGTCTGGCATGTGGTGCATTCCAGGGTGCGAATCCAAGGGCTATCCAGCGACGATCACGCTCAGCAAGATTCATTGGCTCGAACGCAGCGGCTACTACAGCCGCATCAGCGTGTCGTCGACGCACAAACTCGGCGAAGACCTGACGGATCAGCCTCTGGAGGTGCCCCCTCGATGACCGACGTACTACTGGTCGAAGACGACGCGGTGATCCGCGAGGCGACCCAGCTCGCGCTGGAGATGCACGGCATGCGGGTGCGGACGGCCTCCGACGGGCTGGCCGGGCTCGCGGCTTTCGAACGGGAGGCGCCCGAGGTGGCGCTGCTCGACGTCATGCTGCCGCACCTCGACGGGGTGAGCCTGGCGCGCAGGATCAGGCAGGCGGGGACCGTACCGGTGATCATGATCTCGGCCAGGTCGGACGCGATCGACGTGATCAACGCGCTGGAGGCCGGGGCGGACGACTACGTGACGAAACCGTTCGATCTGGGGGTGCTGCATGCGCGGATCCGGGCGGTGTTGCGCCGCGCGGAGGCGGCTGACCAGGCGCAGGAGCTGACCTTCGGGGATCTGACGGTCGACACGCAGTCGATGGAGGTACGGCTGGGCGGTTCGCTCGTGGCGCTGACGCCTACGGAGCTCAAGCTGCTGCTGGAGTTCGCGGCGCAGCCGGGGATCGTGCTGTCGCGCGACACGCTGCTGAACAACGTCTGGGACTACGCGTGGGACGGCGACACGCGCGTCGTCGACGTGCACGTGCAGCGGTTGCGGTTGAAGATCGGCACCGAGCGGCTCGAGACCGTTCGCGGGTTCGGCTACAAGCTGAGGCGCTGATGGGGCTGCGAGGGAAGATCGCGTTGGCGCTGGCCGGCACCGCTGTGCTCGTGGCGGCGGTTGTCGGGGTGCTCGTGCACGTCAGGACGTCGGCCGTGCAGCTCGACGCGGCGCGGACGGCGCTGGACGAGCGGTTCGTGTCGTTGCTGGCGCAGCACGTGGAGGGGCAGGACGCGGGGCTGGTGACCGAGGGGGTGCCAGGGCCGCTGGTCAAGGCGGTCTCGTCGGCGCGGGTGCGCGCGACGTACCTGGATGGGGGGACGTTGTGGGCGGCGTCCTCGGTGGGGGACGAGGTGGTGGGGCTCTCGCGGCCGTACGCGGCCGAGCGGGAGGCGCTGGCGTCGCTGGACCGGGTGCTCGTGGGCTCGGGGGTTGTGGCGGCATTGGTGGCGTCGGTGGCGGGGGTGGCGGTGGCGGTGCGGCTGACCCGCCGCATCCGCACGCTGGCGTCCACGGCGAGCGCCATCGCGGGGGGCGACCTCACGGCCCGCGTCTTCCCGCGGGAAACGCCCGCGAAGGGCGATGGGGGCAGTTCCGGCCCCCTCTCGCGAAGTCCGAGCACTCAGGGTGCGCAGCCGTCGCGGCGTGCGAGGGACTCCGATGCGGAGGGAGTCGTGGGGGATCCCGGTGTGCGGGGGTTTCCCCGGAAAAGGCTTGGGGGTACGGCGGAGCCGGGGGACAGCCACCCGCCGACGTCGGCCGGCGACCGTCCATCATGGAACTCCAGCGGCTCCCCTCCCCGCCGTAACCACCCCGGCAACGCGCCTCCCAGGTCAAAGCGGGGCGATGAGGTCATGGCCGTCGGGATCGCGCTGGACCGGATGGCAGACGTGCTGCAGGCGCGGCTGGAGGCCGAGCAGCGGGTCACCGCGGACATCGCCCACGAGCTGCGCACGCCGGTCGCCGGGCTGGTCACGGCGGCCTCGCTGCTGCCGCCCGGCAGGCCTGCCGAGCTGGTCAGGGACCGCGCCGCCGTACTCCGCAAGCTGGTCGAGGACGTCCTCGAAGTGGCCCGCCTCGACACCCAGGGCGAGGAGGCGGCGTTCGAGGAGCGGGAGCTGAGCGCGCTGGCCAGGCGGGCGATCCGTGACACCGGCGCGCTGCTGGTCGTCGAGCGGGACGTCGTCGTGCGGACCGATCCGCGACGGCTGGAACGCGTCCTCGTGAACCTTGTCGCCAACGCGCTCCTGCACGGTGCCGAGCCTGTCACGGTCACTGTCGACGGGGCTGTGGTGACCGTGGCCGATCATGGTTCGGGGTTTCCCGAGGGGCTGCTCGCGTGGGGTCCGCGCCGGTTCGCCAGCGGCGCCGCGGCCCGTGGTGTGGGCGTCGGGCTGGGGCTCACGATCGCGGCTGGGCAGGCCCGGGTGCTCGGTGCCGACCTGGAGTTCGCCAACTCCGAGGACGGCGCGATCGCGACCCTCCGACTGCCATGAACGAGTTCGCATCATCGTTGAGTGCCGTGTATGGTTACACCTGTCCGCAGCGCAGTAGCGATGACGGGCAAGCCCCTATAGCTCAGTCGGCAGAGCGTCTCCATGGTAAGGAGAAGGTCAACGGTTCGATTCCGTTTGGGGGCTCGCATTCCGAAGGCTCGATCTATAAGCAGGTGAACGCCCGGCTCGCAAGGTTGCGAGGACGGGCGTTTCTCGTTGTGGACCGTGGTTGGGGAGCGCAGAGTTCGCAGGAGCGGAGTGTTTGCGGGATAAGGCATACTGGTAGCACCCCACCCGATCAGGGGAAGTACAAAGGTGCTCCCAGTGTCGGGTATCCTCATGTGGCGGTCGGAATCGTCCGCCAAGGCGGAGTAGCTCAGTCAGGCAGAGCAAACGGCTCATAATCGTTGTGTCGCCGGTTCAAGTCCGGCCTCCGCTACAACCCAGTCCCGAGCCCCTAGCTCGGGCATGGGTGTGTCCCAGTCCCGAACGTAGAAAGGCACTCCCACGTGGCTGCCACCGACGTTAGGCCGAAGATCACGCTGGCCTGCCAGGAGTGCAAGCACCGCAACTACATCACGCGGAAGAACCGGCGCAATGACCCGGATCGGCTTGAGCTGAAGAAGTACTGCCCCAACTGCCGCACCCACCAGGCGCACCGCGAGACCCGCTAGGCTCTCCGCGTCCTGAGCGCAGTTCTTCAGCACTCCTGACTTACATACCGCACAACCGGCCTCCTCACCCAGGAGCGCCGGTTTGTCGCGTTTCCAGACCCTTTGTAGGGCCTTAACGCAAGGCCTGAGGAACGCGTCTGCCAGGGCGTGGCGGGACGCGTCGAGGGCGATCCTGGGAGGATCGTTTCCTGAGCCCCGGATGAGGGGGAACGGGGCGTGCTCGCCCTGACGCGACGGGTTCCGTAGGTCCGGATTTGGCGGGTCTAGGCGATGTTGGGATCCGGTCGTGCGTGTTTGCTGGAGGTCTGGTTTGTGGGCCCGGTTGTCTGCCCGCCCGCCCACCTGGCTGGGCGCTTGAGGGGCTCTCGCGCCTGGGTGGCAGGGGTTCGTGGTGGAAGGCCCCATCCTGTACGGCGGAGCCGAGGGATGCGCTGCTGCCGAGGTGGGTGGGCGTTGGGCTTCACGCTACGCAGCCGCTCGTCGTTACAGCGACCGACCCGGATACGCCTGGGGCGTGAAAGTGCTGGCCAAAGGCTCTGCAACTCCCTGCGATACCTGGGAAGTGCGGGATATGAGTGGTTGCGGCGAGTAGGGGAGCCGCTGGAGTTCCATGATGGACGGGCCGCAAGGGACGTCGGTGGGTGGCTGTCTCCTGGCGCCAGCCGTACAGCATGGTCGTAAAAAGGGTCCGAACAGGGATCTGGGTTCCCGAACCTTGTTCTGTTAGCGTCTGGGGCATGGCGTTGAACCGTGATTTCGTGGGACGTACCTACGCGTCGTCCACCTCGTACGAGGTCAGTCGGGTGAAGATCAGGGAGTTCGCCGCGGCGATCGGCGACAACAACCCGATCTACCGCGACAAGGAGGCGGCCAGGGCCGCCGGGCATCCCGATGTGGTCGCACCCCCGACCTTTCCCATCGTGTTCACCCTGTCGGGCGGTGGCGAGGCGCTCGCCGACCCCGGGCTGGGGCTGAACTTCGCCATGGTGGTCCACGGCGAGCAGCGGTTCGAGTACGTCCGTCCGATCTATGCCGGGGACGAGCTCGTCACCTCCTCGACGATCACCGACATCCGCAGTGCGGGGCGCAACGAGCTGCTCACCTTCCGCAGCGAGGTCAGGACGCTCGCCGGTGAGCACGTCTGCACGAGTTACAACACGATCGTCGAGCGTGGAGGGGCCGGATCATGACTGCGACGGTGAAGTACGACGAGGTCGAGGTCGGGCAGGAGATTCCGGCGGTCGACTATCCGGTGCGGCGGTTGAACCTGGTGATGTACGCCGGGGCTTCGGGGGATTTCAACCAGATCCACTGGAACGAGCGGTTCGCGAAGACGGTCGGGCTGCCTGATGTGATCGCGCATGGGATGTTCACGATGGCGCAGGCTGGGCGGTTCGTCACGGATTGGGCGGGGGATCCTGGGGCGGTCGTGGACTACGGGGTGCGGTTCTCGTCGATGGTGGTCGTGCCTGACGACGATCAGGGGGCGGTGATCTCGGTGAGCGGGGTTGTGGAGGAGAAGCTCGAGGACAAGCGCGTGGTGCTGGGGCTCACGGCGCGGTCGGGGGACGCCAAGGTGCTGTCGAAGGCGCGCGCGGTGGTGCAGCTCACCTGACGTTGTACGGCGGGGCGGCGCCAGGGCTTCTTGCGGCGCCGCGCGGTCGTGATGGGCCCTCCCCCGTGCGGCAGGGGGTCACCGGCCCCCCTCGGGGTGTCGGGGTTTGCCACTCGTGATGGAAGGTTGTCGTCGGTGGTGTGGCCTCTCGTGGGGCAAGGCGGGCGTGGGGCGGTCCCTCGTGGGGCAGGGCGGTCGTCGGGCGGTCTCTCTCGTGGGGCAAGGCGGTCGTTGGGCGGTGCGGGCCCTTGGCGAGAAGAGGTTGCCGCGGCGTCTCGCTCCTGCGGGGTAAGGCGGACGTCGCGGGTGGTGCCTCCTGTGGGGAGGGTGTCGTCGAGGGGCGCACCTTGTGATGCGTGGTGGTCGTCGGATGGCGGCGTTTGTGGGTGGGCATGTCGGCCGGGCTGCCGCGTGGTGGGGTGGAAATGTTGGGGTGTGGGGGTTGGGTGGGCGGTTGGTGGGTGCTGTTGGGGGTGTGGGGCTCGTAGGCTAGGACGCCTATGGCAGATCACATCCGGCTCGCGCCGTACACCACGCTGGGGTTGGGCGGGCCTGCCCGTGCCTTCACGGAGGCGGCCACGGCCGAGGAACTGGTCGAGCTGGTCGCCGACGCTGACCGGCGCAAGGAGCCGCTGCTGGTGCTCGGCGGCGGGAGCAACCTGGTCGTGTCGGACGACGGGTTCGACGGGCTGGTCATCAGGGTGACCAGCCAGGGCGTGGCGGTGTCCAGCGATGGGGACCAGGTGCTGGTCACCGTGGAGGCCGGGCAGGACTGGGACCCGCTGGTCGCCATGGCTGTCGCTGAGGGCTGGTCGGGGATCGAGTGTTTGTCGGGGATTCCTGGTGTGGTGGGGTCTACGCCTATCCAGAATGTCGGGGCCTACGGGCAGGTCGTGGCGGACACGATCAGGTGTGTGCGGGTCTTTGACCGTCGTACGCGGCAGGTGCTTGATCTTGAGGCTCGGCAGTGTGCGTTCGCTTACCGGGACAGCGTTTTCAAGCGTGACCTTGGGCGGTATGTGGTGCTCGGGGTTACCTATGCGTTGGACAGGGTGGATCTGTCTGGAGCTATCGCTTACAAGGAGCTTGCTGGGCGGCTGGGGGTGGCGCTGGATGAGCGGGTGCCGCTGGCTGAGGCTCGGGCTGCGGTGATCGAGCTGCGGCGGGGCAAGGGGATGGTTCTTGATCCGGACGATCCTGACACTCGTAGTGCTGGGTCGTTCTTCACCAATCCGGTGCTTTCGGCTGGGGAGGCGGGGGAGCTCGAGTTGCGTGCGGCTGGGCATCCTCGGTGGGACATGCCGGGGGGGATGGTCAAGGTGCCTGCTGCCTGGTTGATCGAGCAGGCTGGGTTTCCCAAGGGGTATGCGCGGGGGGCTGTGCGGATCTCGACCAAGCACACGTTGGCGCTCACGCATCCTGGGGGTGGGACTACGGCTGATCTGCTGGCGTTGGCTCGTGAGGTTCGGGACGGGGTGCGGGAGAAGTTCGGCGTCACGCTTGTCAACGAACCTGTGCTTCTTGGTGTGACTCTCGACGGCTGACGCTGACCTGCTGCTCATCGGGGCGCTGGGGTGGCTGTGGCGGTCCCGCGAAAGGCGGAGGCCTGTGGGGTATGGCGGGGACGCGGAGGTGCCCAGTGGCGGGCCCGGGTGGTGGGCATCTGCGCGTGAGGCGGCGGGCTCCTGGGCGGAGGGCCGTGGGCAGGTCCGGGTAGTGGATCGGTTCGCGTGTGGCAAACCCCACACAGTCAGCCACCTCAGCCGCCCCCACACCCGCCCATGACGTCGCCCCCCCGGGCAACGCCCCCCCGGGCAACGCCCCCCCGGGCAACGCCCCCCGGGCAACGCCCCCCGGGCAACGCCCCCCGGGCAACGCCCCCCGGGCAACGCCCCCCGGGCAACGCACCCGCCCCCCGGGAACGCACCCCCGGGAACGCACCTGCCATCCAAGCCAAGCCCATCCAAGCCAAGCCACCCAAGCCAAGCCACCCAAGCCCACCCAAGCGTTGGGGTGGGGCTGGGGGGAATGGGGGTGGGGGTTGGGCTGTTATGGTTGGGTGGTAATACCGAAGGGGAGTAGTCCTCAACTGTGTGATCGACATACTGGCGTGAGCCCGGTCACACGGCCCATCGCGGGCGGACGAGACCTTCGGCCTGGCAGACATGGATACAAGTCGCTGCCGGGCCGAAGTGTCGTGCCCGTAGAAATCTCCCCGGGTGCCTGCTTCCGGTTCGGTCGCGCGGAAGAGGACCGGTGGAAGCGTTCTGGATCAGTCTCGTTGTCATCTTCGTGGCGGAGCTGGGTGACAAGAGCCAGTTGATGGCGATGACGTTCGCCACTCGGTTCAAAACCTGGCCTGTGCTTGCCGGGATCACCATCGCCACCACTGCCGTGCATCTCGTCAGCGTCGCTGTCGGTGGGTTGATCGGGGATGCGCTGCCTACTACGGCGATCTCCATCGTGGCGGGTATCGCGTTTCTGGGGTTCGCGGTCTGGACGTTGCGTGGGGATGAGCTGACTGAGGAAGAGTCTCGGAAGGCCCAGCGGACGACCAGGAACGCCATCATCGCTGTGACGGTGGCGTTCTTTCTGAGCGAGCTGGGTGACAAGACGATGCTGGCGACGATCACGCTGGCCACGCAGCACGGGTGGCTGGGGACGTGGATCGGGTCCACAGTCGGGATGGTCGCTGCGGATGCGCTGGCGATCGTGGTGGGGCGGCTTTTGGGGAAGCATCTTCCCGAGAAGGTCATCCGTTATGGGGCTGCGGCTGCTTTTGCCGTCTTTGGGGTGGTTCTGCTGCTTGGGGTGCTGCTTTAAGAGCGAGGGGTACGGCGGGGCCGTGGGACACCCAGTCGCCGTAGGTGGCTGGGCTCCGTCCAGGGACACGCGACGACGAGCGCACAACACCCCGCCGCTACGCCGTAAAAGTGAAGACCCTCAGTGGCCAGAGGGTCGTTAAGGACAAAAGGCCCGAACATCGTGGGCGCGGAGGGCGCGGAGGGCGCGGAGGGCGCGGAGGGCGCGGAGGGCGCGGAGGGCGCGGAGGGCGCGTTAGAGGGTGAGCAGAGACAGCCGGTGGGCTGCCGCCGCTGCCTCGCCGCGGCTGGAGACGGCGAGTTTGCCCAGGATGTTGGACACGTGCACGCTCACCGTCTTCGCCGAGATGAACAGCTCCCCAGCAATGTCCCGGTTGGTACGCCCCAACGCCACCAACCGCAACACCTCAAGCTCCCGAGGCGTGAGCAGGTCCGTGGACTCCCCGTCCGCAGGCACCCCGCCCACCCGCCGCGACAGCACCTCGATCTCCTCCACCAACGGCACCGCACGCAGCCCCGCAGCCAGCGGCAGCGCCAACCGCAACCGCGCCGACGCCCCCTCCCGGTCCCCAGCCAGCGCAGCGGCGTTCGCCGCCCGCAGGAGCGCCTTGGACTGCGGATGCGGCCGCTTCAACTGCTCCCAAGCCGCCGCAGCCGCGTCGAAGTCGCCCGAGTACGTGACCCGGTAAGCCTCGGCGACCGCCCCCGTGGCCCGGAGCGTCTGCGCGATGTTGGCGGCGTGGACGCGCACCGCGTCCGCCCGAGCGGGCTCGGCGGCGTGCGCGGCGTCGCAGACGAGGCGGATCAGGGCGAGCAGCCGCCACCCCAGCATCGCCTTGCTCGACTGCGCCGGCCGCGACAGCACCCGCTCGGTGACCGCGAGCGCCTCGTCGGGCTCGCCGCGCAGCAGGTGCCACCCGATGTGCAGCCGCGCGCTGTTGGTGATGTCCTGGACGAAGTCCTCAGGCCGTTCCTTGAGCACGCCCAGCTCGCCCAGGATGCCCTCGACCAGCGTCAGCTCCCCTCGGGCCAGCGCGATCTCGGCGCGCACCCGGAGCAGGTGGTAGCGGCTGCGCAGGCTGGGGCTGAAGCTGAGCGCCCGCTCGACGGTCTCGATCGCCTCGTCCCAGCGGCCGAGCGCTTCGAGGGCCTCTGCGCGGTTGTTGAGGATGAACGTGCCGCTGGTGCGGATCCTGCCGTACTTCTTGGCCAGCCGTTCGCCCTCGTAGGACAGTTCGAGCGCCTCGTGGGTGCGCCCGAGGTCGCTGAGCGCGTCGACGGTGTTGCCGATGGCGCGCAGCATGAGGCGGCCAGAGCCCATCTCCTCGCCGAGCTGCCTGGCCCGCTCGTTGCCGATGATGGTGGCTTCGAGGTCGCCGGTGATGGACTGGCCGAGCGCCAGGTCGAGCAGACAGTCGCCTTCGAGGCACTTGTCGCCGAGCTCCCTGGCCAGCAGCAGCCCTTCCTGGGCCGCCGCGGTGCCCTCGGCGATCTCGCCCTGGAGCATGAGGTGCTGCGCCATGGGCTGGAGCACTTCAGCGCGGGCGAGGCTGGGCGAGGGGACGAGTTTCAGCGCGTGGCGGAAGTCGTCGATGACGCCCATCTTGGCCTTGGCGATCTGCAGGATGGCTCGCCGTACCATGAGGTGCGCGACGCGCTCGGGCTCCTTCTCCTCGTCGAGTTCGGAGAGCGCGGCCTTGACGAACTTCATCCCGCGGTCGACCTCGCCACCGGCGTGGGCGGCGGCGGCCGCCTTCTCCAGGACGTGGGTGTGGTCGCTGCCGATGCGCTCGGCGGCGTCGGGGACCTTGTCCCACAACATCAGCACACGTTCGAGCAGCGGGATGGCCTCGGTGTAGGCGAAGGCCCCGAACGACTTGACGGCCGCTTCCCACGCCGAGATCAGCGCCCACAGGTCGTCGCGCGCGCTGTGCCAGTGGTGGGCGAGCTCGACGGCGGCCCTGCCCGGCGGCACGAGGTGCTTGTTGGCCGAGATGGCCTCCGCGTAGCGGGCGTGCAGGCGCTGGTGCTCGCCCGGCAGCAGCTCGTCGTGTACGGCTTCGCGGATCAGCGCGTGGCGGAACACGTAGGCCCGGTTGTCGGCGATGAGCAGCACGTTGCCGGCGATGGCGGGGCGCAGCGCTGTTTCGAGCTCGACGTCGGACAGCCCGCTGACGGCCGACAGCAGCGCGTGGCCCACCCGGATGCCGCCCGCCGCCGCGATGCGCAGGACGCGCTGCGTCTCCTCGGGCAGCCGCTCGACGGAGTGCAGGATGAGGTCCTGCATCGACTCGGGGAAGCCGTCGCAGACGTCGTTCTCCAGCAGCGCCTCGACGAACAGCGGGATGCCCTGGCTGCGCTCGTAGACGGTCTGGATCTTGGGGTAGTCGGGGGTCCTGCCGAGGATGCCGGCCATCTGCCCGGCGACCTCGTCCTTGGAGAGCCTGGGCAGGTCGAGCCTGAGCACGCCGGCGACCCTGCCGAGCTCGGCGAGCACCGGGCGGAGCGGGTGTTGCCTGTGCAGGTCGTCCGATCGGTAGGTCATCACGATCAGGACCTGGGAGGTGCGCAGGTTGCGGCTGAGGAAGGCGATCAGGTCGCGGCTGGACCTGTCGGCCCAGTGGATGTCCTCGATGAAGAGGATCGTCGGCTTCGTCTCGGCCAGCCGTTCGAGGAGGGTCAGGAACTGCTCGAAGAGCCGCGCCCGCCCGGTGTCGGTGTCGCCGTCGACGCTCGGCTCGCCGAACTCGGGCAGCAGTCTGGCCAGATCACGTGCGGCGCCTTCCGGCAGCAACGCGGCGACCTGGCCGGTTCCTCGTTCCCTGACGAGCTGCCTCAGCGCCGCCGTGAACGGCGCGTAGGCCAAACCTTCGCTGGACAGCTCCACGCACCCGCCGAACAGCGTGTGCGCCCCCGAGAGCGCGGCCTGCTCGGCGAAGGCCTGGAGCAGACGGGTCTTGCCCACGCCGGCCTCGCCGCCGAGGAGCACGGCTGTCGCCGTCCCCGCGCGGGCTTCCTCGAAAGCCTCGGCAAGGGTGGAGAGCTCCACCCCACGCCCCACGAAAACGGGGCTCACCGACCGACCCAGCATGGTGTCCAGCATGTCATGCCCTTTGGTGAGCTTTCGACGGGTTTAGGGGGGCTGTGAGGCCCGGCCGCGAGGGAGGATGCGGCCGGGCTCTTTTGGCGTGGTCATGCGGAGCGAAGGCGGGCGAAGACCGAGCGGCGCTCGGACTTGTTGGCCTTCCTGGCCTCGCGTACGCGGCGGTGCTCAGCGGCGGCCTGGTGAAGCTCGGAAACGTGGCTCTTCATCAGCTGGAAGTCGAGCTCGGCGTTCATGGTGACTCCTGTGTTTTGTTCTTCGTTCTTTCTGACACCCTTAACACTCCTCCTAAGGCCCACCCCCCTACATCGGGCGGATGCCTTATCTCTTGCCGAACCATCGGCTTAGGACTACCTAGGACACGGCGTAGAGGGGCCTTAGGCAGGCCACGATGGTCCTCCGTGAGGCGATTCATGATCACGGCTGTGGCCGCTCTGGTGCTCGTGCAGAGCGCTCCCGCCGCAGCTCAGGAGGTAGATTGGCGGGTCTCGGTCGCGGGTGGGGCCGACTCCCTAGGTGGCTTCCAGGACGTGGGTGCGAGCGGCCCTAGGGATGCCTGGGTGGTGCGTACGGGGCTCCCGCTGCTGCGCTGGAACGGCTCCGCGTGGCGACCGGTCAAGGGGACGGCCGTGCCGTACCTCGTGAGCTCCTACAGCCCCGGTGAGCTGTGGCGGTTCCACGAGAGCACCGAGAAGGTCGACGTGGTGCGCTGGAACGGCAAGGAGTGGAGCCGCCTCCCCATCGCGGCCGAGGGGGCGCATGCCACGGCCGCGGTCGTCCCCGGGCGCGGGGAGTGCTGGGCGGCGGGGATCCAGTTCGGCGAGCGCGGCATGACGGACGTGCTCTGGCACTGGCAGGGCAACGGCTGGCACACCGTTCCCACGCCACTGCCGATCAGCGACTTCGCCGCCGCCTCACGCAAGGACGTGTGGGCGCTGAGCAGCATGGGGTACGGCGGCGAGCGGGTCGCCTCGATCATGCGATGGAACGGCGGAGCCTGGCGTAAGGAGGCGACGCCCGTCCTGGCGCAGCGCTCGCGGCTCGGCGACGCCTATGCGGAGCTCTCCGACATCGTGGCGCTCAGCAGGGACGACGTGTTCGCCGTAGGGGCGATCACCACGATCGAGGGTGAGAACCGCTCCGTCAGGGAGGCCATCGTCATGCACTGGGACGGCCAGACCTGGCGCAGGCTGCCGCACCGGCCGCTGGAGACGGGGTACAAGCGGGTCGCGAGCGACGGGGCCGGCGGGCTCTGGCTGGTCACGGAGCGTCAGGGCCGATCGGACGTCCTCACGCACTACACGGGGCCCGGGAAGTGGGCCCAGGTGACGGTCGGGACCGCGCGCCTGGAGATCACCGGGCTGACGAATGTGCCGGGAACCACGCAGATGTGGGCGACGGCCGAAGCCCGAGGTCCAGGCGCTGCGCGGCAACTTGTCCTGTCACACCAGTGACACGAGCGAAAATTGATGAAATGCCGGGCTGAGCCTCGGCCACGTCCGGTTTGGAACTAGGCATCCCGGTCGGCGATGCTGTGAGGGTGTCAACTGTGACTACCTCGCTCGCGGACGTGGCGTCCTCGAACACCACGCTGCGAGCCTTCCTGCACGGCCTGCCCGGTGTCGACCGGGTCGGCGCCGACCAGCGGGCTGCGATGCTCGGCACCCGATCCATCAAGACCACGGCCAAGGCCCAGGCCATCGACCTGGCTATTTCCATGGTCGACCTCACCACCCTGGAGGGTGCGGACACCCCTGGCAAGGTCAGGGCGATGTGCACCAAGGCCATGTATCCCGGTGAGGGCGCGCCCAGGGTGGCGGCCGTCTGCGTCTACCCCGACCTGGTGGCGACAGCCGTACAGGCCCTGCACGGGTCGGGGGTGAAGGTGGCGAGCGTCGCCACCGCGTTCCCGAGCGGCCGTTCCTCGCTCGAGGTGAAGGTGACCGACACCGCGCTGGCCGTGGCGGCGGGCGCGGACGAGATCGACATGGTGATCGACCGCGGCGCCTTCCTGTCCGGCGACTACCTCAAGGTGTTCGAGGAGATCGTCGCGATCAAGGCGGCGTGCGGCGACGCGCACCTGAAGGTGATCCTGGAGACCGGCGAGCTGTCTACCTACGACAACGTACGACGGGCCTCCTGGCTGGCGATGATCGCCGGGGGAGACTTCATCAAGACCTCCACCGGCAAGGTCGCCCCGGCCGCGACGCTCCCAGTGACGATGATCATGCTTGAGGCGGTCCGCGACTTCAGGGACAGGACCGGTCGCCAGGTCGGCGTGAAGCCCGCCGGTGGCATCCGCACGACCAAGGACGCGATCAAGAACCTGGTGCTCGTCAACGAGACAGCGGGTGACGACTGGCTGTCGCCCGACTGGTTCAGGCTCGGCGCGTCCTCCCTGCTCAACGACCTGCTCATGCAGCGGCAGAAGCTCACCACCGGCCGCTACGCGGGCCCCGACTACTTCACCTTGGACAAATGATGTTCGAATACGCACCAGCGCCCGAGTCGCGCGACGTCGTCGACATCAAGTCGTCCTACGGCCTGTTCATCAACGGCGAGTTCACCGAGGGCGGCGGCAAGCCCTTCAAGACGATCAATCCGGCATCCGAGGAAAAACTCGCGGAAATCGCGACGGCGACCTCGGATGACGTCGACCGGGCGGTCCAGGCCGCACGCAAGGCCTTCGGGGTGTGGTCGGGGCTCCCGGGCGCCGAGCGGGCCAAGTACCTGTTCCGCATCGCCCGCATCATCCAGGAGCGCGCCCGCGAGCTGGCCGTCCTGGAGTCGCTCGACAACGGCAAGCCCATCCGCGAGTCGCGCGACGTGGACGTGCCGCTGGTCGCCGCGCACTTCTTCTACTACGCGGGCTGGGCGGACAAGCTGGAGTACGCCGGGTTCGGCAGCAAGCCTCTGGGTGTGGCCGGTCAGGTCATCCCGTGGAACTTCCCGCTGCTCATGCTGGCCTGGAAGATCGCCCCGGCGCTGGCCTGCGGCAACACCGTCGTGCTCAAGCCCGCCGAGACCACCCCGCTGACCGCCCTGCTGTTCGCGGAGATCTGCCAGCAGGCCGACCTCCCGCCCGGCGTGGTCAACATCGTGACCGGCGCCGGCGAGACCGGCGCGGCCGTCGTGGCGCACCCGGACGTCAACAAGGTGGCCTTCACCGGCTCCACCGAGGTCGGCCGCATCATCGCCCGCACGGTCGCGGGCACCGACAAGAAGCTGACGCTGGAGCTCGGCGGCAAGGCCGCGAACATCGTGTTCGAGGACGCCGCGCTCGACCAGGCCGTCGAGGGCATCGTCAACGGCATCTTCTTCAACCAGGGCCACGTCTGCTGCGCCGGGTCCAGGCTGCTCGTCCAGGAGTCCGTCCAGGACGAGGTGCTCGACGCGCTCAAGCGCAGGCTGGGCACGCTCAGGCTCGGCGACCCGCTCGACAAGAACACCGACATCGGCGCGATCAACTCGGCTGAGCAGCTCGCGAAGATCAGGGAGCTCTCGGAAGTGGGCACCCAGGAAGGCGCCGAGCGCTGGTCGCCCGCCTGCGAGCTCCCCGAGAAGGGCTTCTGGTTCCCACCGACGATCTTCACCGAGGTCGCGCCGTCGCACCGGATCGCCCGCGAGGAGATCTTCGGCCCGGTGCTCTCCGTGCTGACCTTCCGTACACCGGAGGAGGCCGTGGAGAAGGCCAACCACTCGCCCTACGGCCTGTCGGCCGGCGTCTGGACCGAGAAGGGGTCGCGCATCCTGTGGATGGCCGACCGGCTGCGCGCCGGGGTCGTCTGGTCCAACACCTTCAACAGGTTCGACCCCGCCTCGCCGTTCGGCGGTTACAAGGAGTCGGGGTACGGCCGAGAAGGCGGGCTGCTCGGGCTGGAGGCCTACCTTGACGTGTGAGCATCGGCGCAGGCGCAGGAAGACCCCGGCCCACCACCTCACCAGGGCGGGACGCCCGGTCAGGAGCGGGTCCTTCGCGCACCGCTGCGGAGTCAGCCGCTGCGGCCACATCTTCGTTCCGGTACGGCTGACGCAGGAGACCCGTGATGAGTAGGTTGTCCGTCCGCAAGACCTACAAGCTGTTCATCGGCGGTGCGTTCCCGCGTTCCGAGAGTGGAAGGTCCTACGCCGTGACCTCCCCCAAGGGTGACTTCCTGGCCAACGCCTCGCAGGCCTCGCGCAAGGACGCCCGCGACGCGGTTTCTGCCGCGCGCAAGGCGTTCCCCGGCTGGTCGGGGGCCACGGCCTACAACCGCGGGCAGATCCTCTACCGCATCGCCGAGATGCTGGAGGGGCGGCGGGCGCAGTTCGCCGACGAGGGGTGCAAGAAGCCGTCCATCGACGCGGCCATCGACCGGCTGGTCTGGTACGCGGGGTGGTCGGACAAGATCGCCTCGGTGCACGGGTCGTCCAACCCGGTGGCTGGGCCGTACTTCAACCTGTCCTCGCCCGAGCCGTCGGGGGTCGTCGCGGTCGTCGCGCCGGACGACCCGCTGCTCGGGCTGGTCTCGGTGGTCGCGCCGGTGATCGTCACCGGCAACACGTGCGTGGTCGTGGCTTCGGAGCGCACGCCGCTGCCGTCGATCACGCTGGCGGAGGTGCTGGCGACGTCGGACCTGCCTGGTGGGGTGGTCAACATCCTGACCGGGCGGCGGGCGGAGCTGGCGCCGTGGCTGGCCGCGCACATGGACGTCAACGGGCTCGACCTGACCGGCGTCGACGACCAGGACCTGGCGCTGCGCTGCGAGCAGGACGCGGCGGAGAACCTCAAGCGCGTGCTCAGGCCCGCGCGCGAGGACTGGTCCGCCGACCCGGGCATCACCAGGATGACCAGGTTCATGGAGACCAAAACGGTCTGGCACCCGGTCGGGATCTAGAAGCCCGGTGGGTGGTACGGCGGGCGGTAGGGCTCCAGTTGGGCGGCGAGGCGCAGCAGCTGGGGCTCGGCGCCCGGTGGGCCGATCAGCTGCACGCTGATCGGCAACCCCGTGGTGTGGGTGGCGAACGGCACGCTGAGCGCCGGCCACCCCGCCATGTTCCACGGGCCGGTCGCGGGCGCGTAGCCCACGTTGACCAGGGTGTTGCGGAGGAAGCCTCGTGAGCCCCACCGGTCAGCCTTGGGCGGCAGCGCGGCGAGGGTGGGCGTGATGAGCACGTCGGCGTCGCCGAACCACTGGTCGGCGCCGTAGCCCTGCCACCGCTCCCGCCCCTTCACCCCGTCCAGGCCCAGCCGCCTGAGCGCCCGCCCCGCCCTCGCCAGCGAGCGGGTCCGGCGCTCCAGCAGCTTGGGGTCCAGCCCGGCCGCGTCCTCGGCCGCGCAGGCCAGCCACGCGGAGATCGTGGACCAGCCGAGCCAGTTCGGCAGCCGCCCGTGCTCGACGATCGTGTGCCCGGCCACCCGCAGCCGCTCGGCGGCCGCGGACACCGCCGCCTTGAACTCCGCGTCCACGCGCAGGCCAGGCGGCAGGGGCTGGGGCGCGTAGGCGATGCGCAGGTCGAAGGGGTCGGCGCTGGACCTGATCGCGACCGGCTCGACGATGTCGGCGTCGTCCCAGACCGAGCGCAACATCGGCGGCGGGGGGTCGACGCGCCTGCCGGTCTCCCAGGATTGCTCCAGCGACGGGTCGGCCGAGAGCACGGAGAGCATCAGCGCCAGGTCGGCAGCGGTGGTGGCCAGCGGGCCGTTCTCCGACAGGCCGTGCCAGTCGTGGGCGGGCGGCGGGATCACGTCGGGGCCCGGCTTGAGGGTCAGGACGCCGCAGCAGGCGCCGGGGATGCGCAGCGAGCCCATCCCGTCGTTGCCCAGCGCAATCGGGACCATCCCCGCGGAAACGGCCGCCGCGCTGCCGCCGGACGAGCCGCCTGCCGTGCGGGTGAGGTCCCAGGGGTTCCTGGCTGTGCCGTACACGCTGTCGCTGAAGCCGACCAGGCAGAGCTCGGGCACGTTGGTGATGCCGACGACCACGGCGCCCGCCGCGCGCAGCCTGGCCACGGCCGGGTGGTCCTCGGCCGCCGGGTCCTTGGACGTGGCGGCCGAGCCGTTCCTGGTGGCCTCGCCGGCGACCTCGAGGTTGTCCTTCACCGCGACGGGCACCCCGGCCAGCGGCAGCGTGGACAGGTCATGACGCTCCTGTACGGCACGCGCCTCGTCCACCGCCTGCCGCCTGACGACGCGGAAGGCGCCGACCGCCCCGTCGCGCTCCGCTATGCGGTCGAGGTGCTCCTCGACGACGGCGGCGGCGGAGATGGTGCCCTGGCGTACGGCTGCTGCTATCTCACCCGCGGACCTACCAGCCCATGACATGTCATGATTTTGGCCCCTTGTCGGTGGCAGCGCCAGGATTCCTGCCCGCCTGCTTGAGCGCCATCCGCAGGGCGTACTCGATCTGCGCGTTCACGCTGCGCAGATCGTCCGCCGCCCACTTGGCGATGGCGTCGTGGACGGCAGGATCGAGCCGCAGCAGGAGCTTCTTGCGTGCTGATGGTCGCGCTCCCGACGGTCCCGCGCTGGTTACGCCGGAAGCTGCCGCTCGCGGGTCCTGCTCGCCGCTCCGGTCAGCCATACAGGCTGCCGGTGTTGATCACCGGCTGGGTCGCGCGGTCGCCGCAGAGCACGACCAGCAGGTTGGACACCATCTGCGCCTTCCGCTCCTCGTCGAGCTCCACGACGCCCTCGGCGGTCAGCCGGTCGAGCGCGAGCTGGACCATGCCCACCGCGCCCTCGACGATGCGCGTGCGCGCTGCGACGACCTGGGCGGCCTGCTGCCGCACCAGCATCGCCTGGGCGATCTCCGGCGCGTAGGCCAGGTGCGTGATGCGCGCCTCGATCACCTCGACCCCGGCCAGGTCGGTGCGCTCGCGCAGCTCGGTGGTGAGCTCGGAGGCCACCTCGGCGCCGTCGCGCAGGCTGGTGCGGTCGGCCTCGTGCGAGTCGTAGGGGTGTGTGGTGGCCAGGTGGCGCACGGCCGCCTCGGACTGGATGGCCACGTACTCCTCGTAGTCGTCGACGGAGAACGTCGCCTTGGCGGTGTCGACGATCTTGTAGACGACCACGGCGGCGATCTCGACCGGGTTGCCGTCGGCGTCGTTGACCTTGAGCTTGGCGGTCTCGAAGTTGCGCACGCGCAGCGACACCTTGCGCTTGCTGGTGAACGGCAGCACCCACTGCAGGCCGGGAGCGGTCGAGGAGCCGACATAGCGGCCGAAGAACTGCACCACCTTGGCCTCGTTGGGGTTGATCACGGTGAATCCGGTGACGATGATCGCAAATATCACGACGTAGACCGCGAGGAAGACCGCGGCCATGTCGCCATTGGCGCCGCCGGCGGCGATGAACGCGGCCACGGCCAGCCCGACGAGGACGAACAGCATGACGAAGCCGTTGATCCGGTAAGCCTCTCGTTCCATCCCGACCCCCTGCTATCGAAGTGATATCACTATGATACTTCATGTGAACGGAGAATCCCTAGCCACCGGCCAGCGATCGCTCGGCGACCCCTCGATCACCTATCCGCTCTGGCCGCCGCTGACCTCGGGGTGCCCGCGGACGAGCACGCCGGAGCTCGCCTATCCGCTCGAGGTCACCTACGACTACGCGCGGGTGGACAAGTCCCTCTTCGACCAGCAGGCCGGGCCCGACCTCGCGCGCTGGGCCCCGCTGCTGCCGCCCCTGGACGCGCCGACGCTGGGCGAGGGCGGCACGCCGCTGCTGGAGTTCGACGGCGTCTTCGTCAAGGACGAGTCGCGCAACCCGACCTGGTCGCACAAGGACCGGCTCAACCGGGTCGCGGTCAGCGCGGCCGTACACGTGGGGGCCCCTGGGGTGGTCGTGGCGTCCTCGGGCAACCACGGCGCCTCGGCGGCCGCCTACGCGGCCAGGGCGGGTCTGGGCGCGATCGTGCTGACCTCCGACGAGGCGCCGCCCGCCGTCCAGAGCTTCGTGCGCTCGTACGGCGCGCAGGTCCTGACGCTGCCGGTCGAGGACAGGTGGCCCGCACTGCGGCAGATCGTCGAGCGGCTCGGTTACCACCCGGTCAGCAACACGACCGTCACCCACACCGGCCACCCGTTCGGCGCCGAGGGCTACAAGACGATCGCCTACGAGCTGTTCACCCAGCTCGGTACGGCTCCCGCCGCCGTGTTCTGCCCGACGGGCTACGCGGAGCTGCTCTTCGGCGTGTGGAAGGGCTTCACCGAGCTGCACGCGCTGGGGATCACGGCGAGCACGCCCCGCGTGTTCTCCTGCGAGACGGCGGCGGCGGGGCCGCACGCGCGCGCTCTGGCCACCGGCGTGCCCGCCACCGTCGTGGAGCTGGGCCCCACCGACGCCTACGGCATCGACTGCGCCGCGGGCGGGTACCGCGGCCTGAGGGCGGTGCGGGACAGCGGAGGCGAAGCGCTCCTCCTCACCGACGAGGAGCTGCGCGCCGCGCAGACCGCGCTGTCCCGCCAGGGGCTGTGGGTGGAGCTGTCCAGCGCGGCGGGGCTGGCCGGGTACCGCAAGCTGGCCCGCGCCTTCGACGGTCCCGTGGTGTGCGTGACGACGTCGAGCGGGTTCAAGGACATCGGGGTCGGCGAGCCGATCCCTGAGGGTCAGTCCTTGAGCCAGATCCTCAGCGGGCCGATCGCCGCGAAGCCCTCGGGCGCCTCGCCCTCGTAACCCACGAGGTCGCGGCCTGGGTGCAGCCGTGCAGCCGTGGCGACGATCCCCGGCCAGGGGTCGTCGCCGTCCACGTTGGAGACGCCGAGCACGGCGTCGCTGGTGTTGAGCGTCGCTTCGTTGCTGTGGCCGTCGTGCACGTGCCAGACCGTCTCGCTCCGCCGGTCGACCTTCCAGTCCCCGCCCGGGGTGCCCGGCGGGCGGTGGATCCAGGTGGCCTCGAACAGCACGCGGAAGCCCGGCAGGTCGAGCGAGGCGAAGCTGTCCTTCACCGACGCCCCTGGGCTTTCGTCGATGCCGTCGAGCACGTCGCCGGCCGTGGCGTCCGGGGTCAGCGAGATGGCGTCCGGGTAGAACTCCGGGGTCCTGCGTGGGTTGGTCCAGGCGCGCTCGCCGTACCGGCCGGGCACGCCGTGCTCGGCGCACACCAGCTCGCACCAGGCCGCGTTGTTGCGTACCGCTTCGAGGAGTCGTGGGTGCATGGTCAGCTCCTGCGCTGGTTGGTCCTGCGGGTGGCGACGGCCTGGGTGGGGTCTTCGGGCCAGGGGTGCTTGGGGTAGCGGCCGCGCAGCTCGGCGCGGACCGCGCGGTAGCCGTCCCGCCAGAAGGATCGCAGGTCGGCGGTCACCGCCGCCGCGCGTCCCGCCGGTGACAGCAGGTGGACCAGCACGGGGACGCCCGCGATGCGCGGCGTCTCGTCCCAGCCGAACAGCTCCTGCAGCTTCACCGAGAGCACCGGCTGCTCGCCGGAGTAGTCGACCCTGATGCGCGAGCCGCTGGGCACCTCGATGCGTTCGGGGGCCACGTCGTCCAGGCGCCTGCTCCAGGGGACGAGGCGTTTCAGCGCCTGCGCCACGTCGATGCGCTCCAGGTCTTTACGGCGGCGCGCCCTGGACAGCTCGGGCTCCAGCCACTGGTCGGCGAGCGCGACGAGGTCGTCCATGGGGAGCCAGGGGTCGCCGAGCACGCGGTGGCAGAAGGCCAGCCTTTCGCGCAGGGCGATCGCCTCAGGGGTCCAGGTCAGCACGTCCTCCGTGCGCAGGCCGTCCAGGAGGGCGGGTCTGACGTCGGCGTCCCTGAGCGGTTTCTCGCCGAGCTCGATCGCGCCGAGCCGTTCGACCCGCCTGGCGGAGACGTCGCCGCGCCGCTCGCCGGGCGGGACCCGCCAGGTGACCTCCTCCTCGACGGTCACCGGGAACGCGCGCCTGGCGACGGCCTCGTCGATCACGACGGCCTGGCGGATGCGGGCCGAGGCGTTGCCCGTCTGGCGGTCGGCGACGGCCACGGCGAGCCACTCGGCGGTGGCGAGGCGGGAGCCTTCTGCGAGCTGCGCCTGGGTGCCTGAGGCCATGAGGTACCCGCCACCCCGCCTGCGCGCCACCCGCTCGGGGAACGCCAGGGCGACGGTGAGCCCGGCGAGCGCCTCATCGGGTGCACCCGTCTTGCCCAGGCGTTTCACTTCCTGCCGCCATCGTGCGGAGAAGCCGTCGTTGCCGCGGTTCGCCTGACGCCAGACCTCGGACAGGTCGTCACTCACGTCTCTGGGCAGTTGCTCCGACAGCAGCGCCACCACGCCCGCGGACTGCGGCCCGACGTCGAGCAGCGCCCGTGCCAGACGAGGATGCAGCCCGATCTCCGACATACGCCGGCCCAGCGGAGTCACCTGACCATCGAGCGCACCCAGGGCGGTGAGGGTCTTGTGTGCCGCGGCCAGTGCGGCGGCTGGTGGCTGGTCCAGCAACCCCAGCTCCGACGCCCCCCAAGCCGCCGTCTGCAGCGCGAACCCGGTCAGGTCCGCCAGCAGGATCTCCGGCCGCGGATACTCCGCCAGCCGCTCATGCTCGACCGAGGACCAACACCGGTAAACCGCCCCGGGCGCCTCACGGCCCGCACGACCGGCCCGCTGGTCGGCCGCCGCCTTGGAGACCCGCACGGTCGTCAATGACCCGAGCCCGCGCGCGTGGTCGGTGCGCGGCTCGCGGGCCAGCCCGGAGTCCACCACCACCCGCACCCCGGGCACGGTCAGGCTCGACTCCGCCACCGACGTCGCCAGCACCACCCGGCGCGCTGACCCGGGGTTGAGCACGGCGTCCTGCACGTGCGCGGGGGCCTGGCCGTGTACCTGGAGCACCTCGACGTCGCCCCCGAGCATCCCGGCGACCCGCCCGATCTCGCCGACCCCGGGGAGGAAGCACAACACGTCCCCGGTGCGTTCCGCGAGCGCTCGCCGTACGACGTCGGCCACGTGCGACAGCAGCGCGGGATCCACGCGCAACCCGTGCGGTGGAGCGACCGGCCGGGACGGCGGAGCCCACACGGTCTCCACGGGATGCATGGTCCCGGACGCGTGCACGATCGGAGCGTCGCCGAGCAGTCGCGCCCACGGGGTCGCGTCCGCGGTCGCCGAGGTGGCGAGGATGCGCAGGTCGGGGCGGAGGTTGTCCCTGACGTCGAGGAGGAAGGCGAGCGCGGTGTCCGCGTCGAGGTGGCGTTCGTGGCACTCGTCGAGCAACACGACGTCCGCGCCCGGCAGTTCCTGGTCCCGCTGGAGACGCTGCAGCAGGACGCCGGTGGTGACGACCTCGACCTCGGTGCGTGGCCCCACCCGCCGCTCGCCCCTGATCGTGTAACCCACGCGCTCACCCGCGAACGACGACATTCGCCGCCACGCGGCCCGCACCGCCAGCCGTCGCGGCTCCGCCACGAGCACCCGCAGCCCCTGGTCGGCCAGCGCCAGCGGCACCACGGTCGTCTTGCCCGTCCCGGGAGGAGCGGTCAGTACGGCGGAGCCGGTGCCGAGCGCCGCCAGCAGCGCGGGGAGCGCCGAGTGGATCGGCAGCTCGTTCACGTCACCGCCGCGGCGGCGAGCAGCACCGAGTCGAGCAGCCCGGGAAAGCGCGCGTCGAGGTCGGCCCTGCGCAGGCGGATGAAGCGCTGCCTGCCGTCCACGGTGGTGTGGGTGACCCCGGCCTCGCGCAGCGTCTTGTAGTGGTGCGACAGCGTCGACTTGTGCACGTCGATGTCGCTGGCCATCGCCATGCACGGCATCTCCTCCCCACCGGCGAGGCGCGTCACGAGGTCGAGCCTGACCGGGTCGGACAGCGCTCGGAGCACCTCGGTGAGCTGCAGGTCCTCCGTTGCCGGATGTGGGAGTGCACGCATGTCCCCAGCTTACTCCGTTTTATCGTTTGACAACCATCCAACTATCAGCCAGGTTGAGAGGTGTGATTAGTCGGTTGTATCCCCTTGCTCTCGGAAACTTTGCCGTAGGCACCGGCATGTTCGTCACCGCAGGACTTGTCATACCGATCTCCCGCGACCTGGCGATCTCTCCCGCTGCCGCCGGTCAGCTGATGACGGTGTTCGCCCTGGCGTACGCGGTGTTGTCGCCCTTGCTCGCCGCGCTGACCGCGCGCATGTCGCGCAGATGGCTGTTGATGCTCGCGCTCGGCGTGTTCGTCGTGGGCAACACCTTGACCGCACTTGCCCCCACCTACCCCCTTGTCCTGGCCACCCGGGTGCTCGCCGCGGCCGGAGCCGCCATGTTCACCCCGACCGCCTCGGCCGTAGCCAACGCGCTGGCGGAACCGGCGCGGCGCGGGCGGGCGCTCGCGCTGGTGATGGGCGGCCTCACCGTTTCCTCCGCCATCGGCGTCCCGCTCGGGACCTGGCTCGGCGCGTCGAGCTGGCGTGCGACGATCTGGCTGGTCGTCGGGCTCGGCGTGATCGGTTTCATCGGCGTGCTCGCCGCCGTCCCCGACCTGCGGCTGCCGTCGGCGGGCGGGCTGCGCGACCGGTTCGCCCCGCTTGGCGACCCGCGCGTGCTCTCCGTCCTGGCGACGCAGTTGCTCATGTTCGCCGCGGCTTTCACCGCCTACACCTACCTCGGCTCCCTGCTCGACCTGCCGCTGCCCGCCGTGTTGTGGGCGTGGGGGATCGGCGGGATCGTCGGCAACCAGGTGGGCGGCCGGTTCACCGACAAGTACGGCCCGCGCGTGATGGTCTTCACCGGACTCGTCGGCGCGACCGTCCTCATGGCGCTGATCCCCGTGGCGAACCTGTCCCTGCCCATCGCGCTGGTCTGGGCCTTCGTGTGGGGCTCGATCGGCTGGATGATCGCCCCCGCACAGCAGTACAGGACCGTCGCGGCCGTGCCTGACAACGTGCCCGTGGGTCTCGGCCTGCTGTCCTCGGCGCAGTACGTGGGCCTGTTCGTGGCGGGCATCACCGGCGGCCTTGCCCTGGAGTGGTACGGCAGGGCCGGGGTCGTCGTGCTCTCCGCCGGGCTCGGGCTGGTGACCGTCCTGTTCACCCTCGCCACCTACCGGGGCAGCTCGTCCAGCGTGAGCGTGCCGGTCAGGTAGCGCTGCAGGTTCGGCGCCACGGCGGCGGCGACCTGCTCCATCGGCAGCGAGGCCAGAGGTTCGATCCGCAGGATGTAACGGATCATCGCCAGGCCGATCATCTGCGAGGCCGCCAGCAACGCCCTGGTCTCCGGATGGTCGGCCTGGATCTGTTCGGTGACCGGCTTGAGCACCACCTCGGTCATGAACTCGCGCAGCATGTCGGCGGCAGCCGGGCTCGACGTGGCCGCCTGCATGACGACCGACATCCGCCGTCCGATCAGCGGGTGCTCCCAGAGCGACAGGTAGCGGGAGCTCAGCCGCTCGCCCAAGGTGGCCGGGTCGCCCTGGATGACGTCGAGCAGCAGGTTGACCGGCATGCCGCCGCCGCGCATCGCGGCGTCGAAGAGCCCGTCCTTGTTGCCGTAGAAGTGCATCACCAGGGCAGGATCGACGGCTGCCGCGCGGGCGACGCCCCTGATCGTGGTCTTCGCGTAGCCCTGGGTGGTGAAGGCGGCGATCGCCGCCTCCAGGATCTCGTCCTTGGTCTGCGGGTTTCCCGGTCGCCTTCCACGTTCCTCGCTCACGGGGCTATTCAACCACGTTGAATTCGTCTACCGTTCAATTCAACAGTGATGAAGTCAACAGGTGGTGAAAAGATGCGCAAGATCATCGGCATCGTGATCGGTGTCTCGCTGCTGGGCATGCTCTTCGCCGGGTCGTTCCTCGGCGCGCTGCACCAGCCGGAGCCGCACGGCGTCCCCGTGGCCGTCGTCGGGCCCGTCGAGCAGATGCAGGCGGCGATCGACCAGAGGAAGCCGGGCGCCTTCACGCTCAGCTCCTACGCTTCTGCCGAGTCCGGCAGGCAGGCGCTCCTCGACCGGGAGGTGGACGGGGTCCTCGTGCCCCAGGAGGGCAAGCTCATCGTGGCCAGCGCGGGCGGGCGCACGGCCGCGACCGTGATCACCGCGGCGTTCGCCCAGGGCAAGCTGGCCGTCGAGGACGCGGTGCCGCTGCCGCCCGGTGACGCGGGCGGCATCTCCGGCATGTTCTACACGCTCAGCCTCGTGCTGCCCGGCATCGCGCTCGCCGTCCTGCTCGCGCAGCTCACGCTCGGGTTCCTGGCGCGGGTGGGCGCGCTCGTGGCGGGCTCCCTGGTGGCGGGGGCGGCGAACGCGTGGCTGGCCGACGTCGTCTTCGGCGCCCTTCCCGGCTCGTACGGCTGGCTCCTGGCGATCTCGTCGGGCATCGTGCTCGTCATCGCGCTGGTCGGCGCCGGGCTGGTGAGGCTCGTCGGCACGCCTGGGGTGGGGGTCGCGGCGCTGCTGTTCATCGCGGTCGGGTTGCCCGCGAGCGGCGGGCCGCTGGGGGCGCGGTTCATCCCCGAGTGGTACGCGGCTCTCGGCCGGTTCCTGCCGGTGGGGGCCGGGGCGGACGCGGTGCGGAACATCGTGTCCTTCGAGGGGGCGGCGCTCGGGTGGCCTTTGGGGGTGCTGGGGGCCTGGGCGCTGTTCGGGCTGGTGCTCCTGGCGCTGCCCGGTCGCGCTCCCGCGCCGACGCCGGCGAGGATTCCGGTGGCGGTCTGATACTTAAGTCCGATGTCAGGGTCATGGGTGCTTCGGGGACAATGCCTTTCGTGTCTGATCCACGTGAGGAACCCGCACCCATGGCCTTCGTGGCGTTGACAGTGCTGTCGGCGCTGGCCCTTGCCGTGCTCGCGCAGCTGCTGTCGAACCCGATCGGGGTGAAGCTGCTGCTGGTGGGGCCGATCGCGCTGGTCGCCTACGAGGTGGTGGTCCACGAGCTGTGGTGGCGCCGCTGGTGGGGCGCGGTGCCGGGCGCGATCGTGGGCCCGACCGCGTACTTCGAAGGGCGGGACGCGCTGGAGGGCCTTCTCGGGGACCGGTGGGCGGAACCCGTCGCCTACGTTGCTGCCTGGGCGCTCTTCGCGGGGATCTTCACCCTCTGCAGCCGCTACGTCTTCCCCAAGCCTTAGCGGTAGACGGGTTCGACAGTGGTGACGCCGGGGAGTTGTTGGGCCTTGGCGCGGATGAAGGCCTTGTCGGCCGGGCCCGCGGGTTCGAGGAAGGCCACGAGGAGGCGCGCCGGCGGCCCCTCGTCGTAGGTCACGTTCTTCACCCCCGGATACGCCTGCAGGTTCATCAGGATGGTCTGCTTCTGCGACTGGGTGGCCGACGACCCCAGGGTCACCAGCATGGCGTCGCTCTCCACAACCCTCAGGGTCGCCGACGCCTGCAATCCCGCCGCCACCAGCGCCGCCACCGCCACCCCGCCCACGGCGCCCATCGCGATCCGGCTCACCATCGAGGACCGCGGCCTGACGAGCCACAACAACCACACCGGCAGGACCGCCCAGCTCACCAGCCGCAACGCCTCGGCGGCCAGCGCGGCGTCGTCCAGCGGCCACAGCAGGAACGCCGCCAGCCCCAGGAGGGCGGACAGCAGCCCGGCGTAGGAGGACAGGGTCAGTCGCCGGGTCGCCAGCGCGCCCAGCAGTACGGCGAGGCTGATCAACCCGCCGGTGAGCGCCTGCACGCTGCCCAGGATCGACTCGCGCATGAGAAATGCCACCGGAGGCACGACCGCCACCGACACCACGATCCCGGCGGCGGCCACGATGCGGGCGGCTCTGCCGTACAGGCCGGGGAGGGCGGCGGTGAGAACGGCCACGCCCAGAACGGGGAAGGTCAGGTTGGGCCAGATCCAGTCGACCCGTTGCGTGGTGTCGTGCTCGATCAGCAGTAATCCGGCCGACTGGTGCACCCTGGCGCGCCACAGCCCCAGCCCGATCGCGACCAGCGCCGCCAGCGCGCTCACCACGGAGAGCGCCTGCTGGACCGGCGGGGAGACGATCGGCGCGGGTAAGGAACGCGTGGCCGGGCCGCCGCCGTTGAGCAGCGCGTGGGCCTGATGGCCGGTCAGTCGCCGGTCGGGGTCCTTCTCCAGGAGCCCGGTGATCAGCGGGCGCAGGCCGTTCGCCCTGGTCATCGGGTCGGGAGCGCGGGTGAGCACCGCCGCGAACAGCGCGGCCAGCGTGTCGCCCGCGAACGGCGAGCGCCCCTCGACGCACGCGTACAGCACCACCCCGAGCGACCACAGGTCGGAGGCGGGCCCGGCGCGGTGTCCGTTGGCCCGCTCCGGCGCCATGTACGACGGCGACCCCACCAGCATGCCGGTCGCGGTCATCGTCGGGTCGCCGGAGATCTGGGCGATGCCGAAGTCGGTGAGCACGGCGGTGCCGTCCGCCAGGAGCAGGATGTTGGCCGGTTTGACGTCCCGGTGCGTGATGCCGAGCGCGTGCGCCGCCCCGAGCGCGGCGAGCACGTCGCGGCCGATCCTGGCGGCCTGCTCCTCGCCCATCGGGCCGTACTGGCGCAGCACGTCCTCCAGGGAACGCGCGGGCAGGAGGTCCATGACGATCCACGGCCCGCCGTCCGCCTCGACCACGTCGTAGATCGTGACCACGTTGGGGTGCCGGATCTTGGCCGCCGCGCGGGCCTCGGCGAGCATGCGCTCGACCATCTGCTCCTCGCGGGTGAGCAGCTGCTTGATGGCCACCGTACGGTCGAGGAGGGTGTCGTGCGCCCTCCAGACCACGCCCATGCCGCCCCGCCCGAGCTCGTCGAGCAGGTGGTAGCGGCCGGCGACGATCACGGGCTGGTCGCGGGGATCCAGCCCAGGCTCACGGCCCCGATCACGAAGAGGCCGAGCAGGATCCGGTAGATCACGAATCCGGTGAACCTGTGCGTGCTGATGTACTTCAGGAACCAGGCCACCGCCGCGTAGCCGACGACGAACGAGATCACCGTGGCCAGGATGGTCGGACCCCAGTCGGGGGAGGCGCCGTCACCGATCTTGCGCAGCTCGAAGAAGCCCGACCCGAGCACCGCCGGGATGGCCAGCAGGAACGAGTAGCGTGCCGCCTCCTCGCGCCGGTAGTCGAGCAGCAGACCCGCGGTGATCGTGCCGCCGGAGCGGGAGACGCCGGGGATCAGCGCGAGCGACTGGGCCAGGCCGTACACGATGGCGTGGGTGAAGCTGAGGTGCTTGTCGAGCGTGAGCTTGTTGCGCGCCGTACGGTCGGCGAACCACAGGATGACGCCGAACACGATCAGCGTGGTGCCGATCAGCCGGAGGTCGCGGAAGACGGTCTCGATCTGGTCCTTGAACGCCAGCCCGAGGATCACGATCGGCAGCGTGCCGACGATGACGTACCAGCCCATGCGGGCCGCGTGGTGGGCGCGCAGGGCGGGTGTCCACAGGGAACGGGTCCAGGTGGAGATGATCTCCCAGATCTCCTTGCGGAAGTAGATGACCACGGCGGCCTCGGTGCCGAGCTGGATGACCGCGGTGAACGCGGCGCCCGGATCGTCCCAGCCGAAGAAGGCGGACACCACCCGGATGTGCGCGCTCGACGAGATCGGCAGGAACTCTGTCAGCCCCTGGATCAGACCCAGGACCACCGCTTCGAACCAGCCGATCACGAGTCACACCTTCCACGAGGACAACAGCCGAGATGAGGCTAGCGGAGAAAGGTGTCATCCGATCGCTATGTCCAGCCAGTAGTGATCGGTGAAGGAGGTCGAACGTGGACGACGGATTCGCCGAGTACGTCAGGGAGCGGCACGGGCGGTTACGCCGCGTCGGATACCTGCTGACGGGGGACTGGGGGACGGCTGAGGACCTCGTGCAGACCGCGCTGGCCAAGGCGTGGGCCGCCTGGCGGCGCATCGAGGGCGACCCGGACCCGTACGTCTACCGCATCCTCACCAACACGCACGCGTCCTGGTGGCGCAGGCGGTGGCGGGGCGAGGTACCGACGGGGGAGTTGCCGGAGACGGCGCAGGGCGACTTCGCGGGGGAGGTCGGGGAGCGGGACGCGTTGTGGGCGGCGATCGGGGCGCTGTCCGAGCGGCAGCGCGCGGTGGTCGTCCTTCATTACTTCGAGGAGCTCACGCTCGCGCAGTGCGCGGGGGTGCTGGGGTGCTCGCTGGGCACGGTGAAGACGCAGCTGACCAGGGCGCTCAGGCGGCTGCGTGTCCATCCGGAGATGCGGCTGACGGAGGCGGGGCTATGACGTACACCGAGGACGACCTGCGCGTGCTGCTCACCGAGCGCACGGAGGCGGGACCGTCAGGGCGGGGACCTGACATGGCGGGCATCGTACGGCGGGGCAGGCGGATCAAGGCGACCAGGTGGACGGCGACCGCCGCCCTCGCGGGGGCGGCGGCGGTCGCGGTCTACCTGGGGATCCCGAGCGAGTCTCCGGCGGCGAACGTCGCCAGACCCACCGTCACGGCGAGCGGTTTCCCCTCGCTCGAGGTGCCGAGGACACTGGACGGCCTGCCGCAGGTGACCCGCATGACCGTCAGCGCCATGGGTGTGGGCGAGGACCTGGTGTTCCGCCCGAGGAGCACGTTGACCCGGCTGATGATCCTCTGCAGGGACCTGACGGCGTGGGTGGTGGCCGACGTCGGGGACAGGGGCGGCGAGGTGACCCGCTGCGCGGACGGCAAGGCCACCATCACTCTCAAGGCGGCCGATCTGCCCGCCACCTGGACGCGGAAGGAGCAGAAGCTGCACATCTGGGTCTTCCCCAGCGAGTCTCCCATCGAGGAGGGCTCCCTGGACGGCTGTGCCGTACCCGATGAGGAGAAGGGGATGTGCGACGGGCGGTACGCGGCGCAGGAGCTCCTCAGGTACGAGGTGGCACTGGACCTGGCAGCGACTCTCAGCGCACGACCGGGACCTTGGAGCGTGGGGGTCTACGATTCCCCATAAACCGTCATACGAGGAGGGGTGCCCATGTCCGTGCGGCCCCTCCTCCTCGTCGACGTGGACGGTGTGCTGAACCCGTTCGGCCGCCCGTCCCCCGCCTTCCGCCGCTACTCCTGCCCGGTCGACGGCCGCACCTACACCGTCCACCTCAACCCGTGGCACGGCGCCAGGCTGCTCGACCTCGCCCTCCAAACCCGCTCCGAGCTGGTCTGGGCCACCACCTGGGAGGACAACGCCAACGACTGGATCGCCCCCAGGCTCGGCCTGCCCAGGCTGCCGGTGATCCACCTGGGCCCCGACCGGCCCAGCGAGGTCGGCGAGATGTTCAAGACCCCGGCCGTCGCCGACTACGTGCAGGGCCGGCCGTTCGTCTGGTTCGACGACTATGTCTTCCAGGAGGACGAGGACTACCTCAGGGGCCATCAGGGTGTCGGAGAATTCCTCCTCATCCAGGTGCCGCCGAAACGTGGCCTGGCCTGGGAACACCTGGAGGCCGCCCGCCAGTGGCTCACCCTGTCAGGGTTTTCCCAGGGTCCGTAGTGGAACGTGAATCGCCTCGGAGTCCGTTTTCCTAGGTGAGTCACAACCACACGGAGGAGACCGATGTACCGCTCAAGAGAGCACAGAATGCTGGCCGGCGTCTGCGGAGGCATCGCCGACCGCCTGGGATGGTCACCGACCCTCGTCCGGGCGATCTGGCTGCTGCTGTCGCTGCTGCCTGGCCCGATGTGGGTGCTCTACATCGTCCTGTGGCTTTTCATCCCGGAGGGGCCGCGGCGGTACGCTGAATAGCATGAAGCGCCGCCCGCTGACCCTCATCCAGGACGAGCTCGTCGACTACGAGAAGGCGATGGAGCGCATGACCGACCTGGTCGGTGAGCGCCAGCGGGAGGAGCGGCCGGACACGCTCTGGCTGCTCAGCCACCCGCCCGTCTACACGATCGGCCGGCGCACGCCGATGACCCACCTGCCCGACCCGGCGCACGGCATCCCCGTGATCGAGACGGGCAGGGGTGGCCAGCTCACCTATCACGGGCCGGGGCAGCTGGTCGGTTACCTCATCGTCAAGCTGGCGGCCGACGAGCACATCGTCGACTACGTGCGCGAGGTGGAGCTGCGCCTGGTGGAGGCGCTCGGCGCGCTCGGCCTGAAGGCCGAGCGGCGCGACACCCCGCCGGGGTCGGAGCTGCTCACGGGGGTGTGGACGACCGAGACCGATCGCAAGATCGTCTCGATCGGCATGCGGCAGAGCCGCGGCGTGACCAGCCACGGGTTCGCACTCAACGTCGACGGCGACCTCGAGCCGTGGCACTGGGCCACGCCGTGCGGCATGCCCGACGTCGACATGACCTCCCTGCTGCGCGAGAGCGGCGCGGGCTCCATGGACGAGGTCCGCGCCGCCGTACGCGTTGCCTTTGAGGTCGTCTAGGCGTCGATGTTGTCCACCGTACGGCGAGGCCCGGTGAACCACTTCTTGGCCGACAGCGTCCACCAGAGGGCGATGCCGCCGAGCACGACGCCGACCGCGATCGGCGAGTAGTTGACCGCCGTCCAGTCGAAGTCGCTGGCGAACGGCACGCCCTTGGGTGAGACCGGCATGATGAAGTACAGCGAGATGACCACGATCTCGATCACCGCGATCCAGCAGAGCACCTTGTACTTCGAGCCCAGCGTCCACGGACCGGGCTGGAAGGCGGCGCCCATGCGCAGCCGTAGCCAGATCGGGATGAGGAACGCCAGGTAGAGACCGATCACCGCGATCGAGACGACGGCCAGGAACGCGACGGGCACCACGCTTCCCGGAGGGGCGTAGAGCGCGGGCAGCGTGATCAGCAGGGCCATGCCGCAACCGGCCAGGATGGCGTTGACCGGCGTGCGGTTCTTGTCCACGCGCGACCAGAGCCGCCAGCCGGGCACGGCGCCGTCACGCGAGAACGCGTAGGTCATGCGGGACATCGAGGTCACGCAGCTCATCCCGCAGAAGAACTGCCCGATGGTGGAGATGGCCAGGATCAGCGTCGCGGGCGCCCAGTCCAGCGCGCTGAGGAAGATGGCCGACACCTGGCCGCCGCCCTTGTTGACCGCGGCCACGTCGGTGGCGGCGAACAGGAACGCGAGCAGCAGGACCCAGCCGCCGATCGCCGAGTAGAAGATCGACCGCCACAGCCCCTTGGCCGCCGAGGTCGAGGCGCCGTGCGTCTCCTCGGACACGTGCGCGCACGCGTCGAACCCGGTGATCGTGTACTGCGTCAACAGGAAGCCGAGCGGCAGCACGTAGAACCAGAACGGCAGCCCGCTGGTGGCGTCGCCGAACCCCGAGTTGTTGATGCGCTCGGTGAAGACGAACGAGAACGACTGGTGCTTCTCGGGAAGGAACACCAGGATCGCGACCACGACGGCTGCGCCCGCCACGTGCCACCAGACCGAGACGTTCTGCAGCAGCGAGATGAGCCGGTGGCTGAAGATGTTGATCAGCGCGTGCAGGACCAGGATCACCGCGAAGAACAGGAACACCCTGGTCAGGTCGGGCGTCCATGTGGGGAAGAACTGGGTCAGCGTGAGGTCGAGGAACGTGGCGCAGCCGTAGTCGACCGACGCGGTGACCGCGATCAGCCCGACCAGGTTGAGCCAGCCGGTGAACCAGCCGTGGATGGGCTTGCCGAGCTTGGCGGCCCACCAGTAGATGCCGCCCGCCGTCGGGTAGGCGGACACCAGCTCCGACATGCAGAACCCGATGATCAGAATGAAGATCGAGATCAGCGGCCAGCCCCAGGCGATGGCGATCGGCCCGCCGTTGTTCCAGGCCTGGTAGAAGGTGGTGAAGCAGCCGGCCAGGATCGAGATGATGGAGAAGGAGATGGCGAAGTTGGAGAAGCCGCTCCAGGTGCGGTTCAGCTCCTGCTTGTAGCCGAGCTCGGCTAGGCGTTGCGAATCCTCGTCGACGGACATGGGGTCTCCTCGGTGGGGGGTTTTACGACCGAGCGTCGTCGAGCAACCGGCCGAACCCTGGGTCATCCAGATCTCGTACGGCTTGCGCGAACTTGTCAGCGGCTTCTGCCTCGTAATCGAAGTCCGCTTGTTTCGTCATAAGGCCGTGGTGGACGGCGAACCACAACGTCCAGGTGACGTTGGACATGATCAGGAAGAGCCGCACGCGGGCGGTGTGCGCGTCGTCGCCGAAGTACGCCCTGGCCAGCTGGGCGATCTGGTCGGCGTCGAGGTCCGCCTCAGCGGCGATGTCGCCCAGCTCGAAGGCCGGGTCGTTGTTGCCGGAGAGCTGGTAGTCGACGATCCGCACGCCGTCTCCGGTCGCGATGAAGTTCTCGGCGAGCAGGTCGTTGTGGCAGGGGACGGTCTTCACCCGCGGCAGCGACCGCTCGATCCGGGCGACGGCGGGCAGCACGTCGGTGAACCCGGCGGGCATCGGCAGCCCGTGCGTGCCGCAGAGGCCGAGGAACTCGCGCAGCTTGTCGAAGATGGAGAAGTCGTTGGCGAACCTGGGCCCGCCGTGCAGGCGGCGGCAGGCGTCGGCGATCCCGTCGAGGTGGCCGGGGACGGCGCCCGCGTCGAGCGTGACGCCGTCGATGTACTCCAGCAGGAGCGCGTGGTGCTCGGGCCACAGGTGCACCACGCGCGGTCCGACGCCGCTGTCGGCGGCCAGCGCGGTGTTGGCGAGCTCCAGCTCCAGCGGGATGCCCAGCCCTGCGGCCGAGACCTGGGGATCGAGGACTCGCAGCAGCCAGCGTTCGCCGTCGGCCGCCTCGACGCGGGCGACGTGGTGGCTCAGCCCACCCTTGATCGGCACCAGGTTGACCGGGCGACCGGCCCACGCCGTGACGAGTTCGATCATGCAGGACTCCTTTTGGCCTACATTTAGACCATTCCGATCCTGCAAGCAAGGTGTTACATCGCTATTTCGATCAGGCGAAATCAGCGATGTCTGACGTCGAGCACGACTTTTCCGGCTACAGCCCGGCCCAGAAGTGCGTCAGAAGCCTCCCTGATCCTTTCCCAGGATCCGCGCCAGCCAACCTGCGGCGACAGCTCGCCGCGCGCCACCAGGTCGAGCAGGAAGGCCAGGTCGGGGGCGGGGTCGTCGACGTCGCCGAACGTCCGCAGCGTCCTGGGCGGCCCCATGAGGATCGTGGAGTAGGCGGGGAAGACGGCCGGCTCGCCCGAGGCGTTGCCGATGCTGATCAGCGTGCCGCCCGGCTTGAGCAGGCCCCACGCGGTGACCAGCGTCGAGCCGCCGATCAGTTCGAGGACGACGTCGACGGGTTCCGCGCCGTGGATCTCTGAGACGACCTCGGCGGCACCCAGCTCGCGCAACCCCTCGCCGCGCTTGGCGGCCGCGACCACCTGTGCGCCCTCCCGCCGGGCGAGCTGTACGGCCAGCCGTCCCACGCCCCCTGACGCGCCGGTGACGAGCACGCGGCGCCCGTCGAGCGGCCCGGCGGCGCGTAGGGTGCGCAGCGCGGTGAGCCCGGCGGTCGGCAGCGCGGCCGCGTCGGCCAGCGAGACCCGTTCAGGCACCTCCGCGACCGCGTCCGCCGGGTAGACGGCCAGCTCGGCCCATGACCCGAGGCCGAGCCCGACCACCCGCGTCCCGTCGGCCAGCACGCCCGCGCCGTCGAACCCCATGATCGTGCCTGCGGGGAAGTGTCCCGTGTGCCGGAGCTCGCCGAAGTTCGCACCGGCGTGATGCACCTCCACCAGCACCTGACCTGGGCCGGGAACGGGCTCGGGCACCTCGGAGAGCTCGATGGTGGCATGGGGGGAGACGACGAGGGCGTGCATGGCATACTCCAATCGGACTGTTAGTCCGTTAAGCTAATCGGACTGTCGGTCCGCTTGCAAGGGGGTGGAGATGCGTTCAGACGCGGCCAGGAACCACCGGGCGATCCTGCGTGCGGCCGAGGACCTGCTGGAGTCGCACGGCGCCGAGCACGTCTCGCTGGACCGGGTGGCCGCCGCCGCCGGGGTGGGCAAGGGGACGGTGTTCCGCCGGTTCGGCAGCAGGACGGGGTTGTTCCAGGAGCTGCTGGCCGACAGGGCGGCGGCGTTGTCGCAGGCCATCGACTCGGCCGAGTCGCCGCTCGGTCCCGGCTCGCCCCCGTCCGAACGGCTGGCCTTGTTCCTGGACGCGCTCGCCGACCTGGCGGGGCGCAACGTGGCGCTGTTCTCGGCGCACGAGCGGGCCTGTGCCGAGGACAAGTACGCCGATCCCACCTATCTGCGCTGGCACGGGCACGTGCGCGCGTTGATCGCCGAGGCCCGGCCGGACCTGGACGCCGAGTTCCTGGGGCACACGCTGCTCGCCTCCTTCGACGGCGACCTGGTGCGGCACGTGATCGCCGTCGGTGGGGTGGAGCGGCTCAGGGCGTCGGTGCGGAGCCTGGCGGCCGCCCTGACATTTCGGCCCTGACCCAACGTCATTTAGAGCTCCCGGGGGAAGGCCCCTCCCGTTGGGGATTTTGGACGCTCCCGAGCGCTCGAACTCCCAGAGAGGAGACCCTCCCACTCTCTGGTCTCTCTTCGTGAGGGGAGATCTGCGAGGGGTGTTTCGTTGGGGGCCATGTCGGCATTTATCAGCGTTTTACCCCTGGGGGGTATATGCTCGTCTCATGACGACCACGATGACGTACCAAGTTGAAGGCATGACCTGCGGCCACTGCGTGAGCTCGGTGACCGCCGAGGTCGAGCGGGTTCCCGGTGTGAGCGCCGTCAAGGTGGACCTGTCCGCCCAGGCGGTGACCGTCACCAGCGCCACCCCGCTGGACGACACGCTGATCGACGCGGCGGTGGTGGAGGCGGGCTACCAGTTCGCCGGCCGCGTGGACAAGCAGCTGATCACCCTGACCGAGGCCGGCGGCTCGTGCTGCGGCTCGGGCGGCTGCAACTAGACCCGTGCGTCGGCCTCCACCCGGCCCGAGGACATCCGGTGGAGGCCGACCAGCACGTACCCGGCCACCAGGAAAACCACGCTGAACGCCAGCCCGGCCACCAGGTAGTCCGTCCAGCCCAGCCTGTTCACGCGCAGATACAGATGAGCCATCCTGATCGGCAGGCCAGGCGCGAAGACCAGCACGACCGCCGCATAGGCCAGCGGAAACCCCAGCCACTTGACCGGGTCCGCCCAGCCGGGCCGCAGGTCCCGGTCGAACGCCAGCCAGTCGGCCAGCGCCATCATCGGCGTCACGCCGTGCAGCAGGATGTTGTCCGGCCGCTCCCAGCTGGCCAGCGGGAGCGCGAAGAACGCCACCACCCCCGTGATCACCAGGTAGAGCGTCACGGCACCCTTGAGCGCGGCGGACCCCCGCCCGCCGAGCAGCCGCCACCCGTAGTAGAGCGACAGCACGGCGTTGCTCTGCACGGTGAAGGCCACCCAGGGGTTCTTCAGTCGCAGGATCGCGAACACGATGCCGGTTATGGCAGCGCCAACCAGGAGAAGCCGCCACACCAGTCGCATAGCGCAAAGATCTCAAAGCACCCGATACCGCGTCCACACCTCGCGCAGGCTCGCCCCCGCCAGCAGGTCGGCCAGGACGTCGTTCTCCGTGGCCGCCCGCGCGTTCGCCAGCGACACCACCTTCGCCTCCACGTCCTGCGGCACCGCCACGACGCCGTCGTCCTCGGCGATGACCAGGTCGCCAGGGTGGATCACCACGCCGCCGCAGCTCACCGGCCGCTGCGTGGCCACCACCCGCATCCTGGCCCGGTAGTCGACCGGCAGCGTCCCCGTGCAGAACACCGGGAAGTCCAGGTCGAGCACCTTGCCCCGGTCGCGGGCGAACGAGTCGACCAGCACGCCGACCGCCCCTCGCCCCTTGGCCGCGGCCGAGAACAGCTCGCCCCAGTAGGCGCTCCGCCCCGACCCGCCCGTGGCGATGACGACGACGTCACCCGCCCTGATCGAGTCGATGAAGGCGATCATGTCGTCGTACGGATCACCACCGGCCTCCTCCGCGGGCGCGAACTGCACGGTCCTGGCCAGCCCCACGGCCCGCATCCCGGCGCGCAGCGGCCGGATCGCGGCGTCGAGCACCTGGTGCCGCCGCCCCAGGGCGTCCAGCGAGTCGGAGACCTGGGCCGCTGTCACGGTCTCATCGAATGACATGGCCTCTCCCCGGCTGGAAGGCGAACCGCTGCTCGACGGCGGGCGTCAGCCGTACGCCGAGGCCTGGGGCGGTGGGTGGCAGGACGTGCGAGCCCACGATCCGCAGCGGCTCCACGAGCAACGAGGCGCGCAGCGGGTTGGGCAGCGTGCAGAGCTCGACGAGGTCCATGGACGGCGTGGCGAAGGCGGTGTGCACGCTCGCCATGAGGTTCACCCCGGTCGACCAGACGTGCGGCACGCAGTCGAGCCCGGCGGCGAACGCGGCGGCCGCGACCCGCTGGAACTCGACCGGCCCGCCGACCATGCCGACGTCAGGCTGGGCGACGTCCACGCCGCCGCGCTCCAGGAGCCGCTCGAACTCCTGGCGGGTGGAGTAGCTCTCCACTCCGGAGATCGGGACGCCGACGGCGGCGCGCACGGCCGCGTAGCCCGCGACGTCCTCGGCCCTGCACGGCTCCTCGAACCAGCGCGGCTCGTACTGCTCCAGGTGCCTGCCGACCCTGATGACGTCGTCGAGCGCCCACGGCGAGGCCGCGCACCCCTGGACGGCGTCGAGCACGAACCGGGTGCCCGGCTGGAGTGCGGCGGCGACGCGGTCGACGAGCCCGATCGTCCGGGAAGGCCCGGTCATGGCACGAAATTTCACTGTTTGGAAGCCCTGCGCCTCCATCGCCTTGACCCAGGCGATCACCTGCTCCTCGTCGGTGCCGAGGCCGCCGCTCGCGTACGCCTCGACGCGCTCGTGCCGCAGGCCGCCGAGCAACTCGTGCGCGGGGACGCCGTACGCCTTGCCGACCGCGTCGAAGGCCGCCACCTCGACGGCCGCGATGACGCCGGAGGCGACTCCGCCGCGCGCCCAGAAGGCGGTCCTGTCGCGTAAGGCGTCACCCACCTCGCCAGGCGGGTCAATGGTCCGGCCAATCAGGTAAGGGCGGAGCGTCTCGACGAGTCCGGGCACGGCCTGCGCCGCCATGATGCCCTGCGCCACCTCGCCCAGCCCGGTCACGCCAGCGTCGGTGGTGAGCTCGACGAGCGCGCCGTCCCACGTGTCGATCCGACCGCCCACCCATTCGAGCCCTCCGGAGGAGTGGCTAAGCAGGACCGGACGGATCCCGGTGATTTTCATGAGAGCCCAACCTAATTGGTCCGACCAATGTGTGCAATACGGCGATGCACGCAGCGCCCACGGCGTACCAGAAGAGGTCGGGAGGGTTGAACGTGCTGCCCAGCACCGGCCGCACGACCTCGGGGAGGTCGGCGAGCTGGGCGAACTCGACCGCCCAGCTGACCGCGGTCGCGAGCAGGGCCGCGGTCAGCGGCCTGAGCTTTGGTCCGACGAACACGATGATCAGGTAGATGAGCACCGTGTAGAGGGCGTCGCCCGCGTATTTGGCGAACGGCCCGTCGAGGAGGGCGCGGACGCCGAGGCCCGCCCCCACGGTCAGGAGGGCTGCGAGGGCGGTGATCAGGCGGGGCACGGGATGATGGTCGTATGAGCGCAACGATGATCGCAAAAGGGTTGGCCGCCGGTCACGGGGACAAGGTGCTGTTCTCCGGGCTCGACCTCGTCGTGGCACCTGGCGACGTCATCGGCCTCGTCGGCGTCAACGGCGCGGGCAAGTCGACGCTGCTGCGCATGCTCGCCGGGCTCGACGCGCCAGAGGAGGGCGCGATCACGCTGAACCCGTCGTCGGCGGTCGTCGGCCACCTGCCCCAGGAGCCGGAGCGGCGCCAGGGCGAGAGCGTGCGCGACTTCCTGGCCAGGCGCACCGGCGTGGCCCAGGCCCAGGCCGACCTCGACGCCTCGACGCAGGCGCTGGTCGAGGAGGTCAAGGGCGCTGACGACGCCTACAGCCTGGCGCTGGAGCGCTGGCTGGCGCTCGGCGCTGCCGACCTGACCGAGCGGGCCGCCGAGACGGCCGCCGAGCTGGGGCTGGCCGTCGACCTCGACCAGCCGATGACCTCGCTGTCCGGCGGGCAGGCGGCGCGGGCCGGTCTTGCGTCGCTGCTGCTCAGCCGCTACGACCTGTTCCTGCTGGACGAGCCGACCAACGACCTCGACCTGGACGGGCTCGACCGCCTGGAGCGGTTCGTCGTCGGGCTCAAGGCGGGCACGGTCCTGGTCAGCCACGACCGCGAGTTCCTGGCCCGTACGGTGACCAAGGTCCTGGAGCTCGACCTCGCCCAGCAGCAGGTCAGCCTGTTCGGCGGCGGCTACCAGGCCTACCTCGACGAGCGCGAGGTGGCCCGCAGGCACGCCCGCGAGCAGTACGAGGAGTACGCCGAGACCCGCGCCGGGCTGGAGGCGCGGGCCCGCACGCAGCGCGCCTGGATGGAGAAGGGCGTCAAGAACGCCCGGCGCAAGATGCCCGACAACGACAAGATCGGGCGCAACGCCCGCATCGAGACCACGGAGAAGCAGGCCGCCAAGGCCAAGCAGACCGAGAAGATGATCGACCGGCTCGACGCCGTCGAGGAGCCGCGCAAGGAGTGGGAGCTGCGCATGGAGATCGCCGCTGCTCCGCGCGCCGGAGCGGTGGTGGCGACGGTCAGGAACGCGGTGGTCAGGCGGGGCGGCTTCACCCTCGGCCCGGTCGACCTGGAGATCGGCTGGGCGGAGCGGGTGGCCATCACCGGGGCCAACGGGTCGGGCAAGACCACCCTGCTCGGCGCGATGCTCGGCCGGGTGCCGCTCGACGAGGGCAACGCCGCGCTGGGTCCGGGCGTCGTGGTGGGCGAGGTCGACCAGGCGCGCGGGCTCTTCCTCGGCGAGGAGACGCTGTTCGACGCCTTCAGGGCGGAGACACCCGACCTGTCGCCCGCTGACGTCAGGACGCTGCTGGCGAAGTTCGGGCTCAAGGCCGACCACGTGACACGCGGGGCTGCGACCCTCTCGCCCGGCGAGCGCACCCGGGCGGCCCTGGCGTTGCTGCAGGCCAGAGGCGTGAACCTGCTCGTGCTCGACGAGCCGACCAACCACCTCGACCTGGCGGCCATCGAGCAGCTTGAGTCGGCGCTGGCCAATTATCCGGGCACGCTGCTGCTCGTGACCCACGATCGGCGGATGCTGGAAGCCGTGCAGGTAGATCGCCGATTGGTGGTGTCGGACGGCCAAGTGGGTGAAAATTAACACCGCTCAAGGAAACGAGAGTGAAACAATTTTCCGCCACTCGTTGACACACGGTGTCCGTATGGTGTGCCTTTCTCTTAGCCAGAGCTCGGCCAAAGGCCGAACAACAGGACCCCCCGCCTGAAGGTGAGGCACTCATGAAAAAATGGCTCGGGCGCTTGGCGGCGCTGAGCGTAGCTCTTATGTTGACCGCCCCAGCGCAGGCCGCCCTCGCCCAGGAACCTGCGGCGGGGAAGAAGATCGTCCGCATGGGCGCGATCCAGGCTGTCGACTCGCTCAACCCGTTCCTGGCCGTGCGGCTCATCGCCGGTCAGATCCAGCGGTGGACGTACATGTTCCTCACCGTCCCCGACCACAAGACCCTCGCGCCCAGCCCCGACCTGGCCGAGTCGTGGACGACCTCGCCCGACGGCCTCACCTGGACCTTCAAGATCCGTGACGCCAAGTGGTCCGACGGCCAGCCCGTCACGGCGGACGACGCCGCGTGGACGTTCAACACGATCATGACGAACGACGCCGCCAAGGAGGGCAACGGCCCGGCGGTGGAGAACTTCGAATCGGTCACCGCGTCCGACCCGCGCACGCTGGTCATCAAGCTGAAGGCGCCGCAGGCGTCGATGCTCGACAACCCGGTGCCGATCGTGCCCAAGCACATCTGGGAGAAGCAGGACGTCGGCAAGTACGAGGCCACCGACCTGCCCGCGACCGACGGCCCGTTCATCCCGTCGGAGTACAAGAAGGACGCCTACCTCAAGCTGAAGGCGAACCCGAACTACTGGCAGGGCAAGCCGAAGATCGACGAGATCCAGGTCATCTCCTACGAGAACCCGGAAGCCGCGATCGCCGCGCTCAAGAAGGGTGAGATCGACTGGATCGGCCGCCTCCAGGCGCCGCAGTTCAACGCCACCAAGGGTGACCCGAACATCGTCCAGTGGAACACCCAGGGCCGTCGCGCCGCCTACCTGCAGATCAACCACGGCGCCACGACCGGCGACGACAAGCCGGTCGGCGACGGGCACCCGGCGCTGAAGGACCCGAAGGTCCGCACCGCGATCCACTACGCCATCGACAAGCAGAAGCTCGTCGACGACGTCCAGGGCGGCCTGGCCGTACCCGCCAACGGGTCGATCATCCCGCCGATGTACAAGGACTTCTTCTGGGAGGCCACCGGCGACGAGAAGGTCAGCTTCGACCTCGCCAAGGCCAACAAGATCCTCGACGACGCCGGGTACAAGAAGGGCGCCGACGGCGTCCGCACGATGCCCGACGGCAAGCAGAAGCTCGAGATGCGCTTCAGCATCCACACCGACGAGCCCGTCGAGGACAAGATCGCCCAGTACCTGACCGGGTGGTTCAAGGAAATCGGCATCACGCTGACGACCAAGAAGCTCGACTCCAGCAAGTTCACCGAGGAGACCGGGTCCACGGCGCTGTTCGACATCGCGATCAGCGGCTGGTCGGTCAACCCAGACCCCGAAGAGGTTCTCGCCACGCACCTGTGCAGCCGCAGGCCCACGGCCAGCGGTGAGGGCGGCGGCACCGAGTCGTTCTACTGCGACCCGGCCTACGAGAAGCTCTACACCGACCAGCAGAAGGAGCTCGACCGCGCCAAGCGGATCGACTTCATCAAGCAGATGCAGCAGCGCCTCTACACCGACGCGCCGGTCATCGCGATGTACTACCCGAACAACCTCGAGGCGTACCGCAAGGACCGCATCACCAGCGTCACCTCGATGCCCGAGGACAAGGGCCTGCTGTACGGCGGCAGCGGCTACTGGCCCGTCTACACCATGGACGCCGTGGTCACCGGTGGCGGCAGCGCCTCCGGCGGCGGCTCCTCCAACACCGGCCTGATCATCGGCATCGTTGCCGCGGTGGTCGTGGTCGGCGGCGGCGGGTTCTTCCTGGCCAGGCGACGCAAGACGGTCGCAGACGAGCGCGAGTAATGGCGATTCAGCTCGACACCGAGCCCGCCGCCTTCGAGGCGGCGGGCTCCGGCGGGACCCTTCGTTACGCGCTGAACAAGCTGGGCGGGGCGGTGCTCAGCATCGTCATGGTGATCGTGGCGACGTTCTGGGTGTTCCGCCTCATCCCCGGCGACCCGGTCATCGCCTACTACCGCGATGTCCCGCTCAGCCCCGACCAGATCGCCCTGCTGCGCCACAAGATGGGGCTCGACCAGCCGGTCTTCCAGCAGTTCCTCGACTTCGTCGGCAGGACGCTCAGGTTCGACCTGGGCACCTCCTACGAGTACAAGCGCCCGGTGATCGACCTCATCGCCGAGCGGGCGGGGCCGACCATCCTGCTGACCGGCGTCGGCCTGATCCTCGCGGTCGGCCTGGGCCTGTGGCAGGGCACCCGCGCGGCCTGGAAGCACGGCGGCCGGTTCGACCGCTACTCCACCGGCATCTCGCTGGTGTTGTGGTCGGTGCCGACGTTCTGGCTCGGCCTGCTGCTGCTCATGGTGTTCGCCGCGGGCATCGGCCCGATCCCCGGCATGTTCCCGACGCGCGGCATGGACAGCGTGGACGCGCCCGACGGGTTCGCCTACATCCTCGACGTGGCGCACCACATGGTGTTGCCGTGCCTGACGCTGGTGGCCGTGGTCTACGCGCAGTATCTGCTGGTCATGCGGTCGTCCCTGCTCGACGAGATCGGCCAGGACTACGTGACGACCGCGCGGGCCAAGGGCCTCAAGGACGACCAGGTACGGCGGCGCCACGCGGTGCCCAACGCGCTTCTCCCCACGGTCACGCTGGTCTTCATCCACATCGGCTTCGTGGTCGGCGGCGCGGTCTCGGTCGAGACCGTGTACTCGTGGCCGGGCTTGGGCCTGCTGTTCTACGAGGCGATCAAGGGGCCTGACTTCGCCGTGCTGCAGGGCGCCTTCATGGTGGTCTGCGTCGCGGTCATCATCATGAACGCCCTGGCCGACGTGGCCTACCACTTCCTTGACCCGAGGGTGAGGTCGGCATGACGTCGATCGCCTGGACCAGGCGGCGGACGGCGTTCGCACGTTTCTGGCAGGAGTACCGCAGGCACCGCGCCGGGGTCGTCGGCGCGCTGATCCTCCTGGTGGCCGTGGTGATCGCGCTGGTCACCCCGTTCGTGGTCGACGCGTCGATCATGGACGTCACCAAGGCGGTCACCTCCGACCAGTTCCACCCGCCGAGCGCCACGTACCCGCTCGGCACCGACGAGTCCGGCCGGTCGATCCTGTCGATGGTCATGTGGGGATCGCGCATCTCGCTGCTCGTCGGGTTCCTGTCGGCGCTGCTCAGCATGGTGATCGGCACCGTGGTCGGCATCGCGGCAGGGCACTTCCGCGGCTGGGCGTCCGCGGTGCTCATGCGGATCACCGACTGGTTCCTCGTGCTGCCCTCGCTCGTGCTGGCCCTGGTGCTCTCCTCCATCCTGGGCGGCAGCACGATGACGATCGTCGTGGCGATCGGGGTCACCTCGTGGGCGTCGACGGCCCGGCTGATCAGGTCGCAGACGCTGGCCGTGGAGGCCCGGCCGTACATCGAGCGGTCCAAGGCGCTCGGCGCGGGCCACTGGCACGTGATGACCAAGCACATCCTGCCGAACGTCGCGCCGCTGGTGCTGGCCAACACCACCCTCGCGGTGGCCAGCGCCATCGTCACCGAGTCGACGCTGGCCTTCCTCGGCGCGTCCTCAGGCTCCGTCTCGTGGGGCAGCCTGCTGCGCGGCTCGTACGACTGGGGGGCGGTCAACCAGGGCGCCTGGTGGTACATCCTGACCCCCGGCCTGTGCATCGTCGCCGTCGTGCTCGCCTTCACGCTGTGCGGCAGGGCGCTCGAGGTCGTGCTCAACCCACGTCTGCGGGGGGTCACCCGATGAACATTCTCGAGCTCGACGGTCTCTCGGTGACCTACAAGATCGCCGCAGGCGACGTGCCCGCCGTACGCGGGGTGTCGCTGACGCTCGCGGCCGGGCAGGCGCTCGGGGTCGCCGGCGAGTCGGGGTCCGGCAAGTCGACGCTGGCCATGGCGCTGCTGCGGCTCCTGCCGCGCGACGCCCGCGTCGACGGCCGGATCCTGCTCGGCGGCGAGGACGTCCTCGCCATGAAGTGGGGACGGCTGCGCGCGGTGCGCTGGGCCGAGGCCTCGATCGTCTTCCAGGGCGCGCAGCACGGACTCAACCCCGTGCGCAGGATCGGCGAGCAGATCGCCGAGCCCCTGCTCGTGCACAACCTGGCGAAACCAGCGCAGGCCTCCGCGCGCGTCGCCGAGCTGCTCGGCCAGGTCGGGCTGCCCGCCTGGCGGGCGCGCAGCTACCCGCACGAGCTGTCCGGCGGGCAGCGGCAGCGGGTGATGATCGCGATGGCGCTCGCCTGCGAGCCCCAGCTGATCATCGCCGACGAGCCCACTACCGCGCTCGACGTGATGGTCCAGGCGCAGGTGCTCACGCTGATCAAGCAGCTGATCGCCGAGCACGGGATCAGCCTGCTGATGATCTCGCACGACCTGTCCGTGCTGGCCGACATGTGCGACAGGCTCGCGGTCATGTACGCGGGGCGGCTGGTCGAGGTGGGGCCCTCGCACGAGGTGTTCCACGACGCCAAGCACCCCTACAGCCGGGCGCTGGCGGCCGCGTTCCCGACCGTGGGTGACCCGGTCTCGCGCCTGGCGCCCAAGGGGCTCGGCGGCGACCCGCCCGACCCGATGGACCTGCCGGGCGGATGCTCGTTCCACCCGCGCTGCCCGGTGGCGATCGACGGCTGTTCCACCACCGAGGTCTCGCTCTGGCCCGCTGGTGAGGGGCATACCGCTGCCTGCGTGCACGTCCGTGTTTCGGTGAAGGAGGCGACCCAGTGACCGTCGTGGAGACCGCGCGCGAGACGCTGCTGGAGGCGCGTGACCTGCACGTGGAGTTCACCTCGCGGGGCAGGAAGGCCCGCGCGGTCGACGGGGTGAACCTGGCGATCGGGCAGGGCGAGATCGTCGCGCTGGTGGGCGAGTCGGGGTGCGGGAAGACCACGCTGGCGCGCACGCTGCTCGGCCTGGAGCGGCCCACGTCCGGCCAGGTCCTGTACGGCGGAGCCCCGCTCAGCTACGCCGGGAAGGCGCTGAAGGCGTACCGGCGGGAGGTGCAGCTCGTGCTGCAGGACCCGACGGGGTCGCTCAACCCCAGGCACACCGTGTACGAGGCGGTGGCCGAGGGGCCGCGCATCCACGGGCTGGCGGACGAGGAGAAGATCGTCGCCCAGGCGCTGGCCCAGGCGGGGTTGCGGCCGCCGGAGCGGTTCTTCATGCGGTATCCGCACGAGCTGTCCGGGGGGCAGCGGCAGCGGGTGGTGATCGCGGGGGCTCTGGCGCTGGAGCCGCGGCTGCTGGTGGCGGACGAGCCTGTGGCTTCGCTGGACGCGTCGGTGCGGGGGGAGATCCTGGCACTGATGTTGCGGCTGCGGGACGAGCTGGGGTTGTCGGCGCTGGTGGTGACGCATGACCTGGGGTTGGCGTGGAACATCGCCGACCGGGTGGCGGTGATGTACTTGGGCCGCATCGTGGAGTCCGGCCCTGTGGAGCAGATCCTCACGGCGCCGCAGCACCCGTACACCCAGGCATTGCTGTCCGTGTTGCCCGAGTCGCCGGAGCGCGTGGTGCTGTCCGGCGAGCCCCCGGACCCGACGCGCATCCCTGGGGGTTGCCGGTTCCACGCCCGCTGCCAGGTGCTGGCCTCGGGGCTGGCGGCCGAGGCCGGGGTGGACGGCAAGTGCAGAGGAGAGCTCCTGCCGGTCCTGCCGTCCACGGCCGACCCCCAGGTCGCCTGCCACTACGCCACCCCTCTGCCGGGGTGATCCGTCGCTCAGGCTGACCCTCCTCAGTGGTTGCCCTCCTTTTTGAGAACAGGCCCGCCCGTGGGGGCGGGCCGACCGTTCTTCAAAGGACGTCGGAGAGGAACTGGCGGAGCCGCGGGCTTTCCGGCGCCTCGAAGAGCCGCTCGGGAGGGCCCGCCTCCACGGAAACGCCCTGGTCGAGGAAGACCACCTGGTCAGCTGCCGAGCGGGCGAAGCCCATCTCGTGGGTCACCACGACCATCGTCATGCCCTCGCCGGACAGGTCGGCCATCAAGCCGAGGACGCCCTTCACCAGCTCAGGGTCCAACGCCGACGTGGCCTCGTCGAAGAGCATCAGCTTGGGCTCCATCGCCAGCGCCCTGGCGATCGCGACCCGCTGCTGCTGCCCACCGGACAGCCTGCCCGGCCGTACGGACGCCTTGCCCGACAGACCCACGAGGTCGAGCTGGCGCAGCGCGACCTGCTCCGCCTCTTCCGCCGAGAGCTTCCTGATCTTGCGTAGCGGCAGCACGAGGTTGCGCAGCACGGTCATGTGCGGGAACAGGTTGAACTGCTGGAACACCATCCCGATCTCCCGCCGCACCAGATCGGGATCCCGGGCGAGGAGGTCGACACCGTCCAGCTGGATGGAACCGCCCGACGGCTCCAGCAGCCGGTTGATCGTGCGGAGGAACGACGACTTGCCCGACCCGGAAGGCCCGATGACGCATGCCGTCCGGCCGCTGGGCAGCTCCAGGTCCACCCCGTTCAACACCGGGTTCCCGCCCAGCGACAGCCGTACGTCCTTGGTGATCAGAGTGCTCATCGCAACCGCCGGTCGATGTGGTTCACCAGGTGGGTCAGCGGCACGGTCAGCGCCAGGTAGAACAGCCCCGCCAGCACCAGCGCCGACTCGTTGCCGGTGTTGGCCGCCGCGTCCTGGCCGATCCTGAACAGCTCGCGCTGGCTGGCCAGGAGGCCGAGGAAGTACACCAGCGACGACTCCTTGATCAGCGAGATGAACTGGTTGACCAGGGCGGGCAGCACCCGCCGCACCCCCTGCGGGATGATCACCAGCCGCATGGCCGCGCCGTACCGGAAACCGAGCGCGCGCGAGGCCTCGAACTGGCCCGCCTCCACGCTCTGGATCCCCGACCTGAAGATCTCCCCGATGTAGGCGGCCGCGATGAGCGACAGCGCGAGGATCCCCAGCGGGTACGGGTTGGGACCCCAGACCTGCATGCCCAGCGGCGCCAGCCCGACCCCGATGAGCAGGATCGTCACCACGGCGGGCAGCCCGCGGAACACGTCGGTGTAGACGCGGGCCGGCCACCGCAGCCACCGGTGCCTGGAGATCCCCGCCACCGCCAGCAGCATGCCGAGCACGGTGCCGATCAGGCCGGAGACCAGCGAGAGCAGCAGCGTGTTCGGCAACCCGACGAGGAACAGGTCAGGCAGGGCCGCCAGCATCGACTCGCCGTCGAAGAAGGTGTCCCAGAGGTTGTTCACCGGCCGCTGCCCGGCGTGAAACCGTCGGGGATCGGGCGGCCCGGGTAGTACTGGTCCTGCAGCTTCTTCCAGGTGCCGTCCTTGATGACCTCGTCCAGGCCCTTGTTGAGTACGGCGAGCAGCGCGGGGTTGTCCTTGGCCACGGCGAAGGCGGTCGGCGAGGAGCTGAGCTGCTTCTCCACCACGGTGATCTTGCCGCCGCTGTCGGCGGCGCTCTTCTCACCGATCTCGGCCGGGGCGATCCACGCGTCGGCGGTCTTGGCCTTGAGCTGGTTGACCGCGCCGTTGTAGTCGGGCACGCGCACCGGGTTGAGCCCCTGCTTGGTGGCGTAGTCGTCCTGGACGGTGCCCTGGACGACGACGACCCGCTTGCCGCTCAGGTCGTTGAAGCCCTTCACCGTGGATCCGGCGGGGACGTCGAGGCCGAAGTAGCCGAAGTCGTAGCCGTTGGTGAACTGCACGGTCTGCTTGCGCGCCTCGGTGACGGTGATCGAGGAGCTGCCGACGTCGAACTTCTTGGTCGCCACCTGGGAGAGCAGCGCGGAGAAGTCGGTGCCGACGAACTCGACCTTGAGCCCGGCCTTGGCGGCGACTGCCGTCAGCAGGTCGTTGTCGAAGCCGGTGAACTTGCCGTCCTTGAGGAAGACGTTCGGCGGCGCGTCGGTCAGCGTGCCGGTGCGCAGCACACCCGCCTGGAGCAGCTTGTACGGGTTGTCGGCTGTCTTGGCCGTCTCGCCGCCCCCGCACGCCGCCAGGGCGACCGTGGCGGTCGCGGCGACGGCGAGGCTGGCGAGTGTACGGAAGCGGGGCATGACGGAACTCCTGCGCAAAAAGGATGTGTGTGGGACACATTCCTACACGTCATGCCGCTTTTATGCAATTCCGATAGGGTTTAGTGGAATGAGGAGGCGTTCTCGGCGGCCCACTGCGCGAAGCTGCGCGCCGGGCGTCCGGTGATGTCCTCGACGGTCGAGGTGACCGTGTAACCGATCTCCGGGGTGTTGCCGAGCGCCTGGAGGAGGAACCCGATCGTCTCCTCGCCCATTCCGTCGTTCTTCCACTTCTCCACGGCCTGCTCGGGGGTGAGCTCCACGAACTCGATCTCCCTGCCGATCGCCCCGGCGAGGACGGCGACCTTCTCCGCCGTGGTCAGCGCCTCGGGCCCGGTCACCGTGTAGTCCTTGCCGCCGTGCCCGCTCTGGGTGAGGACCGTCGCGATCACCGCGCCGATGTCCCCCTCGTGGACCATGGCGCTCAGCCTGCCGCCGAACGGCTCCCTGATCACGCCCTCGGTCTTGATCGACTGCGCCCACCACATCAGCGTGTTGGACATGAACTCCACCGGGTTCACCAGCGTCCACTCCAGCGTGCTCGCGGCCAGGGCCTGCTCCAGCTCGCCGTCGGCCCGCCCACCGAGTACGGTGACCCGCTTCACGCCCGCCTCGACGGCCAGGTCCACGATCGCCTGGCCGTTCTTCAGCGGGGAGTAGTCGTCACCCGCGAAGTTGATGAGGTGCAGCGCCTCGACCCCGGTGAAGTCGAGGGTGCCGATCTGGGAGAGGTCGCCGGCGACCACGTTCACGCCCTCGGGGAGCGCGGCCTTGGCGGGGTCGCGGGTCAGCGCGCTGACGGAGGCGCCCGCCCGGATGAGCTCGTTCACGATCTGGCGGCCGACGGTACCTGTGGCGCCGGTGACGAGGATCGTCATGTCAGGACTCCTTCATGCTTCGGAACGGAACGATTGGTTCCACTCTAGCAGAACGGAATCATTTATTCCACATAATTCTTGAGCGTGATGGAGTTGGCCGCGACGCGGATCGGGCCGGTGATGCGCTCGATCATCCCGTCCTTGCCGGGCATGTGCGGCATGAGCTTGAGCATCCTGATGGTGAACCAGACCATGAACTTCGACGGGATGACCATGCCCTTGACGTTGGCCGGGCCGAGCTTCTGGTTGGCCTCGACGAACTCCGCCATCTCGCGCTGGTAGGCGTCGAAGGCGATCTCGTGGTCACCGGCGGCCGCTGCCAGCTCGCCGGCCAGCACGTAGGCGCCGACGATCGCCAGGCTGGTGCCCTGGCCCGAGGCGGGGGAGGCGCAGTAGGCGGCGTCGCCGACCAGCGCCACCCGGCCCTTCGACCAGCGGTCCATCTTGATCTGGGTCAGCGAGTCGAAGTAGAAGTCACGCGAGTCGCGCACGGACTCCAGCAGCTTCGGCACCTCCCACCGGACCCCGGCCATCGCGTCGGCCAGCAGCTTCTTCTGCTGCTCGACGTCGCTGTAGTTGTAGTCGAGCGGCTCGGACGCCCACAGGAACAGCGCCTTGGCGCCGCTCGTCTGCTTGGTGCTGTAGACGTTGGCGGTCCTGCCGGGGGCCACGTGCACGGCCTCCTCGCGGTCCAGGCCCAGGTGGTTGGGGACCGAGCAGATCGAGACGTAGTAGCCGAGGTCGTGGGCGAACTGCCTCTCGTCGCCGAAGACGATCCTGCGGGTGTTGGAGTGCGCGCCGTCCGCGCCGATGACCAGGTCGAACTTCCTGGTGAGCCCGCTTTCGAACGTCACCACGCCGTCGTCGGAGATCGTCGCGATCGAGTCGTCGAAGAGGTACTCGACGCTGTCCTTGGTCAGGTCGTAGAAGATCTCGTTGAGGTCGCCGCGCATGATCTCGGCGTCCGCGCCCTCGCGCCCGCCGAACAGGGCCGCGTCCATCGTGGCGACCTTCCTGCCCTTGGCGTCGTAGTGGGTCGCGACGGTCATCTCGGTGCTTCCGGCGAGGACGGCGTCCATGACGCCCATGCGCTCGACGACCTCCAGGGCCGCGCCGCGGATGTCGACCTTGTAGCCGCCCTCGCGGATCGCCGGGGCGCGCTCGACCACGGTCGGGGTGAAGCCGTAGCGGCGCAGCCAGTAGGCCATCGAGGTGCCGGCGATGCTCGCGCCGCTGATCAGGATGTTCGCGTTCTTCGTCATGCCCAGAACTGTACAGACGTCTGAGACAGTTGTCTAGGACTAATTTGTGAGACGATCGTGCTAGCCTCTGAGCATGGGAAATCGGGAAGATCTGCTCGCGGGAGCGAAGCGGTGCCTGGTGGAGAAGGGCTACTCGCGGACGACGGCGCGCGACATCGCCCAGTCGTCGGGCGTGAGCCTCGCGGGCATCGGCTACCACTTCAAGTCGAAGGAAGCGCTGATGAACGAGGCGCTGTTCGACTCCATGAGGGAGTGGGGCGACGAGATGGCGGCCATCCTGACCGCGGAGACGAAGCCTGACGCGTCACCGATCGAGCGCTTCGCGGCCGCGTGGGACCGGCTCGCGGCCGAGCTGGGCAAGGTCAGGCATCTGTGGACCACGCAGTTCGAGCTCATTGGGCAGATCGACCACCTGCCCGAGCTGCACGAGATGCTGGTCATGGGGGTGCGCAACGCGCGTACGGGCCTTGCCGACCTGCTGGAGGGCACCGCGGAGGACCCGGTGCGCGCCCGGTTGGTGGGCGGCTTCTACCAGGCGATGTTGACGGGGTTCCTGAGCCAGTTGCTCATCGACCCGGAGAGCGCGCTCTCCGGGGCGGAGATCGTCGAAGCCGTACGGCTGGCGACGGCGTGATAACTCAGAAGGCACTTATGGTCGCCGGAGCGCGCTCGGCCCTGCTCAGGGCCCTGATCACGGCGGTCGGCCCGTGGCGGTAGACGGCCAGGCGGGCCAGCAGGTCCACGACCGGGTCGACGACGTCGGCGGGGAGCTCGGGGGTCGGCACGCCCACGCTGGCGGCCAGGTCGTCGGAGTGGACGACGATCTCCATCATCCTGGTGAGCAGGAAGTCGTCCAGGGTCAGCGACCAGCCGGCCCAGGGCAGGTGCACGATGCGGTCGGCCGGCTCGGCGGGGAGCGCTGACGCGAGCCCGCCGTACACGGACCGGATGTGGGTGGCGAGGGCGGCCGGGCCTTCCGTGGCCGCGGCCGCGTCGCCCGCGCGCCTGACGCTGATGTTGCTCTCGTGGTCGAGCCCGGCGGTCACCCAGGTCGACCTGGTGTAGTGGTCCAGGAGCTGGATCGGCTCGCCGTCGGCCACGCCGTCCGCGAGGACGCCGTGGACCCTGACCAGCTGGTGGGAGAGGTGGATCGCCAGGCCGCCGACGCTGAACTCGGTCAGCGCGCTCGGCTTCGACCAGGCGGCGGCGACCGCTGGGTCCTGCAGCAATGCCACAGCAGAGGAAGCGGCGACCAGATAGGAGTCCCTGACCTCACCCATATGCGAGCCTTTCTCCTGGTTCAGGTGGTAACCCGGGCCAAGACTATCCCCCCGACAATGAGCGCCAGCGCCGCCATCCGGCCAACGCTGATCGGGTCGTCGTTGAGCCAGATGCCGAGGGCGATCGCGCCCACCGCGCCGATGCCGGTGAAGACGGCGTAAGCCGTACCGACCGGGAGGGTGTTCATCGCGTAGGAGAGCAACCACACGGCGGCGGCCATCAGGACCAGGGAGATCGCGGTCGGGATCGGCTTGGTGAAGTTCTGCGTGGGCTTGATGCTCTGCGACCACGCGACCTCGACCAGTCCGGCAAGGCCGAGAATGAGCCAGTTCATCGGGAGACCTCCTTGAGTGCGGCCTCGCGGGAGGCCTCGTGCTTGTCGCGGAACTCGGCGAGCCTGGGGTCGATCAGCGCGTTGACCAGCTCGGTGTGGATGAAGGTGACGTCCTCGACGGCGAAGTGGCCCTTGAAGAAGTCGCGCAGGTAGCGCTCCTCGTGGTCGACGGGCTCGCGAGGGGTGCCGGGGCCGTAGGCGCCGCCGCGGGCGCCGGTCACGACGAAGGAGCGGCCCTCCAGCGACATCTTCGGGAAGGTGATCTGGTCGATCCACGCCTTGAGCGAGGAGGGGATCGAGAAGTTGTACATCGGGGTGCCGATGAGGATCACGTCGGCGGCGACCACCTCGTCCAGCAGCGGTTCGAGGATCTGCCACGCCTCGCGCTGCTCGGGCGTCCGTACGGCTTCGCCGTACCGGGAGATGTCGGTGATCTCGTGGGCCAGCACGTAGTCGCACAGCTCGGTCCAGGCCTCCCTGATGTGCGGGATCGGGTCGGCCGCCAGGTCGCGGTAGGTGTATCCGCCGTCCGGGTTGGCCGTGCGCCAGGTATGGGCGTAGCGGGCGGACAGCTCGCGGGAGAACGACTTGGTCCTGGCGCTGGCGTCGAGGTGCAGCAGGTTCATTCTTTCCTCCTGACATAAGCGGACGTCGTGTCCACTTGTTGGAGGCTAGCCTATAAGCGGACACGATGTCCATATATGCTTGGGGTCATGGAACGAGCCGACGCAGCACGCAACCGGGCCAGGATTCTGGAGGCCGCCGCCTCGCTGTTCGCATCGAGGCCGCCACAGGACGTGACGATGGACGACATCGCCAAGGCGGCGGGGGTGGGGAGGGGCACGCTGTATCGCCGCTATCCGGACCGGGCGTCGATCGCGGTCGCGCTGCTGGACGAGCACGAGCGGGCGCTGCAGGAGAAGCTGATGCGCGGCGAGCCCCCGCTGGGGCCGGGCGCGCCGCCCGCTGAGCGGCTGGCCGCGTTCTACGCGGCGATGGTGGAGTTGCTGGAGAACCACGCGCACCTGGTGCTGGGCACGGAGGTGGGGCGGTCGCGGTACGAGACGGGGGCGTACGGCTTCTGGCGCCTGCACGTGCGGTCGCTGCTCATCGAGGCCGCCGTCGAGGACCCTGACGTGCTCGTCGACCTCCTGCTGGCGCCCCTGGCCCCCGACCTCTACGTCTACATGCGGCAGGACAGGGGGCTGACGCCCGCGCAGATCACCAATGGGCTGGCCAGGCTGGTCAGGTGGTGAACAGGGAGCTCACCGACTCGCCGTCGTGGATGCGGCGCATGGCCTCGGCCAGCGCGGGGGCGACGGACAGGATGGTCAGCTTGTCGCTCGGCTTCGGCACGGGCACGGTGTTCGTGCAGACGATCTCGACCACCTCGGGGTGGTCGGCGAGGCGGTCGACCGCGCCGTCGGCGAACAGGCCGTGCGTGCACGCGATCCGCACCGACCTGGCGCCGCGCTCCCTGAGCCGCTCCAGCAACTGCACCACGGTCGAGCCCTTGGCGATCTCGTCGTCCAGGATGATGACGTCCTTGCCCGCCACCTCACCGATGATCGTGCTGATCACCACGCGGTCGTCGCTGAAGCGCTGCTTGGCGCCCACCGCGACCTCGGAGCCGAGCAGCCGGGCGAACGCCGCGGCCTCCTTGGCGTTGCCCAGGTCGGGGGAGACGACGACGGAGTTCGACAGGTCGTACTGGCGGAAGTGCGCGGCCAGCTCGCGCAGCGCGTGCAGGTTGTCGACGGGCACGCTGAAGAAGCCGTGCACCTGCGGTGAGTGCAGGGTCATGGTCAGCACGCGGTTGGCGCCCGCAGACACCAGCAGGTCGGCCACGAGCCGCCCGCCGATGGAGATGCGCGGCGCGTCCTTCTTGTCGCTGCGCGCGTAGGCGTAGTGGGGCATCACGACGGTGGTCCTGGCCGCCGAGGCGCCGCGCGCTGCGTCGAGCATGAGCAGCAGCTCGACCAGGTGCTCCTGCACGGGCGGGACGAGCGGCTGGATGAGGAAGACGTCGCGCTCGCGGCAGTTGGCCTGCAGCTGCACTTCGAGGCAGTCGTTGGCGAAGCGGCTCACTCGCACGGGGTGGAGCGGCGTGCCGAGGTGAGCACAGATCTCCTCAGCCAGCTCAGGGTGGGCACTTCCGCTGAAAACCGTGATATCGCGCACGAATCCGCAGGATACCGGGCTCAGGTGAGCTGCCGTAGGTGCGCCCCCGTCCATTCGCGCGCCGCTCTTACCTGGGCGGGGACGCCCGCTTCGATGAGCTTGTCGATCCCGGCCCGCTCTATCCCGTCCGCACAGCGTTCCTGCCACCAAAGGACGGTTTCCAGCAGTTCCGTCCTGCTGGTGATCCCATAGGTGTCCGCGATGAGTCTGACCCGCTCGGCAGTCTTGGCCAGATCTTTGATGTTCGGCCCCAGATCGAGCCACTGCCAGCACAGATGCGCCACATCGTGCACGCGCCGTCCAGGGGCCGCCAGGTCCCAGTCGATGAACCCGTACGGCAGCGCGCCGTCGAACACCGTGTTGGCCGGGGACAGGTCGTTGTGGCAGACCACCTCCTGATCGCCCGCCAGTGGCGTGCCCGCCGTCAGGTCGTGCAGCTCGCGTACCAGCGTCGTCGCCCTGACCAGGCTCGCGTCCGTCACCGGCCCGTGCGTGCCGGGAAGGTACGTGAGCACCTCGCGGCCCTCCTCGTCGAAACCGAGGAACCGCGGCGCGCCGGGCCAGCCTTCGAGGTGGTCCAGCAGCTCGTGGACGAAGGCCATGTCGCCGTAGGGGCTGTCCCACGTCCTGTGGACGGTGTCGCCGACCCTGACGACCTTCACCGGCAGTCTTCCAGGAGGTCCGCGGCGTCTTCGAGGCTTGCCGTACCGCTGAACAGGGCCTGGGCGCGTACGGCGAAGCCGTCGGGAGCGCTCGGCAGGCGCCCTGCGGAGGCCACCATGCCCTTCTCGTTGATCAGCCAGGCCCCGTCGCGCCCGTGCAGGGCGTGGCACATCACGCCCACCGCCTTGAAGAGGCACCCGGCCCGGTACGCGGGGTCGTCGCCCTTGGCGGCGATCCGCAGGCAGAAGTCCGCCTCCCACAACCCCCGCACCAGCGCCTCGCCGAGGGCGGGCGGATACGCGCGGGTCTCCTCGCGCAGCGCCGTCAGCTCGCCCGACGGGTCCTCCAGGATCTTGCAGAACGCCACCTCGCCCGCGTAGGCGTGGGAGTAGAAGCCCAGCGGGTGGCCCGCCTGCACGGCGACCTCGTAGCGCCCCTCCTGGCAGTCGGCCCAGACCCGCTCCACCCGGTCGAGGTCGCGGAAGATCCAGTCGACGCGGGTGCCGTCGACGGTCAGCCAGGCGCCGCCGTTCACCCACGGGCCCCACCCGCCGGGCTCGGTCACCTCGACGCCGTCGCCGGCCAGCTCGCGCAGGGCGTCGGTGTCCAGCGTGCCGCGGTAGTAGATGCCCAGGTCCACGTCGGAGTCCGGCCGGTGGGTGCCGCGCGCCCTGCTGCCGCCCAGGGCCACAGCAACGACACCGGGAACCTCGATCAGCTGCTTCTCCATGACCTTCGAGGGTACGGAATATCGTCCAGGGGTGCGTAGTTAGATACTTCGTGGCCGGTGTGCCCAGTGTCCCCGGGCCTCACCTATTGCCTTCGCGGATTACCGTTCGGCTGGAGCCGCGTTGCGCCTTTCGCCGAGAGGCGACACGCACACCGGACACGACGAAGCGCCCGCCCCTCACGAGGGGGCGGGCGCTTCGCCGTTCCTGTGGAAGGCGCGGCGGTAGTCGCGCGGCGGCACGCCACGGCGCAGGACGAACTGTTCCCGCAGTACGGCTGCGCTGCCGTACCCCACCCGCCTGGCCACCTCCTCGACCGGCAGCTCCGTGGTCTCCAGAAGCTCCTCGGCCAGGTTGAGCCGCTGGGCGAGCAGCCACGCGTGCGGGGTGGCGCCGGTCGCTGCCTTGAAGCGGCGGGCGAACGACCTCGGGCTCATCAGCGCGATCGCGGCCAGTTCCTCGACGGAGATCCGTTCTGCCAGGTTGTCCCTGGCCCAGGCGATCACGCCGGTCAGCCTCGCGTCGTCGCCGTCTCCCGGGACGGGGGCGGTGACGAACTGGCGCTGGCCGCCCTCACGGTGCGGCGGGGTGACGAGGTCGCGGGCTATGGCGTTGGCCGCGGCTGAGCCGTACTCGCGTCTGAGCAGGTGGAGGCAGAGGTCGATGCCCGCTGCGGCGCCGGCGCCGGTGACGATCTGGCCCTGGTCGATGTAGAGGGATTCGGGTTTTACGCGGACCTCGGGGTGGCGTTGGGCGAGTTGGTCGGCGAAGCGCCAGTGGGTGGTGGCTTCGAGGCCGTCGAGGAGGCCCGCGGCCGCGGGGAGGAAGACGCCTATGCAGTGGGCGGCGATCAGCGTGCCGCGGTGGTGGGCCTCCTTCAGGGCGTTTTGTGCTTCTTCTGTGGGGTTCGTGGTGCCTGGCAGGCAGAGGATCAGGTCGGCGGCTTTGAAGGTGTCCAGGCCGTGGTCGATGGGGAGGTTCATGCCGAGGTCGGTGCGTAGGGCGCCCGGGTGATCCGTACAGATCGCGAAATGTCGGTCGGGGCGGTTGAAGATCTCGTTGACGATGCCCAGGGAGAGGGCGGTGACGTTCGGGGGAGCGTAGGCGACCACGCGCATTGGCATGAAACCCACGATAGTTGGCAATCCTGCCACTGTTGGTCTTTGTCGGTCAGGGCCAGGGTTGCCCTATGACCTTCACTCTTGGCCGCTCGGCCGCCTTTCACGTCCTTGCCACCGGTTACACCAGCTCCACCGGGCCCGGTGTGGCCGCCACGATCTCGCTGGTCATCGACGGGGACCTGCGGATCGTTGTGGACCCCGGGATGGTGTCCGACATTTCAGTGATTCACGCCGCGCTTGCCTCGCATGGCCTGGTTGCCGGTGACATCACCGATGTGGTGCTCAGCCATCACCACCCGGACAACATCCTCAACGTGGGGCTCTTCACCTCGGCGCGCATTCACGACCACAAGGCCATCTACTTCGGGCATTCCTGGACGGATAGGGAGGCCGAGGGTTATGCCTTCTCCGACTCGTTGCGGCTGATGGCCACGCCTGGGCACAGCGCTGAGGACATCACGCTGCTGGTGGGTACGGCCGACGGGATCGTCGCGATCGCGGGGGATCTGTGGTGGCGCGCGGACGGGCCGGCGGACGACCCGGTGACCGTGTCCCGGTCGTTGCTGCGGGCCAGCCGGGAGCGGGTGCTTTCCATCGCAGATGTGATCGTTCCCGGACATGGGGCACCATTCGCTCCGACTGTCGGTACCCCGCGCTAGTTTGGCTGTATGGACCGAGAGTTGACGATCATGGCCGTGCACGCCCACCCCGACGACGAGGTGATCAGCACCGGCGGCATCCTGGCGCGCTATGCGGAAGAGGGCATCAGGACGGTCCTCGTGACGTGTACCAACGGCGAGCAGGGCGACGGGCCCGGCGGGGTGAAACCCGGCGAGGAGGGGCATTCCGACGACGAGGTGGCCGAGCGGCGGCTCGCCGAGCTGCGCGAGTCGGTCTCGTTGCTGGGGATCCAGCACATGGAGCTGCTGGGCTACCGCGACTCGGGGATGGACGGGTGGGCGGCCAACAGCGACGCGCACTCGTTCTGCAACGTGCCGATCGAGGAGTCGACGGCTCGGCTGGCCGCGTTGATGGAGAAGTACCAGCCGCAGGTGGTCGTGACCTATGACGAGATCGGCGGGTACGGTCACCCGGACCACATCCAGGCGCACCGGATCACCACGGCGGCGTTTCCCGGGTCTTCGGCGTCGAAGTTCTACCACACGGCCATGCCGCGGGGGCGGATCAAGGAGATGTTCGAGTTCATGAAGTCCACCGGGGTGGACATGGGGGACTTCGAGCTGCCTGAGGACTTCGGGACGCCTGACGAGTTGATCACCGCTTACGTGGACGTGTCGGCGTACGTGGAGAAGAAGATCAAGGCTTTGGAGGCGCACGAGAGTCAGGGGGAGAACATCTTCCTGCTCCAGATGCCGGAGGACGCGCAGCACCGGGCGTTCGCGACGGAGGCCTTCGTACGCAAGGAGTGCCGCATCGACGCGCCCGAGCACGAGGACGACCTCTTCGCGGGCCTGCGCTAGATGGGCGTGGTCCTCGCTCTGCTGGGCTGCTTCAGCCTCGCCCTCGGCGGTTACTCGTTGACGACCGGTAAGGCGGTCCTGGTGTTCGGGCGCGTTGGGTCGCACGAGGTCAACGTGGCGCTCCACGGCTGGTCCCGGGTGATCATCGGCCTGTCCGCGCTGCTCATGGCGGCGGCTCAGAGCAGCGACTCGTCTCTGCTGATGGCGTCCGGTGGCCTGGGGGTCCTCGCGGGGGCGCTGGTGGAGCTCTGGGCCGTCCGTCCGGCTTCGCCGTTCAGCGGTGGGTGAACGTGGAGGTGCCCGGGGCGCTGCGGGTCCAGGAGCCGAGGACCATCAGCGTCTTGGTGCCGGTCACGTTGCCCGCCCGCCGCAGCCCGTCGATGACCTGCTGTAGGTGATCCAGGTCGCGCACCCGCAACTGGATCAACGCATCGGGATCCCCGGCGATCGTGAACACCGCCTGCACCTCGGGCACCCCGGTGGACGTCCGGATGATCTCGCTCACCGGCGTGGCCCCCGCGTACCGCAGCTCCGTGAACGCCTCGATCCCCCACCCCAGCTTCGAGTAGTCGATCTCCGCCGTGAACCCGGTGATCACCCCGACCTCGCGCAGCCGGTCCACCCGCCGCTTCACCGCCGCCACCGACAGCCCGACCTCGGGCGCCATGTCGGAGAACGACCTCCGGCCGTCCTCGCGCAACATCCGCAGGATGTGGTGATCGATGTCGTCGATCTCAGCCATGAGACAACCCTTCACCCACGCAAAGCAAAGCGACAAAACCCAGGATACCTCGCAAACAATTTGCGTCTTTGTCGAGAATTATCGCGCGATGCTTGCGCAGGTGCTGGGCGAATTGCTGTGCTGTGCACCACACCCCACGAACGAAGGCCCAGGAGGCTCGCGTGAGCGTCCATCTCGACGACAAGTACACGGCCCACGAAGGCCGCGTGCTCATCTCGGGCATCCAGGCGCTGGTACGGCTGACGCTCGAACAGCGTCGCCTCGACGAGGAGCGCGGACTCAACACGCGCGTGTTCGTCACCGGCTACCAGGGTTCGCCGCTCGGCGGCGTCGACCTGGAGATGGCTCGTGCCAGGAAGTTCCTCGAACCGGCCGGGGTGGTGTTCCAGGCCGGGCTCAACGAGGAGCTCGCCGCGACCGCCGTCGCCGGAACCCAGCTCCTCGGACAGGCGCCCCGCCGCCGCCACGACGGCGTGACCGGCTTCTGGTACGGCAAGAACCCCGGTCTCGACCGGGCCGCCGACGCGATCAGGCACGCCAACCTGGCGGGTACGGCCGCGCTGGGCGGAGCAGTCGCCTGGATCGGCGACGACCCGGGCAGCAAGTCCTCGACCGTGCCCAGCTCGTGCGAGCCGATGTGCCAGAGCCTGTCGATGCCGCTGCTGGCGCCGGGCTCGGTGGCCGAGATGATCGAGCTCGGGCTGCACGCGGTGGCGATGTCCCGCGCGACCGGCCTCTGGACCGGCCTGAAGATCGTCGCCGACATCGCGGACGCCTCGGCGACCGTCGAGCCCGCGCTGTTCTCGCAGGGGATCCCGGTGCCCTCGCGCGCCGAGCGGCCGCCCGCTCCCGCGCTCGTCGGCCCTGCCTCGCTGGACGCCGAGCACGACATGCTCACCCAGCGGCTCGACGCCGCCCGCGCCTACGCCAGGGCGAACGGCCTCAACCGGATCATGTCCGGCGCTGCCAACACCAAGCTCGGCATCCTGGCGTCGGGCACGTCCTATGCGGTGGTGCTGCGGGCGCTGGCCGACCTGGGGCTCGACGACCTGGACGCGTACGGCGTGCGGCTGATCAGGCTGGCCATGCCGTACCCCCTCGACTATGCCGAGCTGGCCGAGATGACGGGCGACCTGGAGACCGTGCTGGTCGTCGAGGACAAGGTCGCGTTCCTGGAGGGGCATCTCAAGCAGGCGTTGTACGGCGGCGCCCGGGTGCCCGTGGTGCACGGGCGGGACCTGCTGACCGCGCGGGGCACGTTGGGCGCTGAGGACGTTTCGGGCGTGCTGGCCAAGCTGCTCGGTCTTTCTCCGTCGGCTGAGGCTCCGGTTCGCAAGAGTCGTGGGCTGCCCATGCTCGCGACGCGCACCCCGTACTTCTGCTCCGGCTGTCCGCACAACACCTCCACGCGCGCCTCCGACGACACGCTGGTCGGCGTGGGGATCGGCTGCCACGCGATGATCGCGCTGGACGGCGAGGGGCGCGGCAAGCAGCTCGGGCTCACCCAGATGGGTGGCGAGGGCGCGCAGTGGATCGGGCTGGCGCCGTTCACCGATGACCGGCATTTCGTGCAGAACCTGGGCGATGGCACCTTCCATCACTCCGGGTCGCTGGCGGTCCGTGCCGCTGTCGCGGCCGGGGTGACGATGACGTACAAGCTGCTCTACAACGACGCGGTCGCCATGACCGGCGGGCAGCGCGCCGAGGGCAGGATGGACATCCCGACGCTGACCAGGTGGCTGGCGCTGGAGGGGGTGCGCAGGGTCGTGATCACGACGCCGACCCCCTCCGACTACCGCGGGATTTCTCTGGACCCGATCGCTTCTGTCCGGCATCGGGATGACTTCACCGAGGTTGAGGCTGAGCTCGCGGCGCTCGACGGGGTGACCGTTCTCATCCACGACGACCGGTGTGCCGCCGAGGAGCGGCGGCTGCGCAAGCGCGGCAAGCTGCCCACGCCTGCGGAGAAGGTCGTCGTCAACGAGCGGGTCTGCGAGGGATGCGGCGACTGCGGGGACAAGTCCACCTGCCTGTCGGTGCTGCCGGTGGATACCGAGTTCGGGCGCAAGACCCGCATTCACCAGCCTTCGTGCAACTCCGACTTCACCTGCCTCAAGGGCGACTGCCCGTCGTTCCTGCTGGTCACGCCGGGAACTCGGCGGGTCCGCTCGTCGCGGGAGGTGCCCTTCGACCTGCCTGAACCGGTTTCTCGATTTGATTCGGTTTTGGTGCGTATGCCGGGGATCGGCGGCACCGGCGTGGTCACCGTCTCGGCGATCATCCAGATGGCGGCGCACCTCGACGGCCTCTACGCGGCCGGTCTGGAGCAGACCGGGCTCGCGCAGAAGGGCGGCCCCGTCGTCAGTGACGTGCGCATCTCGCGCACACCCGTCGTCGGTGCGCCGAAGGCGTCGCGGGGCACGGCCGACGTGCTGATCGGGTTCGACGTGCTCGGCGCCGGGGCCGACGGGAACCTGGCCGTCGCCTCGCCCACGCGGACGATCGCCGTGGTGAACACCGCGATCGTGCCGACCGCCGCGATGGTGACCGGGCGGGTGACCGTACCGGGGACTCCTGCCGACGCGATCGTGCGCATCGAGTCGGTGACGCGGTCCTCGGAGAACCTGTACCTCGACGCGCAGGCGCTCTCCGAGGAGCTGTTCGACGATCACATGCCGGCCAACATGCTGCTGGTCGGGGCGGCTTTCCAGCACGGGTGCCTGCCGATCAGCGCCGACGCCTTCGAGCAGGCGATCAGGCTCAACGGGGCCTCGGTGGAGAAGAACCTGGCGGCGTTCCGCTGGGGCAGGGCGCTGGCGATCGACCCCACGGTGGCCGCCGCGCCGGTCTCGGTGACGGCCACCTCCTTCGACGAGGTGCTCGCCGTCCGGGTGGCCGACCTGACGGGGTTCCAGAACTCGTCCTATGCGACCCGTTACGCCAACGACGTAAGGCGAGTTCTTGAACTCACGAGCGAATATGGTGATGACATCGCTGTGGCCTACGCCAAGGGGCTGCACAAGCTGATGGCCTACAAGGACGAGTACGAGGTGGCCAGGCTCCACCTCGACCCGGCCGAGCAGGCGCGCAGGGAGGAGGAATACGGGGCAGACGCCACCGTCTCCGTGCTGCTGCACCCGCCGATCCTGCGGGCGATGGGCATGAAGCGCAAAATCCGGCTCCGCCGCTCAGCGGGCGCGGTCTTCCGCACGCTCCGAGCTGCCCGAGCCTTGCGCGGGACCTCGCTCGACGTGTTCGGCTACGCGGAAGTGCGCAAGGTCGAGCGTGCGCTGGTACACGAGTACCGTGCGCTGGTACGCGACGCTCTGAAGCACCTGTCGGTGACCACCGTTTCCGACATCGTGGACATCGCCGCGCTGCCGGACCTGATCCGTGGGTACGAGGACATCAAGCTCGCCAGGGTCGCCGAGTTCCGCGAGGAAGCTCGGACCGCCCTCGAAAAGCTGACCCTCCAAACCCCCTGACCCAAGCCCCCCACCCCGACCACCCCAGGCACCCGCCCACCCCGAGTACCCGGCCACTCCGGGGCGTCCATCGGTCCCCCGAGGGGGCCCTCGCTCCTGGGGGCCTCGTCCGTGGGGTACACCAGCTCTGAGGGGTTCGCGCCTACGCTGTCCTGAACCCCGCCCGCACCGCCAGTTCCTTCGTCCGTTTGAGTCGCCAGGGAGACATCGTGGCCGTCGATCGCCTGCTGCCCACCGAGGAGGCCCGCGACCTCCTCGCCCTCACCCGCGACCTGGCGGACAAGGAGCTAGCCCCCCGCGTCGAGGAGCACGAGCGCGCCGAGACCTACCCCGCGGGCCTGTTCAAGGTGCTCGGCGAAGCGGGGCTGCTCGGCCTGCCGTACCCCGAGGAATACGGCGGCGGCGCCCAGCCGTACGAGATCTACCTCCAGGTCCTGGAGGAGCTGGCCGCCAGGTGGGCAGCGGTGGCCGTGGCGACCAGCGTGCACACCCTCGCCTGCCACCCGTTGCTGGCGTACGGCACGCAGGAGCAGATCGACCGGTGGCTCCCCGACATGCTCTCCGGCCGCATAGTGGGCGGCTACAGCTTGTCGGAACCCCAGGCAGGATCCGACGCGGCCGCCCTGACCTGCAAGGCCACCCCCGTGGAGGGCGGCTACCAGATCTCCGGCAACAAGGCCTGGATCACCCACGGCGGCATAGCCGACTTCTACGCCCTCTTCGCCCGCACCCCGGCAGGCGTCTCCTGCTTCCTGGCCCCAGGCACGGCAGACGGCCTGACCTTCGGCAAGCCGGAGGAGAAGATGGGCCTGCACGCCATCCCCACCACCAGCGCCCACTGGGACAACGCCTTCCTCCCCGCCGACCGCCTGATCGGCGAGGAGGGCCAGGGTTTGCAGATAGCCTTCAGCGCCCTGGACTCCGGCAGGCTGGGTATAGCCGCGTGCGCCACAGGCTTGGCCCAGGCGGCGTTGGACGCAGCAGTGGCGTACGCGAAGGAGCGCACCACCTTCGGCCGCAAGATCATCGACCACCAGGGCTTGGGCTTCCTGCTGGCTGACATGGCCGCCGCCGTGGACTCCGCCCGCGCCACCTACCTGGACGCCGCCAGACGCAGGGACGCGGGGATCTCGTACTCGCGGCAGGCAAGCGTGGCGAAGCTCATCGCAACGGACGCAGCCATGAAGGTGACAACGGACGCCGTGCAGGTCTTCGGTGGTTACGGCTACACCCGAGAATTCCCGGTAGAGCGCTACATGCGCGAAGCCAAGATCATGCAGATCTTCGAGGGCACCAACCAGATCCAGCGCCTGGTCATCGCCAGAAGCCTCTCCCGCTGAGAAACGCCGAGCAGGAGCTCCGCGTGGACGGCCCTTCGTGGGTGAGGTGCCTGCCTTATCTCATGGCAAGGGCGGGCTTGCGGGAGGCGAGGCGGTGGAGGGCGACGAGGGTGTAGCCGAGGGCGGCGAAGAAAAGGGCCAGGAACACGGCCTGTACGGCTACGCCGCCATAACCCAGGCGGTTGACGTCCAGGAACGGGTACGGGTAGCGGTGGACGAACAGGCCTCTGACCAGGGCGAAGACGAAATACGCCGCGGGGAACGCCAGCCACTTCAGCGGTTCGATCCACCTCGGCCGCAGGTCGTGGTCGAAGGCCAGCCAGTCCACCAGCGCCAGCACCGGTGTCACGTAATGCAGGAAGAACTCTCCTACGTCGCCGACGTCCCCCGAGGTGAGCAGGGGGAAGGGGTTGGCGCCGTCCATGAGGATGAAGTGCGCGACCAAGCCGGTGATGGAGATGTAGAGGGTTACGGCGCCTTTCAGGGTCGAGGATCTGCCGTTGAAGGCCCACAGGTTGTAGGTCAGGAGCAGGATGTTGCTCTGCACGGTGAAGTAGACCAGCGGGTTCAGCGGTGAGGTCGCGGGGATCCAGGTGCAGACGAGTCCGACGGCTCCGGCGAGGATGAGAAGCAGGCGAACAACGTTGCGCAGAGTCACCGCTGCACTTTACCGGGGGAAAGTGTCCTTGGGAGCCGTCGCCGTTCGTCCTTACAGTGGAGGCCGACGAGAAGCGTCGGGCCAGAGCGCGGGAGTGAACTCATGCCTTTGTACGTTGCCCTCACCTACACCGCCGACGTGGACTGGACGCAGCCCGAGCAGGCCGGCGACATGAAGGAGTACCTCGCCTTCGGCGAGGCGGCCGCGGAGATCATCAAGGGCGGGCACGCCCTGTACCCGACCTCCACCGCGACCACCGTCAAGGTCTCAGGCGGCAAGGGCGGGGACGTCCTGACCAGCGACGGGCCCTACGCCGAGACCAAGGAGGCCCTCACCGGGTTCTACCTGCTGGAGTGCGCCGATCTCGACGAGGCCGTGAAGGTGGCGGCCACGATCCCGGCCGCGTGGTCGGGCGCGGTCGAGGTCCGCCCGGTGATCACGTTCGTCTGACGGAGGACGCACAGCACGCACAGCAAGGGCAGAAGGGGGCGCGGGTTGCTCGAGGTTGTCGGGCAGGTGGTGCGGGAGGAGGGCGCCAGGGTGCTGGCGACCCTCATCCGCGTGACCGGCAGCGTGGACCTGGCCGAGGACGCCACCCAGGACGCCGTCGTGCGCGCCCTGGAGACCTGGCCGCGCGACGGCATCCCCGACAACCCGCGCGCCTGGCTGATCGTCGCCGCCAAACGGCGTGCGATCGACATCATGCGCCGCGAGGCCAGCCGTACAGGGAAGGAATCCATGTACGCGCAGCCCACCCCGGAGCAGGCCAGGGACGACCTGCTCAGCCTGATCTTCACCTGCTGCCACCCCACCCTGGCGATGGACGCCCAGGTGGCCCTGGCGCTCAGGACGCTCGGCGGCCTGTCGACCGCCGAGGTGGCCACGGCCATGCTGGTCACGGAGGCGAGCATGGCCAAGCGCCTCACCAGGGCCAAGCGGAAGATCGCGGTGGCGGGCATCCCGTACCGGGTCCCGCCGCCCGAGGAGCTGCCCGAGCGGCTGAGAGCGGTCGCGGCCACCCTCTACCTGATCTTCAACGAGGGCTACACCGACCTGGGCAGGGAACGGCTGAGCGAGGAGGCGATCCGGCTCGCCAGGATGCTGGCCGAGCTGATGCCCGACGATCCGACCGCGCTCGGCCTGCTGGCGCTGATGCTGCTGCACGACTCCAGGCGCGCGGCGCGGACGGTGGACGGCCGCCAGGTCCTGCTGAAGGACCAGGACCGTACCCGATGGGACGCGGCGAAGGCGGCTGAGGGCGTCAGGCTGGTGGCGACGGCGTTGCCGCGCAGCGGGAGCAGGCCGGACCCGTACGTGGTGCAGGCGGCGATCGCCGGGTGCCACGCCCTGGCGAGCCACTACGACGACACCGACTGGGCGGCGATCGTGGCGTGGTACGACGTCCTGCTGACGGTCCAGGACACCCCGGTGGTCAGGCTCAACCGGGCGGCGGCCGTCGCCGAGCTGGACGGCCCGGCCGCGGCGCTCGCCCTGGTGGACGCGATCGACGGCCTGGACTGCTACCCCTGGTGGCACGCGACGCGCGGCGAGCTGCTGCACCGCATGGACCGGGCGGAGGACGCCAGGGTGGCCTTCGAGCAGGCCATAGCGCGCGAGCCCAGAGACCTCCAGAAGCAGCATCTCCGTCAGAGGATGAACTCTCGGGGTTGATGGGTGAACATCGCCGCGACGCTCTCGTGGGCCCACACCCAACTTGTCTAGTTTTGTGGCCATGCAGCGCTTACTGAGTCTTGTTACGTTGGTTCTTGTTTGTCTAGGTATAACCGCTGGTCCAGCTTCGGCTCACCTGACCAGGCAGCACGCTGAGCTCGTCGTCAAGACGAGCGGCGGGATAACAAGCGGTCGCTTGGTTGTGCACCGCGACGTGGTCAGCGCCGAGAAGGCCGGGGCCTGGGCGACCGGGCTGCTGGGCGGCGGCTGTCCCGTCAGCGCGCACGGGGTGGCAGGGGACACGGGCGGCATTCCCGGCGGCGTCGTGATCGAGCTGGGATGGTCGTGTGACGTCACGGGCCTCGACCTCGGCGGCCTGCTCGCGGCCGGTGGGCTGACGGAGGTCATCGCCGAGTTCGACGGCCTCACGGCGAACGTGACCGCGGCGACGCCCGTGATCGACGCGACCGGCGCGCACGCGCCCACCGCACCCGTGTGGCCGGTCGTGGCCGCGGTGCTGCTGACACTCGTGCTCGCCGTGACGGCTCTCGTCTGGCTGCGCCGCCGTAAGGGCCTGGCCGGGCTCGTGGCAGGAGCGCTGGCGCTGGCCGTACTCGCGCCTGGGACGGCCATGGCCGCAGCCGAGACCGGCACGCTCGCGGTCGTCACCCAGAACCCCAAGGCAGGACAGCCGATCACCTTCAGCTACCGCACCGACAAACCCGGCGCGCTCAACTGGATCGGCCTGTACGGCGAAGCCGACAAGCCCGGCGACGTGGCCTCCAGGACCTGGGTCCGAGCACCACAGGCGGAGGGCACCGCCACGCTGAGCACCAACGCGCTGGGCGCGGGCACCTGGACCGCCCACTTCATGGCCAATGACGGCTACGAGCCGCTCAGCGCACCCGTCACCTTCACCCTGACCGGCCCCGGCGCCGACCTGGTGACCGTCGAGGGCACCGTGTTCGCCGACGCGAACGGCAACGGCACCAGGGACGCGGGCGAGAAGGGCATGCCAGGCGTCGACCTCACCGACGGCGTCGCCTGGGCCACCACCAACGCGGACGGCGGCTACACCATCGCCGTCGACCGGGCCAGGCGCGAGACCGACCTCATCACCGTCGTCTCGCCCAACGGCTACACCCCGGTGCTCCGCGACGACTACGTCCCGACGTACTTCCGCGAGGTCAAGCAGGGCCAGCGCGCCGACTTCGCGCTCGTGCCCGACACCAACGCCGCCAACCCGACGGAGAAGTGGCTGATGGTCTCCGACGTCGAGGTGGGCAACCGCACCGACGCCGAGGCCAAGAGCTCGCTGCCGCAGTGGCAGGGCCACGTCGAGGCGATGTCCGAGGTGCACGGCGCCACGATGACGATCACCACGGGCGACCTGACGGTCACCGACTACGCGGCGGAGCCGCGCAGGCAGGGCGGATACGACATCCTGCGCGAAGGGCTGCGCAAGGGACGGCTCGGCATGCCGTACTACCCGGTCATGGGCAACCACGACGTCGGCGGCACCGCCACCTCGCAGGGGTACGGCGGCAGCCTGGAGTACTGGCGCAGGAACCTCGGCCCCGAGTGGTACAGCTTCGACCGCAACGGCCGCCACGTGGTGGTCCTGGAGGACAACTACGACGCCGCCGGGCTCGCACCGCAGCTCGCGTGGCTGCGCGAGGACCTGAAGCGGCACGCCGTGGGCAAGCAGGTGATGGTGTTCGCGCACCGCTCGCTGTTCACCCGCTGGGGGCCAGGCGCGGGGATGCAGCCGATCGTGGACGAGCTGGCCAAGTACGACGTGCGCATGTTCGCCGCCGGGCACAACCAGCAGGCCGAGTACCGGCGCGGCGCGTTCGCCAGGTCCGTCGAGATCAACAACATGGGCACCTACGGCATCGACTCGGCCAGGCCCGACTACAAGATCCTCGACTTCAGCGACCTCGACACCGGCTACGTGAAGGGCACGCACCGCCAGTTCGAGGTCGACGACGACGTCGCGCTGGTCAGCCCGGCCCAGGGCAGCGTCCACGGGCACAAGTCGGCGATCCCCGTCGAGCTGTACGCCGAGGACGACGGCCGCACCCCGGCCACGGCCGACCTGACCGTGCGCTTCAAGAACGGCAAGGTCGTCTGGCGCGAGCGGGCGCTGGAGTTCGGCGCCACGACCACCCCGTCCGGCCAGGTCAACTGCTACACGCCCCCTGGCGGTACGGCGGAGCCGTGCCCCCAGGCGCACGTGTCGTGGACCAGGGTCAGCACCAGGATCACCGGGCTGCACCCGGGCACCTACACCGCGTCGTACACGGCCGTGGACACCGCGGGCAGGGCCTGGCCGACCGTGACCTCCACCTTCACCGTGAAGGCGCAGGCCGCGCAGCCGCGCACCGGCCAGGACTGGACCAGGCAGGGCGGTGACGAGGAGGGCCGCTCGTCGTCGAAGGACGACCCGGGATCCGCGCTCGACCTGCGCTGGGCCGCCAACACCGGCGAGCAGTTCCACCTCAACGGCGCCGCCGTGTCCCAGGGCAGGGTGATCGTCGCCTCGCAGGCGTTCGACTCGCCGTACAGCATGATGCTGGCCTACGACGCGCGCAGTGGCGCCGAGCTCTGGCGCACCTACCTGGACGGCGACGCCGAGTCGTACCCGACCGTGCACGGCGGCAAGGTCTACCTGACCACCGGCGTCGGCCGCGTCTACGCGCTCGACGCCGCGACGGGCAAGGTCGCCTGGGAGACGATCGACGGCGAGCAGGTCGTCGGCAAGACCGTGCGCCGCTACGGCCGCGCGGGTGGGCCGGTCAGCGTGTTCGACCTGCCCGACGGCCGCGGTGTGGCCGTCTACCAGGAGTACGACGGCGTGCGCTGCCGCGACGCGAAGACGGGCGCGAAGCTGCCCGGCGGGTTCGGCGCGCCGGTCGGCTGGGGCGAGTTCCACAGCGCCGCCGTACGCAGGCCGGGCGCCACGACGGCCTACCTGCACTCGGGGTCCAGCCAGTCGCTGATCGCGATGGACCTGACCACGTGTACGCAGAAGTCGTCCGTGGACACCGGTGGCGACCTCTTCACCCAGTCGTCGCCGGCGTTCACCGACTCCGGGCTGGTCACCGCGACCTCCTCCGGCGTACGCGCCCACGACCTGACCGGCAAGGTGCTCTGGCAGGCCAAGCTCGGTACGGCGAGCAGCTGCGAGCCCGGCCCGCCGCCGGTCACCAGCCCGGCGACCCGCGGCGACGCGGTCTACGTGGGCAGCGTGGACGGCGTGGTCAGGGCGTACACGGCCGGTTCCGCGACGCCGGTGTGGGAGACGCCGCTCGGCTACCTGCCGGGGGAGAGCCCGATGGACGACCCGTGGCGGGTCGCCGCCGGGTGCGCGGCCGCCGGTGCCGGTTCGCCCGCGATGCACACGCTGGCCACCGAGACTACGGTCTACGCCACGACCTGGGACGGGCGCGTGGTCGCCCTCGACCGGGCCACCGGGCGGCTGCTGGCCTCCTACAACCTGGGCGGCGGCGTGGCCTCCGCGCTGTCGGTGAGCGGCAACGTGCTGTACGCGCTGACCGACGACGGCAGCATCCACGCGCTGGCGGGCCGGTGACCGTGCGGCTCATCGCACTGCTGGTGTATTTGCTGGGGGCGGCGGCTCACCCTTTCGGGCCGCCGCCCGTGGCGAAGGTCTCGGTGTCGGGCTCCTTCGTGGATGTCACGTGGTCCGCGGCCAAGGACGACCTCGCTGCCGTCCCCGGGCCGGTCGACGCCTACCTCGGCGAGCACATGGGGGTCGCGCAGGACGGGCGCGCGTGCGCGCTGGTCTCGGTGGTCGATCAGCGGGTACGGTTCCGCTGCCCGGCCCCCGTCAGCGTGATCGCGTTGACGGTCACCGTGCTGACCGACGTGAACCCGAACTACCGGACGGTCTCCACGACGCCCGGTGGTTCCGGGGCGTTGCACACGAACCAGGAGCCGACCCACGAGCTGCGCTTCGACGGGCAGCTCGCCGCCCTGGTGGGGTCGGACACGGTGTTTCCGCTCGCGTTGCTGGTGGCGCTGGTCGCCGGGGCGTTCCACGCGTGCGCCCCCGGGCACGGCAAGACGCTGACGGCCGGGTACCTGGTCGGGGGCGAAGGGCGGGCTCGTGACGCCCTGTGGCTCGGGGTGGTCGTCGCCGTAATGCACACGGTGTCCGTGGGCGTGCTGGCCGTCGGGTGGTGGTTGCTCGTCGACAACGCGCCCGACCTGGGGGTGGTGACGCGGTGGTTGCAACTGGCCGCCGCCTTGACCGTGCTGGCCGTGGGGGTGGCGCTGTTGCGCAAGCACCTGCGCCATCGGGGCCACGGGCACGGGCACGGCCATGGGCATCGGGCGGACCTGCTGTCCTGGCGCGGGCTGGTGACCGTCGGGATCTCCGGCGGGCTGCTGCCCTCGCCTTCGGCGTTCCTGCTGCTGCTCACCGGGCTGCTGACCGGTCGCCCTTGGTACGCCCTGGCCATGGTCGCGGCGTTCGGCCTGGGGATGGCGGTGACGCTCGGCGGGGTCGGCCTCGCCGTACTGAAGGGAAGGGATCTGATCTCGGCGGCTCCACGACTGCGCGCGTGGAGCCTCCGGCTGCCGCTGGCCGCCGCCGCGCTCGTGGTCGCCGGAGGGCTGGTGACCACGGCGCTCGCAGCGGCCGAGCTGATCAGCTAGACGTCACGTGCAGCACCAGCGTGGCGACGGCCAGCGCGAAGAGCGTGCCGGGAAACAGGACGTCGAGCGTGGGCGCCGGGAGGCGCAGGTGCGTGAAGACGGCGCCGGCGAAGAACAGCACGACGCAGACGGCCGCCGCCAGGCCGAGGGGAGGCGCCACGAGCCCGGCCAGCAGGCCGGCGGCGCCGGCCAGCTTGAGCAGGCCAAGAGCGGGCAACCATCCCCTCGGCACGCCCAGCCGGTCCATGTTGCCCAGGATCGGCTGGAAGCGGATGAAGTTGAGCACGGCGGTGAAGGCGAGAAGGACGACGTTGATCATGATGACGATCAGGTAAGCGGTCATGGCCTGCCAATGTGTGAGAGCTTGTCGGGGTTGGTGACCGTGTAGACGCCCGCCACCTGCTTCCCGTCGGGAGTGAGGTCGACGACCATGACAGCGAAGGGGCCGTGGTCGCCGAACAGCACGGCCGACGGGTCGCCGTTGACGACCCTGGCCCGCACGTCGAGGTTCGCCGGGCGGCGGCTGGAGATTCCGGTGATCAGCCTGGCGACCTTGTCGCGGCCGTGGACCGGGTTCATCACCGACACCTTGGACGTGCCGCCGCCGTCGATCCACATGGTCACGTCGGGGGCGAGGAGCTGCATGAGCTCGTCCAGGTCGCCGCCCACCGCGGCCTGGAGGAAACGCTCGGTCACGCGCCTGCCCGCCTCCGAGGTGGTACGGCTGCGCGGACGGCGGGCCTGGACGTGCCCGCGGGCGCGGTGCGCGACCTGCCTGACGGCGGCAGGGGTGCGGTCCAGGATGGTGGCGATCTCGACGTGGGTGTAGGCGAAGACCTCGTGGAGGACGAAGACGGCGCGCTCCAGCGGGGTGAGCGTCTCCAGGACGACCATCATCGCCATGGACACGCTCTCCACATGGTCCGGCTCCTCGGTGACGAGGGGTTCGGGCAGCCAGGGCCCGAGGTAGGTCTCGCGCCTGCGGCGGATGGCCGCCTGCCTGGCCAGCGCGGCGTTGACGGCCACGCGGACCAGGTAGGCGCGCGGGTTCTCGACGCCTTCCCTGGGCGCCCACGCGAGCCAGGTCTCCTGCAGGACGTCCTCGGTGTCCGAGACGCTGCCCAGCATGTTGTAGACCACGGAGAACAGCAGTTCCCTGTGCTCCAGGAAGTCCTCCTGGGTGGCCATGTCGCCTCTCCTTCGTCGCACGGTCGTCTGTATAGAGCGATCGGAGCCACGGAAGTGTGACGCGATGCTCGTTGTCGGTGCCGATCTCTAAGCTGCGGGGCATGGAGTTGCGGGACATGACGGACGCTGTCGAGGCGGTGTCCAGCAAATATGCCGCCAGGCACGACATCACCAGGGACGACCACTGGTTCCTGCTGAAGCTGCACGAGGAGGTCGGCGAGCTGACCCAGGCCTTCCTCATGCGCGAGGGGCAGGCCCGCGACAAGGGGCACTCGCCCGGCGAGCTCGACGACGCGTTCCGCGCCGAGATGGCCGACGTGCTCGCGCAGCTCCTGGTGCTGGCCAGGCACCACGGCGTCGACCTGGAGACGGAGATCGACAGGAAGTGGCTCCCCTACCTTTGACCTTGACGCGACGTCAACGTATCTAATGGGGGCATGCGGATCGGCGAGCTCGCGGCGCTGGTCGGGGTCTCGACCCGGACCGTGCGCCACTACCACCACCAGGGCCTGCTCCCCGAGCCCGTACGGCTGGCCAACGGCTATCGCGAGTACCGCCTGCGCGACGCGGTCCTCCTGGCCCGCGTCAGGCACCTGGCCGAGCTGGGCCTCTCCCTCGACGAGGTGCGTGACGCGCTCGCCGACGACCAGGGCAGGGATCTCAAGGAGATGCTCCTGGAGCTCGACGCCGACCTGGCCAGGCAGCAGGCGGCGATCGGCGAGCAGCGCGTACGGCTGGCGCGGATGCTGGAACGCGCCGACCTGCGGGACGACGAGCTCGCCGGGCTCCTCAGGAGCCTGAACAAGGAGGGGTCGGAGTTCGCCGCGTTCGACAGGGAGATGCTGACCCTGGCCGGGTCGATGTCGGAGGAGGCGATGGAGCTGCTCCGACCCCTCGCCCACCCCGACATGATCGCCCGCGGGCACGTCCTCTACGAGCGGCTCGACGAGCTGGCCTCGGCCGATCCCGCCGATCCCCGGGTCGGCGCGCTGGCCGCCGACCTGGCGGAGTACCTCCCGCCCGAGATGGCCAGTGCGATGACCGCGCACGAGGGGCCGTGGGCCGAGGCGATGTTCGGCGAGATGTCAGCGGCGCAGGCAGAGGTGTTCCGACAGTTGATCAGGAGGCTACGTTGATCGCGAGTGAGCTCAGGGCCTGGCACAGCCTGTGGCTGTGGATCACCCGGCGCCGACACGGCGTGCCCGAGGGCGCCACCGCCGTGCCGTACTCGCGTGAGCAGTCGACGACCCTGATGATGTGGCTGTTCGCGATGGTCGTGGAGACCGTCGGCGTGGACCTGCTGCTGCTCTCCGTCGGCGTGCCCGGCTGGCTGCGCTACCTGGTCCTGGCCCTCGACGTGTACGGCGTGCTGTTCGCGGTGACCTTCCTCGCCGCCTGCGTGACCAGGCCGCACGTCGTCACGGACCGGGAGCTGCGCGTCCGCTTCGGCCCCTACGCCGACCTGCGCATCCCGATCGGCACGATCTCCGCCGTGCGGCAGGTGCGCAGCTTCGACGACAGGATCGCCTTCGGCGGCGAGAAGGTCAGCGTGGCCGTGTCGTCGCAGACCAACGTGGTCGTCGAGCTTGCCGAACCGGTCGACTTCGTCCGGCCGCTCGGCAAGCCAGGACGGGCCGTCAGCGTGCGGTTCTTCGCCGACGACCCGGCAGCGGCCGTGCGTTCACTCCGCGCGGCGGGCGCGGGCGCGGCGCTTCCCCTCGTGCATCGCCTGGACCCTGGCGACGGGGATGGTGTGCCCCTCCTCGACGAGATCGGCGGGAAGTGACTGCTCCGGCGGCATCATCGACGCCCACGGATCGTCGTCGCCCAGCAGGCCGGCCGCGTTGTGGATGGTGAAGTCGCGCGGTGAGACCTGGTCCAGGTCCTTCCACGGCACGGGGAACGAGACGGGCGCGCCCGGCCTGATCCGCGGGCTGTAGGCGGCCACCACGGTCGCGCCGCCGGCGCGGGTGGAGTCGAGGAACACCTTGCCGCCGCGGTCCTCGCGGATGAACGCGGTCGTGGCGAGCGCCGGGTCGATGCGCTCGGCGCGGGCGGCGACCGCCCTGGTCGCGGCGGCCAGGTCCTCCATCGGGATCCCCGCCTCGACCGGGACGAACACGTGCACGCCCTTGGCGCCGCTGGTCTTGACCGCGCCCTGGAGGCCGCAGTCCTCCAGCGCCTGCCGTACGAGGTGGGCGGCCTGTACGGCGAGCTGGAACGACTCGCCCTCGCCCTCGGGCGGGTCGAGGTCGAGGATCAGGTGCGTGAAGTGATCGCCGCGCAGCAGCGCCGGGTGGTACTCGACGGCCCGCTGGTTGGCGAACCACAGCAGGGTCCTGCGGTCGTCGCACAGGGCGTAGGTGACCTCGCGGTGCGACGACTCGGCCCAGTGCGTGACGGTCCTGATCCAGTCGGGCGCGTACTTGGGCACGTTCTTCTGCATGAAAGGCGCCTGGCCCGGCCGTACGCGCATCACCGACAGCGCGCGCCCGCTCAGCACGGGCAGGATGCGGCCGGACACCGCGTCGAGGTAGTCGACCAGGTCGCGCTTGGTCGACTCCGAACCGTCGAACAGCGGCTGGTCGAGATTGGTCAGCGAGACCTCATCGCCGGTCATCGCCCCAGCCTAGATCGCCTGGTCGCGAACCACACCACCCACCTGCGCTGCCACGGCGTCTCCACGGCCCTGCGGTGGTAGTTGGCGCGGACCCACGCGATCGCCTCTTCCGGGGATAAGCCGGCCATCGTCGCCATGCACGACAACACGGTGCCCGTCCTGCCGACCCCGCCGCCGCAGGCGACCTCGACGACCGCGCCGGCCCGCGCCTGGTCGTGGTGGCGGACGATCGCCGCCGCCGTCGCGTGCCGGTCGAGGGGCAGCATGAAGTCGGGCCAGCGGACCCAGGTCTGCTGCCAGGTGAACTCGGGGCGATGCTTGATGGTCGAGCCGATGTAGAGCCCGGCGTCCGGGTGCGGGGTTTCCAGGTCTTTGCGCAGGCCGCGTCCACGGATCGGCGTTCCGTCGGGAAGGACGATGCTTGTCATGGCGCAAGCATTACAGGGATCGGGGTCTGCCGTCCCGCTGCGAGGGCGGCTGCGAAGGCGTCGGCGCCGAGCCGGTCGCACAGCGCGGCGCGCAGACCGTCGTCGGGAAGGAAGTCGGCGCGGCGGCCTGGATCGAGGCGGTCGGCGGCTCCGAGCAGCATGGCGGCTCTTTCCGGGTGGTTCGCGACGCCTGCCAGGAGGCGCAGTCCTGTCACCATTCCGCGCACGTCCGCGAGGCCCACGGCGAGCTCTGCGCCCTCGGCGAAATGACGCCAGGCGCTGGCCGGATCGGCTGCCTCGCGGCCCAGGCCGTACAGGCAGCGGGCGGTGCAGCGCAGGTCGCCGATCCTGCGGAACTCGGCGCGCAGCACCGCGAACCTGCCTGCCGCGCCCTCCCTGTCGCCCTCGTGCTGGTCGAGGGCCACCCGGTAGAGCTCGGCGTGCAGGCGTTCGTGGTCGTTGCCGCTCGCCCTGGCCAGCCGTACGGCCTCGGCCAGCCAGCCGCCGGCCTCGTCCAGCCGGATCCTGGCCTCGATCGCCCTGATCGCCATCATGTTGAGGCAGTTGGCCCGCTTGACCAGGTCGTGCAGCCGCCCGAACAGGTCGGCGGCGGCCTGCAGCTGGTCGAGCGCGGTGTGCACGTCCTCGGCGACGTAGCCGATCCCGCAGAGCGACAGCGCCAGGTGCCAGTCGTCGCCGAGCTCCTCGAAGAGCACGGCCGCCTTCTCCAGGCAGTCGGCGGTGGCGCAGAAGCCGAGCGCCAGCAGCAGCGTCGCCTCGTCCGCCTTCGACCCGGCAGGGCCGCGCGCGCGTACCTGTTCGGCGATCGCCTGGCCGCGCCCGGTGTCCTGGTAGGCGAGCAGCACCGCGCAGGCCAGCGCGGCGCGCACGCCCAGCCGTCCTCCGGGCAGCGGGCGTTCCAGCAGGCGGTCGAGCCAGTCGAACAGCTCGCCGCGCGCGCCGAGCGTCTCCCAGCCGCCGCCGATCCCGGCCAGGAACTCCCACGCGGCCAGGTGGTCGTCCTGCTCCAGCGCCCAGCGCATGGCGGCGCGCAGGTCCGCCCAGTGCCGGTCGAACCAGCGCAGCGCCGTCGCCTGGTCGCGTCCCTGGACGTCCGGCAGCAGCTCGACGGCGTGCCGCAGGTGGTGCAGCGCGTGCCGTTCTCGCGCCGTGCCCGCGGCGCCGAGCGCGTCCAGCTCCCGGTGCGCGAACTGCCTGACGCTGTCGAGCAGCCGGTACTCGGTGATGTCGTCGCGGCTCCTGCGGAAGATCAGCGAGCGGTCGAGCAGCCGCGGGAACAGCCTGACCAGCCCGGCCGAGTCGAGCGGCGGATACGCCAGGATCCTCGTCGCGGTGTCGTAGTCGAACTCGCCGGGAAACACCGAGCAACGCTCGAACAGCAGCCGCTCGTCGTCGCCGAGCAGCTCGTAACTCCACTTCAACGCGCCTTCGAGGGTGCGGTGCCTGCTCGGCGCAGGGCCGTCGGTGAGCAGGGCGAACCGGTCGTCGAGCTGGCGGAGCAGATCGGCTGGAGCGAAGAACCTGACCCGCGCGGCAGCGAGCTCGATGGCGAGCGGCAGCCCGTCGAGCCGCCTGCAGATCATCGCCACATCTCGCGCATTCCCCTCGTGTACGGCGAAGCCGGGGGCGACCGCCGCGGCACGATCGGCGAACAGCCGTACGGAAGCCGCCTCCAGCACAGCGGACGGATCGTCGACCTCCTGCGGCAGTGGCAGCGGCGGGATCTCGTACACCACCTCGCCGTCCACCCCGAGCGGCCCGTGGCTGGTGGCGAGCGCGTGGAGCTGCGGCGTCATGGCCAGCAGGTCGGCCAGCAGCGGCGCGGCCGTCGCCGTCACGTGCTCGCAGTTGTCCACAACCAGCCAGCGCGCGCCCTCGGCCAGCGCGCCGCGGATCAGCGGACGCAACGCCCGCTCGTCGCCGGAAACGCCGAGCGCGTCGGCGAACGCCCGCTCCACCGGATCGCCGGGCGGCACCGAGGCCAGATCGACGAGTACGGCGGGCGGCATGTCCGTCGCCTCGTGCGCCAGATGCAGCGCGAGCCGCGTCTTGCCGGTGCCCGCCGGGCCGGTCATCGTCAGCAGCCGGTGCGCGCCGACGAGCTTCAGCAGGTCGGCCGTCTCGCCGGTGCGTCCGACGAACGACGACAGCGGCCTGGGCAGGACGCTGCCCGGGTCAGGTCTGGCCCGCAGCCGCGCGGCCGCCTCGACCAGCGCCTGCCGGTTGTTGCCGCCGAACTTGCGCAACAGGGACGACACGTGGCTCTCGACGGTCCTGGCGGACAGCCCCAGGGTGTCGGCGATCTCCTGATTGTGCAGCCGGTCGCCCACGAGCCAGAAGACTTCGTACTCCCGTGGGGTGACCCCTTCAGGTAAGGCCTTCATGGAGCGAGTATCCGCCACCGAAGCCGATTCCGTACTGAGCACGGATGTGTGATCGTCCGGCTCGGAGTCGAATAGCCGTTATGACGACTTCCATCCGGGACCTGGTGGCCCGTGCCAAAGACCGGGTCAGCAACCTGTCCGTGACCGAGGTCGCCGCCGCCCTCGAGAACGGTACGGTGACCCTGGTCGACCTGCGCGAGCCCGATGAGGTACGGCGCGACGGCGCCATCCCCCGCGCGGTCATGGCGCCGCGCGGCATGCTCGAGTTCTACGCCGACCCCAGCAGCCCCTACCACCGCGACTCCTTCGACCCGTCCGCCACGACCATCCTCTACTGCGCCTCGGGCGGGCGGTCGGCGCTGGCCGTACTCAGCCTGATGGAGCTCGGCTACACCGACGTCGCGCACCTGGACGGCGGGCTGGCGGCATGGAAGGAACAGGGCCGCCCCATCACCTTCGAGGAGAGCTGACATGCTGGTCGAGGGGGTCTTCACCGACGGACAGAAGGCGGAAATGGCCTCGGTGACGTGCGTCGTCGAGGACTGGGGCGTCGGCGGCCCCCCGGCGTCGCGGGCCGGTTGAGATGGGCGCCAGCTGGAAGATGGTCGACGAGGGGTGGGGCCGCAAGGCCGTCGACTTCGCGACCCTGAGCGAACCGGGCAACGTCCGCGAGTACGTCACCCTCCACCAGCACCTCCGCGTGGGCGACGGCGACCGGCTGCTCGACGTCGCGTGCGGCGCCGGGCTGGCCATCGAACTGGCCGTGGCCAGGGGCGCTTCGTGCGCCGGGATCGACGCCTCGGCGCGACTGGTGGCCGTCGCCCGGGATCGCACGCCTTCGGCGGACGTCCGGGTGGGCGACATGCAGGCGCTGCCGTGGGACGACGGGAGCTTCGACGTGGCCACCAGCTTCCGCGGCATCTGGCGGACGACGCCGTCGGCGCTCGCCGAGTTGCACCGGGTGCTTGTTCCTGGGGGCAGGCTGGGGTTGACGGTGTGGGGGCACATCAAGAAGTCGCCGGGCGCTTGGGCGCTGGCGCCGTTCCGTCTCGCCACCTCGGCGAAGGTCGACAACCAGGCGGCGATGGTGTCTTTGGGACGCCCTGGGGTGGGGGAGGAGGTGCTGGCGGGGGCCGGGTTCGTGGACGTGCGCCGGGTGAGCGTGCCTTTCGCGTGGGAGTTCGCCGATCCGGAGACCTTTGCTCGGGCGTTGGCTTCCACGGGGCCCGCGTACGAGGCGATCCAGAACGTGGGGGAGGCGGCGTTCTTCGAGGCGGCCACTCGGCGGGCGCGGGAGCTGGTCAGGGACGGGTTGCCGCTGCGCGCCACGCTTGACGTGGTGGGCTATCTGGCGAGGAAACCGTCATGACCTTCCTCAGCGAGCCCGCGGGGGCGGGGGATCTGTATTCGGCGGATGAGGCGGAGCTCGGCTACGTCATGAACGCCTCCAGGGTCTGGGGGCACAACCCTGCCCTGATGACCGCGTTGTTCGACCAGCTGAGCACGATCGTCAAGACGTACGGCCTGACCATGCGGCAGCGCGGGATCCTGGTGGCGGCGTGCGCGTCGTCATTCGGGGACTCGTATTGCTCGCTGGCGTGGGGCAACAAACTGGCCTCGATCAGCTCACCGGAGGTGGCAGCGGCCGTATTACGCGGCACCGACGAAGGCCTGAGTTCATCCGAACAGGCTCTGGCCACATGGGCCCGCAAAACCACCCAAAACCCCAACAAGACAACTCAGGCCGATATCGACACGCTGCGCGCAGCAGGCTTCACCGACCCCCAGATCCTGGGCATCACCCTCTTCGTGGCCCTCCGCGTAGCCTTCTCCACCGTGAACGACGCCCTGGGCGCTCAACCGGACCGAGAACTCCGCACCACCACCCCACCCATCGTCCTCTCCGCCGTAACCTACGGCCGCCCCACAGCCTGACCCCACCCTCCGCCTTCCCATCACTAACCCCCCGCCCGCCCTCGGTCCTGCTGTGGCTGACGACCTCTGGCAGTGCCCCTTTGTTCGTGGTCGGCCATCCGTCCGGCGGCAAATGGCCGAGCACCGCAACAGGGAGGCGGGCGTGGGCGCTTGAGCACGACCTCGCGCCCTGAAGAACTGAACTAGTTTCGAACTATGAGCTAGAATCTGAACATGACGACTCGGACCTTCCCTTTCTCCACACTGATCAACAAGCAGACCAGCGTCTTCCCCGCCCTGGAGGACGCCGACGTCATCCTGGAGCGCCGCGACGCCGAGAACCTTGTGTTGATGCGATCGGAACGTTTCAATGCCATGGCTGACGGACTGCGGCTCGCCTCCCGGTCCCTGTCCATCATTGCCCGCGCCAATCGGTCCATGGCCGAGGAGGTCTTTGCCGAGGAGTTGCCGTGGCTGACCTGGCTCCCTGCCGAAGCCCGCTTCGAGTGCGTCAGTGAGCTGCTCAACCACCTGCTGGCTGGGGCGGAGACCGGTCTGTTCCTTCCTTTTGCCCGAGCCTTGAGGGAATGGACCTCCACCGCCGAGATCTACTCCGATCCCGAACTGGCCCGCCGCCTCCGCGGCCCCTTTGACACCAGCGACTCCATCGAGGTGGGTGGCCCCGGTGAGTGAGCACCTCAGTCGAGGCGACGAGGTCCGGCGCCCCACCGGCTGGATCGTCCGCCTCGTCGACCGCAGGGCCGCGCAAGGCTGGGCCGCCTTGCTGGCTCAAGCGCCCGAGAACCTCGACCGCGCCTGGATCACCATCACCGCCAACCCTCGCAACACCGACAACCTTTCCCGCCAGCATCGGCTCAAGTTCGACCTCAAGACCGTCAAGATCGACGGCGTCGAACTCGACCACTGGCAATTCGAGGTGACCGGCGGCGGCCGCATCTGGTACGCAATCGACGACGAGCAGCACACCATCTGGATCACCCAGGCTGGCACAGGTCACCCGCGCCAGACCGACAGGAAAAATCGCTGACCCCAGGCCCACCAGGACCACGCCTGGCCGGAAATTCTGCTGTCTCGACCCAGGACAGCACAGACGGAAGCCTTCCGACGGAGTCCAGTGGTGCGGGCCGGTCCTCTCCTATCGGGACCTTGGCGGTTACGGCAGCGCGGTCGATCTTCAGGCCTCCTCGTCATGGGCATCGGAGTCGGTGCTTGCCTGAGGAAGATCGGCTATTAGTGGCTTTCCATGCGATCGGCGGGGGCCATTGCAAGGCGAGCCGTCCCTCCACGGACGGAAACTGCCAGAGGTCGTCAGCCACAGCGGGATCAGGGCCGGGCGGTTGGGCAGAGGGCGGGAATGCCGGACGAACGTGCGCACTTCTTCGAGCACCTGAAGATCGCGGCGGAAAGCGCCGACGCGAACCGGGTGGACGGGTTGCTGCTGCGTCGCCAGGCTCACTACGTCGCCAGGTTTGACGAGAGCGACGACACCGCCTATGGCTCGCCGAGACTCAGCGGGCCGAGGAGCGCCGCGCAGGCCGAGCCGGAGACTGGACACCGTCATGGGCCGTCATCCGGTCAGGATCGGCGACCGTGAGGGGCTGCAGCACTTCATCCGCACTCGGCCAACGGACGGGCGGTGCGAGCGGTCCAACTTGAGTACCAAGCTGGACCCGGCCAACCCGTACGTTGACGTCGTTGTGCACACTCTGTGGGCTTTGATCATGGCGCTGGTGCTGGGTACGGCAGGCGAGCTCAGACAGCCTGTGGCCCGGTTGATGGACGAAGATGAGGTGTCAGCGCAGTCGCGGCGGGAGCTTGAGGCTGTCGCCTATGCGCTGCGGATGGCCGGTCGAGGCTGAGGAGAGGGTGTTTCGTGGCGGAGGATCTGGCGAAGCTCACGGGGTTGCTCTACGAGATCGGCTTGCTGAAGCGTTACAAGCGCACCGGCTGGCTCGTGGCGGGGGTTCGTGATCCGGAGAGCATCGCCGACCACTCGTTCCGTGCCGCGATCATCGCTGCTGTGATCGCCGCTCTGGAGGGTGGGAACCCGGAGCGGGCTGCGTTCCTCAGCCTGTTCCACGACACGCAGGAGACACGGGTCACCGACATCCCCTACATCGGCAAGCGCTACCTTCAAGCCGCCTCCAACGAGAAGGTCACCGCCGACCAGGTGCGCGGCCTGCCCGAGCCGGTCGCCGAGATGCTGACGAGTGCGGTTGGCGAGTACGAGGAGAAGCTCAGCCTTGAGGCGGTCTGCGCGCGGGACGCCGACAAGCTCGACTGCCTCATCCAGGCGGTCGAGTATCGCGAGCAAGGTCATCAGAACACGCAGCCGTGGATCGACAGCTCCCTCGCCGCACTCAAGACAGCGTCGGGGAAGCGGCTTGCGGATGAGGTTCTGAGCACGGGCTCGCTGGAGTGGATGACGCGCATTCTGGCTGGTGAAGACGGCTAGAACAGTCCTCAGGGCCCCCTTCGTGCAAGGACGGAAACTGCCAGAGGTCGTCAGCCACAGCGGGACCAAGGGCGGGTGGGTGGGTGGGCGGAGGGCGGGAAGGCGGGCGAGGGAAGGTTGGGGTGGGAGGCGGGGGCGGGGTGGTGTTAATAATTATTCTCATGAAAGCTTGACGGAAGCTAGATGTGAGCATAATTTTCACCACCATGGAGCTACTTGGTCGGATCAGGGCGGAGCAGGGTGAGTTGCCGGACGCGTTGCGTCGGGTGGCTGAGCTGATCCTCGGGGACCCGGCGGAAGCGGCCAGGTCCACCATCGTCGACCTGGCGGAACGCAGTGGTACCTCGACCGCCACCATCACCCGGTTCTGCAGAGCCCTAGGGTTCGGGGGCTACGCGGAGCTGCGGGTGGCACTCGCCACCGAGACCGGGCGCGTCGCTCAGCGGCAATGGGAGACCGACATCGGCCAGGAGATCCTCCCCGATGACGGGCTGGATCGGGTGCTCGGGGTGGTTTCAGGGAACGACATCCGCCTGATCCAAGAGACCGCTGCTCAGCTTGATCTGGCCACTGTCGAGAAAGTGGCACGGGCTATTTCGCTGGCCAGACGGGTGCTGCTGTTCGGGGTTGCCAGCAGCGCGTCCGTCGCCGGGGAGATGGAGTACCGGCTTCAGCGGATCGGGATTCCCACCTGGAGCAGGTCCGACGCGCACAGTGCGCTCACCGACGCGGCGCTCCTCGGGCAAGGGGATGTCGCGGTCGGGATCTCGCACAGCGGGAGGACGCGGGAGGTGATCGAGGTGCTCGCCGAGGCGGGCAGCCACGGCGCCATCACGGTGGCGGTCACCTCGCATCCCCGCTCGTCCCTGGCCGAGGCCGCCGAGCTGGTGCTCACCACCGCCAACAGGGAGACCACCTTCCGCAGCGACGGCTTCGCCGCCATCCACTCCCAGCTGCTCGTTCTCGACGTCGTCTACGTCTCGGTCGCGCAGCGCACCCACCAGAGAACCCAGGAGGCGCTCGACTTGACCGTCCGAGCCGTGACGGGCCACCGGCTCCCATGACCTACGTGGAGCACATCGCGGAGCTCGTCCGCGAGATTCCCGTCGACCAGGCCAAGGAGATCAGCCGGGCGGCCGCCCTGGTCACCGCGACCCTGAACAGGGGCGGCATCATCCACGCGTTCGGCTCCGGCCATTCGGAGGCGGTGGCGATGGAGATCGCCGGCCGCGCCGGGGGCCTGGTGCCGACCAACCGGCTCGCGCTCAGGGACATCGTGCTGTACGGCGACGCCCCCAGGGACGAGCTCGACCGCTACGACCTCGAACGAGACCCGGGAGTCGCCCATCGCATCCTCGACCTCGCCCCCGTCCACCCCGACGACCTGTTCTTCGTCATCTCCAGCTCCGGCGTCAACGGCGTCGTGGTGGAGCTCGCCCACCTGGTGAAGGAGCGCGGTCACGACCTGATCGCCATCACCTCGCTCGCGCACAGCTCCGCCGTACCGGCCAGGCATCCGTCGGGGAAGAAGCTGGCCGACCTCGCCGACGTGGTGCTCGACAACCGGGCACCGTACGGCGACGCCGTCCTCCCGCTGGAGACGGGCGGCGCCGTGGGCGCCGTCTCGACCATCACCTCCGCCCTGATCGCGCAGCTCGTCGTCACCGAGGCCGTGTACGACCTGGTCGCGGCGGGACAGATCCCGCCGATCTACCTGTCGGCCAACGTCCCCGAGGGCGACGCGCACAACCTGGCGCTCGAAGCCCGCTACGCCGGACGGCTGCGCCGGGGCGCATAAGACGCAATAGCGCCAACAGCTCTGTTCAGCCATGCCAAAAATCGGACAGGGAGCCGCCCATGCCACGCGTCCTGGTCGCCGCGCTCAGCCGCCCGGCGGACGCGGCCCAGACGTTGCGCCTGCAGGACGAGACGCGCTCGACCGGCGCCACCACGGCGCAGGCCGAGCCCTGGTTCGTCGCCCCCGCGACCGTGCTGAGCAGGGTCGCCGCCTACCGCAACGCCGGAACGTCCTTCGTGGACACCGTCTGAGACCGAAGGTCACCCCCCATGAGAAACCACCTTCCAGCGGCGCTGCTCCTGGTCGCCGCACTGAGTGCCTGCGGCACGAGCACGCCTGCGCAGGAAAAGGCTGCCCCGCAAACAGAGAAACTGACCGTCTGGATCATGGACGGCAGCGTCACCAAGGAGCTGCTCGCCTCCTTCGAGAAGGACTACGAGGCAGCCCACAAGAACACCGACCTGGACATCCAGATCCAGGCCTGGGACGGCATCGGCGAGAAGGTCACGGCCGCCCTGGCCAGCACCGACGCCCCCGACGTGATCGAGGTGGGCAACACCCAGGTCGCGCAGTACTCGGCCAGCGGCGGCGTCAAGGACCTCACCGCCAAGGTCGCCGACCTGGGCGGCACCGACTGGATCCCCGGCCTGGCCCAACCGGGCAACGTGGACGGCAAGCAGTACGGCATCCCCTGGTACGCCGCCAACCGGGTGGTCGTCTACAACAAGGACCTCTGGGGCAAGACGCCCATCCCGAAGACCAGGGACGAGTGGCTGGCCGCGACGGCCAAGCTGAACAAGGGCGGCAACCAGGGCATCTACCTGACCGGGCAGACCTGGTACGCGCTGGCCGGGTTCATCTGGGACGAGGGCGGCGACCTGGCGGTCAAGGAGGGTGACCAGTGGAAGGGCGCCCTCGACACCCCGCAGGCACTGGCCGGGCTGGAGTTCTACAAGCAGCTCCAGGCGCTCGGCAAGGGCCCGAAGGACGCGGACGAGGCCAACCCGCCGCAGCACGAGGTGTTCGCGCAGGGCAAGGTGGCGCAGATCATCGCGGTGCCCGGCATCGCGGCGCGGGTGCTGGAGGTCCAGCCCGCGCTGAAGGACAAGATCGGATTTTTCGCGATCCCGGGGAAGACGGCTGACAGGCCGGGCGCGGTGTTCACCGGCGGCTCCGACCTGGTCATCCCCGAGGCGTCCAAGCACCAGGACGCCGCCTACGAGGTCGTCAAGGCGCTGGCCGGGGAGAGGTTCCAGACCGACCTGGCCAAGGCGATGAGCTTCGTGCCGAACAAGACCTCGCTGGCCGGGGTGCTGAGCGGCGAGGAGGGCACCGCCGCGATGGCGGCGGGCGCTGCCAACGGCAGAGCCACCCCCAACACGCCCAACTGGGCGGCCGTCGAGGCCACCACGGTGATCAAGCAGTTCATGACCGCCGTGCTCACCGGGAAGGACCCGGCGACCGAGGCGAGGAAGGTCTCCGAGACCATCACGAAGACCTTGGGCTCCTGATGGGGCGCCGCCGTACCGTATGGCCTTATCTCCTGATCGCGCCCACGGTCGGCGGCGCGCTCTTCCTGCTGCTCTATCCGCTGCTGAAGGCGGCGGTGATCTCCTTCCAGCACTTCAGGATGGGCGAGCTCATCAGGGGCGGCGCCGCTTTCGCCGGGCTCGAGAACTACCGGGAGCTGCTGACCGGCGAGGAGTTCTGGACGGTCGTGCTCCGTACCTTCGTGTGGACCGCGATCAACGTGGTGCTCATCGTGGGGCTGTCCACCGGGGTCGCGCTGATGCTGGAACGGCTCGGCAGGCGGATGCGGGTGGCGCTGATGAGCGCGCTCGCGCTGGCCTGGGCGATGCCGATCATCGCGACCACCACGGTGTTCCAGTGGCTCTTCCAGTCGGAGCTGGGGGTGGTCAACTGGCTGCTGGGGATCCAGGGGTTCTCCTGGTTCGCCAACGGCACGGCCACCTTCGGGGTGCTGGTGGTGCTGGTCGTGTGGCAGTCGGTGCCGTTCGCGGCACTGACGCTCTACGCCGGGCTGACCACGATTCCGGGCGAGCTGTACGAGTCGGCCAGGATCGACGGCGGTACGGCGGTGCAGATCTTCACCCGCGTGACCTTTCCGATTCTGCGTCCGCTGTTCGCGCTGATCACCACGCTGGAGATCATCTGGGTGTTCAAGTGTTTCCCGCAGATCTGGGTGCTGTCGCAGGGCGGGCCGGACGGCGCGACGACCACGCTGCCGGTCTACGCGTTCAAGGTCGCCCGGGTGCTGCACCGCTACGACATGGGGTCGGCTGTGGCGATGGTGACCGTACTCATCCTGGCCGTCGCCCTGGTCAGCAACCTGCGGAGGATGCGTCGTGAAGGTGCTTAACGCGCTGGCGGCCCTGACGTTCGCCGTGATGATCTTCCCGGTGTACTGGATGATCATCACGGCGTTCAAGCCGACGGCGGAGATCCAGTCGGAGACGCCGAGCTTTCTGCCGTTAAATCCGACCTTGTCGCACTTCGCCACGGCGGTGGAGGCGCCCGGTTTCTGGCTCTTCTGGCGCAACAGCCTGCTCGTGACCGGCGTCGCCGTACTCCTGGCACTGGTGGTGTCGCTGCTGGCGGCCTTCGCGATCGCGCGGATGCGGTGGCGCGGGCGCGGAGCCTTCGTGGTGATGGTGTTCGCCGCGCAGATGGCGCCGTGGGAGGCGCTGCTCGTGCCGATGTTCATCATCGCCCGCGACACCGACCTGCTCGACTCGCTGGCCATGCTGACCGGGGTCTACTTCATGATCACGCTGCCGTTCACCATCGTGACGCTGCGCGGGTTCCTCGACGCGATCCCGCTGGAGGTGGAGGAGGCGGCGCAGGTGGACGGGGCCACGCGGCTGGAGGCTTTTCGCCGCGTGGTGTTCCCGCTGCTCGCGCCGGGGTTGATGGCGACGTCGCTGTTCGGGTTCATCACGGCGTGGAACGAGTTCGCGTTCGTCAACGTGCTGATCATCAAGGACCAGTCGAAGCGTACGCTGCCGGTCTGGCTGTCCTCCTTCCGCGACGTCTTCGGCGCGGACTGGGGCGCCACGATGGCCGCGGCCACGCTGTTCGCGCTGCCGGTGCTCGTGGTCTTCCTCTTCCTGCAGCGCCGGGTGGGGGCGGGGATGACGGCAGGTGCGGTGAAGGGATGATCGTGGCACAGTGCAGACATGCGCCGAGATTTCCTGGCCACGGCGCGGGTCGCCGCTGATCTGCTGCGTACACCCGCCGTCCGCGACCGCTGGGACGAGCCCAGCGCGCTGCCCGCGTTCAGCGTGGGCGGGCTCGCCGGGCACCTGGCCTTCCAGGTGCTGGTCGTCGCGCAGGTGCTGGGCGACCCGGTGCCCGAGGAGCCGGTGATCTCGCTGCTCGACCACTACGGCCGGGTGGAGTGGATCGGCGCCGACCTGGACGACGAGATCAACGTCAGGATCAGGGACGGCGGCTCGTCGGTCGCGGCAGAAGGGCCCGTGGCGCTGGCCGCGCGGGTCGACGCCGTCCTCGCCTCCCTCGACCTTGCCGCTGTCCCGGCCCGGCCGGTGCGGATGGCGCTGTGGGGGCCGTGGGCGCTGATGCTCGACGATCTGCTGGTCACGCGGATGATGGAGCTGGTCGTGCACGCGGACGACCTCGCGGTCAGTGTGGGGATCGACACGCCTGCCTTCCCTGAGGGAGCCGTTTCGTCCGTGGTGGACCTTCTCGTACGGCTGGCCGTACGGCGTCATGGGAGCACCGCGGTGGTGCGTGCGCTGAGCAGGACGGAACGGGCGCCGGCCACGGTCGCCGCCTTCTGAGAGGAGCGCCTGGATGTTCGAGGGACTGACCACAGCGCACGTCGCCGACGCCTGCATCAGGGCGGGGATCCCGGTGCGGTGCGCCTCGGTGACCGGCGTCGTGCCGGGGACGCGGCTCGCCGGGCGCGTGCTGCCCGCCCGTCACGCGGGGAGCGTCGACGTGTTCCTGGAGGCGTTCGAGGGGGCGGGGCCCGGGGACGTGCTCGTGGTCGACAACGGCGGCAGGACGGACGAGAGCTGCGTCGGCGACCTCGTCGTCCTCGAAGCCCAGGCGGCCGGTCTGTCCGGGATCGTCATCTGGGGGCTGCACCGGGACACCGCCGACATCCGCGCGATCGGCCTGCCGGTGTTCAGCCTCGGCACGATCCCCACCGGCCCGCTGCGCCTGGACCCGCGGCCCAAGGACGCCCTGGACTCGGCCGTCGTGGGGGAGTGGACGGTGGACCGACAGGACGCGGTGTTCGCCGACGACGACGGCGCGCTGTTCGTCCCGCTGGACCGGGTTTCCGAGCTTTCCACCCTGGCTCTGGCGATCAAGACCACGGAACGGCGGCAGGCGGACCTCATCCGCTCGGGGACGTCTTTGCGCTCGCAGGTCTCCTTCGACACCTTCCTCGCACGGCGCGCGGAAGACCCCTCACTGACCTTCCGCAACCACCTCAGAACGGTCGGCGGCGCCATCGAGGAGTGATCAGTAGGGCAGGTAGTAGGTGAGCAGGTCGGCGGTGAGCGGCGGGAAGAGCGCCTGGAACAGCTCCTCGTCGGGACCCGGGTAGACGTCGGGGCGGATCCTGGACAGCCCGTCGATGCCGAGCGGTCCGAACAGCAGCGCGGGCAACTGGTCCGGCGCCACCCCGGCGGCTCCGGCCGACCCCGGAGACTGCATGGGGCCGCCCGAGGTGACCTTGCCGTTCGCCGGGATGCGGTAGTGGGCGCCGAAGGTGGACAGGACGAAGTCGCGGTCCGCCCGCGCGCGGAACACGGGCTGCAGCCGTTCCAGCAGGCCGGGGACGTCTGGAATGCGGACGTAGTACTGCTCGGCCCTGGTCGGCCGCTCGCCGGTGCGGAGATCGCGCCAGGCGCGCTCGGTCACGGTCCCGGCCCGCTCGACGGCGCGCACCTGCGCTTCCGGCAGGCCTCTGAGCAGGTCGAGGGCGGCTTCCTCGTCGACGGCTGCGGCTTCGGCCAGGAGGATCTCGCCGTCCTCCGGCAGCCCGGTGCGTCCGGTGGCGACGACCTTGCCGCCGCGCTCGACCACCCAGGTCGTGCTCGCGTCGTGGGCGAGCAGCCAGCGGCGGCGCGCGGGCGAGTGCGGCATCCGCACGTCGAAGCCGCTCTGCGCCGCGTCCTGCAGCTCGGTCAGCGCGGGGAGGTCGGTTGGTACGGCCTGGCGCACCTTCGCCGTCCCCTCGCCCCGCAGCGGGGTACGCAGCGGGGTCGCGGGCGGGATGTCGATGGCGTACTCGTAGCCGAACAGGCGGTAGAAGTACGGGATCCCGATCATCACCTGGGCCAGGTGGCCCCGGGCCTTCGAGCGCTCGTGCGCCCAGCCCATCAGCGCTCTCACCAGGCCTCGGCCCTCGTAGGCGCGGTCGGTGGCGACCAGCTCGACCTGGCCGGCGGGGATCCGCGCGCCTCCCAGGTACAGCTCCTCGTCGAGGAGCGTCGCGGTCGAGACGACCCGATCTCCGTCGACCACCACGGCACAGGCCTCGACCTCGTCCTCCACGACGAGGCGGTGGTCGACGGCGTCAGCCGCGTCGCCGCGCTCCTCCAGGAGGGCGGCGATCTGGTCGAAGTCGGCCGGGCGCGCCTGTCGCAGGGCAAGCCCGCCAGGCAGCGGGGTGGTGGTCACCTGGGGACTATCCCAGCGCGTCCACCGCTCCGTCCAACGGATTCTGTCGGAACGGCATGCGAAGGTGGCTGCATGACGGAGAAGGACCTGCTGCTGGCGAGCCTGCGCGAGTTCCGTGGGGCGATGCTCTTCAAGCTCGACGGCCTGAGCGACGCGGAGATGCGCACGCCGATGACGCCCACGGGCACCAACCTGCTGGGGCTGGTGAAACACCTGGCGGGGCTGGAGTACGGCTACCTGGGCGAGGTGTTCGGGCGGCCGGCGCCCGAGCACATGTCGTGGGTCGACGACGGCAGCGTCTGGGACGGCGCCGACATGTGGGTCGCCGAGGGCGAGACGACCGCGTACATCGTGGGGCTCTACGAGCGGGCCTGCGCGCACGCCGACGAGACGATCGAGGCGCTCGACCTCGATGCGGTGGGCACGGTGCCGTGGTGGCCGGAGAGCAGGCGCGAGGCGTCGCTGCGCATGCTGGTGTTGCGGATGATCGGCGAGACGGCGCGGCACGCGGGGCACGCGGACATCGTCAGGGAGCTGCTCGACGGGGCGGGCGGGCAGTATCCGGGCGACTCGTCGTTCCCGGCTGATGCGGACGCCGCCTGGTGGCGCGAGTACGTCGCCAAGATCCGAGACGCTGCCCAACAGTGATCAAACGAGGCATATGGCTGCCGCTCTTCGACGAGTTGGCCGACCCCAGGGTGGTCGCCGGGCTGGCCGCAGAGGCGGAGGAGGCGGGGTGGGACGGGTTCTTCGTCTGGGACCACGTGCACTGGTACGCCCCGGTCCGGGCGGTGGCCGACCCGTGGATCACGCTGTCCGCCATCGCGGTGGCGACGGAACGGCTGCGCATCGGGCCCATGATCACGCCCTTGGCCCGGCGGAGGCCGGCGAAGGTGGCTCGTGAGACCGCGACGCTTGACCTGCTTTCCGGCGGACGGCTGACGCTGGGGGTGGGCCTGGGGAGCGACCGGTATGGCGGGGAGTACTCCAGGTTCGGTGAGGAGTGCGAGGACCGGGCGCGGGCGGCGATGCTGGACGAGTCGTTAGCCATCCTGCACGCGGCGTGGTCAGGCGAGCCGGTGCGTCACAGCGGTGCCCACCACACCGTCGACGACGTCCGCTTCCTCCCCGCGCCGGGTGACATCCCCGTGTGGGTGGCCGGGTACCCCGGCAAGAAGGGCCCCATGCGCCGGGCTTTGGGCGAGTCCGGTTTCTTCCCGGTGAACCTGGACTCCGCCGACCACCTGGCCGAGATCGTCGCCACGATGCGGCCTGATCGTCCGTACGACTTCGTGGTGTCTCTGGCGGATGGTGTGGACCCTGCGCCCTATGAGAGGGCGGGCGCCACGTGGTGGCTGACCCACTTCGACCCCCACACCATCACCCTCGCCCAGGCCCGCGCCACCCTCCACGGTTGATCGCTGCCCCCGAGAGAACTGCTTCTATGAGAGCCCTCTCCTTGTCAGGGGTCCCTTATGAGTGAAGGGCGCGAAGGAGGTAGGTGTCCATGATCCAACCCTTGCGCGCCCTCGCCTTGGCCCGCACCTCCTTGATGCGCTCCCCCACCTCCGCCACAGGCCCGGAGATCAGGAGCTCGTCGGGAGTGCCCAGATACGCGCCCCAATAGATGTGATAACCATCCAGCCCGTCGAAGGAGCAGTGCGCGTCCAGCATCACCACCATGTCGTCCGCCGTCGGCCCGTGCTCCTTCAGGCGGCGTCCGGTGGTCAGGTGGAGAGGCTTGGCGACGCTGGTCAGGCTGATGCCGTGCCGTGCGGTCAATGCGGAAATGCTGCTGATGCCTGGAATGACCTCGTACGACAGGTCGAGCGAGTCGAGGATCGCCAGCGTGCTGTCGTACACGCCTGGATCGCCCCACACCAGGAACGCGCCGGTCTCGCCGTCCTCCAGCGAATCCGCGATCAGCTGGGCGTAGAGGGTCGCTCGGCGGTTGCGCCAGTCTTCGACCGCTTCGGTGTACGCGGTCGTGGTCCTGTCGCGCTCGGGGTCGATCGCGGACACGATCCTGTACGGCTCGCGCGCATGGGTCTCGATCATGCCGCGCCTGAGCTGGATCAGGTCGTCCTTGGCCGACCCCTTTTCCACCAGGAAGAACACGTTGGTGGCGGCGATCGCCTTGACCGCCTGGAGGGTGAGATGGTCGGGGTCGCCCGCGCCGATGCCGATGATGAGGAGCCGTTTCACCCGCCCGAGTGTGTCAGGATATTTCCGGCAAATCACCTGTAAGGAGCTCCGTGAACGGGTTCGCCGAATTCTGGCAGGAGCGGCACCTGTGCACGCTCACCACGGTCCGCCCGGACGGCACGCCCCACGTGGTGCCCGTCGGCGCGACGTACGACCTCGACACCGGCATCGCCCGCGTGATCACGTCGGGTACGTCCCAGAAGGCGCGCATCATCGGGGAGGGCGGCGCGATGGTGGCGCTGTGCCAGGTGGACGGGCGGCGGTGGTCGACGTTGGAGGGCCGGGCCGTACTCAGGACCTCGCCCGAGGAGGTCGCGGACGCCGAGGCCCGGTATGCGGCGAGATACAAACCCCCCAGGGCCAACCCGGCCAGGGTCGTGGTGGAGATCCAGGTGACCCGCATCCTGGGCAACGTGTGATCACCGTCGTAGGCATCGGCGCGGACGGCTGGGCCGGGCTGGCGGAGGCGTCGCGTCAGGCGATCGAAGAGGCCGACGTATTGTTCGGCAGCAGCCGACAACTCGCCCTCATCCCCGAACCAGCAGCGCACCCGCCCGGGACTCCGGCGCATGTCGCCGGGACAGAAGCCGAAGCCTCCCGGCCCGAGTCCGGTGCCACGGAACGGACGGCGTCCGGTGCCGTGGAGCGGACGGCTTCCGGTGCGGGAGCGGCGCAACGGGCGTCCGGGGCTGCGGAGCGGGCGTCGGAGGTCGAGCCGTCCCGTTCCGGGGCGGAGGCCGTAGATCCGGCGGCTGGACGCGCGAAAGAGGCCGTCGGGCGTGGTGCGGAGGCAGTTGGGCGTGTTGGCGTTGGGGGTGGGCGGGAGCGGGTGGCTTGGCCGTCGCCGTTGTTGCCTGCGCTGCCCAAGTTGCTCGAACAGCACGAGGGCCGGGAGATCTGCGTGCTGGCCAGCGGGGATCCCCTCTTCTACGGCATCGGCGCCACGCTGGTCCGCCTGGTGGGTCCCGCGCGGGTGCGGATCCTGCCGCATCTGTCGTCGTTGACGCTGGCCTGCGCCAGGATGGGCTGGCCCGTCGAGAGTGTGGACGTGGTCAGCCTCGTCGGCCGCCCCTTAGCGATGCTCAACGCCGCCATGGGGCACGGGCGCCGCGTGCTGGTGCTCGGGGGCGAGCCGTTGAAGGTGGCCGAGCTGCTGGTGGAGCGCGGGTACGGCGGCAGCGAGATGACCGTGCTGTCCGACCTGGGCGCACGCGAGGAGGCCGAGACGCGGGCCACGGCAGCGAGCCTGACGCGCGACGGCTTCACAGATCTTCACGTGATCGCGATTTCCTGTGTTGCCGGGCCGGATGCGGTGCGGTTGCCGCGGGTCCCGGGGTTGCCGGACGACGCGTACGAGCACGATGGCCAGCTCACCAAGCGCGACGTCAGGGCGGTCACCCTGGCCCGGCTGGCCCCGCAACCGGGCGAGCTGCTCTGGGACGTCGGCGCGGGCGCGGGCAGCATCGCGATCGAGTGGATGCGCAGCCACCCGTCGTGCACGGCCGTCGCGATCGAGAGTGACGAGATCAGGGCCGCCAGGATCAGGCGCAACGCTGACACGCTCGGCGTCCCCTCCCTGCAGGTCGTCGAGGGGCGCGCGCCCGGGGCGCTGGACGGCCTGCCCGCGCCGGACGCGGTCTTCGTCGGCGGCGGCCTCACCGCGCCCGGCCTGCTGGAAGCGTGCTGGTCGGCCGTGCGTCCCGGCGGCAGGCTGGTGGCGAACGCGGTCACGCTGGAGTCGGAGGCGTTGGTGGCGCAGTGGTACGGCAGGCTCGGCGGGGAGCTGGTACGGCTGGCCGTACAGCAGGCTTCGCCGCTGGGGGCGTTCACAGGCTGGCGCCCGGCGATGCCGGTCACGGTGTGGTCGGTCGGAAAGGACCTGACATGACGGTCGCGACAGGGCACCCCGGAAAGGACCTGAGGGTCGCGGCAAGGCACCCCGGACGAGACCTGATGTCGCGGTCAGGCATCCCGGACGGGATCTGGCATGAGGGTCGCAGAGCAAGGCGGATGGGGTCTGACGTGACGGTCGCGACAAGACGTGGCGGAGGGGACCTGACGTGACCGTGTATTTCATCGGTGCCGGGCCGGGGGCGGCGGATCTGATCACGGTGCGCGGGCTGCGGGTGCTGGAGAGGGCGACGGTCTGTCTCTATGCGGGGTCGCTGGTGCCGCATGAGTTGCTCGACGCCTGTCCGCCTGGGGCAAAGCTCGTGGACACCGCGAACCTGACGCTTGAGGAGATCGTCGCCGAGCTGGCGGACGCGCATCGGCAGGGGCTGGATGTGGCGCGGTTGCATTCGGGGGACCCGTCGGTGTTCAGCGCCGTGGCCGAGCAGTTGCGCAGGCTGGACGCGCTCGGCGTGCCGTACGAGATCGTGCCTGGGGTGCCCGCGTTCGCCGCGGCGGCCGCTTCGCTGGGCAGGGAGCTGACCGTGCCCGGGGTCGGGCAGACGGTCATTCTGACCCGTACGTCCGCGCGGGCCACGCCGATGCCGCCCGGGGAGGATCTGGGCACGTTGGGGGCGAGCCGGGCCACGATGGTGCTGCATCTTGCCGTGCAGCGGATCGACGAGGTGGTGGCTGAGCTGGTGCCGTCCTATGGCGCGGACTGTCCTGTGGCGGTGGTGGCGCGGGCGAGCCGGGCCGACGAGCTGATCGTGCGCGGGACGCTGGCCGACATCGCGACCCTGGTACGGCAGGCGGAGATCCGGCGCACTGCGGTGATCATCGTGGGACGGGTGCTGGCGGCTACGCAGTTCCCTGACAGCCATCTGTACAGCGCGGAGAGAGATCGGGCATGCGGCGCGTCCTGATCCTCGGGGGTACGGCGGAGGCTCGGGCGCTGGCTGGTCTGCTCGTGGCAGAGGGTGTGTTCGTGGTGTCGTCGCTGGCGGGGCGGGTGAGTAATCCGCGGTTGCCGGTTGGCGAGGTGCATATGGGTGGGTTTGGTGGCGTGGACGGGTTGGCCGGGTGGCTCGGGGCCAACGCGATGGATGCGGTGGTGGACGCTACGCACCCGTTCGCGGCGCGGATGACGGCGTCGGCGGCGGAGGTGGCTGCGCGTACTGGGATCCCGTTGCTGGTGTTGCGGCGTGCGGGGTGGCGGGAGGGCGCGGGCGACGCTTGGACGCGGGTGGGCTCGTTGGAGGAAGCGGCTGAGCATTTGGGGAGGCGAGTCTTCCTGACCACAGGCCGCCGCAGCCTGCCGATCTTCACCACCGAGCGGGTCGGGCGGACCGAGCGGACCGAGCGGGCTGGGCAGGTCGAGCTGCCTGGGCGGGTCGAGCGGGTCGAGCTGCCTGGGCAGGTCGGGCGGGTTGAGCGGGAGCGTTGGTTTCTGGCGAGGTCGGTGGATCCGCCGGAGGCGCCGGTTCCGCCCAATGTCCATGTGGTGCTCGCGCGGGGACCGTACACCGTGGATGGCGAGCTGGCGCTCATGCGTGAGCACGGCATCGACACGCTGGTCACCAAGGACAGTGGCGGCGAGCTGACCATGGCCAAGCTCGTCGCAGCCCGTGAGCTCGGTGTCAGGGTGGTCATGGTGAACCGGCCGCCGTTGCCCGACGGCCTCCGCCAGGTCGACAACGCGGCGGAGGCGGCGAGCTGGGCAGCTCGGGCGTGACGGGAGATGGCCCAGGTCCGGCCCAGGCGTGAAGGCCAAGGCGGGCCCGGGCCACGAGGCCCAAAGCTGGGCCACGAGGTGAGGCCCAAAGGCTGGGCCCACGCGGTGTGGCCCAAAGGCTGGGTCATGCGGTGAGGTGCGCAAGAGGTCGGGGGGCGAGGGCCGAAAGGGAGCCTGGGCAGGCGTTAGGGCCATGGGTGGGGGCGGCCCAGGCGTGAGGGCCGCCGGGGTGGGTTAGGGGTAGCGGCGGGGGGTGTAGACGGTGCCGGTTGGGGAGACTCGGGTGGTGGAGGAGCCGATGATCAACAGGCAGCGCATGTCGACCATCCCCGGGTCCAGCTCGCCCAGTGTCGTAACAGTGAGCGTCTCCTCCTCGCCGCCGACGTTCCTGCCGATGACGACGGGGGTGCCCGGGGCGCGGTGCTCCAGCAGGAGGTCGCGGGTCGCGGCCACCTGCCAGGTACGGCTGCGCGACGCCGGGTTGTAGATCGCCAGCACCAGGTCGGCCTTGGCCGCGGCGGTCAGCCGGTTGGCCACCACCTCCCAAGGCTTCAGCAGGTCGGACAGCGACAACACGCAGTAGTCGTGCCCCAAAGGCGCACCCGCCCTGCTCGCCACCGCCTGCGCGGCGGTCAGCCCGGGGACGATCCGTACGGGCACGTCTGGAAAGTCCTCGGCGACCTCCAGTACGGCGCTGGCCATGGCGAACACGCCCGGATCCCCTGAGGAGACCACGGCGACGCGGGCGCCGGTGCGGGCCAGCTCCAGCGCGTGCCTGGCGCGCTCGGCCTCGACGCGGTTGTCCGTACGGTGGCGTATCTGGCGTGGGTTGGGTGCCACGCGGTCGACATATGGTCCGTAGCCGACCAGGTCGGTGGCGGCGGCCAGCGCCTCCTGCGCCTCAGGGGTCAGCCACGGCCGCCCGGCAGGCCCCAGCCCGACGACGACCACCTCGCCAGAAACCCCAGAGGCAGGGGCGGCCGTCTGTGCCGAGGCGGCCGCTTGGGAGGTGGCCGTCTGTGCGAAGGTGGCCGTTTCACGGGCGGGCCTCTGGTCGAAGGCGGTCGAGGAAGGGCTGGTCAGGAGGGCCAGGGAGAAGTACGGCACGCCCTCAGGATCCACGTCCTTGAGCGGCGCCACCCGCTCAGCCCCCATCGTGGCCCGCTCGACATACCACGCGTCGTCGAGCCGCCCCGCCTCGGCAAAGGCGTCCCTGACCTTCGTGAACGTCCGCCCGAGCTTGAGCACCGCCGCCGAGTCCGTGCCGCGCAACTGCTCGGCCAGCACCTCGCCAGGCAGCGTGCCCGGCAGCACGGTCAGCACCTCGTCCCGCTCCACCAGCGGCCGCCCCAGCACGGCCGCCGCCGCGCTGACCGAGGTCACCCCCGGCACCACCTCGGTCGGATAGCGGTGCGCGAGCCGCTTGTGCATGTGCATGTACGAGCCGTAGAACAGCGGATCGCCCTCGCTCAGCACCACCACCGTCCGACCGGCGTCCAGATGTACGGCGAGCCGTTCGGCGCACTCGGCGTAGAAGTCGTCGAGCGCCCCCTGGTACCCGCCGGGATGGTCGGTGGTCTCCGTGGTCAGCGGGTAGAGCAGCAGCTCCTCGACCTGTCCTTCCCGCATGTACGGCAGGGCGATCGAACGCGCGATGCTCCTCCCGTGCCTGGCCGCGTGGTAGGCGATGACGTCCGCCTCGCCGATCAGCCGCGCCGTCTTGACCGTCACCAGCTCGGGATCGCCTGGCCCGAGCCCCACCCCATACAGCATGCTCACTCCGCCTCGCTCGCGATGGCGTTGATCGCCGCCGCCGTCATTGCACTGCCGCCGCGCCGACCGTGCACCACCAGGAACTCCAGGCCGCTGCCGGTCAGCGCCCGCTTCGACTCGGCCGCGCCGATGAACCCCACCGGGATGCCCAGCACCGCCGCAGGACGCCCGGCGCCCTCGGCGACGAGCTCCAGGAGCCGGAACAACGCGGTGGGCGCGTTCCCGATCGCCACCACGGAGCCGTCGAGCCGGTCGCGCCACAGCTCAAGCGCCGCCGCGCTGCGTGTGGTGCCGAGCCGTTCCGCCAGGGCGGGGACGCGGGGGTCGTTGAGCGTGCACACCACGTCGTTGTCGGCGGGCAGGCGCTTCCTGGTCACACCGGTGGCGACCATCGTGGCGTCGCAGAACACGGGCGCCCCTGCCTTCAGCGCCTCGCGGGCCCGGGTCACCGCGCCGGTGGACCAGGCCAGGTCGGTGACCAGGTCGGTCATGCCGCAGGCGTGGATCATCCGTACGGCCACCTGGGCCACCTCGGGCGGGATGCCGCTGAGGTCGGTTTCCGCGCGGATGGTGGCGAACGACTGCCGGTAGATCTCGGCGCCGTCGCGGATGTAGTCGATCACTGCTGCCTTTCCTGGTAACCGTCTGCTGTGGCGATCAGCTGCGTGACCTGGCCCTTCGGGAGGCCGCAGCGACGCTCGCAGCCGGACCAGTGCACGGGGGTGGTGGTGGGTCTGGTGGGGGTCCAGCGGGCGGCGTCCTGCTGCACGTCCGCGAGGGATTTGGCGCATCCGGGGCTGCCGGTGCAGGCGGTGACGCCCACCCAGGGGGAGCTCGGGTCGGTCACCAGGCCTGCTGCCTCCAGGTGTGCTGCCACGTGCGCGGCTTCCTCGGGTGGGAGGTCGACGAGCACGACGGTGCGCCAGGGGGTGAGCCGGACGTGGTCGGTGGTGTCGGCGAGGGCGCGCACGTGGGCGGGGGAGAGGCGGCCGAGCGGGGGCACGACCTCCAGCGCGACCCGCCCGTCCCGCTGCTCCAGCAACCCCGCACGCTGCTGGCGGGGAGGTTGCGAGGTCACAAGAGTTCCAGGGATCCCAAGACGGGCGGCGATGCGGGCGGGGCCGTTCGGGAGTTCGGTGATGCGCCACTCGGAGTCGCGTTCGTCGAGGAAGGCTTCTGCGGCCGAGAGCGGGTCTGTCGCGCCCTTAACAAGCAGGGAGTCGGCCACCACCAGGCCGTCCGGGGTCAGGGTGACGTCGGCGCCGAGGCCGAGCATGTCGCCCGTCCCGTCGTCCACCGCGAAAAGGAACCGCCCAGGCAGCGAGGCAAGCCGATCCCGCGCACACAACGCCTGGTCAAGCGCCTCCACCAGCGGCTGCGTGTCCCAACGACCCGAGACCCCGCGCCCGCCCAAAGGGGACGCGACGATGTTGCGCACCCGCTCGTGCGAGGCCGACGGCAGCAACCCAGCCCCGGCGAGCGCCGAGGCAAAGGAAGCGGGTGACCGTACCCCCCTGACCTGCACGTTGGCCCGTGAGGTCAGCTCGAGCACCCCGGTAGCCAGCAACGTGAGCTGCGCCGTGGAGATCAGCCCGCCGGGCACGCGGACCCGGGCCAGCGGCCCGTCCGCCGCCTGGTGCACCTGTAACGCTCCCGGACATGCGTCAGGGCGCGTTCGTCCGGAAAAGTCAGCTATGGACACGTTCAGGATGGTAACGCCACTGTAGGCTCCCCCTAGGCGATGGCAATGGGAGGAAGCCGGTGTGAAACCGGCGCGGTCCCGCCACTGTGACCGGGGAGCGAACTCCACCGAAGGCCACTGTCCAGCAATGGACGGGAAGGCCGGGGTGAGCGTCGATCCGGGAGCCAGGAGACTCCTGCCGTCGTGACCTGCGACCCGGGGCGAGGACCCCGAGGGAGGACGTTGTCGTGCCTGGCGTTGTGCTGCTCTCGACCTCTGACACCGACCTGCTGAGCGCCCGCGCGAGCGGCGCCGGCTACCGGCTCGGCAACCCGGCCAGGCTGGGGGTCGACGACCTTCCCGCCCTCGTCGACGGCGCCGACCTGGTGATCGTCCGCCTGCTCGGCGGGCGCAGGGCCTGGGAGGAGGGGCTCGACCACCTGCTGGCCGGGCCGCGTCCCGTGGTGGTGCTCGGCGGCGAGCAGGCGCCGGACGCCGAGCTGATGGAGCTGTCCACGGTCAGCGGCGGGGTGTGCGCACAGGCGCACGCCTACCTGGCCCAGGGCGGGCCGGACAACCTGGGCGAACTGCACAAGTTCCTCTCCGACACGGTCCTGCTCACCGGGTACGGCTTCGCACCGCCCACCCCGGCGCCCTCCTGGGGGCTCCTGGGCAGGGAGAGCACCGGCGAGGGGCCGGTCATCGGGGTGCTCTACTACCGGGCGCACCACATGGCGGGCAACACGGGCTTCGTCGAGACCCTCTGCACCGCGATCGAGAACGCCGGGGGCCGTGCGCTGCCGGTCTTCTGTTCCTCGCTGCGTACGGCGGAGCCCGCGCTGCTCGAAACCCTGCGCGCCGCCGACGCCCTGGTGGTGACCGTGCTGGCCGCCGGTGGGTCCAGGCCCGCGACGGCGGGGGCGGGCGGCGACGACGAGGCGTGGGACGTGGGCGCGCTGGCCGACCTCGACGTGCCGATCCTCCAGGGCCTCTGCCTGACCACGAGCAGGCAGGCGTGGGAGGAGAACGACGACGGCCTGTCGCCGCTGGACGCGGCGTCGCAGGTGGCGATCCCGGAGTTCGACGGGCGGATCATCACGGTCCCGTTCTCGTTCAAGGAGATCGACCCCGACGGGCTCACGGTCTACGTCGCGGACGAGGAGCGCGCCGCCAGGGTCGCGGGCATCGCCGTACGGCACGGCCTGCTCAGGCACATCCCGAACGCGTCCAAGCGGCTCGTCGTCATGCTCTCGGCGTACCCGACCAAGCACGCGCGGATCGGCAACGCCGTCGGCCTCGACACCCCGGCCAGCACGGTCAAGCTCCTGGCGAGGCTCGCCGAGGCGGGCTACGACCTGGGCGAGGGCTTCCCCGACGAGGGCGACGCGCTCATCCACGCGCTGATCGCCGCCGGCGGCCAGGACGAGAACTGGCTCACCGACGAGCAACTGGCCGGCAATCCGGTACGGATCTCCGGTGCGGCCTACACCGCCTGGTACCGCACCCTCCCGGCAGACCTCAGGGAGAGCATGGAGCGGCACTGGGGACCGCCGCCCGGCGAGCTGTTCACCCACGAGGGCGACATCGTGCTGGCCGCGCTGCGCGCCGGGAACGTGGTGCTGATGGTGCAGCCGCCGCGCGGCTTCGGCGAGAACCCGATCGCGATCTACCACGACCCCGACCTGCCGCCGAGCCACCACTACCTGGCCGCCTACCGCTGGCTGTCGGCGGACTTCGGCGCGCACGCGATGGTGCACGTCGGCAAGCACGGCAACCTGGAGTGGCTGCCGGGCAAGTCGGCGGGCATGTCCGCGTCGTGCGGCACGGACGCGGCGATCGGCGACCTGCCGCTGATCTATCCGTTCCTGGTCAACGACCCGGGCGAGGGGACGCAGGCCAAGCGGCGGGCGCACGCGGTGCTGGTGGACCACCTGGTGCCGCCGATGGCCCGCGCCGAGTCCTATGGCGATATTTCCCGGCTTGAGCAGCTGCTGGACGAGCACGCCACGATCGCCGCGATGGACCCGGCGAAGCTGCCCGCGATCAGGGCGCAGATCTGGACGCTCATCCAGGCCGCCAAGCTCGACCACGACCTGGGGCTGGCCGACCGGCCGCACGACACCGAGTTCGACGACTTCATCCTGCACGTGGACGGGTGGCTGTGCGAGGTGAAGGACGCGCAGATCCGCGACGGCCTGCACGTGCTGGGTCACGCGCCGGCCGGGGCGCAGCGGGTGGACCTGGTGCTGGCGATGTTGCGTGCCAGGCAGATGTGGTCGGGGCAGGAGACGCTGCCCGGGTTGCGCGAGGCGCTGGGCCTGGTGGAGGACGGCACCGCCGGGCTGGACGCCACGGACAGGGCGGAGGCGACGGCCCGCGCGCTGGTGGAGGGCATGGAGGAACGCGGCTGGGACCCGCCAAGGGTCTCCGAGCTCACCGATGACGACCTGGTCGCCCGCATTCTCACCTTTGCCGCCACCGAGGTGGTGCCCAGGCTCGACAGGACGACCGACGAGCTCGACCACCTCCTCCACGCCCTCGACGGCGGCTACGTCCCGGCGGGCCCCAGCGGTTCCCCGCTGCGTGGGCTGATCAACGTGCTGCCGACCGGGCGCAACTTCTACTCCGTCGATCCGCGTGCCGTACCCAGCAGGCTGGCCTGGGAGACCGGCCAGGCGATGGCCGACTCGCTCCTGGACCGCTACCGCGCGGACACCGGCGAGTGGCCCAGGTCGGTCGGCCTGTCGGTGTGGGGGACCAGCGCCATGCGTACGGCAGGCGACGACGTCGCCGAGGTGCTCGCCCTGCTCGGCGTGCGCCCCACGTGGGACGAGGCCTCGCGCAGGGTCACGCACCTGGAGCCGATCCCGCTGGAGGAGCTGGGCAGGCCCAGGATCGACGTCACGGTACGCATCAGCGGGTTCTTCCGCGACGCGTTCCCGCACGTCGTGGCCATGCTGGACGACGCCGTCCAGCTCGTCGCCGGGCTGGAGGAGTCCCCTGAGGACAACTACGTCCGCGCCCACGTCGCCGAGGACGGCCGCACGCGGCGGATCTTCGGGTCGGCGCCGGGAGCCTACGGAGCCGGGCTGCTGCCGCTGATCGACAGCCGCAACTGGCGCGACGACACCGACCTGGCCGAGGTCTACGCGGTCTGGGGCGGCTACGCCTACGGCCGCGGCCTGGACGGCGTCGCCGCCCGGCAGGACATGGAGAGCGCCTACCGCAGGATCGCGGTGGCCGCCAAGAACGTCGACACCCGCGAGCACGACATCGCAGACTCCGACGACTACTTCCAGTACCACGGCGGCATGATCGCCACCGTCCGCGCGCTCACCGGCAAGGCTCCGGCCGCGTACGTCGGCGACAGCACCCGTCCCGACGCCGTACGCACCAGGACCCTGTCGGAGGAGACCTCGCGCATCTTCCGTGCCCGCGTGGTGAACCCGCAGTGGCTGGCGGCGATGCGCAGGCACGGCTACAAGGGCGCGTTCGAGCTGGCCGCGACCGTCGACTACCTGTTCGGCTACGACGCCACCACCGGCGTGGTGGCCGACTGGATGTACGACAAGCTCACCGAGACCTACGTGCTGGACGCAGAGAACCAGGCGTTCATGGCGAAGTCGAACCCGTGGGCGCTGCACGGGATCGCCGAGCGGCTGCTGGAGGCGGCCGAGCGGGGAATGTGGGAGCACCCGGACCCCGACCTGCTGCGCGGGCTGCAGGAGGTCTACCTCAAGACGGAGGGTGACCTGGAGGACGACACGAGCCGCTGAGCCAGCTCGGGCCGCCCGGCCCAGTGCAGGTGCAGGTAGGAGGCGGTGACGAGGGCGTCGCCGTACCCGCCCGTCTCCTGGAACAGGTCGCCGGGCGGGGTGAGCCTGGTGCGGTGGAACTCGTGTCCGCGGAAGCGTTCGCCCTTCCGCGTGAGCAGCGAGTCCCTTGACGCGGCCACGTCCCGGTAGCCGAGGGTGAGCTTCTCCGACATCCGCGCTACGCCGGGCACACGGCCGCACATCCTGCGTCCGTCCAGCTCCTCGCACAGGTAGAGCAGCCCGGCGCACTCGGCGGCGATCGGGCCGGGGAAGGAGGCGACCTCCTCGCGCAAGGAGGTGTTGGCGGCCAGCTCGGCGGCGTAGACCTCGGGGAAGCCGCCGCCGACGACCAGCGCGCCCGTCCCCTCCGGCAGCTTCTCGTCGCGCAGCGGGTCGAACACCGCCACCTCGGCACCGGCCGCTTCGAGCAGCTCGACGTGCTCGGCATAGCCGAAGGTGAACGCCGCTCCACCGGCGACCGCGACGACCGCATTCCCCTGATGCACGGGCACCTCCCAAGGCCTGCCGGGAAGCGCGGGGGCCGTCCGCGCCAGCCGTACCAACGCCTCCAGGTCGCAGGAGCGGGCTACCAGCTCGCCCAGCCGGGCCACCGCGGCCGTCGCCTCAGCCGAGCGCTCCGCCGCCGGGATCAGGCCGAGGTGGCGGGACGGCGTGGCGACCGCGTCCTCGCGCCGGATCGCGCCGAGCACCGGGACCCCGGCCAGCGCCGCCCTGCACAGCTCCTCGTGCCGGTCGGAGCCGATGCGGTTGAGAATCACCCCGCCGACCCTGACCCGCGGGTCGAACGTGGCGAACCCGTGCACGACCGCCGCCACCGACCTGCTCTGCCGCGCCGCGTCCACGACGAGGACCACGGGCGCGTCCAGCAGCCTGGCCACGTGCGCCGTCGAGGCGAAGTCCGTCTCGCCCCGCCCGTCGAACAGGCCCATCACGCCCTCGACCACCGCCACGTCGGACCCGGCCGCGCCGTGCTCGAACAGCGGGACCACCCGCTCCTCGCCGACCAGCCACGGGTCCAGGTTGCGGCCCGGGCGGCCGGTGGCCAGCGCGTGGTAGCCGGGATCGATGTAGTCCGGCCCCACCTTGTGCGGAGAGATCTTCATGCCCGCCGACCGCAGGGCCGCCATCAGGCCCGTGGCCACCGTCGTCTTGCCGCTGCCCGAGGACGGCGCGGCGATGACGAGCCGGGGGATCACCACTCGATGCCCTTCTGTCCCTTCTGCCCGGCGTCCATGGGGTGGCGCACCTTGCCCATCTCGGTCACCAGATCGGCGACCTCAAGGAGCTTGTCCGGCGCGTCCCTGCCGGTGATGACCACGTGCTGGTTGCCCGGCCGCTCGCGCAGGGTCTCGACCACGTCGTCCAGGTCCAGCCAGCCCCACTTGAGGGGATAGGTGAACTCGTCCAGCACGTAGAAGCGGTACGTCTCCGCCGCCAGGTCGCGCTTGATCTGCGCCCAGCCCTCGCGCGCGTCGGCCGCGTGGTCCTCCTCGGGGCCGCGCTGGATCCACGACCAGCCCTCGCCCATCTTGTGCCAGCTCACCGAGCCGCCCTCGCCGGACGCACCCAGCACGGTCAGCGCCCGCTCCTCGCCGACCCGCCACTTGGCCGACTTCACGAACTGGAACACGCCGATCGGCCAGCCCTGGTTCCAGGCGCGCATCGCCATGCCGAAGGCGGCGGTCGACTTGCCCTTGCCCGGTCCGGTGTGGACCATCAGCAGCGGTCTGGTCCTGCGCTGGCGGGTGGTGAGCCCGTCCTCGGGGATCGTCGTCGGCTTGCCCTGGGGCATGTCAGCCCGCCTTCCTGTAGTCACGGACGACCGTGCCGAGCTCTTCCAGCCGTACGGCGGGCGCGTCGAGCCTGGCGGCGAGCTGTACGGCGAGGCCGAGCCGTACGGGGCCGCTCTCGCAGTCGACGACCACGCTCGCCGTACCCCTGAGCAGCGTCGCCGCCCTGGCCACGTCGCCGCCGGAGGTGGCGCGGCCGTCGGTGACCAGGACCAGCAGGGGGCGGCGGGACGGGTCGCGCAGCCGTTCCACCCTGAGCACCTCTGCGGCCCTGACCAGCCCGGCGGCCAGCGGGGTCCTGCCTCCCGTGGGGAGCTGTCGGAGCCTGGCCGCGCCCGCTTCGACGGACGAGGTCGGGGGGAGGGTCACTTCGGCTGTGGCGCCGCGGAAGGTGACCAGGCCGATCTTGTCGCGCCGCTGGTAGGCGTCGAGGAGCAGGCTGAGGACGGCGGTCTTGACGGCGGTCATGCGTTTGCGCGCGGCCATGGAGCCGCTGGCGTCGACGACGAAAAGGACCAGGTTGCCTTCGCGGCCTTCCCTGATGGTTTCGCGGAGGTCGTCCTGTTTGAGCAGCAGGCCTGGGCCTTGCCTGCCGCGTTCTTTCTGGTACGGCGCAGCGGCCAGGATGGTGGCGGAGAGGTGCAGGTCACGCATCCGGTCACGGGGTTTCCTGGCGCCGATGGCCTTTCCCTGCGCTGTCCTGCCCCGCGACCGCCGTCCCGCGACGCCTTCGCCGACGCCGGGAACCTTCAGAAGGCCTACCTTGTACGGCTCCGCCGCCTTGGCCACCGACTCACCGCTCGGCTTGTCCACATCCGCGTCGCCTGGCCTGTCCTCTGCCTGGGGCGTTGCTTGCTCTTGCGGGCCGCCTGGGTCCTGCGGGCCTTTGCCCTGCGGCGGCCCAGCGCCCGGGTCGTCGTCCGGGTCGTCGTCCGGGTTGTTGTCCGGGCCCAGGAGGTCGTCCAGGCGGGACTCGTCCATTCCCGGGGCGTCGAAGGGGTCGCGCCTGCGGCGGTGGGGCAGTGCCAGCCGGGCCGCCGCGCGCACGTCCTCCGTGGTGACCACCTCGCGCCCGTGCCACGCCGCGTGCGCGATCGCCGCGTTCGCCGTGACGATGTCCGCGCGCAACCCGTCCACCTCGAACCCCGCGCACACCGTGGCGATCTGCTCCAACCGCTCATCGGGCAGCTCCACCGACGGCACCCGCGCTCTGGCGGCGGCGATCCGCGCCGCCAGCTCGCTCTCAGCGGAAACCCACCGAGCCACGAACCCGGCGGGATCGGCGTCGAAGGCCAGGCGCCGCCGTACCACCTCGGCCCGTTCCGAAGGCTCCCGCGACGCCTTCACCTCGACCGTCAGCCCGAACCTGTCGAGGAGCTGCGGGCGGAGCTCGCCCTCCTCCGGGTTCATCGTGCCGACCAGCAGGAACCTGGCCGCGTGCCGTACGGACACGGTCTCGCGCTCCACGTAGCACCGGCCCAGCGCCGCCGCGTCGAGCAGCAGGTCGACGAGGTGGTCGTGAAGCAGGTTCACCTCGTCCACGTAGAGGACGCCGCGGTGCGCGGACGCCAGCAGGCCGGGCTCGAACGCCTTCACCCCCTCGGTCAGCGCGCGCTCCACGTCGAGGGAGCCGACGAGGCGGTCCTCGGACGCGCCCACCGGCAGCTCCACAAGCGCGGCCGGGCGGCTCGCGCGCGGCTCGCCCGGCTCGTGGGGGCCGTCGGGGCAGTCCGGGTCCGGCTCGGCGGGGTCACAGGCGAACCGGCACCCGGCTACCACCGCGACCTGCGGCAGCTGTGCGGCGAGGGCGCGGACGACGGTCGACTTGGCGGTGCCCTTCTCCCCGCGCACCAGCACGCCGCCCACCCGAGGGGAGACGGCGTTGAGCAGGAGGGCGAGTTTCAGATCCTCCATCCCGACGACGGCGCTGAACGGATAGGTGGCTGTCACGATGTGACCTTCCTGTTGACATGGGTGATCCGGCCGCCGCTGACCTCGGTCGTCGACAGGGGGGCCAGATCGAATCTCGCGGCCACCAGTGGGGTCAGCCCGAGGGCTGCTCTGATCGTCCAGACGTCGCAGACCACCAGGGCGTCGGGGGGCGCGGTGGTGAGCCACCCGGCCACGCGGGACGCGTGCGCGGCCAGGCTCTCACCACCGTGCGGCGCCACCTCGGGGTCCGCGAGCCAGGCCGCGAGCTCGTCCGGATCGATCTGTGCGTACGGCAGGCCAACCCAACGACCGAAATCCGGCTCCGCCAGCTCACCCACCACAACCGCCCCCCTGCCGCTCACCTCGCCAGCCCCTGGACCACCCATCACCGCCCAACGGGCGAAGGCCCTCCGAGAGGACATCCCTCCGGAGGACGACCCTTCAGTGGGCGGCCCTCCGGCAGGCGGCCCACCAGCGGGCGGTCCTGCGGCAGGCGGTCCTCCGGTGGGCGGGGTGTCTGGTGTCGGGCCGCTAGAGAGAGGTGGAGGCATGGCTATTGCCGCAGCCGTCTGTCTGGCCGCCTGTTGGGGGGCGCAGAAGATCGGCCCGTCACTCGCCAGGACCAGCGCTCTGGCCAGGCTCGACGGGTCGGCCGCCTCATCCGTGGGGAAGCGGGCCGCACGCATGCCGGGCGTGCTCGCCTGCCGTACGAACAGCACCTCCGTCAGACGGGGACAGTGGCCGGGCGGGCGGCCCGGTCGCTGGCCCAGGCGAACAGGACGCCGAAGGCGGCCCAGAAGACCAGCTGTGTCCCCAGCGATGCCAGCCTGAACTCCCAGAGCAGCGTCGCGGGGAACCCGTCCGGCACCTCGTTCACCGTGGGTAGCAGCACCCAGGCGGCGATCACCGGCACCAGGAACGCGACGCCCGCCGCCACCCCCCTGGCCCACGGACCCGCGGTGACGCGGCGCGCCGTCGCGACGCCGATCGCCGTGGCCGCCAGACCGACCAGGATCATGACCACATACAGGAGGGTCCTGCTGTTGATCGTCTCCGGGTCGCCGACCGCCGGTGGGTTGGCTGGATATTTCAGGAACGGCACAAGAATGACCGCGACGAACGCCGTGCCCGCGGCCGCGAGCCCCAGCTTGCCGTCCGACCTGGGGCCGACCCGGCCGCGCAGCCCGGCGAAGACGAGCGCGAAGATCCCGCCCACCGCCAGCCCGTACAACCCGGTCGCCAGGAACAGCCCGGCCTTCTGCCCCGGCCTGCTGACCGGCGCTTCTTCCTCGTCGTGGCTGTGTTCCGCGGTGCCCGCCGGATGGTGCGCGGCAGCGGCTTCCTCGAGCGCGATCGCGGAGTCCACCCGCGGTTCGCCGAACACGAAGGCGAAGCCGCCCGCGATGAGTCCGGCCAGGAGCCCGACGAGCAGGCCCCTGACCAGCAGGGTACGTATCACGGCCTCAGTGGCAGGGCACGCCGAGCAGGTGACGCCCGTCGTGCATGAGTTCGTGAAGGTAGGTACCTGTCTGGGAGATGGCGCCGTTGTCCATCAGGACCAGGTAGGCCACGAGCAGCAGGAAGGGCACGATGATCAGCCATCGGCCCAGGCGTGGCAGCGGGATGGTGGATGGAGTGGACAGACCACTCATTGGAGCCTCCTCGGGGATGACGCGTCCCAACATGAGGTCACGGCCGCCAAGCGACCTGGCTCCCGGGATCTACGTCCCGGATACAGTGGCGCGTCCGCACCGGCATCTCACCGGATTTCCCTTGGCGATCGTGAAATCTCCCGGAACGTATCCTTTCCTCCCGTTCGCGTCAACCGACACACCGCCGAGCAGCGCCCGAAAAACCCCCTTTTCAAGGCCCTAGACGCTTTTGGGCCGCCCACCCGCGAGGTCCCTCAGCCCTTGAGGTCCTCAACCTCTGAGGTCCCTCAGCCCTTGAGGTCCTCAACCTCTGAGGTCCCTCAGCCCTTGAGGTCCTCAACCCCTGAGGTCCTTCGGCCGCGAAGTCTCGAAGACCTCGTGTCTCGTCCCGGCGTGACGGTGGCCAGCCAGGTGCGCCCGAGGGGCGTCACCCTGGAAAGAGCCCAGCCACGTGCGGCGGGTGGGGGTTCCGTGCTTGCCGTACCCCCAAAAGACCGTCAAAGCGTGCGCAGACGAGCCAGCGCGCGGCGGGCGGTGGCCGTCTCGACCGGGGCCGCGCCGAACGAAAGCACCTCCTGCAGGTCGCCGAACGCCTCCTCCAACCGCCCCGCCAGCGAACGGATCCGCGCCCGCCGCAACCGCGTGCGCGCCCGGTTCGGATCCAGCTCCACCGCTCGCGTGATCTCCGCGTCCGCGTCCGGCAGGTTGCCCAGCCCCGCCAGCGCCAGCGCCCGAGCCGACCGCACGTCCGCCTCCTCTGCGGCCGGGACGCCGAGCCGGAGCGCCCGGTCGAGGTCGGTCAGCGCGTCCCGATGGTCGCCCAGGTCGGCCCGCACCTGCCCGCGCCCGCAAAGGGCGGCCACCGCGTCGCGCCTGATGTGCAGCGCCTGCTCGAACGTGCTCTCCCCGTCGGCGGGCGAGCCACTGAGCCACTGCGCGTAGCCGAGCACGGTCAGCGCCCGCACGTTGCCCGGCGCGCGCTTGACCGCCTGCCGCGACAGGTCGGACGCGTCGCCGAACTGCCCGGCCGCGAGCCGTACCTCCGCGAGGTCGGTGAGGACGTCGGCCGCGCCACTGGCGTCCTCCAGAAAGGTGAAGGCCCGGAGGGCGGCGCGCAGCGCCTCCTCAGCGGCGGCCGGGTCGCCGGCGGCGCGGGCGATGCGGGCGAGCAGGTGCTTGGCGCGGCCGTAGCGGCGCTCCAGGCCAGGGGCGTGGGAACGGTCCGCGATCGAGGTGGCGAGGGTTCGGGCGGCGGCCAGGTCTCCCGCTTCGAGGGCCGCCGTCGCAGCAGCCCAGGCGGCACCGTATTCGTGAGCGGATATGCCAGAGCGCGAGGAGATATCCGCGCCGCTCATCGAGGCCTCCCTCATCCGTGCCGGATAAGTCGAGACTCGCTGATCACCGGCCCCCTCGTCAATCAGCCACCAGCGAGAATATGGTCCGAGCGCTTCGCACCCTACCAAAACGACCCAAGGGTTCGGTGATTTACCGGGACTCTGAACGTTACTATGAACCACGGAAAAGCGACTAGCGCGCCGAGGTGACCGTGAATCAGAACAATGATCCCGGCGTTTCTCCCGTTGAGCCCATCTGGGGGCGGGAGATCCCGTTTCGTAACCCTCATTTCACGGGGCGTGAACGGGAACTCGACCTGCTGCGCGCCAGCCTCGGCGCGACCTCGCAGGCCGTGCTGGGCCACCCGCCGCAGCCGCTCCACGGCATGGGCGGCGTGGGCAAGACGGAGATCGCGGCGGAATACTGCCACAGGCACGCGGCCGACTACGACCTCGTGTGGTGGATCAGGGCCGAGCAGGAGGACACGGTACGCAACGCGCTGATCGCCCTGGGCCGCAGGATGGGGCTGGCCGAGTTCTCCAGCACGGACCGCGACTACTCCTCCCAGGTCGTCATCGACGCGCTCCGCACCGGTCGCAAATACTCCCGGTGGCTGCTGGTCTTCGACAACGTCACCGACCCCGACATGCTCCGCCCCTACATCCCGCGCGGCACGGGCCACGTGATCATCACCTCGCGCATCTCCCAGTGGCGCAGGGAGCTCAACTCCGAGGGCATCGAGGTCGGCGGCTTCGACGCGGCCGAGAGCATCAGCTTCCTTCGCAAGCGCGTGCCGAGCCTGGCGCCGGGCGTCGTCCCCGAGGACGAGGCGATCCTGGCGGCGCAGCGCCTCGGCGAGCTGCTCGGCTTCCTGCCGCTGGCCGCCGAGCACGCGGCCGCCTACCTCATCGAGACGAAGATCCCGGTCGAGGAATACGTCGAGCTGTACAAGCTCAACGCGCACGAGATGCTGGGCGAGCCGGTCGACATCTACTACTCGCAGTCGGTGGCCACGACGTGGAGCGTGTCCAGCGACAAGATCTCGGAAGAGGCCAGGGCGCTGTTCAAGCTGCTGTGCTTCTTCTCGCCCGAGCCGATCTCGGTGGAGCTGATCGTACGGCCGGCGCTGGTGCTCGGCGGGCGGCTGCCCGAGGAGCTGGCCGGGGTGATCGGCGACGACGCGGTGTTCCGCAAGGCGGCGCGGGAGCTGGCCAGGTTCTCGCTGCTGAAGCTGTACGGCATGCGCAACGTCGTCCAGGTGCACCGCGTCGTGCAGGACGTGACGCGCGGGAGGATGAAGCGCGAGGAGCCGGAGCTGGTCGATGAGTACCGCGCGATCGCCCATGAGCTGCTCGCCGCCTCCGACCCGGGATACCCGGACAAGGAGACCACGGACCCGCAGTACGAGATCTCCAAGCAGCACCTGATCCCGTCGGGCTCGTACGAGTCGGCCAACACGCAGTTGCGCGCGCTGATCATCAACCAGGTGCGCCGTATGCACCTGCGCGGCGGCAACCGCGAAGGGCTCAGTCTCGGCGAGTTCGTCCTGGACCACTGGCGGGCCAGGTTCGGGCCCGACGATCTGCAGACACTGATGCTGGCGATGGAGATCACGATCTGCCTGTTCTCGCTCGGCGAGACGGAGCGGGCGGGCGCTCTCAACATCGACACCCGGAACAGACTGGCCGCGACCGTCGGACGCGAGAACGAGGTGTACATCAAGGCGGCGAGCACCTACTCCCGCTGCCTTCGCCACCTGGGCAGATACGCAGACGCGTACGTGGAGGACGTCGAGGTGCTCCCGCTGTCGGAGCGCGTGCTCAGAAGCGAGCACATGCAGACGATCAACATCCTCAACAACATCGCCGTCGACCTGCGCTGCCTGGGCCGCTACGAGGAGGCGCGCCAGTTCGACGCGCGCGCCTTCGAGGAGCGGCGCCGCATGTTCGGCGACACCGCCGACTACGCCCTCATCTCGAAGTTCGCCCTCGCCAGAGACCTGCGCAAGCTCGGCGGGATCGACGAGTCGCTCAAGATGATCCGCGAGGTGTGTCAGGTCTCCGAGCGCAAGCACCAGCCCTGGCACATGGGCCGGTTGCAGTTCGAGACCGACCTGTCCGTCGCGCTCCGCTGGGCCGGTTACTACGAGGAAGCCAGGGAGCTGGGCGAGCGTAATTTCGACCGTCACCTCAAGGTGCTCGGCCCGACGCACCGCCAGACGCTCAACTGCGCGGTCTGCCTCATCAACACCCGCAGGCTCGATCGAGACCTGCTCGGCGCGGCACGGCTCGGCGAGGAGACGGTCGCGCTCTGGGAGAAGGTCGTCGGTGGCACGGCTCACCCCAACACCCAGGCGGCCGCCGTCAACCTGGCGATCGTGCAGCGTCTGCTCGGCAACCCGCTGGGGGCGAGCAGGATGGACCGCGACGCGCTCGACTTCTTCACCGCCCAGTTCGGCGAGGATCATCCCAACACGGCGACGGTGATGACGAACCTGGCCAGTGATCTGGCGGCGCTCGGCAACGTGACCGAGGCGCGTGACCTGGGAGAGAAGGCCGTGGAGATCCTCGAGCGCACCCTAGGCGCCGAGCATGTGCGCACGCTGGCCGCGGCGGGCAACCTGGTGCTCGACCGGCGTGCGGCAGGAGACGAGCAGGAGGCGTCCGAGCTGCACGAGCGCACGCTGGACGCCTACGCGCGATCGCTGCCCAACCACCCTCACATGGTGCTGACCGAGCAGGGTGGCCGCGTCGACGTCGACATCGAGCCCATGTCACAGTGAGCGGCGCAGCTCGGCCGCGAATTCCTGTCCCATGGGGGTGAGTGCGTCCGAGGCGGCGAGCACGTCGACCGCCTGCGCGGTGGGTTCGTGCCAGGTGGCCAGCGCGTCGTCGCAGTTCAGGGCGCGCCAGAGCCGGATCAGACCTGCGTAGGCGTAACAGCCCTGAAGGAGGGCTTCTGCGGGTCTGGGGTCGGCACGCCAGGGCGCTCGCCCTTTCCACGTGCTGCCTGGACTTACGAGGTCGTGGTGGTTGGTGACGGCGCCGAGCAGGACGTGGCGGAACTCGTGGACCAGGCTTTCCGCGCACTCCATCGGGTCGGTGGGCAACGACGTGGCGATGGCGCCGAAGGCCCATCCGGAGGTTCCGCCGCGCATCCGTCCATCCGCTTCGCGGGGGAGCGGGACGAGCACGCGCAGGGTGGCTGCCATCGCGGCGGCGAGGTCACGGTCGTGTGCGCAGACCAGCCGCCAGCCGTCGCGGAGAGCGTGCTCCCAGGCGCCCGGGTCGGGGTCGGGGTCGCGGGTGCCGAAGAGGTCCAGGTGCGGGAGATCGTGGCCGAGTTCGACCTGGAGGACGAGGCCGTCGCATGAAGCGCTCAACAGGGGCCCGGTCGGCTGGGCGACGAGCGTGTGAAGATCGGAGAGCGAAGGGGCGGACCGCAGGGAGCGCATGGCCCACACTCCGACCTGCGGCGCCGACAGGGCGTCGAAGAGGCGGTCGGGGTCCTTCAGCTGGGTTTCTGCGAGGTGCTCGACGGCTGCCGCGAACTCCGTCGCGGGGTGCTTTCTCCGCAGAGTTTCGATCAGGAGAAGGTGGCGCTGGAATTCGGCCGTACGCCAAGGTGTGACAACTTCGGGCCGAATTCGTCCAGCGGCGATTTCCAGCAGGTCAGGCGTCATTCGCGGCGCAATCGCTGGGGCCCCCGGATTGGTCCCATACGCGCGGTGTCATGTCATCCATGTGCCGGATGGTTTCGGTGAGTGATGAGAATGATTCATCATCAAGTTGTGCCAACTGGTCAAGGGTGAGCAGACCCAGCTCTCCCATTTGAACCTCCCCTTTTCCCGGAGATGATACGCCAAAAGGCTTTATTAGCGGAGCATTACCAGCTCCGCCCGCATAGCAATAGCCACCCCACCGTCCTCCGTGACAGCGAGGTGCTCCGCCGGCTCAGGCAGCGCGAACGTGTCCGTCCGCTGCCACGTGCGCAGGTCCCAGAAGGACAACGTGGCATCCAGCGACCCGGTGATCGCGATCGGCCGCTCGCCGATCCGTGCGCACGCCAACGACGTGATCGGCCGTGCGTGCCGTACCGAGCCCTGACCGGACAGCGCGGGATCGCGCAGGTCCCAGCCGCGCAGGACGCCGTCCTTTCCCGCCGTGACCACCACGTGCCTGCCGTGCACCCGAGCGCCCCGCGCCGCGAGCGTCCCGCGGGCGCCGGGCAGGCGCTGCGCCACGGGATGGCCGCTCACCAGGTCGATGATCCAGGTCAGGCCCATCGCGTCGACGGCTATGAGGCAACTGCGGTTGCCCATGACGTAAAGGTCGAGGTCGCTGATGGGGGAAGGGCCGATCTTGTGGGTGGCGATGAGGCGGCCCGTCTCTACTTCGGCGAGTTCGACCACGCCGCTGGATGCGGAGCCGCATACCAGGACGTCGCGCTGGCCCAGGCGTCCGGCCACGACGATCTGCGGGGTCGTGGTCAGTTCGGTCGGCTCCGGCAGGCGGCCCGCGCCCGGTGCCCAGGTCACGATCTGTCCGTCCGTGGCGTACGTGAGTAAACGGTCGCGGCCGGGGAGGCCGGTGGCGCGGGCGCCTGGCGGGACCTCGTGGCTGCTGGTCGGCTCGCCGGTCCGCGGGTCGTAGAGGTGCATGGCGCCGTCCGCCACCGCGGCGACCGCCCCGGTGCAGACCGCCAGGCTGGTGATCGGCGTACGGCGGGCAGGTGCGGAGGCCGCGGCGCCCACCTCGTTCCACAGCCTGACCCGCCCGTCCCGCCCCGCGCTGACGATCACCGGCTCGCCCTCGATGACCACGTGCGCGAGCGCGGTCACCGGACCGGTGTGCGCGGCGACCGTGCCGAGCGAGGGGCAGGTCAGCATCCCCGCGGTGTCCCCGGCAGCGCCCGCGCTCAGCGCGCTGTATCTGGTGTGGGTGGACGCGGTGACCTCGGCCAGGTCGGTGAGGAGGTCCCAGCTCCAGAGCCGCCCGCGCTCGGCCAGCAGGGTGACGGCGCTCGCCCCCGACGGCGCGGCGGCGAGGAAACGTTCCTGGTTCCTGTGCAGCTTCCCGAGCGAGGTCCCGCCGCGCAGCGGCCAGAGCGTGGCGGTGCCCGCGTGGTCGACAGTGACGGCGACCGGTCCGTTGACCGTGGAGCAGCAGGCGGAGTTGACCTCGCCGAGCCCCTCGGCCAGGAGCAGCGCCTGCCCGTCTGCGGTCCAGCGCACGCAGCGGCCGTCCGCGCCGGTGCTGACCAGATAGGCGCCGTGCGCGGCGAGCGCATTGACCCGCCCGGCATGTCCGGTTTCCCATGAGGCGAGTTGCCGCCCTGAGTCGGGGTCCCATAGGCGGATCGAGCCGTCGGCGTGCCCGGTGGCGAGCGCCCGGCCCTCTGGCCAGTCGCTCAGCGCGGTGACCTCGCGGCCGAGCCCGAACGGCGAGCCGGTACGCATGCCGGTACGCAGGTCCCACATGCGGACCGGCCCCTCGTCGCTGCTGATCGCCAGCACCGGCCGGTCGCCCAGGCTCAGCGTCGCCAGCGCGTGCTGGGCGCCGCCGACCGGGATCGTCATGCGCAGCGCCGCGTTCACCGTGACCCCGGTCGCCCAGGCGGGTGACCAGGCGGCGTCCCGCATCAGCTCCCTGGCCAGGCGGTGCTCGCCGAACCTGGCGGCGTCGACGGCCAGGACCTGGCGCCGCTCGTCCGGCGTGGCCTCCGCGTGCCTGGCGGCCGAGGCGCGGTAGACGTGCGCGCCGATCGGCGCCTCGGGCAGGGAGGCGAGGTAGGCCAGCGTCGCGGCGGGGTCGGCGTGCACGAGGAAGCCGGGCAGGGCGAGCAGCTCCGCCGTACGGCCCGCGTCGCCCGCGTGGTGCAGGGCGTGCCGCAGGACGTAGGCGGGCGCGTCCTCCCAGCGCTCGGGCAGCAGGCGGTCGAGGATGTCGCCGGACCGCAGGTGGTCGGCCAGGCTCTGGTGGAAGAGCCGGTACAGCACGGTCGTGCCGTCCTCCTCGAAGCTTTCCCGCAGGTACGGCTTGGCCTCGGCCAGTACGGCACGCACCTCGGCAGCCGTCATCGGCTCCCCGAACAGCGGCGCGAGCGCGCGCACGATCTCGACGGGCATCCCGTCGCCGCGGGCGTGGGACAGCGCGGTGAGCACGGCGGCCAGTTTGGGGCGCCCGGCCAGCTCCAGGCGCATCACCTCGGGCAGCGTGCGCGGCGCTGCCAGGCCGAGCTCCCTGGCCAGGCCAGGGTCGGTGACGGGCTCCGGCCTGGCGGCGAAGAGCTGAGTGGACATCCCGGCCATCAGGAACTCGCCCCACCGCTCGCCCGCGACCGGCTCGGCCGACAGCGTCTCGGCGACCGCGCCGGCGAAGGCGGTCCGTACGGCTGCGTACGCCGACGAGGTGTAGGGGTCGGTCAGCTCCAGGACCGCCTCGACGTACGTCCTGACGTCCTCGCGCACCTGCCCCCGGTCCTCGCCGTCCAGGTCGACCAGCCCTCCGGCCGCCTCAGCAGTACGGCGGAGCTGGTCGAACGGCGGCTCGGGCCGCAGTCCGACGAGCAGCCTGCACGCGCCTGACTCGACGAGCGCGTGCAGGTCGGCGGCAAGCTCGGCCCCGTCCACCGCCTCGTCGAGCGCGTCGATCAGCAGCGTCGGCGTCTCGCGCAGCGCCGCGCGGAAGGACTCGCGGGTCCACCCCTCCTCCTGCGGTTCGAGGCCGAGCTGCGCCGCGAGCACCGCGAAGATCTCGCCCGAGCTGCGTTGCCTGGCGTGCGCCACGGCGAGCAGGTCGTTCTTGCCCGGCCGGTGCGCCGCCCTGGTCCAGATCGACTGGGTTCTGGCCCGCAGTCCGGGGTGCGCGGCGCAGGCCAACATGCCGAGCAGCGCCGACTTGCCGGTGCCGCGGCTGCCGACGACCACGCGCAGGTCGCCCGGGGCGATGCCGTCCAGCCAGGGGGACAGCGCGGCGAGCTCGGCGTCGCGGCCGGTGAAGCAGCCCGCCTGCCAGGACCGCTGCTGCCGCACCACGTACTGCCGGGGGTCCAGCGCGGCGATCTCGGCGAGGAAACCGCCCAGCGCCGGGTCGGCGATCTGCTCGACGGCCGCCGCCTTGGCCGGGTCGTAGTCGGGGTTGGCGAAGAACGCCGGCACGTCGGCCGCCGTCCTGAACTCCACGAGGCTCGACATCATCTGCTGCGGGTCGAGGTCGAGCTCGCGGACCAGCTTCTCCATCTGGTCGTGGATGTCGGCGTGCAGCGTGACCAGCGAGACGAACTCGCTGGCCGCCGGGATGTTGCGCAGCCCCCTGCCCATCTCGGACAGCACCCGCGTCGCCGCCTGGGTGAAGAGCCCCTCGAAGGCGGGCAGGTCGGGCGCGCAGGCGGCGAAGACCGTGGCGCGGGCGGGCGACGGCAGGAGGAGCTGGTGCGGCGAGCGGGTCGATGCCCCGGCGTTGCACACGTCGACGAAGAACAGCGTGCGCGGGCCGTCGGGGCGGTTCTCCACTTCCTTGACCCAGTCGACCACCCGGGTCTGGCGGGCGGTGACGCCGTCCCGGCCGACCACGTGCAGGTCGCCCGCCGTACTCATCTCGCCGTGGCCGATCACCGCGACGACGAGCACGTCGTCAGGCCCGCACGCCTCGATCTCGGCGTAGACGGCGTCGCCCAGCTCGGCCGCCGTGGCCGGCGCGGGCATGGCGCAGCTGAAGCCGAAGCCGCGCAAAGCGTCGGCGAACTCAGCGGCCAGGCCGTCGGCGAACTTCAGCGGGTCCAGGCCCGCCGCGCCGGCGGCGCTCAGGCAGAGCGCGCGCCTGGTCACTGCTGCTGGTGGTGGGGGGACACATGCCCTTATATCCCCGGGGTTACTTGCCGATCAAACCGTGGTGTTCATACAGGTTGACGAGCCGGTCGATGCGCCACAGCTGGCCGACCGTGATCAGGGTCGCGCCGAACACGACCGGCCACGCCTGCAGCACGATCAGACCCCAGATGACCAGGGCGAACCCGGCCAGCCCCAGCGCGGTCAGGAAGCGCAGCACGTTCTTGTGGTCGGCGGAGACCAGTGACCGGTCGTTCAGCCAGAGCTTCTCGCCGTAGATGCCCTTGGCCGTCCAGCTCGTCGGCCCGACCGGCGGGAAGACGTGCGGGTTGACCGCCAGCCACACCACAACCAGGGCGATCGGCGCCAGCGACCACCAGCCGATCCAGGTCCTGCTCCAGACGGCGAGCATCATCAGCGGGATCGCGGCGAACCTGGTCCAGACGCTCCAGGGGTTCGCGTGGCGGCGCCAGGCCTCGTCGGTCATCCCGGCCGCCTGGGCGTACTTCTTCAGGATGCTCATGCGACCATGCCTCTCGCGAGCGTGCCGATCGTGGCCTCGAGGACCTGTTCGTAGGCTTCGCCGTACCGCTCGGCGGTCATGACGACGAGGCTGACCGCGCCCAGCGCCGCCACCAGCATCTCCGGGGCGAAGTCCTTGGCGATGAGGCCGTCGCGCTGGCCGTCGCGGAAGTAGTCGACCAGCTCGGACGGCACGCGCCCTGCCTCGTGCGCGCCCACCCGCCGGGTGACCGCGGCCATCTCCTCCGGGTGGGTGTGCAGGCGGCGGTAGAAGGGGTCGGTGGTGAGGATCTCGGCCACCGTACGCATCAGCTCGGTCAGCGCCTCGACGCTGGGCCTGGCCTTGAGCGCGCCGGACATCCGGTCGGCGATCAGGGGCGCACGGCGGAGCATGACCTCCTTGTAGAGGCTCTCCTTGGAGTCGAAGAACGCGTAGAAGCTGCCCTTGGCGATGCCGGCGGGCGTGGTCAGCTCTTCTAACGCGGTCTTCTTGAGTCCCTGGGTGGCGAACAACCGCTCGGCGGCGTCGAGCAACGCGCCGGTGATGCGGTCCTTCTCCGCAGGGGTGAAGGCAACGGCCATTTCCGCTCCTAGGTCTATGACCAATCTGGTCACTGGGTCATAGTACCCCAGGGCGGACGAGTCCGGACTCGTAGGCCAGGACGACGGCCTGGACGCGGTCGCGCAGTCCCAGCTTGGCCAGGACGCGGCTGACGTGGGTCTTCACCGTGCCCTCCGACAGGTAGAGGCGACCGGCGATCTCCGCGTTCGACAGGCCCCTGGCGATCAGGCCGAGCACCTCGCGCTCCCGCTCCGTCAGCACGTCCAGGTCGCTCGCCAGCGCGGGCGTCGTGCCGAGGTAGCGTTCCAGCAGCCGCCTGGTGACGCTCGGCGCCACGATCGCGTCGCCGCGCGCCACCATGCGGATCGCCGACAGGAGGTCGGCCGCGAGCGTGTCCTTCAGCAGGAACCCGCTCGCTCCGGCGCGCAGCGCGGCGTAGACGTACTCGTCCAGGTCGAACGTGGTCAGCATCAGCACCTTCGGGCCGTCGATCAGCCCGGCAGCCTCGACGCCGTCCATCGTGGGCATCCGCACGTCCATCAGCACCACGTCGGGGTTCGTCCGGCCGGCGAGGGCCACGGCCTCGGCGCCGTCGCCCGCCTCGCCGACCACCTCCATGTCGGGCGCGTTCTCCAGGATCATCCTGAACCCGGTCCTGACCAGCGCCTGATCGTCGACGACGAGGACGCGGATCACAGCGGCAGCGTGGCCCGCACCACGAACCCGCCGTCGCCGCCCGGACCCGTGCTGAGCGTGCCGCCGAGCAGCTCCACCCGTTCCCGCATGCCACGCAACCCGTTCCCCGAGCCGTCGTCCTGCTCGCCCCCGCGGCCGTCGTCGTTGACCTCCACGCGGAGGTCGCGCGGCCCGTAGACCAGCAGGACGCGAGCGGTGGCCGAGGAGCCCGCGTGTTTCATGGTGTTCGTCAGCGCCTCCTGCGCGATCCGGTAGGCGGTCAGGTCCACGGCCGGGCGCAGCGGGACGGGCGTCCCTGAGACGTCGAGCCGCGCGCTGCCCATCCGCTCCAGCAGCTGCGGCAGCTGCGCGAGGCCCGGCAGCGGGTCGTCGGACAGGGCTCTGCGCATCTCCGCCAGCGACTCCCTTCCCGTCGTGACGATCGCCTCCAGGGCGCCGCGCGTGTCGGCGGGGCGGTTGTCCAGCGCGGCAGCGCCGCCCTGGGCCTGGACGACCATGACGGACAGCCCGTGCGCCACCACGTCGTGCAGCTCCCTGCTGATCCTGGCCCGCTCGGCCGCGACGGCGAGCATGGCCCGCTGGTCGGCGTCGCGCTCCAGGTCCGCGGCGCGCGCGTGCAGCTCGCCCAGGTACGCGTGGCGGTTGCGCGCGCTCGACCCCATCGCCCACGACGCCGTGAGCACCGACACGATGACGAGCAGGTCGCCTGCCAGCTTCGAGCCCGCCGTCCGCTGGACGAGCGTGATCTCCGGCGGTTCCACGGGCAGCCGGAGGTCGGGCTCGACCCTGAAGACGTTGGCGATGCCGCCCGCCCACGGCGTGGTCAGCAGGCCGTGCAGGCTCCACAGGGTGACAGGAAGGAGCAGGGCGACCAGGAAGGCCACCGAGACCTTACGCCGATGGCGGCTGGCGACCGTGTAGAGGAGTACCGCCGCAGCCAGATCGATGATCATCATGGGTACGGACAACGCCAGGTGCGCCGCTGCCGACAGCGCGGCGAGGGCCAGCATCGGCACGGGACGCCACTGGCGCAACGCCACGGCGCACACCGCGATCGCCGTCGCGCCCCACCAGACGGCCAGCTCGGCCACCGAGTCGGTGCGCTTCTGCAGGCTGAGCACCGGGTCGTTGAGCAACACGCAGGCCACCAGCAGCGCGAGCCCCAGCCCGGCGTCCCGCAGTTTCATGAGCCTCAGGCTAGGCGTCGCACCATAAGCTCCGGATCTATCTCAAGACGTATATGTCATGCGACTCCAGACAGACGCCCGTGGAGATCGCCACGGCCGACGCTGTGAGCCATGAACTCCTTCCTGACCCTGGCGACGCTCGCCACCCTGACCGTCGCCCCGCAGAACGGGATCCACTGGACGCAGTGCGGGCGCCTGGAGTGCGCCACCATCCAGGTGCCGCTCGACTACGCCCGGCCGTACGGCAAGAAGATCACCATCGCGGTGACCAGGCTCAAGGCCACCAGGCCCAGGCAGCGCCTGGGCGCCATCGCGCTCAACCCCGGCGGTCCTGGCGGCAGCGGCTACCTCTACCCGCTCGACTACGCCAAGGTCAACCCGGCGCTGAACGAGCGCTACGACCTCATCGGGTTCGACCCGCGCGGCGTCGGCCACAGCACCAAGGTCGACTGCCCGGAGCTTCCAGGCACCAGGCTTCGCCCGGTGACCGAGGAGGCGGCCAGGAAGATCTACGACCACCAGGTGAAGGAGAACCGCACCTGCTCCGCGTACAAGCCCGAGTTCCTCAAGCAGCTCACCACCACGAACATCGCCGCCGACCTGGACCGGATCAGGGCGGCGCTGGGCGAGCGCAGGATGAACTTCCTCGGCGTCTCCTGGGGCAGCTGGCTGGGCGTGGTCTACCGGACGAACTTCCCGGCGACGGTCGGGCGGATGTGGCTGGACAGCATCGCCATCCCGCGCTTCAGCATCGCCGCCTTCGCCGAGGGGCGTGCCAAGGCCACAGCGGCGAACTTCCGCCGGTTCGCCGCGTGGGTGGCCGAGCGGCCCTACGGGCTGGGCGCGACGGGCGAGGAGGTCGTCTCGACGCTGGAACAGCTGCAGGAGGAGCTCGACCGCGCGCCGCGCACCTACTCAGGCCTGCGGGTCACGGTCGACGGGAGCATCGTCGCCATGCTCGCCTCGCAGGTCTCCCCGGACTGGAAGCTGGCCGCCCAAGGGTTGAAGGAACTACATGAGGGGGCCGATCCCGCGGCGCTCAGGAAGATCTACGGCGGCGCGCCGGACACGGGCGGCGGTGAGGGGATGTACAACGCGACGATGGGGCACGCGACGCTGTGCAACGAGGACGTGCGGCCGTTGGGCTTCACGGCGGAGTGGTCCGCCTGGCAGCGACGGATTACGAAATATCCGGTCACGGGGTCGTTCGGGAAGTTCGGGGCCGCGTGTGCTGGATGGGACCTGCCCAGGGAGGCGGTCACCGTCCGCGACACGGGGACGCCGCTGATGCTGTCCGGCCACCGCTACGAGGTCGACGCCCCCTACACCTGGGCCAGGCAGATGCGCGCCCTCGTCGGCGGCACCCTCATGACGGTGAACGACGACGTCCACGGGTCGGTGCTGCTGGACAAGCAGTACAGCGCCAAGATCACCGCCTTCTTTGGTAATCTTCAGTCTTAGGTCGAGAGGCGCTGCAACGGGCTCGAAGCCCGCCACGCTCGGCCCCCATGTGACGAACAAGGGCGCCTCCCCTAGTGGGAGGTGGCCAGGTGACAACCCTTCGCGAGCTTCTGGACGAGCGGATCGCGGTGCTCGACGGCGCCTGGGGCACGATGCTCCAGGGCGCCAAGCTGACCCCAGCCGACTACCAGGGCGACCGGTTCCGCGACCACGACCACGACGTCACCGGCGACCCTGACCTCCTGAACATCACCAGGCCCGACCTCATCCTCGACGTGCACCGCCAATACCTGGCGGCGGGCGCCGACATCACCACCACCAATACCTTCACCGCCACCAGCATCGGCCAGGCCGACTACGGCCTGCAGGCGTACGTGCGGGAGATGAACCTGCGCGGCGCCCAGCTCGCCAGGCAGGCGGCCGACGAAGCGGGCGGCCGGTTCGTGGCCGGGTCGATCGGCCCGCTGAACGTCACCCTGTCGATGTCGCCGCGGGTCGACGACCCCGCCTACCGGGCCGTCTCGTACGACGCGGTCAAGGCGACCTACGCCGAGCAGATCGCCGCCCTCGCCGAGGGCGGCGTCGACCTGCTGCTCATCGAGACGATCTTCGACACGCTGAACGCCAAGGCGGCCGTCGACGCGGCCCGCGAGGTGGCCCCGCACCTGCCGCTGTGGATCTCGGTGACGATCGTCGACCTGTCCGGCAGGACGTTGTCCGGCCAGACGGTCGAGGCGTTCTGGAACTCGGTGCAGCACGCCAACCCGCTGGTCGTCGGCGTCAACTGCTCGCTCGGCGCCGAGGAGATCCGGCCGCACCTCGCCGACCTGGCGCGCGTCGCTGGCACCTACACCGCGGTCCACCCCAACGCCGGGCTGCCCAACGCCTTCGGCGGCTACGACCAGACGCCCGACCAGACCAGCGCGCTGCTCGCCGGGTTCGCCGAGGACGGCCTGGCCAACATCGTCGGCGGCTGCTGCGGCACCACCCCGGCGCACATCGAGCGCATCGCGACCGCGATCAAGGGCAAGAAGACGCGTGCCGTACCCCGGTTGACCCCGGTCAGCAGGTGGAGCGGCCTGGAGCCGTTCGAGATCGGCAAGGACACCGGGTTCGTCATGATCGGCGAGCGCACCAACGTGACCGGCTCGGCGCGCTTCCGCAAGCTGATCGAGGCCGACGACTACCAGGCGGCCGCCGAGGTCGCGCTGGAGCAGGTGCGCGGCGGCGCCAACCTGATCGACGTCAACATGGACGCCGACCTGCTCGACAGCGAGCAGGCCATGACGACCTTCCTCAACCTCATCGCGACCGAGCCCGAGGCGGCCCGCGTGCCCGTCATGGTCGACAGCTCGCGCTGGAGCGTGCTGGAGGCCGGGCTCAAGTGCGTGCAGGGCAAGGGCGTCGTCAACTCCATCAGCCTCAAGGAGGGGCCGGAGCCGTTCCTGGAGCAGGCCAGGCGGATCAGGGCGTACGGCGCGGGCGTCGTCGTCATGGCCTTCGACGAGCAGGGCCAGGCCGACACCACCGAGCGCAAGGTGTCGATCTGCGGGCGCGCCTACGACCTGCTCACGCAGGAGGCCGGGTTCGCCGCAGAGGACATCATCTTCGACCCCAACGTGCTGGCCGTGGCGACCGGCATCGCCGAGCACAACGGCTACGCCAAGGCGTTCATCGACGCGCTTCCGCTGATCAAGGCGCGTTGCCCGGGGGTGCGGATCTCCGGCGGCATCTCGAACCTGTCGTTCTCCTTCCGCGGCAACGACGTGGTGCGCGAGGCGATGCACTCGGCCTTCCTGCTGCACGCCGTACGGGCCGGGCTGGACATGGGGATCGTGAACGCCGGTCAGCTGGCCGTCTACGAGCAGATCCCCGCCGACCTGCTGGAGCTGGTCGAGGACGTGCTCTTCGACCGGCGCGAGGACGCGACCGACCGGCTCGTCACGTTCGCAGCGCAGGTCAAGGGCGAGGGCACCAAGCGCGCCGTCGACATGTCCTGGCGGGAGGGCACGGTCGAGCAGCGGCTGGCGCACGGGCTCGTGCACGGCATCGTCGACTTCATCGAGGCGGACACCGAGGAGGCCAGGCTCACCGCCGAGCGGCCGCTGGACGTCATCGAGGGGCCGTTGATGGACGGCATGAAGATCGTCGGCGACCTGTTCGGCGCGGGCAAGATGTTCCTGCCGCAGGTGGTCAAGAGCGCCCGCGTGATGAAGCGGTCGGTGGCCTACCTGGAGCCCTACATCCAGGCGGCGAAGTCCGAGGGGGCGCGCGGCAACGGCAAGGTCGTGCTCGCGACGGTCAAGGGCGACGTGCACGACATCGGCAAGAACATCGTCGGCGTGGTGCTGGGGTGCAACAACTACGAGGTCATCGACCTGGGCGTGATGGTGCCCGCGGCGACGATCCTGGACACCGCGATAGCGGAAGGCGCCGACACCATCGGCCTGTCCGGACTTATCACGCCTTCGCTGGACGAGATGGTCAACGTGGCGCAGGAGATGACCAGGCGCGGGATCGAGCTGCCGCTGCTCATCGGCGGCGCGACCACTTCCCGCCAGCACACCGCGGTACGGATCGCGCCCGCCTTCGACGGGGTCACCGTGCACGTGCTGGACGCCTCCCGCGTGGTCAACGTGGTCTCCGACCTGCTCGACCCCGATCGCGGCGCCGCGCTCGCGGAGGCCAACAGCGCCGAGCAGGAGCGGCTGCGCCACGCGCACGAGAACCGGCGGCAGCAGCCGCTGCTTCCGGTCGCCCAGGCTCGTGCCAACAGGGAGCAGGTGCCCTTCGACGCGCTTCCGGTGCCTGCCTTCACCGGGGTCCGGGTCGTCGAGCCGGACATCGCCGAGGTGCGGGCGATGATCGACTGGACGTTCTTCTTCCTGGCGTGGGAGCTGAAGGGCAAGTACCCGGCCATCCTGGAGCGGCCGGAGGCTCGCGAGCTGTTCGACGAGGGCAACGCGTTGCTCGACGAGATCATCGCGACCGGGCGGTTCAAGCTGCGCGGGGCCTACGGGTTCTGGCCCGCTTCCTCCGAGGGCGACGATCTTGTGGTGGACGGCGTGCACATGCCGATGCTGCGGCAGCAGACCGCCAAGCCCGCCGGGCGGCCGAACCGGTCGCTGGCCGACTACGTGGCGCCTTCTGGTGACCACATGGGGGCCTTCGCGGTGTGTGTCCAGGGGGCTGAGGAGCTGGCGGCCTTCTACGAGGCCCAGCAGGACGACTACCGGTCGATCATGGTCAAGGCGCTGGCGGACCGGCTCGCGGAGGCGTTCGCCGAGTACATCCACCTGGAGGCGCGGCGGCAGTGGTTCGAGCCCGACGCGGCGCCGCTGCTGGAGGACCTGCACGCGGAGCGGTTCCGCGGCATCCGGCCCGCGCTCGGCTACCCGGCCTGCCCGGACCACAGCCTCAAGCGGGAGCTGTTCGACCTGATGGGGGCTGGCGAGCTGGGCATGGACCTCACGTCGTCGTTCGCGATGACCCCTGCGGCGAGCGTCAGCGGGTTGATCTTCGCGCACCCTGAGGCGAAGTACTTCACGGTGGGACGGCTGGGCCGGGACCAGATCGAGGACTACGCGGTACGGCGTGGCATGCCGCTCGCCGAGGTGGAGCGGTGGCTCCGCCCGAACCTCGACTACGACGCCTGACCCCTTGCCCGGGGTGGAACCCGACGGGAGAATCGCCGCACTATGCGCGAATACCTCCCGTTGGTCTACACCGCCGTCGCCTGGACCGTCCTGGGCGCCCTCATCAAGGCCGCCAGGGAGAACAACAAGAGCGGCAGGAAGCCCCTCAGCACCCTGTCCGCCATGGCACTGGCAGGCCTCCTCGTCGCCTCCGGCGTCGCCGTACTGGCCGGCTAGCGCACCGCGGTAAGCACGAGGGAGCGGCGGAGCGGGAGTTGTGGCCCCGCGATGCGCGCCTCGGCGAGGAGGTCCTCGGTGGCCTCGTCGCCGATCTGCGCCCGCAGCTCCGCTTCGTGGCGCCCCCACAGCGCGTAGAGCCGCTGCCACAGCCCCGCCTCCTCGGACCGCTCCTCCTCACCCTCCACCGTGAACCCTGCGTCAGTGAGCCGTCCGCGCCAGGACCGGTACTTCGGGTGGTCGGGCGCGAGCTCGCCGCACGTGATCACCGCGCGCCCGCCGGGGCGTAGCACCCGGTGCAGCTCGCGCAGCGCCGCCCTCCTGTCGGGGCTGAACGGCAGCGCGTCCATGCTGATCACCCCGTCCGCCGCCCCGTCGGCAAGCCCGGTGTCCTCGAAGGTCCCCACCTGGAAGGACGCCCGGCCGCCGAGGCCGAAGTGCGCCGCGCGGGCGGTGGCCATCGCGCACGCCTTGGGGGACAGGTCGACGCCGGTCAGCCGCGCGGAGAACGCGCGGGCCAGCCACAACCCGGGTCCGCCGCGCCCGCAGCCCAGGTCGACCAGGTGCTCGTCGGGACCCAGACGGAGGCCGCGCACCATCGAAGCGAGCACCGACCAGGTGCAACTGCTCGTGGGCTCGACCTCGGCCGGATATTCCGAGCCGAACGCCTCCGCGTACAACTGCCTCTGCAGGTCTCCTGTCGTGTACGACACGTGGAATCGGTCGGCGCGCTCGGTCGTGAAGGTGAAGGGGTCACGGCTCATGGGCGGTCAGCGTAGCCCTGCCCGGCTGTAACAAACTGCATAAATGGTGCATATTGCTGCAGTGGCATTGACCAGTGAACAGGAGCAGGTGTACCGGTTCCTCCTCAGCAACCCGGGCGCGGACCCGTCCACCGCCTCGTTGCCCCTGAAGGACCCGGCGGCGGCGCTCGAAGGGCTCAACAGGTTCGGGCTGGTCGACGAGCGGCTCATGCCGATCACCCCCGCCGCGGCCGTGGACCGGCTCGTACGGCTGCGCATCGAGGAGACCGCGCGCGACCTCCACCAGATCGGCGCCCTCTGGGACGTCGTCAGGGACCTCACCGACGCCCAGCACGGCAGGCGCCCTGTCGAGCTGGTCGAGCGCATCGAGGGCCTGGAGTCCGTCCAGCGCAGGATCGACGAGTACCCCGCCAAGGAATCCCTCGCCATGAAGCGGAAAGCCAAGGCAGGCAACCGCAGGCCGGGGAGCGACGCCGTCTTCCGTCGCAAGATGGTGACGGGACTGCGCTCCAGGACCATCGTCCACGCCGACTCCCTGCGCGACCCAGCCCAGCTCGCCCACGCGCGGGAGATGGAAGCCCTCGGTGACCTGCACCGGGTCATCGACGACGAGATCACCCCGTTCATCATCCTCGACCGCGCCCGCGTGTTCGTCCGTGCCGATCCCGGCGACCACGAGCCGGGCGCGCTGCTGATCCGCCAGCCCGGCATGGTGGCCACGCTGGTCGACATGTTCGAGCACATCTGGTCGCGCGCCCGCACGCTGGACGAGCCAGAGCTGACCGCGCTGGAGCGCCAGGTGCTGCAGGCGTTGTGCACGTTCAGCAAGGACGAGCTGGCCGCCCGCGCCGTCAACGTCTCGATCCGCAAGTTCCGCGCCCACGTGGCCGACCTGATGGCCCGCCTCGGCGCGGCCAGCCGGTTCCAGGCCGCGTTGATGGCGCGCGAGAAGGGCTGGATCTGACGGTCACATCCGGCGTCCGCGCCGGGTCATGGGGGGTGAACCTCTCGCTCAGAAGGAGCCCCTCATGATCAAGAACCTCTTCTACTGGTTCCTCGCCGCCGAGTTCGTCGTCGGGGCGATCACCAAGTTCTGGCCGGGCCCCACGTTCTTCGGCCCCGCCTACTCGGTGAAGTTCGCCGACTGGGGCTACCCGTCGTACGCCAGGTTCGTCGTCGGGGCGATCGAGCTCGCCTGCGCGATCCTCCTGGCCTACCCCGACCGGCGCACCCGGTTCCTCGGGGCGAGCACGCTGATGTTGGTGCTGGTCGGGGCGGTCACGACGCACATCGTCAACCACGACGCGCTGTACGAGAGCGTGTCCGCGCCCCTCCACCTGGCGATCATGACGATCATCGCGCTGTCCACGTGGCCTGTCCGCTATTTTGACGTCTTCTTGGTGCTCCAGGGCCGGGGTGAGCGGTCGCGATCTCAGTAGGTTGCCTTTTGGGGCAATGGATCTGGGGGGCCGAAACGGTGGCCAGCGTGGAGGGGCCGCTGCGTACGTGGCTGCTCGAAGGTCTGACGACGGACCGCAAGCAGATCGAGCACGGCCCGCACAAGAAGCACTCGTGGTGGCAGGTCATGTGCCTGACGGGTGTCGACTACTTCTCCACGCTGGGGTACCAGCCGGGCATCGCGGCGCTGGCGGCCGGGGCGCTGTCGCCGCTGGCCACGGTCTTCCTGATCCTGCTGACGCTGTTCGGCGCACTGCCCGTCTACCGGCGGGTGGCGGGGGAGAGCCCGAACGGCCAGGGCTCGATCGCGATGCTGGAGAAGCTGGCGCCGCAGTGGTGGGGCAAGCTGTTCGTCCTCGCGCTCCTGGGCTTCGCCGCCACTGACTTCGTGATCACGATGACGCTCTCGGCGGCCGACGCGACGGCGCACATCCTGGAGAACCCGTTCGCGCCCGACTTCCTCGAAGGCCAGCGGGTACTGGTCACGTTGTTCCTGCTGGCGCTGCTCGGCAGCGTCTTCCTCATGGGCTTCAGCGAGGCGATCGGCATCGCGGTGGTCCTCGTGGGCGTCTACCTCACGCTGAACGCGGTCGTCGTCGGCGTCGCGGTCGCGCACGTGCTGGAGTCGCCCGACCGGGTGGTCGACTGGCGGCACGCGCTGACCACCACCTACTCCAGCCCGATGGCCATGGTCGGGCTGTCGTTGCTCGTCATGCCGAAGCTGGCGCTGGGCCTGTCCGGGTTCGAGACGGGCGTGGCGGTGATGCCCGTGGTCAAGGGCGACATCCAGGCCAGGATCCGGGGCACCAGGCGGCTGCTGACGACGGCGGCGCTCGTCATGAGCGTGTTCCTGATCTTCAGCAGCTTCGCCACCACCGTGTTGATCCCGGCGGCCGAGTTCAAGCCCGGCGGCAAGGCGGCCGGGCGGGCGCTGGCGTATCTGGCGCACGACTTCCTGGGCGACTGGTTCGGGACGCTCTACGACATCAGCACGATCGCGATCCTCTGGTTCGCCGGGGCGTCGGCGATGGCCGGGCTGATCAACCTGGTGCCGCGCTACCTTCCCCGGTACGGCATGGCCCCGGACTGGACCCGTGCCGTACGGCCTCTGGTGCTGGTCTTCAGCGCCATCGGGTTCGCCATCACGGTCATCTTCGACGCGGACGTGGACGCCCAGGGCGGCGCGTATGCCACCGGTGTCCTGGTGCTGATCCTGTCGGCCTCGGTCGCGGTGACGCTGTCCGCCTGGCGGCGCGGCACCCAGCGGGCGGCGGTCGCGTTCGGCGTGATCTCGGTGGTGTTCGCCTACACGCTCGTGGACAACGTCTTCGAGCGCCCCGACGGCGTGAAGATCGCGTCGTTCTTCATCGTGGCGATCATCGCGACCTCGCTCATCTCACGCGCCACCCGCTCGACCGAGCTGCGGATCACCGACGTGACCTACGACCCGCTCGCGCAGCAGATCGTGAACCAGGCGCGCGGCGAGATCCACCTGATCGCCAACGAGCCGCACCGGCGCGACCAGGCCGAGTACAACGACAAGATGCGCGAGCAGTGGCTCAACCACCGGCTGCGCAGCAGCGAGCAGGTCATCTTCGTCGAGGTGACCGTGGTCGACGCGTCCGACTTCGAGAGCGAGCTCCGGGTCTGTGGCGAGGAGCGGTACGGTCACCAGATCCTGCACTTCCAGAGCCCCACGGTCGCCAACGCCCTGGCCGCCCTGCTCCTGGACCTGCGCGAGCGCACCGGGCAGGTGCCGCACATCTACTTCCACTGGACCGAGGGCAACCCGGTCGCCGCGATGCTGCGCTACCTGCTGTTCGGCGGCGGCGACGTGCCGCCGCTGACCCGCGAGGTGCTGCGCAAGGCGGAGCCCGACATCACCAGGCGCCCCCACGTCCACGTCGGCTAGTGCTCGCCGGCGAAGCCGCCGCCGGGCGTCATGATGATCACGCCTGACTCGTCCGCCTGCCGTTCCTGGAAGGCGAACTTCCTGACCAGCACGAACACCAGCGCGGGAACGACGAGGACGGCGACGCGGAAGAACCAGGTCACGCTGAACAGCGAGAAGTGGAAGTTGTAGGCGATCTGGTCGTTGGCGGCGGCCGCCCAGAGCAGCCCGTAGAAGGCGATCCCCGCCGCGCCGACCGCCACGTGGGTCGCCGGGCTGATCGGGAAGCGCCGCTCGACGAACGGGTAGAGGCCCAGCACGGTGAAGAACACCCCGGGGACGACGACGGCCGGCACCAGCACCGCCAGCGTCAGCGTGTGGCCGAACACGGTGGCCTCCCAGCCCGGCATGATCCGCACGGCCCCGTCCAGGAAGCCCATGTACCACCCGGGAACCGCACCGGCCGTGATGCTGCCAGGCCGGTAGGGGCCGAGCTGCCAGATGGCGTTGATCTGCACGAACGCCCCCATCACGGTGACCAGCCCGGCAGTGGCGGCGAACACGCGGACGGGCGCGACCGAGCGTCCCGTACGGCGCAGCCAGACGTACAGCATGAGTCCGGCGGTGAGCACCGGCAGCGCCAGGTGCAGCCAGTAGACCCGGCCGATGATCTCCGTACCGGGGAAGGCCCCGTCGAAGATCACCCCGGCCAGCCACGTGCCGACCATCGGGATCGACTGCACCACGCCCTGCGTCAGCCGCAGGCTGCCGCCCGACAGCATGTCGTCGGGCAGGATCGACCCGGTCAGGCTCATCACCATGCCCAGCGGCAGCAACGTCACCCAGACCATCCAGACCAGCAGGCGCGGGCGGCGGAACGCACGGGTGAAGAAGAGCCGCAGCAACTGCAGGCAGATGGCGGCGACGAAGTACAACGCGGCCCAATGGTGGATCTGCCTGATCAACAGCCCGCCGCGCACCTCGAAGCTGAGATCCAGCGACGAGGCGAAGGCCCTGCTGACGGTGACGCCGCGCAGCAGCCCGTAGGAGCCCTGGTAGGTGACCTGCGTCATGTCCGGCACGTAGAAGAACGTCAGGAAGCCACCTGTCACGACGAGCACGACGAACGTATAAAGCGTGGCCTGCCACAACAGCGTCGACAGCTGGTCGTCTTTCATGAGCGCCTCCTGACAGACCCAGACGATGTGGATCTTGAAGATGTGACATCGCCGCCCAAACGACTTGCAACAGGGCTGTGGAAGGATGCCAGGACGGGCATCGACACAGCAAGGAGCAGGCATTGGACCGGCGCGAGGAAGACGAGCACGCGGAGGCACGGGCCAAGGCGCGCCTGCGCGACCTGCGTGACAGCATCGACAACATCGACGCGGCCCTCATCCACCTGCTCGCCGAGCGGTTCAAGCTCACCGGTCAGGTCGGGGAGCTGAAGGCCGACCGCGGCCTGCCACCCGCCGACCCGGCCCGCGAGGCGGAGCAGATCAAGCGGCTGCAGGCACTGGCCATCGAGGCCAAGCTCGACCCCGAGTTCGCCAAGAAGTTCCTGGCGTTCATCATCGAGGAGGTCATCCGTCACCACGAGTCGGCGGCGATGAGCCGATAGGACGTGCCTCCCTTTAGGAGTGCACGGCGCGGATCTCGGTGACGGTGAACTCGTCGACGATGTGGGCGTTCTGCAGGAGGAACCCGACCACGCCCGCGACCGCCTCAGCGCCCGAGGTGGCTCTGGCGTGGCCGCTCAGCAGGTAGACGAGGGGGGTGGACGGCTGGTCGAGGGTGAAGCGGCGGCCATGCCTGTGGACGTCCTGGAGCGCTCTTATGGGGACTGGGCGGGTGGTGGTGAACCAGGCGGCCACCTCCCACAGGGGGAGCGTGGGATCGGCGTCTGCGGCGGCCAGGTAGCAGTCGACGCAGCCCTGTCCGGCGTGGTGGCCGTGGGGGCAGGTCCACTGGAGGATGTCTGCTGGGCTCTGGGGGTGCTTGTTCAGGATCGCCGACTCGGTCACGCGTCGTCGCATGGGGCGCGGACGGTCAGGGGGAAAGGACTCGTTGACGGTGATCGTCTCCCTTCGAAGGATTCAGCTTACGTCCACCTCCTCCCTCAGGGACACCAGCCCACCGTCATCAAACCCCTCAACAGCCTCTCCTGCTGGGGTGCCCCTTCTTTTTGGATGCCCCTCCCTTTGGGATGACCGTCCTTTTTCGGGTGTCGCCACTCGAAGAGCGCGCCTTCGGGGCCCTTGGGACGGCGCTTTGGGTGGCGCCCTTCAGGTGGCGCGCCCTTGAGGTGGGAGCCCTGGAGGCGCCCTTCGGGAGGCGCGCGGCCTTCGGGGGCCTGGGGACCTTTCAAAGGGTGGTCACCAAAGCGCCGGGTCGGCGAGCAGGGGTACGGCGGAGCTCGGCGCAACGTGCACGGACCCCGGCTAACCGTGCGGCCGACGACACACATACGTCCGCGCAGGCGGCAGATTACGCCAGATGGTCCGCGTAGTGAGCACCTCGTCAAACGCCGCCCCCAACCGCCCACGAAACCTCCGCCCAGGCCCGAACGGCGTCCCCGTCAGATAAGCGATCGTCGTGAAACTCCCCCCAGGCGCCAGCACCCGGGCAACAGCCCCGATGATCCGCTGCTGCGTACCCTCAGGAATCAACGTCCAAGGCAAAGCACTAACGACAGCGTCCACCTCACCAGGCCCGATCCGCGTCCCGAGCTCCGCAGCGTCCATGTGCAGCACCTCCAGCCAAGGCCGGGTCCGAGCCAGATGATCGACCATCCCCCGATCAGCCTCCACCGCCAGATACCGCGCCGCAGAAGGCAACCGCGACCTGATCTGCCCACTGACCGCCCCGGTCCCAGGCCCCAGCTCCACCACGGTAGGCGCCCCCCGCCGCGGCACCACCTCGGCCAGCTGAGCAGCCAGCACCCCGGACGTAGGCGCGAACGCGCCGATCACCGCGGGCCGCCGCACGGCCGCCCTCATGAAAGCGCCAAGATCAGATCGCATGTAAAGACGCTAGGGAAGCCGCACCCCGCCCGACTCCTGCCAGATACCGATCCCGAAGCTCCGCCGATGAGCCGCAGGACCTCATCCGAGAGGACACCATGGGGGACCAGGGCCCTAGAGTCGGATCGTGCGTGCGGCCAGGTTGATGTCGGTGATCCTGCTGCTCCAAGGGCGCGGCGGCATGACGGCGGCCGAGCTGGCCAGGGAGCTGGAGGTCTCGGAGCGTACGGTCCACCGCGACGTGCTCGCGCTGAGCGAGGCGGGCGTGCCCGTCTACGCCGACCGCGGACGCAGGGGCGGCTACCGGCTGCTGGAGGGCTACCGCACCAGGCTGACCGGCCTGGACCGAGCCGAGGCCGAGGCGCTGTTCCTGTCCGGCGTCCCCGGCGCCCTGCGCGAGATGGGCCTCCAGGACGTGGCCGCCACCGCCCGTCTGAAGGCGGCCGCCGCGCTGTCGCCCGGTTTGCGCGACGCCCCCGACATCGCCGCCCAGCGCTTCCACCTGGACGCCCCCGGCTGGTTCGCCGCCGACCGCCCGCCACCGCCCGCGCTCGCCCCGCTGGCCAGGGCGGTCTGGACGGACCGCGCGGTCGACCTCACCTACAAGGACAGGCAGCGCACCCTGCACCCCTACGGCCTCGTGCTCAAGGCGGGCGTCTGGTACGTGGTCGGGAAGGCACGCGACTTCCTGACCTTCCGCGTCGACCGGGTCCAGGCGGTCGAGGTGCTGGAGGAGGTGTTCGACCGCGACCCCGCCTTCGACCTGGCGGCCCACTGGGACGAGCAGTCGGCCAGGTTCGCCAGGTCGCTGCTGCGCGACACGGTCACGCTCAGGCTCACCGAGGTCGGCCTGCGCGTGCTGCGCCGCGTCGCCGACCCGGCCGCCCTCGCCGACGCGCTGGCCTCCCTGCGCGAGGACGGGACGGTCGAGCTGGCCGTCGAGTCGCTGGAGGTCGCCTTCAGCCAGGTGCTCTGCTTCGGCCCTGAGGCCGAGGTGCTGGCGCCGCCCGAGCTGCGGGACCTCGTGAAACAGGCGGCTCGCCGTACAGCGGATCTTTACCGGTAGTCGTCGGGGGAGGCCTCCTTGCCGCCCTCCTCGACCTCGCGGATGTAGCGCCACACGTCGGGGCGGCTGCCGTCGACGTCGGTGAAGCCGTACTCCTGGGCGAGCTGCCCGCTGTCGAGCGACTGGCCGCTCCACCGCATCCTGTCCTCGTCCCGGGCCAGCGCGGCGACGGCGCGCCCGGCGAACGCCGGCGTCTCGGACACGCCCCACGTGGCGTTCTTCGGGATGAAGTCGCGCCAGGTCTCCTCGGTGACGCCCATGTTCTCCAGCATCGCCTCGGAGCGCAGGAACCCGGGCGTCAGCGCGACCGCAGCGCACTCGTGCTTGCGCAGGTCGTGAGAGAGCGCGTAGGCGAGCCTGGTCACCGCGGTCTTCGCCTGGTCGTAGAAGAGCGAGAGGCGGTAGTGGTCGTCGTTGTAGGCCTTGGTGCCGTCGGTGACCTCGACGACGAGGCCGCCGGGGTTCCTGATCATCAGCGGCAGCAGGTAGTGGCTGGTGATGATGTGGGTGTCGATCGCCAGCCGCATGAGCCGCAGCCCGTTGTCGAGGTCGTGCTCCCAGACGGGGACGTTCCACTGCGTCAGCCAGTCGCCGCCCCAGACGTCGTTGACCAGCACGTCGAGGCGCCCCTGCTCGCTGTCGACGCGCGCGGCGAGCGCCTTGACCTGCTCCTGGTCGAGGTGGTCGACCTGTACGGCGATGCCCTTGCCGCCCGCTGCGGTCACCAGTTCCGCGGTCTCCTCGATGGTCTCCGGCCGGTCCATCTCGGAGCGTGAGGCTCGGGTCGACCGGCCGGTGCAGTACACCGTCGCCCCGATCGCACCGAGCTCCACCGCGATACCCCTGCCCGTTCCGCGCGTGGCTCCTGCCACCAAAGCAATCATGAACCTCACTCTGCCCGGAAAACAGGACGCCTCGTGTCATGTTTTCCGAGGTCTTCTGTCGGCACGTGGGCCGTCTCGCGTCCGGTGAGCGCGGAAAGAGCGCTGATGGCGCAGAGGATCGCGGTGAAGACGCCGACGCCGACCCAGCCCTGCAGCCCGAGCCAGCCCTCAGGGGAGACGATCCCGGCCGCCGTGGCCACGGCGAAGCCCGCGATGGCGAAGCCGAACTGGGTGCCGATCGCCATGCCGGACAGGCGGACCCTGGTGCTGAACATCTCGCTGTAGAACGACGGCCAGACGCCGTTCGCCGCGCTGTAGACGACGCCGAGGGTGAGGATGCCGACGAGGAAGACCAGCGGGTAGCTCTTGGAGTTGATGGCGGCGAGGTACAGGAAGATCATGATCGGGCTGCCGATCGCGCCGACGAGGAAGACGGGCTTGCGCCCGATGCGGTCGGACAGCCTGGCCCAGAGCGGGATCGCGGCCAGCGCCGTGGTGTTGGCCGCGATGCTCACCCAGAGCATGACCGCCTTGTCCAAGCCGACCGCGTCCGAGGTGGCGTAGTTGAGCGCCCACACGGTGAAGATCGTGCTGACCGTCGCGATGAGCGCCGCGCCCACGACGCGCAGCACGCTCGTCCAGTGGCCGCGGAAGAGCACGGCCAGCGGCATCCGGGGCACCGTACCCTGGGCGACCTCAGCCTCGAAGGCGGGCGTTTCCTCCAGCTTGCGGCGGATGATCCAGCCGGTGACGGCGACGACGACGCTGAGCCAGAACGGCAGGCGCCAGCCCCAGCTCAGCAGCTGCTCCTCGGGCAGTGCGGCGACCGGGATGAAGACGAGGGTGGCCAGGATCTGCCCGAACTGGGTGCCGTTGAGGGTGAAGCTGGTGAAGTAGCCGCGCCGGTCGGCGGGGGAGTGTTCGAGCGTCATGGAGTTGGCGCTGGCCTGCTCGCCCGCCGCTGACAGTCCCTGCATGATGCGCAGCGCGACGAGCAGCACGGCTGCCAGGCCGCCGATCTGGTCGCGTGAGGGCAGGCAGCCGATGAGGAATGTGGACACGCCCATGAGGATCAGGGTGAACACCATGATCTTCTTGCGGCCGAACCGGTCGCCGACGTGACCGAGGATGAACGCGCCCACCGGCCTGGCCGCGTAGGCGACGCCGAAGCTGGCCAGCGACAGGAGCGTCGCGTTGGCCGGGTCGCTCTTGTCGAAGAAGACCTTGGGGAAGATCAGGGCTGCGGCGCTGCCGTAGATGAAGAAGTCGTAGTACTCCAGCGCGCTGCCGATCCAGGCGGCGACGGCCGCCTTGCGCGGCGTGCCTGGACGGATCCCGGATAAGTCGTCGGTCACGATGGCTCCCTGGCTTACGTCACGAACTAGATAGTTAATTAACGTGGGCGAAATGCCGGTGTCAATAGCCGCAGGATCGGCTATAACTAACTCACTAGTTCGTACATAGGAGTGGCTCATGGCCTCGTTCCTGACCGGGCTGATCGGCTCCGGCATCGGCCCGTCGCTCAGCCCGGCGCTGCATGAGGTCGAAGCGGCTCATCACGGTCTGCGCTGCGTGTACCGGCTCGTAGAGGTGGGCGACGACGACGTGGGCGACCTGCTCGCGATGGCCGCCCGCCTCGGCTTCGACGGGCTCAACGTCACCCACCCGTGCAAGCAGAGCGTCATCCCGCACCTCGACGAGCTCTCGCCGGACGCCGCCGAGCTGGGCGCCGTCAACACGGTCGTCTTCCGCGACGGCCGGGCGATCGGCCACAACACGGACTGGAAGGGGTTCGCCCAGTCCTTCGCCAGGGGTCTGCCCGGCGCGTCCCTCGACCGCGTCGTGTTGCTCGGCGCGGGCGGTGCGGGGACCGCCGTGGCGCATGCCCTGCTCACCATGGGGGCCGGTCACATCCTGGTGGTCGACGAGGACGAGGACCGTGCCAGGGCGCTGGCCAGGCGGCTCGGCGAGCGGGCCGAGGCAGGTCCTCTCGTGCTCAAGGGCGCGGACGGGCTCGTTCACGCGACCCCCACCGGCATGGCCCACCACCCCGGCCTGCCGCTGCCCGCAGAACTGCTCCACCCGGGGTTGTGGGTGGCCGACATCGTCTACCGGCCGTTGGAGACCGAGCTGCTGGAGCGGGCGCGTGCCCTCGGCTGCCGCACGCTCGACGGCGGCGGCATGGTCGTCTTCCAGGCCGCCCACGCCTTCCGCCTGTTCACCGGCCGCGAACCTGACGCCGAGCGCATGCTCTCCCACCTGAAGGACCTGATATGCGAAGAACCATCGCCACCGTCTCGGTGAGCGGCACTCTGACGGAGAAGCTCGCGGCGATCGCGGCCGCCGGGTTCGACGGTGTGGAGCTCTTCGAGGCCGACCTGCTGGGCTGCCCGCTGCCACCGGAGGAGATCCGGCTGCGCGCCGCCGACCTGGGCCTGTCGATCGACCTCTACCAGCCGTTCCGCGACTTCGAGGCGATGCCCTCGCTCGACCTGCGGCGCGCGGAGGGGAAGTTCCGCGTGATGGAGCGGCTGGGCGCCGACCTGCTGCTCGTCTGCTCCAACGTGTCTCCCGAGGCGATCGACGACGACGACCTCGCAGCCGAGCAGTTGCGCCTCCTCGCCGAGCGGGCGGCGTCGCACGGCGTCAGGATCGCCTACGAGGCGCTGGCCTGGGGACGCCACGTCAACGAGTACTTGCACGCCTGGCGGATCGTGCGCCTGGCCGACCATCCTGGCCTCGGCGTCTGCCTGGACAGCTTCCACATCCTGTCGCGCGGCTCCGACCCCATCGGCATCGAGGCGATCCCCGGCGAGAAGATCTTCTTCCTGCAACTCGCCGACGCGCCCCTGCTGGCCATGGACGTCCTGCAGTGGAGCCGCCACTACCGCTGCTTCCCCGGCCAGGGACACTTCGACCTCGCGGGACTCGTCGGGCACGTGCTCAACGCCGGGTACCGCGGCCCGCTGTCGCTGGAGGTCTTCAACGACCACTTCCGCCAGGCCGACGCGGTTCGTACGGCACGCGACGGCATGCGCTCGCTGATCGCGCTCGACGTGCGGCCGCCCTCCATACCGACCGGCTTCGCCTTCGCCGAGCTCACCGACGACGGTCGCCTGGAAGGGATGCTCGCCGCCCTCGGCTTCGCCCGCACCGGCCCGCGCCTGTGGGAGCAGGGCAGGGCCAGCCTCCTGCTCAACGCGGGCGAGGACCCCGAGCTCACCTCGATCGGCCTGGACAGCCCTGACCCGGCGGCCGCCGCCAAGCACGCCGAGCTGCTGCTGGCAGAAACAGCCCCCGACGGCCTCAAGATCGTCTTCTGTGGTACGGCGGAGCCCGTACCAGGCGCGATCACCCGCATCGATCACATCGCGCTCACCGAACCCGTGCACCACTTCGACGAGGCGGCGCTCTTCTATCGCGAGGTCCTCGGCCTCGTCCCCCAGGAGAGCCTCGACGTTCCCGACCCGTACGGCCTGCTCCGCAGCAGGGCGATGTGCGGGCCGGACGGCGGCGTACGGATGGTGCTCAACCTCGCGCCGGGCACCATACGGTGGCAGCACGTCGCCCTGGCCTGCGACGACGTCCTGGGCGTCGCGCGCAGGTTACGCGACGAGCACCCCGAGCTGTTGCTCCCCATTCCCGGCAACTACTACGACGACCTGGAGGCCAGGCACAACGTCGACCCGGCGCTGCGCGAGCTGGGCGTGCTCTACGACCGCGACGAGGACGGCGAGTTCCTGCACCTCTACACCGTGACCGTGGGGCGGGTGTTCTTCGAGATCGTGCAGCGGGTCGGCGGCTACCGCGGCTACGGGGCGGTCAACGCCCCGGTCAGGCTTGCCGTACAGCATCTGAGTCGTCATTAGGATTGGTCAATGACCTCGCCACCCGCAGCCAGGGAACGTCAGCGCGACGCTGACCGCACCAAGGCCGAGATCCTCGAGGTCGCCCAGCAGGAGTTCGCCGCGCGTGGTTACGCGGGGGCGCGGGTCGACGCGATCGCCGAGCGGATGCGCACCACCAAGCGCATGATCTACTACTACTTCGGCAGCAAGGAGCAGCTCTTCATCGCGGTGCTGGAGAAGGCGTACGCCGAGGTCCGTGAGGTGGAGCGCACGGTCGACGTCGACCACCTGGCGCCCGTCGAGGCGATACGCACGCTCGCCGAGCTGACCTTCGACCACCACGACGCGCACCGCGACTTCATCACGCTCGTCGCGATCGAGAACATCCACCGGGCCGAGCACATCCGCAAGTCCGACGTGCTGGTCAACCTCGGCGCCCCGGTTCTCGACCTGATCGAGCGCATCCTGGCGGCCGGCACGGCGAGCGGCGACTTCGTGACCGAGGCCGACGCCATCGACGTGCACATGATGATCAGCGCGTTCTGCTTCTTCCGCGTGGCCAACCAGCACACGTTCGGCGCGCTGTTCGGCCGCGACATGACCGCGGCCGAGCATCGCGTCCGGTTGCGCAGGATGGTGGGCGAGATGACCGTCGCCTACCTGCGCGGCTCTAGCGACGTCCGTCGAAGAACGCCCTGAGGTCGCCGATGAGGAGGTCGGGCTGCTCCAGGGCGAGGTAGGCGCCGCCGCGGTCGAACTCCGTCCAGCGCTGGACGTTGGCCTCCTGCTCGGCCAGGCTCCTGACCGTGACGTCGCCAGACGCGACCGCGAAGGCAGTGGGCACGGTGACCGGCGCCTTCGGGCCCCACGCGTTCGGGTCGTGCGACACATCGGCGTAGCTCTGCGAGATCGATCCCTGGGTGCCGGTGAACCACTGCGTGCTGACCTCGGTCAGGATGCGGTCGCGGGAGAAGGCGTCCTCGGGCAGCTCGGAGCTCGCGTCCGTCCACTCCTTGAACTTCTCCACGATCCACGCCGCCTGCCCCACGGGCGAGTCGTGCAGGCCGTGCGAGATCGTCTGCGGCCGGGTGGACATGATGACGTTGAAGCCCATGCCGGTCTGCAGGAACTGCTGGATCAGGCCCATGCGCCGCTGCTCGTCCTCGTTGAGCTCGCCGACCTCGCCGCTGGGGATGGTGACGTAGGCGTTGACGTGGATGCCGGCGAGGTTCTCAGGGACGGTACGGCCGAGCTCCATGGACAGGTTGGCGCCGCCGCCACCGCCGTGCGCGCCGTACCGCTCGTAGCCGAGCTCGGACATCAGCCGGGCGAACAGCGCGGCGGTGCGCGGGACCGTCCAGCCCGTGCTGGCCAGCGGCGTGGAGAAGCCGAAGCCCGGCATGGTCGGCGCCACGATGTGGAAGTCGCGCGACAGCGGCGTGAGCACGTCGAGCAGGCCGATGATGCCGCCGGGGTTGTCGTGCATGAGCAGCAGCGGCAGCGCGTCGGGGCGCTCGGCGCGGATGTGCCTGAAGTGCACGGTCTGCCCGTCGATCACGGTCGTGTACTGCGGCCACTGGTTCAGCTCGGCCTCGGACTTGCGCCAGTCGTAGTCGTTGGCCCAGTAGTCGGCCAGCCCCTTGAGGTAGTCGACGGGCACGCCGCGGTCCCATCCGGCGCCGGGGAGCTGAGGTGACCAGCGCGTACGGCTGAGCCGTTCGCGCAGGTCGTCGATGGCTTCTTGCGGGATGTCGATCTGGAATGGTGTCATGACCTGGACACTAGAAGGACACCCATATCCGGCGAATGAGTCATCGCATAGGTAATACAGTGCGAAACGTGTTGTGGGGCCGTTCGGGGGAACAAGTCGCGATCACCAAGCTGCTGGAGAGTGTCCGTACGGGCGCCAGCGGCGTCCTCGTGCTGCGCGGAGATCCGGGCATCGGCAAGACCGCGCTCCTCGACCACGCGGCCGCGTCGGCCGACGGCCTGCGGGTCCTGCGCGGGGCGGGCGTCGAGGCGGAGCGCGACCTGCCCTTCGCCGGGCTCCACCTCCTGCTGCACCCGGTGCTCGACCGGCTGCCCAGCCTGCCCGCGCCCCAGGCGGACGCCCTGCGCGGCGCGTTCGGCCTCGGACCTGCCGCGGGCGACCGCTTCCTGGTCGGGCTCGGCGTCCTGTCGCTGCTGTCGGAGGTCGCCGAGGAGCGCGGGCTGCTCTGCCTCGTCGACGACGCGCACTGGCTCGACCACGCCTCGTCCGAGGCGCTGATGATCGCCGCCAGGCGGCTCGACTCCGAGGGCGTCGGCCTCGTCGTCGCCACCCGCGACCCGGGTTCCGACGGCCTCCAGCTCGGCGCGCTGGACCCCGGCGACTCTGCCGCGCTCCTCGACACGACGGCCGGCCCGCTGCCGGCCGAGGTCAGGAACCGGGTCCTGGACGAGGCGCGGGGCAACCCGCTCGCGCTGATCGAGCTGCCCAGGTCGCCGCTGACCGGGCGGCTGCGCGAGGCCTTCGAGTACCGGGCCAACGCGCTGGACGAGAGCGCCAGGACGCTGCTGGCCGTCGCGGCGCTCGACAGCACGGGCCAGCGCGCGACCGTCCTCGCCGCGGCAGGGGAACTGGGCTGCGGCTCGGGCGATCTGGACGTGGCCGTCGCGAGCGGGCTGCTGTCCGTCGAGGGTGACCGGCTGGCCTTCCGCCACCCGCTCGTGCGCGCCGCCGTCCGCGGCGCGGCCCCCGAGCCCGTGCAGCTGGCCGTACACGCGGCGCTGGCCGGGGTGCTGACCGAGCCGCACGACGCCGACCGGCGCGCCTGGCACCGGGCGTCGGCGGCGACGAAGCCCGACGAGGATCTGGCAGAGGAGCTGGAGCGCACGGCGCAGCGGGCGGCGGAGCGTGGCGGTGGCGCGGCTGCCGCTGCCGCCTACGAGCGCGCGGCCGAGCTGAGTGTCGACGGGGAGAACCGGACCAGAAGGCTGACCCTGGCAGCAGAGGCGGCCGAGCACGGCGGGCGGTTCGACCATGCGCGAGCCATCGCGGAACACGCCGGAGGACCGCACGTCGACCCGTCGCTGACCTCGCGGCTCATCAGGGTGCGCGCCTGCTCCGACTACGGCATGGGCATGCTGCCCAGCGCCCACACGCTCCTGTCCATGGGCGTCGACCACATCGCGGACGACGACCCGAGTGCGACCGCGTGGCTGCTGCTCGACGCGTCCTCCCTGATCTGGCTGGACGGCGACCGCGACATGGCCGCGCGCACGGCCGACCAGCTCGCCGCGCTGAAGCTGCCGGAGGACGACGAGGCGCGCCCGGTCCACGACCTGTGCCGCTGGTTCGCCGCCCTCTCGCTGCGCGAGCGCATCGAGGGGCTGCCGCCGCTGTCCGGCGTCGTGGCGGCGGCGCGCGAGCTGGCCGGGCTGGACCGGCGCGGCCTCCTCCTCATCGGCGCGCTCGACCTGGCAGAGCCGGACCGGCACACGCACGACCTGGCCACGGCCGCTGTCGCCGCCATCCGCGAGGAGAGCAGAGTCGGGCTGCTGCCGCAGGCACTGACGCAGCTCGCCGCGACCCAGCTGGCGCTGGGCTGGCACGCGGACGCCAGGGCGCACGCGGGCGAGGCCGTACGGATCGCCGAGGACACCGCGCAGCCGCAGTGGGCCGTGCAGGCCGGATCGCTGCTGGCCAGGCTCGGCGCGATCGAGGGCGTGCCCGAGGCGTGCACCGGCCACCAGGAGGCCGAGGCGCTGCTGGAGCTGGGCCTCGGACGGGCCGAGTCAGCGCTGCTCAAGCTGGAGGACCTCGTCTACGGGCGGGCGCGCAACCAGATCTCCGCGATGCGGTGCGTGCCCGACCTCGTCGAGGCTGCGCTGCGCTGCGGGCGGCCGTCGCGGGCCGTCGAGCCGTTCGGCCGGTTCGCCGACTGGGCGGACATCCTGGACCAGCCGTGGGCGCACGCGCTCGTGGCCAGGTGCCGGGCGCTGATCGAGCCGGGCGAGGAGCACTTCGCGCTGGCGCTGTCGCTGCACCCGGGCCCGTTCGAGCTGGCGCGCACCCGGTTGCTGTACGGAGAGTGGCTCAGGCGGGCCAGGCGCAGGGCCGACGCGCGGGCCCCGCTCGCCTCGGCGCTGCAGACGTTCGAACGGCTGGGCGCGCGGCCCTGGGCGGAGCGCAGCCGTACGGAACTGGACGCGGCCGGGTGGGCGACGCCGGACGTCGACGAGCACGACCCGCTGGCCGCGCTGACGCCGCAGGAGCGGCAGATCGTCAGGCTGGCCGCGCAGGGGCTGGCCAACAAGGAGATCGCCGCCCAGCTCTTCCTCAGCCCGCGCACGGTCGGCCAGCACCTCTACAAGGCCTTCCCCAAGCTGGGCGTCACGTCGCGGGCCGAGCTCGCCGACCTCTAGCAGGTGCGGAGCATGTTGAGCAGCGCGACCCTCTCCTTGCGCGTCACCGACAGGCGGTAGTGGTGCTTCACCGCGATCCACGAGGTGGCGTAGCGGCACCAGTAGGCGCGGCGCTGCGGCCGCCAGCTCTGCGGGCCCTGGCCGCCCTTGGCGATGTTGGCCGAGTGGCTGACCGTGATGAGCTCCGGGCGCACGAGGTCGTTGGCGAAGGCGCGCCGCCTGGCCTGGCTCCACCTGCTCGCCCCGGACCTCCAGGCATAGGCAAGCGGCACGACGTGGTCGACGTCGACGTAGCGCTCGCTCTTCAGCTTCTTGCCGTCGTAGGGGCTGAACCACACGCCTCTGACCGGGTGACAGGCCGCGTTCTTGCGCACCTTGCGCCCGTCGCGGGCCAGGACGGTCTCGCGCACGTCGCACCTGCCCCGGTGGTGCGCCCAGCGCGGCTGGAAACGGCGGTGGCTGTACCCCCTGATCGACAGTGCTTTGGCGACCTTGAGCTGGCCCAGCATGCGCCTGGCCTGGGCGGTGCCACTCTCGGCGGTGGCCTGCTGCGCGGTGAGGGGAGTGATCAGAAGAGCGGCTAGGGCGATCCTCATGAAGATCATGGGTCAACCCATACCCAGCACCCGCCTGAATGTCGCACACGTGCGCTCGCCCAATATCGCGAACACGACGCGTTCGAAGACGCCGCGGAACGGGCCGTCGAGCTGGTCGCGGAACGCCTCGGCCACCACCGTCGGGTCGTTGCCGAACACGCCGCAGCCCCACGCGCCGAGCACCAGCGTGCGGTGCCCGTGGTGGGCGGCGACGGCGAGGATCCTCCCGCCGCGGTCGTGCAGCACGCCGGGCACCTGGACCAGTTGCCCGCCCGCGAGCTGCCTGGTGTTCGGCGCCGCCGCGGTGATCACCGCCATCCGGTACGGCCTGGCCAGCAGGGCGCCCCGGTCGTCCTTGAAGACCTGGACGTCGGGGGAGTAGATCATGTGGTCGCTGTAGAGCAGCGTCGGGCTCGCCCGGTGGAAGGCGTAGAACGGCTCGGCGCCGATCAGCGAGGAGTAGAGGGACGAGGCGCGGGCCAGGCTCTCCTCCTGCGCCTGGGCGCCGTTCATGAAGCCGCCGCCGGGCTTGCGGGCCGAGGCGAAGTTCAGCACGCAGGGCTCGTCCAGCAGCGCGGCCGCCTCCAGGGTGGACTGTTCGGCCACCTCCACGACCGTCCTGCCCGACCTGGTGGGGGCGTCGAGCGGTTCTCCAGGGCGGTGGAGGATCGCGCGGGCGAGGTCAGGGTCGAGGTCGACGCGGTCGCCTGCGGCGTTCACGTACCAGCCGCGGCCGAGGATCTCCAGCGTGTCGGCGGCGACCCGCCGTAAGTGGTCTCTCATGTCGTCCCAGGGTTCTGCGCTGCGCGGGCGAGGCCGTCGAGGAGCAGGTCGAGCCCGAACTCGAACTCGTCCCCGTAGTCGTAGCCTGGCTGCAGCACGTGGTCCACGGCGATCTCGGTGAGGTGAGGGTACTCACCCGAGGCGAATCGCGCCATGACCTGCTGCGCGATCCGCGCCGGCGTATCGAGCGGCAGGCTCCGGTGCTGCAGCGCGAACCCGTAGACGTAGCTGTCCAGTGCCGAGGCCGCGTGGGCGGTCAGCGCGACAGAGAACCCGGCCCGGCGCAGGACGCCGAGCATGGCGTCGTGGTGGCGCAGCGTCGCGTGTCCCGGCGTCGACCGCGACTCCATGTGCCCGATCGCCCAGGGGTGGCGGGCCAGCGCCGCGCGCGTCGAGATCGCCCGCTCGCGCATCGCCTTACGCCAGTCGCCGTCCTCCGGCAGGTCGATCTCCGCGAACACGGTGTCGATCATGCCGTCGAGCAGGTCGCCCTTGTTGGCCACGTGGTTGTACAGGGACATCGCCTCGACGCCGAGCTTCTCGCCGAGCCTGCGCATGGTGACGGACTCGATCCCGCCCGCGTCGGCCAGCGTGACCGCGGCCTGCAGTACCCGGTCGCGGTTCAGTCGTGCCATGCGCGCTCTCCCCTTGACTTACTTACACTGTAAGCGTATGACTTACAACATAAGCTTACAACGTAGGGAGCCAGGCAGATGAGAGCCATCGTCCAGGACGCGTACGGCGAGGCCGGGGACGTCCTGCGGCTCGCCGAGATCGACCGGCCGTCCATCAAGGACGACGAGGTGCTGGTCCGGGTGCGCGCGGCAGGCGTGGACCGCGGCGTGTGGCACCTGATGGCGGGCGAGCCGTACCCGGTGCGCCTGGCGATCGGTGTGCGCAGGCCGCGTAGCCGAGTGCGGGGGCGCGAGGTGGCCGGCGTGGTGGAGGCGGTCGGCGCGAAGGCCGTCGCCGGGTTCGCGCCGGGCGACGAGGTGTACGGCATCGCCGAGGGCACCTTCGCCGAGTTCGCCCCGGCCAAGGCGACCAAGCTGGCGCCCAAGCCGAAGAACCTCACGTTCGAGCAGGCAGCGGCCGCGCCCATCTCGGCGCTCACCGCGCTGCAGGGGGTGCGCGACACCGGGCAGGTCAAGGCCGGGCACAAGGTGCTGGTGATCGGCGCTTCCGGCGGGGTGGGGACGTTCGCGGTGCAGATCGCCAAGTCCTACGGCGCCGAGGTCACCGGGGTGTGCGGCACCGCGAAGACCGACCTGGTCGAGGCGATGGGCGCCGACCACGTCATCGACTACACCAGGCAGGAGCTCACCGGCCGCTATGACGTGATCGTCGACACCGGCGGGAACAGGACGCTGACCAGCCTTCGCCGCCTCCTCACGCCGCGCGGGACGCTGGTCATCGTCGGGGCGGAGACGGGCGGGCGGTGGTTCGGCGGGCTGGGCCGCCTGGTCAAGGCGCCGTTCCTGTCGCCGTTCGTGAGCCAGCGGCTGCGGCCGTTCGTGAGCTCGGAGAACGCGCGGGACCTGGTGGCGCTGGCGGAGCTCATCGAGTCCGGCGCGGTGACGCCCGCCGTGGAACGCGCCTTCCCGCTGGAGGAGGCGGCTGCCGCCGTCCAGCACATGAAGGACGGCCTGGCCCGCGGCAAGGTCGTGGTCGTCGTCTAGCAGGGGTCGAACGGCTCCGCTTCCGGCAGGTAGGCGGTCCGCTCCGCTGGGGTCAGCGCTCGTCCGGCCCTGCGGCAGACCGCCTCGACCACCTGCGCCGGGTCGAGGGGGAAGCGGCGGACCGTGCCCTCGGGGCTGACGTTGACGAGGGTGCGGCCGTCTGCGGTGAACGCCATGGGGGATGCCACGCCGTACTCAGGATCGGTGAGCCCGGCGAGCACCACGCCCAGGGACTGGCGGGACGGCACGTCCCACAGGCGCAGCCGGTCGCCGAACTCGTAAGCGGCCAGGGTGCGGCTGTCCGGCGACCAGGCCAGGGAGACGGGCGTGCTGTCGCCGGGGGCGGGGAGGTCGGCCAGGCGGGTGGTGAGGTCCGCGTCCCACAGGGAGAGGCGGTCGCGCTGCGCGACGGCGAAATACTTCCCGTCCGGGCTGAAGGCGAGCGGGCCGGTGGTTCTGCCGAGCGGGTTGCGCCGCTTCGCGCCCGTCGACGGGTCCACCAGGGCCGTGCCGTCGCCGGTGACCAGGAGCCTGCCGTCCGGTCTGACCGCGATGAGGGAGCCGCCGTCGACAGGGGTCGCCGTGCCCGTGCGCAGGTTCCACAGCTGCATGGGGAGGAGCCCGTCCACCCCGCTGGAGGCGACGGCGAGCGTGTCGCCGCCGGGCACGAACACCAGTTCGTCCACGCGGTTCGCCAGGCGGAACGAGGTCAGGACCCTCCCGGTCGCCGCGTCCACCACGGTGACCGAGGGGCCGTCGCCCAGGGCCAGCCGGCGTCCGTCCTGGCTGAAGGCGAGGACGTGGGCGCGGGAGGGGAGGGGCGGCCCGATCTGCCGCGCGGTGGCCAGGTCCGTGAGCCTGACCTCGCTGTGGCGCTGCGTCGCCGTCGTGCGCCCGTCCGGGCTCAGCGCGGTGAACCCGGGCACCTGCTGGGCGGCGACCGCGGACAGGTCGAGGGTGACGACCCTGCCGCCGTCCATCTCCATGCGGAGCGCCCGGTCTGCGTCGTCGAAGCGGACCTGCCTGAGCGCATCGCCCACCTGCCGGTCCACGACGGGCATCCCGTCGCTCAGCCGCTGGACCACGAGCCTGCCGGTGAGGCTCCAGTGCGCGAAGAGCCGGTCGCCGAGGGCCAGGCTGCGCCCGGCGTCCCCAGGCGTCGTCCACTCGCGGACGTCGCCGACCGGCAGGTGTTTGAGTACCACCCGGCGCTTGGCGTTGTCCGGCGTGGCCTCGACGAAGGCGATCGTCCGCCCGTCGCCGGCGAACTCCAGGTCGTCGAGATACTGCTTGTCCGGCAGCCAGGGCGCGTCGACGCGCCTGCCGGAACGCAGGTCCCAGAGCTCCACCCGGCCACGGCCCGTCGTGGACACCATGCCGTAAGAACCGCTCACGGCGTCGAGCGGCGCACCCGACGGGGCACGCAACGGAACCCGCCGCCGCACGTCCCACCACTGTCCTGGTACGGCCAGCAGCCGCCCCGCCGCGTCGAAAGCGAGGTCGCCGTCCGCTGCCGCGGCGAACCTGGGGCCGTCCTGCTGCCCGGTCGAGACCGTCCAGAGCTGCACGCCCCGCTCGTCCATGAGGGCGAGCGTGCGGCCGTCAGGGGTGAGCGCCGCCCGCGCCGCCGTGGGGGACACGCCGCCGAAGGAGGCCACCTGCCGGTGTTGCCGCACGTCCCAGACCCGGACCCGGCCGCCGTCCACGGCGGCGAGCAGGCGGCCGTCCCGGTTGACGGCGTAGACCGTGTCAGGCCCCTGGTCCGGGTCGGTGAAGGCGTCGGCGTACCGCTGGGAGAGGGCCTCGTCGAGCGCCGCCCGCGCCTCGGGCAGGGCGGGGGCCAGCCGCCAGGCAGCGGCGCTGAGCAGCATGGCCAGCCGGGGATCGCTCTCGCGCAGGTCGGCCGCGCGCTGGGCGAGCGACTTGCCGAGCAGGTCGTCGCGCTGCCGGTCCACGGTCGCGCGCCGGTACTCGGCCAGCCCGATCCCGCCCAGCGCGAGCACGAGCAGGACGGCGAGCGCGGCGGCCAGCGCGCCCCTGCGCCGCGACTGGCGACGGGTCTGCCTGGCGGCCGAGTCGAGGAACTCCTTCTCCAGGTTCATCAGGCTGATGTCGCGGCGCTCCGTCGCCGCCCAGCGCAGCGTGGTGTCCAGGACCGAGCCGTGCAGCAGGTCGCCCGGCTTGCGCCCGTGCCCGTCCCACACCAGCGCGGCCTCGGTCAGCCGCCGGTGGATCGGCAACCCGGCGCGGTTGTCCGCCACCCAGCGCCGCATCCGCGGCCACGCCTGCACCAGCCCCGGCCGGACCAGGACGTAGCCGCCCTCGTGCGCGCCGATCAGCCCGGCCGCCTCGAACAGCGCCACCACCGGCTCCGCCCCGGCCAGCTCCACCTCCGGCACCCGGCGCACCGACCCCTCGCCGTCCAGCATCCGTAAGAACACCTCGGGCGCCAGCTCCCGCTCGGCCTCCGACAGCTCGTCGAACAGCTCCTCGGCGATCTCCCCGAGGTCGGGATCGGCCGGCCCGGTCAGCTTCGCCGCCTGCACCCCGCCGTCGGCGAGCGGGTCGTCGCTGCCGCCGAGCAACCCCAGGAGCAGCGCCCGAGCGGTCGGCCGCTCCTGCGGATCCCGCGCCAGCGCGCTCGCCACCAGGTCCTCGAGCGGGTCGGGCAGCCCGCTCAGATCGGGCACGAAGTCGAGCACGCTCGCCGGGTCCTGCCCGGACACGGCGTCCCTGCCGCAGGCGGCGAACAACATCACCAGCCCCCACGCCCACACGTCGGCCGCCGGAGTGGCCCCGCGCCCGGCCCACACCTCGGGCGCCATGTAGTTGGGCGTCCCCATCACCGGCGAGGTCGTGGTCGGGCCCACCTCGCGGGCCACCCCGAAGTCGATCACCCGCGGGCCGTCGGGGCCGACGATGATGTTGTCCGGCTTCAGGTCCCTGTGCACCACCCCGGCCTGGTGGATCGCGGTCAGCGCGGTGGCCACCCCGATGGCCAGGCGGCGTAACGCGTCGCCGTCGTAGCGGCCCACCTGGCGCAGGTTCGGCCCCGGCACGTACTCGCTGACGATGTACGGCACGTCGAGGTCGACCTCGATCACCCGCGCGGTGCAGAACGACGCCACCCGCTGAGCGGCTGCCGCCTCCCTGCCCAGCGCGGCCCGGTCGTCCAGGCGCGGCACCTTGACCGCGACGCGCTCGCCGGCCTCGCCGTACGCCTCGTAGACCACGCCCTGGCCGCCCGCGCCCAGGCGCCCGGCCAGCCAGTAGCGGCCCAGCCGCTGGGGGTCCGCGGGGGTGAGAGGAGCCATCAGACAGAGGATGCCGTAGCCAGGACGCAGTCGGCGAGATGGGTGGCCGTCGCGTGCGGCTCCGGCTGGGTGATCACCCAGCGGCGGCGCGGCGGCGGCACGGGACGCAGGGGGCGGACCGCGACGTCCAGCGGCGGGCTGACCAGCGCGGAGGCGGGCACCAGGGCGAGGCCGTGCCCGGCGGCGACCATGGCCAGCGTGGCCGGGTAGCGGTTGGCGTCCAGTGCGACCAGCGGGGTGAACCCGGCGACGCCGCAGATGGCGCGCAGCGACTCGGCGCAGGCGAAGGAGGTGCCGCTGATCCACGGCTCGTCGGCCAGCGCGACGACGTCGACGACCGGGGACTTCGCGAGCGGGTGGCTCGCCGGGAGGGCGAGCAGCAGCGGGTCGTCGGGCAGCGGCTGCGCGTCCAGGTGGTGCAGGTCGAGCGGGTGGGCGGCGTAGTCGTAGGTGAGCGCGAGGTCGGCCTTGCCGTACCTGGCCAGTTCCACGGCCTCGTCGGCGTCGCACTCGACGAACGTGAACGGCACGGCCGGGTAGCGGCGCCGCCACAGCGCGGCCGCGCGGGGCAGCAGGTGTCCACAGGCTGTGGGGAACGCGGCCACCCTGACCGGCGCGAGGTCGCCGGAGCGGAGCTGGTCGAGCTCGCGCCGGGCGTCGTCGCAGGAGGCCAGGATCCGCAACGCGTGCCGCAGCACGATCTCGCCCTCGGGCGTCAGACGGGCCCCTGCGGTGGTGCGTTCGACCAGGTGGGCGCGCAGCTCGCGCTCCAGCGCCGCGACGTGCTGGGAGACGGCGGGTTGCGACATCGTCAGCGCCCGGCCCGCGGCCGTGAACGAGCCGAGCTGCGCGACGGCGCGGAACACCCGCAGCCGGTGGAGGTTCTCCATAACCGTCCCTTATGGGGTCAGCGCGAGAGGGCGGGTTCCAGCTTATGGGCCTGGCTCGTACGGTGACCCTGTGAACTTCCGCGAACTCCACCAGGACGGTTGTTTCCTCCTGCCCAACGCGTGGGACGTCGGCAGCGCCCGCGTCCTGGAGGCGGCCGGGTTCCCGGCGCTGGCGACCACGAGCGCGGGCATCGCCTTCTCCCTGGGCCGCGCCGACCACGACTACGGCGGCGGGCGGGTCGACAGGGACACGATGATCCAGCGGATCGGCGAGATCGTCGCCGGGGTCGGCGTCCCGGTGAGCGCCGACCTGGAGGACGGCTACGCGGACGTGGCCGCCACGATCTCGATGGCCGTCGAGGCGGGCGTGGCGGGCGGCAACATCGAGGACTTCACCGGCGACCGCGCCCGTCCCCTGTACGACCTCTCCGAGGCGACCGACCGCATGGTGGCCGCGAAGGAGGCCGCCGGTGGCTCCCCGTTCTTCCTGGTCGGCCGCACCGACGTACTGCTGGTCGGCGGGACGCTCGACGAGGCGGTACGGCGGGCCAACGCCTACCTGGCGGCGGGCGCGGACTGCGCGTTCGTCCCCGGCGCCGCCGACGCGGCCACCATCGGCACGCTGGTGCGGGAGCTCGACGGGCCGCTCAACGTGGTGATGGGACTGACCGGCGGCGACCTGTCCCTGGACGACCTGCGCAAGCTCGGCGTCCGGCGGGTCACCGTGGGCGGCAGCATCGCCCGCGCGTTGTACCGCCACCTGGTGGACGCCGCCCGCGAGCTGGCCGAGCACGGCACCTTCACCTACGCCGACGACCAGATCCCCCAGAGCGACCTCAACGCCCTGTTCGACCCAAAAACCCATTAGAACCCTAGAAAACCTAAGAAACCTCAGAAAGCTCCGTATCCATGGGCTGGTTGGCCGTCTGGGCCACTGGGTGAAAGAAGCGCTTGCCTACTTGATGGAGCCGGTGACGAGGTCGTCGAAGGCGCGGTCCGGCAGCGTCCTGTTGAGTTCCAGGAGCTTGTCCGCCAGGTGCCCGACGGCGTAGCGGGTGTCCGGGCGGTCGGACTCGATGGCCTCCCTGATGGCCGTCGCGACCACGCCGGGGTCGGAGCCCTCGCTCAGGCCTGTTTCCGCGCGCTGGGCCATCGCCTCCGCCACCTCCGCGTACGCCCCCGCGCCGGACATCTCGCGGAGCTGCGCCGACGTCTGGTCCTCGAACGAGGTCCTGATGATGCCGGGCTGGATGACCACCACGTGGATCCCGAACGGCTCGACCTCCATGCGGAGCGTGTCGGAGAACGCTTCGAGCGCGTGCTTCGACGCGTAGTACCAGGCGCCGAGCGGCAGCGCGATCTCGCCGCCGATGGACGACACGTTGACGATCGTGCCCGACCGCTGGGCCCGCATGTGCGGCAGGACGAGCTGCACCAGCCTGGCCGGGGCGAGCACGTTGACCTCGAACTGCTCCCTGGCGAGGTCCAGCGGCACGTCCTCGACCGCGCCGTGCAGGACGGTTCCGGCGTTGTTGACCAGCGCGTCGATCCTGCCCTCCGCCTCCACGACGGTGCTGACGGCGCGGGCCAGGTCCTCCTGGCTGGTCGCGTCCATGGGCAGGGCGTGGCCGCCGGCTTCGACGATCGGGTCCATGAGCGGCACCCGTCTGGCGGCGCCGTACACGACGTGGCCCGCGCGCAGGAGGTCGAGCGCGGTCGCCAGCCCGATGCCCGAGGAGGCTCCGGTGACGAGGCATACCTTCATGGGTCAGACCTCCCAGGTGACGGGCAGGTTGTGCACGCCGTAGATGAGCATGTCGGTGCGCATTGCGATGTCGCCCGAGGCGAGGCGCAGGCTGGGGAACCGCTCGAACAGGGCGGGCAGCGCCACCTGGAGTTCCACGCGGGCGAGCTGCTGGCCGAGGCACTGGTGGATCCCGTGGCCGAAGGCGACGTGCCCGGCGGTCGAGCGGAGCAGGTCGAGCGTGTCCGGGTCGGCGAAGTGCTCAGGGTCGCGGTTGGCCGCCGGGATCGAGAGGGTGACGGACTCGCCCGCCTTGATCTGCTCGCCGTCCAGCTCGAGGTCCTCCAGGGCGACCCGGACGGTGAACGGGATGATGCTGAGATAGCGCAGCAGCTCCTCCACGGCGTGCTCGGGGTTGTCGCGCAGCAGCGCGAGCTGGTCCGGATGGCTGAGCAGCGCGTAGACGCCGAGCGCGAGCATGTTGGCCGTGGTGTCGAGCCCGGCGCCCAGCAGCGTGAAGCCGATGTTGACCAGCTCTTCGTCGGTGAGGTCGCTCGTCGTCAGGTCGCTGAGCAGGTCGTCGGTGGGGTTGGCCCGCTTGTCCCGCACCAGCTCGGCCACGAACCCGTGCACGGCCGCGTAGGCCCGCCCCAGCTCCTCTGCCGTGGCCCCCAGGCGGAACAACGCGAGCGCGTCGTCCTGGAACCTGCCCCTGTCCTCGTACGGCACGCCGAGCAGCTCGCAGATCACCTGCGCGGGGATGGGCTGCGCGAGCGCCGTCACCAGGTCGTCCCCTGGCTTCATGGCGTCGAGGTGCTCGGCGGTGATCTCCTGGACCCGCTCGGTGAGCAGCCGCATGCGCCGCACGGTGAACTGCCCGGTGAGCTGGCGCCGGTAGCGGGTGTGGTCGGGCGGGTCCATGGCGGTGAACATGCCGGGCGGCGCCGGCCGGTCGCTGCCCGGCACGCCGGGGACGGGCACGTGGCGCAGGTCGGGGCGGACGCTGAAGCGCGGGTCGGCGAGCACCTCGCGCACCAGGGCGTGGCTGGTCGCCAGCCAGCCCTCGTGCCCGTCGGGGTAGGTCAGGCGGCTGAGCGGTCCGCGCTCCCTGAGCCCGTCGGGCGGGTCGAAGGGGCGTCCTGCCGGTCGTTCCGTAGGCAGTGTGGTCATGCGGACCACGCTAGGAGCGGTTTCGCGAACCAGCCAACACGTCACTCCCATTACCCCAGGTAGAAGCGATATCATCGGTGCAGTGACATTGACGGTAAATGCACCACGGCTCACCTACGAGGACCGCAGGCGGATCGCGGCGGGTCTCGCCGCCGGGCACAGCTACGCCGAGATCGCCCGCGAGCTGGGCCGTCCCAGGTCGACGATCAGCCGCGAGGTCGCGCGCAACGGCGGGCCCGGCCACTACCGCGCCAACCAGGCGCAGCAGGCGACCGGCTGGCGGGCCAGGCGCAAACCCGGCGTGCACCAGGCCGCGCCGGTGGCCGACGACCCGGACGGCCGCGACCCTGAAGCGGTGCACGCGTTCGAGGAACGCTTCACCGACGTGATGATCCAGAGCGGGGTGCCGCCCACCGTGGCCAGGATCCTGGTCCGCCTGTTCACCAGCGACTCGGGGAGTTACACGGCTGCCGAGCTCGTCGCCCTGCTGGGGGTCAGCCCCGCCTCGGTCTCCAAGGCGGTCGGCTGGCTGGTGGCGCGCGGCCTGGTCAGGCGCGAGCGGGAGGGGCGCCACGATCGCTACGTGATCGACGACCACATCTGGTACCAGACGTGGCAGTCGAGCGTCCGGTCGATGGCGATGTGGCGGGAGTTCGCCCAGGAGGGCGCCGAGCTGCTCGGCGCCGGCAGCCCGGCGGGTATCAGGCTGCACACCACCAGCCAGTTCTTCCAGCTCCTCACCGAGGAGATGGTCCAGGCGGCAGAACACTGGAGGCGGAAAATCGGTGGACGGCGTCGTTAGCGTGGAAGGCATGTTCGTAGACGACGGATTCGTCAAGATCGAGGCTGCCGTGAGCAGGGAGGTGGCCGACGCCGCCAGGGCCATCCTGTGGAAGCAGATCGGCCTGTCGCCCGACGACCCGGACGGCTGGACGGAACCGGTGGTGTGGACGGCCGACATGGCGGGCAAGGGCCCGTTCGGCGAGTTCCTCCGCAGCCCGCGCCTGCACGAGGCGCTCGACGCGGTGGCAGGCGAGGGCGGATGGGTGCCGCTCGGCGCCCTCGGCAACATCCCGGTGCGCTTTCCCCGCCGGCCGCCCGCCGACGACAGGGGCTGGCACATCGACTCCAGCGTGGCCAACGCGGACGGCTCGTGGAGCGTGTCGGCCAGGCCGGAGACCATGCTGCTGCTCACCCTGTTCTCGGAGGTGGGTCAGGACGACGCGCCCACCCGCATCAGGGTCGGCTCGCACCGCGACGCGGCGAAGGCGCTGGGTGACGGGGTGTACGACCCGTTCGTGGCTGGCCCGCTGGTCGACGCGGCGAGCGAGGGGCGTCCCGTGGCCTACGCGACGGGCCTGCCCGGCGACATGTACCTGGTGCATCCGCTGACCGTGCACGCGGCCGACGAGCACCGGGGCACCAGGCCGCGGTTCATGGCCCAGTCGCCGGTCTTCCTCACCACGCCCCTGGCGCCCGGCCAGCCCAGCGCGCTGTCTAGGGCGCTCAGCGCCTGAGGCTCTGCCAGACGGATCCGGCGACGAGGGCGAGCCCCGACCCGACCCCGCTGACCAGCGGAACCCACTCGACCGAGCCCGCGGCGGCCACCGCGAACCCGGCCAGGCCGAGCGCGGTCAGGACGGCTCCGGGCACCAGGATGCTCCTGCTCTTCCAGATCGGCGCCAGCCCGAGGAAGTGCACCCCGACCACGAGCGCCACCCAGGCCACGTTGACCTGCGTGGGCACCCCCCACGCGGTCAGCAGCTTGGTGCCGCCGAACAACAGCACCGCCTCGATCGCCACGACGATCCAGTAGCCCTTGCTGAACATGTTCTGCCGGGCTTCCGCAGGCGAGCCGTGCACCTGCCGCTGTGCCAGGAACCACAGGGCGAGTACGGCCACGGCCCCCGCGATGGCCACCACCCTGAGGGCGGTCCCCACCCCCGGGTTCAACGGGCTCTGCGCGTTCACCATGACGAAAACCGCGCCCAGGACGGCACCGATCAGCAGGCCGGTGTTCACGGGTCGTTGCCTGACATCTGTCCTCATACCGACCATTCAAGCGGCAGGTCAGAGCGCTTCGCGCGGGTGCTGGGGCGAGCCCTGGGTATGCCTGGCCCTACCGCGCGCCGCCGCGCAGGTACGCCAGCACCGCCAGCACCCGCCGGTTGTCGTCCTCCGAGGCGGGCAGGTCGAGCTTGGCGAAGATCCCGGCCACGTGCTTGCCCACGGCCGCCTCGGTGATCGACAGGGCGCGCGCCACGCCGCCGTTGGACCGCCCCTCCGCGATCAGCGCGAGCACCTCCAGCTCGCGCGGCGTCAGCCGGTGGATCGCGTCCGGGGGCTCGGACACGTCGGTGGCCTTGGCCCAGGTCTGCTCGAACAGGTCGACGAAGGTGGCGATGAGGCTCTGCTGCCTGATCACCAGCGCGCCGGGGGTGTTGTCCACCGGCGTGATGCGGACGAACGCCACCGCCCGGTCGAAGATCAGCAGCTGCTGGATCGGCTCGCTGATGACCCGGTGCAGGTCTCCGGCGGAGTGCAGCTCCCTGAGCCTGGCCAGCTTGCCCGGGTGGTCCAGGACGCTCCGGTGCACGATCGTCCGCATGGTCATGCCGCGCCGCAGCGCGTCGAGCACGTCGCGGCGGCTCCGCTGCTCCTCGCGCCCGGTCCGCGCGGTGCCGATCGGATGCATGGCGCGCAGCTCGTACGACGACTCGACGGCTTCCGCGATCAGGCGGGCGACGGCCTGCTGGTCGTCGACCCGCTCGATCTCCTGGACGGCACGCTGGTCGGCGGTGATGCCGCGCAGCTCGGCCAGCATGCCCTCCATACGGCCCGCCAGGGCGGCGAGTTCCTCTTCCACGCCCCCTATTGTCGCGGGTTTCTCAATAACGCTCGATCAGCCCGATATTGACCTCGTTCAGCAGGGTCGTCGCCTTGACCTGCTTGACCAGGTCGTCGGCCCGCTGCGCGTAGCGTGCCGCGTCGCCGACCGTGTCGAAGCCGATCGACAGGATCCTCGTGCTCGCGTTGATCCGGCGGTCGGCCAGGTTGAGGTAGGTGGCCATGAGCTGGGCGCGCAGCAGCCCGTACGGCAGAGCCGACACGGCCAGCGCCGCGTCCGCCTCGCTCTGCGACAGCACGCCGTCGGCGGGGGAGACGTCGAAGCGCTGGTCGGTCGCCTGGACGCGGGCCAGCAGCTCGGGCGTGCGCAGCGACCGGTGGAGCTGCCACAGCGTGGGCAGCCACGGGTTCCTGGTCGGCTGCTGCTCGGTGACCGTGGACGTGGCCGACGCCGCGACGTCGGCGTACGCGCAGCCGCCCGCGTCGCCGTACCCGAGGGTCGCGTTGTTGGTGACCGTCGCGCCGCCGGTGGCCAGCAGGCTGGTGCGGGCCGTGTAGGTGATCGTGGCGGTGGCGCCCGCAGGGACCGCGCCAGGCGTCCAGCGCAGCGTGGTGGTGCCGTCGCCGTTCCTGGTGACCTGCTGCGCCGAGCCCTGGCTGTAGTACAGGCCCTGGGGCAGGACGTCGGTGACGGTCGCGCCCGTGGCCGGGGCCGAGCCGGTGTTGCTGTAGGTGAGGGTGAAGGTGACGGGCTCCGCGGCGCCCGCCGAGGGGGTCGCGGTCTTGGTCAGGGTGAGCACGGGCGCGTGGACGGTGGTCGTCGCCGTCGCGGTGTTGTCGCCCAGCGTCCCGTCCTGCTCGGGCTTGCCGGTGACCCGGGCGGTGTTGACGATCTTCGTGCCGTCGGCGGTCGAGCAGGGGATCGTGGCGGTGAAGCGCTCGGTGGCGCTCTGCTGGGCCGGTAGGTCGGCGACGGCCCTGGTCTCCTCGCCGTCGGTGATCGCCACCTCCGTGGCGGTGGCCGGGCCCTTGTTCGTGGCGGTCACGGTGTAGGCGAGCTCGTCGCCCGGGATGGCGTCCGCTCTGTCGACGGTCTTGGTCGCCTTGAGGTCGGCCGAGGTCATGCGCAGCACGTCCTCGCCGGTCATCTCCTGCAGGTTTCCGTGCACGCCGTCGGCGAAGAAGCGGCTGCTGGTGAAGGTGTAGGCCAGGTTGGCCCAGTCGTCGAAGCCGTTGAGCGTCTGCTTGGGCACGGCCGTCACGCAGCCCTGCGCGCCGGTGTAGCTGGTGAGCGTGTTGATGTCGGCCGTGGCGTTCGTGTCGAACGGCGCTCCCGTGCCCGACCAGTCGATGGGCTGGTTGGCCCGGCCGACCCTGACGGCGCCGCCCACGCCGTAGACGATGCGCCGGTTGCCCGCGCGCGGCACGGAGAGCTGCCGCTGCTCGTCCAGCCCGGCGTCCTCAACCAACGGGTCGAGCGCGTCCGTCGAGTAGTCCAGCGGCCGGTCGGGGTCGGCCGTCGCGGTGGCGAACTGCAGCGGGTAGTTCATGACGCTCAGGTAGTTGGGCTTGCAGTTGACGTCGTCGCCGCCGCCGTGACGCAGGCCCAAGGTGTGGCCGAGCTCGTGCATGAGCGTGCCGATCTCGGCCTTGTCCCGGCCGCCGACATTGGTGATCATGGCCGCGTTCCAGCCGCCGAGCGTGACGGCGAAGTCGTTGCTGCCCGTGATGGCGGTGCCCGGGTCCAGCTCGGCCACCCCGGAGGAGGTGAAGTCCGACGCCTGCCTGTGGGCGAACAGGCCGTAGCGGAACCAGCGGCGCTTGAAGTCGAGGATCTGCGCGCAGGCCGTGCTGGTGCGCTCCCTGCGGGTGCCGAAGTGGCCGACCGCCGCGTCGGTGGTGCTGTCGCCGCACGCCTTGGTGCCGACCTTCAGGTCGTCGAAGTCGTCGAGCGCGCCGGGCCCTCTGCCGTCGCCGAAGATCAACGGATCGACCGTGGGCACCTGCTCGTTCTTCACCAGGTTGAGCGACAGGCCCGTCCTGCCGGTCTTCGCGTTGGTGATCGGCGCGGCGCTGAAGGCCTGCTCCACCGCGTTGAGGACGGCGGTGGACGGTTCGTCGTTCTGCATCCAGTCGATCTCGACGAACAGGTCGCGGCGCAGCGGGTCGGGCGAGTAGTCCGACAGCGGCAGGTCGATGACCTTGTCGTTGTCGAAGTCGAGGCCACGGCGCTCGGCGTAGTCGGTCAGGCCGTCGCCGTCGGTGTCCGTGGTGGGCTGGGGCTCGATCTGCCAGCACAGGGTGACCGGAGGCTGGGGGTCGTCGCCGAAGACGCCGCCGCCCGGCTCGCCGTTGCCGGTGGCGCAGCCGAGCGACCCCGTCACGTCACCCTTGGCGACGCCGTTGATCATGTTGATGGTGAAGCGCAACGTGGCGTCGCCCGGCCGGGGGCTGGCGTCCGCCACGTCGTCGGGCGTGCCGTCGTCGTAGTCCATGATGAGGATCGACACCGGCAGGTCGACCACCGAGGTGGAGACGTCCTGGGCCAGGAACCAGTTGCTCGGGGAGACCATGTCCTGGTTGTCGGGCGCGCGGGGGGTGGTGACCGTCTGGCTGCCGATGGTGATCTTCGCGTAGAAGTCGGGGGCGCTCTCGCCCGCACCCTCCAGGCCCTCGTTCCGGCAGGGGGAGGCGCATCTGAGCTGGGTGATGGACACCTTGATCGGCTGCGTCGCCTCGGCGGCGGCGGGCGCGGAGGGGATGACGATCAGGCTCGTCAGTAACAGGATCAGAACGGCGATCACGCGCATGTGGGGATCTCTTCGAGTCACCCCACACGCTTCACCTGTCCCGACAAATCCGCCTGAGTCACCCCCTACTCAACTTCCCGTCAGGACCAGATCGACCAGCCGACCTTCACGGAGGCGGTCCTGCCTGCCGCGTCGGTCAGGGTGATCGTGCTGTTGTACAGGCCCCAGGTGGTGGCCTTCCCCGAGATCACGCCGGTTGTCGAGCCGAGAGACAGGCCGGGCGGGAGGCCGGTGGCCGTCCACGCGTACGGCTGGGTGCCGCCGGTGGCGGTCAGCTGGAGGCTGAACGGCCTGCCGATGTAGGCGTTCTGGTAGCCGGGGTTCGTGAGGGTGGGCGTGCCGCCGCCGGTGCCGGTGACCGTCCAGGTGAAGGTGGCTGAGCCGGACTTCGCCGCGGTGTCGCTCGCCGTGACGGTGACCGTGGAGGTTCCTGTGGCGGTGGGGGTCCCGGAGATCGTGCCGCTCGCCTGGTCGATCGACAGCCCGGCGGGCAGGCCGGACGCCGTCCAGGTGTACGGCGCGCTGCCGCCGCTGGCCGAGTTGGCCAGGGAGACGGGCGTGTTCACCACGCTCGTACGGTTGCCCGGATTGGCCACGCTGGGCGCCCCCGGCTGCGGCGTGGAGGTGAGCAGGCTCAGCTGCCACTTGCCCAGCGCCTCCACGACCGGCTGCGCGTTGGTGTTGGGGTCGCTCTGCCCGCAGGGGTTGCCGCCGCCCGAGTGCAGGCCCACGGCCAGCGCGTTGTCCTTTGGCCCTGTGACGTACGAGCCGCCAGAGTCGCCGCCGCCGGAGCAGGCGTTGGTGATGAACAGGCCGCCGACGACCACGTTCCCGTAGTCCACCCGCTGGTTGACCTTCGTGATGGTGCCGCACCTCCACTGCGTGTTGGCGCCCGAGTGGCAGATGGACATGCCGACCGTCGGCTCGGACGAGCCGGTCACCGTGGCGTCGCCGGACCCGTAGCCGGAGACCCTGGCGGCCAGGTTCCAGCTCGCCTCCGTGACGTCCACCAGGCCGAAGTCGCCCTCCTCCGCGTTGACGCTGTGGTTGCCGCCGACGTTGGAGGTGCCCAGCCGGGTGCCGTCCTTGCCGTAGGCGGCCTGGTTGGCGTCGTTGGTGCAGTGGCCCGCCGTCAGGAAGTGGCGGGAGCCGCCCTGACCGGTCGCGGAGAAGCCGATCGAGCACTGGCTCTCGGTGCCCGGCTTCCAGGACTCGCCGCCGACCACGTCGCCGCCCTGCTGGGTCTGCGTCGCAGCGGACTCGACCAGGCGCACGGCGGGCGACAGCGCGGTCAGGCTCTGCCGTACCCGGTCGGTGGCCTGCGGGGTGACGGTCACGACCACGCTGTCGGAGGCGGCGTCAACGCCCCAGCTGCTGACGCCGGGAGCCGGGGTGATCGCGGCCGCCACGGCGGCCAGCGCGGCGGGGCCGCGGGCGACGAGCTTCGGTTGCGCGCCGGCCGCGCGGACCTGGGCCGCCTGGGCGTCGTCGGTGACGGCCACGAACAGCGAGCCGTTCTCGAACCACAGGGCTGACCGGTCGAAGGGGAGGGAGCGGGCGATGTTCCTGGCGCCGGCCTCGGCCGACCACAACGACTGGACCTGGGCGGTGGACAGGCCGAGGTCGCGTTTCATCGCCGCCAGCACGGGATCGGGCGGGGCGGCTGACGCGGGTGAGGCGATGACCGTGAGAGCGACGGCCAGGCCCAAGAGAAAGCGCATGGGGGGAGCCCTTTCAACGGGGGTGATTCCGGAAAACGTAGGTTTCCGGTCACGCCCCGGGAAACGGGGGAATCCCTTGCAACGCGATCCCGAGCTGGGTCCGCGAGCGCACGCCCAGCTTGCGGTAGACGCGGGTGAGCGTCGCCTCGACGGTCTTGACGCTGAGGTAGAGGTTCGCGGAGACCTCGCGGTTGCTCGAACCGGCCGCGACCAGCGTGGCCACCCGCGCCTCCGTGTCGGTCAGCGCGGCCGTGCGGGCGGGCGCCGAGTCGAGCCGCTCGGCCGCGTCCCGCGCCAGCCTGCTCCACGGGCGGGCCTGGGCGGCGGCGAACAGCGCCGTCGCCTCGGTGAGCGCCGCGCGGGCCCGGGTCCTGCGCCGCCTCCGCCTGGCGACGTGGGCGAGGTCCAGCATGGTACGGCCGTGCTCCATGACCAGCCCGAGCGCGACGAACCCGGCGCTCGCCGAGTCGAGCAGCGTGCCAGCCCCTTCGAGGTCGCCCTCGGTCGACAGCAGCACGCCCTCGGCCCGGTCGAGCGCGGCCAGCACGCCGTGCCGCGCCAGCCGTACGGCGACAGGCCTGGTCTCCTCCAGCAGGCGGCGGGCGCGCCCGTGCTGCCCGGTGAGGGCCAGGGCGATCACCAGGTCGCCGTGCCAGCGCAGGACCGACGGGTCGACGACGCCCTGCGCCAGCTCCAGGTCGCGGACCTCGGACAGCGACTCCGCCGCGCCCTCCGCGTCGCCGCCGACGAGCCTGACGTGCCCGAGGACGTGCAGGTTCCTGGCCAGGAAGATGACGTCGTGGTCCTCGCGCGAGGCCTGCACCCCGAGCGTCGCGTACGTCTGCGCCCTGCGCATGTCGCCGCCCGCCGCCTCGGCCGTCGCCGCGGTGTACCAGGCGGGGCCCGGGGACAGCCGCGCCGCGTCGGTGAGGCTCAGCGCGTGCGCGGCGTGGACCAGCGCCCGGCCGCACCTGCCCGACCTGACCTCGACCTCGGCCAGGCCGCGCAGGATGTCCACCCGGTCGGAGGCCACGCCCGACCGTTCGGCCAGGGGGAGGAGGCCCAGCAGCGTGGCGTGCGCGGCGGCGAGCCGGTCGTCGAACAACGCGTGCCTGGCCGCCAGGAACTGCGGCGAGATGTTGATCAGGTCGCCGATGGTGGGGGTCACGGCCAGGGCTCTGGCCAGGGTGTGTTCAGCGCCGGGAGCGCCGACGATGCGCTCGATCCTGGCCTGCATGGTGAGCGCGGCTGCCAGCAGATCGGGGTCGTCTCCCTGTACGGCCAGCTCCCCGGCGCGCATCGCCTCCTCCCTCGCGGCGCCCGGGTCGCCGTCGGCGACGTTCGCCTTGATCGCGAGGAACAGGTGGATCTCCGCCTCCAGGCGGGGATCGCCGGCGGCGTCGGCGAAGGCTCTGGCGAAGGTGTCCGAGCTGTCGTCGATGCCCTGGCCTAGTGCTTCGATGATGGCGAGGCGGGCGCGCACCCGCTCGGCCGCTGTGCCTAGCCGCTCCAGCCTGGCCTCGGCCTGCCTGGCGAGATCGAGCCGCCCGGCGGCGGCGGCATCCTTGGCGGCGGCCACCAGGGCGCTCGCTTGTGCCGTGAGCAGTCCCAGCTCCGCTGCGGTGCCTCGGTCGCCGTCCGCTCGGGCGGCCGCTGCCGCTGCGGTGAGCTCGGCGATCGCCGGTTTGTCCACGATGCTCATGGCGAGGGCGCGGTGGCGGGCGCGCTCGGGGAGGTCGGTGGTGACGTCTGCCAGCGCGCGGTGCCCATCCGACCGCTCCGACCACGAGGCCTCCTGGAGGAGGGCGTCGCGTAATACCGATGCGGTGAAGGACACCTCGCCGCTCGGCGACACCTCCACCAGCCCGCTTGTGCGGGCGGGGGCGAGGTCCTGGTCGGCGTCCGGGCGGCCCGCGCCGCGCAGGAGCGCGATCGTCGGCGTCCTGGCGAGTGCGGCGAGCAGCATCGTACGGCGGGTCCGCTCGGGCAGCTCGGCCAGGCGACGCTGAGTAGAGGCAGGGACGCACGAGGAGCCCTCGGCCATCGCCCTGCCGATCTCCAGTGCCCAGCCGGGGAAGCCACCGCTGGCCCGGTGGACCTGCCCGGCGAGGCGGCAGGGCAGACCGGCCTCCGCCAGCAGCTCGGCCACCTCGTCCCCCGACAGCCGTGGGACCACCACCTCGACGTCGGCCAGCACCGGCAGCGCCGTGCGGGTGCCCAGGACGACGCCGACGGGCGCACGCTTCAGCGCGTCCGCACTACCGGCATCGATGAGATGCGCATCGTCGACCACCAGAAGCGCCCGCTCAGCGAGATCGCCCGCCCGACCCCCACCCAGGTTGCCCGCCCAGCGGCCGACCAAGGTGGCGACGGCGAAGCGGAGGGCGACCTGGTCCGGTGGCCCCTCCACCCGGCGCAGCACCGCCTCCGCCGCCTGGCGCTGCGGGGCGGGCAGTTCGTTCAGGTGTTCCTGCGGCAAGGCAGCGAGCACCTCGGCGAGCACGGCATAGGAGCCCCCGGACGGCGAGGTGACCCACACGCTGCGTTCCGCGCTCTGCCGTAACGCAGAAAGCAGGGTGGTGACGCCCACGCCCGCGACCCCACGCACGGCGACGCGCCGCCCCGCCGCCAGGTGGTCCGCGACCGAGGCCAGCAGACCGGCCCGGTGAACCATCTCCCACCGCCCTTCTGGGGCGTTCAGAATACGGACCACCCGGTGAAAGCGGTCAACGCCTCCAGCGCCGCCACCCCAGCGATCGAGGTCCCGTGCAGGTCCAGCCCCGGGCTCCACACCGCGATCGCGCACCGGCCGGGAACCACGGCCAGGATGCCGCCCCCGACCCCGCTCTTGCCCGGCAACCCCACCCGGTGCGCGAACTCCCCGACGCTCTCGTAGGTCCCGCAGGTCATCATGGTCGCGTTGACGCTCCGGGCATCCGAGGCCGACAGCAGCCGCGTCCCGTCGCCGCGCACCCCCGCTCGCGCCAGAAAGGCCCCGGCCACCGCCAGCTCCCGGCAGCTCATCGCGATCGAGCACTGCCAGATGTAGTGCTGCAGCACCACGTCCCCCGGATGCCGCAGGTTGCCGTACCCGGCCAGCAGGTTGGCCACGGCCGCGTTGCGGTGCGCGTGCGCCGCCTCCGACAGCGCGACGTCCTTGTCGAAGTCGACGTCCGCCCCGCTCTCCGCCCTGAGGAAGTCGCGCAACGCGTGCCGCGCGTCCCCGGTGAGGTCGAGCAGCCGGTCCACCACGACCAGGGCGCCCGCGTTGACGAACGGGTTCCGGGGGATCCCGCCGCAGCTCTCCAGCTCGCGCAGGGAGTTGAACGGGTGGGACGAGGGTTCGCGCCCCACCCGGGTCCACGTCCTGTCGCCGTCCCTGCCCAGGACGAGCGCCAGGGCGAACACCTTGGACAGGCTCTGGATGGAGAAAGGCGCCTCCCAGTCACCGACGCCGCGGACCGCTCCGTCGACCGTGGCCAGGGCGAGGCCGAAGCTCCGCAGGTCGACGGAGGCCAGAGCGGGGATCTCGTCGGGGATTCGCCCGCGTCCGACCACCGGCTCCACGGCTGCCAGAACCCGGTCGAGGACGTCCTGACAGCGCGTGTTCACAGGTGGCGAGCCTAGGAACGGGCGGCGGGGCGCGGATAGCGGGAGAACCCTTGCTGAACGCGGAAGGGCCGTGGGCGGCGCGCCGCCCACGGCCCCCGTCCTAGACGGACGTCACTGCACGGTGATCTTGTCGACCTCCACCGTGACGCCCTTGACCTGCGGTGTGGACGTGGCCGTGGTCACCTTGCCCACGCCCGCGCTCACCCCCTTGATCTTCATCGTGTACGACAGGGTCCCGCCAGGCGCGCCGGGAGTGCTGTGCACGACCAGGTCCGTGGTGGGCGGGCCGGTGATCTGGCCGCCCGCCGTACCCTCGTCGTTCTCGGCACCGACGGTCAGGCCGAAGCCAGCGGGAGGATCGCCCGGCAGGTTGCCCGGGTCGTAGGTGTAGCTGATGTCCTCCGTGCCGTTGACGCCGATCCACTGCTGGAACACCTTCGTGGAGCCGGTGCCGAACAGGTTGACCCGCCACTCCACGACGATCCACGTGCTCACGCCGTCGGTCAGCGTGGCGACGTAGACGCCGGGGGCGCCGGTGCCGTCCAGGTCGGTCCAGTACGGCGCGAGCACGCCGTTGGGCCTGGCCGGGTCGGGCAGCGTCTGCGGCGCGAACGCGATGTCGTCGGAGCCGTTCGAGCCACCGGCGATGCTGTACCCGTTGGAGACGATGCCGAGCCTGTTGTAGGTCTTCCCGGCGAAGGTGTACGCCGGGACGGTGAAGTTCACCGCCTGCTCGTCACCGATGGGCACCGGCGTGATGCCGAACGCGTCCAGCGGGATGTACCCGGCAGGGCTGACGCCGGGGGCGATCCCCGGCTTGTCCGGCTGGCGCGCCGCCAGGGTCGCCTTGGCCGTGGCGATCTGGGTGCCGATCTTGGTGGCGCCGGTCACGCTGTTCAGCCGCAGCCTGGCGTCCAAGGTGCTGAGCGCCGTCACTTCGGTGTCCTGGAGCGTGTCGTTGCGCACGTTGACGGTGCAGGTCGACTCACCGGTGTTCCTGGGAATGGTGGACGGCGCGCACGTCTGGTCGATCGGCACGGCGCCCTGCTGCCGGAAGAAGGCGACCGGCAGGTGCAGCGCGCGGGAGCCGCCGACCTGCTTGAGGTCCACCTGGCCGAAGTACTGCCCGTTGGGCAGGTCGGGGGCGGTGACGACGACCGTCAGGTTGGCGGTCTTGCCCGGTCCCAGGATGAAGACCGGCGGCAGCACCGAGATGTTGGCGCCGCTGACGGTCGTGCCCGAGGCGGTGAACGTGAGCGTCTTGTTGGTGACGTTCTTGACCGTGCGCTTGGCGGTGATGATGCCCGGCATGATCGGCGCGTTCACCGACGGAAGGTTGAGGTCGATGCGGTCGAGGGTGTTCGTGGCTGAGGTCACGAAGTTGGCGGCCGTCTCGTCCAGGGTCAGCCCGGGGTCGCCGGCCTTGGTCAGGTCCACGCGGCCGCCGCCGAAGTCGAACGGGTCGGCCGGCGTGGTGCGGTCCTGCTTGGTGACCGAGGTCTTGCCGGTGGTCTCCATCGCGGACTTCACCTGGCCAGGCGTCCAGTCCGGGTGCAGGGCGAACAGCAGCGCCGCCGACCCCGCCACGTGCGGCGAGGACATCGAGGTGCCCGCGATCACCTGGAAAAGGTTGCCCGGCGGGCCTTCGAGCGGCGATTCGGGCGTCGGCGTCTGCCCGGCCAGGATGTGCAGGCCAGGAGCCGTGACGTCCGGCTTGAGGAAGTCGCCGCCAGGACCGCGCGAGGAGAACGTGGTCATCACGTCGCCCTGCCACGTGGTCTTGGTGCCCTGCGTGAACGAAGCCGTCGCGCCCGGGTTGGTGGAGAGGAAGCCCAGCAACACGTCGGTCTGCGGCTTGTCGATGTGCACGGTCGGCAACCAGTGGTTGTCGGTCATGATGTCGAGCGGCGTGGAGTTGTACAGGATCATGCCGGCCGCGCCGCCCTGCCGTACGTTGAAGCCCTTGAGTACGCGGTTGGGGCCGCGCTCACAGGCGACGATCTTCCCGGCGAAGATCCCAGGCGGCGCCGGGACGGTGCACAGCGCGTTGTTGTACGGCGGAGCCGAGGCGCGCACGATGGGCAGCGGCGAGGCGACGCCCGCGGTGATGGAGGCGCCCTTGATCGTCATCGCCGCGTCGCCGGACGCCAGAGTCACGGTCGACTCGAAGGTCCTGCTCTGCGTCGAAGCGGCCACCGTGGTCACCCACGGGCTGCGGTGGTCGGTGGTGTTCGCACCGGGACCGGAGTTGCCCGCCGACGCCGACACGAGCACGCCGGCGGCGTACGCGTCGAGGAAGGCCAGCTCGACCGGGTCGCTGTACGGGTCGCTGCCACCGGAGATGGAGAAGTTGATGACGCGGACGCCGTCCAGGATGGCGCGGGCGACGGCCTGCGCCGAGTCGGACGGGAAGCAGCCCTCGGCGCCGCAGACCTTGTAGACGGAGACGTGCGCGGCGGGAGCGATGCCGTGGATGGCGCCCCTGTCGATGCCGAGCGGGTTGGCGTGCGCGACCGCGCTGCCCGCTGACGTCGACGCGGTGTGCGTGCCGTGGCCGTTGGAGTCGCGGGCGCTGTCCGGGTAGACCTCGCCGCCGAACACCTCGTTGTAGGTGTCCAGGAACGGCCGCCCGCCGATGAGCTTGTTGGTGCAGACGAACGGGTCGGACGCCGGGGTCAGCGGGTTGTCGCCGAAGTTGCAGACGCGCGGCGTGCCGTCCTTGGTCGGACCAGGGGCGGGGAGCGTGCCCACGGGCGCGAAGGAGGGGTGCTCCGGCCACGCGCCGGAGTCGAGGATGCCGACGATGACGCCCTTGCCCGACGAGTCGCTGCCGCCGAGCTGGCTGTAGATGGTGTCGGCGCCCATGAAGGAGGCGCTGGAGTCGGTGAGCAGCTGCTGCGGCTTGTCGGCCTGTACGGCTACCGCCCCGGGCAGCTTCAGCACCGCCGCTGCCTTGTCGCCGGGGATCCTCAGCGCGATGCCGCCGTACACGGTCCTGATCTTCTGACCGACCACGGCGCCGGGGACCTGCTTGGTCAGGGCGGCCAGGAACGCGTCCTCGACCTCCTTGATGTGCTCGCTGTACTTCTGCGCGTTGGCGCTCTTGACGTCGAGCGACTTGCCGGTGACCGAGGGGCTGGTCCCCGGCAGGTCGGGCAGCCCGCCCTGGTAGGCGGCCAGGGAGTCGTAGTCGAGCTTGACGACGACGTTGACGGGGGCGGGAGAGGTCGCCTTCAGGAGGGTCGGGTCGCTCTTGGCGAGCTTGCCCGTGGGCGACTTGGCGCCTTCGACGAGCTGGCCGCCGGTGATCGGGGCGGCTTTCCACTTGCTGGGCGGCGGTGTTGGCGTCTCCGCCGCGAACGCGCCGACGGGGCTGATGGCGATCGTCAGGGATAACCCGACGACCACGGTCGCCGATCGTCGCAGGCGCGATAAGAATGGAACGGATGACACGAAGAACCCCCTCATTGAGGCTGCGTGGACCGTGCCAACCGCCTGGAGGGGTCACCCGCGTGGGTACGCCGAAGAGACCGTGCCCCTCCCCGGCGGGTGACGAGTCTGCAGAGGCGACAGCCCCCCGACTCCGACACGGAGTCTAACTAGCGATCAACCCTTCGGACAGATCATGAACTTGTCAGAAGAGTCGCCGGTTTTCAGGCACATCTTGCGATCGAACGCCCCGATATTTCGTGAGACAAAGACAACGCGGTCATGTCCTGCCTTCTGCAGCGAGACCTCTAGCAACCGCGAATACTCCACCGGCTGGGTCGTCAAGCCGTTCCGTGTGAGTGCCGAAGACGTCAGGAACGCCGTCATCTCCTACGGCCGTCCGCCCCTTGCGCCGACCTGGTGATCATGTAAGACTGACCCCTAATTAATAGGAAAGTTTCTTACTAGTTGGGGCTGCAACCTCGGGCGCGGCCTGATCCTTCGGGGGTTCACGGCGTGGACCTGACCATTCCTCACCTACTTTCCGCCCGCGCGGAAAGCGAGCCTGACCGGCTCGCCATGATCGTGCACGGCCGGAGCGAGCTCACCTTCGGCGACTGGTCCGCCGGAGCGGAAACGGTCGCGCGCGGGCTCAACGCGCGCGGCGTCAAGCCGGGCGACCGGGTCGGCCTGTCCTTCCAGGCCGCCGAGTGGACCGACTACGCGGTCGCGTTCTGCGGGGTGCTGCGCGCGGGGGCGGTAGCCGTACCGCTCAACGACCGGCTCACCGCGACCGACCTGCGCACCCTGCTGGCCGACTGCGCAGCGGTGGGCCTGCTGCACGGGGCAGACCAGCCGGGAGACTTACCCTGCTGGTCGGCGCGGCTCGGGGAAGGCCCAAACGGCGACTTACCCGGCTTACCCCGACCCCGTGACCCCGCCCAGATCCTCTACACCTCAGGCACGACGGGCCGCCCCAAAGGCGTCGTGGCCACCCACGCGAACCTGGCCTACGGCCTCGGCGGCAGGCGCCGCCCCTTCGCCCACTCCAAGCACCTCGCGCACGCCTTCCCGATCGGCACGAACGCCGGTCAGACCATGCTGGTCAACGCGCTCGACGCGAACCCGGCCGTGGTGACGCTGCCGCACTTCACGCCCGGCCGCTTCGCCGCCCTCATCGAGCACTACGGCGCCGGGACCGTGTTCCTGGTCCCCGCCATGGCGATCGAACTGCTCAACGCCGGCGTGCGGGACCTGTCCAGCGTCCTGCTCCTCGGCTCGGCGGCCGCGCCGCTCCCCGCCTCGGTGGCGCAACGCCTCACCCAGGCGTTCCCCAAGGCCACGATCACCAACTACTACACCTCCACCGAGGCCGCCCCCGCTCAGACGATCATGATGTTCGACCCGGAGCGTCCTGGCAGCGTCGGGCGGGCCGTGGCAGGCGGGGGAGTCCGGATAGCGACGGCCGACGGCAGCCCGGTGACCCCGGGCGAGGTCGGCGAGGTCTGGATGCGCTCACCCGCCGCGCCCCGGGCCTACTACGGGGACCCGGGCAGCGAGGTCTTCAAGGACGGCTGGGTCCGCATGGGCGACCTGGGCCGGATCGACGAGGACGGTTACCTCTACCTCGTCGACAGGCAGAGCGACCTGATCAAGTCCGGGGCGTTCAAGGTCTCCACGATCAGGATCGAGGAGGCCGTCTACGAGCACGAGACGGTCGTCGAGGCTGCTGCGCTCGGCGTGCCGCACCCGGTGCTCGGCAAGGCGATCGCGGTGGCCGTGGTCACCCGCGCCCCTCTCACGGCAGAGGACCTGCGGATCTTCCTGAAGGACCGGCTGGCTCCGCACGAGGTCCCCACGCACGTGATCACGCTCGACGCGCTGCCGCGCAACAGGGGCGGCAAGGTCGACAAGCGCTTACTCCTGGAGAGGTTCTGATGAGCAAGGTGTCCTTCGCCCAGCGGGGCATGTGGGTGACGGAGCGACTGGTCGGGGCGGGCACGGCCTACAACGTGCCGCTGGCCGTACGGTTCGGTGCGGGGCTGGACGGCGGCGCGCTGCTCAAGGCGTGCGCCGCGGTCGTCGACCGGCACCCGGTGCTGTCCATGACGGTCAGGGAGGTGGACGGCGAGCTGGAGCTGGTGCCCGGCGAGCCGGTTGCCATAGGGGGCACGGAGGAGCCCTTCGACCTGGATCGCGGCCCGCTGGCCCGGTTCACCCTGGACGGGCGCACGCTCAGCTTCGTCGCCCACCACCTGGTCTTCGACGGCCACTCCAAGGACGTGCTGGTGCGCGACCTGGCCGCCCTCTACAACGGCCGGACGCTGCCCGCGCTGGAGCCAGCCGAGGACGAGGACTTCGCCGCCCTGCTCCCCGAGGCGAAGGCCTACTGGGCCGAGCACTGGCGCGAGCCGGGCGAGACGGTCGTGCACGGCAGCCCGCTGCGGGTCAGGCGCGCGGGCGACGCGCTCGTGACCGAGCTGCGCGCCGACCCGCAGGTGCCGGGCCTGACCAGGTTCGAGACGCTGATCGCCGCCCTTCACGTGCTGCTGGCCGGGTACGGCACGGCCGACGTGGTCACCGCGATCGACCTGTCCACCAGGTCACCGCGCGACGAGGACAGGATCGGGGTGTTCGTCAACGAGCTCCCGATCAGCTCGAAGCCGTCGCCGGAGCAGACGTTCGCCGAGTTCGGGGCGCTGGTGCGGGAGCGGCTGCGCGAGGTCTACCGCTTCAGGGCGGTTCCGCTGGCCGCCGCCGTACCGAACCTGCGCCCGCACGCGGCGCTGACCCCGGTCTCGGTCAGCTACCGCGCGCGCACCGGCCCAGACCCGGTCTTCGACGGGGTCGAGGCGGAGGTCGACTGGACGGTCTTCAACGGCGGCGTGCGCGGCAGCGTCCACCTGCAGTGCGTGGACGGCAGGGACGGCCTCCTGGTCAGCGTCCGCCACCTGCCCGACGTGGACGGCGCGCGGCTGGCGGTCGAGCTGGGCGAGCTGCTGGCGGCCGTCACGGCCGACCCGGAGACGCGGTTGGGCGACCTGGTGACGTTCTCCGGGCCGGTCATCGCGGAACCAGCCGTCGCGCGCCACCAACCGAGAGCCACGACAGAGGTGGAGCAGGTCAGGGAGATCTGGCAGGAGGTGCTCGGCGTCTCGCCGATCCTCGACGACGACGACATCTTCGACCTGGGCGGCCACTCGCTGAGCATCACCCAGATCATCGCCAGGATGGAGAAGCGGCTGGGCCTGAAGGTGGAGCTGGACGACTTCTTCGACCACCCGACGATCGCCGGGGTGATGGGAACGGCGTCCCATGACTGACCTGCTCCCCGAGGCGCTCGCGCTGTCGCGGCTGGCCGACGACGACCTGGAACTGATGCTCATCATCAGGCACTTCGAGCTCAACCTGCTCGCGCTGTTCGACAAGGGCCTGCTGAACGGCACCACCCATACCTGCCTGGGCCAGGAGTACGTGCCCGTCGCGCTGGAGCCGCTGCTCGACCGGGGCGACCACGTGTTCAGCAACCACCGGGGACATGGCCACTACCTGGCCCGCTTCCGCGACTGCCACGGCCTGCTGGCCGAGATCATGGGCAGGACAGGCGCGGTCTGCGGCGGCGTCGGCGGCAGCCAGCACCTGCACCGGCCCGGCTACCTGTCCACCGGCGTCCAGGGGGAGAGCCTGCCGCTGGCGGCGGGCGCCGCCCTGCACCTCAAGAGGACCGAGCCGGGACGGCTGGCCTGCGCCTACATCGGCGACGGCACGTGGGGCGAGGGCGCGGTCTACGAGACGCTGAACCTGGCGTCGCTGTGGAAGCTGCCGCTGCTGGTCGTCGTGGAGAACAACGGCATCGCCCAGTCCACCCCGGCCGAACGCCATCTGGCCGGGACGATCGCCGGGCGCGCCGCCGCGTTCGGCGTGGGACACCATCTGGTCACCTCCACCGACGTCAACGAGATCCGCGCCGAGCTGAACCCCGTCCTGGCGATGGTCAGGGCGGGCGAGCCGGTGGTGGTGGAGTTCCTCACCCACCGGCTCGGCCCGCACAGCAAGGGCGACGACACGCGCCCGGCCCACGTCGTCGAGCTGCTCAGGAAGAACGACTGGTACGCCCGTTACGCCGAGGCGCACCACGAGCAGTTCGAGCGGCTCGACAGGGGAGCGCGGGCGATGATCCGCGCGATCACCGAGGAGGTCTCCGCCCGGCCATGCGCGTAGTCGAGAACCTCAACCAGGCACTGCACGGCCTGCTGGAGCGCGAACCGCGCGCCTACCTGCTGGGCGAGGACGTGGCCGACCCGTACGGCGGCGCGTTCAAGGTCACCAGGGGCCTGTCCACCCGCTTCCCCGAGCGGGTGCTGTCCACCCCGATCAGCGAGGGCGCCGTCACCGGCGTCGCCGGCGGCCTGGCGCTGACCGGCGACACGGCCGTCGTCGAGATCATGTTCGGCGACTTCGTCGCGCTGGCCTTCGACCAGCTCTGCAACTTCGCCGCCAAGTCGGTCTCGATGTACGGCAAGCGGCTGCCGCTGCGCCTGATCGTCCGCTGCCCGACCGGCGGCGGCCGGGGCTACGGCCCCACACACAGCCAGAGCCTGCAGAAACACTTCATCGGCATGCCCGGCCTGTCCGTCTACGAGATGTCGCCCTTCCGCGACAACGCCGACGTCCTCCAGGAGATCGTGGAGCGCGCCGAGCCCGCCGTGTTCTTCGAGGACAAGATCCTCTACACCCGGCAGATGCACGAGGCCGACCCGCTGTTCCGCGTCACCGTCTCGGACGGCCTGGCCAGGGCCGACCTGGACGACCGGCCCGACTGCGTGATCATCGCGCCGGGCGGCGTCGCGCACCGGGCGCTGCAGGCGATGCGCGCGCTGATGCTGGAGGAGGAGATCTCCTGCCGCCTCCTGGTGCCCTCGCGCCTCTACCCGCTGGACGTCGACGCGCTGCTGCCGCACCTGGGCGACACGGTCATCGTGGCAGAGGAGAGCTCGCCGGGCGGCACGTGGGGCAGCGAGGTCGCCCACCAGCTGCACCAACGCCTTTGGGGACGGCTGCGCCGTCCGGTCGGGGTGGTGTGCTCGCGCGACGGCGCGATCCCCACCGCCGCGCACCTGGAGCGCGAGGCGCTCCTGAACGAGTCAGAGATCCGACGAGCCGTGCTGGAGGCCCTGCGTGGGTGACATCGTCCTGCCCCAGCTGAACACGAACGACACCGAGTACCTCCTGGTCGAATGGCTGGTCGAGGGCGGCAAACCGGTGCGCGCGGGTGACGCTGTGGCCCTGGTGGAGTCCTCGAAGGCGGCCTCCGAGCTGGAGGCGAGCCTGGACGGCTACCTCACGCCGCTGGTCCCCGCAGGGACCTGGTGCGTCGCCGGCACCGTCCTGGGGCTCGTCACCACGGAGCCCCAGGCGGCCCCCGTCGTGGAGGTCGAGCGGGAGCGCCAGGTCATCACCGAGCCCGCCCGCGCCCTGATGGCCGAGCTCGGCGTCACCGAGGCCCAGGTGGCCGCGCTCGGCGTCGCGATCGTCCGCAGGTCCGACGTGGAGGGCCTGGTCGCGACCGTGCGGCGGGAGCCGCTCTCGCGGGTGCAGCGCGCCGTGGGCCGGGCGGTCACCCTCTCGCACGAGACGATCCCCGCCGCGTACGCGGCCGTACGGTTCGACGTCGGGCCCGCGCTGGCCAGGGCGGCCGAGCTGACCAGGGAGGTGCGGCGGCCCGTCGGCCTGGCCGAGCTGTTCGTCGCCGCCATCGCCCGGCTGCACGCCACCCACCCGCTGTTCTTCGCCAGGCTGGACGGCGACGCCGCGCTGCTGTCCGAGCGCCCCGACATCGGGGTGACCTTCGACCTGGGCGACGGCCTGTTCGTGCCGGTGGTGCGCGACGCCGCCAACCTGACGCCCAAGGAGCTCGCCACCGTGCTCATCAAGCACCGCGTGGCGGCGGCCACGGGCGGGTTCACCGACGCCGACCTGGCTGGAGCCACGATCACGCTCACCCTGCACACCGAGGCCGACGTGGTGCTGGCGATCCCGTTCGTCTTCCCCGGCCAGGTGTGCGCGCTCGCCCTCACCGCGCCGCGCCCCGAGCTGATGCTGGACGACGGGGCCGTGGTGCAGCGGATGGTGGCCGACGTCGGCCTCGCCTACGACCACCGGCTGATCAACGGCAGGGACGCCGCGCTCTTCCTGGCCGCGCTCAAGAGCGAAGTGGAGTCGACGTGACCGACACCTTGAGCGACGCCAAGAGGGCGCTCCTGGCCCAGCGCCTGCGCCGCAGGCAGGCACGCACGATCGAGCCGCGCCGGGAAGGAACGATCCCGCCGCCCTCGCACGCCCAGGAACGCCTGTGGTTCCTGGAGGAGTACGCGCCTGGCTCGACCGCCTACACCGTCCCCCTGACCGTACGGCTGCGCGGCCCGATCGACGGTGACGCCCTGCGCGGCGCGATGGGCGCCCTCGTCGCCAGGCACGAGGCGCTCCGCATGCGCTTCCCGACCTCCGACGAGGGCCGCCCCACACTGGCGTTCGCCTCCGGCTTCGAGCTGAAGCAAGCCGAGGCGCCCGACCTCGACGCGGCGATCGAGCTGGTGGCCGAGGAGCTGAAGGTCCCGTTCGACCTGGCGGAAGGCCCCTTGCTGCGCGCCCTGCTCGTCCGGCTGGCGCCGGACGACAACGTGCTGCTGCTGGCCGCGCACCACATCGTGGTCGACGGCTGGTCCTGCGACATCCTGCTGCGCGACCTCCTCGCCCTGCACGACGGCGAGACCCTGGAGCCGCTGCCGATCGGCTACGGCGACTACGCGCTGTGGGAGGCGACCCGCGACTACGGGCGCGAGCTCGACTTCTGGCGCGACAGGCTCGACGGGCTGCCCGCCCTCGAACTGCCCACCGACCGGCCACGGCCCGCCGTACGCGGGGACGCCGGGCGCGGGGTGCAGGTGAAGATCGACCTGGCCACCACGCAGGCGCTGGCGCGGTTCGACGCCACGCCCTACATGACCCTGCTGGCCGCCTTCCAGGTGCTGCTCGGCAGGTTGAGCGGGCAGGACGACTTCGCGGTCGGCACCCCGATTGCCGGGCGCGGCCTGCCCGAGCTGGACGGCGTGGTCGGCATGTTCGTGAACACCCTGGTCATGCGGGCCGACCTGACCGGCGACCCGACGTTCACCGAGTTCGTCGCCAGGACCAGGGACGCGGCGCTCGACGCCTACGCGCACCAGGACCTGCCGTTCGAGCGGCTGGTCAACCACCTGAACGTGCCGCGCGACGTGAGCCGCACCCCGCTGGTGCAGGCGGTGTTCGCGCTGCAGAACTTCGGCGGAGGTGTCGGAGACCCGCGCTTCACCCACCTGGCCGCCCCGGCCACCACGAGCCGCACCGACCTCGGCATGTACCTCTTCGAGACCGACGAGGGCCTGGTCGGCGGCCTCACCTACAGCACCGACCTGTTCTCCGACGACACCGCGCGACGTTTCGTCGACCGGTTCGCGACGCTGCTCAGGTCGATCGCCGCCGACCCCGACCGGCCGATCTCCGAGCTCGACCTGTACGCACCAGGCGAGCTGGACCTGCTGACGAGCTTCAGCCAGGGCCCTGAGGCGGCCGACCCCGGCGTGGAGCTGCTGCACGAGCTCGTCGCCGTTTCGTCGACGGTGGCTGTGGAGTGCGCGGGCGTCGAGCTGACCTACGCCGAGCTGGATGCGCGCGCTGAACGACTCGCCGCCGTGCTGCGGGTGAAGGGCGTTGGGCCGGACACCACGGTCGGGGTGCTGCTGGAGCAGTCCGTCGACCTGGCCGTGGCGCTGGTGGCCGTGCTCAAGGCGGGCGGCGCGTACGTGCCCCTGGACCCCAAGCAGCCGACCGAGCGGCTGGCCTACATGCTGGCCGACTCCGGCGCCGTGGCCGTCGTGAGCACGCCTGAGCTGGCCGTACTCGTGCCTGACACGCCCCTGGTCGAGGTGACCGAGCGCGGCATCGCGCCGCAGCAGGGTCCGGGCACCACGCCCGACCACCTGGCGTACGTGATCTACACGAGCGGCACCACCGGACAGCCCAAGGGCGTCGCCGTGCAGCACCGGCAGATCCTCACCTACCTGGCCGGGGTCCGCGAGCGCTTCGCGGTCAAGCCGGGTTCGCGGTTCACGCTGATGCAGTCGCTCTCGTTCGACTTCGGCATCACCGTCTTCTACCTGTCGATGATGACCGGTGGCACCCTGCACCTGCTCGACCCGCAGGCCCCGATCGAGGACGTCACCGCGCGGCTGCGGCAGACCGACTACCTCAAGATGACCCCGTCCCACCTGGCCAGCATCCTGGCCGACGCGGACCCGGCCGACGTGCTGCCGCAGGAGCTGCTCATCCTCGGCGGCGAGGCGTCCCGCTCGGAGTGGGCGGTCGGGCTGGCGGCGCACACCACGGTCGTCAACCACTACGGGCCCACCGAGGCGACCGTCGGCATCACCACCCACCTGGTCACCGGCGAGGAGACCGAGCCGACGCTGCCGATCGGCCGCCCGCTGCCCGGCGCCCGCGTGTACGTGCTGGACGCCAACCGGCAGCCGGTCCCGCTCGGCGCGGTCGGCGAGATCTACCTCGGCGGCGACCGGCTGGCCAGGGAGTACCTGGGCAGGCCCGACCTCACTGCCGATCGGTTCGTCACGCACGCGGGCGAGCGGCTCTACCGCACCGGCGACCTGGGCCGCTGGCTGCCGACCGGGGAACTGTGCTTCCTGGGCCGCCGGGACCTCCAGGTCAAGGTGCGCGGCTACCGCGTCGAGCTCGGCGAGATCGAGACGGCGCTGTCCGCGCTGCCCGAGGTCGAGCAGGCCGTCGTCGAGCTGCGCGGCGACCGGCTCGTCGGCTACCTCGTCGGCGAGCACCTCAGCGTCAGCGAGCTGCGCCTCAAGCTCGGCCGCACGCTGCCCGAGTACATGATCCCGGCCAGGTACGTGTGGCTGTCGGAGCTGCCGCTGAAGTCGCACGGCAAGGTCGACAGGGCCAGGCTGCCCGAGCCCGACGAGGAGCGCCCCGACCAGGAGGCGGGCTACGTCGAGCCGTCCGGCGAGCTGGAGCCGGTGATCGCCGAGGTCTGGGCCAAGGTGCTGGGGCTGGCGCAGGTGGGCGCGGTCGACGACTTCTTCGACCTGGGCGGGCACTCGCTGCTGGCCGCCCAGGTGGTGGCCAAACTGCGCAAGGCGCTGCCCAGGCCGGTCAGCATCCTCGACCTGTTCCAGAACCCGACCGTGCGCGGGCTCGCCCTGCTGGCCGGGTCGGCGCAGGACGGGCCGCAGCGGCTGGTGCACCGGCTCACCAAGGACCGCGCGGCCACCGCCACGCTGGTCTGCGTGCCGTACGGGGGCGGGAGCGCGGCGATCTACCAGCCACTCGCCGATGCCCTGCCGCAGGACCGGGCCCTCTACGCGGTGACCGTGCCGGGCCACGAGCTGGGGATGCACGAGCAGATCACCCCGATGGACGAGGTGGCCGAGCGCTGCGCCGAGGAGATCCTCGGGAACGTTCCCGGCCCGATCGCCCTCTACGGTCACTGCGGGCTCGGGGTGATGTTGTCCGTGGAGATCGCCCGGCGCCTGGAGGCGGCAGGGCGCGACGTGGACGCCGTCTACCTGGGCGGCATCTTCCCCTTCGCCAGGCCCAGGAACGGCATGCGCCGCCTCACCGAGGCGATGGAGAAGCTCCAGGGCGACCAGCACTGGGCCAACGCGCTGCGCGCGGCCGGGCTCGACGTGGACGAGCTGGGCAAGGACGAGCTGCAGCTCGTCATCGACAACCGGCGGCGCGGCACCAAGGAAGCGGAGGAGTATTTCACCCGGCTCTTCGAGGAGGGCGGCGCGCAGCTCCGCGCGCCGATCATCGCGGTGGCGGGCGAGCGGGACCCGGCGACCGAGTTCTACCAGGAGCGCTTCCGCGAGTGGCACTGCGCCTCACCGACGACCGCGCTGGTCGTGCTGGACGAGGCGGGGCACTTCTACCTGAAATATCGGGCAGCGGAGCTCGCGCAGATCGTCACCCGCACCCACCCGGCCCTCGCCTCCGGCGACACCCTCGCGCTGGAACGGGACGACGCCTCGACGTGGTGGCTGCACGCCACGTCGGACACGCCCGAGCCTCCCAAGGGCCCTGCTCCCAGCATGAAACGGTTCTCCGCCGTGGCGGCCGGGCAGCTCGTGTCGATCATCGGCTCGTCGCTGACCGAGTTCGCCATCCCGATCTGGATCTACACCACGACCGGGTCGCTGGTGCGCTTCGCGCTGTTCTCCGTACTCGCCCTGGTGCCGGGCATGCTCGTCTCGCCGCTGGCCGGGGCGATCGTGGACCGCTACGACCGGCGCCGCGTCATGCTCGCCGGAGACGTCGCCGCAGGGGCCACCCAGCTCGCGCTCGGGGTCCTGCTGTGGACCGGCAACCTGCAGATGTGGCACATCTACCCGCTGCTGGTCTGCCTGTCCGTCGCGCTGACCTTCCAACGGCTCGCGTACGGCTCCGCCATCCCGCAGCTCGTGCCCAAGCGCTACCTCGGCCACGCCAACGGCATCGTGCAGATGATCACCGGCACGTCGCAGCTCGTCGTGCCGCTCGTCGCGGTCGGGCTCATGTCGCTCATCGGGCTCGGCGGGATCCTGGTCATCGACGTCGTCTCCTACACGGCGGCGATCGCGACCGTGCTGCTGGTGCGGTTCCCGGCGGCGATGGCGTGGCGGCGCAGGGAGACGCTGGTGGCCGAGATGATCAACGGCTGGAAGTACACGTGGGGCAACCGTGGCTTCCGGTCGATGTTGCTGTTCTTCGCGGTGCTGAACATCTTCCTGTCGCCGCTTTTCCTGCTGCTCACGCCGCTGGTGCTGGGGTTCGGGACGCTGCAGGACGTGGGGCGGGTCTCCTTCGCCGGAGGGCTCGGCGTCTTCGTGGCCGGGCTCGTGCTGACCGCGTGGGGCGGGCCGCGCGGGCGGCGGATGCGTGGGGTCATGCTGGCCACGCTGGCGCTGGCGGTCGCCTGCCTGGTGACCGGGGTGCGGCCGGACCTCCTGGTCATCGGGGTCGGCGCGTTCGGCATGTCGTTCGGGCTGACCATGCTCAACGGCATCTACGCGACGATCATCCAGGTGAAGGTGCCGCAGCGGTTCCACGGGCGGGTGATCGCGCTGAACACGCTGATCGCCTGGTCGACGCTGCCGATCGGGTTCGGGCTCATCGCGCCGTTTGGCAGCTCGGTGTTCGAGCCGCTGCTCGCCCCCGGCGGGGCGCTCGCCTCCTCGGTCGGCGAGGTGATCGGGACCGGGGGCGGGCGCGGGATCGGGTTCATGTACCTGCTGTTCTCGGTGGCCATCGCCGTCATCGTGCTGGTGGCCATGCGGGTGCGGGCGCTGGCCAGGTTCGACGACGAGGTGCCAGACGCGTTGCCGGACGACCTGATCGGGCTGCAGACGGTCAGCGCACGGAGCGCCAGCGCAGGGGAGAGTCGCGGCCGGCGGACACCAGCAGGCCCGAGTAGGCGGTGAAGACCTCGCTCGGCACCTGAAGCGGGTGCCCGGTCCACGGGGAGCCGGGCACCATGGTCACCAGGCGGCCGGTGGCGTCGGCGGCGAACAGCCTGCCGTTCGCCCCGGCCAGGCAGGTGGCTCCGGCGGAGCTACCTGCCTGCTCCCAGACCTTCTGTCCGAACGGCAGGCGCCACAGCTCACCCTCGGTGGTGGCCACGTAGAACGCGCAGTCGGCCACCGCCAGGCCGACGGCGTCGGCGGGGGCCGGGCCGAGGTCGCGCCACACGCCCTGGTCGAGCAGCAGCAGCCGCCCGTCCGAGGTCACACCGTGCAGCCCGACCGCGACCCCGTTCATGGCCTCCCGCGGCACCGCCAACCCCCGCACCTCCCACCCGAGCCCACCCTCCGGAGAAGGACCACCCTCCCCGGAAGGACCACCCTCCCCGGAAGGACCACCCTCCCCGGAAGGACCACCCTCCCCGGAAGGGCCACCCTCCCCGGAAGGGCCACCCTCCCCGGAAGGGTCACCCCCATGAGAGGGGTCACCCCCATGAGAGGGGTCACCCCCATGAGAGGGGTCACCCTCAAGAGAGGGGTGATCCCCACGAGAGAGGTGGCCCTCTTGGGAGGGGTGACCTGCATGGGTGTTTTGGGGGTTGAGGGGTTGCCAGCGGAGGTTCTGGGCGCACAGTTCGCGGCTGAGCAGCGTCCCCTCCGCGTCCACCGCGTACAACGTGCGTCCCCACGCCGCCAGCGCGCGGACGTCGGCGACGGGCCCGATGACCTCCCAGTCACCTGAGGAAACCGTGGACAGCCGGTCGAGGACGTTGCGGGTGATGCGGTCCACCACCGGGTCGTGCAACGTGTTCCCCCAGTTGACCGTGGAAGCGGTGAACACCGTCCCCGACCCGCTGGTGAACACGCCCATCGTGGCCATCCCGCCCTGACCGTACGCGCCCCAGTGGCGCAGGTCGGCGGTGGCCAGCACGACGAACGAGGGCGGCGTGCCGTCCCGGCAGGTCACCCGCGGCACCCCGCAGATCTCCTCGAACTCCGCAGCGTCCGTCTCGTAACCCAGGCACCCCTGACCGAACTTGTCCCCGTCGGTCAGCCCCGTCCCCTCGAAGACCCAGTGCCCCGCGAACCGCGCCGTATAGGGCTCCTCCAGCATGCGCGGCATGTGCTCGCCCCACGTGCCGGCCCCGGCACGGAAGCTCACCCCGGTCAGCGCGTTCTCCGGCCGCCCGGTGAACGTCCACTCCGCCGTCTCGTCGGCGACCGCGTCTCGGTGGCACACCATGGTCCGGCCGCCGTCCTCCAGCCGGATCTGCCACCAGCAGGTGTTGCCCGACAGGAACGCCGCGTTGCCGCCTCGCCGTACGAACTCCTCCACCGCGTCGCGCATCCCCGCCGACCAGTACTCGTCGTGCCCGTTGACCACCAGCAGCCGGCGGCCGGACAACATCTCCAGCCCGTCGTGCAGGTCGAGGTTGGAGCAGTAGGCGACCTCGTACCCCGCCGGGCGCAGCCAGCGGATCAGCCCCTCCTCCCAGCGCTCCGGCGGCGGCCCGCCGCCGGGCCGGTCGAAGGTGACGCGGGACGCGCGGGTCGGGGCCTCGGTCCAGTAGAGGCCCTCCCCGGCCTCGCCCGCGCGGTTGTAGGCCTGCCAGGTGGTGAACGGCACGCTGACCAGGATCGGCGCGGTCGGTACGGCCTGCCGTACGACGAAGTAGACCTCGTTGTCGGGGCAGGGCGCCGCGCCGGGCAGGCCGCGCGGCCACGGCTGCTCGGGGCCGAAGGTGGCGCGGTAGAGGGAGCTGGGCCAGTCGTGCGGGACGTCCAGCGTCCAGTCGGGTACGGCGTCGCCGGTGAACACGACCCGGTCGTCCACGGTGTCGCGCACGACCACGGGTACGGCCCGCGAGACGACGAACCGCAACGACGAGCCCTGCGCGCAGGAGGTCGCCCTCGCGTATGCCTGAACGGTCACGTCCGCACCGCCGACACGAGCATGGACTCCAGGTTCATGAGATAACGCTCGATATCCGGCTTCGAGAGGAAGCGCGTGTCGGCGGTGAGCGAGACGCCCTCGGTCGTCACGTGGACGCAGAAGCGGCAGTTCAGCTCGTGCTGGCTCATCGGCCAGGTCAGCGCGGTCTCCTTCAGCGCCGACTCGAGGGCGGAGGGCTCGCACGCGGCCGGTCCAGGGTCGGCGAAGCGCATGTCGTTGAAGCAGCAGTTCGGATGCACCCGCTCACCCCGACCCGAGCTCTCCCGCGCCACGATCCGGTCCCGGTCGGCCGGGTCGTGGTAGGCGCTGCGATAGGCGCGCAGCGCGGCGGGCCCGGCCCGGCCGAGCACCTCGGCGAAGGTCCCCTCGACGTCGACGGTGAACAGTCCCTCCATCGACATCGTGCTGACCAGCCCGATCGTGTCGCGCCTGAACCGGTTGGCCACGATCGGCAGCACGGCGCAGGTGCCGTGCCCCTCGACCCTGGCCGCCAGGAACGCGACGGCCGCCAGCAGGACCGTCGAGGTGGACGCGCGGTGCGTCAGCGCCAGCGACCGCACGGCCAGGTCGAGCGCGGGGGAGCTGAGCTGCGCCCGCCAGATGGGCGGGTCCGACGGCTCGGGGCCCGGTTTGGCGAACATCGTGGTCGGGATGCGCGCGTACTCCTCCGCCCAGTGCGCGGCCGCCCGCTCCGCCACCGCGCGGCCCTCGGGCCCCGCCTGCCAGTGGGCCAGGTCGAGCGCCTGGGGCGGCGGCGGGCCGGTCAGCGCGCCCCTGAGCAGCAACATGCGCAGGTCGCGGATGGCGGCCTCGGCGCCGATGCCGTCGGCGGCGAGATGGCAGAAGACCAGCACCACGTGGGTGACCGCGGATCCGTCGACGACGAGCGCGACCCTGATCGGCCACTCGGCCCAGTAGTCGAACCGGGTGGCGGCCAGCTCGTCCAGCACGATGTCAGGCTTTTCCCGGCTTATGACCACGGGTAACCGGCCCGACCCTTCCAGGCGCTGTCCCTGGTCGTCCAGCCGGGTGCGGAGAGCGCCGTGCCGCTCGACCAGCGCGCGCAGGGCGGCGGTGACGTCCTCGACGGACCTCGTGCCAGGCACCTTGAGCACCCGGCCGAAGTTGAAGTAGTGGTCGTCCGGCGCCGTGTTCCCGATCGCCTGCCAGATCGCCGCCTGACCCCAGGTCAGCGGCGCCGTGCCGGACCCCGGGCCGGCGAAGTCCACGATCATCGCGCGGCGAGCCTCGCGGCCAGCCCGTCGAGGTCGTCGAGTAACGCCAGGCCGTCCCCGGTCAGGTCCACCTCGACCCCGAACTCGGATTCGATGGCGTCGATCAGCCGCATCTGCCCGATGGACGTCAGCCCGAGCGCGGTCAGCGGCACGGTCGCCGCCAGCGCCTCCTCGGCCGTGACCGCGTTGTCGGACGCCTCGGCGACGAGGGTGGCCAGTCGCTCCTTGATCATGTCAACTCCTTCGCGAGGCGCTCGGCCTCCTCGTCGGACAGCTCGTCCAGTTCGGCGACGAGCAGGTCCTCCACGGTCCTGGCGAGCCCTTCGACCGTGGGCGTGCTGAAGAGCGCGCGGATCGGCACGTCCAGGCCGACGGACGCGCGCAGCCTGGCGACCACCCGGACGGCGAACAGCGAGTGCCCGCCGAGGGCGAAGAAGTCGTCGAACGCGCCGACCCGCTGCAGGCCGAGCACCTCCGCGTAGACGTCGGCGACCAGCGCCTCGGCGTCGCCGCGCGGCTCGGTGTAGGGGCCGCCAGCGGTCTCCGGCGCGGGGAGCGCGGCCCTGTCGATCTTGCCGTTCGCGGTCAGCGGCAGCCGGTCGAGCCGCTTCCAGGCGCTCGGCACCATGTACGGCGGGAGCGTCGCGCCCAGGTGCGCCGCCAGGTCGCCGAAGTCGGCCGTGCCCGTGACGTACCCGGCGAGCACGTCGCCGACCGCCACCACGGCCGCCTCGCCCACCCCGGGGTGTGCCAGCAGGAGCGCCTCGATCTCGCCGGGTTCGATCCGGTAGCCGCGCACCTTCACCTGGTCGTCCAGGCGGCCGAGGAACTCCAGCTGCCCGTCGGTGCGCCAGCGCACCCGGTCGCCGGTGCGGTAGACCCGCTCCCCGCGGTAGGTGGCGAAGCGGTCGCTCTCGGCGTTCAGGTACCCGCGGGCCACTCCGGCGCCGCCGATCCACAACTCGCCCGCAGCGCCGAGCGGTGACGGCCTGCCTGAGGCGTCCATGACGTACACGTCGGTGCCGCCGATCGGGCGGCCGATCGGCGGGCGGCCCTGGTCGCCGGTCAGCTCGGCGGCGGTCGCGATGATCGTCGCCTCGGTCGGCCCGTAGGTGTTCACCAGCCTGACCCGCGACCCGAACCTGGCGCGCCACCGCGCGACGGCCGCCTCGTGCGCCTGCTCGCCGCCGAGGATCACCAGCCGCAGCTCGGGCGGCCAGGCGACCTCGTCGAGCTGGTCGACCAGATGGTGCCAGTACGCCGTGGGCAGGTCGAGCACGCTGACCCCGTCGAGGTGCTCGGGCAGGGTGACCGCGCCCTCGGGCAGCACCTCCAGCCGGGCTCCGGCGACGAGCGCGGGGTAGATCTCCTCGGCGTGGGTGTCGAACCCGAGCGAGGCGAACTGCACCACGCGGTCACCCGGAGCCAGGCCGTACTCGCGGACCATCCACGCCACGCGGGCGGCCAGGTTGGCGTGCTCGACCACGACGCCCTTGGGGGTGCCGGTCGAACCCGAGGTGTAGATCACGTAGGCGGCCTCGCCCCGCCGTACGGGGACGAACTCCTGGGGCGGCTCGTCGACCAGGGCCACGCCGACGTTGGGCAGGCGTCCTGCCAGGTCGGCGGACGTGAGCACCAGCCGGGCGCCGCTGTCCTGGACCATGAACGCCAGGCGCTGCCCGGGAAGGGCGGGGTCGAGCGGCAGGTAGGCGCCACCGGCCCGCCACACCGCGAGCAGCGCCGCGATCGCGTCCGCCGACCGTTCGAGGAAGACGCCCACGATGTCGCCGGTCGTCACCCCACCGGCCTGGAGGATCCCGGCCAGCTCGGTCACCCGCGCGTCCAGCTCGCCGTACGTCAGCTCACCGATCGCCGCCCGCTCTGGCACGGCTGCCGCCAGCAGGTCGGGCACCTCGACGGCGCGCCGCAGCTCGGGGCCGCGCCCCAGCCGCTCCAGCTCGGCCGCCTCGTCGGCGGAGACCAGCTGCGGCGGCTCGTCCGGGTCCTGGAGGAGCAGGCGCAGCAGCCGGTCGCCGAGCGCCTCGACGGTGGCCGCGTCGAACAGGGCGGCGTCGTAGGAGAAGACCATCAGCAGCTCGCGCGCGTCCTGCCAGGCCTCCAGCATGAGGTCGAACTTGACCTGCGCGAACCCGTGCGCGAACGGCCGCACCTCGAGCCCGTCGAACCACGCAGCCGGCAGCCCGGAGTCCTGCGTGTGCAGCACGAGCATCGTCTCGATCTGCTCGTCGGGCGGCGCGCTCCGGTGGCCGAACGCGTCGAGCACAGCGGCGCGGGTCCGGTCGACCAGCTCGCCGAACGAGGGGTCTCCACTGAGGTCGCCGGGGATGAGCACGGTCTCGGCGAGATAGCCGACGACCCCGTCCAGCTCGGTGCTGTCCCGACCGGACACGACGGTCGCGACGGCCAGGTCGGTACGGCCCGCATGAGCCCCCAGCACTGCCTGGTAGGCCGCCATGAGCGTCATGAACATGGTCGCGCCGCGCGGCGTCCCGACCTGCCCGGCAGGAACGGACAGCACGTGGGTGGCGGCGCGGCGTTCGGGGCCGCGCGGCCGGTCGGTCGGCAGGTCGAGCGGGTCGGGCCGGCCGGTCGCGTCGGGCTCAGGCTCCTGTTCGAGCTGCCACCGCGCCACGTCGGCGTACTGCAGCGCGACCGGCGGCAGCTCCTCACCGGAGTAGAGCGCGGCGAGCTCGCCCAGCATGAGGTTCAGCGACGAGCCGTCGCCGAGCACGTGGTGCAGGACCACGCACAACACGTGGTCATCGGCGCCCAGCTCGATCAGCGTCACCCGCAGCGCGGGCCGCTCCGCCAGGTCGAACGGCAGGTTGGTGCGCGCAGCGACCAGCGCCTCGGCGTGCTCGACACCCTCCGCCGCCACGACCTCGACGGGCACCGGGCCGGGCCGCTCGACGACCGCCAGCGGGACGCCGTCCAGGTCGGTGATGCGGGTGCGGAGGCTGTCGTGCCTGGCGGCGAGCGCGTCGACCGCGCGGCCCAGCCGTACCCGGTCGAGCGGGCCGAGGAGGCGGCGCACGATCCACATGTTGTACGACGCGTCGTCGGGGTCGAGGCGCTGCAGGAACCAGAGGCGTTCCTGGGCGCGCGAGAGCACGGGCGGCCCGCTGGAGGGCAGCGGTCCGGTGAAGACGCTCTCCCCGTCGTCCAGCAGCTGGGCCAGCGCGGCGACCGTGGGGCGCAGGAACAGCTCGCGCACCGGAGGACGGCCGGGCAGGCGGCCGGTCACCGTGGTGGCCAGCAGCGAGTGGCCGCCCAGGGCGAAGAAGTCGTCCTCGGCACCGACGGACTCGATACCGAGCACCTGGGCGAACACGCTGGCGACCAGGCGTTCGTTCACGGTGGCCGGGGGCCGGGAGGCGGGCCGTACGTGGGCGATGCCCGGCAGCGCCTTGCGGTCCACCTTGCCGTTCGGGGTCAGCGGCAGGCGGTCAAGCGAGACGATCATCGAGGGCGTCATGTACGCGGGCAGCAGCCCGGACGCGTGCGCCCTGACGACGTCGGGATCCGCGCCGACCACGTAGGCGACGAGCAGGTCCTCCTGCACCGCGGCGACGGCCTGCCGCACCTCGGGGTGGGTTTCCAGGACGGCCTCGATCTCGCCCAGCTCCACCCGGTGACCGCGCAGCTTGACCTGGTTGTCGGTCCTGCCGAGGAACTCCAGCGAACCGTCGGGCAGCCTGCGCACCAGGTCGCCGGTGCGGTAGACGCGCTCGCCCGCGTGGGTGACGAACCGCTCGGCGGTCAGCTCGGGGCGGCCCAGATAGCCGGTCGCCACGCCCGCGCCGCCGATCAGCAGCTCGCCCGCGACGCCGACGGGGACCTCGGCACCGGTCCGGTCCAGGACGTACACCGTCGTGTTGGCGATGGGGTGGCCGATCGTGACCAGCGCGGGGTCCTGCGGCACCTCCCACGCCGTGGACCAGATGGTCGTCTCGGTCGGGCCGTACATGTTGATCAGCCTGCCGACGCGGGCGCGCAGGTCGGCGGCGAGCTTGAGCGGCAGCGGCTCGCCACCGGCCAGCGCCACGACCGGCGGCAGCTCGCCGGTCAGGAGCACCCGCCAGCCGGACGGCGTGGCCTGCACGTGCGTCACGCCGCCGTCCGCGATCAGCCTGGACAGGGCCGCGCCGTCGCGCGCGGTGTCCGCGTCCGCGACGACCAGGCGGCCGCCGGTGATCAGCGGCAGGTACAACTCCAGCGCGGAGATGTCGAAGGACAGCGAGGTGAGCGCCAGCCAGACGTCCCGGTCCGTGGAGCCGACCAGGGTGCGCATCGCGAGCAGGAAGTTGGTGAGCGCGCCGTGCGGCACGACCACACCCTTGGGACGGCCGGTCGAGCCCGAGGTGTAGAGCACGTAGACGGTGTCGCCGGGCGCAGGCCTTTCCTCAGGCGGATCGGCAGGTGGGACGTCGAGGTCGTCGTCGGTCAGCACCAGCGCGGCGCCCGAGTCCTCGATCACGTACTCGACCCTGGCCTCGGGGTAGTCCGGGTCGACCGGCAGGTAGGCGGCTCCCGACAGGGCGACCCCGAGCAGCGCGACCACCATCGACGGGCCCCGCGACAGCCGTACGGCCACCAGGTCGCCCGCGCCGATCCCCTTCTCGCGCAACCACCCGGCCAGGCCCGAGGCTCTGGCCACGACCTCGCGGTAGGTCAGGTCGTCGACGGCAAGGGCGTCAGGTGTCGCCTCGGCCTGCGCGAGCACCAGGTCGACGAGCGTCCTCTCCGGCAGCTCTTCGTACGTGTCGTTCCACCTGGCGAGCTGGGCCCGCTCGTCCTCCGGCATCAGGTCCAGGCTCGCGACCGGCGCGGCCGGTTCGGCGACGATCGAGCGCAGGAGCGTCTCGAACCGGCGCGCCATGCGCTCGGCGGTCGCCCGGTCGAACAGGTCCTCGCTGTAGATGGCGACCCCGAGCAGGCTCCCGTCGTCCTCGGGGTACAGGTCGAGCGACAGGTCGTGCCGCGCCGGGTGCCAGCCGTGCGGGAACGGGCCCGCTTCGAGGCCGGGCAGCGGCTCGGCGAGGTCGCCGTGCGTGTGCAGCGCGAACATCGTCTGGAACAGCGGCGTCCTGCTCAGGTCGCGCTCCACGCCCAGCTCGCTCACCAGGCGGTCGACCGGCACGTCCTGGTGCGCCAGCGCGCCGATCACGCTCTTCCTGGTGCTCTTGAGCAGCTCGTGGAAGATCGGCCCGGACGACAGGTCGCACCGCAGGACCATCGTGGTCGACAGGTAGCCGATGAGCTGCTCCAGCTCGGTGCTCGTCCTGCCGGAGGCGGGGACGCCGACGCAGAAGTCGTCCTGCCCGCTGTGGCGGGCCAGCAGCACCTGGTAGGCGGCCAGCAGGACCATGAACGGCGTGGCCCGCGCGTTCCTGGCGAGCTCGGCGATCTCGGTGACGAGCGCGGCGGGCAGGCGGAACTCCAGCTTGCCGCCCGCCGTACCGCGCTGGGCCGGTCGGGGGCGGTCGGTGGGGAGGTCGAGCACGGGGGTTCCGGCCAGCCGGTCGATCCACCAGCCCAGGTCCATGGGCGCGGCGCGCTGGGCCACCGCGTGGTCGAGGTACTGCGGGGGCTCCTTCACGGCGGGTTCGCCGCCCGCGTAGAGCGCGGCGACCTCTTCGCGCAGCACGTTGAGCGACCAGCCGTCGCCGTTGATGTGGTGCAGGACCACGCACAGGACGTGGTCCTGCGGGCCGAGCCTGATCAGGGTGACCTGGAACGGCGGGCGTTTGGTCAGGTCGAAGATCGTGTTGGTGCGGGCGCTGACGAGCTCTTTCGCGTGCTCCTCGGACCGGGCGTCGAGCCGCTCGATCTCGACCGGCGCCGGGCGCTCGACGACGGCCAGCGGACGCCCGTCCTCCTCCACGAACCGCGTGCGCAGCGCTTCGTGGCGCGCTGCCACCCGGGTGAACGCCGACTCCAGCGCTGTGAGGTCGATCTCACCGCGCAGGCGGTAGACGTAGGAGCAGTTGTGCGACGGGTCATCCGGATCAAGCCGGTTCAGGAACCACAGACGCTCCTGGCCATAGGAGAGTGGGCCGGACTTCACGGCGCCCCCGGAGTTTCCTTTAGGAAAGTTTCCTATTCGTTTTGGAAGTATTCCATGATCTTGGGGACCCCACAAGGGTCTTCACAGCCGCGAAGGCCGAACCGGCGATGCGCAGCGCCACAAGGGGGTTACATCAGCCCCAGCGCCAGAGCGGCTGTCGTGCCGACGGCCGTCATGACCGCCAGGAGCCGCGCGTGTGACGACCACAGGTCGGACCACGATCCGTCGTCGCTGTGCGTGATGCTCGCCGCCGCCATGATCCAGCGCGCGGCCGCGAAGCCCACGGCGGCCGCCATGGCGCCGGAGAACGGCACGGCCAGCAGCATCGCGAGCAACACCAGGTGCGGCAGCGACGAAGGGGAGTAGGTACGCATGCCGGTGCCCATCTCGAACCCGAACTGCACGCCTCCGAGCGCCCGCCCGCGCCCCAGCACGCTCTCCGGCACGAGCCGCGCGTTCTCCGGGACGGGCAGCGCGATCAGCCCCGCCTCGCGGAGCACGACGGCCACGGCGACGAGCGCGAGCAGGCCGATACGGAGACTCCAGGGCAGCAACGCCTGGACCACCCCGCCGACCGCGGAGGCGACCAGGGCGACGCTCGACGCGCCGAGCAGGAGGCCGACCCCGAAGTAAGCCAGAGCACCAGAACCGCGCCAGACCGACGCGCTCAGCAGGAATGCCGAATTATGACTTCAAGTGCTGCCGGAGTTGGCATATCCGGCGTTCAGCCCGGCCAGCAGGAAGAAGAGCACCGCCGGCCCCTTCAACGCCCACGGTACGGCGGCGCCGAGCACGATCGGCACCGCCAGCACCACGGGGTGGAGCAACCGCCTGATCATCAGACGTAGCACACGGCGATCGTGACGCCGTACAGGTTGTCACCGTTGTTCCAGGCCGTATAGGTGTGCGCGTCCGAGCAGCGGTAGGTGGATCCTGCCGTCCAGCGCCAGGCGTTGCGGTTGCTGCAGGTGGTGGCGCGGTTGGAGGTGTAACCCTCGTCGTCGTACCCGCGCCAGCCCTCGAAGTGGTACCCGCCGGAGCAGGGGTAGCTTCCAATGCGGTAGCCGCCGAAACAGGCCGCCGGTCCACCCCACCACCAATTGTTGGGCTCCTCGTCGTAACCGCCGGGGTAGGCGTCGCGGCAGTTGGAGGCGGTCCACTCCGAGGTCGGACCCGCGTTGGCGGCTCTGCGCGACAGCATCCACTCGAACGGGACGAGGGTCGCGGCGATCGCGCCGACGAGCAACCCGCGCATCAGCGTCCTGCGGGAGAGGGGCGCGTCGGGGATCAGGCTCCTGACCCGGCTGGGGATCGCGCCCTCCGGGGCGGTCTCCGCTGAGGGGATCGCGTCAAGACGCATGGCTGCTCCCTTGGAAGAGCTCGGACAGGTCGGTGTCTCCGTACACGAACCGCCGGTCGGTCAGCTGTCCGGCGCTGTCGATCATGTAGACGCAGGGCGTGTAGCCCTCGTAGATCGCACTCCACAGGTCGGGGTCGACGACCTTCTCGGTCGTCCCCTCGAACGCCTCGGCCGACTCCGCACCGGCGAACAGCGCGAGCACCCGCGTGCCCGGGATGGGCCTGGCCGCGTCCCAGAGGAGGTGGCAGACGGAGCAGGCGCCGTCCAGCAGGAGGACGAGCGCCGCCTCCTGCCCCTGCCGCGGACGCAACGCCGGGGGGACGGCGCGCGGCTCGTCGGACAGGCGGGTCGAGCCCGGCCGCAGAACCGTGTGCTCCATCATCCGCAGCCGGCTGTAGAGAGCGCCGACCGCCAGGATGGCGAACACCGACACGAGCAGGGCGAGCAGCGCCAGGGCCGTGGCCAGGCTCATTCCGCCCACTCCGCCGCCAGCCCCGCCACGACCGCCTCGGGCGCGTCGCTCTTCAGCGACTCGCCCGGGCGCTTCGAGAACATCACCTCGATGACCGTGGAGGCGTTGGCGATGATGTACCTCCACTCGTACGGGGTGCCTTTCAACGCCTCGGCCTGCTCCGGGTCCAGGTTCAGCGGCTCCTTCCAGACCTCCGCGTCCCCGCGGACCGCACCCTGCCAGGAGGGGAGCTCGGCCCTGAAGCCTCGCGCGCTCTTGATGACGATCATCATCGTGGGGGTCGCGCCGACGACGGTGGAGTTGAGTTGCTGGATTCCGGCGGCGGGGGTGAGCGAGGCCCCCTCGGGGGAGTCGGTGAACGTCAGGTTCGAGGTGAGGCGGTTCAGCATGCTCCTGCGCGGGGCCGGGCCGCCGAAGTAGGTGACCGCCTCGTGGTGCGGGCCCGCGTACACGAGGCAGCTGCGCGACCGGTCGGCAGCCTCGTAGAGCACCAGGTCGAAGCCGGTGCGGCGGAAGGTCTCGACGCGGGCGCCGGGGAAGAGCCTCCTGGGGATCACGTGATGCTGTCCGGCCGGGGCCAGGTCGAACGGCCTCACGAGGGCGGGACCGGCGAACCGGGTGTGGCCGTACCAGGGGACCTTGCCCGCTTCCACGGGGAGGGTGACGGTGACGCGGGAGCCGTCGGGGGCGAGGCGGGCAATGGGGGGAGTCGCAACCACAGGAACCTCTTCGGGACGTGGGCTTCTACGGGAGAAGTGTTGATCGACTTCTCGCCCGCTGTCGATTCCGCCTGCGGTATTGCGTGAGGCGTGCCCGGGATGTTGAGGTACGACGCGAAAGCCGCCCCGCACCTGGGTGGGTGCGGGGCGGCTTTTTCGGGGATTTCGTGGGTTCTACCAGTGCAGGCCGTTGGTCGGCCACTGCCTCGGCTGGTCCTTGAGCGTGGTCTTGGCTAGTGTCACGGCGCAGCGCGTCCCGGGCGCCGGCACCTTGAGCGAGATCAGGTAAGCGTCGAACGCCAGCGTGCTGCACTCGTCCTTACCGTAGATGCGGTGCCCCCAGCCCTCGTACGTGAGCAGCACGGCCTTGGGCCCGAGCTGCCGCGCGGCGTTCGTGGCCCACGCGATCGGCGTGGCCGGGTCGTGCAGCGAGTTGCCGAGCAGCAACGGCGCGGTGCCCCGGTAACGCAGCGGGTGCTGCGGGTTGGCGGTGGGGTGGTTCATGCAGATCGGCAGGTCCTCGGTCGGCATGGGGTTGAACCGCATGTCCGGCGCGAGGCGGGCCGAACTGCGCATGAGCGCCGCGTACTCGTGGTAGTTACGCACCCTGAGGTTGTAGTCCTGGCACAGGACCGCGGTCGGCAGCTGGGCCAGCTCGCCCTGCACCGGCCCGCGGCCGGGCGGCGGCGGGATGTCGGACGGCGGCGGACCGCCGGCCATGGCGTTGAGCATCTCGCTCAGCAGCCGCCAGTCGGGCCCTTCCGTGCCGAGCACGCCCTGGTAGATGACCTGCAGTTCGGTCATCTTGAGGTCCTTGGTGCCGGGGTAGAGCAGCTCGCCACGGCGCGCCTTGGCCAGCAGGTCCTCCCACACCGCCCGGACGTCGCGGCCGTGCAGCGCGCAGCTCTCGTCCGCGTCGCACCAGCCGACGAACTGGTCGAACGCGTCCTCCGCGCCGACGCTCTCGGAGTCGAGGAAGCCCTTGACGCCGAGGCTGTGGTCCATGTTGCTGTCGAGGGCGAGCGCCCTGATCCGGTTCGGGAACAGCTCGGCGTACATCTGGCCCATCAGCGTGCCGTACGAGATGCCGTAGTAGGTCAGCTTCTCCTCGCCGAGGGCCGCGCGGATGGCGTCCATGTCGCGGGCGACGCTGGCCGAGTCGACGTGGTCGTACAGGGGGCCGGTGCGGGCACGGCAGTCCTGGCGCAGCTTCCTGCTGTAGGCGTCCCACCTGTCGAAGTCGGCCTGGTTCTTCATCACGACGTACGGCATCTGGTTGTACAGCGACGCCGAGCAGACCACCGGGTGGCTGCGCGCCACGCCTCTGGGGTCGAAGCCGACGATGTCGAAGCGGCGCTGGATGTCCTCGGTGAAGAACCCGGGCGCGCCGTACGCGGCCTCAACGCCGGAGCCGCCGGGGCCGCCCGGGTTGATCAGGAGCGAGCCGATCCTGGCCGACGGGTCGGTGGCCTTGCGCCGGGCGAGGGCGATGTCGACCTTGGGTCCACGCGGGCGGGACCAGTCAATGGGTACGGCAAGCGTCGCGCACTCGGCGGACGGCTCTTCTTCGCAGGGAGCCCAGGCGAGGCCGCCACTCTGTGCTGTGGCGACGCTGGGGGCGGACAAGAACGCTGCCACCATCAGAAAAGCGGTGGCCAATCTTCTTCGCATCCCTTGATCATCCCAGGCGGATCCGGATAGATCTCACAAATCGGTCAATTCGATCACGATGTACCTGCCGTTGGCGTAGCTGACCACGGGCCGCTGGAGCCGCTCGCCGACGGTGTGCGCGACCGTCTGGAAGAGCTCGACCATCTCCGGCGTGTCCGCGGACACCCGGAACTTGCCGTGCGTGGTCAGCGACTCGACGACCAGCGGGACGAAGTTCGCTTCCGCTCTGGCTCGCTCGTCGGAGTCGAGAGGGGTACGCCGGACTGCGGGTTGCTGAGTCATCTGCCTAGGATGTCAGCACCTTGTCCAGGAATCCCGCCAGATTGACCATGGTCCTGGCCGCCTTCTCCTCCGTGGTGAGCGACTCCTCCGGGCCGTCCGCCATGGCCTGCTTCTTGCCCCGCAGGTAGAGCGAACAGGCCAGATCCGCACAGATGTACGCCCCGACGGTGTTCCCCTGACGCCCGGCCTCCCCGGCCCGCCGCGCCGTCATCAGGGCCACCCCGCCAGCGGTGTGCGTGCTCAGGCACAGCGAGCACATGCTCCGCTGGGTGAAGTTCCCCGACCTGCCGCCGTTCCCGGATCCCAGTGCGATCCCGACCAGGCCGCCTTCTCCTTGGCTGACCAGGTAGGCGCGTTCCGGCGCACCCGGATCTCGCCAGCCTAGGAAGTCGAGGTCAGGCCATGGCAGCTCGGCGAAGTCCTTGGGCAGGCCCAGGCGCTTGGCCTCGCCCTTGCTGCAGTTGACGAAGGACGCGCGGATGTCGCGCTCAGTGATGGCTTCCATGTCCACAAAGCTATACTTCCAAGGAACGCTCTGCAAATAATTATCGATTTACCTAGGAGTCCTAGGATGCTCGCCGAGAAGCAGCTCGCAGAAGCTGCGGCCCTCCTCGCCGACGAGGTCGGCCTGGAGAACCTGACCGTGCCCGCGCTCGCCCGCAGGCTCGGCATCAAGGAGCCGAACCTGTACCCGCGCGCGAAGAACGCGCAGGAGCTGCGGGTGAGGGTGGCGCTGCTCGCCTTCGCCGAGCTCGCCGACCTGGTGGCGGCCGCGATGGCCGGCCGTTCGGGCAAGGACGCGCTGATGGCGTTCGCCAACGCCTACCGGAGCTACGCGAAGCAGCACCCGGGCCGTTATGCCGCGATGCAGATCGACCTGGACCCGGCCGTGGCCACCGCCAGCGCCGCCCCGCGGCACGCGGCGATGACGCGGGCGATCCTGCACGGCTACCAGCTGGCGGAGCCCGACCAGACGGACGCGGTACGGCTCCTGCACAGCACTTTCCACGGTTTCACGACTTTGGAGGCGGCCGACCGCTTCGCCCACAGCCCGCGCGACACCGACGCGTCCTGGTCCAGAACCTTGGACGCCCTGGACATCGTTCTCAGAAACTGGCCACGATGAGATCCTCCCCGGCGCGTGGCGATCGTCAATTCGTCCGATACGTCTTGCCGTGCCACCCAGCGCTACGGAAGGATCACTCAATTGTGAGCCCTCAGGAGAGCGTCGATCAGTTCGGTTACCGCCAGGAGTTACGCCGTGGCGTTGGGCTGACTGATCTGGTGTATTACGGCCTCATCTTCATGGTGCCGATCGCTCCTTTTGCGATCTTTGGGCTGGTTTACTCGCGTTCAGGCGGTATGCCGGTCCTCGCGTACCTCATCGGCGTGGTGGCGCTGCTGTTCACCGCCATGTCCTACGCCCAGATGGTCAAGGCGTTCCCGCTGTCCGGGTCCGTCTACAACTACGCGGGGCGGGGCATCGCGCCGCCGGTCGGGTTCATGACCGGGTGGGCGATCCTCCTCGACTACCTGCTCGTCCCCACCCTGCTCTACCTCGTCGCCGCCGTCGCCATGCACGACAGCATCCCGCAGGTCCCGATCTGGGCGTGGCTGATCTTCTTCGTGGTCCTCAACACCGCGATCAACCTGCGCGGCATCCGCATGACGATGAAGCTCACCAAGGTGATGATCATCGCCGAGCTGGTCGTCCTGGCGCTGTTCCTCGTGGTCGGGGTCTGGGCGCTGCTGCAGGGGCGCGGGCACGGGTTCAGCCTCACGCCGCTGTTCAACGCGGACACCTTCTCCTGGCCGGTCGTCTTCGCCGCCGTCTCCGTCGCCGTGCTGTCGTTCCTCGGCTTCGACGGGATCAGCATGCTCGTCGAGGAGTCCACCGGCGGCTCGGCGCAGGTCGGCAGGGCCATGCGCATCGCGCTGCTCCTGGCCGGAGCGCTGTTCATCGTGCAGGTGTGGGTGGCCGCCCTCCTGGTGCCCGACCCGGCGGGCCTCCTGACGAGCGGCAGCGGCACCGCCTTCTACGACGCCGCCGCCGTTGCGGGCGGGGAGTGGCTCAGGCAGCTCACCTCGATGGCCACCGCGATCTCCTGGGGCGTCGCCAACACGCTGGTGGCCCAGGTCGCCGTCTCCAGACTGTTGTACGCCATGGCCCGCGACCGGCAGCTCCCGTCCTTCCTCGCCAAGATCTCGGTGAGGAACTCGGTGCCCGCCAACGCCATCCTGCTCATCTCCGGGCTCTCCATCGCGCTCGGCCTGTGGATGTCCACCAGGGCCGACGGCATCGACTTCCTCAGCAGCCTGATCAACATGGGCGCGCTGGTCGCCTTCATCGTGCTGCACATCACCGTGATCGTGCACTACGCGGTGCGCGCCAGGTCCAAGGACGCGTGGTCCCACCTGATCGCGCCGCTCATCGGGATGGGCATCCTCTTCTTTGTGGTGATCAACGCCAACGTGATGGCGCAGATCGTGGGCCTGATCTGGTTCGCCGTGGGCGCACTGGTCCTCGGCCTCCTCTACGCCGTCGGCCGCCCGCCGACCCTGCAGGGGCGCGACCTGTCGAAAGAACGGGCGTGATGGATCAGCTGCCGCTCTACCAGGACCTGTTCCTGGTCTGCCATCACGAGAACGGCAAGCCGATCATCCACCGTTCCTCCATCTCACTCGGCCTGGCCGGGGCGGTGCTCATCGACCTGGCCCTGGCCGCCCGCCTGGCCCTCACCCAGGGGCGGATCGCGGTGACCGACGCCACCCCGACCGGCGACCCGATCCTCGACGCGTCCGCAGCCCTCCCCACCGAGGACGCCCGGGTGTGGGCCAAGAAGGTCGCCGCGACCGTCTATGACCGTACGCAGCAGCAGCTCGTGGCCTCCGGCGTACTCAAGGCCGTGTCGAGCAGGCGGCTCGGGCTGCTGCCGTACACGAGCTATCGGGCCGAGATGGCCTCCATCGTGCGGGCCTCGGCCGACCTGCGCTCCGTGGCCGGCGGGTGGCGCGAGGCGGACGCCAGGTGCGCGGCGCTGTGCGGGCTGGTGGTGGTGCTGCAGGTGCACACCGAGCTGTACATCAACCAGCCGCCAGGACAGCTCGGCACCACCCTGCGCGGGGTGGCCGACGGCCACTCGCCGCTGGTGAAGGACCTGGTCGCGCTGGTCGACACGCTGGTGGGCGACGCGGCGGTCGCTGTATACCGCTGACCCTGCCCTTGCCCTTTCCTGTGCGACGGGCGGGTATGAACCCCCGGTGTGGGTTGCCCGGGTACGTCACTGGTTCGGGGTGGTGGTGCCGCCCTGGCGCCTGACGATGACCGCCGTCGTCCTCCTCATCCCCGTGGCCACCGGCCTGGTCGCCGCGTACCTGACCTCCGGGACCGTGGCCGCCCTGGCGCTGGTCTTCGTGTTCCTCTCGGTCGTGGGCGCGGCCATGTCCCTGCCCGTGTGGCCGGACTACGTGCTGGTGAGCCTGACCGCGGTGGCGGGCTGCGTGGGCGGGCTGCTGGCAGCGGGCCACACCGGCTGGTCGGTAACCGTGGTTTCTCTCGCCGCGCTCCTCCAGTATTTCTTCAACCGCCGGACCGTGGCCGCCGCCTCGATGTTGCCCGTCACCGTGTTCGTCCTGGCAAGCGCGCCCGCGGGCCAGCCCGTCCTCCCCGCGGCCCTGTGGGCGGCAGCGGGCGCCGCCCTGGCGTTGCTGATCTTCAAGCTGGCCAAGGTCCACGGCTCCCCGAAACCGCTCGACCGCGTCACCGCGCTGCGCCACGCGCTGCTGCTGACCGCCTGCTGCGCCGTACTCACCTGGATCGCCTTGGAGACCCGTTTCGTCCACGGGTTGTGGCTGATCCTGACCCTCTGCCTGGTCTTCGTCCCCCACCCGGACCAGAGCCGGCGCCGAGCAGTGGACCGGATCATCGCCACCATCTCGGGCGGCGCCGCATCGGCGATCGTGCTCCTGACGATCCCCAACCGAGGCGTGGTGGTGGCGCTGGGCCTGGCCTGCATCATCCTGAGCGTCGCGTGGTCACTGAAGGACGACGTCCCTTACCGGAACTCCGTCTTCTGGACCACCCCAGGCGCGCTCCTCCTGGCCGGCGCGGGCTCCGTCGCCACTCTCGTGATGGACCGCGTCCTCGTGACGATCGCGATCGCCCTGCTGGCAGGCCTGCTCGCCGTGAGGTTCCTCCCCTAATGGGGGCGGAAGGTGGTGCGCAGGCGGTACCGGTCGCCGCTGTACTCCACGGTGGACAGCAGCACGGGCCGCTGCTCGCGGGTGTAGATCGTCTGGTCCAGGACCAGGACCGAGGCGCGCGGCTCGATTCCCAGGTGCCCGGCGAGCGCGTCGTCGGCGCTGCGGGCCTCGATGATCGCTTCTGAGCGGTCCAGCGCGACCCCCCGCTCGCGCAGCTCGGCGAAGAGGGAAGCCGACGTGAAGTCCACCTGTTCCAGGCCCGGGGCGAGCGAGGCGACGGCCACCGTGCGGTCGACGGCGATCCGCACGTCGTTGAGCAGCCGGATGCGCTGCAGGTCCAGGATCGGGCTGCCCGCTGGTACGGCCAGGCGGTCGGCCTCGTCCAGGGACGCCGGCCGTACCTCGTGAACGAGCACGACGGAACCGGGGCGCATGTGCTTGCGATGGGCCGTCGCCGTAAAGGACTCCAGGTCCTTGGGCCACTCGCGCGCCGACACCGGCGCCGCCACGAACCAGCCGCGCCCGTGCGAGGCCGTCACGATCCCACGCTCGACCAGATGCGTCAGCGCCTTGCGGAGCGTGACGCGGGAGATGTCGAGGTGCGCGCACAGCTCCCGCTCCGGAGGGAGCTTGGCCCCCGGACCCAGGCCGCGACGCTCGATCTCCTCGAGGATCAGGTCGGCGGTCTGCGACCACAGAGGCTCGGGGCTGGTGTCGCGCTGCGGTTGCATGAGCGCCGAATTTACCACCGCCCGACCCTCTGAACAAACCACATAAGACCACTATTGACCAATCGGCTACCACTGCATACCTTTACCCGAAACGCCCCCAGGTCACAGGAGGATCCACTCATGCTCAGACTCGGCGTCGCGGGTGCTCTGGCCCTGGCTCTGGTCACCGCGTGCAGCGCTCAAGGAGCCCAGACCGAGCCGACCACGCTCACCCTGCAGACCAACTGGACCACCGGCGGCCAGGAGAGCGTCCCGCTGAAGAAGGCGCTGGCCGCCTTCACCCAGAAGACCGGCGTCCAGGTCAAGGTGCTGGAGAACGGCGACGACCTCAACCAGGTCTACGAGACCGCCCTCCTGGCGGGGGAGGAGGCCGACGTGCTGCTCGTCGGGCTGCTGGAGAAGCAGCTCGACTGGGTGAAGAACGGCGCGGTCGTCCCGGCCGAGGAGTACGTGGGCGCCTGGGGGCTCACCGAGGAACTGCCCGCCGAGGCGCTGGCCGACTGGAAGGACGCCGACGGGCACCTGCGCGGCCTGCCGTACGCCGGCTTCACCTGGCCCTGGTGGTACAACAAGGCGCTGTTCGACAAGCACGGCATCCCCCTCCCCAAGACCGTCGACGACCTCGTGGCCGCGGCGGCGAAGCTGCGGGCCGCCGGGGTCGGGCCGGTCGCGATCGGCGGCAACGACTGGTCGGGGCAGAAGGTCTTCCTGCAGGTACTGGAGACCTACCTCGACGCCGAGGCGGCCAGGAAGGTGTTCGCCGAGGGCGGCATCTGCGCCAACCCCGGCGCGATGAAGGGCGTCGAGCTGTTCGTGAAGCTGCGCGACGCCGGCGTGTTCGTCGACGGCGTCGAGGGGCTGACCGCCGACCAGGCCTCGGCGCTGTACTTCAGCGGCAAGGCGGCGATCGCGCCCATCGGTTCGTGGTCCTACCTGTCCACGGACGCGGCCCCGCTGGCCGAGAGCACCGTCCTGGGCGGTATGCCCGTGTCCACCAGCGGCACCTACGCCAAGCCGAACGCCTTCCGCGGTTCGACCTCGGCCGGCTGGTGGATCAGCCCCAACGGCAAGAAGAAGCTCGACGCGGTCAAGCAGCTGATCCAGTACATGTACCAGCCGGAGGTGCTGCAGTCGATGGTCGCCGACGGCGGCATCACCATGGCGACCAACGGCAACGCCACGTCCGGCAACAGCCTGCTCGCGCAGTCGTTCACCGAGCTGCCCAAGGCCGTGGACTTCGCGGTCATGCCCGACCTGTACGTGCCGGCGAACGTGGGCAACCCCCTGTACCGGGCCACCTCGGTCGCCTTCACCAAGGGCAACGACGCCAAGAAGATCTGCGCCGCGGTCGACGCCGTGTACCGGGCAGCCAAGTGAGAAAGATCGGCTTCACGCTGCCGGCGCTGGGCTGGTTCCTGGTCTTCACGGTCGGGCCGCTGGCCAGCCTGTTCTACTTCTCCCTCACCGACTGGCGCGGGCTGATCGCCCCGCGCACCTTCGTGGGCCTGGAGAACTTCCGGCGGCTGGTCGGCGACCCCGTCTTCCACCAGGCGGTGCTCAACACGCTGAGCCAGCTCGTGATCTCGCTGCCCATCGTGGTCGCCGGCGCCTTCATGATCGCCTACTACCTGTCGCTGAAGCCGCGCGGGCACCGGTTCGTCCGGGCGGTGCTCTTCACCCCGGTGCTGCTGTCCGCGCCCGCGCTCGCGATGGTCTTCGTGGGCGTCTTCGCCCCCTCCGGGCTGGTCAACGGCCTCCTGGAGAGCATCGGCCTCAGCGGCAGGCCGTGGCTGGCGAGCGACTCCACGGCCTCGATCGCGATCATGGTGGTCATCGTGTGGTCGTCGATGTCGGTGTCCGCGGTGATGCTGGCCGCCCGGCTGAACAACGTGCCGGCCGAGCTGTTCGAGGCGGCGGGCCTGGACGGTTGCGGGCACTGGCGGCGCATGTGGACGATCGCCTGGCCCATCTGCCGCGACTTCGTCGGTGTGGTGACGATGCTGCAGTTCCTGTGGACGCTGTTCTCCTCCGCGGCCGTGGTGCTGCTGCTCACCCGCGGCGGGCCCGGCACCTCGACGGTGAACCTGTCCTTCCTGGTCTACGACTACGCCTTCAACCAGTCGAAGGTCGGGTACAGCCAGGCCATCGCGGTGATGCTGTTCGTCGTCGGCGTGTTCGGGCTGCTCGGCATCCGCCGGCTGTTCCGGCAGAGCTACTGAGAAAGGATGACCGTGCGACGCTCCGGCCCGCTCATGTACCTCGCCCACGCCGCGGTGTGGTTCTACGTCCTGCTCCTGCTCGTGCCGATCTACTACCTGGTCGTGTCCGCCTTCAAGAACAACGTCGGCATCCTGTCGGCTCCCTTCTCGCCCTTCACGGGGCTGGAGCTGGGCAACTTCGGCAAGGCCATGAGCAACGCCTCGCTCGGCCCCGGGCTGGTCAACCAGGCCTACGTCACGGTGGCGGCCAACGCGCTGACCCTCGCGCTCGCCGTACCCGCCGCCTTCGCGCTCGCGCGGACCAGAGGACGCGTCGGGGCCGTGATCGAGCGGGTCTTCGCGCTCGGGTTCCTCGTGCCGGGCTTCGCGGCCCTGGTCCCGACCGTGATGTTGTCGATCATGATGGGGTTGTTCCACATGCGGGAGTTCCTCATCGTGTTCCTGCCCGCCAGCGCGCTGCCGCTGTCGGTCATCCTGCTCACCCAGGCCATGCGGGCCATCCCCAGGGACCTGGAGGAGTCGGCGGTGCTGGACGGCGCGGGCGCCTGGCAGCTGCTGCGCTCGGTCTACTTCCCGCTGTCGGTCCCGACGCTGACCGTGGTGCTGATCCTGAACTTCCTGTCGTTCTGGAACGAGTATTTCTTCGCGCTCGTGATCACCGGTCCCGACACGGCGGTGCGGACCGCGCAGGTCGCGCTGCCGACGCTGTCGATGGCCAACGCCTCGCAGTACGGCGTGCTGGCCGCCGGAATCGTGATCACCCTCGTCCCGGTCTACGTCCTCTACGTGTTCTTCGCCGACAAGATGGAAAGGGCGGTGCTCGCAGGTGCTCTCAAGGGATGAACCCGTCGTGCTGGCCGCACACCTCGGCTACTCGCTGGGCGCTTCGAAGGCAGTCGTCGTACGGTTGCCCGCCGGGTCGGCGCTGCGCCAGGTGCTGCTGCTGCCGCAGGACGGGAGCCAGCCGGTCGAGCTGAGCCCCGGGCCGGTGGAGGAGGTGGCCGGGTGGAGCATCGGGCCGTTCAGCCGGGTGGAGCTGCCCGGCGAGCTGGCACCTGGCCGCTACGCCGTACGAGCGACCACGGCGGACGGGCGGAGCGGCGCGTGCGAGCCCTTCACCGTCGAGCCCGACCGCCTGCAGCGGCAGACCATGTCCGACGTCCTCGCCTACTTCAGGGCGATGCGCTCCAGCGGCGAGATCGACCGCAAGGACCGCCGGGCGGCGTTCTGGGGGGACGAGTCGGGCGCGACCGTCGACGCGCGCGGCGGCTGGCTGGACGCCAGCGGCGACACCAGCAAGTTCCTCAGCCACCTGACCTACACGCGCGAGATGAGCCCGCAGCAGATCCCGCTGTGCGCGTGGGCGATGATGGCCGCCGCGGACGAGATCGCCCAGACGCATCCGGCACTGACCCGGTCGCTGGGCGCCCGCCTGCGCGACGAGGCGCTGTGGGGCGCCGACTTCCTGGTCCGGTTCCGCTCGGACGAGGGCTACTTCTACACCGGCATCTTCGACGCGCTGACCAAGCGCCTGGACGAGCGGGTCGTCACCGCGCCGCTGCCGGAATGCGTGCGCACCGACCGCTACCAGGCCGCCTACCGGCAGGGTGGCGGCATGGCCATCGCCGCGCTCGCCCGCGCCGCCACCCTGGACGACGACGGCGACTTCAGCCGCGCCGACTACCTGGCCGCCGCGCGGCAGGGCTTCGACCACCTCGAAGAGCACAACCTCGACTATCTCCACGACGGCGTCGAATCCATCGTGGACGACTACACGGCGCTCATGGCCGCCACGGAACTGGTCGCGGCGGGCGTGGACGCCGTCGCCGCCGCCGAGCGCCGGGCCCGCTCCCTCATCGGCCGCCACGAGTGGTTCGTCCACGCGGTGGAGGCGGGACTCCCCGTGCTGGCGTTGCTCAGGTTCGCCGACGTCCTGCCCGACTCGCTCCTCGCTTGTCAGGCCAGGCCGGTGGCCGTGCGCGTCATGCTCGACCTCCTGGAACGCTCCCGCAGCGTCGCCAACCCCTTCGGCTACCCGCGCCAGCGCGAGGCGTTCTTCTACCCGCACGACAACGAGACCGGCTACTGGTGGCAGGGCGAGAACGCCACGATCGCCTCGCTGTCGGCCGCCGCCTCCGCCTGCGCCCGGCTGGACGAGGTCGGGGAGGCCGACCGGCGTCGCCTGGACGCCTTCGCCGACGACCAGCTCGCCTGGATCACCGGGCGCAACCCCTTCGACACCTGCATGATCCAGGGCCGCGGACGCAACAACGTGGACTACGCCTCGGACTTCCCCAACCTGCCCGGCGGGATCGTCAACGGGATCACCTCCGGCTGGAGCGACGAGGACGACATCGCCTTCCTCCCCGCTGACGCGCCGCCCGGCGAATCCTGGCGCTGGGCCGAGCAGTGGATCCCGCACGCCGGTTGGTTCCTGCTGGCCGTCGCCTCCGCCCGCTCCTGAAAGGACCGCTCACCGTGTCACGCATCACCTTCCGCGAGGGACAAGCCGAGCAGCCGCGCGCGCTTCACACCATCGCCTCACATGTACGGCGGCGCCTGGCGGAACCCGACCTCGCCCACCTGCGCGGGGCCGCCCGCCCGCTCTTCACCGGCATCGGCGCTTCCCACGCGGCGCTGGCCGTACCCGTCGACCTGCTCAGGACGCGCGGGGTCGTCACCCAGCGCGTCCTGTCCTCGGAGATCGGGCAGGACGCCCGCGGGTTCGAGGCCGACGTGGTGATCGGGGTCTCCCAGGGCGGGCGGAGCACCGAGACCCTCGCGGCCTTCTCACAACTCCGCGACGTGCCGCGGGTCGCCGTGCTCAACGTGACGCCCTCACCGCTGAGCTCGCTGGCCGACCACACCGTCGACCTGGGCAACCAGCCGGACTCCTACGCCTCCACGATCGGGTTCACCGGGACCGTCGTCGCCCTCGACCTGATCGCCTCGCTGATCTCGGGCGCCTCGCACGGCGATCCGTGGGCGCAGATCTCCGCGCAGGCGCTCGCCGTACGGGATCGAACGCTTTTCGCGCTCGCCACCGTCCAGGCCCGCGCGGCCCGATGCGTGGCCGCCGACGTCGTCGCCTCCGGCACGTCGCGTACCTCTTCAGAAGAGGCCGCCCTGCTGCTGCGGGAGGTGGCCCGCATGCCCGCAGCCGCCTCGGTCACCCGCAACTACCTGCACGGCGAGATGGAGTCCGCAGGTCAGACGCTGCACGTCGTCTTCGGCGACGGCAGGGAGCTCGCGCTGGCGCGCACCCTGTCCGCGGCCGGGCACCTGACGCTCCTCGTCACCACCCAGCAGGTGGACTCCGGCCCCGACCTGGCCGTGGTGCGGCTGCCCGAGGCAGCGCCGAGCGCCCGCGTGGTGCTGGAGACCGTCGTGGCGCAGGAACTGGCCGGGAGCCTGGCCGACGAGCGGGGCATCGCGATCGAGTCGTTCGTCTTCGCCAACGACGACACCAAGGAGGGCGGCGTCGATCCGGCCGACTTCGCCATCTCCTCGCAGCGCCGATGACGGCGCCGCTCCTGGCCGGGATCGACGTCGGCGGCACCAAGACGCACGTGCGCGTCGTCGCCGGATCCACGGTGCTGCACGATCAGGTGGTTCCCTCTACCGGCTGGTCGGCGACCCCCGTCGACGAGGCGGCGGACTGGCTGGCCGCGCTGCTGCCACGCCCGGTTTCCTTCGTGGCCGTGGGCGCGCAGGGTTGCGAGGAACGCTCATCGTGCGCCCTGCTGCGTACGGCGCTCGAAGACCGGCTAGGGATCCCCGCCCTCGTGGTCAACGACGCCGAACTCCTCGTCCCCGCCGCCGGCCTCACCGACGGCATCGCGCTGGTGGCCGGTACCGGCGCGATAGCCGTCCATTCAGGCGATCGCATGCTCAGGGCGGGCGGCTGGGGCTGGGTCCTGGGCGACGACGGCAGCGCTTCCGCGCTGGTCAGGCAGGCGGCCCGCGCCGTACTGGCCCGCACCGACCGCGGCGACCCACCCGACGCCCTCGGCCACGCGTTGCTGCGGTCGGTGGGGGTGCCGACTGTTGCCGCGCTGGCACATACGCTGAGCTGGGGAGACGGCCCGGAGCACTGGGGCCGCCACGCACCTGCGGTGGTCGCGGCGGCCGGGTCGTCGTCGGACGCGCGGCAGGTGCTCGACGAGGGCGCGCGGGCGCTCGTCACCTTGGTCGAGACCTTGGTACGGCGAGGCGTGACCACCCGCGACGTGGTCGTGGCAGGCGGCCTGATCACCAACGTCCCCACGTATTGGGCGAAGTTCCGCGCCCTCCTCAGTGAACGCCTCGCAGAGGTCAGACCAACCCTCCTGCCCCACCCACCGGTCGCTGGCGCGATAGCCCTGGCCCGTCGATCGGGGACAGCGCCCGTCCCCGCCGACCAGCGGTCAGCGGGAACGGACGCTAGTGGTCAGCGGTAGTACTCGCGGTAGAACCTGAAGTCACGATATTCCCGGACTCGACCGCTGTCGTAGACGTAGTCGTAGTTACCGAACCCGTCGCGTGGGATGACCCTGTAGCCCTCTTCGTCGGGGTGCCGGGGCTGGATGCAGCAGGCGCTGGCGGGTGCCGCCGAGACTACGGCCACGGTGGCGGTGAGGCTGGCGGCGGCGACAGCGAGGGACGCCAGCAGCCGAACCCAGCGCCGGGTGGGGCGGGGTGTTTCAGGGTGCATGTCTGCTCCTGTGTTGGTCAAGACACCGGAAGATCCCGGCCAACCCCATTCGAAACCGACATTCCACCCGGATTGGTCTGCATCCCCGATCGCCCTGGAGGCCCTTGTTGTAGCGTGACCGTCGTGGATCAGCAGTACGTTGCCGACGCCCGCCATATTTGGCAGTCATACGTGCCGCGTCGCGGCAACGTCAATTGGGATACCAGTTATGAGCGGTTGCTGGCCTTCGTGCGTCAGACATCGGTGGAGTCAGGGTTGTTCTCTGGCGAGGTGGCGACGGGTCTGATGAGTGATCTCGATCGGTTGGCGACCTTCGAGAGCCCCGCCACGGGTGATGAGGTATTTGACCGGTTGACCCACCGGGTCGTGGACTGGTGTCGCGAGCACCCGGAGCCCGTTGCGCGCGTGCACGACCCCCTGGTGCAGCGGTAACGCTGTGGATCGCATGGCGCTAGCCGTTCTCCTGAAGAACGGCGGGCAGGCGGCGTCAGCGTGCAGAAGAGCGCTGCTCATGGGCGGAGAATTCCGGGTTTGGGAGGACGACGGCGTCTCCGTGGCCGGCTTGGCCGCAATCTATCGAGGTCGGGAACGCCGGACACGGGCCAAGGGGACCGTGTCCGTGGGTTTCGCCGACGCGGTTGCGCAGCTCGAAGCCTGCGAGTTCGATCGGGTGCTCCTTGGCTACGTGCGAGGCGGCGAGCCCCGATATCACTTTCAGATCTTCCTTTCGCCAGATGCCGCACGGCTGGTCGCCTGCCTTGGTGTCGGTCTCGGTCGGCAGTGTTGATCATCAATCCAAGCTGGCTAGGCTCTGCGCCATGACTATTAATGCCGTTGTGTCGTGTTCGTGCTGCGGTGCGCCGTTGCCTGACACCGATCAGATCGATGTCCGGTTCGGGCTGCCAGATGTCGCCTTGGCGCTTCCGGATACGGCCCGGCATTCGGTGAATTCCAGCCTGCTTCGCGTGGACGGTCACGGCTGTTTCATCAGGTGCCTGTTGCCGGTGCATCTATCGGGCGAGCTGACATTGATGCTGGGCACCTGGATGCGGATCGGCGCCGATGACCTGGAACGTACTCACGCGGTATGGGACGAGCCCGCCTATGCCGATCTGGTCCTCAGCGGCACGTTGGCCAACGCCATCGAGCCGTGGGGGGAGGAGCTGTTGGGCGCCGACCTCACCGCCGTGGTTCGCAACGAAGACGAGATCCCCTACGCGGACGCCAGCAATAACCCGCTGCTCTCCCAGGTCATGCACACCGTCTGGAACCGGGATGACGTCTTGCGCTGCTTCGGTCACGCCCTACCTGTGTCGGTCCGTACCTGGTTGGACGAGCGGTGGAGCATCGAACGCAGCGCGGGTATGTCGGCGCGGGTTGTCGACGGGGCCGCACAATTCACCGGCCTCGGCCGAGCCGCCCACGTCAAGCTGCGAAATGCCTTGCACAGCGGTTGGACGCCGATGGAGTTCTTGGCTGCCCTGACCAAGGGAGCACCTGGCGTCGATGCGGCTCACCAGCTCACCGAGGAATACTCGAATGGCCTGCGGCACGCTTTCTGGCTCACCTCCACGAGCCAGGACCGCACGCAGTACGAGTTCTACGGCTACGCGATCCACCGTGACACGGCCGTCGCCCTGGCGTGCGTCTATGACGACCCGGAAGACCTTTCTTGGGCGCAGCATGTGTGGCGATCCGTCACCCACGCTTCAGACCCATCTGAACCTGTCGCCGAACGATCGGCCTAGTGCCTGGCATCAGCAAGCTCTAACAAGATCAAGCCCAGGTTCCGAATTCATCGGATGACCTGGGCGTATGTTGGTCCCTGTCGATCGCCCTGCCAACGGGCACACGAATCATTGTCAACGGTTGTGATCGCACCACTCTGCAACAGTGGCAACCATGAATATGGCCGGCCCCCCGCCAGATGTACTTGCGCTGATCAAGCAGACCGACTGGGCTTCGCTCGAGCACGCTTCAGGGTCAGCCCGGGACACCCCTGCCGCGCTGGCTGACCTGCTCCTCGGTACTCCAGAAGCCCAAGCCAAAGCTGTACGTCACCTCAACGACCTGGTGCACCATCAGAACTCCCTATATTCGGCGACAGCCCCAGCGGCCCTGTATGTTGCCGCAATCCTCAGTGATCCGCGCACAGCCGCCTTGGTGCCCGTGGGGGAAAAGGGGCAGCGGCATCCGCTACGTCAGTCATTGCTGGACTGGCTGGGAGCCATAGCGGACGAAGTCGGCAATGATGCCGAAGCGACGCTGCTGAGCCTGGGTTTCTCACCGGAAGAATATCCGGCATTCACGGAGCTCCACGCCATCCGCGAGGTCCTCTTTCACGCTGTGTCCGCGTTCTTTCAAGACACTGACCTCACTGTCCGGGAAGCGGCTCTCGCTGCTGCTGTTCCGCTCTTGGACGCCCCAGAACTCGCCCACCATCAAGCCGACCTCGCTCCACTCGTACGCAGTATCCTCGCCACCAGTTCGAACCGGGTCTACCGGTCCATCGCGGCAGACGGCCTCGGTGCATGGGGCGAAGAGGCTATGTCGCTGGTTGACCATGCAGATCTAGGGAATGCGCCCCGGGCGTCAGGGGAGTTCGGCGAGGAGCCGCCCCTTTGATCCACGGTTGTCCGCACATGAGCGCAGCGACACTGATCAGCCCTAAATCTGACGTTTCTGGACAGAGCGCATTCCCGTCGCGCCTGATGAGCGGCGCTGCGTGAGTGGTCGTGTGCCTCTGTTGCAGTACGTGACCGCTGAGAGCCCCTACTGCCCGAAGGGGATCCGAGCTGAGCATTCACTCCATGGAGTTGCCCGTGTGCACTCATGAGTGCATGAGACCAGGTTGATGTATTGGGCGTCACAGAACCTATGACTGTCATTCGTCCCCTCAGGGCACTGTCGCGAGGCCTTCCTCGATGACCCGCGAGGGCATGCCATGAGCGATAATCTCCCTGCATGGGACGTGATGAACGTGGTGTGACTCCTCAGAATGAGGACTTTCTCGGCCTGGTACAACGAGCTGGTTGCAAAGGCTCAGCTCGTTGACAGGGGACCCGCCAAGGGCACCATGGTCATCCGACCGTACGGCTATCGCCTGTGGGAGCTCATCCAGGGAGAACTTGATCGCCGGATCAAGGACACCGGTCATGAGAACGCTTACTTCCCCCTGCTGATCCCGGAGAGCTACCTCCGGCGAGAGGCCGATCATGTCGAGGGGTTCTCGCCCGAGCTCGCCGTTGTCACTCACGCTGGCGGTAAGGAGCTTGAAGAGCCGCTGATCGTTCGGCCCACCTCGGAGACGATCATCGGTGAGATGATGGCCAAGTGGGTCTCATCCCATCGAGACCTTCCGCTCCTGCTGAATCAGTGGGCCAACGTCGTGCGCTGGGAATTGCGACCCCGCATGTTCCTGCGCACGACGGAATTCCTCTGGCAAGAGGGTCACACAGCACACGCCGACGAGGCGGACGCGATGCGCGAGACGATGCTGGCGCTCGATCTCTACACAGAGGTCGCGCGGGACATCGCGGCGATCCCCGTAGTACCTGGCGAGAAGACAGCCGGGGAGCGGTTCGCCGGCGCCGTCCGTACCTTCACCATCGAGGGCATGATGAGGGACGGCAAGGCCCTCCAATCCGGAACCTCCCACTACATGGGCACGAATTTCGCCAAAGCCTTCGACATTCAGTACACCTCCGAAGCTGGTCGTCTCGAACTGTGTCACACCACCTCATGGGGCATGTCCACGAGGATGATCGGCGGGGTCATCATGACCCACGGAGATGACAAAGGCCTGGTCCTCCCGCCCAGACTTGCTCCCTATCAAGTGGTAATCGTGCCGATCGGACGTGGCGATCAGGGCGCGCGGACCTCGGCCGCGGCGCTGGAGCTCGCAGGGCGGCTTAAGGCGGCCGGTATACGCACCCATGTCGATGATCGCGCACAGCTTTCGCCTGGCTTCCGGTTCAATGACTGGGAGCTGCGCGGCGTTCCCATCCGGCTGGAACTCGGCCCGCGTGATATTGAGTCCGGCACTGTGGTGATGGTCAAGAGACTCGGCGACGAGGGCAAACAGAGCATCTCGCTGTCTTCTGCGCCGGAGCTCATCCCTGGCGTACTGGAGGACTTCCAAGCCTTCCTCCTTCAGCGGGCTACCGAATACCGCGACAGTCACACCAAGAGAGTGGACACCTGGGACTCCTTCACGGAGGCCGTAGCGTCGGGATGGGCGTTGGTGTTGCACTGCGGCAGTCCCGCGTGTGAGAACGAAATCAAGGCCAAGGTCGCAGCAACTCCGCGCTGTATTCCGCTCGATGGTGCTGCAGAGACCGGATCGTGCGTGCATTGCGGTGAAGCATCTGCGTACGGCAAGCGTGTCATCTTCGGGCGGGCTTACTGATCACGACTACCACGCGGCTCGGCGATCGCCCCCGACCCCGGTACGCAGCCAGGCGATCGTAGTGCTGCATTTGGGCGCCGGCGCGTCCCTGGTCGGCGAGTGAGGCATGGTGCGGCGGGCACTGTATACGGCGGGGGCGGGCGGCCCTGAGTCCCGTCGCCGCTTGGACGGCGGGCGTGCGGCGGCGCGGAGAGCCGTACCCCCGCGCTTCCGCGCCCTGGTCCTGCTCGCCAGAGAGCTGGTCAAGGAGGACCTGACGGCCTCGTTCGCGTCGGGAGAAGGGGGCAACTCCGCCGCAGCGGCTTCACCAAGATCTGGAAAACGACGCTCCGGCAATTCACTTCCATGATCTCCATCACATCCGGAGCATCGTTCAAGGAGATCGTCAAGGACGCTCTCAGGCCCAAGCGCAATGGAGTGGTCGCGCCAGTCGGCGGGACAGGAAAGATCATCAGATCTGGCACGGGAGCGAAGGCGGCTCCACAAAGATCAAGGCCCCGGTTGGGACCATGGGCCTTAACAGTGGAGCGGGTGACGGGAATCGAACCGGACGGGTAACAGGGTTCTCACCTGCGAGTTCGGGTGTTCCGCTACTCACGGTGGCGTGGTTGCGTCAGGTTCCGCGGGGTTCGAGCGCCTGTTATTGGGCCGGTGTGCCCACGTGGGCACACCGCGACCTCGACTCAAGGCCGCTCTGAGCCGGCGAGACCTCCGCGAGTGTCAAAGCTCGCCTTCGGCTGGCATAACGGGGCGAAGAGCAACTGGAATAGGCGAGGTCACCGTACGGCCATGCAGCAAGGTTCCAAGCGCCCGTACAAGAGGCTCGTCCGATGGCATGGTCAGCACATACTTCGCCAGTTCCGAGCAGGACATCGGCTTCCCGAGGAAAGGCAGTAGCGCCGTACGCTCTTCCAAGGTGTTCCTGATGCCGAAGGCCAGCCCCTTCCCGCTGGCTTCGACTAGGGCGAACGGGGTCGTGCCCGGTATCGCTGCCCCCAGGACGACCACCTCGCGGACCCTGGAGATCTCAGCCGCGGTCGCGGCTGTGGTGACGCAGCCCTCGTCCGTGAGTAGCAGCCTGATGTCCTTGCCGACCAGCCAGCGGACGACGCTGTCGCGTTCAGCTTGGCTCGGGATGGGGGCCACCACGCCACCTGCCGTCCAGACAGCCCCGGACAGGACCACACAGGAGACGACGTCATCGGCGCAGACCCCGATGACGTCCCCCGGAAGCACACCCCGCCTGCACAGCCCGGCTCCGGCGTCGCGGGTCAGCGCGACGAGCTCGCCGTAGCTGATCTGGCTACCCGTCGACGGGTCATAGAAGGCGACCGCATCGCCCCGCTCTGCGGCGATGTCCAGCAGCGGCCATGGCGAAGCATCCATGAGGGAAAGCTACGGGGGAACCGTCTCCACCACATGCGCAGATCTGTGTAGAAGAGATGTGTATCAGTGCTGCATGAACCAGGCGGCGACCTGCGTCCGTGAGGTGAAACCGAGTTTGGTCAGGATGTTGGCGACGTGCCGGGCGACGGTGGCCTCGCTGATCACCAGCTCAGCGGCGATGGCCCGGTTGGTCAATCCCCTGGTGAGCAGTGCGGCGATCTCCCGTTCCCGTGCGGTGAGCACGCTGCCGACCGGGGAGGCGTCAGCGGCGGGGCGGATGTCGTCCGCCGGCAGTTCCGCCGAGGTATCCACAGCGAGGGCGAAGGCCTCGTCCAACGTCAGGGCGCTTCCTTCCGCCCAGAGCCGGGAGACCGTGGTAGCGCCGATCATCAGCTCAGCCCGGCTGCGGAGGTTGTCCAGCTGGGCGCCGGAACCAGCGGCACGCACTCGCTTCAGGGGATCCCGGATCGCCTGCGCGGCGGCCATCAACTGCACTGCCCGAGCGGGGGCCGCGTTCCGCAGCGCCATCGAGGCGAAGATCTCCAGGATCCTGGCGACGTGCAGGCGCTGGCCCGCCGCTCGGCTGTGGTGAAGGGCGTCCAGCAGCACTTCTCGGGCGGCGGCGTGGTTGGCCTGCGCCGCCAGGCAGCGCCCATAGCCGATCATGCCGCGGAGCCGCTCCTGCGCCATATCCATGCCCTCGGCGGCGGTCAGCGCTTCGCAGTAGAGACGGGCCGCAGTGCCGTGGTCGGCACGATGTTCCGCGAGCGTGGCCAGTCCGAGCAGGCTGGTTGCCACACCCCAGCGGTGGTCGAGTTGCCGCATTAGGGCGGTTGCCTGCTCCAGGTGTCGCTGCGCCTGCTTGAGCTGTCCCTGCTGGCCGGTGACAGTACCAAGCGCGGCGTATGACAGTGCCTCGTTCACCCGATCGCCGCTGACCTGGGAAAGGCGGACAGCGTCGAGGAGCACCTCCAGACCACGGGCTTCCTCCCCGGACTGCCATAGGGCGGCGCCGAGAGGTATGGCAGCCTGGGCCTTCAGGCCCGGTTCGTCGAGCGCGCGGCCGAGAGCCATGGCCGAACGTCCGGCTTCGGCGGCTTCGGTGAACTCTCCCAAGGGATAGCAGATCGTGGCGTAGGCGCTCAGGGCTCGGGCCAGAACCCGCTGATCCGTCGTCGCGTCCGCACGGTCGAGGAGGGATTTCGTCCAGGACGCGCCCTCCGCCTTGTCGTCGCGGTGCGCCCAATGTGCGCGCAGTGCTCCAGACAGTCGCAGACCTCGCTCTGTCTGGCCGGCCTCGACGGTCCAGGCGAGGACGGCCAGCAGGTTCTCGTGCTCGGCCGCCAGCTCATGACAGGCCTCCAGCCGTTGCTCCCAACTGCCGCTCGCATGCGTGAACTGGTCGTCCCAGCGTTCGGCGAGGCCGAGCAGGTAGTCGCCCATTGCGGCCCGCAGCGCTGACGCCTCACCACACGTCGTGAGGTGTTCCAGCGCGTAGTCACGGATCGACTCCATCATCCGGTAGCGCATCGCGCCGCCGCGCTCTTCCTTGGGCACCACGAACGATTTGTCGATCAGCCCGGCGAACGCGTCGAGGAACCGGCTCACCGGGACTTCGGGGTCGGCACAGACCTGTTCGGCCATCGGCAGCGTCCAGCCGTTCTGGAAGATCGCCAGCCGCCGCAGGAGCACTCTTTCCCGCTCGTCGAGCAGGCGGTAGCTCCAGTCGATGGTTGCGCGGAGCGTCCTCTGGCGTTCGGGCGCGGTGCGGTCTCCCGCGGTCAGCACGTGGAAGCGATCGGAGAGCCGGTCGAGGATCTGGGCGACCGACATCATGCCGACCCGGGCCGCTGACAGCTCCAGTGCCAACGGGATGCCGTCCACAGCGCGGCACACGTCCGCGACCGCGGCCGCGTTCTCCGCGGTCACCTGGAATCCGGGCCGGGTGGCCGCGGCCCGCTGCTCGAACAGTGCCACCGCCTCGTAGCCACGTATCTGGGCCGGGTCCCGTACGTCCGGATCGGGTACGGCGAGCGGAGGCACCCGCCACACCAGCTCGCCGGGGACGCGTAGCGGCTCGCGGGAGGTCGCCAGCAGCGTGAGACGGGGGCAGGTACCGAGCAGAAGATCGGCGAGGCGGGCGCATTCGGCGATCAGATGCTCGCAGTTGTCGAGCACGAGGAGTATCCGTTGCTCGGCCAGCGCGGCGAGGACGGTCTGCTCCAGCGGGTGGCCTGGTTCGGGCCTGATGTCCGCGACGACGGCGAGCCTGGGGACCAGTTGGTCGGCGCGGTCGGCGTCGGCGAGTTCCACGAAGCGGACATCGTTGTAGTCGCGCGAGCTGTCGCGGGCGACCTGGATGGCCAGGCGGGTCTTGCCCACCCCGCCGGCGCCGCACAGCGTTACGGCTCGGCTGACGTCGAGCAGCCGGCGAAGGTCGCTCGTGTCACGCACGCGCCCGACAAGCGGGCTGCGGGCGAGGGGAAGGTTGTGCGTGAGCAATTCACGCTCCAGGGTCACGTAGCCGACTACACCGAGTTTGTCATCGGCTACGGATCCCGTCTTCCATATAGGGAACCTGGCAACAAAACCGTACGTACGGTCAATATGCTGTGAGTGTGACAAGAGCGGGCAAGCGGGACGAGATCCTGGCCACCTTCATCCGCCATGTGGCCGAACGTGGCTACGAGCAGGCCAACCTTGGTGACGTGGCGGGCGAGCTGGGCATGTCCAAGGGCACGATCGTGCACCACTTCGGCACCAAGGCGCAGATGCTGAGGGAGCTGGAGGAGATCTACATGCGGCGACATCTGACCGAGGTGCGCGCGATGTGGGGGCGATTGCCAGGTCCGGCCGAGCGGGTCGCCGCGCTCATCTATGCGGCGGTCCACCTTCAGGTGTCCGACCGCGATGCCACCGTCGCCGCACAGCGGGAGGTGGTGCAGCTCGCCGGCGACCCCGCGATGCTGGAGATCCGCGGCCTGCGCCGGGAGCTGCTCGGCCTGCTGCGTGCCGAGTTGGAGCGAGGCGTCCGGGCGAGCCTGTTCCGGCCGGTGGACGCGACCGTCGTCGCGTCGCAGATCTTCGGGTCCGCGCAGTGGATGTGGACCTGGTTCGACCCCGACGGCGAGCGCGGCACCGGGGAGGTCGGCGGCACCTATGTGGACGTCTTTCTCGGGGGGCTGCTCGTGGAGCGCGATGCGCTCGCCTCTCTGGCTGATCCGCGCGGCCACGTCAACGCTGTGGTGCGCGAATGCATGGGCCTCGTCGACTAACGTCTATTGACTGTACGTGCGGTCAGTTGCCATAGTTGCGCACATCACACCCTGCGAGGAGCACCATGGCGTACTTCGACCTTCGGCCCGGTCCTGTCGGTCATCCGGTACGACACGGTCGAGCAGGCCATCGCGATCGCCGACGACTCCGACTACCGCCTGTCGGCGGGAGTGTGGACGCGCGACGCGCAAACCGCCTTCGACGTCGCCGAGGCCCTGGAGGCGGGCATGGTCTGGATCAACGACTGGCACCTGGCCCCACCGCAGTGCCCCTTCGGCGGCGTCAAGCAGAGCGGCATCGGCCGCGAAGGCGGCCCCGGAGCCCTGGACGAGTACACCGAGCAGAAGTTCGTCTCCTTCGACCTGTCCGGCGGGGTGGAAGGCAAGGCGTACGGGTTGCTCTTCAGCACACCTCCCAGCTGAGCACGAGGAGTCCGCAATGTTCCACACCCTGCCCGAGGCCTTCCAGCACGCCTGCCGCCAGCGTCCCGACACCGTCGCGCTGCGCACGCCGGGCGATGCCGTACGTCTGACCTGGGCCCAGTACGACGAGGCGGTCCGCCGCATCGCCGGCGGCCTGGCCAGCCTAGGCGTACGGCGCGGCGACACCGTCGCCGTCATGCTGACCAACCGCCCGGAGTTCCACCTGGCCGCCACGGCCGCCGAGCATCTGGGCGCGACCTCCTACTCCATCTACAACACCAGCGCCGTGGAGCAGATCACCTTCCTGCTCACCAACGCCGCCACCCGCGTCGTGATCACCGAGCGGCAGTTCGCCGACAAGGTACGGCAGGCCGGTGGGCCGGTCGAGCACCTCCTGGTAGTCGAGGACGGCGACCTCGACCGGCTGGAGCCCGCCGACGACTTCGACTTCGAGGCGGCCTGGCGGGCGGTGAGCCCCGATGACGTGCTCTGCCTGATCTACACCTCCGGCGCGACCGGCGACCCCAAGGGGGTCCAGCACACCCACCGCTCGATGCTCGCGATCATGGAGGCGATGGGCTCCGTCTTCGACACCCGCCCCACCGACCAGGCCCTGTCCTACCTCCCGGCCGCGAACGTCGCCGACCGCGTGCTCAACCACTACCTCGCGCAGGCCAGCGGCCCAGAGGTGACCTGCGTGGCTGAGCTCTCCGACCTTCCCGGCGCGCTCGCCGAGCTGCAGCCCACGATCTTCGCCGCGGTTCCCCGGGTCTGGGAGAAGCTCAAGCTCGCCGTCGACCTCCAGCTCCAGGCCAACCCCCAGCTCGCCGCCGGATTCGAGGCGGGAGCTCCCCAGGTGCTGGAAGCGGTCCGCACCAAACTGGGACTTTCCCGGGTCCGCTGGGCGCTGACCGGCGCATCGGCCATCGCCCCGGACGTCTACGCCTTCCTCGTCAAGCTCGGCATTCCGGTCAGCGAAGTGTGGGGCATGTCCGAGATCGGCATGGCCTCCGCAGCCGCGCCCGACAAGGCCAAGCCCGGCACGGTGGGACCGCTGCTGCCCGGCTGGGAGGGCCGGTTGGCCGAGGACGGCGAACTGCTGGTCCGCGGTCCGGGGGTCATGGCCGGCTACCGTAACGACCCCGTCCGCACCGCCGAAGCGATCGACGCCGAGGGCTGGCTGCACACCGGCGACATCGCCACCATGGACGACGAGGGCTACCTGACCATCGTGGACCGCAAGAAAGAACTGATCATCAATGCGGCCGGCAAGAACATGTCGCCCAGCAACATCGAGAACGCCGTCATCTCCGGCTCCCCGCTGATCGGCACGGTCATGGTGATCGGCGACAACCGCCCGTACAACGTGGCTCTGATCACGCTCGCCCCCGATGCCGTCCCGGTGTTCGCCGCACGCCTCGGGCTCGACCCCGACCCGGCGGTCTTGGCCAAGGACGAGCGGCTACGGCAGGCCGTACAGGAAGGAGTCGACGCGGGGAACGCCCGGCTGTCGCGGGTGGAGCAGATCAAGCGCTTCACCATCCTGCCGGTCTTCTGGGAGCCGGGCAGTGAGGAGCTCACCCCCTCGATGAAGCTGCGCAGGCGGCCGGTCCTGGCCAAGTACGCCGCGGAAATCGAGTCGCTGTACCTGGAGAAGTCATGAACCCCTTGCTGCCGCTGCTGCCCTCCGACGAGGAGAGGGAGATCCGCGACGCCGTGCGCGCTATCTGCGCGAAGTTCGACGACGGCTACGCCCGGCGCAAGCACGCGGCGGGCGAGCCGCCAACCGAACTCTGGCAGGAACTGTCCGCCGCGGGTTACATCGGCATCCGCGTGCCCGAGGAGTGGGGAGGCGGCGGGGCCGGAGTCACCGAGCTGGCCATGGTCGTCGAGGAGGTGGCCGCCGCCACCGGAACCCTGCCGGTGATGCTGGTGGTCAGCGCGGCGATCGCCGGCCCGCTGCTCAGCGCGCACGGCTCGGCGGAGCAGAAGGAGCGCTGGCTGCGGGGAATCGCCGCGGGCACGACGAAGATGGCCTTCGCCCTCACCGAGCCGGACGCCGGTTCCAATTCGCACGAATTGCGCACCGAGTTGCGCCGCGACGGCGACGGCTACCGGCTGAGCGGACAGAAGGTCTTCATCTCCGGTGTGGAGGATGCCGACGCGGTCCTCGTCGTCGCCCGCATGCGGAGCCAGGACGGCTCCCTGGGCAAGCCCACGCTCGTGGTCGTAGACGTGGACGCGCCCGGCTTCACCCGTCAGCCCATCGCCATGCAGTACATCGGGCCGGAACAGCAGTGGCAACTGTTCTTCGACGACATGGATGTCGGCGCCGACCGGCTGATCGGCGGGGAGAACGGCGGTCTTCGCGCCCTGTTCGACGGTCTCAACCCCGAGCGGATCATCGGGGCGGCGATGGCGTGCGGGCTGGCCCGCCGCGCCATCGACCGTGCCGCGGCCTATGCCCGGGAACGGGCCGTGTGGGGGGTGCCGATCGGAGCGCACCAGGGCATCGCGCACCCGCTGGCTGCGGCGAAGATCTCGCTGGACCTGGCGAAGCTGATGACCCAGAAGGCCGCGGCGTTGCAGGACGCCGGGGCCGCAGAGGCGGGCGACGCCGCCAACATCGCCAAGTACGCCGCGGCCGAGGCCGCTCTCCAGGCGATCGACCAGGCGATCCAGACGCACGGGGGTAACGGGCTCACCCTGGAGTACGGGGTCTCGGATCTGTGGTTCCTGGCCCGGCTCGCGCGGGTCGCCCCGGTCAGCCGGGAGATGATCCTCAACCACGTCGCCCACCACACGCTGGGCCTGCCCCGGTCGTACTAGACCAGGCAGGTGCGGACGACCCTGACGATCTCCCCGTCAGGGTCGGCCAGGCGCTCCAGCCCCTCACGCCGCAGGAGCAGACTGCCGAGAACGAGATCGACGTACGCCGAACCGATCTCCTCGACCGTCTCCTTCCCCGCCGGATCGAACCAGGTCCAGGCCCAGTGCGCGGACCCGAAGATCAGCAAGCTCTGGACCGGGACGTCGCCCTCCCGGAACACGCCGGAAGCCGCGCCCTCGCGCATCACCTCACGGACCAGCGCCAGGTACTCGTTGCGTAGCCGATCCCCCTCGGCGTGCATCTCGCCGCCGCCCAGCCGTACGCTCTCGCGCTGGAAGGCGACCGTCGCGTTGCGGTCGTGCACCTGGTAGAGGACGAAGGCGAACAGCAGACCCGCCAACCGCTCGGCCGGTGACTGCAGCCGCTCGACGATCAGCCGCGCCTCGGCCAGCCGCCGCTGCATGTAGGACTCGTGCAGCACGGCGAGCAGGCGTTCCTTGGTGCCGTAGTGGTGCACGATCGTGCCCTTGGAGATCTCCAGCTCATTGGCGATGTCGCTGAAGTTGGTGCGCTCGTAGCCGGACTGGGCGACGTGCCGGGTGAACGATTCGAGGATCTGCACCGACTTGCCGGCAGCAGGGATCCCGCTGCGTTTGGTGGCCACCGCTCACTCCTCGTTCCGAACATCGACTAGGTGTCGGTTCAGCATACTCAGGGTGCGGCGGCGGCTTGATCGTTGCGGGCCCGGGCGAACTCCAGGGCCTCGCTCCAGCTCGCGCCACGCCCGATCATCACTCGGTATTTCATGATGTGAGTGGGATGGTTCAGGGCCAGAGCGCCGACCAACCGGTCACCGTCGCGGTAGAGCGCGACGAACCGGCCCTCCGCCGGATCGCCGGACACGATCCTGATCTCGCCTGCTCGGGGCACGCCCACGAACTGGATCCGGATGTCGTACCAGTCGGACCAGAAGTAGGGGACGGTCGAGTACGCCGCGGGCTCCCCGGCCAGTGCGTTGCGAGCGGCGGTCGCGCCCTGTTCGGCGGCGCTGGTCCAGTGCTCCAGCCGCATGTGCTCGCCGAAGAGTGGATTGTGCCAGCACGCGACGTCCCCTGCGGCGTAGACACCGGGAACCCCCGTCCACAGCCTCTCGTCGCAGAGCACGCCGTCGCCGATCGGCACGCCCGACCCCGCGAGCCAGGAGGTCGCCGGAGCCGAGCCGATCCCGACCACGACCGTGTCACAAGCGACCTCGTCGCCATTGGTCAGGCGGACGCGCAGCTCGTGACCGTCGTGAACGATCTCCTGGACACCGCTCCCGCAGCGCAGATCGGTCCCCGCCCGGTGGTGCAGGTCCGCGACGAGCCGGCCCATGTCGTCGCCGAGCGAGCGTTGCAGCGGCACGGCGGCCTCGATCACGGTGACGGGGAGTCCGCGCTTGCGGGCGGCCGAGGCGACCTCGGAGCCGATGAAGCCGGAACCCACGACCACCGTGCGTGCTCCCCGATCCAGGGCGGCGCGGACCGCTGTCGCGTCGTCCAGGGTCCGCAACGTGTGCACTCCGGGCAACCCGTCGGTGCCCGGCAGAGTCCGGGCCGTCGCGCCGGTGGCGATGACCAGGGCGTCGTAGCCGATCTCGCGCCCGCCGACCAGCACTTTCCTGCCGACGGTGTCCAGCCCGGTCGCCGCCTCGCCCAGCGCCAGCTCGACACCCAGTTCGGAGCGCAGAAGCTGCTCGGTCCTGAACGTGGTGTCCGGCGGGCCGTCGAGGTCCAGGCAGGCTTTGGACAGCGGAGGCCGGTCGTAGGGAAGGTGCCGCTCGGCTCCGACCAGGGTGATGGGTCCGGCGAAGCCGTACCTCCTGGCCGCCTCTACGGCCCGCAGACCGGCGAGGGAGGCTCCGACCACCACCAGTCCCTTCATGAGGTCAGACGCAGGGCCTCGGTCGGGCAGCTGTCCACCGCCGCGCGCACCTCGGCCAGGAGGCCGGCGTCGACGTCGGGTCGCTTGACCACCAGCGTCCCGTCGTCGTCGACCTCGAATACGTCCGGAGAGAGGGACTCACAGATACCGAGGCCGGTGCACTTGGCCTGGTCAAGGGTGATCTTCATGTCGTCACTTCCTTAGGTAGACCGATTTATAGGACACGTACGCCTCCAGGCCCTCCGGTCCCAGCTCACGGCCGAGCCCGCTGGCCTTGACCCCGCCGAATGGCGCACCGAGGTCGATGGCGTAGAAGTTCACTCCGACCGAACCGGTGCGCATCCGCCGGGCGAGGTCCAGGCCGCGTTCCTCGTCCGAGGTCCAGACGGTCCCCGCGAGTCCGAACGGCGAGTCGTTGGCGATCCCCACGGCGTGGCTCTCGTCGTCGTAGGGGATCACGGCCAGCACCGGCCCGAAGATCTCCTCCTGCGCGAGGGCGAAACTGTTGTCTACTTCGGCGAAGACGGTCGGCTCGACGAACCAGCCCCGCGTCAGACCCGCGGGCCGTCCTCCGCCGGTCGCGATCCGCGCGCCCTGCGCCCGCCCCTTGGCGATCGCCGTCTCGACGCGCTCACGCTGCCTGGCCGACACCAGCGGACCGACCCTGGTCGCGGGGTCGGCGGGGTCGCCGACCGGCAGGGAGCGCGCCAGCTCCGCGACGGCCTCCACCACCTCGTCATAGCGGGTGCGGGGCGCGAGGATGCGTGAGCTGACGTAGCAGGTCTGCCCGGAGTTGAGCAGCGACGCCCAGGCCAGGCCACGGACGGTGGCGGCGAGATCCGCGTCGTTGAGCACGATCGCGGCGCTCTTCCCGCCGAGTTCGAGGGTGACCGGCCGGAGCAGCCGCCCGCAGATCTCGGCGATGGTACGGCCGGCCTCGGTCGACCCGGTGAAGGCGACCTTGTGCACGCCGGGGTGCGCGACCAAGTAGGCGCCGGTCTCCGGGCCGCCGGTCACCACGTTCAGCACGCCCGCGGGAAGCCCCGCCTCCTGGGCCGCCTCGGCGAACTGGAAGGCGTCCAGACTGGTCTCCGGGGCGGGCTTGAGCACGACGGCGCATCCGGCGGCCAGAGCGGGGGCCAGTTTGAACATGGCCAGCGACTGCGGGAAGTTCCACGGCAGCACCGCGGCCACGACCCCTACCGGCTCGCGGCGCACCACGGTGGTGCCGCGTCCCGACGCCGCCGGACGAGGCTGCTCCCACGCGGTGTCGCGAGCGAGCCGGGCGAAGTAGCGCAGGACGCCCGCCGGGCCGAGCCCCTCGACGGGGCCCGAGACCGCGATCGGCATGCCGTTCTCCGCCGTCACCAGGCGCGCGGTCTCGGTGGCGCGGGACTCCAGCGCGTCGGCGAACCGTTCCATCGCCTCGGCGCGTTCCCCGGCACTCCAGGTGGACCAGTCACCGCTGGTCAGGGCTGCGTTGGCGGCGGCCACGGCGGCGTCGACGTCCTCGCGGGCGCTCAGCGGGGCCTGCCCGACCGGCTCTTCGGTGGACGGCGAGACGACAGTGATGGTCTCGGAGCCCGTGGGGAGCCGCCATTCGCCACCGATGAAGAGGTGCTTCATGTCAGCTCCCTGGAAGGAGAACGGGCTTGATGGTCACGCCGGAGGCCGAGTCCCGCTCCGCGTCGTTGATCGCGCTGAGCGGGTAGGTCCTGATCAGCCGGTCGAAAGGGAACCTCTCCTGCCGCCACAGCTCCACCAGTCGCGGGATGAAGCTCTGGGGAACCGCGTCACCTTCGATGACGCCCATGATGTTCTTGCCCTGAGCCAGCGCCGTTGGGGGCAGGACCAGCGGCCCGCTCTGCACTCCGAGCAGAGCCACCGTGCCGGTGGGCCGCAGTGCGTCAACCGCCTTCTCGATCACCTTGGGTGATCCGGTGGTCTCGACCGCGTACTGGGCGCCGCCGCCACCGGTCAGCCGGTGGATCTGCCGGACCAGATCGGGGTCCGCGCCGGGCAGGGTCGCGGTCGCGCCCAGCTCGCGGGCGAGGTCAAGCCGGTTGTCGTGCAGATCGACGGCGATGATCGTCGCCGCTCCGGCGACCCGTGCGGCCATCACCGCGGACAGTCCCACCCCGCCCGCGCCGAACACCACGACGCTCGACCCCGCCCGTGCACGCAACGCGACCAGGACGGTGGCCGCGCCTGTCTGGATTCCGCAGCCGAGCGGGCCGAGCAGCTCCAGCGGCAGGTCCCGGTCGACCTCGACCACGTTGCGCGCGGTGGCGAGCGAGTGCGTGGCGAAGGAGGACTGGCCGAACCAGCGCGCGGCCAGCGGCTTGCCCTCCTCATCGCTCACTGGGCTCCTGCCGCCGGTGAGATTCAACCGGAACATGTGCGCGCAGTAGGCCGGATGCCCGCCGAGACAGTTGTCGCAGCGCCCGCACGAGTCGAAGGAGAGCACGACGTGGGCACCCGGAGCGATTCCGCTCACTCCCGGCCCGACTGCCTCGACCACTCCCGCTCCTTCATGACCGGTGATGATCGGCGGCGCGGCCGGATAGCCGGGAACCCTGGGGAGCACGTCGGTGTGGCAGAAGCCTGTGCCGGCGATCCGGACCAGGATCTGCCCCGGTCCCGGGTCCGCCAGATCAACGTGCTCGATCGTGTAGAGACCGCCGGGGTCACGCAGAACCGCAGCTTCGATCTTCACGCAGCCTCCACTGTCTGACTGTACGTACGGTCAATATACCACCTATTGACCGTACGAACGGTCACTATTACGTTGTGGTCACCCCCCACAAGTGAGGAATCTCACATGAAACGTCTGGCTCTCGTAGTGAGCGTTCTCGTGTCGGCGCTGCTCTCGGCACCGGCCGCCGCGCAGGCAGAGGATTCAGGACCGCCGCTGACCACCCCGACAGCCACCCTCCAGCAGGCGGTCTGGTGTGACCCCTCAGTGCAGGGCAAGCGAACGGTTCTGCTGGTCCACGGCACCGGCGGTGCCGTGGAGGGCTACTGGGACTGGAACTACATGCGTGCCCTACCGCGCGCCGGGTACGGCGTGTGCACGGTCACCCTTCCAGGTCGGGCCCTCGTCGACCCCGTCATCTCCGTCGAGTACGTGGTCCACGCCGCGCGCCACGCTTACCAGCAGTCAGGCCAGAAGATCTCGATGATCGGGCACAGCCAGGGCGGCTCGCTCATCGTGTGGGCCACGAAGTTCTGGCCGGATGTCGCCGCCCACACCGACGACGTGATCTCGCTGGCCGGCGCGATGGCCGGAGTCGCGGCGGGCAACGTCCTGTGTGCCGGGTCGTGGTGTCCACCGGTCGCCTGGCGGGCCTCGTTCGGTTCCCACTTCATGAACGCCCTGCAGAGCGCCCCGCTGCCCGCCGGTCCCTCCTACACCTCGGCCTACTCGCTGACCGACGAGGTCGTGGCCCCGGCCCGCAGGGCGAGCACCCTGCCAGGGGCGGTCAACGTCGCCGTCCAGAGCATCTGCCCGCTCCGCGTCGCCGACCACGTCACCATGCTCGCGGACTCGGTCGGGTTCGCTCTGACGATGGACGCGCTCACGCACAGCGGACCGGCCGTTCCGAGCCGCATCGGCAACCGGCTCAGCCTGTGCCTGTTCCCCTTCATGGCGGACTCGGTCCTTCCCGGACCCGCCGCGCTGGAGACCATCGCCGCGGCGCTCGCCGGACTGGCGGGCGGCCAGCCGTCCGTCTCAGCCGAACCGCCGCTGCCCTCCTACGCCGAGCCGTACGGCTCGATGCTCTGAGGTCAGCCGTTCGACGGCGCCGCCCGCCGGCGCCGTCGAACGGCCACCGGCAGATCCCCGGCGAACCCGACTGTGCCCAGGCAGAAGCCGACATAGCGCTCGGCGATGGTCTGGGGCTGCAGCGGGCCGTCGGGGCGGTACCACGTCGCCACTCCCAGGCACATCGTCAGTACGGCACGCGTGGCGTCGGCCGGATGCGCCGTCCGGAAGATTCCGTCCTCGGTCCCGGCACGGACCGTGTCGAGCAGCAGGTGTTCGAGATAGTCGCGCAGCGCCACGTACCTGGCCCGGTTCTGCGGCTCCAGACTGCGGAGCTCGGCATCCAGGAAGGCCAGGTCGCGGCGGTTGGCGGTGTAGAGCACCAGGCACTCGACCATCGCGGAGAAACGCTCCACCGGGCCGTCGCCCGCTTCCGCGAGCGCCGCGCGGCAGCGGTCGAGCACGTCGTGCATGGACGCTTCGAGCAGCGCGACGAGGAAGGCCTGCTTGTTCTCGTAGTGGTAGTACAGCGCGGGCACGGTCACCCCGACGCGCCGGGCGATGTCGCGGACGGTGGTGCCGTGGTAGCCGTGCTCGTCGAAGGCCGCCAGCGCCCCCTGAAGGACGGGGTGCAGCTCCAGGGGTGCGAAGTCGCGCCAGCTCGCCGTGCTCACGCGGACTCCTCGCCGATCGGCCATGAACGTCAGAGTCGTTCGATGATAGTGGCGTTGGCCATGCCGCCGCCTTCGCACATCGTCTGCAGGCCGTAGCGTCCACCGGTGTCTTCCAGGTGATTGAGCAGCGTGGCCAGCAGGCGAGTCCCGGAGGCGCCGAGCGGGTGGCCGAGCGCGATCGCGCCGCCGCGCGGGTTCAGCCGCTCGGGGTCGGCGCCGATCTCCTGCTGCCAGACCAACGGCACGGGGGCGAAGGCCTCGTTCACCTCGTAGGCGTCGATGTCCTCGATGCTCAGCCAGCTGCGCGCCAGGATCTTCTGGGTCGCAGGGATGACGCCGGTGAGCATGAGCAGCGGGTCGGAGCCGGTGACGGAGAAGGCGTGGAAGCGTGCTCGCGGGCGCAGGCCGAGGCGCTCGGCCATGTCCGCACTCATGATCAGCGCGGCGGAGGCGCCGTCGGTGAGTGGTGAGGAGTTGCCGGGCGTGATGCCCCACCCGATCTCGGGGAACCGCGCGGCGGACGGCTCATGGCGGAAGGCCGGGCGCAGCGCGGCGAGGCTCTCGGCAGTGGTCTGCGCGCGAACGGTCTCGTCGGTCGTGTGTGAGTGGATCGCTCCGTCCGGGCCGATGACCTCGACCGGCACGATCTCCCGGTCGAATCCGCCCGCCGCGGCCGTGGCGGCGGCCCGAGCGTGGGAGCGCGCCGCGTATTCGTCGAGCGTCTCGCGATCGAGCTTCCACCTGGCGGCGATCAGTTCGGCGGAGACGCCCTGCGGGATCAGGCCCTCGGGGTAGCGGCGATGCAGCCACGGGCCCCGGAAGTCCCGGTCCAGCGTGTTGGAGCCCATCGGGGCCCGGCTCATCGACTCGACTCCGGCCGCGATGACGATGTCGTACGCCCCGGCCATCACGCCCTGGGCCGCGAAGTGCATCGCCTGCTGGCTCGAGCCGCACTGCCGGTCGACGGTGGTGCCCGGGACGGACTCGGGCAGACCTGCCGCCAGCAGGGCGTGGCGGGCCACGTTGATCGACTGCTCGCCGCTCTGCGTGACGCAGCCGGCGATGACGTCGTCGACGAGCGCGGGATCCAGGTCGTTGCGCTGCATGAGGGCTTCCAGCACGGTGGCGAGCAGGTCGACCGGGTGGACGCCGGACAGCGCGCCGCCCGGCTTGCCCTTTCCGGAGGGGGTCCGCACCACGTCGACGATCACGGCTTCGTTCATCAACAGTCCTTACTTATCGCTCGCTAAGCAAAAGTTAGCCTTTTGCCCGGAAGGACGTCAAGATAGGCTGCATTAGTGCTTAGCGTACGATAAGTAGGGAGATAGATGATGGGGATCCCTGGACTCGAGCTGGCCGCGCTCCAGAGATATTTCGGCGAACACGTGCCCGAGTGCGCCGGGCCGCTGGAGGCCGAGCTCATTCACGGCGGCCGGTCCAACCTGACCTACCTCGTCACCGACGGCCAGGCGCGCTGGATCGTGCGACGACCGCCCCTGGGCCCGCTGACCCCCTCCGCCCATGACATGGGCCGCGAGTTCCGGGTGATGTCGGCGCTGCAGGACACCGCGGTGGCGGTCCCTCGCACAGTGGCCATGTGCGAGGACGCGGAGGTGATCGGAGCGCCGTTCAGCGTGGTCGCCTACGTGACGGGGCGAGTCCTGCGCACGCAGGAGGAACTCGACGACCTCACCCCCGCACAGCTGGACGCGTGCGCCGACGGGCTGGTGAACCAGCTGGCCGCCCTGCACGCGGTGCCGTACCAAGAGATCGGCCTGGCGGACTTCGGCAGGCCGGAGGGCTATCTCGCCCGGCAGGTCAAGCGCTGGCGCGGCCAGTGGGATCTGGTCGCGACCCGCGACCTTCCGGACCTGCACCGGCTCCACCACCTCCTGGAGTCAACGACCCCGGCCGAGAGCGCGGCCTCGATCGTGCACGGCGACTTCCGTGTGGACAACACGATCCTGGCCCCCGACGACCTCGGTCGTGTCCTGGCGGTCGTCGACTGGGAGCTCTCGGCGCTCGGCGATCCACTCGCCGATCTCGGCACGTTTCTCGCCTACCGCGACCCGGTCGTTGACGCGCTGCTCGGTGAGCCGACCGCGACCTCCAGCACGCGCTTCCCCGACCGGACGGCGCTGGCGGAGCGGTACGCCGCGCGAAGCGGTCGCGACCTGTCCGAGCTGCCGTTCTACCTGGCGCTCGCCTACTTCAAGATCGCGGTAATCGCCGAGGGCATCCACGCCCGCCACCTTCAGGGAGCGACAGTCGGCCGGGGCTTCGACGCGATCGGCAAGAGCGTGCCCACCCTGGTCCAGAACGGGCTGGAGCAGCTGTGAGGCCGCGCCGGACAGCCCTGGTCACCGGCGGCTCTCGAGGCATCGGCCTGGAGATCGCCCGCAGGCTCGCCGAGGAGGGCTACGACCTGACCCTCACCGCCCGTGAGTCCGATGCCCTGCGAAAGGAGGCGGTACGGCTGAGCGCCCTGGGGGCACGGGTCGAAGCGGAGCCGGGCGACATGGCGGCCGAGGAGGACGTTCGCAGGATCGCCGCCATGCACACCGCGCGGTTCGGGCGCCTGGACGCTCTGGTGATCAGTGCCGGAGTGGGATCGGCCGGGCGGCTGGCCGAGTATCCGATCCAGCGGTTCGACAAGCAGGTCTCCGTGAACGTCCGATCCCCGTTCCTGCTGATCGGCGAGCTGCTTCACCTCCTCCGCGCCACCGCCGAGCTGGAGCCGGCGACCGGAACGAAGATCATCGCAGTGTCGTCGCTCGCCGCCTTCGCCCCCGAGCCGGGACTGGCCGCCTATGCCGCCACCAAGGCCGCGCTCGTCGCCCTGTGTGCGGCGGTCAACACGGAGGAATCCTCGGCGGGCGTATCAGCCACGGCCATCTGCCCCGGCTACGTCGACACCGACATGAGCGCCTGGATCCATGACCGGATCCCGGCGGAGGAGATGATCTCCGCCGCCGATGTCGCCGAGCTGGCCCTGGCGATCACCCGCCTGAGCCGCCGGGCGGTCGTTCCCCACCTGCCCGTCCTCAGGCCGGGGGCCGAACTATGGCGCGGCTGACATCCGTACGGGAAGCTCGCTGATGCCGTTGATGAAGTTGGAGCGCAACCGTACCGGCGGACCGGTGACCTCGATCCTCGGGAAGCGCTCGAACAGGATCTTCAACAGGACGCGGGCTTCCAGGCGGGCCACGGAGTTGCCGAGGCAGAAGTGCGGGCCGGAACCGAAGGCCAGGTGCGGATTGTCGGTGCGGGTGATGTCGAAACGCTGCGGGTCGGGGAAGACGTTCTCGTCGCGGTTGGCGGAGGCGTAGCAGAGCACGACCTTGTCACCCGCGCGGATCTTGCTTCCGCCCAGCTCGAAGTCGGCGACAGCCGTACGGCGGAACTGCATGACCGGGCTGTGGAAACGGAGGACCTCCTCGATGGCCTGCGGCAGCAGCTCGGGCTGCCGGCGCAGCAGGAGCCACTGGTCGGGGTGCTGCGCCAGGGTGAGGATGGTGCCGGTGAGCAGGTTGCGCGTGGTCTCGTTCCCGGCGATCACCAGGAGCTGGAAGAAGCGGTCGAGCTCGTCGTCACTGAGCCGCTCGCCGTCGATCTCGGCGTTGACGACCAGGCTCCACACGTCGCCGGTGGGCTTGGCGCGCTTGTGGCGGGTCAGTTCGCGGGCGTAGGCGAACAGTTCGCCGAAGGCGGTGATGTAGGAGGTGCGGTCCACGGCCTGCGGATCGTCGAACCCGACCATCCGGTTCGTCCAGTCGAACAGCAGATGCCGCTCCGACCGGGGAATGCCCAGGATGTCGGCCAGCACCAGCAGCGGCATCTCGGCCGAGACGGCAGGCACCAGGTCCATCTCGCCGCCGTCGCCGAGCGCGTCCACGACGTCGTGGGCGTGCCTGACGAAGGAGTCCTGCAGCTGCTGGACGATGCGAGGGGTGAACGCCTTGCTCACGATGCGCCGCATCGCGGAGTGCTCCGGCGGGTCGATGTTCAGCATCATCAATTGCTGGACGCGAAGGTCGCGAGGGCTGACATCACGGACCACGGTGGCGCCCACATGCGAACTGAACACATCGGGAAGCCGGCCAGCGGTGGTGACGTCGGCATGCCGGGTGACCACCCAGAACCCGGGACCACCGCCGAAGTCCGCGGAGGCGGGTTCCGGGCACCAGGCCACCGGATCGTCCCGCCGCAGACGTGCGAAAACCTCATGGGGGAACCCGTTCAGATAGGTATCGGGGTTGCCGAGGTCGGGGATGGTCACTCTGTCTCCTTGATCATTTGGCGCGCCCATGCGTAGTCGACCTTGCCGTTGGCCTGCCTGCGCACCTCATCGACGCGAACGAAGGCCTTGGGCACCTTGTATCCGGCCAGCACCTCCCGGCAGCCGCGGGCCAGCTCCGCCGCGGCCACTCCCTCTTCGGAGGGGTGATAGAGCGCGACGATCTCCTGCCCCCAGCGCTCGCTCGGGCGGCCCACCACGAGCGCATCCAGCACGCCGGGCACCGCCCGGAGGACGGCTTCGACCTCCTCGGCGAAGACCTTCTCACCGCCGGTGTTGATCGTGGTCGCGTCCCGGCCGAGGAACTCGATGCCATCGGCCAGCAGCCGGGCCCGCTCTCCTGGCACGGAGAAGCGCCGGCCGTCGACGGTGACGAAGGTGGCGGCGGTCTTCTCCGGGTCACCGAGGTAGCCCAGCGGGATCGAGCCGCCCTGGGCCAGCCAGCCGACCTCCGGCTCGCCGGGCACCAGGAGGCGGGTCCGCGTCTCGTCGAGGACGATCGCGTTGCCCCGGCTCTCGAACCGGTTGCCGCCGCCGCTGCCGCGCCGCGCGTGCAGGCCGGTCTCGGAGGAGCCCAGCACGTCGGCGAGGCGGACGTGCGGCAGCAGTTCCCGGAGCCGGGCTTTGGTCTCCTCGCGCAGCACCGCGCCACTGTTCACGATGAGACGCAGCTCAGGCAGCTTCCTGGCCGACCTCTCCAGGTCCTCCACCAGAGGGGTGCCGAAGGCGTCGCCTACGATCATCAGCGAGGTGACTCCCTGGCGCTCGACGGTCTCCCAGAGCGTGGCGGCGTCGAACCGTTCCGGATTCGGCTGGATCACGACGGTGGCGCCACCCAGCCAGCCGCCGAACGCGAAGCCGATCCCCGCTCCGTGCATCAACGGAGGTGCGGGAAGCGCCCGGCCGCGGCTCAGCCGACCTTCTCGGACCCCCATCGGACCGCTGAGCATGTCGCCCACGCGCCAGATGACGCCCCGAGGCATCCCGGTGGTGCCGCCGGTGTAGAGGAGATGGCGGTCGTCCGCACTTGTTTCCGGCACGCCGTCGGCAGGGTCGGCCGCGGCCAGCGCCACCTCGTAGTCGATGGCGCCGTCGAGCAGGGGATGACCGCTGCCGTCAGCGACACACAGCAGGAGGGGACGGTGGTCGAGTCCGGTGAGAGCCTCCGCGAGCACCGGCGTGAACCGCTCGCCGTAAACCAGGGCGTCGGCGCGGGCGTCACGCAGCAGATATGCCAGCTCGTCGGAGGTGTACCGGTAATTGATGTTGAAGGGGGCCAGCGACGCCTTGTGCGCGCCGAGCACGCTCTCCAGGTACTCCGAGCCGTTGTGCAGGTACACACCGAGGTGGTCCTGCCCGGTCTCCCAGGCGGGAGTGGCCGCGCCGGGACGCCGGCGGCCCAGGCCGTGCGCGCGGAGGACAGCGGCCAGCCGCCGGGTGCGTTCGGTCGTTTCCCGCCAGGTGAAGGTGCGTTCCGCGATCACACAGGGCTGGTCGGCGAGCTCCTCGGCGATCGCCTCGTGCAGGGTGGCGAGGTCGGATTGAGTGACGGCCACGGGCAGACTCCTGGTTTCAGACGGTGGTGAACACCGGGTAGCTCTCGCTGCCCTGCGGGTGGCGGAAGACGGCGCGCAACGCCATGCCGGCGGACGGGGAGTCCGTCTCCAGGCGGGCGTGGAGCCACGGGCCCTCGTCGAGTTCGACGATCGCGACGGTGTAGGGCACCAGGTCGGTGTAGGCGCGGTTCGGCGCGCGGTGCACCACGGTCCACGACACGAGCCGTCCGGTCCCCGCCACGTCGCACCAGGCGGGCCCGGTCGCGCCGCAGGTCGTGCAGACGGCCGCCTCAGGCGGCAACGCCTGGCCGCAGCTCTCGCATCGCCTGATGACGAGGACTTCACGGGCTGCCGCGTCGAAGAAGGGCGCGCTCTTGTCGTCCCGCTGGATCAACGGCCAGGTGGTCATCGGCCCGCTCCGTTCAGCACCAGGGTCGCGTGGTGTTCGAGAATGCCGCCGTTGCCGCTGACCATGATGATCTCGCGCCGGTCGACCTGGCGTTCCCCCGCCTGGCCGCGCCCCTGGATGACGGCCTCGACCACGGGCGTGAACCCGGTGAGGTAGAAACCCGACAGCTGACCGCCGCCGGTGTTGCAGGGCAGGCGCCCACCGGGAGCGAGGTGGCCTTCGGCGGCGAAGGCGCCGCCCTGCCCCTTGGGACAGAAGCCGTAGTCCTCCAGCGTCACCATGACCGTGTAGGTGTAGCAGTCGTACAGCTGGAGCAGGTCGACATCGTCGATCGTGACTCCGGCCATCCGCAGCGCGGCCGGTCCGGCGTCCGCGGCGCCGGTGCGCAGTCCGAATTGCGAGTCCCGGTGCATCACCCGTCCCGGATGGGCCTGGGACCAGCCGAGGATGTCGACGGGTGGCTGGGCCAGGTCGCGAGCCCGTTCCGCCGTGGTGACGATCACCGCGGCGGCGCCGTTGGAGACCAGGCAGCAGTCGAGCAGATGCAGCGGATCGGCGATCAGCGGGGATTCCTGGTGCTCGGCCAGCGAGATGGGAGTCCGGAACTGCGCCACCGGGTTCATCGAGGCCCACTGACGCTGGGCTACCGCGATGGCGCCGAGCTGCTCGCTGCTCGTGCCGTACGTCTCGAAGTGGCGTCGTGCGGCGAGGGCGTAGAAGAGGTTCGGCGACACCGCACCGGATCCGGCGAGGTAGCCGGCGAATCCGGCACTTCCCGTCGCTCCGAAGGCGTCCCGTCCCGACCCCTTGGGGCGCAGGGGGGTGTCGGCGAAGACGCAGGCCACGGCCGAGGCCGCGCCCGTCCTGACGGCGTACGCCGCGTAGGCGATCATCACTCCGGGGCTGGCGCCGAGCGCTCCGATCTCGGCCAGCAACCGCAGATCCCGCAGGCCGAGCACCTTCTGGAGCGAGAGCTTCGGCGCACCTCGGGTTCCGGCGGTCACCAGCAGCCCGTCCAGGGCGGTGAGGTCGAGTCCCGCGTCGGCGGCGGCCAGCCGTACGGCCTGGGCGGCGAGGTCGGTCGCGCTGCGGTCGTACACCTTGCCGACCTCGGTGAGCCCGAGCCCGGCGATGGATGCCCTGCTCACGCCGTCACCGGCCCTTCCAGCTGGGCTCACGCTTCTCCGCGAACGCCCGAGGGCCTTCCTTGGCGTCCTCGCTCTTGAGGACCTCGCGGATCGCCTGGTTGCTGACCGCCCAGGCTTCGGGCGTCAAGTCCTCGTAGACCACATGCTTGCTGGCCTGTACGGCAAGCGGTGCGTTCTGCGCAATCAGATTGGCGAGCTCCAAAGCCGTGTCGAGAACGTCGGCCTCGGGCACGACCCGGTTCACCAGCCCCAAGCGAAGGGCCTCCTCCGCTGTGATCGGAGCACCGGTGAGGATCGCCTCCAGCGCGATGGCGAGCGGGATCCGCCGGGCCAACCGCAAGAGCCCGCCGCCCGCGGCGATGATGCCCCGCCGGACCTCCGGCAGGCCCAGGGTCGCCTTCTCGCTCATGACGGCCAGGTCGCAGGCGAGCATCAACTCGGTGCCGCCGCCGAGCGCGTAGCCGTTGACGGCGGCGATGAGGGGCTTGGCGACGCGTCGCTGGACGAAGCCGCCGAAGCCCCGTTCCCGCTGCTCGCGGGTGATGAGTGGACGGCCGGCGGCCAGTTCCTTCAGATCCGCGCCGGCGCTGAACGCGCGCCCGGCTCCGGTGAGCACGCCGACCCGCAGCTCCGGATCGGCGATCAGTTCGTCGATGCCTTCTTCGACCGCGACGGACATGGCGGCGTTGATGGCGTTCATCGCGTGCGGGCGGTTCAGAGTGATCACCGCGACGTGGCCCACCCGTCGCATGACCGCCGGGGGGTCTTCGCTCATCGTTGCTCCTCAAGGTGGGTTGCTGTCACAATATTGACCGTACGTACGGTTGGTCAACTCTCGGGAGCGGTTGTGTCCGTCGATTACGAGCAGGTCGGGTATCACGTTTCCAGCGGCATCGCGTCGATCTACCTGGCCCGCCCCCACGCCCGCAACAGCTACACCGTCACCATGGCCGACGAACTCGCCGACGCCCTCGACCGCGCCGACGCCGACGACGAGGTCCGGGTGGTGGTCCTCCAGGCAGAAGGCGACGACTTCTGCGTGGGCGCCGACCTGTCAGGAGGCGCGTTCGACCTTGGCGCCGAGGACGACGAGACGTGGGACGAACCCGCCGGGCGCTGCTCCATGCGCATCTTCGCCCTGCGCAAGCCGGTGATTGCCGTGATCCAGGGCGCTGCCGTGGGCGCCGGCTCGACGATCGTTCTGCCCTGCGACTTCCGCCTCGCCTCCCCGGACGCCCGCTTCGGCTTCGTCTTCACCCGTCGCGGCATCGTCCCGGAAGGCGCCTCGGCCTGGTTCCTGCCGCGGCTTGTGGGCATGGGCAAAGCCCTGGACTGGATGGTCAGCGGCCGGGTGTTCGGAGCCGACGAAGCGCTGGCCGCCGGGATGGTGTCCGAGGTGCGCCCCCGCGAGGAGCTGCTTCGACGGGCCTACTCGCTTGCCGAGGAGCTTGCTTCGAAGACCGCGCCTGTCGCTGTGGCGATCACTCGGCAGATGCTCTACCGGCTCAGCGGCAAGGACTCCCCTGAGGCTGCTCACCGCCTGGACTCCCGGCTGATCGCGGGCGCCATGGCGACGCCGGACGCGATGGAGGGCATCGCGTCATTCCTGGAGCGGCGCTCGCCGAACTTCCCGGGCAGGGTCAGTTCGGACCTGCCGGAGTACCTGCCCTGGACGTAGGCAGACCCTTACGCCTTGAGCGGGTAAGGGAGCCGGTCCAATGAGCGAATGGGCCGAGCTTGCTTCGCCTACTCGGCGGGATTGACGATCGACCCCTTGCCCGGCTTGGTAGTGATCAGCCCTTGCTCGCGAAGGGATTCCATCGCCTTGCGAACCGTGACCCGGGCGACGTCGAACTCCTCCTGGAGTTTCACCTCAGAGATGAGCGCCAGGGGCGGGTAGGTGCCGTCCTTGATCCGCTCGGCGACGACGCCTGCTATCTGCTCCCACTTGTAGAGCCTGGGGTCCCATTCGATCACAAGATGACTCTAGGTAGGCAGGGTGATGCAGGCATAGAACAGGTATTCCTAGGAATGGTGTAGACAGGTTAAGACAGGTTGACTTACGCTCGGGCCAGAGCCCCCACATGCAAGAGATCCCGTTGCCATGGCTGACCCGAACCCCTACCACGGCATCCATCCCGCTCCTGCGCGCAGTACATGCGAGCGTGTGGACTGGTCGCCGTGCGTACCGCGAACCGATCGGGTGCGCGTGCGCGCCCACACCTGCGAGTGCCTGCCGACGGTGTACGAGATGTGCGCAGCCGGTGGGCTGATGTTCGTCCGCCGCATCGACAGGAGGAACGGCCGGCCCGAGATGTGCGAATCCGTGTGGACGCGAGCGCGGGATGCGGAGGAGCTCTGGCGGCGACTCATCGCCGGTGAAGCGCGCTGATCCTTCGGGCCGCCAATAGCCAGCGCATTAGCCTGCCGATTACCCTTCCAATTTAGAGTGGGAGGGGCATGCAAGGGCGGATGCGCTGGTGGAACCGCCATTTGGAGGCACGCTGGTCGCCCCGACTCATATAGGCATTACTTCCCTATTCTTAGATGAGGCCAGTGCGTGGCCAACTGGGACAGCCTCATGCGAGTGCCTTTCGTATCGGCTGGAAGCCATTCCTCCCCTGCCGGGCTGTCATCCACGACACCACGGACACCTGTGGCCACTGGGACAGGCGGGTCTGTCAGTTTGCGCCGAAGGTTGGCCTCACGCTGCCTGCTGTGCAGCGAGAACAGCACAACCGTGGTGAGCCCCGTGGACTCGGCCAGCGCCTGATAATCGGCGAGCTTGCCAGCGACGCGCCCCAACGACTCGCTGCCGGTGTCGTATTCGAGGAAGAAGTCGAAGGTCAGGCCGTTCTCGCGCCAGCGCCCATAGGCGTCCGGGCGGACGATGTCGCCCCACATCGGACGGCAACGGCTTTCTGGCCACCATTGCAGCAGCTCAGCGGTCGTCGACCTGCGGGCGAGCCCGCGCAGTGCCGCGCCGAAACCGTTGACGCCGATCGTGTGGGCCAGGCGCTGACTTTGGGAGATCGCGAGAGTCTGAGCCGCCTGGTAGTCGGCGGTGGACAGAGCGCCCTCGTTCTGGGCCGAGAGCACGGCTGCGCCCGCAGGCCCGATCACGTAGTGGTAGGGAGCGGTGCCCATCCCCATGGGCAGGCGAGGACGGAAACGCTCCAGAAGCCCGAGGTCGTGCAGGGTGCGGAGGCGCTTACGGGCGAGGTCCTCGTTGTCGAAGAACATCAGGGCGAGCTGAGCCAGGGTGAGGACTCGCTGCTCCTGGATGATGTGGAGCAGTTGACGATCCCGGTCGGTGAGTCGTGCTGCCAGCCGAACGAGCGATTGGGGAGAGTGTCGGCGCAATCAGGTTTCCTCTCTTCCAATGAAGGGTGGGCTTTATAGCACACACCTCTGGCGGACCTTTGGCGAACATTTCTGCCAGAGCACTTGCCATAGACATGCCAGAGGTTCCCGGCTTAATCTAAGAATGCACTACTTTCTGGAATTGATTCCAGGCGCAGTGTGCGGATCTGAGGAATTGCCCCAATTTGCCATGACAGTGACGCGTTGTGGAGCCGTAGCCATGCGGCGACTTCACTCGTTCCCTTGCGGAGGAACGAGGATCACGTGGGCGGGGCCGTGACGAGCTCACGATCAGGCGTGCTGAAGGCGGCGTGGTGGGGTCTGGCCGCATGCGTCGGTATGGACCCGGCTCTGTTCTATCCGCCTCAAGGTGGCTCGGTCCGCGAGGCCAAGCGGATCTGCACCTCGTGCCCGATCCGGGTCAATTGCCTGGCCTATGGCCTGGCATACGGCGAGGTCTATGGAATCTGGGGCGGCACGACTGAAGACGAGCGGCGGCGGATGAGGAAGGCCGCATGACCCATCCGCCCCTCACCTTCAAACAGGCCGCCGAGCGCCTCAACGTGCCCGAGTCTTGGCTCCGTGAGAAGGTCGCCAAACGCCAGATCCCGCACACCCGCCTGGGCAAGCACGTCCGGTTCACCGAGGACGACCTGGAGGAGATCCTTCGCGCCGCCCGCCAACCGGCGATCCCGGCTGGGAGGCAACCATGAGAGGCACGGCCTCAGCGCCGTAGAGGTCCATCAAGGGCGCCAGTTCGCCTTTGGGCTGGTACGCCGTCCCGTCCCGCCGCCTGGCCAGAACCGACATCGACTCGGACCTGTAGACCTACTGACGCACACTCTTCGCGAGCAGGCGAGCGCGAGCCGAACTGATCCGAAGCTCACGGCGGAGAGTCTCAGCCGAGACCGGCCGCCCTGCAGTGCGGGCACGGTGCTCGGCGTCGATCCGGAGCGCTTCCTCGACCAGGTCATGATCGGACTGCAGGTCTACCGGTGCGGCATGCGGGTCCGGACGCGGACTCGCCGGCTCAGCGCTGTGCCGGAATTGCTGCAGGCGTCCGAGGAGACCGGGTCCCACCTCGCTCCAGCCGATCAGCAGCAGCGGCGCGACGGCGTCGAAGGCAGCTTTGCCGTACAAGCCTCCGGCTATGGGTTCGGCGATGTTCAACGCCAACGTCGCCAGACCCGAAAAGGCCAGCAACAGCCGTGCCGGACGTAGTTCGGCGGCCCGCACCCCACACAGCGCCAGATGACGGACTCCCACGATCAGCCCGATCACCGACAGATCGACCGCGGGACCAATCAACGGCGCGAGCCAGGGCGCAACACCGAGCCTCAACCCCAGCGACCACACGTTACCGAAGGAGAAGGCAAAGGTCAGGGCCGCGATGGTCAGCATCGTGGCCGTGACGATCCGCCGGGTGAACGCCTCCTCCGAGCTGCTGACCCGCCGTGCGGGTGAGTCCGAGTCCGGACTCGGGGTCTGCATCCCCACTCTCCTCCCCTTCCGGATCAGGCGACCGACCGGACGGCGCGGAGGCCACCGCCGAGGGCGCGATCGATGGATTCGATGAGGTCCTGGTCGACGTAGGGCAGCAGGTGACCGTAGCGGTCGATGGTCGTGGTGATCGACTTGTGGCCCATGCGGCGCTGGATGGCAGCCATCGGGATGTTGTCGGAGATCAGCCATGCCACGTGCGTGTGACGAAGATCATGGATGCGTGGACGCTTGGTCAGCCCGCGGGAGATCGCGTCGTCGACCGCCGGGATCCAGCGGCGGTCGTAGAAGGACGAGTGCCGCCACCACGACCCGGTCGGCGACTTGAAGACGAACTCCTCCGGATACTTGCCGGCGATGTGCGGCAGGATCGCGTCCAAGACCATCGGCGACAGGGCGATGGTCCGCCGGGACTGTTTGGTCTTGGGCGGGCCCAGCTTGAAGGTGTTGTCCGCCTGCCTCTTCCACGCCCGCCGTACGCGCAAAGTCGGCACCGGCTTGGCGAACGGCTCGATGTCACGCACCTGCAAGGCTGCGAGCTCGGCATAGCGCAGCCCCGTGCCGACGAACACGGTGAGCATGTCGCGGACATCCGCCTTGGCACAGGAGCGCAACAGGCTGAAGTCCTGCTCGGTGAGGAAGACCATCTCGTCGTCCCCCTCGCCGTCGTCCAGCCGAGGCAGGCGGGTGCGTGCGGCCGGGTTCGAGCTGCGAATCGGCGGGATGGCCTCCACGGCACTCTGCAGGATCGTGTAGAGCAGCCCGTGCAGGTTCTGGATGGTCTTGGGCGCCAGAGGTCGCCGGAGCCACTGGCGCGGTTCGACAGGGTCCGGAATGCCTCGGTGGAGCTGGTTCACCCAGGTGGAGACAGTGACCCGATCGAAGACCTGGCTCTCGTCTCGTAGATCGAGTTCGCCGAAGACCGGCAGAATGTGGTTCTTGAGGTCGCGCAGGTAGTCGCTCCGGGTACGGTCCTCGATCCCCGACAAGCTCGCCACCAAGCGCTGCGCGTACTGCCCGAAGGGCACAGGCGGATCAGGCTCCGCCTCCGCCGGGCCCTCAGGGGCCCAGCCGAAGCCCTTGACCCAGTTGTCCGGCCAGTAGTGCCCGCATGCCTCGACCGCCAGCTTGAAGGTGACCGCACTGGCCTTCTGGTCGAACGTCTCGGACTGCCACGCTCCGTCCGCGCTGCCGCCGAGCCGCCAGCGAACCCGGTAGCTGATCTTCTTGCCCTTGCCCGGGCGCTTCTCGATACTCGCCACACAGCAAGTTTCTGCAGGCCAGAGGCCATCCCAAAGGGAATCGAGAGAACCCGGATGTGCCCAAGATGTGCCCAAACGATCAAAAGCCCCGACCTGCGATCAAGGGATCGCCTGGTCAGGGCTGACAAAGGAGTGGAGCGGGTGACGGGAATCGAACCCGCGCTGTCAGCTTGGGAAGCTGATGTTCTGCCATTGAACTACACCCGCGAAACGACCGGAGCCGCGCCACTACTGTAGCGGAAACCAGCCGCACTTCGGCAAGCCGCAACCCCCAACCACGGTAGGTTGCTCGATGTGCTGCTCTCCGACCGCGACATCCTGGCCGAGATCGAGCTCGGGCGCCTCATGCTCGACCCCTTCGACAAGGACATGATCCAACCGTCCAGCATCGACGTCCGCCTCGATCGTTTCTTCCGTGTCTTCGAAAACCATAAATATCCGCACATCGATCCAGCGATCGAGCAGCCTGACCTCACCCGGGAAGTCGAGCCGGAAGGTGATGATCCATTCATCCTGCACCCCGGAGAGTTCGTCCTCGCCAGTACCTATGAGGTGATCACCCTCCCCGAGGATCTGGCTTCCCGGCTGGAAGGGAAGTCGAGTCTCGGCAGGCTGGGGCTGCTGACGCACTCCACGGCCGGGTTCATCGACCCGGGGTTCAGCGGCCACGTCACGCTGGAGCTGTCCAACGTCGCCACTCTGCCGATCAAGCTGTGGCCGGGCATGAAGATCGGCCAGCTGTGCGTGTTCCGGCTGAGCTCCCCCGCCGAGCATCCGTACGGCTCGGAGAAGTACGGCTCGCGGTACCAGGGCCAGCGCGGACCCACCCCGTCCCGATCTTTCCTGAACTTTCACCGCACCCGCATCTAGCCAGAAAACGCGGGGGCCGTAACGTGATGGGCAAAAAGGCGCTCAAAGTACCGCCTACAGCGGTATTGCGCGCCTAACAGAGGGTAGCCAGTACGTGAAGTTCGCATTTCCGCTGGTAAGCCGTACCCTCTTCCACGGACCATCCCCGCACATCTGGAGAACGACGTGCGCCTGCGTCTCACGCCTCGTGAGGACAGCTACTACGACCTGTTCGCCGACTCGGCGAACAATCTGGTCACAGCATCCCGCCTGCTGGTTGAGATCATCAGTGACGGCTCGGACAGGGAAGCCCTGGCCGAGAAGATGCGTGCTTGCGAGCACGCCGGTGACGAGCGCACCCACGCGATCATGAACCGGCTCAACGAGAGCTTCATCACGCCCTTCGACCGCGAGGACATCTACCGCCTCGCGTCGAACCTCGACGACGTCATGGACTTCATGGAAGAGGCCTCAGACCTCATCGTCCTCTACCAGATCGACCACCTCCCCAAGGACGTGGTCAGGCAGGTGGAGGTCCTTGAGCGGGCCGCAGAACTCACCGCGGAAGCGATGCCCCGGCTTCGCTCGATGAAGAACCTCAACGAGTACTGGATCGAGGTCAACCGCCTGGAGAACCAGGGCGACCAGGTCTACCGCCGCCTGCTCGCCAAGCTTTTCAGCGGCGAGTACGACGCCCTCACCGTCATGAAGATGAAGGAAGTCATCGACAGGCTGGAGGAGGCCGCAGACGCATTCGAGCACGTGGCCAACACGGTCGAATCGATCGCGGTCAAGGAAAGCTAAGTGGAGCTCGCACTCATCATCGGCGTCGTCGTGGTCGCCTTGGTGTTCGACTACACCAACGGCTTCCATGACGCCGCCAACGCGATCGCGACCTCGGTCTCGACTCGCGCCCTGACCCCCAAGGCCGCGCTGTTCATGGCGGCCGCGATGAATTTCCTCGGCGCGCACCTGGGCGAGCAGGTGGCCAAGACGGTCGGCAGCGGCATCATCGATCCGCCGCAGGGCGTCAGCGGTCTGGTCATCGTGGGCGCCGGCCTCATCGGGGCCATCGTCTGGAACCTGATCACCTGGTACTTCGGCCTGCCCTCCTCCTCCAGCCACGCGCTGATCGGCGGGCTGGTCGGCTCCGCGCTGGCCGCTTCGGCGACCGTCCACTGGGACGGCGTCGTCAACAAGGTGGTCATCCCCATGGTCATCTCACCGCTGGTGGGCTTCACCCTCGGCGCGATGATCATGGTGGCAATCTACTGGATCTTCCGTCACGCGCAACCCGGCAAGACCAATCGGGGCTTCCGCTACGCGCAGACGGTCTCGGCCGCCGGCATGGCGCTGGGCCACGGTCTCCAGGACGCGCAGAAGACGATGGGCGTGATCTTCCTCGCGCTCACCGTGGGCGGTTACGCCCAGCCTGGAGAGGAGATCCCGCAGTGGGTCATCCTCTCCGCCGCGACGGCCATCTCGCTGGGCACCTGGGCGGGCGGCTGGCGCATCATGCGCACGCTGGGCCGGCGCATCATCGCGCTGGACCCGCCGCAGGGCTTCGCGGCCGAGACGGCGGCCTCCAGCGTGCTCTACGTCGCGGCCATCGGCTTCGGCGCACCGATCTCCACCACGCACGTCGTGACGAGCGCGATCATGGGTGTCGGCGCGACGAAGCGGTTGTCCGCCGTCCGGTGGGGGATCGCGGGCAACATCGTGACCGCGTGGGTCCTCACCATCCCGGCGGCCGCACTGGTGGCGGCCATCGCGTTCTACATCATCCACTGGCTGGTGGTGTAGCCGCGTACATCACGTCGACGTCCCACTGGCTGAACCCGAGCCCGGTGTACAGCCGGATCGCCGCGGCGTTGGCCTCGTCCACGTAGAGCATCACCTGGGCGAGGCCGCGCGAGCGGAGATGGTGCAGCCCGGCGAGGGTCAGCGCCTTGCCCAGGCCCGTCCCCTGCTGGGAGGGGTCGATGCCGACGACGTAGACCTCGCCGACCGGATCGTGCCCGTGGTCGGTGGAACCGTGGACCTTCGTCCAGTGGAACCCGACCAGCCGCGAATCACGAAAAGCTAGGAAAAATCCGGCGGGGTCGAACCATGACTCCCGCTCGCGCAACTGCAGATCCTCGAGCGTCCACGAGCCCTGCTCCGGGTGATGCGCGAAGGCCGCGGCGTTGACCTTGAGCCACGCCTCCTCGTCCTGCCCGGGCACGAAGGCCCGAACCTGGACCCCGTCCGGCAGCTCGTAAGAAGGCACCGGCGCGAAGAGCGACCGCCGCATCTGCCACAACGACCGGACCCGCTCGAACCCCATCGATGCGGCCAGCCCGGCAGCCCCGGACCCGCCCCCGTGCGCCCACAGGCGCAGCCGTCCCCCCGCAAGATCGAGTACGGCGCGCAGCAGCGTCCCGCCATGGCCGCGGCGACGGAAGGCGGGATGGATCACCAGCTCCCCGCTCGGCCCCTCGACCTCGTCCGTCGGGTCCACGTGCGCGTACCCGGCCAGCGAGGACCCGTCGTACAGCAGCAGTGACCTGGCCCGCTCGTCCCCGCCATAACGCATGTGCAGCATCACGTGCTCGTTGAGCGGCCTGACGCCGTCCGCCTCCGTGGCCGCCTCGACGACGCCCAGAACCTCGCCGACTTCCTGGTCATCCAACCGTTCCTTGACATCCACGCGAACCGTCACAGCTCGAACTCTAGGCGTCCCACTGGCAAATACCGCCATCTGCTGCCCCCATGAATCGTTACCTTTGAGACATTTGATGCATAGATAAGCCCCGTAACGTCTCGGCCATGACGTCTCGTTCCCTCCTCCGCCTCGTGCTGGCCGGAACCGTGGCCGCAGGCGGGTTAGCCCTCGCGGTCGGTCCAGCCACCGCCGTGGCCAAGCCGGCCAGGACCGTTCCAGTCCGGCTGCTGGCCCTCAACGACTTCCACGGCAACATCGAGCCCCCGACCGGCTCGTCAGGACGCATGGTCGACGAGAACGGCCAGACCGTCGAGGCAGGCGGCGCGGTCTACCTCGCGACCCACATGAAGCAGCTGGCGGACCAGAACACGATCGGCGTCGCCCAGGGCGACCTGATCGGCGCCACGCCGCTGATCTCCGCCGCCTACCACGACGAGCCCTCCGTCGAGCTGCTCGGCAAGCTCGGCGTCCAGGTCTCCGCCGTCGGCAACCACGAGTTCGACGAGGGATACGCCGAGCTCAAGCGCATCATGAACGGCGGCTGCCACCCGGTGGACGGCTGCTCGCCCTCAGGCCCGTGGAAGGGCGCGACGTACGACTACGTCGGCGCGAACGTGCTGCTCAAGAACCCGGGGGAGCGGAACCCTGACGCGCTCAAGGCGCTCGGGAGCAACTCCCAGGTGACGAAGATGATGTCCGACTGGGGCGTCCCCGCCCTGCCGCCGGTCAGCGTCAAGTGGATGAACGGCGTGCCGATCGGCTTCATCGGCCTGGTCACCCAGACCACGCCGAACATCGTCACCGCGGACGGCATCAAGGACCTGAAGTTCGTCGACGAGGTCAAGGCGGCCAACCTGGCCTCCAAGATCCTCAAGCTGTTCGGCATCAAGGCCCAGGTCGTGCTCGTGCACGAGGGCGACCAGGTCAACGTCGGCCAGTCGCCGGACGCCTGCAGCGCCATCCCCGGCGCGGGCAACCGCATCGCGACGCAGGTCGACCCCGAGATCGACATGGTCCTGTCCGGCCACTCGCACCAGGCCTACCTGTGCAACGTCAAGGACCCAGCGGGCAACGACCGCCTCTACTCCCAGGGCGGCTCGTTCGGCCGCGTGATCACCTCGGTCGACTTCCAGGTGGACACGCGCACCCGTGACGTCGTACGGAGCACCGTCGCCGCCGACAACCACGTCGTCACCCGTACGGTCACCCCGGACCCGGAGATCGCCACGTGGGTCGCGGCCCGCAAGGCCGACGTCGCCGCAGTGGCGAACAAGGTCGTCGGCAGGATCACCGCGGACATCACCACCACCGCGGCCCCGTCCGGCGAGACCCCGCTGGGCGACCTGATCGCCGACGGGCAGCTCGCCGCCACGAAGACGGGCGGTGAGGCGCAGATCGCGCTGATGAACCCGGGCGGCGTGCGCGCGCCGCTGACGTTCGCCGGCTCTCCCGCCGGTGAGGGCGACGGCGTCGTGACGTACGGCGAGGCGTTCACGGTGCAGCCGTTCAACAACCTCATGCAGGTCGTGACGCTGACCGGGGCGCAGCTGAAGACGATCCTGGAGCAGCAGTTCACGGGCGGCCCGAACAACCAGCCGTTCCAGAAGATCCTTCAGCCGTCGGCGAACCTGTCGTACACCTACAGCAAGAGCGCCGCGTGGGGCACGAAGGTGTCCAACATCAAGATCGACGGCACCCCGGTGACGGACACGCAGTCGATCAGGGTGGCTGCCAACAACTTCCTCGTGGGCGGCGGCGACGCGTTCGCCGGCTTCAAGGACGGCACCAACCTGTGGAGCGGCCCGCTCGACATCGACGCCTTCGTCGACCACCTCGGCAAGAACAACCCGATCGCCCCTCCGGCCACCAACCGCATCACCGTTACTGACTGACCAGGAGCCCCGCGCGGAGAACTCTCCGCGCGGGGCTCTCCCCATAACCAGGGGGTACGGCAGGCCGTGGGACGCCCAGTCGCCGTAGGTGGCCGGGCTCCTTCCAGGGACACGGCCGACGAGCGGGCAAACGCGCCGCCGAAACGACCGCCCGTGCACTACAGCAGTGCGTCCATGAACATCAGGGCGTGCCAGGCCACATACGCCGCCAGTGAGCAGAACGCCCACTCCTTCCCGCGCTGCACCCGTGACACCCACCGCAGTGCCTCCACCGGCTCCGCCTGCACGCGCCCGGCGCGCACCAGGAAATACGCCGACGCGAGCCACGCCGCCCCCGACGCGGCCAGCAGACCGCTGGAGATCGCCAGCACCACGCCGGTGCCCATCGAGCCCCCGGGAAGCTGCCGCGTCCACACGGCCAGGACGGCGGTCAGGAGGGAGACCGCGATCCGGCGGTCCCGGCGTGCCTGGCGCTTGAGCCACCGCAGGTCCCTGCGCAGTTGGTTCTTGAGCATCGTGGTCACCTCCGACGGAGATACGAGTAGCTGGGATACCAGCTAACGACACGACCCTCACGAAGATCTGCGACGTAAAATCACGACATTTCGCGTAATTCTGCGCGGACACGGCGGAGTTCGTTCACATCCCCCACCTCCTCCAGCACCCGCGCCGCCTCAGCGTGGTAAGAAACCGCCTCCTCCACCTGGCCCAGCCGCCGCGCGATCAACCCCAGCGCGCGCAACGCGCACCCCAGGTCCCGCCGCGTCCCGCACCGCGCGTGCACCTCCCGCGCCTGCTCGGCGTACACCGCCGCCTCCCCGGCCCGGTCGAGGTCCAGCAACACCATCGCCAGCGTCGTCTGCGCCGCCGCCCACCGATCGCGCGTCCCCGTCTCGTACTGCAACTCCGCCGACTCCCTGGCCGGCGCCAGCGCCTCGGCGGGCCGTCCCAAAGCGTGCAGCGCCTGCGCGATCGACAGCAGCGCGCTCGCCTTGTTGTCGCGCAACTCCTCCCTGATCGCCAGCGCCGCGCGCGCCGCCCGCAGGGCGTCCTTGACCCGCTCCAGCGACACGTAGGTGTGCGCCAGCGTCTCCTGCACGTCCGCCTCGACCCGCCTGTTGCCGGTGTCCTGCACGATGTCCAGCGCCTCAAGCGCGAACACGAACGCGACCTGCGGCTGCCCCTGGCGCCGCCGCACCCGCGCCAGCCGGTTCAGCATCCTGGCCTCGACCGGCCGGTCGCCGATCTCCCTGCTGATCGCCAGCGCCTGGCGCAGGTAGTCGTCGGCGCGCAGGTAGTCGGCCAGCCGCCAGTGCACCAGCCCGATGTCGCCGAGCGTCTCAGCCTCGCCCTGCCGGTGCCTGAGCTCCTGCTGTACGGCCAGCGCCTTCGTGTAGTGCTCCAGCGCCTCGCCGTACAACGAGCTGTTGCGCGCGATGCGCCCCAGCGCCGAGAGCGCCCGCCCAGAGCCGTGCTGGTCGCCCGTCGCCGTGTAACCGGCCAGGGCCAGGGCGGCGTCGCGCTGCGCGTCCTGGGGCAGGCGCAGCGAGTCGTAGATCTCGGCCAGGCAGAGCAGCGTCTCGGCGCGTGCGTGCTCCTCGCCCAGCTCGTCGCAGATCGACAGCGCCTCCAGCCCCTCCGACAGCGCCGCGTTCGACTCGCCCAGGTGCTGCTGCACCCGCGCCAGGATGATCAGGCTCTGCGCCTCCCCGGCCCGGTCGCCGAGCTGCTCGCGCACCTCCAGGGCCTGCCCCGCGTGCAGCAGCGCCAGCTCGTGCTGCTCGCGCGACAGGTGCAGCCGGGAGATCGTGTGCAGGCTGTCGCCGACCCCGGCCAGGTCGCCGAGCTCGTTGAAGAGGTCGAGCGCCGCGCCCGCGCGGTCGAGCGCCTCCTCGTAGCGCCCGGCTATGCCGTACACCTCGGCCAGGTCGTTGAGCGCGCGGGCCCGGCCGTCGCGGTCGCCGAGCTCGCCGAAGAGGTCGAGCGCGGCGCGGATGTGGCGGGCGGCCGTGGTGGACGGGCCGACGACGCGGTGGATGGAGCCGAGGTGGCCGTTCATGAGCGCGATCGCGGGACGGTTGCCGATGCTCTGCGCGGAGGCCAGGCCGGTCTGCTGGATCTCCAGGTTGTTCTCGTAGTAGCGCAGCCTGGTGAACGGCTCGTAGACGGCGGCGGCGAGCTGCCAGGCGATCCCGTGGTTGCCGGTCTCCTCGGCCAGCCGTACGACGGAGACGAGCGAGCGGCGCTCGGCCTCGAACCACTGCGCGTCGGCCGTCGAGGCCATGGCCAGGTAGTGGTCGAGCAGCCGCACGCGCGCCTCGCGCACCCCGGCCTCCGCGTGCCTGCCCAGCTCCCTGGCCAGCCGCTTGACCAGGTCGTGAATCCGGTAGCGCGACCCGGCCTGCGGCTCGATCAGGTAGGCGCGGTGCAGCGCCTCCAGCGCCGACAGCACCTCGGAGACGGGCGAGCCCAGCGCCGCCGCGAGCACGGCGGGGGTGAAGTCACGACCGGGGAGCAGCCCGATGTGGCGGAAGGCGCGGCGGTGCATGTGCCCGAGCGACTCGTAGGCCAGGTCGAGCGCCGAGCGGAACGCCTCCTCCGGGTCCCCGGTCAGCGAGCGGTCGGGCCTGCGCAGCTCCTCCACCCGCGACTCGACGCTCAGCCCCGGGTTCTCCGTCAGCTTCGCCGCCGAGATGCGCAGCGCGAACGGGTGGTAGGAGCACACCCGCGCCAGCGAGGCCAGCGAGTCGCGGTCGTAGCCGTCGCCCAGGATCGTCACCAGCAGCGCCACCGCGTTGCCCGGGTCGAGCACGTCGAGGTCCAGGAGCTCCGCGTCGCCCGTGGCCCGCAGCGGCGCCATCCTGGTCCTGCTGGTCACCAGCACGACGCAGTCCCTGCTGCCCGGCAGCAGCGCCCTGACCTGCGCGGGGTCGGCCGCGTTGTCGAGGATCAGCAGGAGCTTCCTGTTGGCGAGCCTGCTCCGGTAGAGCAACATCAGCTCGGCCTCGTCCGAGGCGGGCATCTGCCTGCCGACGCCCAGCGAGCGCAGGATCTGCCCGAGCGCCTCGGCCGTGGTCATCGGCGGCTGGCTCGGCGAGTGCCCGCGCAGGTCGATCACGATCTGCCCGTCGGGGAAGCGGCCGGCGTTCAGATGCCCCCAGTGCGTGGCCAGCGCCGTCTTCCCGACCCCCGGCAACCCCTGGATGACCATGGTGTTCGTACGGCGGGCGCGGTCGAGCCACGAGGTCAGCAGGTCGAGGCTCTGCTGCCGCCCGGTGAAGTCGGGCAGGTCGGCGGGCAGCTGCGCCGGTCTGGGCACCTGGGTGGACGGCAGGGCGTAGGCCTCGCCCGTGGGCGGGAGCACCGTTCCGTCCCACGGCGTGGCCAGGTGCTCCCAGGCTCCGGCGATCTCGCGTAACGCGTGCGTGTCGGTGATGCGCAGGCGCCGGTAGCGCGGCCGTACCAGCACGCCCTCGTCCACCCACTGGGTGAGCTGGCGCTGGACCACGTCGGGCGAGCTGCCGACCAGGTCGGCGAGCGTCTCCTGGGACAGGGGAGGGGCGGACTCGGCCGCCAGGCCGTACCTCTGCTCCAGGGTCAGCAGCCACACCGCGAGCCTGGTCGCGACGGGCGCGCGGGCCAGGACCTCGTGCCGCCTGGCCAGCACGCTCCTGGCGAACAGCTCGTTGTGCAGCAGCGGGAGCGCGGACGGGTGCTCCCTGAGCATGCGGACGTCGAGCGGCCACGCGCGCACCTCGGTGAGGGCCTCCACCCACGGCAGCTCGCCGGCGTCCCAGAAGGCCAGCTCGCCGACCAGGTCACCGGGCCCGCGCAGGTCGTGGATGACATACCTGCCACCGACCGGCGTGAACTCCTTGGCGTAGCCGCTGTCGAGCACGAAGATCCGGTTGGACGGCAGCGAGGGCGAGCACAGGAACTCGCCGCGGCGTAACACGCGCAGCCGGGCAGCCTCTTCGACCAGCGAGAGGAAGCCACCCACACAGTGAGCCTAGACGTGCGCGGGTGATCTGTCGTTGAGCTCCTGGCCGCGGTCGGGCACGAACCGGTAGCCGACGTTGCGCACGGTGCCGATCAGCGCTTCGTACTCGGGGCCGAGCTTGGCGCGCAGGCGCCTGACGTGCACGTCCACGGTCCTCGTGCCGCCGAAGTAGTCGTAGCCCCACACCTCCTGCAGCAGCTGGGCGCGGGTGAAGACCCGGCCGGGGTGCTGGGCGAGGTACTTGAGGAGTTCGAACTCCTTGAACGTGAGGTCGAGCGCCCGGCCGCGCAGCCGCGCCGTGTAGGTGGCCTCGTCGATGGACAGCTCGCCGCTGCGGATCTCGTCGGGAGCCTCGTCGGTCGACGCCATCGAGATGCGGCCGGTCGCCATCCGCAGGCGCGCCTCGACCTCGGCCGGTCCCGCGTCGGAGAGCAGCACGTCGTCGACGCCCCACTCGGCGGTCATGGCGGCCAGCCCGCCCTCGGTCACGATGACGAGCAGCGGGCAGTCGATGCCGGTGGTACGCAGCAGGCGGCAGAGCGACTTGGCCTGCACCAGCTCGCGGCGCGCGTCGACGAGTACGGCGTCGGCGGGTGGTTGGTTGATGAGCGCGGAGGCCTCGGCGGGCGCGACCCTGACCGAGTGCAGCAACAACCCCAGCGCCGGCAACACCTCGGCAGATGGCTCGAGGGCATTGGTCAGCAGGAGCAATTGGCTCATTTCGGCCTCCTCAAACACGCAGGGACCCGGGGGCTACGTCGCCCAGGTCCCGTAGGTGAGGATACCCAACGAGAATGTGGCGTCCACTGTGCGTCCATCTGGTGAACACGCACAATCGTCAGAGAGCAACTGTGAGGACAGGCATGGCGACAGCAAAGGTCAGATATTGGGCGGCCGCAAAGGACGCTGCGGGCACTTCTGAGGAGGATTTCGAGGCGGAGACGCTCGCCGAGCTCATGACGAAAATCACACTCGACCGGGCCGAGCTGGCCAGGGTCGTGAGCAGGTCGTCCTTCCTCGTCGACGGAAATCCCGTGGGAAAGCGGGACCACAACGGCGTCATCCTGGCCGACGGCGCGACTGTGGAGGTTTTGCCGCCATTTGCCGGAGGATGATCGATCCCCTTTTCCCGGGGTAATCGATAGGCTCATGTCCCCGCCCGAGACTGGGAGCCCGATGCGCAAGCTGATCGTCTTTCTGATCGTGCTGGTCGTCCTCCTCGCCGTGGTCGACAGGGTCGCCGTCGCAGGTGTGCAGCGCGACCTTTCCAACCGGATCTCCGCCGCGGCCGACCTCTCGGGCACGCCGACGGTGACCATACAAGGCATCCCGTTCCTCACCCAGGCGCTCGCGGGACGCTACCCCGAGGTCCGCTTCGACCTGGGCACGCTCAACCTGACCGGGGTGCCGATCAAGAACCTGAACGGCGTCGCCTACAACGTGACCGCGCCGCTGACGGACGTGATCCAGAACACCGCGGACATCAGGGCGGAGCGCCTGGTCGTGCACGGCACGGTCAGCAGCGCGACCATCGACAGGTTCGCGCCCAAGGGCATAAAGATCACCGGGAACGGCCGCGGGCTCGTCGCCACCGGCGAGGTGCCCGTCGGCCTGCAGAAGGTGAAGTTCACCGCCGAGATGGCCGTCGAGGTGGGCGAGGGCGGGCTCAGGCTCGTCGCCACCAAGATCCAGGGCGTGCCGGACGCGCTCGCCAGGCTGGTGACCTACACGATCCCGATGAAGGGCAAGATGCCGTTCAACGCGAAGGTGACCAGCGTCAAGCCGGTGGCACAGGGCCTGGAGTTCACCGCAGAGGGAAGTGACGTACCTCTCAATGGACGAGGTTGAACCAGGTGGTCACGCCGTACGTCGTGAGGGTGTGAGTCCAGCTGGAACCGCCGACGAGGAACTCGTACGGACGCTCTTCGACGAGCACGCTGGGCCGCTTTACGGTTACGTACTGCGACTGACCGGGGATTCCGGCCGAGCGGAGGATGTGGTGCAGGAGACGCTGCTGAGAGCCTGGCGGCATCCTGACGCGCTCTCCGGCCGTCCGATCAGGGCCTGGTTGTTCACAGTCGCCCGGAACCTGGTCGTCGACCAGCACAGGGCGCGTAAAGCCAGGCCACAGGAGACGACGGACGACGCCCTGGCCGTGCTGCCCGCCGATGACGAGCTGGAGCACGCGGTGGAGTCGTGGGCCGTGGCAGAGGCGCTGGCCGCCTTGCGGCCCGAGCACCGCGAGGTGCTCATGGAGGTCTACTACCGGGGGAGATCGGTGAAGGAGGCGTCTGCGACGCTCGGCATTCCCGCGGGTACGGTCAAGTCCCGCACCTACTACGCGTTGCGCGCGCTCAAGCTCGCTCTGGAAGAGCGGGGGCTGGCACCGTGAACTGCGAAGACGTACGGCTGTCGCTGGGCGCGCACGCGCTCGGCGCGCTGGAGCCGGAAGAGGCGCTGGAGATGGACAACCATCTGGCGACCTGCGACGCGTGCCTGACGGAGTTCACCGAGCTGTCCGGGCTGACCCACTTCCTGGCCAAGGTGTCCGAGCGGGACGTGGAGCTGGTGACCCGCCCTCCTCGCCAGGTGCTTGACCGGTTGCTCAACGACCGCGCCAAGCGGCACAGGCGCGGGCGGCTGATGCTGGTCGCTGCCGCTTCCGTCGCGGTGCTCGCGGTGGGCGGCACGGTGGTGTCCACGGTGGTCGCGCAGCAGAACAGCGGCGGCGGCAGCACGGCCGCCTCGGCGCCCAAGGCCGCGGAAAGCCAGGAGGCCGACGCGCAGCCGTTCGGGGCGGCGGCCACGCCTACGCCTGAGTCGCCCGCGCTGACCAAGGCGGAGGCGTCGCCCGACGCGCGCGACATGATGCCGGGCCTGACCTTCAAGGGCAGGTCGGGCAAGGTGCGCGCGCTCGTGACCGCGACCTCGGGCCAGAGCGGCACCGGCGTCACCGTGGTCGTGACCGGCGTGCCCGTCGGCACCCAGTGCAGCCTGACCGTGGTGAGCAAGTCGGGCGCCCGGGAGACCGCGGTGAAGGTCTGGACCATCACCGCCGAGGACTACGAGCGCGAGACCGCCTTCCCCGGCAAGACGTCCTTCGCGGTGCAGGACATCGCGCGCTTCGACCTCGTCACCTCTGAGGGCAGGACGCTGCTCACCGCCAAACCCGTCAACGGCTGAGGGAAGAAGCGGGAGGCCACGCCGGTTGCACCTGAGGTGACCGGACTGTGGATCGTGCTCGGCACGCTGGCGCTGGGGACGGTGATCGGGTTGGTACGGCTGCGCAACGACGGCAAGCTGCAGGACAGCCTGTCTGAAGCGGTGCTGGGCGTGCCTCTGGGGGAGCGGGCGACGCTCGTCCAGTTCTCCAGCGCGTTCTGCCAGCCGTGCCGCGCGACGCGCCGCGTGCTCGGCGAGGTGGCCGCGATCGTGCCCGGCGTCACCCACGTGGAGATCGACGCGGAGTCGCGGCTGGACCTGGTGCGGGAGCTCGACATCATGCGCACTCCGACCACACTGATCCTCAACAGTTCAGGAAAAATCATCAAAAGGGCGGCTGGGCAGCCCAGGAAAGTCGACGTCATCGCGGCGTTGGGCACGGCTGTATCTCAAGACCCGGACGAGATGTGACAGATGGCGAGACGCCAGGTAGTGTCATCGCCATGAACCCCACGACAGAGCTGCTGACGAAGCGGCGCGCGGTAGATTTCTGCCGCGTGGCCACCGCGCTCTGTCGCGCTGCCTGAGGACGGTCTCGAGCGGACTGAAGATCCGCCCCAATCGACCCTTCAGGAGCATCCCACGATGCGTGCCGACCCTAGAGCGCTGCGCTTCGCAGCGGCTCTCACCACCCTGGTTCTCGCCCTCGTCCTCGTGACGGGGAGCGGGTGGCTGCTCGCCGCCCAGGCTGTGGTCTTCGCGCTCGGCGTTGCCCAGGCTTCGCCGTACACGATGCTTTTCAAGGCGTTCGTCAAGAGCGCTCCGAAGGAAACCGAAGACTCCCGCCCCCCGCGCTTCGCTCAGGTGGTCGGACTGGTCTTCGCGGTCGCCGGGCTGGTCGGATTTATCACCGGGATCACACCGCTCGCCCTCGGGGCGACGGCAGCGGCTCTCCTCGCCGCCTTCCTCAACGCAGCTTTTGGATTCTGCCTCGGCTGCGAGATGTATCTGATGATTCGCCGACTACAACCTGGGAGAGTCTCATGAGCCGCTCCGCCGTCCTGGTGGATGCCGACTGGGTCGAAGCCAACCTCGACACCCCCGGCGTCGTCCTCGTCGAAGTTGACGAAGACGCCAGTGCCTACGACAAGGGCCACATCCGTGGCGCCGTGAAGATCGACTGGAAGAAGGACCTCCAGGACCCGGTCCGCCGCGACTTCGTGGACAAGGCGGGCTTCGAGGCCCTGCTGTCCGCCCGGGGCATCGGCAACGACGACACCGTCGTGCTCTACGGCGGCAACAACAACTGGTTCGCCGCCTACGCCTACTGGTACTTCAAGCTGTACGGTCACCAGGACGTCAAGCTCCTCGACGGCGGGCGCAAGAAGTGGGAGCTCGACTCCCGCGAGCTCTCGCCCGACTCCGTGGAGCGCGCCAAGACGTCCTACGTCGCCCAGGACCAGGACACCTCGATCCGCGCCTTCCGCGACGACGCCGTCGCCGCGATCGGCAAGCTCAACCTGGTCGACGTCCGGTCGCCCGACGAGTTCACCGGCAAGCTGCTCGCTCCCGCGCACCTCCCGCAGGAGCAGGCCCAGCGCGCCGGCCACATCCCGACCGCGCGGAACATCCCGTGGTCCAAGGCCGCCAACGACGACGGCACGTTCAAGTCCGACGCCGACCTGTCCGAGCTCTACCAGGGCGCGGGCGTCGACTTCGGCAAGGACACCATCGCCTACTGCCGCATCGGCGAGCGGTCCGCGCACACGTGGTTCGTGCTGCACGAGATCCTCGACCAGGCCAACGTGAAGAACTACGACGGTTCGTGGACCGAGTACGGCTCGCTCGTGGGCGTGCCGATCGAGTTGGGAGAGGCCCGCTAATGACCACCGTGGCACCGGGGTGCGCAGCACCCGAACAGACCGTAGAGCTGCCCGCCGGGATCGACCTTTCCCAGCAGGCCGTCATCCAGGGCGTCGTGACCGGCGCGGGCACCGCCTACGCGCGGCTGCTCGACCACACCGGTGAGTTCACCGGCGAGGTCGTCGTGTCCGACGAGGGCATCTTCCGCTTCTTCGCCGCACCGGGCGACTGGACCGTCCGCATCATCGCGGGCGGCGGCGTCACCCGCGACGTCAGCGTCCAGGCCAAGCTCGGCGAGGTGGCCCAGCTCGCCGTCGCCGTCTGACCCTGCTTTTCCGAAAGGCCCGCGTTCCTCAGGAGCGCGGGCCTTTCCCTTGCGCGGGGTAGCGGATCAGGAGGCTGGCGTGGACGTCCTCCAGCCCTATGACCGTGTAACTGTGTTGCACGTCGGAGACCCAGGTCAGGTAGCCGCCCGGGCCCGCCTGCGCGTGTGCGCCCACCGGGCCTGCGCTGAGGATCCCGGCGAAGACGGTGATGTGTTCCGTCGTGCCCTCCGGGTGTCCCGGGGAGATCTGCTGTGAGCCTGCCGGGATGTGCAGGCGGTACAGCTCGTAGGTCGCGCCCTCGTCCTCGAAGACCTGCAGGAGCCGTGCCTCCACCGCCTCGCCGTGGACGGTGGTCTGGGGGGAGGGGGAGTCGAGGATCGCGGCGAAGGGGACGCCGAGCTGCGCGGTGATCGCCCACAACGTCTCCAGCGTCGGGTTCCTGGTGCCCGTCTCCAACCCCGACAGCGTCGCCTTGCCCACCTCCGCCCGCCTGGCCAGCTCGCTCAGCGAGATCCCGCGCTCCTCCCTGAGCACGCGGATCTTCCTGCCGATCGCCACGGGGTCGAGGTCGAGAGCGGGGCGGGTCATGGGGTCATGTTAGCGTTCCGTTTATGGAACGCACCCAACCCCTCATCGCCGGTGTGGTCACCGCCCTGGTCGGCTTCGCCAGCTCGTTCACCGTGGTCCTGGCGGGATTACGCGCGGTCGGCGCCACCCAGGACCAGGCCGCGTCCGGCCTCCTCGCCCTCTGCGTGTCCGTCGGCGTCGTCGCGATCATCCTGTCCGTACGGCTGCGCATGCCGATCACCATCGCCTGGTCGACCCCCGGAGCCGCGCTCCTGCTCACCACGGGCGGCGACGACTTCGCCGTCGCGGTCGGCGCGTTCCTCCTGTGCGCGGTGGCGATCATGGCGGCCGGGCTGGTGCCCGCGCTCGGCCGGTTGATCGCAGCCATCCCCGCGCCCATCGCCAGCGCGATGCTGGCCGGGGTGCTGCTGAAACTCTGCCTCGCCCCGGTGAACGCGGTCGTCGAGGTGCCCCTGATGGCCGTACCCGTGATCATCGTCTGGCTGCTCCTCTACCGCTTCGCCCGCCCGTGGGCGGTTCCCGGCGCGCTGGTCGCGGCAGTCGCGGCGATCGTGCTGAGCGCGCCGGACGGCTGGGCCGCGCGGGTGCGCCCGCTGCCGGTGATCGAGTTCGTGGCCCCGTCGTGGAGTCCGGCCGCCGCCGTCGGGCTGGCGCTGCCGCTGTTCCTGGTCACGATGGCGGCCCAGAACGTCCCCGGCATGGCCGTCCTCTCCGGGTACGGCTTCCGCCCCCCGCTGGGCAAGGCGCTGCTGGCCACCGGGCTCGGCTCGGCGGGCGGCGCGTTCTTCGGCGCGCACGCGATCAACCTGGCGGCCATCACCGCCGCCCTGGCGGCCAGTCCCGAGGGGGCCAAGGACCCGGGGCGCCGCTGGATCGCCTCGACGACCGCTGGGGCCTCGATGATCCTGCTGGGGCTCGCCGCCGGGCTCGTGACGACGTTCGTGGCGCTCTCGCCGCCCGTGCTCGTCGAGGCGGTCGCCGGGCTGGCTCTGCTGGGGGCCATGTCGGGGGCGCTGCAGTCGGCGTTCACGGCCGTGCGCGGCAGGGAGTCGGCCGCGGTGACGTTCGTGGTCACGTTCTCGGGGGTGTCGTTCTTCGGGGTGGGGTCGGCGTTCTGGGGGCTGGTCGCGGGTGGGGTCGTGTGGCTGCTGATTGACTATGTAGACCGGTCGGTCTATTCTCTTGATCATGGCACCAAGGAGCGAAACGCGTGACCGGCTGCTGCAGACGGCTGCCGGACTCTTCCAGGAGCAGGGCTACAGCGCGACCGGGCTCAACCAGGTTCTGAGCGTGGGACGGGCACCCAAGGGGTCCATGTACTTCCACTTCCCCGGAGGCAAGGAGCAGCTGGGCGCCGAGGCGGTCGCGCTGTCCGGGGCGTCGCTCGGGGAACGGCTCGGCGAGGTGGTCAGGGCGGCTCCCGACGCGGTGTCGGGGCTCGCGGCGCTGGGGGAGTTCTTCGCGCGGACGCTCGAGGAGTCGGAGTTTCGCAAGGGGTGTCCCGTCGCCACCACCGCGCTGGAGGCCGCCGCCGACAGCGAGCCGATCAGGGCAGCCTGCGACGGCGCCTACGCCGCCTGGCAGGGCGGCCTGGCCGCCGCGCTGGGGCGGTGGGGGGTCGCCGAGCCCGAGGCGCTTGCGGCCGTCGTCCTGTCGTCGTTGCAGGGGGCGCTCGTGCTGGCCAGGGTGCGGCGGGACGCTTCGGTCATCCGTACATGCATGGAACAGTTGGGGAGGCTCGTATGAAGGTGCGTCATCTGAACACCGCGTCCATGGTGGAGCTGCAGCCTGTGGACGATCCGTCGTTGCCCGCGGCGCGGGCGGTCGCGCACACGTTGCTGGTGGAGACGGAGTCCTCCGGGCTCGTGCTGGTGGAGTCCGGTTTGGGGACGGCGGACATCGCGCACCCGGGTGAGCGGTTGGGTGACGAGTGGGTGGCCGTCGCAGGGCCGGTGCTCGATCCGGCTGAGACGGCGTTGCACCAGGTCAGGGCGCTGGGGTATGCGGCTGAGGATGTACGGCACATCGTGTTGACGCATCTGGACCGGGACCATGCCGGTGGGTTGTCGGACTTCCCGCATGCGCTGGTCCACGTGCACGAGGCTGAGCATCGGGAGGCGATGGCGGCTACGGCGCCGCGGTACCGGAAGGCGCAGCTCGCGCACGGGCCTCGGTGGGCCACCTACGCCTCCGCGCAGGGGGAGGGGTGGTTCGGGTTCGACGCGGTGCGGGCGCTTGAAGGGTTGCCGGAGGAGATCCTGATGGTGCCGCTCGGGGGGCATACGGCTGGGCATGTGGCGGTAGCCGTACACAACGGGTCCAAGTGGTTGTTCCACGCGGGGGACGCGTATTTCTACCACGGCGAGGTGGACCCTGACCGGCCGCGCTCACATCCTCTCCTGGACATGGTGCAGGTGGGCGGCGAGGTCGACCGTCAACTGCGGCTTGGGAACCACGCACGGATGCGGGAGTTGGTGCGACTCCACGGCGACGAGGTCGACGTCATCTCCGCCCACGACCCCTGGGAATTCGCCCGCCACTCCTAACCCACCCACCTCTCGGGGCACATCCCTCGAGGGGTGTCGCCCTCGTGGTCCACACCACAGCCCCCTCTCCTAAAAGGCCCCCAGCCACCCCCCGACCTCAGCTCCCTTACGGACGGTGCTGAGGTCGGGGGGTGGCTGGGGGCCCTTAAGGGGGTTGAGGTCAGGCGGTGAGACGGTCGGACACGCGCGAAACGGAGTCCGCGTAGTCCGGGTCCTGATGCATTGCCGCCGCCATCCGCAGGTGAGGAAGCGCCTCGTCGTACCGGCGCGACCGCTCCAACGTCCTCCCCAGCAAGAACCGCGCGTAATGATCACTAGGGTCCCGATCCAGCAGCGCGGTCAACGCCTCCCGGGCCCGCCCGAGCTGCGCCGAGTGAAAATACGCCCGAGCCGCCAGCAACTGCACCCCGTGGTCGTCCGCGTGCTCGGCGAGCAGCGGCTCCAGCATTTGCAGGGCCCCGAGCGGGTCGCGCTGCGCGAGCAGCCGCTCGGAGAAGCGATAACGCTCGATGATGTCCATGGCTGCTTGAACACTCAACTACTTGTTTCTTGTTCCACCGTGTTGGACGTACCGATACGATTCTGCAGATGTCCGGTTTGTCAGGCGTGATGGCTCCCCCTGTGCCTCCTTCGGCGCATCGGATGCCGTCAGCGTTCTCCCTCCCCCTGCACGCGCTCCGCCTCGCAGGGAAGTGCGCGCTGCCGTTGATCATGTGGTTCTCCGTCGGCCAGCTGGTCAGATGGGGGCTCCTCTACCTGGGCACCGAGATCTCGCACGGCGACTTCCGCCAGGCCCGCCTGGTGGCCACCATCGTCATCATGACGCTGATCGTCATGGCGTCCATGACGATCACCACCGGCATGTTCAACTCGCTGCGCGGCGCCCTCTGGGAGATGAACGCCCGCGAACGCGACGGCGAAGAGCCAGAGGCGTTCAGGAACGTCCTCAACCGCGTCGCCCCGGGCTTCGCCGTGATCTACCTGAGCTGGAGCCTGTTCGTCGCCGACTTCCGCGACTACCTGAGCATGGACCAGCTCCACAACCTGGACGACAACTTCTACAACGTCATCTTCAACAACATCGCCACCGGCAAGAACGAGGAGACCACCTACGGGATGGGCCTCGTCGACCTCGACTGGCGCATCTCGCTGATGGCGATGGCCGTGACGTTCGGCCTGCGCGTGCTGTTCGGCAAGATGGTCGAGAGCGGCTCGGGCAGATACTCCGGCGTCATGGCGGCCTTCGCCGAGTTCTCCTTCATGTTCTGCGGCCTCAACGCCGTGCTCACCCTCGCCAAGCTGCGCGGCGACTGGGCGCAGGAGCGCGTCGTCGTCACCGGCACCAAGGACGCCTGGGAGCACGCCAAGGCCAACGTCCCCGGCTGGGAGGCGTTCTGGGGCTGGGTGGGCGACATCTGGCCGTACGTCGTGGACGCGCTCATCATGCCGCTCACCTGGCTGGCCATCGCCGTCCTCGTGTACGGCGGAGCCGTCGACGACACCAGGCGCGCCCTGCGCGGCACCAGGCTCGAAGAGGGCATCGGCAGGCTCGAAGACGCCCACGAGGTCACCAAGCGCTCCACCGACCGGGTGATCGGCGGGTTCCAGGAGCGCTGGATCCCCGTCGTGAACGCCTTCAAGGTCACCGTCAAGGGCGGGCTGCCGCTCTTCGGGATGATGTGCCTGCTGTACGTCGGGCTGCGGGTCGGGCTCGACTACGCAGACAGGGGCGTCATGACGCTGGTCGGCGCCGACGTCCCCTTCCTGTGGCTCGTCATCTCGTACCCGCTGGACTTCGTGCACGACCTGCTGCTCACCACGCTGTCGTTCTGCGTGCTCGCCGGGGCCTTCGACATCGCGGCGACCCGGGCGCGGATGCGCGGCGAGGACATCACCGCCTGAACACGAAGGTGTCCTGGCGGGCCGTCTTGGCCTTCTCCTCCTCGGTGAGTGGCTTCATGAGGTCCTTGGTCGGGGTGTTCATCTTGTAGAGGACGTCCGGCTGCAGGTGGAGCTCCACCTGCGGGGCGACGTCCGCTGGGACGACGGCCAGGGCCACCAGCGTGTACGGCTGGCCGACCTTGTGCGGGTCGGTCGGCGTGTTGTCCTCGTACACCTCGACGTGCCAGGACCGGTCCTTGGCGTCGTGCAGGGACAGCTCGGGCTTGGCGGTGAGCAGCGAGCCCTCCTGGTCGTTCGCCGTCCTGGTGACGGTGATCTTCAGCCACTGCTTGTCGGGGGTGTTGTGCTTGGTGCCCTGGGGTGGCGCCATGTTCTCGATCGCGGCCTTCCAGGAGACGTGCTCCAGCGTGCCCGCCTGGCCGGGCTGGACCACCTGGAGGGTGGGGGTGGGGCGGCCGCTCTTGTAGAAGAGGTAGCGGTCGGCTGTGGGGGCGCCGACGGCGAGTACCAGCGCGGCGACGGCGCCGACGCCCATGAGCACGGTGGACCGCTTGCGCGGCGGCTGCCTCCTGGCCCCGGACGACGGCGGCCCTTCCGGCGGCGTCCCGCCCCCGGAGTGCTCCCCAAAGGCCTGCTCGTACGGCCCGCCACCCCCGCCGGGCTGCCCCACGCCGGGCTGCCCCACGTTGGGTCCACCCATGTTGGGCTGGCCCGCGCTGGGCCCACCTACGTTGGGCTGGCCCGCGCTGGGCCCACCAGCTGAGGGGGGTCCTCCCGCGCTGGGTCCTTCCGCGCCGAACGCCCCGAAACCGGCCGCGCCAAGCGCTCCTCCGGCAGCAGCTCCCGCGCCGAGTGCCCCTGCGGCGCCACGGGCTCCTCCGCCCATCGCGTCTGCGCCGAACGCTCCTGCGGAAGGCGCGCCTGCGACGGGGGCTCCAAAGCCCGGCGCCCCAGATCCGGCGCTGGGTCCTCCTGCGTGGGGTCCTCCGGTGTGGGGTCCTCCGGTGTGGGGTCCTCCGGTGTGGGGTGCTCCTGTGCTGGGGCTTCCGAAGGGCGGGGTTCCCGGGGCGGGGGTCTGGGGGAGGGGGCCTGCGCTGGGGATGGCGGGCAGGGGTTGGGTGGAGCTGCCCACGGGTTCGCTCTGCGCGGGTGGCCAGACCTGCTGGTCAGGACGGTTCCCAGGAGCTGGCCGGTGGATCGGCTGTGGGGTGCGGCCGAACGCGGGCTGCGGGCGCGGCGAGCGCTGCGGCGGCTGTCCTGGCCGCTGCACCCCCTGCTGCCCACCGTACGCACCAGGCCCCCCGGAAACGCCAGGCCCTCCAGGAACGCCAGGGCCTCCAGAAACGCCAGGAGCGCCGGGCCCGCCATGGCCTCCCGGATGGCCAGGTGCCCCTGGGCCTCCCGCGGCGGCAGGGCCTCCGGGGGAGCCAAGGCCTTCCTGGCCGCCAGATGCGCCAGGGTTGCGTCGGGGGAGGCCTGGGCCTCCGGGAGCGCCCGGAGCGGGATGCTGTCCGCTCTGCGGCGCCCCAGAGGAGGGCTGCGGCGCGGGGAAGCCCTCCCGTGCGGCGGGGAAGCCTTCTGGTGGGGTCGCGCCACCAGAACCCTGAGGCGGGTCCTCGGGGGTGGTGCGCGGGGAGAACCAGTCGCGTTCTTCGTTAGTCACTACTTCTCACCCAGCGGATAGACGTCCTTGGGCGCCGAGGCCAGCTGCCCCGCCACCCCCTCGTCGATGCCAAGGTCGACCTCGGCCTCAGGCAGCACGGGATCGCCGTACAACGCCCCGCCCAACCCCTTCTCCTCCAGGAAAACCGCCCGCGCGCCAACCAGCGCGGAAGCAGGCACCTCGAACACGAAGCTCCCGGTGGACCACCACCCAGGCTGGATCCACGGATTGGCCAGCGTGACCGACTTGTCCACCCGGTCCGTCGCCGTGTACCGCGTCCCGTCAGGCGTCAGCAGCGTCGGCGGCTTGAGGTGCAGCGGCTCGCTCGGCGCCGACGCCTCCACGCCCAGCACCAGGAACAGCTGGTCCGTCTCCACCAGCTCGTCCTTCGCCCTGATCGCCTTGGCCGACTCGATGGTCTTCACCCGTACGGAGAACCGCCCGGCGGAGACCTCCTGCCCCTTGTCCCCGACGTACGTGAGCGGGCTCCCCTTGTCGTCCGCGGTCAGCGCCAGCGTCTGGATGCCGACCGCGCCTCCGGCGAAGGCGAGCCCGAGCACGGCGTTGAGCAGCTTGGAACCGCCCCTGCGCCGGGCGGCCTGGCGCCTGCGCGGGGTTTCCGTACGCGTCTGGGTGGCTGTCATGCGTCCTCCTGCTTCACCGGCAGCGAGATCGTCGCGATGACCTTCGGCGGGTGCTTCATCTGCGGCCGTCCCTCGCCGACGAGCGGCGCGGTGAGCCCTTCCCAGCTGAGCGGGTTGGGTTCGACCTTGAGGTCGGTGTCCAGGCTCCACCCGGTGAGCTCGGTCAGCGGGCTGGCCCCTTCGACCATGCCGCCGAGGTCGAGCGTCACCTTGTCCGGCACCTTGACCGCGCCCTCGAGCTCGTAGCGCAGCACCACGGTCGACGGGATGCCAGGCTGCAGCTGGCTGCTCGTGGCCGAGCCCTTGGACTGGACGAACACGGTGGGCCCGAACTGCGACTCGATCTGCGGGTCGATCTTGCGCAGCGTGCCGGCGAAGCCGTACCCGAGAGTGCTCGTCTTGGTCGGCGGCGCGCCGACGATGGCGGTCGAGTCGCTCTTGTTGGTCACGTTGAAGACGATGTCGAGGAACCTCTTGTCCTTGGAGAACTTGTTCTCCGCCTTGACCAGCGTGACCTTCGACTCGACGACCTTGGTGTCGAACTGGCCCTGGTCGAGCAGTTTGCCCACGGCCAGCTGCTCGGGTCCCTGCTCCGGCGCCTGGTCCAAACCGCCCAGCAACGCGGTGATGCCGAGACCTGTGGCCGCTACGAGGGCCAAGGCGGGCACCACCACGGGGCGTTTGGGCCTGCTGTTGCCACCGGAGGGTTCCGTCATGGGTAAGGATGGTAATAGGTCACGGTTGTCCCATCTGACTCAATGGTCCGATCTCCGCGATGGATTTGCCGTGAACCCTGCCCCTGCAGGGGATGAAGCTCATACGCTGGGGCCCTAAACGGCATAGGGCGGCACGGAGGGTCACGTGGCGGACGTGCGTCCCGAGCATGCGCAGCTCCAGGCGGACCGCATCTACCTGGGCTGGCAGTATGTCCTGCTGCACCCCGACCCTGGCCCGCCGCCCAAACGGCCCTCACCCGTCGAGGAGGAGCCGGCGCCGCCGAAGGAGCCGGACCCCGAGCTGGTGCGGCGCGAGCGCATGCAGGAAGACCTGCTCAACCGGCCGGTGAAGATCTTCCGCACCTTCATGGCCATCCTCACCGCCGTCATCCTGGTCGCGGCCATCGCCGGATACCTCGACTGGTCCTTCGCCCTCATCGGCCTGGTCGCGGCCGGCGGTGTGGCGGGCATCTGCAGCTACGCGATCCTCCAGGGCGACCGCGCGGTGAAGTACCGGGTGCACGAGGCCCAGCTGCGCGACGACAGGCAGCGCCAGGAGCGCGACAAGGAGCTGTTCCGCGCGCAGGAGGACCACGCCGAGCGCTACCGGCAGTGGCAGGAGACCAAGGACCGCCACGACCGCCAGCTCAGCTGGTACGCGGTAGCCGTACCCGACGAGCTCGACCGCATCGACGTCGCGGGCGGCACGCTGCCGGGCTGGTCCGCGCTGATCACGTTGCTCGGCGCGACCCGGCTCTACAGCGGCGGGCACCTGACCGTGCTCGACCTGTCCGAGGGCGCGATCGCCAAGGACCTGATCGAGCTGGCCCGCAGGGGCGGCGACGACCCGCTGGTCTGGGTGCTCCCCGTCGACCTGCCCAAGCTCGACCTGGGCGCCACGTTGAAGCCTGAGGCGTTCGCCGACGTCCTGGCACACGTGGTGAGCGTCAGCGAGGAACACCGCAGCACGCGCGACCTCAGCTTCGACAACGCGATCCTGGAGCGGGTCCTGGAGGTGCTCGGCGAGAACGCGACGATCCGCCAGGTGACGGCGGCGCTCCGCGCGCTGGCCCAGGTGGGCGACCCGCGCGACGACCTGAGGTTCGGGCTGATCACCGCGACGCAGCTGGAGCGCATCGGCACGCTGTTCGGCCGCGGCGTCAGCGACCGGGTGGTGATCGAGCGCGCGTGGGCGCTGGAGTCGCAGCTGCGCAAGCTCGAAGCTCTGGGGACCGAGGCGGTACGGCTGCCGCCCGCGCGCCTGCGCGTGGTCAGCATGGACCGGCAGGCGGGCGTCTTCGGCAACCGGGTGCTCGGCACCTACATCGCGACCGCGCTCACCCACATCCTGCGCCAGTCGCCCGCCTCCGACCGGCCCTGGTACCACACGATCATCGTCGCGGGCGCGGACAAGCTGCGCGGCGACGTGCTCGACCGCCTGATGGACGCCTGCGAGACGTCCAGGACCGGCCTCGTCCTGACTTATCGCTCCCTGACCCCCACGGTCCGCGAGCGCCTCGGACGAGGGCACGCGGCGGTCGCGTTCATGCGCCTGGGCAACGCCGAGGACGCCAGGGTGGCCAGCGAGCACGTCGGCACCGAGCACCGGCTGGAGCTGGCCCAGCTCACCGAGACCATCGGCGCCTCAGTCGCCGCGCTCAACGGCAACTACACCTCGACCATCTCCCAGGCCGAGGAGGGCATCGAGGAGCGCGAGGAGAGCCGTACCGGCCTCGCCGAGGACATCACCGAGTCGACCGAGTGGGGCAGGACGGCCAACAAGATCGGCGAGAAGGAGCGGGTGCTGCACCGCTCCCGCGAGTTCCTCGTCGAGCCGCACCAGCTCCAGCAGCTCCCCACCACCTCGGTGATCGTCACCGACGCGACGGCCGAGGGTCGGCGGGTACGGCTGGCCGACGCCAACCCGGCGATCCTCACCTTCCCGAAGACCACGCTGGGCGAGCTGGAGGAGATGCGCGAAGCCGTACTCGCCATCGAAGAGGACGACTCCCCGCCGCCGAACCTCGGCCCGCCGCCCCCGCGTCTCGACTGGCGCAAGTAGCGTCCATGAGATGGTCAACTCCGGGGTGGTGTCTTGATCGTCGGCGGACTTTACTAAGAGCCGTCCGTGGGGGGATCAGATGCTGAGTGGACCGTGGTATCGCATCCAGTCGATAGCGGCGCCTTCGCGTAGCTCGTCGGCCGAGTGGGACTTCGTGACCGTGCTGCCCGCCGTGCTGTCCGCGGCGCAGCGGGGCAGGCCGTTCGTCATCGGCTGGCTGTCGCGAGGTTCAGGGGCGCCGCTGGAGCTCATCACCAACGCCGGGCCGCTGACCGCGGCGCGCCAGCCGCGCAGGTCGCCGGAGCAGCAGGACACCCTGCAGGGGTCGCAGCCGCTGCTGTTCCCTGGAGGGGCGCGCGGGGCGGAGCTGGGGGAGGAGTGCCTGGCCGACCTCGCCGACCTGGTCTGGACGCCCTGCCCCGGGCGTCAGGCGCCGCCGCTGGGCGGGCGCGACCGGCAGGACGAGTCCACGCTCTTCGAGTCGACGCTGGTGACGCTGATGTCGCGGCCGTTCGCCTGGCTGGTCGTGGCGGAGCCGACCGACCTGCTCGACGCGGAGGTCGCCCATCTGCGTACCCAGCTCAACGTGCTCAGGCAGTACGGCGACGCCTCGGAGCGCTCGCGCTTCGACGCGGAGCGGGCCGAGCGGCGCATGCAGGAGCTCGACGCCTTCCGCGAGGCTGGCCTGTGGAACGTGCGGGTGCTGGCGGGCGCGGCCACGGCCGACGAGCTGCGCCAGCTCGCCCCCGTCCTGGTGGGCTCGGTCGACCTGAGCCACCACCCCTACCGCCTGCGCAGCGCGCTGTCCGCCGTCCACTCGCTGCCCGAGGCGCTGGCGATCTCCGCCCAGGACCCGGCGGACGGCGCCGCCGTGCCGTTCGCGGCCACGGCGGGGGCGCTGGCCGCGCTCGCCGGGCTTCCCAGGCGCGAGGTGCCCGGGGTGCGGGTGCTCGACGCCGGGCACTTCGACGTGACGTCGGAGACGCACGCCGGCGAGCTCGAACTGGGCTCGATCCTCGACGGGCAGGACCGCGGGGTGGGCACGTTCAAGGTGCCGCTCGCCACGCTGAACAGGCACGCCTTCGTCACCGGCGCGACCGGCTCCGGCAAGTCGCAGACCGTGCGGCACCTGCTGGAACAGCTCAGCGGCGCAGGCATCCCGTGGCTGGCGATCGAACCGGCCAAGTCGGAGTACGCCGCCATGGCCGGGCGGGTCGGCGGCAAAGTCACGGTGATCAACCCGTCGGCGCCCGACTCCGTGCCGTTCAGCATCAACCCGCTCGAACCGGAGCCCGGCTATCCGGTGCAGGCGCACATCGACATGGTCAGGGCGCTGTTCATGGCCGCCTTCGACGCCGAGGAGCCGTTCCCGCAGATCATGTCGCTGGCGCTGCAACGCGTCTACGAGGCGACCGGCTGGGACGTCGTGACCGGCGGGGCCATGCCCGGCTCGAAGGTGCCGCCGTCGATCCCGACGCTGGAACAGCTCCAGCAGCACGCCATGGACGTGATCAAGGAGATCGGCTACGGCCGCGAGGTGCAGGCGGACGTTGAGGGGTTCATCTCGCTGCGGCTGCGCTCGCTGCGCGTCGGCTCGGCGGGCCGCTTCTTCGAGGGCGGGCACCCTGCCGACATCGGCGGGCTGCTGCAGCGCAACGTGGTGCTGGCGATCGAGGACGTGACCAACGACGAGGACAAGGCGTTCCTCATGGGCACGCTGATCATCAGGATCGTCGAGCACCTGCGGATGCGGGCGCGCCAGGAGAAGATCCGCGACCTGCGGCACGTGATCGTGATCGAGGAGGCGCACCGGCTGCTCCGCGACCGCGGCGCCGGCCGCGCCTCGACGCACGCGGTCGAGCTGCTGGCCGGGATGCTGGCCGAGATCCGCGCGTACGGCGAGGGCCTGGTGGTGGCCGAACAGATTCCCACCAAGCTCGTCTCCGACGTCGTGAAGAACACGGCTCTGAAGGTCGTGCACCGGCTCCCGGCGCTCGACGACCGGTCGCTGGTCGGCGCGGCGATGAACCTCAGCGACGAGCAGTCACGCCAGGTCGTGTCGCTGCAGCCGGGGGCGGCCGCGGTCTTCACCGACGGGATGGACCGGCCGCTGCGCATCCAGGTGCCGCTCGGTGAGAACCGCGAGCGCGTCATGCCTGGGCCGCCGCCGCCCATCAGGGGGAGGCGCTCGGCGGCCTGCGGGGGGCAGTGCCGTACCGGGCAGGCCTGCACGCTCCTGGAGTTGCGCGAGGCCGACGTGCTCGCCGACGCGCCCGAGTGGGCGTGGTTGCGCGTGTGGTGCGACACGGTCGTGCTGGCGTTCGTCAGCAACCGGCCGCTGCCCGGGGTGCCGCGCGTGCTGGCCGGGATCTGGGGCGACCTGCCCGCCCGCCGGCGCGAGTGCCTGCTGGCCACGCTGATCGAGCGGGCCGTGGCGCGGCGCGCGTGGTCGTTGCGCAGCTGGTTCGACCCGGCGCTGCTCACCGAGAAGGCGGCGGAGACGGCAGGGCGGCTGCTGGGGTCCGTCGACAGCGGCGGCGAGCGTCCAGGGGCCTCGTGGGTGATCCCGCAGGTGCGGTGGCTGCACGAGGTCGACAGGCTCTTCCCGTACGGTTACCCGGCGCCCGACCTGCGCAGCCCGGCGCCGCCCATGGACTACGCGCTGTTCGGCGCCGCGACCTCCACCGACCTGGCCCGCACCGAGCTGCTCGGCCATCGGGCCAAGGCGCTGCGCCACCACCCGCTGTCGATGGAGGTCTCGCACAACAGGGCGCTGGCGTGGCGGGTCATCCTCGGCGACGACGAGAACGAGTCCGTGCAGCGGGACGTGACGACCGTGGCGGTGGGCATGGAGCCGGGCGCGCGGATCAGGCACGTGGGGCAGAGCATGGGGGCGGGTTGGCTGGAAGGGGTGCTTTCCTGGCCCAGAAGGTTCGTGCTGCCCTTCGACAATGGGGGAGCGCCAGAGATCACCTTTGCCGAGCCCGGGTAATGCTTACGGTGTGCGATCGATCGTGACGTTGCTGGCGTTCATCGCGGTGATCACCGTGGCCGGGACGACGTTCTACCTGCTGCGCTCGGAATCCGTCGAGGTTCCGATCGCGGCCTCGCCGTCCCCTGCACCCTCGCAGGCGGGGGGTGAGGTCCCCGCACCCGCCACGCCCGACGCCGGGCGGGTGCCGGAGGCGGGGAAGGAGAAGGCGAAGGTGGTGTGGGTCAGCGACGGGGACACCATCGTGATCCAGCCGGTCGAGGGGGCGTACGCGGGGCACGAGCAGCGCATCAGGCTGATCGGGCTGGACGCGCCGGAGATGCACCCGACGCCGCAGTGCTGGGCCAAGGAGTCGACGGCCGCGCTGCTGAAGATGGTGCCGCGGGGCTCGACGGTGACGATCGCCTTCGATTTCCGGAAATTTGATGACTACAAGCGGCAGCTTCGCTACGTCTGGAATGCGGCGGGACAGCTGGTCAACGCCGAGCAGCTCCGCGAGGGCAACGGCTTCTACCTGCGCATCTGGCCCAACGTGGCCTACGACAAGGAGTTCAAGGCGTTGGCCGACCAGGCCAAGGCGCAGAAGAAGGGCCTCTGGGGCGCGTGCAAGGACCCCCAACCCCCGGTCCACACGGGCAACCCAGCCGACTAGCCGCTTCACGGGCGACGTAGCGGCGGGAGACCACGTCCGGCCGAGTGCCGTGACGCACGGACGGAAACCCGCGGCGGCGGGTGGCGATCCCTCGGCTTGCCGTACCCCTGAAAGGTCTTGCTTGCGGGGTGTCACTTGAAACCGCGGCTAGGATCCCTTGCTATGACCCAGCTTCCGCTGCGTGCTCAGCTCGCGAGTGCCCTGGGGCGCACTGCCGCCACCCTGTCGAGGGTCACCGGGCGCGGTGACGGGTCCGTGATCGGCGGACGCGTCGGGCTGCTGCTCGAACCCGACCTGCTGCGCCAGCTCGCGCAGGATCGCAGGCTGGCTCTGGTCAGCGCCACCAACGGCAAGACCACCACGACCCGCCTCATCACCAACGCCCTGCTGGAGCTCGGCGAGGTCGCCACCAACGCCTTCGGCGCCAACATGCCCGCCGGCCACGTGTCGGCGCTGTCGTCGAACAAGGCGGCGCCGTACGGCGTGCTGGAAGTGGACGAGAAATATCTCCCCGAGGTCCTCGACACCACCGGCGCCGGGGTCGTCTGCCTGATGAACCTCAGCCGCGACCAGATGGACCGCGCGGCCGAGATCTGGCTGCTGGCCCAGAAGTGGCGCCGCGCCCTGTCCGGCAAGCCCACCCATGTCATCGCCAACTGCGACGACCCGCTGGTCACCTGGGGCGCCTCCACGGCCGCCAAGGTCACCTGGGTCTCCGGCGGGCAGCGGTGGAAGGAAGACTCCTGGTGCTGCCCCGAGTGCGGCGGCCCGCTGGATCGCAAGAACAACGACTGGGCCTGCCGCGAGTGCACCTTCCACCGGCCCGAGCCGCAGTGGGTGCTCGACGACGACGCGGTGATCGACCCGCGCGGCCAGCGCTGGGTGCTCGACATCCAGCTGCCCGGCCTGGCCAACCGCTCCAACGCGGCGATGGCGCTGGCGGTCGGCGAGGCGTTCGGCCTGTCGGTGGAACGGGCGCTGCCCAGGCTGCGCGAGGTCACCTCCGTCGCCGGGCGCTACACCACCGTCTCCCGCGAGGGCCGCGACGCGCGGCTGCTGCTGGCCAAGAACCCGGCGGGCTGGCTGGAGGCGTTCGACGTCTCCGACCCGGCGCTGCCGATCATCCTGTCGGTCAATGCCCAGGGTCCCGACGGCCGCGACACCTCGTGGTTGTGGGACGTCGACTACCGCATCCTGCGCGGCCGTCCCGTCTTCGTGACCGGCGAGCGCAGGCTCGACCTGGCGCTGCGGCTCGACGTCGCCGAGGTGCCGTTCCAGCTGGCCGACTCCTTCACCGGCGCGCTGGCCGCCCAGCCGCCAGGCCGGGTCGACGTGATCGCCAACTACACCGCTTTCCAGCAGATCCGATCGGAGTTCGGTCGTGCCGTCTGACAGCGCCCTGCGCATCGTGTGGATCTACCCTGACCTGCTGAGCACCTACGGCGACCAGGGCAACGCGCTCGTCCTCGAACAGCGCGCCAAGCGGCGCGGCATCGAGGCGGAGGTCGTTCACGTGCGCTCAGCCGACCCCGTGCCGGAAACCGGCGACATCTACCTCATCGGCGGCGGTGAGGACCGCCCGCAGATCCTCGCCGCCCAGCGCCTGCGCAGGGACGGCGGGCTGCACCGCGCCATCGCGCGCGGCGCCGCCATGCTCGCGGTGTGCGCGGGCTACCAGATCATGGGCAGCACGTTCGGCGGCGAGGAGGGCCAGCCGGTCGACGGCATCGGCCTGCTCGACATCTCCAGCTCGCGCGGCCCGGCCAGGGCCGTGGGCGAGCTGGTGGCCGAGGTCGACGCCTCGCTCAACCTGCCGACGCTGACCGGGTTCGAGAACCACATGGGCGTCACCGCGCTGGGCCCCGGCGTCAAGCCGCTGTCCCGCACGGTCGTGGGGACGGGGAACGGCAACGGTTTCGAGGGCTGCTTCGCCGGGCACGTGATCGGCACCTACCTGCACGGGCCCGCGCTGGCGCGCAACCCGGCGCTGGCCGACCTCCTGCTCGGCTGGGCTGTGGGCGAGACGCTGCCGCCGATCGACGACACGTGGTCCAACCTTCTCCGCCAGGAACGCCTCAAGGCGGTCGCCCCCGCCTGAGCTTTGACATCCGCAGGGACTAAACAGGGGCAAAACCAGCAATAACTCTCCGTGTGCGCTCGTGCGCACTGTGAGATCGCTGTTTAGTCCTTGGGCCCTGCGCGTGAGTGCGCGGGCCTGGAACGGAGATATGAGATGCTTCGTCGTCTCCTCATTTCGTCGGCCCTCGTCGGGACAGCTCTGCTGGCCCCGGCGGCCGCCAACGCCACAACCGCCGAGCAGGACGCGCAGGCCGCCAAGTGCCTGTTCCCGACGGGAATCGGCGTCATCGACGACTTCTGCGCCACCAAGTGGAAGGCCAAGGCCCAGCTGCTGGGCGGCCTGTCCGGCGGCTTCCTCGGGCAGAGCACGCCCACCGGCGACGGCGACTACGGCGCCACGCCGGTCACCCCGACGGACCTCAACGCCTACGTCCACCCGCTGATCGTCAAGATCGACAAGTACCCGCTGGTGACGGTCAAGGGTGCTAGCGGCCCCGGCTACGTGTGGCTGGGTCCCAAGGGTCCGGTCGTCGTCGACGAGGACAACATCGACTTCGGCAAGCGCACCTTCCTGGTGACGCCGAAGTACGACTGCGCTCCCAACGACGCGCCCACGCCCGGCCCGGAGCCCGGCACGGGGTCCAACGGCGAGTACTAAAGGCCCTTTAGGGGGTACGGCACGCCGTCGAATGGCCACTCGCCGTCGCGGGTGGCCATTCGCGTGCCCCACGACCTCCCACACGCCCTCCCCTCACGGGGAGCCACCCTTCTCCACGAGGGGACCCCACCGGTTTCTCCCCCGACGACCCCACCCAGCGCGACACCCCACCCAGCGCGACACCCCTCTCCGCGAGAGGACCCCCTCTCTGTGAGGGCCCCCTCTCCGTGAGGGGATCTCTCCCTTCATGGGGGATCTCCCTCCACGACGGAGACATCTCCCCTCATGAAGAGAGGGAGGGGTCCTCCTGGGGGTTCTGGGCGCTCCCGAGGGGTCAGTAGACGAGGGCCTGGGCGCCCTCGGTGACGGCCTCCTCGACGAAGGCGGGCGCGCCGGCGATGCGGACGCCCGCGATGAGGTCGTCGACCGTGATGTCCCGGCGGGCGGCGCACTGGGTGCACACGGTCACCCGGCCACCGGCCAGCACCGCGTCCAGCAGGTCGCTGAGCGCCGCCGCGTGCGGAAGGCTGAACTCCTTGGCCCGCCCGGGCAGCGCGAACCACGACGCCTCACCGGTCAGCCAGAGAGATACGGGAACACCGCTCGCGAGCGCGGCGGCTGCGACCGTGAACGCCTGGTTGCAGCGCTCCGGGGCGTCGGCCCCTGCGGTCACCTTGATCACCAGTGATCGTGCCATAGACGCCACCCTAGACCAGTGACGGCGCCCAGCCACTCGGGCCTGGAGTGCCATGAAGGACAGGGCCCGGCCACGGTCGGCGGGTGGCGATTCCTTGGCGCAGCCGTACAACCTCGACAACAGCGCGCGTATTAGGGTTGGGGGGTATGGAAACACCTGAGGTTCACCCTGACCTGGAGCCGATCGCCTTCCTGCTGGGCAGGTGGGAGGGGGCCGGAGTCGGGGGCTACCCGACGATCGAGAGCTTCAACTTCGGCCAGGAGATCGAGTTCGGGCACAACGGCAAGCCGTTCCTCACCTACACCAGCCGTGCCTGGCTGCTCGACGCCGACGGCAACCGGGTCAGGCCGCTCGCCACCGAGACCGGCTTCTGGCGCATCCAGCCCGAGCGCCAGATCGAGCTGCTGCTCGCCCACCCGACCGGCATCGTGGAGATCTACGTCGGCGAGGTCGTCTTCCACAAGATCGAGTTGCAGACCGACGTGGTCGCGCGCACGGCGAGCGCGAAGGAGTACACGGCGGGCCACCGCCTCTACGGCCTCGTGAACGGCAACCTCATGTGGGCCTACGACATGGCCGCGGAAGGCCAGCCGCTCACGTCCCATATGTCGGCAGAGCTAAAGAAAGTAGCCTAAGAGGCTATGACGACACCCTTCACGCCCGACGTGATCGAAGCCATCAAGCGGCACATGAACGACGACCACACCGACGACGCCCTGCTGATCGTCAGAGGCCTCGGCGGCCGCCCGGAGGCGACGTCGGCGACCACCAGCGACGTGGACGGCGAGGCCATCGAGTTCGCCGTCGACGGCGGCGACACCGTGAGGGTGCCGTGGGGGGAGACGCTGACCGAGCGCGCCCAGGTACGGCTGGCCGTCGTGCGCCTCTACCGCGAGGCGTGCGACAAGCTCGGCGTCACCGCCAGGGGCGAGCACTGATCATTCTTCGGCGAGCATGATGATCTTGTCGGTGGCGGTGAAGGTGATCGTGGTGTCCTTGGCCGGGTTGAGCACCACGCCGTAGTTCGGCGCCTGCGTCGACTGGGCGGCGATGCGGTAGCCGATCGCCACCTCCTCGCGCCGCTCGCCCGCCTCGACCACCGTGGCGAAGTTGATCTCGCGGCCCAGCGCCACGTAGTCCATGGCGGGCTTGAGGTAGATCTCCGCGCCGTCGGGGTCGAACAGGTCGGTGAACACGTCCTGCAGGTGCCTGTTCTCCGAGAGCTGCGTCTTCAGCAGGCTGATCAGCTTGTTGCTGACGATGAAGTCGTCGGCCTTGGTGACCTGGGCGAGCCTGCGGTTCCTGTCGTCGACCATCTCGCTGACGATGGGGTAGCGCTCGCCGCGCTGCGACTGCATGTCGCGCAGGTGCAGCAGCGTCACCAGGGTGCGCGCGTCGGCTTCCTGCCCCGACATGTCGTCGGCCGACAGCACGATGATGTGGTCGTACAGCGACGGCTTGAGCCCGTCGAGAACGCTCCTGTCCGTGCTGTCGCCCTGGGTGAAGCGGAGCTCGATGTTGCGCGCCTCGGCGGAGATCGCCGCGACGATCTCGCCGTGCTCGGCGCCGTGCGCCACCACGTCCACCGTGGAGCCCGGCGCGACGTAGGAGTCGAACTCGCGCAGGATCGACGGCGCCCGCCGGTTCCAGCTCAGCACGAGCGCCGACTCGGCCACCGGCTGGGTGACCGTCAGCGGCGCGATGGCGTCCTCGTCGTACGGCACGGCCGCCTCGAGAAAGTCGATCTTGTCGTCGTCCTCGGCGATGACGATCGCCTGGTCGGACGGGCCGAACTGGGACATCATCGGCGGCTTGAGCTCGACGGTGCCGTCGGAGCGCTGGATCCCGATCAGCGCCGTCTTGCCGAACATCCGCAGCGCCTCGCCGAACGTCATCCCCGTCAGCTGCGGCGCCTTCGTCATGTAGATCTCGTCACCGCCGAAGTCGAGCAGGTCGGTCAGCACCACCGACAGCCCCGACTGGCGGCACGTCTGCACGATCACCCTGGACGCGATGTCGTCGGCGTTGACGACCTCGGCCTCGCCGTCCCCTGCAAGCACCGCGGCGGCGTAGTTCTTGGTGTCCTGCACCGACGTCACGATGTGGTACGGCCCCTGCCGCCGGTCCGGTGCGTTGGTCACCGCGAGCAGCGTCTTGATGACCTGCTGGTCGGGGTTGGGTCCTGGCGGGCTGAGCACGATGATCGACCGCGCGGTCTGCGGGTTGACGATGTTGACGTCCGTGGGATCCTGCGGGTCGCCCGTCCTGCAGATGACGCGGGTCCTGCGGTTGCGGCCGAGCTTGTCGCGGATCTCGTCCTCCATGTCGGCGCGGTCCCTGGGGGCCAGGATCGCGATGGCGGTCTTGTCGCCGCGGCTCTCATTGGCCTCGAACAGCTCGGAGATGACCGTGTAGACCTCGTCCGACCAGCCGAGGACCACCGAGTGCCCCTCTTCGAGCACGAGCGACCTGCCCTTGCGCAGGTCCATGATCTTGCTGGTGACGCCCGAGGTGAGCAGACCGATGAGCGTGCTGGCGAAGAAGATGCCGACGGCGGCGAGCAGGATGGTCAGCACGATCAGCATCGGCCTGGTCTCGGTGCCGGAGCCCAGGTTGAAGGTGTCGACGGTGTTGCGCCAGATCTCTTTGACGGTCTCGTTGAGCGACGTCTGCTTCTCCGTGTTCGGAGTGGCGATGACGATGAGCGCGCTGATCACCACCACCACGACCAGGGAGATCGCGGCGAGCCAGCCGATCAGGGCAGGCGTGCCTCGAGCCATGGTGTTGTCGAACCAGTAGCGCAATCGCTGGCGTAGCGTGACCTGCCGCATGACACCCCCCGATAGAAACCGGCAATGGTGCATACCTGCCCTGGGTGATGCCTATTCATGCACGCAAAGCTACGTGATGACTACAGAGAGTGATATATCGGGACAAAAGAGATCCTCGGGCGTACTCCGTCTGTCTGGCAGACGGGCTGGATGGACCACAGACGGGTATGAGTTCCCGCCCTCCAGCTGCCCGAGGACCCGGTGGCAGTCTCGTATTCGCCAAAGGCTGAGACGTCCAAGCTTGGCCCGGAGTCCGCCATTTAGCGGACGGCCACCTCGCTAGTCCAACTATGAGAAACCATTAGTCGGATCACCTCCTTTCGGCGTACCTCGAACCTATGTGAGGCGTTGCAAGAGCGGCAAGCGATTATTCTCATGGCATGACGGAGCAGGCGTGGCACGAGGAGTTGCGGGCCAAGGGGTACCGCGTCACCCCCCAGCGGCAGCTCGTCCTGGAGGCGGTCAAGGATCTTGAGCACGCCACCCCGGAGGAGATCTGCGCCAAGGTCCGCGAGACGGCGCGCGGCGTCAACATCTCGACCGTCTACCGCACGTTGGAGCTCCTCGAAGAGCTCGGCATGGTCAACCACACCCACCTCAGCCACGGCGCCCCCACCTACCACCTGGCGGCGCACGCCGACCACGTGCACCTGGTCTGCCGCGGGTGCGGAGAGGTCTCAGAGGTACGGCCGGCGCTGGCCGACGGCCTGGTCAAGGGGCTGGACGACGAGCTCGGCTTCGCCGCCGACGTCCACCACCTGACCATCTTCGGGCTCTGCGCGAAATGCCGATAGCCGGGGCCGGGTCGCGCGCCCGGTGCGGATAGCCTGGAGGCATGCGTAGCCCTCTGCTCGATCTCCCCGGCGCTGTCGCGGCCGACGGTCCTGACTCCGACGTCGCGGGCCACTACGGCGACCTGTTCGCCGAGCAGCGCGCCCTCCTCAAGGGCGAAGCGGTCGTCGACCGCAGCAACAGGGAGGTCGTCCGGATCTCCGGCGTGGACCGGCTGAAATGGCTGAACGACCTCACCTCGCAGAAGCTCGACACGCTGCAGCCAGGCGTGTGGACGCAGGCGCTGATCCTCGACGCGCAGGGCCGGGTGGAGCACCACCTGACGCTCGTCGACGACGGCGAGGCGGTCATGGCACACGTGGAGCCGGGCTCGTCTGCCGCGCTGATCGACTACCTCGACCGGATGCGCTTCATGCTGCGGGTCGAGGTCTCGCTGGTCGAGGACCTCGTGGTGCTGTCGAGCGCGACGGAAGACTTCCTGGTGCCGCGCGGCGACCACCAGGGCAAGCCGCTGGCCGGGCTCTGGGCCTACGAGGCGCTGCGCATCGAGGACCACCGGCCGCGCGCCGGCTTCGAGACCGACCGCAAGACGATCCCGCACGAGGTGGGGTGGATCGGCACGGCCGTGGCGCTCGGCAAGGGGTGCTACCGGGGGCAGGAGACGGTGGCGAGGGTGCACAACCTCGGCCACCCGCCGCGGCGGCTGGTGTTCCTGCACCTCGACGGCAGCGTCGACACCCTGCCACCGCACGGCGCGCCGGTGACGCTCGACGGGCAGGAGGTGGGCGTGGTCGGGTCAGCCGCCCGCCACCACGAGCTGGGCCCGATCGCGCTGGCGATCGTCAAGCGCACGGTCCCGGTCGACGCGACCCTCCTGGCCGGTGGCGTCGCAGCCAACCAGGAGGTCATCGTCCCCCCGGACGCGGGCCGCAACGTCGAGATCGACCCCGCCCTCCGCCGCCGCATCCGCTAAAAGCGCCCTGCCCCGCAGACACGCCCTCAAGAGCCCCGCTCCCGCGAGGGCGCGGCCTCAAGAACCCCGCTCCTGCGAGGGCATGGCCTCAAGAGCCCCGCTTCTGCGGGGCGCGTCGCCCATCGCCCTGCCCCGCGCCGATGGCCCCGGCGCCGTCCGAAAGGCCCTGGCCTCGTGCCGAGAGTCCCAGCCCTGGGCGGGCGTGCCGCGGAGAGCTCTGGCCGCCCTGTGGACCAACCTCGCGCGGGCAGGCCCCTTGGCCCTGCGCTGACGCATCCGGCAAGAGCGCCAGCATGGTGACATCCCGCGCCTCCCCTCGCGAGGGGAGGCGCGGAGGTGAGACCTGGGGACTGGGCGCCCCCGGAACGGCGTCAGGAAGCCCCTGTGCCTAGGCGCCCGCTCGCAGGTAGTGGGCCCAGTAGCCCTGCCAGGGTCCGTAAGGCTTGGCCAGCTCGCGGATGTCCTCCTCCGAGACAGCCCTCCCGTACGCCCGCGCAGCCGCCTTGAGGAGCTCGCGCTCGACCGGGGACTCGTCCATACGACCCAGCCCCCGGATCAGGACGAAGTTGGCCGACCAAGCCCCCACCCCGGGCAGCCCGAGCAGAAACGCCTTGACCTCGTCGTACGGCCCCTCGCGCAGGAACGTCTCGTCGGTCTCCGCCCACCCGCGCAGCGCCCGGTAAAGCCGCTCGCCCTTGCGCACGTTGCCCACCAGCTCGCTCAGCCGTTCCTCCGGTACGGCCAGCAACTGGTCGAGGTCCGGGAAGACATCGTCGACGAACAACGCCCGCTTCGCCCGCGCCGCCACCGACAGCGGTGTGCGCTGGGACAGGATCGCCCAGACCAGGTTCTCCAGCGGCGTAGGGAACTTGACCTGGTGATATCCGTACAACCTGTCGATCACCTGCGTGAAGGCCGGGTCCTGCCGGCCGATGGCGTAGAACTCGGTGAGGTCGTCCCCCAGGCTGAGGTAGAAGGAGATCCGGTCGGCCAGCTCGCCGGCCGGTGCGGCCCCGGAGAGCACCTCGGCGCGCAGCCCGCCGTCGTGAGGTGTGAGCCGGACGGCGACGGTCTGGCCCGCGACCCGGAACGCCTTGGTGAGCGTCAGGTCGGCGATCGTCTGGTCGCCGGACGTGGGCCGGAAGACGCCCAGGAAGCGCAGCGAGTGGCCGAAGTCGAACGGCGCTGCCGCAGGAAGGTCGATGATCATCTCGCCGCCAAGGAGCGCAGGACGGTCAGGGCGTCGGGGACGTTGTGGAAGAAGTCGGCGTCGGCCCGCTCGACCACCGCCAGCGCGCGCACCGCGAGCTCCTCGCCGCGCGGAGTGAGCCTGACCCGCTTGGCCCTGGTGTCGGCCTGGTCGACGACGCGTTCCAGGAGGCCCTTGTCCTCCAGTTTGCGCAGGACCTGGGAGGTCATCTTGACGTCGGTGTCGGCCTGGGTGGCGATGCTGAGCTGGTTGGGGTGTTCGCCCTGCCGGTTGAGCCACCAGGTGGTCGCCAGCAGGACGAACTGCACGTGGGTCAGGTCGAGCGGGGTCAGCACGGCGGCCATCTCCCGCTGCCAGCGCAACGTCGTGCGCCACAGCAGGAAGCCCGGGCTGTCATCAGGTGTGAGCGACATAGTACGCACAGATTATCTGCGCGCAGACTAATTGTCCACCGCCACAGCGCCCAACAGGCCCGGTGGCCGCCACCTCGTGGGCGCCCAAAACCCCCAGAGATGGGCTAGTTCGGTGTGGCGTACGGGTCGGGTACGTACGGGTTCGGCGGCTGGTAAGGGTTCGGTGGGACGACCACCGGCGCCGGGATGCAGGGCGCGCCGTCGTTGTTGGCCGTCGCCGCGCCCTGGCCGATCTTCACGACCGCGCCGAGCTGGGCCAGCCCGCCCTCCACCCGCGTGAGGTCCGCCTTGGCCAGCCAGCCCGCGTTGCCCGACAGGTAAAGGTTGCCCGCAGGGTCGAAGAACTGCCCGCCCCAGGTGCCGCTCCACGGAAGGTTGCCGACCGGGCTGACGGCCCCGTTGGCCGGGTCGAGCCTGACGACCTTGCTCCCGGACGCGATGTAGATCTTGCCGTCCACCGGATGGAAGGAGATGTCGTAAATATCGGGAACGGGCGCGGTGAGCGCCTTCTCGTACGTCAGGTACTCCGGCGACCCGGGATCGACGTTGATGACCTGGAACGCGTTGTAGGCCCGGACGTACCAGTGCTTCCCGTCGGGCGAGATGTCCCCCTGGTAGTACGGCGCGACCGGCAGCGTGCCGCCCGCCCCCGGCTTGACCTTCACGGTCTCGGCCACCGCCCCGGTCGCCGGGTCGATCTTGTAGACCGCGTCGCCGGTGCTGCTCATGGCGTAGATCTTGCCGTCGAGCCGGTTGTGGCCCATGGCGTTGTAGGTCTTGTCGCTCTGCCCGATCGTCGTCAGCGTTCCGTCGGCCGCGTAGCCGAGCAGCTTCGTCGGCGAGTTGTGGCCGAGATATCCCGCGTACGCGCACGTACCGGGCGCCTGCTCCCCGGCGTAGGCCACCCCGACGGACCCCGCCGTGGCGAGGCAGGCCAGGAATGCGATGGTTCTTGAAGATGAGAACACGGTTACTCCCCGTGAGTATGTTCTGTCCGTGTTGAAATCTCCGCGGGCGGTCATCGGCAATCGCCCGTTTGGACAAAGCTCAGAGGTCGAGCACCAGCGTGATCGGGCCGTCGTTGAGCAGCGAGACCTTCATGTCCGCGCCGAAGCTGCCCGTCTCCACGTGCGCGCCCAGCGCCCGCAGCTCGGCCACCACCGCCTCCACCAGCGGCTCGGCGACCGGCCCAGGCGCGGCAGCCTGCCAGGTGGGCCGCCTGCCCTTCTTCGTCTCCGCGTAGAGGGTGAACTGGCTGATCACCAGCAGCGGCGCCCCGACGTCGGAGCACGACTTCTCGCCGTGCAGGATGCGCAGCCCCCACAACTTCGCGGCCAGCTTGCGCGCCTCGGCGGCCGTGTCACTGTGCGTGACGCCCACGAGCACCATCAGTCCGGGCTCGTCGATCGCCCCGACCGTCCTGCCGTCCACCACTACGGACGCGTGGCTCACCCGCTGCACAACAGCTCGCATGGGATCCCATTCTGGCCTAAGGAAAGGGCTCCGTAGACTCGTGGCATGTCGCTTCTGGTAGAGGTTGTCCGTTCTGGTTTCGTGGAGTCCGTCCACCACGCCAGGATGCTGGTCGTGGACGCCGACGGCCGTCCCATCGAGACGCACGGCCCGGTCGACGCCATAGCCTCGCCGCGCTCGTCGATGAAGCCCCTCCAGGCGCTCGGCATGCTGCGCAGCGGCCTCCAGCTCGACGGCGAGCTGCTCGCGCTGGCCTGCGCCTCGCATGCGGGCGAGCCGTTCCACGTCGACGGGGTCAGGAAGATCCTCGCCGGAGCCGGGCTCGACGAGACCGCGCTGCTGTGCCCCGAGGACTACCCGGAGGACCGTACGGTCACCACCAAGGGCCGCGTCTTCATGAACTGCTCGGGCAAGCACTCGGCCATGCTCGCCACCTGCGTGATCAATGGCTGGCCGCTGGAGAGCTACCTGGAGCCGACGCACCCGCTCCAGCGCGCCATCAGGGCGACGGTCGAGGAGCTGACCGGCGAGCGGGTGGCCGCGACCGGGGTGGACGGCTGCGGCGCGCCCCTCTTCTTCGTCTCGATGGTCGGCGTCACCCGCGCGTTCCGTGCCTTCCCGCTGACCGAGGAGGGTCAGGGCATCTTCCAGGCGATGACGAAATATCCGGAATGGACGTCGGGGACGCACCGGCCCGAGGCCAAGCTCATGCGCGCCCTCCCCGGCCTGATGCTGAAGGCTGGTGCCGACGCGTTCGAGGCGTTCGTCTTCTCCGACGGCCGGGCCGGCACGGTGAAGATCGAGGACGGTGGCCAGCGCGCCCGCACCCCGGTCACCGTGGCCGCCCTGCGCGCGATGGGCCTGGACGCCCCCGAGCTCGACACCCTGGCGGCCACGCCGCTGCTCGGCGGCGGGCGCCCGGTGGGCGAGATCAGAGTACGGCGCTAGCCGTACGCCTGGCGGCGAGGAGGAGCAGGGCCACGGCCGCCAGGACGAAGAAGGCGTTGCCCGCCAGGTCGACGGCGGCGGGGGCGGGCACCGCCGGCGGCTGCGCGAAGCCGTGCCACGCGTAGGTGAGCAGCCCGCCGCCCGCCAGGGCCAGCGTGTGCCGCCCGCCCCACCCGGCGCTCCGCGACCACCGGGCGATGAGGACGGCTGCCGTGCCGTACAGCACCAGGTACCAGGCCACGCTCACCCAGGCGGGCACGCCCGCGTAGACCAGTGCGGGCGCCCAGAACAGCACCCCGGCCACCAGCGTCAGCCCCAGGACCACCCACGGGGACGGTGCCCGCGCGGCCAGCGGCCTCCCGGCAGGCCGCCAGAGCAGGGCCGCGGCGACGAGCCCGACGATGACGACCCCGGTGCCGACGAGCTGCGGAACCGACGGCAGGTACGGCGTGGCGTTCATGAACACCGCCGACAGCGCGATGCCGAGCACGAAGACCAGCGAGACCACGGTCAGCCCCACCTTGCCCAGCCAAGGCCTGTCCGACCGCGCCAGCGACTCCATGAGTGCGATCGGCACGCAGATGCTCCACACGCTGTGGATGGCGAGCACGAACACCGTCCACCACGCGCCCATGCCCAGCGCGGGCACCCAGCCGTAGTCGAGCATTCTCAGCCCCGCCCACGAGGGGTTGAACAGCGACTGCGTGACCAGCCCCTCCTCCAGCACCGCGTAGGCGAGGGCGAGCAGCACGATCCCCGGCCACCCCAGCCCCCTGCGCCTGGCGACCTCCCTGATCAGCAGCGCGCCGCCGCCGTAGAGGGGGACCAGCGCGACGAGGGCGACCAGCATGGTGATCGGGATGTTGCCGAGCAGGAACTCGGCGACGAGGGGAGACAGCAACATCAGCCCGAAGGCGTATTTGGCCATACGAAGAGGATTCTCGGTAGGAAAGGCCGTGAGTAGTGACGAACGTCCTACAGCCAGCCCTTGGCCTCGGCGATGCGGGCCGCCTCGGCGCGGTTGCGCGCGCCGGTCTTGCCGATGGCGCTCGACAGGTAGTTGCGCGCCGTCCCGTCCGACAGGAACAGGCTCGCCGCGATGTCGGAGATCGTCCCGCCCCGCGCGGCCGCGCGCAGCACGTCGCACTCGCGCGCGGTCAGCGGGCTGGCGCCGAGCGACCTGCTGGCCGCCGCCAGCCTGCGGTCCACGACCTGCTCGCCCGCGTGCACCCGGCGGATGGCGTCGGCCAGCTCCTCGGCGCGCGCGTCCTTGACCACGAACCCGGCGGCGCCCGCCTTCATCGCCCTGCTCAGGTAGCCGGGGCGGCCGAACGTGGTCAGGATGATGACGCCGACGCCGGTGAGCTCGGCTGCCACGTCCAGGCCGTCGCGGCCGGGCATCTCGATGTCGAGGAGCACGATGTCGGGCCGGTGCTCGGCGACCGCCTCCGGCACCTCGTCGCCCCTGCCGACCTCGCCGACGACCTCGATGTCCGGCTCGAAGCTGAGCAGCGCCGCCATGGCCTGCCGTACGAGGTGCTGGTCGTCGGCCAGCAGGACGCGGATCATACGGGCAGCCGCGCGCTCAGCAGGTAGCCGCCCGCTGGGGCGCGGTCGCTGCGCAGGGTGCCGCCCATGGCTTGCAGGCGCTCGGACAGGCCGAGCAGGCCCGTGCCCGGCTCCTGCGCGCCCGGTCCGCGCCCGTCGTCCGCCACCTCGACGTAGGCCTCGGAGTCCTCGACGCCGAGCCTGATCTCGCAGCGTACGGCCCGGCTGTGCCTTACGACGTTGGTCGTGCCCTCGCGGACCACCCACGCCAGCAGCGACTCCGCGTCGGCCGGGATGGGCGCCGAGGAGACCTCCAGCCCCACGCCCGCCGCGGCCAGGACGCGCCTGGCGTTGTCGAGCTCGTCGGGCATGGACAGCGTCCGGTAGCCGGACACGGCCTCGCGCACCTCGGCGAGCGCCTGCCTGGACAGCTCCTCCACCTCGCCGATCTCGGCGCGGGCGCGCGGCGGGTCGGACTCGACCAGGCGGCCGGCGAGCTGGCTCTTGAGCGTCATCACCGACAGGCTGTGCCCGAGGATGTCGTGCATGTCCCTGGAGAACCGCAGCCGCTCGTTGTCCACGGCCAGGCGTTCGGCGCGGGCCCGCTCTATGGCGAGCGCGGTGTTGGCCTCGCCGGCCCTGACGAAGGCGTCGATGGCGCCGGTGAAGAGCAGCCCCTGGGCCGGGATCCACCAGAAGGCGGCCAGGTCGCTGCCCAGGGAGAGGACGACCGCCGCGACCACGGCGACCACCGCGAAGGGGAGCCATCTGCGCGGGAGCGAGCACCCGAGGGCGGTGACGACGAAGAAGAGCGACACGAACATCCACAGCTGGCCCAGGGGCGGCACCAGCAGCGCGGCGGTGACGATCAGCAGGGCCAGCGACCAGGGCGTGGCGTTGCCGCGCAGGCGGCACATCGCGGTCCAGACGACCCTGAGGTAGAGGGCGGCGAAGACCGCCACCCCCAGCAGGACCGGTACCGGATTCCCGCCCTCCTCCAGGTAGACCGGAATCGGCCACCCCAGGAAGACCAGGTAGATGCTGGTCCAGAAACGCCCCCTCATATCCGCATTGTCGCCCCTGAGGGTGCTCCGGCGGACCTGACGGATGTCACTTTCGCAGGAGGGCCGCGATCTCGCGCTGGCCGTTCTTGACCGCGTGCTGCAGTGCCGTGACGCCGTCGCGGTCGGCCAGGTCGCGGTCGGCTCCGGCGTCCAGCAGGAGCGTCACGATCTCCTGGTACGGCTTCGAGCCGTTGCCCAGGATGACCGCCTCCAGCAGGCCGGTCCAGCCGAGGTCGTTGACGTGGTTGACGTCGATGCCGGTCTTGAGCACCTCGCGCACGTAGGCGACGTGGCCGCGCTCGCAGGCGGGGATGAGCGAGACGCCGCCGTAGCGGTTCCTGATCGTGAGGTCGGGGTTGGCGGGCAGGAGCGCCTTGAGCATCGCGACGCTGCCGGTCACGCCGGTGACCAGCCAGGGCGTGTCGTGCTGGAAGTCGAGCGCGTCGGGATCGGCGCCTGCGGCCACCAGGATCTGCGCCACCTCGACATGATCGGCCGCCGCGGCCAGGAGGAGCGCGGTGCGCCGCTGGGCGTCCCGCGTCTCGAGGTCGGCGCCTTCGGTGACCGCCTCACGCACGGCGGCGGCATCCCCAGAGGCCGCGGCCGTGAGCAGTTGTTCGTTGAGCACGGTGGTAGATCCTTTCACGGGGGCTCCTTGCGCGGCACAACCGCCCAGCAAAAGCACGGCCACCAGAAGGACCCAGAGCGGGCTGCGCTTCGGGGCGCAGCCCAGCTTCGTGAGTGCCGTCATGGTCGTGGTCAGCCGCCGATGGCCTTGAGGCCGGCCTGGGCGATGGCCTCGTCGATGTCGCCGCCCGGGGCGCCGCCGACGCCGATGCCCGCGATCGGGGCGCCGCCGGCCGCCACCGGGACGCCGCCGCCGAGCAGCAGGGTGCCGGGGATGGCAGCCAGCGCCTGGTTCTTGGCCAGCTCGCTCGTGGCCTTGCCGAAGGACACGGCGGTGAACGCCTTGCGCTTGGCCGACTCCTCCGTCTGCGGCCCGGCGCCGTCACCCTTGACGATCAGCCGCGTGGCGCCCGAGCGGTCCACGATGGCGATGGTGACCTTCTGGTTCTGCTTGGTGGCCTCCTTCTGCGCGGCGTCGGCGACCTTCAGCAGCGCGTCCGTGGAGAGCACGTTGGTCTGCACGGTGTCCTTGGGCGCGGCGGCCTGGGCGCTCGTGGTGACGCCGCCGACGATGGCGAGTCCGGCGAGGGCAGCGGCTGCAAGGCGAAGCTTCATGGTGTTCCTCCAGGTCAGTTGCGGTAACAGACTCAACAATGCCGTCTGGAAGCCGCCGCGCCATCGGACACCGGATCGACCCTTGGGGGAGAATCGGATGAGAGCGGAGTCAATCGATTGGTTGATGCGGAATGGACAGCGTCTGGCTGAACAGGGCGATGCACGCGGGTTTCTTCCTGCTGCTCGCCGCTTCGGCCGCGCGCCTGGTCGTCAGGCACTCGCTCGACACCCAGACCCTCGTCTCCCTGGCGGTGGCGCTCGCGCTGGGCGTCGTCTACGCGCTCGGCGTCGCCCTCTGGGCCAGGCTCGGGCACCGCGGCAGGCTCGTGTGGCTGGGTGTCGTGCTGGCGGCCTGGCTGGTGCTGGTGGAGATGGCGCCGTCGTTCTCGTGGTGCGCGATCCCGCTGCTGTTCGTCTGCCTGCGCCTGCTGACGCTGCGCACGACGATCGTGGCGGCAGCCGTCCTCACCGTGGCGACGATCGTCGCCCAGATCAACCTGTCCGACCGCTTCGACCCCAGCCTGGTCCTGGCCCCCATCGCGGTCGCCGCCATGACCGTGGTGATCTTCTGGGAGCTGCGCAGGGCCGGCATGCTGCAGGAGCGCGAGCGGCTGAGCAGGGAGATCCACGACACCCTGGCCCAGGGCCTGACCAGCCAGCGCATGCTGCTCCAGGCCGCCGACCGCCTGTGGGCGACAAATCCGGATAAGGCGCGCGAGCTCGTACGGCAGGCCGCCCAGGCAGCGGGCGAGAACCTCGAAGAGGCACGCAGGTTCGTCAGGGACCTCGGCCCCAAGGACCTCGACAGGGGAACGCTGCCTGAGGCACTCAAGGCGCTCGACGCCGAGTTCCGCCTGGAAGGCGAGGAGTATCCCCTCGACGCCAAGGTCCAGGCGGCCCTGCTGAGAGTGGCCCAGGGCGCGCTGGCCAACGTCCGCGAGCACGCCGGCGCCACCCGCGCCGTCGTCACCCTGGCGTACCTCGACGGCGAGGTGACGCTGGACGTGTTCGACGACGGCAAGGGCTTCGCCGTGGCGGAGAGCGAACCGGGACGCGGCTACGGCCTGCGCGCCATGAGCGACAGATTGGCCCAGGTGGGTGGCACCCTTGTCGTGGAGAGCGTGCCCGGCGAGGGCACCGCCATCGCTGCGAGGGTGCCGGTATGAAGTTGTTCCTGGTCGACGACCATCCCGTGGTGCGTGCGGGCATCGCCGCGCTGATCAGCGGCGAGGACGACATGGAGATCGTCGGCGAGGCCGAGAACGCCGAGGACGCCGTCAGGGGCATCGCGCTGCGCGAGCCCGACGTCGTCCTCATGGACCTGCAGCTCGGCGACGGCCCCGACGGGGTGGAGACGACGAAGAAGGTGCGGGCGCTGCCCGTGGCCCCGCAGGTGCTGGTGCTCACCACCTACGAGACCGACGCGGACATCGTGCGCGCCATCGACGCGGGCGCCACCGGCTACGTGCTCAAGGCCTGCCCGCCGGACGAGCTCTTCCAGGCGATCAGGGCGGCGGCCAGGGGCGAGAGCGCGCTGTCGCCCAAGGTGGCCGCCCGCATGATGCGCCGCATGCGCGACCCCGGCCCGGCCCTGACCGCCAGGGAGATCGAGATCCTGGAACTGCTGGCCAAGGGCGCGGGCAACAGGGAGATCGCCAAGGCCCTGTTCATCACCGAGGCCACCGTCAAGACCCACCTCAACCACGTGTACGGCAAGCTCGGCGTGGACACCCGCACCGCCGCGGTCAGCACGGCCGTGGAACGCGGCTACATCCGCCGCACCTAGAGCACGATCGACGCGATGTGCTGCACGGTGGAGAACTCGCCCGCTGCGGCCACGTTCTTGGTGATGCCCACGGAGGTGCCGGTCGCCAGGTCGGCGAACCCGGCCGTGCCGCCGCTGCCGAACCACCCGAAGGTCGTCTCCCTGTCCAGCAGCCGCAGCGCGAACCCCAGCCCGTAGGCGGCGGGCATCCCCGACACCACGTCGTCCCCGGACGCGGCGACCGACGTGACCTCGGCCAGGCGCTCGGGGGAGATGAGGCCGTTCTGCAGCGCGTCGTAGGTCCTGGCGATCGCCCTGGCGCTCATCGAGGCTCCGGAGTCCGAGGTCAGGATGTCGGCCCTGTTGCTGTAGGCGGCGTCCGGCAGGGCGCGCAGCGGCGCGGCGGTGAACCCGTCGACGACGCGGAAGAACGGCATCGACTCCAGCATCTCCGGCGGCAGCTCCATCGCCGGGCCGGAGTCCTCGATCACCGCCAGCCGCGGCAGCTCCGCCTCAGGCACCGCGAGGTACAGCTCGTCGGCCAGGCCGAGCGGCCCGGCGACCTCGTCGAGCAGCACCTGCGAGATGCGCTTCCCGCTGGCCCTGCGGACGATCTCGCCCACGATGAACATGAACGTCTGCGGGTGGTAGCCGATCTGCGTGCCCGGCTCCCACCACGGCTTGGCCGCCGCGATGGTGGCGCACATGCCGTCCCAGTCGGCGAGGTTCTCAGGCGTGGAGTCGACGGGCACCCCAGGCACGCCGACGGAGAACGACAGCGCCTGCCGTACCGTCGCCTTGTCCTTGCCGTGGGCGCCGAACTCGGGCCAGTACTCCACGATCGGCGCGTCGTAGGCGAGGGCGCCCCGCTCGGCCAGCACGTGGGCGACGGTGGCGATCACGCCCTTGCCGGTCGAGGTGACGTAGACAGGCGTGTCCGAGGTCATCGCCCGGCCCGTCGCCGGGTCGGCCACCCCGGCGACCGCGTCGACGAGCAGCTCGCCGTTCCTGCACACGGCCACCTGCACGCCGCGCTCCGCCCCTGAGCCGACGAGCTCGTCGATCGCGGCCTGGACGTTCTTCTGGAGTGTTGTCATGCCCCCTATGACGAGGGAGCGGCGGAAAAGGAATCGGGGAGACCGAGTTCCGGGAAAAGGGCATGGCCGAAGGTGCTGATCTGGCAGATCAGACCGTCCTCCATGCGGAAGACGCCCAGCCAGTAGGCGCGGTACGTGTCGTCGGCCGGTGCGCGCAGGTAGGCGGCGATCGCGGGCTGCCGGTTGACCCGGGTGGGCAGGACCTTCCAGTCGCCCCACGAGTCCGGCCCGACAAGCTGGGGGCCCCAGGCGCCCACGAACGCCTCGCGGCCCAGGATCCACATCGGCGAGGGCGGCATGGTCTGGTAGACGTCGGCGCGCAGCAGCGACGGCAGCAACGAGGGGTCGGCCTGCTCCAGCGCCATGATGTAGCGCTGCACGACGGCCATCTCCTCGGCCGAAGCGGTGTTCATCCGCTGCGCTGGAAGCTGCTCGCGCATCACCGGCCTGGCCCGCTGCAGCGCGCTCTTGATCGCCGCCACGGTCATCTCCAGCGCCTCGGCCGTCTCCTGCGCCGACCAGCCGAGCACGTCGCGCAGGATGAGCACGGCGCGCTGCCGCGCCGGGAGGTGCTGGACGGCGGCCAGGAAGGCCAGCTCGATCGTCTCCCGCTCGATCACCGCGTCGAGAAGGGTGTCCGGGTACGGCTGCAGCCACGGCACGGACGTCGTCGTCGGCCACTCCAGCCACGAGTCGGCGACGATGGGGGCTTCCCTGGGCACCGGCGTGCGTGGAGTCGCCTTGAGGAAGTCCAGGCAGGCGTTGGTGGCGATCTTGTAGAGCCAGGCGCGCAGGTTCTCCGGCGGCGTGCCGCGGTTGCGCCACGCCCTTAGGAACGTCTCCTGCACCAGATCCTCAGCCTCGTCGTAGGAGCCGAGCATCCGGTAGCAGTGCACGTGCAGCTCGCGGCGATGCGCCTCGAGCTGTTCCGGAGTCACAGGGAGCGGAGCTGCCGGGACGCCGAGATCGCACCTGACGTCGTGGTCGTGAAGGTCCGCATGGAACCGGCGAACTTCGACAGGTCCCACTCGGCCGGGCCGTGGTACCAGTACAGGTTGTCCGCCTGGCTCCCGTTGCCGGTCACCGAGGCCACCACCCGCGACCAGTGGTCCACCCCGTCGAAGATCACCGCGTAGGGCAGGTAGCGGGAGAACAGCTCCACGTCGCCGTTCTTCACGTCGCCGGAGAACAGGTAGTCGCGGAAGCCCAGCGTGTGCGCGAGCGCGGCCGCGCCCTTGGCGGTCTTGGCCGGCATGTACTGCCCGCCCACGGTCAGCGCGGCCCCGGCGATGATCAGCGCGAGGCCCAGCAGGCCGTACGTCGTGAACCAGGCCAGCGCCACGGTCGCCACCACGCCGAGCCCGCACAGGATCAGGCCGATCGTGGTCCAGCGGGTGCGCTCGGTGTCGGGACGGCGGGCGAACCAGCCCTGCTCGACCACGTCGGCGTAGAGGGCGTCGCGCACCTTGCCCAGGTGCTTGGCGAACGACCCGGTGAGCTGCGACAGCAGCACGTGGTCGCGCCCCTCGAAGATCGCCTCGTAGAGGGCGAGCTCGTAGGGGAGCAGCGAGCGCACGGGCGCGTTCAGGTTCTTGACCAGCATCCAGTCGGGGGCGTCGTAGGCCTGCCTGGGCTGCTCGTCGATCCGCAGGTAGCCGCGCACCGCCAGGTCCACGATCGTGGCCGTCACGTCGACGACGTCGGCCTGCTCGTCGACCAGCGTGCCGATCTGGCCGGGACGCACCCCGTCCGGCGGGGAGAAATGGCCGTTCTCCACCGGGTTGACCGCGCTGCTCGACACGCGGGCGTCGCGACCGCGCGTCCAGTAGAGCAGCCCGATGCCGCCGAGCAGCAGTACCAGCAGCCCGGCCAGCGCGCCGCCGGTGACCGTGTCGAGGGTGAACGCGCCGGCCAGCGAGAAGCGCTTCTCCAGGATCGGCTTGCCACCGCTGGCCCCGGCGGGGAAGCCCACCACCACGGTCAGCACCTGGCCGGGGCCGAGGCCCTGCTGGCCGAAGTCGGCGTCGACGCCGGTGTGGTCCATCGACGCCTCGGTGCAGCCGATCCGCGAGGACAGGTCGCCGGCGAAGCACGACAGGCTCTGCACCCCGCCAGGCCCCTTGACGTGGACCGAGGCCTTGGCGACCGGCCCGTCCCAGCCGCCGGCCGCGAACCAGTTCAGCTCCTCGCCGCCGGTGATCGGCGCGACCGCGCCGGCCACGTCGTACTCGAAGACGGCCTTGCCGGGATTGACGGTGATCGTGTCGCCGGTCAGCTTGCCGTCGCCCTTGAACCCGGAGATCCGGAAGAGCCGGTCGTTGACGTCTCCCGCGCTGACCCTGGTGAGAAGCGTGCGCGCGACCGGCCCGCCCTCTACAGTGATCGTTTCCTTGACGTGCAGGACGCCACCCGGCTTGAGCTCCAGATCGACCGCCTCGTCGGCCACCTTGCCGGCCGCCGCGTGCGCGGTGCCGCCGCCGAGGAGCGCCGCCGCGAAGAGGGCCGCGACAGCCATGCGCAAGAACGTCATGGCAGGGCAGCTTATCGGGATACGCCCTGCTGGGTCTGGGTACGTTGTTGACCTGGGGGGATATGTTCATGCGGCGGTCTACGTCGTGGGCCGCGCCGCTGGGTGCGTGCGCCGCGGCCATCGTGCTGACCGTGGTCGTCTGCTCGCTGCTGGCCGGGTCGCGCCCGACGGTCGCCGGGCCTACGTCCACGCCATCGCTGGCTGACACCGAGGTGCGGGGGTTCGTCAGCCTTCCCGCCTCGCTGCCCAGGTACGGCTGTGCCGTACCGGCCATCGAGGAGGGCGACCCGGCGTCCATGGCCGCCTTCATGGGCACGCTGACCGACTGCCTGGACACGACGTGGCGGGCCACGCTCGGCGGCGCGTTCACGCGGCCGGACCGGGTGTTCTGGGACAGCCCTGGCAGGAGCCCGTGCGGCGACTTCCCCGCCTCCGGAGCCTCGGCGTTCTACTGCCCGACCAACCAGGGCATGTACATCGGCACGGCCGACGTGGTGAAGGCGTCCGGCTACGCGCCGGTCTGGCAGTTCTCGATCTACGGCCGGGTGCTGGCCCACGAGTACGCCCACCACGTGCAGAACGCGGCGGGCATCCTGACCGCCGCCTGGCAACTGCGCGCCAGTGCCGACGCCGCGCGCGCCAACGAACTGACCCGCCGCGCGGAACTGCAGGCCCAGTGCCTGGCCGGCGTCTACTTCCACGCCGTACGGCTGGCCCCGCCGCTCAGCGCCGAGCTGTGGGAGTCGGCGCTGGAGGACTCCAGGGCCAGGGGCGAGGACGCCAAGCCCGAGGAGGAGCGCAACCACGGCAGCGGCGCGAGCTACGCGGGCTGGCTGGACCGCGGCTTCACGACGGGCACGCCGTCCGCCTGTGACACGTGGACGGTTTCCTCGGCGGAAGTTTCCTGAGAACGTCGATTCCCGCGTCCCCCGTTCGACGCGTGGCTGAGAGAAGGGAGAACATCATGCGCTACATGATGATCGTCAAGGGCGACCCCGAGGGCGGCGCCGACTTCACGCCGAGCAGCGACATCGTCGCCCAGATGCGCACCTACAACGCCGAGCTCGTCAAGGCGGGCGTGATGCTCGCCGGTGAGGGCCTCTACCCCAGCTCCGAAGGGGTCCGGCTGAAGTTCTCCGGCGGCAGGTCGACCGTGGTGGACGGGCCGTTCACCGAGTCCAAGGAGCTCATCGCCGGGTTCTGGATCATCGAGGTCAAGTCGAAGGAGGAGGCCGTGGAGTGGGCCTCCCGCATGCCGGGACAGGAGGGATCCGAGGTAGAGCTTCGCCGGGTGTACGAGGTCTAGACTCCGGTGGGTGGTCTCTGACACCCATCGCGCGATCGACGCGGTGTGGCGCATCGAGTCGGCGCGGGTCATCGCCGGACTCGCCCGCATCGTGCGCGACGTCGGCATCGCGGAAGAGCTCGCGCAGGACGCCCTCCTCGCGGCACTGGAACAGTGGCCGCGCGAGGGCGTTCCGCGCAATCCCGGCGCGTGGCTCATGGCGATCTCCAAGCGGCGGGCCATCGACCTGATCCGCAGAGAGCAGACCTACGGCCGCAAGCTGGAGGAGGTCGGCAGGCTCCAGACCGACGTCGCCGAGGACGAGTTCGACCTGGAGGAGATCGAGGACGACCTGCTCCGCCTGGTCTTCGTCGCCTGCCACCCGGTCCTGTCCACGCAGGCCAGGGTGGCGCTCACGCTGCGGCTGCTCGGCGGGCTGACCACCGACGAGATCGCGCGCGCCTTCCTGGTGCCCGAGCCGACCGTCGCCCAGCGCATCGTCAGGGCGAAGAAGACGCTGGCCAAGGAACAGGTGCCGTTCGAGGTGCCGCAGGGCGCCGAGCTCGTCGAGCGGCTGGCCTCCGTGCTCGAGGTCATCTACCTGGTCTTCAACGAGGGCTACACGGCCACGGCGGGCGACGACTGGATGCGGCCCGCGCTCTGCCAGGACGCGCTGCGCCTGGGCCGCATCCTGGCCGAGCTCATGCCCAAGGAGCCGGAGGTGCACGGCCTGGTCGCGCTGATGGAGATCCAGGCCTCGCGTACGGCCGCGCGCACCGGGCCGGACGGCGAGCCCGTCCTCCTGCTCGACCAGGACAGGACGCGCTGGGACCGGATGCTCATCGGCCGCGGCCTGACCGCGCTGAAGCGCGCGGAGGCGGTCGGCCCCTACGTGCTGCAGGCCGAGATCGCCGCCTGCCACGCCCGCGCGCTCACCCCTTCGGAGACCGACTGGGTGCGCATCTCGGCCCTTTACGAGGAGCTGGCCTCGCTGGCACCTTCGCCGGTGGTGGAGCTCAACCGGGCGGTCGCGCTCTCGATGGCGTACGGCCCTGCCGTCGGGCTGGAGCTGCTCGACCAGCTCGGTGACGCGCTGCCCGACTACCACCTGCTGCCGAGCGTGCGCGGCGACCTGCTCGCTCGGCTGGGCCGTACACGGGAGGCTCGGGAGGAGTTCCTCAAGGCGGCGGCGCTGACAAGGAACGAGCGCGAGCGCAGGCTGCTCATCGAGCGGGCTGATGGCCTGCCTTGAGGTCGTAGAAGCCCACCGCCAGGGCGGCCAGGACGAAGGCCAGGATGACGAGCAGGCCCAGGCGGAAGGCCGCGCCCCAGTCGCCGTGGTTGCCCGCGACGGCGGCGAAGAACGCCGACCCGACGGCGGCGATGCCGACCGCGTTGCCGATGCGCTGCCCGGTCTGCAGCACTCCGGCCGCGGTCCCGCCCTCCTGGAAGGGCACCTCGGACAGCGCGATCGTCTGGTTGGGCGAGATCACCAGGCCGCTGCCGAGCCCGGCGACCAGCAGGGGGAGCGCCGTGGCGTACCCGACCCCCTTGCCCGGCCACAACTCCACGGCCAGCCACGCGCCGAGCAGCCCGACGATCACCACGACCAGCCCGAACACGATCAGCGCCCGGCCGTAACGTGACACGAGCCGCCCGCCGACGAACGCGGCGACCGCCGAGCCCACGGCGAACGGCGTGACCGCGAGCCCGGCCTCCAGCGCCGAGGACCCGAGCCCGTTCTGCAGGTAGACGGTGAAGATGAAGAAGATCGCGGTGAAGCCGGAGAAGTACAGCAGGCCCAGCAGGGAGCCGAGCGCGTAGGAACGCAGCCGGAAGAGGCTGAAGTTGACCAGCGGCCCCTTGCACCGGCGTTCCCACCAGGTGAACACCGCGAGCAGCACCGCACCCACCGGGATGAGCGCCCACTTGGCCGCGCCCTCCCACTCCTGCGCCTCGAGGAAGGGCAGCATGATCGCGACCACGCCGAGCCCGAGCAGGAGGACGCCGAGCGGGTCCATCCCCTTCTGCTCGCCGTAGATGGGTGGAGGCAGCAGTTTGTACGCCAGGGGCAACGCGATGACCCCGACGGGGACGTTCACATAGAACACCCAGCGCCAGCCCTCCTCACTGCCCGCCAGCGCGATCAGCACCCCACCGAGGAGCGGCCCGACGGCGGTGGCGATCCCGATGGTCGCCCCCAGCGCCCCGAACGCCTTGCCTCTGTCCGCCCCCTGGAACTGCTGCTGGATCAGCCCGGCCACCTGCGGGTTCAGCACCCCGCCCGCGACGCCCTGGAGCAGCCTGGCGACGATGAGCCACTCGATGGAGGGCGCGAGACCGCAGACCGCACTGGCCAGGGTGAACCCGGCGAGCCCCCACATGAACACGGCCCGGCGACTCCGCGCGTCCCCCAGCCTGCCCGCCGGGACGAGCGCCAGCCCGAAGGTGAGCGCGTAGCCCGACAGGATCCACTGCAGGGCGCCTTCCGAGGCGTGCAGGCCTTCCTGGATGGAGGGCAGGGCCACGTTGACGATGCTGACGTCGAGCAGGGTCATGAACGCCACGACCAGGCAGATCGACAACGCCTGCCAGCGCCGCTGCCCCGTCTCCACCTTCATGTCCCGCCCGTGCCCCGGGTTCCACCACAGATAACCCCACCCCAAGACAAACCCCGGCATACCCCGCCCCCCGGGGAAGCCCAGCCCTAAGAGCTTCCAACAGAAGGGCCTCCCGCACGAATGGTCTCCCCTCCGGAGGGCCGTGGGCGCTCTCGGGACGAGGGGTCATGCTGTTAGGAGCCCTAAGACAGCCGCGGTCGTCAGACGATGGCGATGCGCAGGCGGCGGAACCCGCGCCCCTTGCTCTCGATCTTGGTGACCCGGATCTCGCCGATCTGCTTGGTCGAGGCCACGTGGGTGCCGCCGTCGGCCTGGGTGTCCAGGCCGACGATGTCGACGATGCGCACGTCCTCGACCTCCTCGGGCACCAGGTTGGTGGCCGTGCGGATGATGTCCGGGATCGCGAACGCCTCCTGCCTGGGCAGCACCCGCACGTCGATGCGCCGGTCGGCGAGGATCTCGGCGTTGCACGCCGCCTCCACCGCCTCCTTGAACCCCTGGGGCACCTCGGGCAGGTTGAAGTCCATGCGTGCGGTTCCAGGCTCCATGTTGCCGCCCGTGACGAGCGAGCCGTAGTCGCGGAAGACGACGCCGCAGAGCACGTGCAACCCCGAGTGGGTACGCATCAGAGCCGAGCGCCGCTCGTCGGCCACAGCCGCCTGGACCACCGTGCCGACCGGGGGCACCGGGTCGCCCTCCAAGGGGATCAGGTAGAGATCGTCGCCTTTGCGTACGCCGGCGATCCTGGTTTCCACCCCTTGCCAGAGCAGAGTTCCCTGATCCGCCGGCTGGCCGCCGCCACCTGGGTAGAATGCCGACCTGCTCAAGACGATCCCCTCGGGCGTCGAGTCCAGGACGACGGCCTCGAAGGAGCGCAGGTTCTGGTCTGCCAGCTCGAGCCGTAGCGTACGCCCGTGGAGATCGATGCTCATGTCGGCAGCCTAGAGCCCTCGAGGTGAGAATGCGCGGCCTGCTGGATCGCCCGCCGACCGCACCGGCCGCCGCACTTCTGGCGATATGTTCGGCAATTTCGGGATGCAGTGGCGCCGAGGCGGCGGCTCCCGTAAGGCCGGTGGCGCAGAAGGCGGTCACCCCGGTCATGATGTTCGTCGGCGACAGCTTCACCGTCGGGTCGGGGCCGGTGCCCACGTGGCGCAGTTACGCGACGGAGACGGCGCGGTTGCTGCGGTGGCAGCCGGTGATCGCGGGGGCGGGTGGCACGGGGTTCGTCAACAGGGGGCGCGTGGGGCGCAACTTCCAGGAGTCGTTCGAGGCGGAGCTGGCCTGGCGGCCCGCTCCTGACGTGCTGGTCATCTCGGGGGGTCACAACGACCGCCGGTGGACGACCCTGCGGGTACGGCAGGCGGCGGCGAGGCTCGTCTGGACGGCCCGCGGCTACTGGCCCGCCACCAAGATCGTGCTGGTGGGGCCGCTCTGGCTCGACCGCGCTCCCCGCAAGGCCTACGCGGTCCGCGACGCCCTGAAGGACGTGGCCGGACGCGAGCAGATCACCTTCATCGACCCGATGGAGCAGCGGTGGGTGACGGGCAAACGCGCGGAGACCGTCCTGCCCGACGGCATCCATCCCACCTTCTCCGGACATCTGCGCATAGCCCGCTGGCTGGTCAGCGCCCTCCGCTCCGCCGCCTGACGCCGAACCCCGATCGCGCGTTGCCCCCTGGACCATCCAAGGACCAGGCACTCCCCACCACTGACCGACCACCCAGAGGGATGCGGTGGGGTTATCCGCGGGGTGAGAGGTGGGGCTATTTGCGGGCTTTTCTGGTGCGTACGGCGGGCAGGGTGCGGACGTGGTCGAGCTGCCTGTCGTACATCTCGCGCGCCCCCCGCAGGAAACGCCCCACCAGCTCCAGCTCCGCCTCCGACAGCCCTCCCATCAGCGCCGCGCCCTCCTCGGCGAACGCCTTGTAGAACCCCCACGTGTCCTCCCGCACCTCCTCGGTGATCCGTACCACGACCTTGCGCCGGTCGTCGGGGTCGGGGGAGCGGGTGAGGTAGCCGAGCTTCTCCAGCCGGTCGAGCATGGCGGTCACGCTCCCGGTGGTCAGCCCGAGCGCGGGACCGAGCACGCTCGGCGTCGCAGACTCCCTGCCGGTGAGGATCTCCAGGCAGCGCAGGTCGGTGCGGTTGATGCCGAGCGCCCTGGCTACGGCCTCGTCGTAGTCGTTGACGGCCGCCTGCATGAGCTGCATCTCGTTCGACACGACCTCTTCGATTTTTTCTCTTGACATTCAAGCCTCTTGGAGTTCAAGATAAAGGTATCTCGAACATCAAGATACACGAACATCAAGGAGAAAGTCATGGAGCGCATCGAAGGTTTCCGCACCAACACCAGGAAGCTCGGCCGCTGGACCGAGTCGCGCGACTTCGAGGTCCGCGGCCACAGCGGGAGCATCGTGCTCGACCTGCGGGCCCTGCCCGAGGGCGACGTCGAGGTCCGCGTCGACATCGAGCGCAGCTCGCTGAAGCTGCTCGTGCCGGACAACGCGACCGTCGACCAGTGGGACCTGCGGCTCACCGGCCGCAGCAAGGTCACCGACTACGAGCGCCCGCAGACGCAGGACGGCCCGCGCATCAGGCTCGTCGGCGAGGTCAGGAAGGGTGAGGTGCGCGTGAACAGGGGCGGCGTCGCCGTACTGAGCGCCATGCTCACCAGGGAGTTCGTCGAGGACTGCAGGCGCGCCCACCGCGACGGCGACGCGCCCACGGTGCACGACCCCGTGGCGGTGTGACTACCAGGGGCCGTAGGGGCCGTTGTTGCCGCCCCTGCCGCCCATGCCCTTCACGGCCGGCTTGACGTCCACGATGTAGACGGCGGCGGCGATGACGGACAGGATCGAGAAGAAGCCCAGACCGATCCCCGCGAACGCCGCTCCGCCGATGTAGAGGAAGGCCTGGAAGTAGGACCAGGCGCCTGCGGCTGAGAACAGGGTGGCGAGGACGAGGATGACCAGCCAGAGGTTCTTCTGCAGCTTGCCCGCTGCGGCGAACGCGTTGGCGGGCACCCGTAGGGCGTGGACCAGCGCGTATACCGACATCGCGAAGATGATGCCGGCGAGCGCGAGGAACAGGAGGTTGAGGCCGCCGTTGATCAGGTTCATATCCACTCCGCCCAGGTCGTCGGCCACAGCCTAATGGGAATCGCCGACAAACGAGAAAGGCCCGTCCTCATGGGGACGGGCCTTCGTGTTTCCCCACAGGGTTGACCACCTCACGGGGGTGACCACCTCACGGGGTTGACCACCTCAGAGGGTGACTACCTCACGGAGCGCCCACTCTCGGGGTGACCATCTCACGGGGTGACCGCCCGGGAGGGCGACCACCTCACGGGGTGACCCGCACGGAGTGGCCCCCACGGGATGATCACCGCAGGTGATCCCTTGCTCCTAAGGGAGGCCAGCCACATGAGGAGATGTAGATCCTCCCCCAGAGGGCCATCCGTCCGATGAGGCTGAGGTCACCCGCGAGGTGGGGTGAAGTCACCCATGAGGTGAAGCCACCCGTCAGATGAAGCCACCATCAGGTGAGCGCACCCGTGAAGGTGAGCTCACCCGTGAGGGGAGGTCAGGCCTTCGGCGTGGGGGTCTTGCGGGTGGTGGTCTTCTTGACCGGCGTGGCGACCGCCGGCTCGGCGGCCTCGGAGACCTCCTCCAGCTCCAGCGCCGCCTGCCCGCTAGCCTGGCTGACGACCTTGCGCCCGCGGCTGGCGAACTCCTCGTAGACCTCAGTGGCCTTGTGGGACAGCTGGTCGGCGTACTCGCGCGCCTTCTCCGGGAAGTCCTTCGCCACGGCCTCCGCCTTGGTGCGGTACTCCCGCGCCTTCTCCGGCAGATCCTTGGCGATCTCGGACCGCCGCGACGTCAGCTTCTGCAGCTGCTCGGGCAGCTCACGCAGCTTCTCAACGGCGAAGTCACCGGCACCGGCGACGGCGTAGAACGGCTTGGACTCGGTGAGCTTCTTGACCTCGGTGGCCAGCGTCATGGGTTAACCTTCCTTGGTTTCCTGGGTGACAGGTGACACCGCGAACGGCTCGAGGGCGGCTAGGAAGTCCTCGGGCAGGTCGTCCTGAGGGCGGGCATTCTGGGAGGTCTGCTCGTCCTCAACGCGGTTTTCCTTGCGGAACGACTCGTAGATATCGATCAGCACCTGGCGTTGCCGCTCGGTGATGTGCGTGTCCGCCCTGATCGCCGTTTCCACGTCGCTGGGCGGTTCGCGGTCTTCGATGAGGCCGGCCTGCACGTAGAGCGCCTGCGCCGAGATGTGCAACCCCTTGGCGATCTGGTTGAGAATCTCCGCGCTCGGCTTGCGCAGGCCACGCTCGATCTGGCTGAGGTAGGGGTTGGAGACCCCCGCCTGCGCCGCGAGCTGCCGCAGCGAGATCTTCGCCTGCGTGCGCTGCTCGCGGATGTACTCGCCGATCGAGCCGACCTTGGGTAGTGCCATGCCCCTAGTCTGCACCGCGAGTGCTTGCAATTGCAAACGGGCTAGCTAGCACCTGTAAGCGCTCAAGCAGGGATAACCCACAGAAGGGGCGCCGATGTGGTCAACGTCACAGCAAGCACCAGCAAGCTGTAGCGGAAGCTCCTCGACAGCTCGGGCGCGGGCTTGATCAGCCGGTCGACCCTGGCCATGACCTGGGAGTGGAGGCCGAGCATGCCGTGCGGGGTGGGCATGCTGCCCGCCGTACCGAACCTGAGAAGGGCGGTGGCGAGCCTGCGCGGGGAGCAGTAGCGGCGGGCGCGGTCGTCGGCCGCCATCTCGACGAGCAGCTCGACCTGGGCCTGCGCGTCGCGCACGACCTTGGCCCAGGGCAGCGCCCTGCGCAGCGCGGCGAACGGCAGCAGCACCAGGTCGTGCCGCTCGCGCACGTGCGCCGCCTCGTGGGCGAGCACGGCGGTCAGCTCGTCCTGTGACAGCAGCTCCATCGCGCCGGCGCTGACCACGACCTGGGAGTTCCAGCCGGGCACGCAGTAGGCGGCGGGGCCCGGGTGGTCGACGACGCGCACGCCGGGCACGACCGGGTCCTCGCGGGCGACCAGCGAGAGCAGCACCCGGTGGCGGCTGCGCGCGCGCAGCGTCTGGATCATCGCGGTGATCGTGACGACCACGAGTACGGCGAGCAGCGTCAGCCCGCCGACCATGGCGAGGATGTGCGGCAGGTCCCACTCGCCGGCAGCGGGCTGGGCGCTGGCGAAGGCGATCAGGCCGTGCAGGACACCGGCGTCGTACGGCATGACGGCATAGGCGAGCAGCGCGCCGCTGCTGGCCAGGCCCCAGGCGACGCCGAGCGCCTGCCAGAGGATGATGGCCAGCCTGGGGGCGCGGGAGGTCCACTGAGCGGTCGTGAAGCGCCAGGCGCCGAACGCGCACGCCGTGGCGAGCGCCGCCAACGCCGCCGCCGTGATCACTCTTCCTCCAGCTCCGTGAGGGCCTTGAGCAGGATCTCCGCCTCGGTGCCAGACACGGTCTTGGCGAAGCGGGTCAGGGCGGCCGAACGGTCACCCGTCATGTCGAGAGCCTCAAGCATAAGCTCGGCGACGTAGCTGTCACGGCTTTCTGCCGGTTCGTACCGCCACGCGCGCCCGTCACGGGTCCTGAGCAGGAAACCCTTGCGGGTGAGTCGATCGAGGACGGTCATCACCGTCGTCGGGGCCAGGTCGCGTTCCGCGATGAGCCTGCCGACCTCGCGGGCCGTCAGCGGGCTGTTCTCCGCCCAGAGGATGTCCATGATGCTGCGTTCGAGCTCGCCAAGACCCTTCACACGCTCTAGCGTAGTACTACAGGTTGTCGAGCATGTTTCCGGGCTCCCGGTGTGTGACCGAAAGCACGCCGGAAAACCTCGATGAACGCGCTGGCCGACGCCCATCCGCACCGGTGCGCCACTGCCGTCACCGGAACGTCCTCGGCCAGCAGCCGCAACGCGTGATGCAGCCGCAGTTGCGTGCGCCACTGCGGGAACGTCATGCCGAACTCGGTGCGGAACAACCGCGACAACGTGCGCCCGCTGGCTCCCACCCGCCGCCCGAGCTCCTCCAGCGTGCTGCCGGAGGCGGGGTCGAGGTCGAGCAGCACGCACAGCGCGGCAAGCCTGGGATCGCGCGCCGACGGAAGGTGCATGGGCTGCTGCGGCGAGTGCCTGAGCCGGTCCATGAGGACGGCGAGCATCCTGTCCCGCTCCTCCGGCGGATCGGAGACGGAGGTGCAGGCGATGATCAGCTCCCGCAGCAGAGGCTCGACCAGCAGTACGGCGGGCCGTTCCAGCCCCAGCGGGTTGCCCGCCAGCCCCAGCGCGTGCAGGTCGGTGCGCCCGTAGGCGCGGTGCTCGTGCACGGTCCCGGCGGGGATCCAGATCGCCCTGGTCGCCGGGGCGATCCAGCTGCCCGACTCGGTGGTGACGGCGAGCACGCCGCGGCCCGCGTAGACGATCTGGTGCTCGTCGTGCCAGTGCGCGTCGACGCCCGCCCCGGCGCTGAGCATGCGCGTCGCGGTGGCCGGACGCTTCTCGTGGCGGCTTTCCGACATCATCTGGCACTTTATCGAAAGCAGGAAATTTCCCCATGTCGGAGGATCGGCAGGGTGAAGAAATCGCTCGGCCTCCTCTCCTTCAGCCATCTGGTTGACGACATGTACCAGGGCGCGGTGCCCGCGATCCTGCCCTTCCTCACCCTCGAACGCGGCTACAGCTACTCGGCGGCCACCGGCATCACCCTGGCCGCGACCGTGATCTCGTCGGTCGCGCAGCCGGTGTTCGGCGCGCTCGCCGACCGGGGCAGGATGCTCTGGCTCACCCCGGTAGGCCTGCTCGTGGCCGGGATCGGCATCGGCCTGTCCGGCGTGGGGGAGTCGTACGCGTGGACGTGGTGCGCCGTCGCGCTGTCCGGGCTCGGCGTCGCGGCCTACCATCCGGCTGCCGCCTCCGCGACGCGGGCGATCGCCGGGCCGTCCGCGCAGGGGATGAGCTGGTTCGCGGTCGGCGGCAACGTGGGGCTCGCCCTCGGTCCCGTGCTGGCCACGCCCGTCCTGCTGGCCTACGGGCTGCTCGGCACGCCGCTGCTGGCCGTACCAGCGGTGTTGATGGCTGCCGTGCTCCTGGGCCTACGTCGCACGACAGCGGCCAGGAGCACGCGCGAGGTGGTGCGCAGGGACGACTGGCGGTCCTTCTGGTGGCTCACCGGGCTGGTCGTGGTCCGTTCGATCGTGTATTTCGGGGTGACGTCGCTGCTCGGCCTCTACGTGATCGCGCGCTTCGGGCTGTCGCCTGGGACGGCTTCGCTCCTGCTCACCACCTTCCTCGGGGTGGGGGCCGCGGCCACGATCCTCGGCGGGTGGATCGCGGACCGCTGGGGCAAGCTGACCGCGGTGCGCCTCGGCTATGCGGTCGCGTTGCCCGCGCTGGCTTTGCTGGTGGCCGCGCCGTCGCCGTGGCTGGTCGCGGTGGCCATGGTCGGGGCGGGGGTCGGCGTCTACCTGCCGTTCGCGGTGCAGACGTCGCTGGGGCAGGACTACCTGCCCAACAGGATCGGCACGGCCTCTGGGGTGACGCTGGGGCTGGCGGTGTCTGCTGGAGGGGCGTTCGCGCCGCTGTTCGGGTGGCTGGCGGACACGAGCGGGCCGGTGTGGTCGCTCGCCGTTCTGGCGGTGCTGCCTGGGCTCGCTCTGCTGGTGTCTGCCAAGCTGCGTTGATGGACATCACGCTGGTTCTCGGCGATCTGACGGAGCAGGACGCCGACGCGATCGTGAACGCGGCCAACTCGTCGCTGCTCGGTGGCGGAGGTGTGGACGGCGCGATCCACCGTCGCGGAGGGCCGGAGATCCTGGAGGCCTGCCGCGCGCTCCGGGCGTCCCACTACGGCAAGGGGCTGGCGACCGGCCAGGCGGTGGCGACGACGGCAGGGCGGCTCAAGGCGCGTTGGGTGATCCACACGGTCGGGCCGGTCTACTCGCGCGACGAGGACCGGTCGGCGCTGCTCGCCTCCTGCTACCGGGAGTCGCTGAAGGTCGCGGACTCGCTGGGCGCGGCCACGGTCGCCTTCCCGGCGATCTCGACCGGCATCTTCGGCTGGCACATGGACGACGCCGCCCGCATCGCCTGGCACGCCGTACGGCAGGCCGACACGCAGGTGGCCGAGGTGCGCTTCGTGCTGTTCGAGCCCGATGCGTACGCCCTGTGGGTCAGAGCGGGGCGAGCGCCGACCACGGAAGGGTGAGCTCCCCGAGCCGCCAGCGCGCCTTCCCACCGAAGGGCGGGTGCTGGGGAATCGGCCACTGCCCGGCCAGCGACCCGACCGTGCGCAACCACCGCTGACGCAGCCCGTGCACCCCGTACGGCGCGGCCACCGCCCAGGCATGGTCGAAGTCCCGCAAGAACGCATGGATGCGCTCGCCGGGCACATTGCGGTGGATCAGCGTCTTGGGCAGCCGGTCGGCCAGATCGGACGGCTTGTCGAAGGCGTCGAACCGCGCCGAGAACGTCACCGTCTCAGGCCCCTGCTGCGAGAGCCCCACCCAGACGGCTCGCCGTCCATTCTCCGAGCACGTGCCCTCCACCAGAAGGCCGCCGGGGGCGAGCCTGCCGCACAGCGCCTCCCAGTGCCGCCACGCCTCGGCCTCGCCGTACTGCCTGAGCACGTTGAACGCCCGCACCAGCGCGGGCGGCCGAGGGACGGGCAGCTCGAACCCACCGAGCGCGAACCGCAACCCGTCTCTCTCGTACGGCTTCGCGAGGGCGACCCGCGCCGGATCGATCTCGATCCCCACCACCTCGACAGCCGGGTTGACCGCCCGCAGCCGGGTGAACAGCTCCAGCGTCGTCGTGTGCGACGCCCCATAGCCAAGGTCGACCACCAGCGGATCACCATCCAGGACCCGCCGATGCACGCCGACAACCCACCGGTCGGCCCTGCGCAGCCGGTTGTACCCAGTGGTCCCCCTGGTGATCGCCCCGACGGGCTTGGCCACGCTCCACCCCCTAAACACCTCAACCCCTCAAGGGACCTCAACCCCTGGTCAGGAGGTGACGCGGTGCACCTTGTGCTGGGCGGCCTGGGCGCGGGGGCGCAGGACGAGGCGGTCGACGTTGACGTGTGCGGGGCGGGTGACCGTCCAGGCGATGGCATCGGCCACATCGTCAGCCGTCAGCGGCCCGGGTACGCCTGCGTAGACCTTCGCAGCGGCCTCGGCGTCGCCCCTGAAGCGGTTGACGGCGAAGCCCTCCGACTGCACCATCCCCGGAGCGATCTCGATGATCCGCACCGGTTCGCCCACCAGCTCCAACCGCAGCGTCTCCACCATCGCCGTCTGCGCGTGCTTGGCCGCGCAATACCCCCCGCCACCCTCGTAAGACACCAGCCCGGCCGTCGAGGTCAGCATCACCAGCACCCCGTCCCCCGAGGCGATCAGCGACGGCAGGAGCGCCTGGGTCATCCGCAGCGACCCCAGCACGTTGATGTCGTACATCCGCTGCCAGTCCTCGACCAGCGCCCCGGACACCGGCTCCAGCCCGACCGCCCCGCCCGCGTTGTTCACCAGCACGTCGCACCGCGAGAGCGAAGCGGCCAGCGCGTCGACGGACTCCTGGGACGTGACGTCGAGCGTCACCGGCGTGATCGACGGCACCTCGGCCGCCAGCTTGTCGAGCCGCTCACGCCGCCTGGCGGCCGCGACCACGTCGTACCCCTCCGCCGCGAGCCGCCGCGCGGTCGCCTCGCCGATCCCGCTGCTTGCCCCGGTCACCACCGCCGTCTTCTTCATGGCCCACACCTTAATGACACCCCCGCCGTGACCTGCTGTCGGGAATGTCGGAAAGACTCGAATAGTTGTAGTTCGTTCGGAGGTGGTCTCTGGTGAGGCGACGGCGGGTCAACCGGGTCGCGACGATCAGCATGCACACATCCCCGCTCGACCAGCCGGGCACCGGTGACGCGGGCGGGATGAACGTGTACATCGTCGAAACCGCGAAGCGTCTTGTCCAACTGGGCGTCGAGGTGGAGATCTTCACCAGGAAGACGTCACGCGACCTGCCCCCGGTGGCCGAGCTCGCCCCGGGGATCACCGTCCGCCACGTCAGCGCGGGACCCTACGAGGAGCTCGACCGCGCCGACCTGCCCAGCCAGATGTGCGCGTTCCTGTCCGGCGTGCTGCGCACCGAGGCCATGTACGACCCGGGCCGCTACGACGTCATCCACTCCCACTACTGGCTGTCCGGCCAGGTCGGATGGCTGGCCAAGGAGCGCTGGGGCGTCCCGCTCGTGCACACCATGCACACCATGGCCAAGGTCAAGAACCTGCTGCTCGCCGAGGGCGACAAGCCGGAGCCCCAGGCGCGCGTGTGCGGTGAGGAGCAGGTCGTGGAGATCGCCGACCGCCTCGTGGCCAACACCGACGCCGAGGCGCGCGAGCTCATCGACCTGTACGGCGCGCCGTCCGACCGGGTCGCCGTCGTCAACCCCGGTGTGAACCTCACCGTCTTCCAACCCGCCTCCCAGGGCGCGGCGCGCCGCAGGCTCGGCCTGCCGCAGAACGCCCACGTGCTGCTGTTCGTCGGCCGCATCCAGCCGCTCAAAGCGCCGGACGTGCTGCTGCGCGCCGCCGCCCGCATGCTCATCGAGGACCCGTCGCTGCGCGACAGGCTCGTCGTGGCCTGCGTGGGCGGTCCTTCGGGGAACGGCCTGGCCAGGCCGTCCATCCTCACCGACCTCGCCGCCGAGCTGGGCATCTCCGACGTCGTACGGCTGGTGCCGCCGGCTCCGCAGGACGAGCTGGCCGACTGGTACCGCGCGGCCGACGTGACCGTGGTGCCGTCCTACAGCGAGTCGTTCGGCCTGGTCGCCCTGGAGTCGCAGGCCTGCGGCACGCCCGTCGCCGCCGCGTCCGTGGGCGGGCTGCGCACCGCCGTACGTGACGGCGTGTCCGGGGTGCTCGTCGACAACCACGACCCGGACACCTGGGCGCGCGTGCTCACCAGGTTCGTCACCATGCCGCGCTGGCGCGACGGCCTGTCCTCTGGCGCACGCGCGCACGCGGCGGCCTTCGGCTGGTCGGCGACCGCCGCGCGGCTCATGGACGTCTACGCGCAGGCGCTGTCGAACCTGCACCGGGTGCCGGTCGCGGTGAACTCGTAGGCTGTACGGCATGCGCGAAGTGATCGAGGCGGCACTCAAGGCGGCGGACGTTCCCTTCGAGGAGCCGCACCCGGGGTCGTTCCTCGTCACGCTGCCCGGCCAGCGCAAGCTGGCCACGGTGACCTGGCTCATCCTCGGCGACCAGGCACTGCTCGTCGAGGCGTTCTTCTGCCGCCAGCCGGACGAGAACCACGCCGAGTTCTACCGCTTCCTCCTGGGCAAGAACGGCTCGATGTACGGCGTGCACTTCGCGCTCGACCCGGTCGGCGACGTCTACCTCGTCGGCAGGATCCCGCTGTCGGCGATCTCGGCCGACGAGGTCGACCGGCTGCTCGGCTGTGTGCTCACCTACTCGGACGACTGGTTCAACAGCGCGCTGGAGCTGGGCTTCTCCTCGACGATCAAGAAGGAGTGGGCCTGGCGGGTCAAGCGGGGCGAGTCGCTGAAGAACCTTCAGGCGTTCGCCCACTTCGCCGATCCCGATCGATCCTCCGCCTGACCGACAGCCCGAAGGCGGCCACCCCGAGCCCGAGCAGCCCGGAGACCACGAACGGCGCGGCGGGACGCCACCCGTCGTAGAGAACGCCGCCGATCGCCGACACCAGCAGGATGCCCAGCGCCCCGCACAGGGCCTGCACGCCGAACGCCGACCCGCGGATCGCGGCGGGCGCGTGCGTGCCGAGCAGCGGCCCCGCCGTGTTGATCCCGGCGATCTCCCCGACGCCGACGAACACCGCCACGATGATCATCCCTGGCCCGAGCGGGTCGTCGACCAGCAGCGTGGACAGGTAGGCCAGCCCTGCCGTCAGTTGCGCGCCGATGACCAGGTTGTGCCGCCTGACCCGGTCGCCCAGCCAGCCGAGCAGGGGAGAGGCGATCAGGGACATGCCGTGCGCGATGCCGACCACCATCCCGGCCCTGGCCAGCGCCTGAGCGCTGGACATGCCGTGGGCGACGCCGTAGTTCACTATCCATAACGACATAAATCCGGATACGACGGCTAGGTCGGCGCGGGCCACGAACGCCGCCGCGTACGACAGCGCGACCCCAGGGTCGCGGGCCAGCCTGACCCCTTCCGTGATGAGCCGTGGAAGGGGGATGTGGGTCTCCGCCGGTTTGCCCGCCGACAGCGTGAACCGCATGACCACCCCGGCCACCAGCAGCGCCGCGGCCACGATCAGGAACGACACCCGCGTGGCAGCCGCCGCGTCCATGCCGCCGCGCTCCAGCCGTTCTGGCAGCCTGGCCAGGGTGAACACCGCGAACATCGCGCCCAGCCCGCTGGTCACGCCGAGCACGCCGTAGGACTTGCCGCGCGAGCGCTCCGCCGCGTAGTCGATGGCGAGCGTGGCGAACATCCCGCCCAGCGCCGCCGTACCCAGAGAAAACACCACCCGCAGTGCCACCAGGACGGCCGCGCTCCCGGCGAAGGGCGCCAGCGCCGTCCCCAGCGCGCACAGCGCGAACCCGGCCACGACGATCGGCCGCCGCCCGACGCGGTCGGCCAGCGCGCCGTACCAGAGGAGGCTGACGATCATCGTCAGCTCCGCGACGAACCCCAGCAGGCCGACCAGCCGCCCCTGCGCGCCTGGCGCCACGCCGAGCACGCCGGACAGGAGGTGGGGCTGCGCCGTGGGCATGAAGGTGATGACCATCGTGGCCACGAAGCCGAGGACCCAGCAGGCGATCATGTTCGTTCTGGTGAACCCGGGGGCGACGTCGACGCCGAGAACGCGCATGTGCGTGATCATGACACCTGAGGGTTCGCCGGGAAACCCTAGGATTGGGCTCATGGCGACTTTGGTGCTGCTGCGGCACGGCGAGAGTGACTGGAACGCTAAGGGGCTGTTCACCGGGTGGGTGGACGTCAGCCTCTCGGCCAAGGGCGAGGACGAGGCCAGGCGGGGCGGCAGGCTGCTGGCCGAGGCGGGCATCAGGCCGGACGTCCTGCACACGAGCCTGATGACGCGGGCGATCCAGACGGCGAACCTGGCGCTCGGCGCCGCCGACCTGGCGTGGCTGCCGGTGAAGCGGTCGTGGCGGCTCAACGAGCGCCACTACGGCGCGCTGCAGGGCAAGAACAAGGCGCAGACGCGCGAGGAGTTCGGCGACGAGCAGTTCATGCTGTGGCGCCGCTCCTACGACGTGCCGCCGCCGCCGATCGCCGACGACGACGAGTTCTCCCAGGTGGGCGACGCGCGTTACGCGCTACTGCCGAGTGAGCTGATGCCGCGCACCGAGTGCCTCAAGGACGTCGTGGAGCGCATGCTGCCCTACTGGTACGACGAGATCGTGCCCGACCTCGCCGCCGGGCGCACGGTGCTGGTGGCCGCGCACGGCAACTCGCTGCGCGCGCTGGTCAAGCACCTCGACGGCATCTCGGACGCCGACATCGCCGAGCTCAACATCCCGACCGGCATCCCGCTGGTCTACGAGCTCGACGACGACTGCAAGGCGATCAAGAGCCAGTACCTCGACCCGGACGCGGCTGAGGCCGCCATCGCGGCGGTCGCCAACCAGGGTCGTTAGTCCTTCTTGTCGGGGCGAGCCCCCGTCACCAGGTAGACCACGTCGTGCGCGACGCGCACGGCGTGGTCGGCGTAACGCTCGTAGTAGCGGCCGATCAGCGTGATGTCGATGGCGGGCTCGACACCGTGTGCCCAGTCCTTGCTCAGAATGACCTTGAACAGCCGCCTGTGCAGCTTGTTCATGGCGTCGTCGTCGGCCCCGAGCTCGAGAGCGGTGTCCACGTCGCGGGTGGCGACGACCGCGCCCGCCTTCGTGACCAGGTTCTCGGCGATCTGGCCCATCTCCAGGATGGTCGAGCGCACCTCGTTCGGAATGGCCGACTCCGGGTGGCGCAGTCGCGCCACCTTCGCGACGTGCTTGGCGAGGTCGCCCATGCGCTCCAGGTCGGTGCCCATGCGAAGGGCGGTGATGACCATGCGGAGGTCGACGGCGACGGGCTGCTGGCGGGCCATCAGCTCGAAAATGGACGCCTCGATCTCCGCGAAGATCGCGTTGACCTCCGCGTCGCGCGAAATGACGCTCTCGGCCATCTGCAGGTCGGCGTCGAGCAGGGCGGTGGTGGCTCGCGAGATGGCCGAGCGGGTCAGGCTGGTCATTTCGACCAGCCGTTCCGTCAGGGCGTCGAGTTCTTCATGGTAGGCGTCACGCATGCCACAAACCGTACGTCCCTATCTGTGAACGAACTTCGACCGGTAGATGAACTTTGCGGGAAAGGGTGCGTCCGTGCCCTGGTGAGGGGTCTGTAACGTCGAAAAGGCCACCTACCATCGAGGCGTGACAGCAGCGTGCTTTGCCGGGGAGGAAGCATGGGGGAAATGGCCATGAGCTTCGCGGCTTTGGCTGGGTTCGTGGTGGGTGCCGTCGCCGTGCTCTTCTATCGCAACCAGATAGAGACGCGGCCCAAGGACGACACCCCGGCGGAGACCGAGACCGCGGCGCTGCCGCAGGGCGTGGCCTCCGTCCTCGCTGTCCTGCCCTCGTCCGCCGTGGTGCTCGACGGGCACGACCGCGTGCTCAGGGCGAGCTCGGCCGCTCGCGCCTTCGGCCTCGTCAAAGGCGACCGGCTGATGGCGGCCGAGCTGCTGGCGCTGGCCAGGCAGGTCAGGCGCGACGGCGAGATCCGCGAGAGCGAGATCGACGTCGCCGGTCACAAGTTCGGCCAGGAGACCACCAACTTCGCCGTCCGCGTGGCGCCGCTCGGCTCCTACGGCCAGGTGCTGGTGCTCGCCGAGGACCAGACGGAGCGCCGCAGGGTCGAGGCCGTGCGCCGCGACTTCGTCGCCAACGTCAGCCACGAGCTGAAGACGCCCGTGGGCGCGCTCAGCCTGCTGGCCGAGACCATCCAGGACGCCGCGGACGACCCCGAGGCAGTCACCCGATTCGCCGGCCGCATGCAGCACGAGGCGGCCAGGCTCACCTACCTCGTGCAGGACCTCATCACCCTGTCGCGCATCCAGGGCGCCGAGCCCATCCCCACGCCGGGACAGGTCGTGATCGACGAGGCCGTGCACGACGCCATCGACCACTGCAACACCAAGGCGCTGGCCAAGGACATCACGCTGGTGGCCGGCGGCACCGAGGGACTGCGCATCTGGGGCGACGACGAGCTGCTCGTCACCGCGCTGCGCAACCTCATCGACAACGCCGTCGCCTACAGCCCCGAGCACACCAGGGTCGTCGTCAGCGCCAGACCGGCGGGGGAGTCCGTCGAGATCAGCGTCAGCGACCAGGGCATCGGCATACCGGAAGAGTCCTTGGAGCGCATCTTCGAGCGGTTCTTCCGCGTCGACGCCGCCCGATCCCGCGCCACCGGCGGCACGGGGCTCGGCCTGGCCATCGTCAAGCACGTCGCCGTCGCGCACGCGGGCGAGGTGTCCGTCTGGAGCAAGGAAGGCTCCGGTTCGACCTTCACGCTGCGCCTGCCCGCCTTCGGGGGCACCGCGCTGGCCGTACCGAACTCGATTCCCCTGGAGACTGCGTCATGACGCGAGTACTTGTTGTCGAGGACGAGGAGTCGTTCTCCGACGCTCTGTCCTACATGTTGCGCAAGGAGGGGTTCGAGGTCTCCGTCGCGGCGACCGGGCCCGAGGCGCTGGACACGTTCGACCGCAGCGGCGCCGACCTGGTGCTGCTCGACCTGATGCTGCCCGGTCTGCCGGGCACCGAGGTGTGCAGGTCTTTGCGCCAGCGGTCCAAGGTGCCGGTGATCATGCTGACCGCCAAGGACAGCGAGATCGACAAGGTCGTGGGGCTGGAGCTCGGGGCTGACGACTACGTCACGAAGCCGTTCTCGTCGCGTGAGCTGGTGGCGCGCATCCGCGCGGTGCTGCGGCGGCAGGGGGACGCGCCTGAGGAGCTGGAGTCGTCGGTCCTGGCTGCCGGGCCGGTGCGGATGGACGTGGACCGGCACATCGTGGCGGTGCGCGGGGAGCAGGTGCAGTTGCCGCTGAAGGAGTTCGAGCTTCTCGAGGTGCTGCTGCGCAACGCTGGGCGGGTGCTGACCCGCGGTCAGCTCATCGACCGGGTGTGGGGGGCGGACTACGTGGGTGACACCAAGACCCTGGACGTCCACGTGAAGCGCCTGCGCGCCAAGGTCGAGGCCGACCCGTCCAATCCGCGCTGCATCCTCACGGTGCGAGGCCTGGGGTACAAGTTCGACCCGGTCGAATAACCCGTCTGTACGGCGAAACGCCGTCCTGTAGAGCCTCTGGGGCTCTCAGGGCGGCGTTTTCGGGTTTCTGAGGGCTCCAGGGGGCTTCCTGGCGGCGTTGCGGCGGGGATGTGTCACCGCCGCTGACCGTCTCCCTGGAAGGCCCTCAGCCCCGTACGGCGGGTGGGCGTCCCTTGGCTCCGCCGTACCCCTTAGTGGGTGGGGGTCGCCGACGGGGACGGGGTCGCGACGATCGGCGCGGGGGTGGCGCCGGGAGCGGCGGGGAGGTCCTTGAACTCGCGGCTGCGGGTGATCACCGGAGCGTTGATGGTGACCGCGCCCGCGTTCTGGAACTGCAGGTGGAGCCGGATGCTCTCGCCCCCGCTCAACGGCGCCGTCAGCCCCTCGATGAGGATCTGCGGCGACGGCTTGCCCGTGTTGACCGCCGTGTCCCGCGGCAGCGCGATCGGCGCGGCCAGCTTGGCCGTCCCCGCCCCCTCGGCCACGACCGCCTGCAGCGTGTCAGGAGCGCCGTTGGTGTTGATCACCTGGATGTACACGGGCGCGGAACCGCCCTTGGCGAGCTGCGCGCCCGCGTCAGGCCCGAGGACGAAAGCCTGCGGGATCTTGATACCGCGCGTACCGTACGCGCCATCGTGAATCAGTGCCGCGGCCTCATTGGGCGCATAAGGCTTGTTGGTGTTCGCATCTGCGCCAACGGCACAGCCGGACAGCACCGGGGCGGCGATCAGCGCGGCGGCGGCGAATGTCCAGACACGGCTGTTCACGAGCGGGTTCTCCTTAGATGCTGCGCATGTGTGATGGGCAGCGCCTACCATATCCACACGATTCCATGGTCATATCCGCGCCCCCGCAGGTCATTCGGTATGTCAGCATTTGTGATTCATAGAGTTGAACGGATGTCAACCCCTAATATGCCGCTTTGACCTGCAGTTATGGTGATTTCACTGTTCCGGGAGGCTGTGGACGCGTGGTACCCTGGAGTACAGCGGAAGGGGTACTTGTCACATGACTTTCCAGGTCGGCGACACTGTCGTCTACCCCCACCATGGGGCTGCCAGGATCGAAGAAATCACGACCCGGACCATCAAGGGTGTGGAGAAGACCTACCTGGTGCTGAAGGTCGACAAGGGCGACCTTACCGTCCAGGTTCCAGCAGAAAACGCTGAACTCGTCGGAGTGCGCGACGTTGTGGGCCAGGAAGGCCTTGAGCGCGTATTCGATGTCCTTCGTATGCCACACACCGAAGAGCCCACCAACTGGTCTCGCCGGTACAAGGCCAACCTTGAGAAGCTCGCGTCCGGCGATGTCAACAAGGTCGCCGAGGTTGTTCGGGACCTTTGGCGGAGGGACCGTGAGCGCGGTCTGTCCGCGGGCGAGAAGCGCATGCTCGCCAAGGCCAGGCAAATACTGGTCAGCGAGCTGGCCCTCGCAGAGAAGACCAATGAGGACAAGGCCGAGGCCCTGCTCGACGAGGTTCTGAACTCCTGAACACGATTTTTCCGCGGGTGGGCGTCGGTGTCGATGTCCACCCGTTCGCATCGGGACGCGAGCTCAACCTCGCCGGCCTCCACTGGCCGGGTGAAACCGGGCTCGACGGTCATTCCGACGGCGACGCCGCCGCGCACGCGGCCTGCGACGCCCTGCTGTCCGCCGCCGGTCTCGGAGACCTCGGCGGCCTGTTCGGCACCTCGGACCCGCGCTGGGCCGGGGCCTCAGGCGTCACGCTGCTCGAAGAGGCCGCGCGCAAGGTGCGCGAGGCCGGTTTCGACATCGGCAACGTCGCCATCCAGGTGATCGGCAACCGGCCCAAACTGGCCCCACGCCGCGCGGAGGCGGAAAAAGCCCTCGGCGCGGCTGTCGGCGCGCCCGTGAGCGTCAGCGCCACCACCACGGACGGGCTCGGCCTCACTGGCCGGGGCGAGGGAATCGCCGCAATCGCGACCGCGCTCGTGGTCAACCATTCCTGACCGCCCCGCGTCTCCTATCGGGATGCGTTGAGGGTATCTCCGGCGGGTGGTGCCAAAGCCCGCCGAGCACACTGGGGTGGCGGCCCGTCACTGGCGCGGTACGGGCCGCCGCCCTTGTGCGCTTAGTGCCTGGTGAAGCCGGGTACACCCTCCCGTTAAGGGGGGATTCACATGATCGGAGCGATTGTTTCCGCTGTCGTCATCGGAGCCATCGTCGGCGCACTCGGCAGGCTGCTGGTTCCTGGCAAGCAGAACATGTCCATGGGGCTGACGCTGGTCGTCGGCATCGTGGCGGCGCTCGTCGGAACGCTCATCGCCCAGATGTTCGGCTGGGCGGACACCAAGGGCATCGACTGGCTCGAGCACATCATCCAACTGGCGCTCGCCGTCGTCGGCGTGCTCGTCGTGGTCCGCGTGCAGAGCGGCAAGTCCACGACCTGACCTGCCCGTTCGGTTGTTCCGCGATTAGTCCGGCGTGGGCGGGTAGCCCATCCCCGTGAGAGTGAACGTCTCACCCTCACGGGGAGGTTCTCATGACCATTGAGTCCATACTCGGCGCCATCGTGATCGGCGCCGTCGTCGGCGCACTCGGCCGGCTGCTCATTCCCGGCAAGCAGGCCATCGGCTGGATCCTCACGATCGTCGTGGGGATCGTGGCAGCTCTCATCGGTTCTGCCATCGCCAAGGCCATCGGCGTGGCGAACACGGGAGGCATCGACTGGATCGAGATCGGCCTGCAGGTCGTCCTGGCGGTCGTTGGCGTGGGCCTGGTGGCCGGACTCCAGCGCAGCCGGGGTACCCGCATCTAGACAGCCGGATATACGGTCCCCGTGACCTCGCCGAACCCCAGGTGCAGGCCATCGGGCGCGGGGACCCTGGCGGTGATCCGTACGGTGTCGCCGTCTTCCAGGAAGACCCGCTCGGCGCCGTCAGGCAGGCTGAGCGGGTCTCTTCCGCCCCAGGTGAGGTCAAGCAGCGTCGCCGCGCCCGCCACGGGGCCGGAAGCCAGCAGATCGCCGGTGCGCAGCGGCGCGCCCGTAATGCCCGCCTGAGCCAGCAGCTGCGGCCCCGTCCAGTACTGACCGGCATAGCCCGGTTCGGCGATCAGCGTGCCGTTCAGCTCCACGGACAGGGTGATGTCGAGCCCCGACTCGTCCGCGACCGCGAGATACCCGTCGGGCGCGGGGTCCTGCTCCGGCTGCGCCACCCGCGCGTGGTTGACCGCGGACAGCGGGACCACCCAGGGGGACACGCTCACCGCGAACGCCTGGCCGAGGAACGGGCCCAGCGGGCGCGACTCCCAGGCCATCAGGTCCCAGGCGCGCCAGACGTTCATCAGCACGACGCCGAAGACGTGGTCGGGGAAGTCGCGCGTGCTCAGGGGGTACGGCGGAGCCGAGGGAACGCCGAGCACGTAGCCCAGCTCCGCCGACAGGTCGAGCTTCGTGGCCGGCGCCACCGTGCCCCCGCTGTGCTGTCCCGACGGCCTGACGACCGGCGCGCCGGACACGCTGACCGCGGCGGCCCTGCCGTACTGGCCGATCGGGAGGCGGCGCCAGGTCGGCGGGAGCGGGTCGCGGCCGGGCGGGAGGAACATCTTGCCCTGGTTCATGGCGTGCTCGATCGAGGTCTGGAACAGCACCAGGTCGGCCACGTTGAACGGCAGGTGCAGCCGCACCTCGGCCAGCGGGAGCAGGCACGGCAGCACGGTCGGCCGGTTCGCCTCGTCAGTGAGCAACCGGGTCAGATCCGCACGGACGCCGTGCCAGGCGCGTGGCCCCGCCGCCAGGAAGGAGTTGAGGCTGCCTGAGGCGAACCAGTACGCCTCGGGGAGCGCTCCTGCGGACGTCAGCAGGTGCAGGTCGAGGACGTGGTCGCCGATGGCCACGCCGACGCGTGGCAGCTCTCCCCTCCTGGAGAACACGCCGAAGGGGAGATTGTTCAGCGGGAAATCGCTTCCCTCTGGCACCGGGACCCAGGACATGACCGGCTGATTCCCCTGATCGGGTCAGCTCGCCATGGGGAGCCGGTCAAGCTTTCATTCCTCCGAGTCGGGGTCGGGCGGCAGCGGGGTGCTGCGCTTGCGTCCCGACGGGGCTTCTTCCGGGTGGAGGAGCGGCTCCGTGGCGTCTGCTGCCTCGGGGCCGTGTCCTGGGTCGGGGTTCACGTGCTCCTCCTTGATGACGCGTACCGGCTGGGTGTCCGCGTCGCGGTCCGAGACCTGCTTGGGGTGGACCAGGACGTCGGTGCTTGGCGGCTGGACCCGGTCTCCCCACCGCACGGGCGGCTTTGCCACCGGCTCTTCCTCGGGCTCTTCCACAGGCTCTTCTTCCGGCTCTGGCTCAGGCTCGGGTTCTGGGTCAGGCTCTGGGTCGGGTTCTGGGTCGGGCTTGGCTTCCGGCTCCGCGGACCAGCGGGTGACCTCCTGTCCGACCGCCCGGTCAGGGGTCGCGTCGCCGGTGAAGGGCACGATGTCCGGCTCCGCCGTACCCTCGTCGTCTCCTGTCGGCCGCCCTGCCTGCACGTGCTTGATCATCAGGAGCCACAGCCACAGCCCGATCGCCAGCATCACCCACGGCGCGACGGCCACGCCCAGGGCGGCCTGCCGTACGTCGGGCTGGAACTGCAGCGGCTTGGCGAGGTTGGCTGCGGCGGCGGCCAGGATCAGCACCACCAGCACCACGGTGGCCTGCGCCCGCACGAGCGCGCGGCCCGCGCTCAGCAGGAGCACCCCGACCAGCGCGACGAGCAGCAGCGCGTCGAAACCGGCCGGATAGAGGAAGGCGAGGTCGGCCCGGGCCTGGCCACGCACGGCCAGCTCCCTGAGGTCGTCGAAGGAGAGCGCGAACGCAGCCCCGGTCAGGGCGGCGACGGCGAGTCCGGCAAGGGCGATGCCCAGGCGGCGCAGCGTGGAGGGGGGAGTCACGTCCATGGCGGTTTCGAGCCTAGCGAAGAATGGGGGAGGGAAACCGATCAAGGAGGATTCATGGCCGAGCTGTCAGATGGCGTGCGCAAACTGTTCGACGCTGCCAACTACGCGACCGTCACGAGCATCAATCCGGACGGCACGCCGCAGTCGACCGTCGTGTGGGTGCGCACCGACGGCGACGACGTGCTGTTCTCCACGGTCAAGGGCAGGCGCAAGCCGCTCAACTACTCGCGCGACCCCCGTACCAGCATCCTGGTCATCGACCCGGAGAACCCCTTCCGCTACGCGGAGGTGCGCGGGACGGTGACCATGGTCGACGACCCGTCCGGCTCCCTGATCCAGGAGCTTTCTCGCAAATACACCGGAGACCCCTGGAAGGAGCACCCGGGCGCGGAGCGGCTCATCGTGCGTATTTCGCCCGACAAGGTCACGCTGCGTGGGTGAGGCGTTAGCCTTTCCCTTGTGAGCCTGCACCTATACGACACCAGCACGCGCGCCATTCGAGAATTCGTTCCGGTCGAAGCCGGCCGGGCGTCGATTTACCTGTGTGGGGCTACCGTGCAGGCTCCGCCCCACATCGGTCACATCCGCTCCGGTGTCAACTTCGACGTGCTCAGGCGATGGATGACCCGCACCGGGTACGAAGTCGCGTTCTGCAGGAACGTCACCGACATCGACGACAAGATCATCCGAGTGGCGGCGACCGAGGGGTCGCGGTGGTTCGAGGTCGCCGAGCGCAACCAGCGCGCCTTCACCTGGGCGTACGACACGCTCGGCTGCCTCCCGCCGACCGTCGAGCCGCGGGCGACCGGGCACGTGCCCGAGATGATCATGCTGATGGAGCGTCTCATCTCCCTGGGACACGCCTATGCGGCGGGCGGCGACGTCTACTTCGACGTCATGTCCTACGCGGATCGCTACGGCTCGCTCTCCAACCAGAAGGTGGAGAACATGCGGGCCGCCGCCGACTGCGACGACGAGTCGCTCAAGCGCGACCCTCGCGACTTCGCGCTGTGGAAGGGCGAGAAGCCGGGCGAGCCCACCTGGCCGACTCCGTGGGGTCCCGGGCGTCCTGGCTGGCACCTGGAGTGCTCGGCGATGGCGACCAAGTACCTCGGGCCGACGTTCGACATCCACGGCGGCGGGCTGGACCTGATCTTCCCGCACCACGAGAACGAGATCGCCCAGTCCCAGGCGGCCGGGGACGGCTTCGCCCGCTACTGGATGCACAACGGTCTGGTGAAGATCGGCGCGGAGAAGATGGCCAAGTCGCTCGGCAACTCGCTGCTGATCCCCGACGTGGTGCAGAAGGTCCGTCCGGTCGAGCTGCGCTACTACCTGGCGGCTGCGCACTACCGCTCCTCGATCGACTACTCGGAGGAGTCGCTGCTGGAGGCGGCTACTGCGTACCAGCGTATTGAGGGGTTCGTCACGCGGGCGGCCGAGGTCATCCACGACGTGGACGCGGTGGCGCCGCTGCCGCAGGCGTTCGTGGACGCGTTGAACGACGACCTGGGGACGCCGCAGGCGCTGGCCGTCGTGCACGAGGTGGTGCGCGAGGGCAACGTGGCGCTGTCCCAGGGCAACAAGGAGGCGGTGGCGCGGCTGCTGGCTGAGACGCAGAACATGCTCGACGTTCTGGGCCTCGACCCGCGGTCAGCGCAGTGGCGTTCCTCCGGGTCCGACCTGGGGCCCGTGGTGGACGCGCTGGTGGCTGTGGCGTTGGAGCAGCGGAAGGCGGCGCGGGCGCGTAAGGACTACGCGGCGGCGGACGCGATCCGCGACCAGCTGACGGCGGCGGGCATCACCGTCGAGGACACTCCGCACGGCGCCCGCTGGGAACTGACCCGCTGACCCCTCTCGGCCCCTTTGCTGAGCGGGCCCGCTCACCTCAGGCCCGCTCAGTCCGGGCCTGAGGTCGGGTTCTCCCGGGAGCGGCTCTGTCGCAGTTGGGCCGCTAGTACCCTTGGTGACATGGCAGCAGGTGGAAGAGCGTCGGGCAGGCCCTCCAAGAAGAAGGGGCCGGCCAAGGGGACCGGTGGAAACGTCCGCCGTTCCCTTGAAGGCAAGGGCGCGACTCCGCCTGCGCACATGCGTCACTGGTACAAGGACAAGGCGCGAACGGAACGCATCGCCAGGGAGGAGTCCGGCGGAGCGTCCCCGCGCCGGACCCCCGTACGAACCAAGAAGTCGGACGACGCCCCCGAGTACATCGGCGGACGCAACCCCGTCCTCGAAGCCCTCCTTGCAGGCGTCCCCGCGACCGCCCTCTACGTGGCGCAGCGCGTGGAGAACGACGACCGCGTCCGCGCCTCCATGAAGGCGGCCGCCGAGCGCGGCATCGCGTTGCTCGAGGTCAGCAGGGAGAAGCTCGACCGCCTCACCGAGGGCGCCGTGCACCAGGGCGTGGCGCTGCAGATCCCGGCCTACGACTACGCGCACCCGTCCGACCTCGTCGAGATCGCCCGCGACGGAGCCGAGGTCCCGCTCGTGGTGGCCCTCGACGGCGTCACGGACCCACGCAACCTGGGCGCCATTGCCCGCTCGGCAACGGCCTTCGGCGCCCACGGCCTCCTGATCCCGTCCCGCCGTACGGCCGGCGTAACGGGAGGCGCCTGGAAGACCTCAGCAGGCACGCTGGCCTCCCTGCGAGTAGCCCGCGCCGCCAACCTGACGGCAGCACTGCGCGAGTACCGCGAAGCAGGCCTTTTCGTAGTAGGCCTCGACGGCGAGGGCCAGGTGGACATCGGCGACGTCTCACTCCTGGAAGACCCGTTGGTAGTGGTGATCGGCTCGGAGGGCAAGGGTTTGTCCCGGTTGGTCCGCGAACAGTGCGACGCGGTGGCCCGGATCCCGATGCGGGGGGCGGCGGAGTCGCTGAACGCTGGGGTGGCGGCGGGGGTGGCGCTGTATGAAGTCGCTCGTCACCGGAGTCGGTAGGATCTAGACTGTTGGGTCGGTGCCGACGTAGCTCAATCGGCAGAGCATCTGTCTTGTAAACAGAAGGTCAGGGGTTCGATTCCCCTCGTCGGCTCGCATCTGGGAAGCCCCTGAAAAGGCGTTACGCCTTCAGGGGCTTCTTCCTTTGTCAGGACAATCTCGCGAGCCTGCCAACTGTGGTGCGATCATGTGCGCTGTGTCCATCAACGAACTCGTGCAGGACTATCAGCGACTACTGGATACAGCTCAGTGGCTTGAGGTCGGGATGTCGTGGACCGTCATCCAGTCCCTTGGCGAGCCCATGAGCGTCGCGGACGTCGCTGAGCGGGTCGCCGGTCCCGGTGCGGAGGTTCGCTTGTTGGACGTGGCGGAGGGGCCGCTCGTCGACCCGGCGGTGCACATCGCTGACTGCGGGCCGTCGATCATGTTGCTCGACCACATCGCAGAGGTCGTCTCGTGGGTGCCTGGAATCATGGATCGGCTGAGCGTCGGTGCTCGGCTGTGGAATGTCTGCTGGCACGTCAACGGGGGCAGTCGCCTGGTCTATGCGGTTGATGGCCGCGTTCTCACCGAAGTACCGGCCTTGGACCGGGATTTGGCATATGGAATCGACCCGCATGCACTGGACCATGTGCTCCATCTCCTTCCGGACGCGTACACCCTGCTCTCCAAGGCGACCGCTATGGCGATCATCGAAATGGAGAGTGGAGCGTACTTGGATCTCGAATGGCTGGAGGGTGAGCAGATGGCGGTCATTCTTGGTCGTGTGAATTAGACCGGTCTCGGCATCCTGATCAAGGCGCTTGGCGAGCGCGACAGCGGGGACGTCGCTGCGGATGGATATCTCGGTTGGCGTCCCCGCCCTTGGATGCGAATCGCAACGGGTGCAAGCTCTTCGCTGGTCAGCCCTGCCGACGGGGGGTTAGGCGATCTTGGTCCAGGGGCCGCAGCGGAAGAGTTGTGAGGTGCTGGGGCCGTCGAAGAGGCAGACGCGGAGGGAGACCGCCTCGACCTGGTTCTCGTAATGCTTGTCGGTACGAGGGTCGGAGCAGGTTCCGGTTTGGGTGGTTCGGACGCCGCGTGAGTTTGTTGTGCGGATCTGGACGGATACGCAGTTCTCGGGGACTCGGCTGTGCATGGTGATGGTCAGGGAGAGTTGGCCGTTTTCCAGCTGGACTGTGCCTTCGGCTGTGCTGAACTGGTCGTCTACTGAGCCTGAGCGGAGTGGGCCCCAGGGCCTCATGGTTCTGACGTATATGTCTTCCCAGGCGCCGCAGCTGGTGGCCGCCTTGACGGTCAGGATGCGCCGCACCGGGACCAGGCAGGCGCTCACCTCTACCCGGCCGACGTCGATCATCGAGATCGAGGTGACTTCGGGCATCCAGTTGTCGCTGCCCGGGTTCAGCATCCTGTCGCAGGTTGTCGCGTACATGATGTCCTGGTTCTTGGTCGACCAGTTCGTCACTCGGAGGCGGGCCAGGCCGCAGTACGTCTTGTCGCCGGTATAGCCGGCTACTGCGGTGGCCATGACGCGGTTGCCGCTGGCTTCGCTCTCGCCGGACACCTCGGCGTAATTACGGGCGCCCTCCGATCGGTAAGGGCCGTAGGCCTCGGCCGCCTGGGCTGAGGCCGGTAAACCGACCAGGAAGAACGCAAGACCGAGCACGGTGGCGATCAGCAGTCTCATGGGGCTCACGATCGTTGATGACCGCCATGTCGGCTATGCGTGGATATACCTAGAGGAGGCGTCGGATCTCGCCATAGGCGCGGTAGAAGCCGCCGCGGCCCGCCGAGCGGACGCCCTCGACCACGTAGCGGGCGCCCGCCTCGCGCACGCCCTTCGGGAACTGGACGTTCCAGGACTCGTAGCCCGGCGTCACCACGCGCACGCGCAGCCGTTCGCCCTCGCGCACGCACTCCACCACGACGCCGTCGCCCGTCTCGACCACGGTTTCCAGCGTCGTGGACGGCTCGATCACCTCCAGGGAGGCGGCTGCCTTGACGTCCATACGCTGGGGTACGGTGCCCGCGCGCGCTGCGGCGATGGCCGCCTCGCTGGCGTCGATGCAGGCCAGCGAGCCGTCCGTGGTGACGATGTAGAGGCGGTCGTCCAGGAACTGCATGGAGAACGCCGAGCCGCAACCGGTCGACAACTTCCACAGCCGCTCGCCCGAGGCGTCGAAGCAGTAGACGGACGAGTGGTTGTCGCCGGCGAAGACGTGGCGGCCGCCGGGCGAGGTGGCGCAGGAGTAGACGGCGCCGTCGCACTGGTAGACCGCTTCCACGCGGCCGTCGCCCTTGGCGAGGCGGTGCACGGTACGGCGGGCCGTACCGGCATAGACGGAATGCTCCTCCTGCCACCCGAACAGCACGTCGCCGGCGACCTTGTTCTCCCAGACGGGCGTGCCGTCCAGGGAGTAGCGGGCGACGCCGCCGGAGTGGCCGTGGTAGATCGCGTCCTCGTCGCACCTGACCATCCAGGCGGAGTCCCCGGCGCCGGTGCGAGCCCACTGGAACTCGTCCTCGTAGTCGATCGTGGTGATCCGGCCCGCGCGGTCGGAGACGCCGAGGACGCCGTCGTGGATGTCGAGCCAGTAGATGTCCACGTCTGCGGCGATCTCGTAGGCGGACCTGGGGATCTTGCCGCTCAGGTCGTACACGCGGCCGTCGTCGCAGCCCGCGTAGATCCAGAAGTCGTCGGCGACGATGCACTTGACGCCGTCGGGGAGGCGGAAGCGGCTGGTCACGGTGCCTGAGTGGGAGACGGTGTAGACGTCGCCGCGCTGGTTGCCGACCCAGCAGCGCTCGCCGTCCACGAAGATGCCGAACGCGGCGGCGCCGCTGTCGAAGCGCCACAGGACGGGGGCCTGTTGTGCGGTGGAGCGGGTGCTGGCGATGGTTCTGTGGGTGACGGCCCTGCGGGCGCGCACTCCTCGTACGGCGGGGGCGTAGCCTTTGCGGCTTTTCTCGGCGAGCTTCTTGGTGGCGGCTGCTTGGGCTTTCGCCTCGGTGGGGAAGGCGGTGACCTTGGTCTGGCCGGTCTCGCCGATGCGTCCGTAGGTGATCGTGACCTGCGTGCCCGCTACGGTCACCTCGTAGAACTTGTGCGATCCGCCGCCGTCCTCAGACAGCTCGAGGTAGGTCATGTCCGCGCATCTCCAGATTTGCCGGGCTTGATCAATTGCACGGGACACTAGAGCACTGCGGCGACAGAAACGGGGAACCGGGCCCTCCGGAGGCCCCTGCTCTCCGGAGAGCCCGGCTTCCAAGCACGCGGAGGGGTGATGTGGGCGCTCTGATGTGCTGCGACCCCCGACGAGGGAGGACATCACCCCCCCGCGCGACGGGTCAGAGAGCCGGGCGGGCCGGGCGCACGTCACCCCGTTGGGGAGGTCATCGAGGTTTGGCGCGAGGTGACCGGATCACCCCCGCGCGGGGGACAAGCCTCGCCCCAGAACTCCGGTGGCGTCTGCGGACGGGATCATCGCCGCGCGGGGGACAAGCCTTACGGGTCGAGCGGGTGTCTCCCCAGGCACTCCAGCCGTGGAGGGGTCAGTGGGCGGGGAGGGTGGCGGAGAGGGTGATGCCTTCGCCGTTCACGTGGTTCATCGACATGGCGCCGCCCAACCGGGTGAACCGGGCGCGTAATCGCTCCGTGTCGTGCCGGATCGCCCCCGCGCTCTGCGTGCTCAACGTCACATGCACCCCCCGCACATCAGAGGTGATCGCCACGGACACCCGCTCCGCCCCGCCGTACAAGGAAATGTCCGCCAGCACCTGGCGCAGCGTAGCCATGATCGTCTCTGCCGCCTCCGGCGCCAGGTCATGGCGGGGCAGAGCCCAGGTCTCCACGGTCGTCCCGGTCGCGGCGGACCATTCGGAGAGCAGGCGCCCCAAAGCATCGTTCATACGATGGACGCTAAGGAGAGGGTTGCTGAGACCGTGTTGAGGATCTGTTGAGTACCGTGTTTTGTGCGATCCCCACAACCTTGGCCGCGAAGCACGCTGAGTCAGCGCCATTACGGTACCCGCCGCGCAGCCGGAAGTATCGGGAACGATCGCCGTGTCACCGTCTTCTGAGAGGCCCGCTAAGTGTTCAGTCGTGTCGCCGTCGTCAACCGTGGCGAAGCCGCCATGCGGCTCATCAACGCCGTCCGGGATCTAGCCGCAGAGACCGGAACGCGGATCGAGACCGTGGCGCTCTACACGGACTCCGACCGCACGGCCACGTTCGTGCGCGAGGCGGACCTCGCCTACGATCTCGGGCTCGCCGCCGACCGCCCCTACCTTGACCACGCCGTCCTCAGGAAGGCGCTGCTGGAGACCGGAGCCGACGCCGCCTGGGTCGGCTGGGGCTTCGTGGCCGAGGATCCGGCGTTCGCCGACCTGTGCGCCGAGATCGGCGTGACGTTCGTCGGCCCCAGCTCCGAGGCGATGCGCAAGCTCGGCGACAAGATCGGCTCGAAGCTGATCGCGGAGGAGGTCGGCGTCCCGGTCGCGCCGTGGAGCCGCGGCCCGGTGGAGACGCTGGAGGAGGCGCTGGCGGCGGCCGAAAGGATCGGCTACCCGCTGATGCTGAAGGCGACGGCGGGCGGCGGCGGCCGGGGCATCCGGATGATCTCCAACGCCGACGAGCTGGCCCAGGCGTACGAGCTGACCCGCAGGGAGGCCCAGCGCGCGTTCGGCAGCGGCGTGGTGTTCCTGGAGCGCCTCGTGACCGGCGCCAGGCACGTCGAGGTGCAGGTCATCGCGGACGGCCAGGGCACCGCGTGGGCGCTGGGCGTGCGCGACTGCTCCGTCCAGCGGCGCAACCAGAAGATCATCGAGGAGTCCGCCTCCCCGGTCCTCGACCCCAAGCAGGTTGCCGAGCTGAAGGCGGCCGCCGAGCGGCTCGTGCTCGCCGTCGACTACAAGGGCGCGGGCACGGTCGAGTTCCTCTACCACCCGCAGGAGCGGCTGTTCGCGTTCCTGGAGGTCAACACCCGCCTCCAGGTCGAGCACCCGATCACCGAGATCACCACGGGCGTCGACCTGGTGAAGGCCCAGCTGCACGTCGCGGCGGGCGGCAAGCTGGACGGCGAGGCCCCGGAGGAGTGGGGGCACGCCGTCGAGGCGCGGCTCAACGCCGAGGACCCCGACCGTGACTTCGCCCCCTCGCCCGGCCGGATCGCGCGGCTGGCGCTGCCGAGTGGGCCGGGCATCCGGGTGGACACCGGGTTCAGCGAGGGCGACACGATCCCCGCCGACTTCGACTCGATGATCGCCAAGATCATCGCGCACGGCCGCGACCGCGCGGAGGCGCTGGCCCGCCTGCGCCGCGCGATGGCGCAGACGACCGTCATCATCGAGGGCGGCGTGACGAACAAGAGCTTCATCCGCCTCCTGCTCGACGAGCCGGCGGTCATCGACGGTTCGGCCGACACCGGCTGGATCGACCGGGTGCGCGCCGAGGGCGCTCTCACCTCGCACCAGCACTCCGCGATCGCGCTGATCGCCGCGGCCATCGAGGCCTACGAGGACGAGGAGGCCGTGACCCGCCAGCGGTTCCTGACCGCCGCGCACGGTGGCCGCCCGCAGTCGCAGCACGAGAGCGGACGGGCGCTGGAGCTCAAGCTCCGCGACGTCGGTTACCGCGTCCAGGTCGCCCGCACCGGGGGACACCGCTTCCGCATCAGCGTCGGCGAGCAGAGCGCCGACGTCGACATCGAGCAGTTCGACGAGCACAGCGGCCAGCTCACCGTGAACGGCGTGCGCTTCAAGGTCGTCACGAGCACGCACGGCCCGATCCACCTGGTCGAGGTCGACGGCATCACCCACCGCATCAGCCGCGACGAGGGCGGCGTCGTGCGCTCACCCGTCCCCGCGCTCGTGGTGGCCACGCCGCTGCAGGTGGGCGACGAGGTCGAGGCGGGCGCGCCGCTGCTCGTGGTCGAGAGCATGAAGATGGAGACCGTGCTGCGCGCGCCGTTCCGCGGCCGCGTGCGGGAGCTGGCCGTGTCGGTCGGCAGCCAGGTCGAGGCGGGCGCCCGCCTGCTGCGCCTGGAGCCGCTGGGCGACGGCGACGAGGCGGCAGGTCCCGCTGACGAGGCGAAGGAAGTCGAGCTCGACCTGGGCCCCGAGCCTCCGGTCCGGGGTCTGCAGGACCTGCGCAGCCTCCTCCTGGGCTTCGACGTCGACGCGCAGGACGAGAAGCGCCTGCTGGCGGCCTACCTCGCGGATCGCGCCCCGCTCATCGAGGAGGTCGAGCTGCTGCAGGTCTTCGCCGACCTGAGCGAGCTGAGCCGCAACAGGCCGGCTGGCGAGGAGGAGACCTCCTCGGTGCGCAGCCCGCGCGAGTATTTCCACACCTACCTGCAGTTCCTCGACCCGGAGCGGGCCGGGCTGCCGGAGAGCTTCCAGCAGCGGCTCAAGCACGTGCTGTCCCGCTACGGAGTGGAGAGCCTGGACCGTACGGCGGAGCTGGAGGACGCGGTCTTCCGCATCTTCCTCGCCCAGCAGCGCGCCTCCAGCGACGTGACCGTGGTCTCGACGCTGCTGCGCCAGTGGGTCAAGGAGGCGCCGCCCGCCGAGGCGGACCGCGTGACGGTCGGCCTCGCGCTGGAGCACCTGGTCTCCGCCACCCAGGTACGGTTCCCCGCCGTGGCCGACCTGGCGCGCGGCGTCGTCTTCGCGTGGTTCGCCCAGCCGTTGCTCCGCCGTACCCGGGCCAACGTCTACGCGACCGTGCGCAAGCACCTGCGCCACCTCGACCAGCACCCGGACGCGCCGGACCGCGCCGAGCGGATCTCCGCCATGGTCGCCAGCCCCGAGCCGCTCGTGCGGCTGGTCGGCCAGCGGGTCGGCCTCGAAGGCGCGGACCCCGCGCCGCTGCTGGAGGTGCTCAGCCGCCGCTACTACGGCAACCGCGCCCTGGGCGACATCCGGGTGATCAGGTCGGAGGGCAGCACGTTCGTCGTGGCGGAGTCCGGTTCCGGCCGGGTGGTGGCCACGACGCTCGACTTCCCCATGCTGGCCGGGGCCGTCAAGGCCGTCGACGGGTTCGCCGGCGACGGCGAGCTGGTCGCCGACGTCTACCTGACCTGGGCGGACGCCCCGAGCGACCCGGACGAGATGGCCGCGAGCCTGCGCGAGGTCCTGGCAGCGCAGCAGCCGTCGCACCGGATCAGCCGCATCACCACGACCGTCGCAGGTAAGAGCGGCGCCGTGATGCACCACCACTTCACCTTCCGCCACACGCCGGACGGCTTCACCGAGGAGCGCCTGCTGCGCGGCCTGCACCCCCGCATCGCGGAGCGGATGCAGCTCGAACGGCTGCGCGACTTCGACCTCACCCGGCTGCCCGCGCCGGACGAGGAGGTCTACCTCTTCCGCGCCACGGCCAGGCAGAACCCGTCGGACGAGCGGCTCGTCGCGCTCGGCCAGGTGCGCGACCTGACGCCACTGCGCGACGACGAGGGCAGGCTCGTGGCGCTGCCCGCCGCCGAGGACATCCTGTCCACCTGCCTCGACGCGATCCGCAGGGCCAAGCAGCCCGGCGCGAAGACGTCGGCCACCAACCGGATCGTCATCTACGTGTGGCCGCCGACCGACCTCGGGTCGGCCGACCTGAACACGGTGGTGAAGCGCGTGCTGCCGACGACGGCGGGCGCGGGCCTGGAGGAGGTGCTCTTCCTCGGCAGGCGGCGCGACCCGGCCACGGGCGAGCTCATGGACATCGCCGTCCGCATCGGCTACGACGCGGGCACCGGGATGCAGCTGTCCATCGTGGCGCCGCCGACCGAGCCCGTCGAGCCGCTGGACGACTACCGCCAGGAGGTGCTGCGCGCGCAGAGCCGCGGCACGCACTACCCGTACGAGCTGACCGGCATGCTGGCCGGGCCGTCCGGCTCGTTCACCGAGTACGACCTGGACGAGGGCGGCAAGCTGGCGCCGGTGGAGCGGCCCAAGGGGCGCAACACCGCGGCGCTGGTCGCCGGCGTGGTCAGCACGCCCACGCCGCGCCACCCCGACGGCATGACGCGCGTCGTGCTGCTCGGCGACCCGACGAAGGCGCTGGGCGCGCTGTCAGAGCCGGAGTGCGCGCGGGTGATCGCCGCGCTCGACCTGGCCGAGGAGATGCGGGTGCCGCTGGAGTGGTTCGCGATCTCGGCGGGCGCCCGCGTGTCCATGTCGTCCGGTACGGAGAACATGGACTGGGTGGCCGCCGCGCTGAAGCGCATCGTGACCTTCACCCAGGGCGGCGGCGAGATCAACATCGTGGTGGCCGGCATCAACGTCGGCGCGCAGCCGTACTGGAACGCCGAGGCCACGATGCTCATGCACACCAAGGGCATCCTGGTGATGACGCCGGACTCGGCGATGGTGCTGACCGGCAAGCAGGCGCTCGACTTCTCCGGCGGCGTGTCGGCCGAGGACAACCACGGCATCGGCGGCTACGACCGGATCATGGGACCGAACGGCCAGGCGCAGTACTGGGCGCCTGACCTGCGCGGGGCGCGGGAAGTCCTGATGTCGCACTACGACCACACCTACATCGCGCCGGGGGAGAGCAGGCCGCGCAAGTCGGTCACCGGCGACCCCGTGGACCGGGACGTGTCGGTGTTCCCGCACTCGGCGCCGGACAGCGACTTCACGAACGTCGGCCAGATCTTCTCCGCCGAGTTCAACCCGGACCGCAAGAAGCCGTTCGACATCCGGACGGTCATGCGCGCCGTGTCCGACCAGGACCACCCGGTGCTGGAGCGCTGGGCGGCCATGGCCGACGCGGACACCGCCGTGGTCCAGGACGTGCACCTCGGCGGGCGGCCCGTGTGCCTGCTGGGCATCGAGTCGCGATCCGTGCCGCGGCGCGGGTTCCCGCCCACCGACGGCCCGGACACCTACACCGCGGGCACCCTGTTCCCGCGGTCGTCGAAGAAGGCGGCGCGGGCGATCAACGCGGCCAGCGGGAACCGGCCGCTGGTGGTGCTGGCCAATCTGTCGGGGTTCGACGGGTCGCCGGAGTCGATGCGCAAGCTGCAGCTGGAGTACGGTGCGGAGATCGGGCGCGCCGTGGTGAACTTCGACGGGCCCATCGTGTTCTGCGTGATCTCGCGCTACCACGGCGGCGCGTTCGTGGTGTTCTCCAAGGCGCTCAACCCGAACATGACGGTGCTCGCCGTCGAGGGGTCGTTCGCCTCGGTGCTCGGCGGGGCTCCTGCGGCCGCCGCTGTCTTCGCCCGCGACGTCGACAAGCGGACAGGCAACGACCCGCGGGTGCGCGAGCTCGCCGCGCGCCTCGCCGAGGCGCCCGCCGCCCGGCGCGGGGCGCTGGCCGCCGAGATGGCCGAGCTGCGGTCGTCCGTACGGGCGGAGAAGCTGACCGAGGTGGCCACCGAGTTCGACCGGGTGCACAGCATCCAGCGCGCCGTCGACGTCGGCTCGGTGGACGCGATCATCAGCTGCGCCGAGCTGCGTCCCCAGATCATCGCCGCCGTGGAGAAGGGGCTCGACCGGTAAGACGGCTTACCGGAGAGTGCGGATCACCTATCGGGGTGAACCAGCCGGGCGCCGGGATCCGTGCGTGGGGGAGGCACAGTGTCGATGGGAAAGGAAAGAGTCCCATGCGCAGACCCCTGGCCGTCGCGGCTGTAGCGGCAGCGGCGGTCGTGTTCGGCGCCGGTGCGGCCTCGGCCGCCCCGACGGCGAACCACCCTCACGCCAGGACCATCAAGATGACCGGGGCGCAGGAAGTGCCCGGCCCCGGCGACCCTGACGGGCGGGGCTGGTTCACCTGGAAGGTCAGCAGGTGGCACCTCTGCTACGTCATCACCGCCAAGCGCATCGAACCCGCCACGGCGGCGCACATCCACAAGGGGCCGGCCGGGGTGGCCGGTCCGATCGTCATCGCGTTGAAGGCGCCCACGCACGGGCGGGCCAGCGGCTGCATCAAGGCCGTTCGTCACCAGACGGCAGACAACGCCATGACCACGCTTACCTGGGCGGAGCTGCGGGGCATCGCGCGGCACCCCGCTCGGTACTACGCGAACGTTCACAACGACAAGTACCCCAACGGCGCCATCCGCGGGCAGCTCGCCAGGAGCCACTCCATGACGACTGACCCCTACAACCCGGGCGGCGACCCGTACGACCCGGGCGGCGGTTACTGAGCCGTCCCCCTGCTCCAGCTCCCAGGTGCGGCCTGGGAGCTGGAGCCCGACTTCACTCGGCGGCTAGCCGTTCCGCCTCCTCATGCAGCGTGGCGACCAGGAGGAGCTCCATCTGGAGCTCGACGAGATCGGGCGCTGTGAGCCCATCTAAGACGGTCATCGTGGGCCTCCCTGCCGAAGGAGACGCCTCAACCGTCACACTGGTTTACTCCGCGGGCCGCCCTACTTGAACCTTTCCCAGGCTGACTGGCGGGTCATCCCCAGGGCGGCGCCGATGCGCTCCCAGCTGACGTCGCGGGTGCGCAGGGCGGCCACCCACTCGTGGAGGTCGTCGTCGACCTGCTTCTGGACGGCTGTGACCCGCGGCAGGTGCTCGAGGATCTGCTCGTCGGTCATGGAGTCGCGGATCGGCACGCGCGGCGCCGCGAGCTGGGACTCGAGGATCTCGGCGCACAGGCCGACGCATTCGTTGCAGATGAACACGCCGGGCCCGGCGATGAGCTTGGCTACGTCGTCGCTCGCCTTTGCGCAGAAGGAACAGCGGAGGTTGTCAGGCATGACCTGACAATAGGTCCGTCAGGCTTACCCTGACAAGAGAGGATCGACCGCCGCTCCTCGTTGATTTTGCGGACGATCGTGACGTACGCCAGAAGGATCTTCCTGTAGGCGGACGTCGCCTCGCCGAGTTGCGTGTTGAGCGCCAGCACACGGGCGTCGTCACCGTCCCTCTCCGCCTCGGCCAGCATGGCGCGGGCATCGGCCACGATTTCCTCAGCTCTCATCCGCGTACGGCGGAGCAGTGCGGAGCACTCGCGGAGCTCCAGAAGGCGCGCTGAGGTCACGATGGACTCGGCAGAGAGCACGGCCCACTGCCGACGGAGATCAGTACCCATTTTCCGCCCACCTCCCCGGTCAAGGTTTGCTGAGTGTAGACGCGTGGCCCTCTCGGTCGGATCACGTAGGAGGCGCGGGGGTAGGGCACTGTCCCCTGCGGGTTGGTTCTTCTCCCCCGGGTGGGAAAACACGATCCCTGAACGGGATTCGGTGCCTGACAACTCGGTCATTGCTCCAGGAAGGATGATATTTCGGGCTATCTCGGTCTGGTTGAAAAGGCTGACACCAAGACTTCGGATCGGCCACATTACGGAGCGCGGTCGTCACATACTGAAACGGAATGCAAGCGGAACGTGACGGCTGAGGGGCGCGGCTGTGGCTGGATCGACAACGGGGCGCGACGACGACGCTGTCGACGTCAGCGTCGTCATACCTGTCCACAACTGCAAGCCGTATCTTGACAGAAGCCTGACATCAGGGCTCATCCAACGTGTCAAAAAAGAGATCGTCGTCGTCGACGACGGCTCGACCGACGGCAGCTCGGAGCTGCTCGACCTCTACGCCGACTACCACAGGGGCGTTGTCAAGGTCGTCCACACCGAGCACTCGGGCGGCGCGGGCACTCCGCGTAACATCGGCCTGGAGCACGCTACGGGGCGTTACGTCTTCTTCTGCGACGCCGACGACTACCTCGGGGCGGAAGCGCTCGAACGTATGGTCGCCATGGCCGACCGCAACGAGTCCGACATCGTGCTCGGCAAGATCGTGGGGCACGGGCGCCGGGCGCCGCTGTCGATGTTCCAGCGCAGCGCCGACCGCGTCTCCCTGGGCGACAGCGCCGTCTACAACAGCCTGAGCTGCTTCAAGCTCTACCGCAGGGAGATGCTGGAACGGCACGCGATCAGGTTCGGCACCGAGCGCCCGATCGGCGAGGACATCCTGTTCAGCGTGCACGCCTACTGCCACGCGCGCACGATCTCGGTCATGGCCGACTACGACTGCTACCACCTGGTCGCCAGGCCGGACGGCAGCAGCATCATGCAGCAGCAGGGCAGCCGCGACCCCATCGCCTGGCTCACCATGATCAGGGAGCCGATCGCGCTGATGGCCGAGCACGTCGAGCCTGGCCCGCTCCGCGACCACCTGCTCCGGCGCCATTTCAGGCTCGACGCGTTCGCCCAGCTCGGCCAGCCGTTCCTGGAGGCCGACGAGGTCCAGCGCAAGGACATCGCGGCCGAGGTCGCCGCGCTGTGCGACGAGTGGCTGACCCCCGGCGTGCGCGAGCGCCTCACCACGACCGACCGGCAGCGCCTGGCCGCCCTCGGCGACGTCGAGAGGCTCGTACGGCTGGCCGACATCGAGGCGGCCACCGTGCACCGCAGGCTGACCGGCCTGCGCTGGGACGGCGACGACCTGCTGGTCACCGGCGTCGCCTCGCTCGAAGGCATGGACGACCACCAGGGCGTCTCCATCGTCCTGCGGGCCAGGCACGACGCGGCCCTGGAGCACGTCGTACCGGCGGACTGCCAGGGGGAGCGGTTCACCGCCCGCGTCGAGGTGCCCGAGCTGGTCTCGGGCGTGTGGGACATGCACGTGTCGATCGACTTCGAGGGCGTCACCCGGCTGGGCAGGCTCGGCGCCGACCGCGACGGCGGCATCACCAGGCCGGCGCCGCGGCTCATCGGCACCGTGGTGGCCCTGCCGTACTTCACCAGGTCGGGCGGCAACCTCAGCCTCGACCTGGGCGGGCACGTGCTGAGCGTGCCGGGCACCGTACGGCTGACCAGGACGCGGTGGGCGATCGGGCAGCGCCTGGTCATCGACGGCGAGATCACGGTCGGCGGGGCGATTCCCGCGGCCGCTTCGGTGCGCAGGCTGGTCTGGCGGGAGCGCAACTCCGGCAGCGAGCGCGCCGAGCGGGTCGTGTCGCTGCCCGGCGGCGTCTTCGTCGCGCGTCCAGCGGTCGGCCGCTTCGCGCCCGGCACCTGGGACGCCTACCTGGAGCTGGAGCTGGGCGGCCCGCCCGCGCGCTTCAGGGTCGAGGCGGACTCCGACACCGTGGCCGCGCCGCGCAAGTGGTGGCAGGGCGCGATGCTGCGGAGCGTGCGCCCCTACGCGACGGCGGGCAAGGGACGGTTGAGTACCGTGGTGCGGCGACTGACCCCGCGCGGGGTGCTTCGACGGCTCCTTCGCTAATTGCCACCTATTTGCAGGTGCAATCTCATGTCCTAAGGTATGTGTGTGCATGTACCTGATGGCTTCTTCAACGTCGCCGTATCCGCTTCCATGGGCGTCGTCGCAGCCGCAGGCGTCGCCGTCTCCCTCCGCGGCGCCCGCAGGGAACTGGACGACCGCACGGCTCCCATGGCCGGGCTCGTCGCCGCGTTCATCTTCGCGGTCCAGATGCTCAACTTCCCCGTCGCCGCAGGGACCAGCGGCCACCTGCTCGGCGGCACGCTCGCCGCGGTCCTCGTCGGGCCTTATACGGCGATCCTCTGCATGGCCGTGGTGCTGCTCGTCCAGGCGTTCTTCTTCGCCGACGGCGGCATCACGGCGCTGGGCATCAACATCTCGCTGATGGGCATCGTCACGGTCGTGGTCGGCTGGGCGCTGTTCAAGGCTCTCTCGAAGGTGCTGCCCAAGACCAGCTTCGGCATCGCCGCCTCGGCCTTCGTCGGCGCGGTCGTGTCGGTCCCGGCCTGCGCGGTCATCTTCTCGGTGCTGTTCTGGGCCGGCGGCACCGCGCCCATCGACCCGGCGACCGTCGCGGCCGCCATGGGCGGCGTGCACGTGCTGATCGGCATCGGCGAGGCGCTCATCACGGCCGTGACCGTCAGCACGGTGCTGGCCGTCCGTCCCGACCTCGTGTACGGCGCGCGCGGGCTGAAGCGCCGGCTCGTGCTCCGCGGCGCGGACGGCGAGCGCCTGGTCGAGCCGTCGCAGGAGGCTCCTGCCCCCGCCCGTCCCGGCAAGTTCGTGCTCGGCGGCATCGTGGTCGCCGCCCTGCTGGCCGGGTTCGTCAGCTTCTACGCCTCGTCCAACCCCGACGGTCTGGAGGCGGTCGCCGAGACGCACGGCTTCAGCCACGTGGCGCAGGACTCGGTCACCGCCGACTCGCCGCTGGCCGACTACGGCGTCAAGGGCGTGTCCGACGAGCGGCTGTCCGGCGGTCTGGCCGGTCTCATCGGCGTCGGCGTGACGCTGGGCGTCGGCGGCGGCCTGTTCCTTCTCGTACGGCGGCGCAAAGGCGACAGCCGGGTGACGGCGTGAGCGCGGGCCACCACCACAGGCTCTTCCAGCCGGGCGACACCGTCGTCCACCGGCTGCCGCCGCAGTGCAAGCTGGTGGCGGTGGCCGCGTTCGCCATCGTGGTGGTGGCCACGCCTCGCGCGGCGTTCTGGGCGTTCGGCGCGTATCTGGCGATTCTTGGATGTGTTGCCATCCTGGCCCGGGTGCCTCTCGCCGGGATCCTCCGGCGCATGGTGATCGAGCTGCCGTTCGTGGTCTTCGCGCTGGTGATCCCGTTCATCGGGCTGGGGGAGCGCACGGAGTTCCTCGGGGTGTCGCTCAGCGTGGCCGGGCTCTGGGCCGGGTGGAACATCCTGGCCAAGGCCACCCTGGGCGTCATCGCCTCGATCCTGCTGGCCTCGACGACCGAGCCCAGGGCCATGCTGCTCGGCGCGCAGCGGCTGCGGCTGCCCGCGCTGCTGGTGCAGATCGCCACGTTCATGCTGCGCTACATGGACGTGATCGTGGACGAGATGCGCCGCATGCGGGTGGCCAGGGAGTCGCGCGGCTTCGTCGCCCGCGACCTGCGCCAGGCACCGGTCATCGCGCGGTCGGCCGGCGCGCTGTTCATCCGCTCCTACGAGCGGGGCGAGCGGGTGCATCTGGCGATGCTCAGCCGCGGCTACTCCGGGCAGATGCCGATAATGGGAGAGATATCGGCGTCCGCCAAGCAGTGGGCGACCGCCGGGGCGCTGCCCGTCCTGGCGCTGGCCGTACTAGGAGTGGTCTGGTGAAGTCTCTCGAGGTCAGCGACCTCGCCTACGCCTACCCCGACGGGACGCAGGCGCTGTTCGGCGTGGACCTGTCGATCGGCAGGGGCGAGCGGGTCGCGTTGCTCGGCCCCAACGGCGCCGGGAAGACGACCCTGGTCATGCACCTCAACGGCATCCTCACCGCCGGGCACGGAACGGTGTCCGTCGCCGGGACGCCCGTGCGCAAGGACACGCTCAAGGAGATCAGGCAGCGCGTCGGCCTCGTCTTCCAGGACCCGGACGACCAGCTGTTCATGCCGACCGTGCGCGACGACGTCGCCTTCGGCCCGGCCAACTCCGGCGTCAGGGGCGAGGAGCTGGAGCGCCGGGTCAAGGACGCGCTCGACCGCGTCGGCATGCTGGAGTTCGCCGACCGGCCGCCGCACCACCTGTCGTTCGGCCAGCGCAGGCGCGTCGCCGTCGCGACCGTGCTGGTGATGGAGCCGGAGATCCTCGTGCTCGACGAGCCCTCCTCCAACCTCGACCCGGCGGCGCGCAGGGAGCTGGCCGAGATCCTGCGCTCGCTCGACGTGACCGTGCTGATGGTCACCCACGACCTGCCCTACGCGCTGGAGCTGTGCGAGCGGTCGCTGATCCTCTCCGACGGCGTCATCGCGGCCGACGGCCCGACCCGCTCGCTTCTCGCCGACCCTGAGCTGCTGTCCAGGCACAGGCTGGAGCTCCCGTACGGCTTCGCTATACCTGAGGCTGGGGGACGTGGATCACGACCACCCGGTCTCCCCTCCTGAGGCTGGTGATCCGGGGATCGGCGTACGTCATGACCTCACCGTCGCGCACCACGGCCACCACGACCTCGCCGCACTCGCGCACGCCCCTGCCGACCTCGTCGGCCTCCACGTCGCGCTCGTAGAGGTCGAGGCCGCTGCCGTACACCAGGAAGTCCTCGATGAGGGCGCTGACCGCCGGGCTCTGCGTCGCCACGCCGAGCATGCGGCCCGCCGCATCGGAGGAGGTGATGACGACGTTCGCGCCGCTCTGCCGTACCAGCGGGTCGTTCTCCGCCTCCCTGACCGCGGCCACGATGGTGGCGGTGGCGTTGAGCTGGCGGCTGGTCAGGGTGACCAGGGCGGTCGTGTCGTCGCGCTGGGTGGCGATGATGACCTCCTTGGCCGTGCGGAGCCCGGCGCGCTGGAGCACGTCGCTGCGGGTCGCGTCGCCAACGACGCCGGTGAAGCCGTCCGCGTTGGCCTCCTCGATCGCCTCGGGGCGCGGGTCCACGATCACGATGGACTCCTTGGACCGCTCGTTCTCCAGGAGCGTGCGGGTGGCCGCCCGGCCCTTGGTGCCGTAGCCGACGATCACCGTGTGGTCGTGCAACCTGGACCTCCAGCGTCCGATCATGATGTGGTCGCGGGTGCGCTGGGTCAGCACCTCGAGCGTCGTGCCGACGAGAATGACGAGGAAGACGATGCGCAGCGGGGTGACGGCGAAGATGTTGACCGCCCTGGCGAGGGGCGACACCGGGGTGATGTCGCCGTACCCCGTCGTCGAGACCGTCACCGTGGCGTAGTAGAGGGCGTCGAGCAGGTTGACCGAGCCGTCATAGCTGTCGCGATACCCGCCCAGATCCACCGCTACCAGGAGAAACACCGCCAGCAACGCCGCGCCCGCCCACACGACCCGGCGCATCACCGCCTTGACCGGGCTCACGTTCGCGTGCGGCAGCCGTACCTCCATGTCCTTGATCGTAGATTGTGCGTGCTCGGTATTCGGGGATGTCGAAGTACAGTGGCTCATCGGAGGAGGGGCCGAACAATGAAGCTGCGCCTTGCACGGCATGCCATGGGTGATGCCGTGATCGTGGCGGTCGAGGGCGAACTCGATCTGTTCACCGCACCTTTCCTCCGCGACGAGGTCCGCGACGCGATCAAGCAGGACGGCGCCAGGCTGGTGCTCGACCTGCAGGCGCTGTCGTTCATGGACTCCAGCGGGCTGTCCGTGCTCATCGAGGCGTGGCGGCTGGCGACCGGCGAGGGCGGCTGCGTGTCGCTCGCCGCGCCGCAGGCCCCGGTGGCCAGGATCCTGCGCACCACGGGGCTCGACCGGCGCATCAAGGTCTATGCGGATGTGGACAGCGCCGTGGGTGAGATTTAACCCACCCCGAGTAGAACTTCATTCGGTTCCCGCCATAGACTCGCTGTCCATGGACGTGAATGGTGCAGCAGCGATTGTCTCCGGCGGTGCGAGCGGCCTCGGCGAGGCCACGGCTCGCGAGCTGGCCAGGGTCGGCGCGACCGTGGTCATCGCCGACCTGAACGAGGAGAAGGGCAAGGCCCTGGCCGACGAGCTCGGCGGCGTCTTCGTCAAGACGGACGTGTCGGACGAGGAGCAGGTGCAGGCGGCCGTGGACGCGGCCGTCGCGACCGGCAAGCCGCTCAGGGTGGTCGTCAACAGCGCCGGGATCGGCTGGGCCGAGCGCACGCTCAACCGCGACGGCGCGCCGCACGACCTGGGGCGCTACAAGAAGGTCATCGAGGTCAACCTGATCGGGACCTTCAACCTGATGCGCCTGGCCGCCGCCGCGATCGCCAAGACCGACCCGGTCTCCGAGGACGGTCACCGGGGCGTGGTCATCAACACCGCCTCCGTGGCTGCCCTTGAGGGGCAGACGGGGCAGATCGCTTACTCGGCCTCCAAGGGGGGCATCGTGGGGATGACCGTTCCCGCGGCTCGTGACCTGGCGGCGATCGGGGTACGGGTCAACACGATCTGCCCGGGGATCATCGACACGCCGATCTACGGGTTCAACGAGAACGCGGCGGAGTTCAAGGCGAAGCTGGTGGCGCCGGTGGTGTTCCCGAAGCGGATGGGGCAGGCGTCGGAGTTCGCGCACCTGGTGCGGTCGCTGGTGGAGAACGACTACATGAACGCGGAGACGATCCGCTTCGACGGCGGCATCCGCTTCCAGCCCAAGTAACACCCTTCTTCTGGGTCGCTCCGCCTTGGGCAGTCGCTGTCAGGGCGGGGCCACTCCCTGCCTCACGCTCCTCATGAGAGGGGCCGGGCTCTCCTGGGGAGGGCGACCTCTCCGAGTGGCCACTGTCCCAGGCCCTCCGCCTTTGGTCTCCATCGGGAGAGCTGCAGGCTCCTCGGGAGGGTGACCCCTCATGGGAGGCCTGCCTTCCGGGGAGGACGGCCCGTGGGGTGGTGGCCCGTCACCTGCCTGAAAGGGCTCTGACCCTCAAGAGAGGGTCAGGGTCGTCTGTTCGTACGTCGTAGACATCTGTCCTTTGAGGAGTCCCGTGTCTGACGAAGTTCTCGTCGAGGAGGACGGCGCGGTCGCCGTCATCACCATCAACAGGCCCCAGGCGCGCAACGCGGTCAACGGCGCGGTGGCCAGGGGGATCGCGGCGGCGCTCGACTCGCTGGAGACGCGTCCCGAAATTTCGGCGTACGTCCTGACGGGCGCGGGCGGGACGTTCTGCGCCGGCATGGACCTCAAGGGGTTCCTGACCGGCGACTTCCCGCACATCGAGGGGCGCGGGTTCGGCGGCATCGCGGAGAAGCCGCCCGCCAAGCCGCTCATCGCCGCCGTCGAGGGTTACGCGCTCGCGGGCGGGTTCGAGCTGGCGCTGTCGTGCGACCTCGTGGTGGCGTCGTCGGAGTCGAAGTTCGGGCTGCCCGAGCCCAAGCGCGGGCTCGTCGCCGGGGCCGGCGGCATCATGCGGCTGCCGCGCAGGATCCCGTACCACGTCGCCATGGAGATCGCCCTGACCGGTGACCACTACCCGGCTGCGCGGCTTTACGAGCTCGGGCTGGTCAACCGGGTCACCGAGCCTGGGGAGGCATTGGCGGGGGCGTTGGAGCTCGCCCGCAAGATTGCCGCCAACGCGCCGCTGGCGCTGGCGGCGACCAAGAGAATCGTGGTCGAGTCGCAGGACTGGACGATCGACGAGATGTGGAAGAAGCAGGGCGCGATCATCAACCCGGTGTTCGGGTCGAAGGACGCGATGGAGGGCGCGGCGGCCTTCGCCGAGAAGCGCGCCCCCCAGTGGAAGGGCGAGTAGCCTTTCCACCCCACCAGGACCCCGCGACCCACCCGGTCACGGGGTCCTTTCGGCCCGCTCGGCCCTCACGGTCCACGGGCTTTTACGGCCCGCACGGCACACGGGGCTTGCGGTCCATGGGTTTGCGGCCCGACCGCGTGAGGTCTCCTCGCCAGCGCAGTGCTGTGTGGCTGCGGATCACAAAGGGCGCGTACCCCAAAGACTTCTGAGCCTTCACGAGGGGCGCGCAGGTCGGTGGGGGCACTTTAGCGCGAGCGTAACCGTTTCTGCGTAACGTAAAGGGGAGCCGTCCACCGGGAGAAGCCCATGAGCGACCACAGGCCGGAACCGACCGGCTGGCGTGCCCTCGCCTCCGGCGCCATCGGCGCGGGACTCGTCATCCTCGGCCTCCTGGCCGTCATGTGGGTGCTGGAGATCGTCGACTTCGTGCTCGGCGGCGCGCTCGACCAGTTCGGGATCAGAGCGTGGGACCCCGAGGGGCTGATCGGCATCTTCTTCGCGCCGTTCCTCCACGTCGGGTTCGCGCACCTGATGGCCAACTCGGTTCCGCTGATCATCCTGGGGTTCCTGGCGGCCGTGCGGGGGATCGGGCGGTTCCTGTGGGCGAGCCTGATCATCATCGTGGTCGGCGGCGTAGGCGCCTGGCTGACGACGACGCCAGGCGTGACGGTGCTGGGGGCCAGCGGGCTGGTGTTCGGCTACTTCGGGTACGTCATGGCGCGCGGGATCTTCGACCGGCGCGTCCTGGACCTCGTCATCGGGATCGGGGTCGCGGTGGCGTACTACTCGCTGCTGTGGGGGCTGCTGCCCAACCAGGAGGGGATCTCCTGGCAGGGGCACCTGTTCGGGCTCGTGGGCGGGGTGGTGGCCGCGTGGGTGCTCCGCCGTAAGCGCGTGACGTCAGTGGACGGTCGTGCGCTCGGCGGGGGAGTGTGACAGCAACCGGTCGATCCACGCGAGGCCGATCGCGGAGACGACGAACGCCAGGTGGATGATCGTCTGCCACATCATCTTGTCGTTCGGCACGCTTGAAGCTCTGATGAAGGTCTGCAGCAGGTGGACCGAAGAGATACCGATGATCGCGGTCGCCAGCTTCACCTTCAGCACGTTGGCGTTGACGTGCGACAGCCACTCGGGCTCGTCAGGATGGTCGTTGAGGTTGATCCTCGACACGAAGGTCTCGTAGCCGCCAACAATGACCATGATGAGCAGGTTGGAGATCATCACCACGTCGATGAGGCCGAGGACACCCAGCATGACGGTGACTTCCGTCGACGGCCCACCACCGGCGATCAACGACTCCACGAGGTGCCACAGCTCGACCATGAACTGCCACACATAGACGCCCTGAGCGACGATGAGCCCTAGATAGAGCGGCACCTGCAGCCAGCGGCTCGCGAAAATTAGATACCCAAGGCCCTTCGGCCTCGCCCCCGAGGTCGTGCTCACGCGTGTAACTCCTGTCCCAGTGATCGTCCGTGCACCACTTTACGGACCGTCGCCGGCCTTGGACGCCCTGGGGCTTATAGGCAAGAATGTTTACATGGGCAATCTAGGCTCCCTGGAACGCGCGATCATGGACGTGTTATGGGACGCCAAAGGCCCCCTGCTCGTCCGTGAGCTCCTCGTGGAGCTCAACGGGCACCTGGACAAGGCCCTCGCCTACACCACCGTCCAGACGGTCGCTGAGCGCCTGCTGAAGAAGGGCCTGCTCACGCGCAAGCCGTACAGGAACGCCTTCCGCTACTCAGCCGCCCGCACGCGCGACGAGCACGTCTCCCAGCTCATGCTCGAAGCGCTCGAAGCCAGCACCGACAGGACGCCGGTGCTGGCGAGGTTCGCGCAGAGCGTGGCGCTTGAAGACGCCCTCGCCCTGCTCGACGAGCTGAACCGCAGGACGGCTAGAGACGCTCCACCACGTAGTCGACGCATTCGGTGAGCGCGGAGATGTCGGCCGGGTCGATCGACGGGAACATCGCGATGCGCAGCTGGTTGCGTCCCAGCTTGCGGTAGGGCTCGGTGTCCACGATGCCGTTGGCGCGCAGCACCTTCGCCACCTCGGCCGCGTCGACCTCGTCGGCGAAGTCGATGGTGCCGACGACCTGCGAGCGGAACTCGGGGGCCGCGAACGGCGTGGCGTAGGCGGACTTCTCGGCCCAGCCGTACAGGCGCGAGGCGGAGTCGGCCGTGCGGCCGGTCGTGAAGGACAGGCCGCCGCCGGCGTTCATCCAGTCGAGCTGCTCGGCCAGCAGGAACAGCGTCGCCACGGCCGGCGTGTTGTAGGTCTGGTCCTTGGCGGAGTTGTCCACCGCGATGGGCAGGCTGAAGAACTCGGGGATGTAGCGGCCGGATGCCGCGATCTCGGAGACGCGGGCCAGGGCGCGGGGCGACATAATGGCGATCCACAGGCCGCCGTCCGAGGCGAAGCTCTTCTGGGGCGCGAAGTAGTAGACGTCGGTCTCGGCGATGGAGACGGGCAGGCCGCCCGCGCCGGAGGTCGCGTCGACCAGGACCAGCGAGTCGTCGCCGCCGACGCGGGAGATCGGCATGGCGACGCCGGTCGAGGTCTCGTTGTGGGTGAGCGCGTAGACGTCGACGCCGTCCTCGTCCACCGCGACCGGGTGGGTGCCGACCTCGGACGAGATGATCGTCGGGTCGCCGAGCCACGGGGCCTTCTTCACCACGGCGCCGAACTTCGAGGAGAACTCGCCGAAGTTGAGGTGCTGCGACTTCTGGCGGACCAGGCCGAAGGCGGCGATGTCCCAGAACGCGGTGGTGCCGCCGTTGCCGAGCACGACCTCGTAGCCCTCGGGGAGGTCGAACAGGTCGGCGAGGCCGGAGCGCACGCGGCCGACCAGGTTCTTGACGGGCTTCTGCCGGTGGGAGGTGCCCATGACCGCGGCGCCGGAGGAGGCGAGCGCCGCCAGCTGCTCGGGTCGAACCTTCGAGGGCCCGCAGCCGAAACGGCCGTCGGCGGGCTTGATGTCAGCGGGAATCACGATGTCAGCCACCTGCCCAAGGGTACTGAGCCCGAGGAAATGACTGAGCCCGGGTCCGCCATTTGAGACCCCACGTTCCTTGGGGATCACCACCCTCTTGAGAACCCCAGGGCGGGTGAGGACGCCAAGGAGGCGAGGGCCCGCCCCTCTGGAGGTCGCCCTTCTACGGGGCTTCTTTGGGTGAGGGTCCCTTAGGCGCGGGGACTTCGTGGGGTGAGGGATGAGGGTCCCCAGGGGGCGAGGGTCTCTTTAAGGATGAAGGTCTTTTGGAATGACGGAAGCCCGGGTCCGAGGGACCCGGGCTGCCATGCGCTGTGCTGCTGCCTCAGATGGTGCCGGTGACGTCCGAGGCGCCGGGGACGTCGCTGAGGGGGCGCGAGGCGGGGCCGATGTAGTTCGCGCTGGGGCGGACGAGCCTGCCCGTGCGCTTCTGCTCCAGGATGTGCGCCGCCCAGCCCGCCGTACGGGCACAGGTGAACATCGACGTGAACATGTGCGAGGGAACCTCGGCGAAGTCGAGGACCACAGCCGCCCAGTACTCCACGTTGGTGGCGAGCACGCGGTCGGGCTTGCGCGCGTGCAGCTCCTCCAGCGCCGCCTGCTCCAGCGCCGCCGCGACCTCGTACCGAGGCGCGTTCAGCTCGCGGGCCGTACGGCGGAGCACGCGCGCACGCGGGTCCTCGGCACGGTAGACGCGGTGGCCGAAGCCCATCAGGCGCTGCCCGCTGTCGAGCTCGCGCTGGACGTACTTCTTCGCGTCGCCCAGCTGCTCGACGCCCTCGATCATGTGCAGCACGCGCGCCGGAGCGCCGCCGTGCAGCGGACCGGACATCGCGCCGACCGCGCCGGACAGCGCGGCTGCCACGTCGGCGCCGGTGGAGGCGATGACACGGGCGGTGAACGTGGAGGCGTTCATGCCGTGCTCTGCGGCGGAGGTCCAGTAGGCGTCGATCGCCTTGACGTGGCGCGGGTCGGGCTCGCCGCGCCAGCGGACCATGAACCGTTCGACGATCGACGACGCCTCATCGACCTTCGTCTGCGGCACCATCGGCAGGCCGAGCCCGCGCGCGGACTGCGCGACGAACGACAGGGCCATCACCGAGGCGCGCGCGAGCTGGTCGCGGGCCTCCTCGTCACTGATGTCGAGCAGGGGCTTGAAGCCGTAGGCCGGAGCCAGCATGGCCAGCGCGCTCTGCACGTCTACGCGGATGTCCCCGGAGTGGACAGGGATGGGGTACGGCTCAGCGGGGGGAAGCCCCGGCCTGAACGTGTTGTCGACCAGCAGGCCCCAAACCGCCCCGAACGGGACGCGGCCGACCAGCTCCTCGATGTCGACGCCCCGATACCTGAGGGCGCCCCCCTCTTTGTCCGGTTCCGCGATCTCGGTCTCGAAGGCTACTACGCCTTCGAGGCCGGGTTTGAAGTCGGACATTCTCGGCCGCCTCCCTTTCTTGCCTTGTGGGCAATGCTGCTCTCTGGTCGCGGCCGGGCGTCGTAGCTCTTCCGCGTATGTTGATGTCGAGATACCGGCGGGTCAATTTAACCCCCTCCCGGCGGATGCTCTGCCTCCGGGCACGCCGAAACGCCATCGCCGCTGGTCCGGACCGGTGGGCGAGCGCGCAAGAATACCCTCTTGTGGATGCCACATCGCTCCCTGGGCTGCGTCGTTCGTACGAAGGCGAGCCCTTGCTCGAAACCACCGTCGCCGCCGACCCCATCTCCCAGTTCACGCTCTGGTTCGAGGAGGCCGTAGAAGCCGGCCTGCCCGAGCCGAACGCCATGGTCATCGCCACCGCCTCGGCCGGCGGCCGTCCCAGTGCCCGCACGGTCCTGCTCAAGGGCTTCGACGAGCGCGGGTTCGTCTTCTTCACCAACTACGAGTCGCGCAAAGGCCGCGACCTGTCGGAGAACGCCAGGGCCTCGCTGCTGTTCCCCTGGCACCCCATACGCCGCCAGGTGCGGATAGAAGGCGCTGTCGTACGGCTGTCGCACGACGACTCCGCCGAATACTTCAACTCCCGCCCGTACGGCTCCCGCATCGGCGCCTGGGCCTCGCGCCAGTCCGCCGTGGTCCGTTCGCGCGAGCAGCTGGACGAGCGTTATGCCGAGCTGGCCGCCCGATGGCCGGAGAATCCGCCGGTTCCAGACTTCTGGGGCGGTTTCCGCGTCGTCCCGTCGGAGGTGGAGTTCTGGCAGGGGCAGACGGATCGGATGCACGACCGCCTGCGTTACCGGCGCGTTCACCCCGGATGGGTCCTGGAACGCCTCGCACCCTAGGGTGCTTTGTGTGGCAATCGGGGATTTTGTGAGGCGGCATCTTGTAGACACCCGACCGCTGGGAATCCCCGCCTACCGCAGACTCTGGTTCGGCCAGGCCGTCTCTCACGTCGGCCTGGCCGTCACCGTCGTCGCCGTGAGCAAGCAGGTCTGGGACCTGACCCACTCCTCCTTCTGGGTGGGCATGCTGGGCCTGGCCAACCTGATTCCCCTGGTGGTCTTCGGCCTGTGGGGAGGGGCGGTCGCCGACGCGGTCGACCGGCGCAAGCTGCTGATGGTCGGCTCGGTGGTGGCCTGGCTGGGCACTGTCCTGCTGTTCCTCCAGGCGCTGCTCGGGCTGAACAACGTCGCCATCGTCCTCCTCGCCGTCGCCGTGAGCGGCGGGGGCTTCGCGGTCACCTCGTCGACCAGGGGCGCGCTCATCCCGAGGCTGGTCGGGCCAGAACTGGTGCCCTCGGCGAACGCGCTCAACTCCCTCGTCTACAGCATCGGCGCCGTCGGCGGTCCCATGGTCGGCGGCGTGGTGCTGGCATACAGCGGCTTCACCGCCGCCTACGCCCTCGACGCGCTGCTCTTCGCCGCCAGTCTCTACGCGGCCTGGCGCCTGCCCTCGCTGCCGCCGGTAGGCCTGGTGACCAGGCCCGGCGCGCGTGCGGTGTGGGAGGGGCTGCGCTACATCGCCACCAGCAAGGTGCTGCTGATGTCGTTCGTCGTCGACATCATCGCCATGGTCTTCGCGCTGCCACGCGCGCTGTACCCCGAGCTGGCCGACGTGCGGTTCGGCGGCTCGGAGATCGCTCTCGGCTGGCTGAACTCGGGGATGGCGATCGGATCCGTCCTGGGCGCGCTGTTCTCCGGCTGGGTGACCAGGGTGAGGAAGCAGGGGCTCGCGCTGGTCTTCACCATCGCCGTCTGGGGGCTGGCCGTGGCCGCGGCCGGGCTGTCGCAGGCGCTGTGGCTCGTCGTGGCGTTCATGGCCGTGGGCGGGGCCGCCGACGTGATCTCCTCGGTGTGGCGGCAGTCGATCCTGCAGCTCCACGCGCCCGACGAGATGCGCGGCCGCATGCAGGGCGTGTTCATGGTCGTCGTCGCGGGTGGGCCCAGGCTGGGGGACCTGCGCGCCGGGGCGACGGCGACGGCGTTCGGGCTCACCGGGGCGTGGGTGGGCGGCGGGTTGGCGTGTGCGCTGGCCGTACTCCTGGTGGGGCTGGCCGTCCCGGCATTCAGGAACTACCGGCCAGAGCCGCAGGGAAGGAACTGAGTGGCTCCGGTGTTGCGAACCTTTGCCATAGGGTTCTAGTGAAACCCCTGCATTCAGATGGGAGGCGCCTTGACCGCACACGGCCTCATCGACACGACGGAGATGTACCTCCGGACGATCTACGAGCTCGAGGAAGAGGGGATCGTTCCCCTGCGCGCCCGCATCGCGGAGCGGCTCCAGCAGAGTGGACCGACCGTGAGCCAGACCGTCGCACGTATGGAACGTGACGGCCTCGTCAGGGTGGAGGGCGACAGGCACCTTTCCATGACGGACCTGGGCCGCACCCTGGCCACCAGGGTCATGCGCAAGCACCGCCTCGCGGAGTGCCTGCTCACGCAGGTGATCGGCCTGCCGTGGGAGGAGGTGCACATCGAGGCCTGCCGGTGGGAACACGTCATGTCGGAGTCGGTGGAAACCCGCCTGGTGACGCTCCTCGACAACCCGACGCACGACCCGCACGGCAACCCGATCCCGGGCCTCGCCGAGCTCGGCGCGTCAGGCGCGGTTGACGACGACAAGCCTTTGCCGTCCATGTCGGACGTCGCGGGACCCAGAGATATACCCGTTGTCGTCCGGCGAATTAGCGAACAAGTGCAAAGCGATCCCGCTGTGATGCTTAAACTCAAGCAAGTTGGGATACAACCCGGACGCGAGGTGACGCTCGCGGCGAGCGACGACGGTGTGCGGGTGACAGGTGACGACGAGGCGAAGAATTCTCCCGCGGAGCTTCCGCGTGAGGTCGCCGCGCACGTTTTCGTCTCCAGGCGATGACCGCCGCGCTTCTGCTTGGTTGAATCCCACACGGGAGACCCTCCACTCCCCTCCGGTCAAGACTGTTGCAGGAGCGCCCGTGGTTCGCTTTTCGCGCATCTCTCCCCGAGGAGTGGTCTCCCTATGAAGCGATGGGGGGATGTTTCCCAGGATTCCGCCGACCACCTGTCGGCGGCCGCAGTTCTCGATCACGCCGAGATGGCCATCGTCGTGACGGACCGATTCAGCAACCTGCTCTACTGGAACCCCTTCGCGGAGAAGCTGTTCGGCCGTCCGGGAAAGCCGGCGTCGCGTGACGCCTCCGTCCTCTCCCTCGGCATCATGGAGAAGGACCATCCGCTGGCCGTCGAGCTGGCCAAACACGTGCTCAAGGGCGGTGTCTGGGAGGGCACCTTCGACGTCAAGCGCGGCGACGGCACGATGATCTACGTCCGTGCGCAAGCCGTACCTCTGCGTCATTCGTCCGGATCGGTGACGGGCATCGTCATCACGGCCCGCGAGGCCATGCGCAGCAACGAGCGGGAGAAGGACCGCTTCGGCCTGCTCGAGCGCATCGGTGAGCGCCTCGCCGGCTCGCTGTACGTCGAGGAAACGCTCAAGCGCGTCGCCGAGATGCTCGTGCCGCAGTTCGCCGACCACTGCTTCATCGAGCTCATGGAGGGCGACCGGCTCTACCGGCGGGTCTCCCAGCACGTGCAGGGCTGGACGCCGCCGCCCGGCACCTGGAAGCCGATCGGCGCCGAGATCCGCTACCCGGCCGGTCACTACGCGGAGACCGCGATGCGCCGCCAGGAGACGATCCTGGTGGAGGACTTCGCCGCCAACAGCTTCCCCAACCCGCACGAGGGCAGCGCCAGGCTCTGCGGCGAGATCGGCATGACCTCCGCGATCGTGGCGCCGCTGTGCGTGCGCGGAGAGACGCTCGGGCTCATGTACCTCGGGCTGTCCAACCTCACCGACCGCCGCAATCCGCACTACGACGCCTTCGACCGCGACTTCGTGGGAGCGATCTCCACCCGCGTCGCGCTGGCTGTGGACAACGCGCTGCTGTTCGAGGAGGAGCGGCACACGGCGGAGTCGTTCCAGAAGCACCTGCTGCCGCGCGCGCTGCCGCAGCTCGACGGGCTCGACATCGCGGTCCGCTACTACCCGGCCGCGCCTCTGGCGAGTCACGGGCAGGGCATCCAGACCCAGGTCGGCGGCGACTGGTACGACGTGATCCCGCTGTCGGCAGGGCGGGTCGGCATCGTCATCGGCGACGTCGAGGGACGCGGCGCCAAGGCGGCGGCCATCATGGGCCAGCTCCGCGCCGCGCTGCGCGCCTTCGCCCAGGACGACAAGCCACCGGCCGACATCCTGGCCAGGCTCGACGAGTGGACGCGCATCATCGCCACCCCCGAGCAGGACGAGACGGGCGAGGAGATCAGCGTCCCGCCCATCGTGACCTGCCAGTACCTCGTCTACGACGCCTGGTCGCGGCAGCTCTCCTTCGCCAACGCGGGCCACGCGCCGCCGCTGCTGCTGGTCGACGGGCAGTGTACGGAACTCGACATAGAGGAGGTCGGCCAGCCGCTCGGGGTGCGCGCCAAGGGCATGCACGCCGACCTGGTCTACAAGGAGGAAACGCGCACGCTCCCACCGGGCGCCGCTCTGCTCCTCTACACCGACGGCCTGGTCGACCGGCGCCCCACCCGCGAGTCAGGCGGGCTCATGCCGAGCGACGAGGAGACCCTCGGCGTCCTGTGCGAGAAGCTCGCGAAGATCGCCGACGCGCCTGTCGAGCGCATCGCCGACGCGGCGACCGTCGCGGTGCCCGGCGAGATCGACGACGACATGGCCATCCTGGTGGTGCGCAGCACCGACCACGACCTCGACGTGGAGGAACGCACGTTCCCGGCCCAGCCGATCATGGTGGGGGAGGCGCGGCGCATGGCCGCGGAGGCCTTCACCGGCTGGAACGTGCCCGAGGAGCGCGCCGAGCTGGCCTGCCTGCTGGTCTCCGAGGTCGTCACCAACGTGGTGCTGCACGCCGCGAGCGCCAGCATCCCGCGCAGGGAGCTGGTCGTCGAAGGGCCGCCGCTGCCGTTCGAGGAGTCCTGGGACGTTCCGGGCTTCGAGGACGACATCGCCGGGGACAAGGAGTTCACCCTGCGGATCAGGAGGGGCGACGAGTCCGTCTGGGTCGAGGTGTTCGACCAGGACCTCCGGCTGCCGCGCATAAGGAGCGCGGGCGAGAACGACGAGGGCGGCCGCGGGCTTTACCTCGTCGACCAGTTGGCCAAGCGCTGGGGCTCGCGTCCGACCAGGGAAGGCAAAGCGGTCTGGTTCGAGATTCCCACGCGCGGCAGGTGAGTGGTTCACTCATCCCCATGGAGCTGGCCTTCGAGCGTCGCGGCGCGGGCACACCGCTGATCCTCATTCACGGCATCGGCCATCACTGGCAGGCGTGGCTGCCGGTGATGGACCGCCTGGCGGCCGCGCACGACGTGATCGCGATCGACCTGCCGGGGTTCGGGGTGTCGCCGGGGTTGCCTGACGGCGTGCCGTACACGGCCGAGTCGCTGGCCGACGCGGTCGAGTCGTTCTGCGCGATGCTCGGAGTGCGCGATCCGCACGTGGCGGGCAACTCCCTCGGTGGCTACCTGGCTCTCGAGCTGGCTTCCCGAGGGGTTGTCCGTACGGCTACCGCCCTGTCCCCGGCCGGGTTCTGGTCGCGGTCGGAGCTGGTGTGGGCGCAGTCGGTGCTGCGTTCGCTGCGCGCCACGGCCCAGTCGATGTCGCCGGCGCAGGCCGAGCTGATGGCGCAGAACCCGGTGCTGCACGCGTTGTCGTGCGGGCTGCTGGTCGCGCACCCGTCGCGGCTGTCGCCGACGGCCCTGCTGGCCGGGTCGCAGGCGCTGGCGATGTCGTCCGGGTTCGACGAAACGCTGGAGTCGTTCGGCAGCGTCATGCCGCCGGCGCCGCCGAAGGCGCCGATCACGATCGCGTGGGGCGAGCACGACCGCCTGCTGCTGCGCCGCCAGGCCGTACGCGCGGCGAAATGGTCGGGGCGGCGGGTGAAGCTGCTGCGTGGCTGCGGGCACGTGCCGATGAGCGACGATCCCGAACTGGTGGCGAAGGTTCTCCTTGATGCCACTGTCTCCTAGATGACGCCCTTTTAGCATTCTTTCTGACTTACCGTGAATTAGAGTGGTCGAAGGTTGACTAACCATCCCCCGCGGTAGGTCTGGAATGCGAGCTCCGACAAATAGTCCCTGGTATCGCGTTCTTCGGGAATGTCTCATTCTCGAGGAACTGCCGATCGTGGTCCTGCTGGGTCAGCAGGGCACGGGAAAGACCGAGCTGCTCGACCGGCTCGGCGCCGACATGCAGGACAACCCCGGCCTGCTCGGCCGGGTGATGAGCGCGGTCACCAAGAAGAAGTCGGCCGCTCCCATGGCGCGCCTCGACCTCCATGACGACCCGAACCTCACGGTTGTCCGGATGGTTGAGCGCATTGCGCATGACCTGATGAGATTTCGGCGTGTCAGGACCCCGCGCGTGGTATTCGCGCTCCTCGTGCTCGCACTCGACCCGGCAGAACCCTCGGACGGCGAACTCGAGAAACAACTCGACAATTTCGTCAAAGGGAAAAGCATTCTTCCCGCGCGACTGGCCAAACTCCGCGAACTTCTCGCGCCCGTCCCCGAAGTTGGCCCCTGGGCCTCGTTCGCGCTGTCGGCCGCCGAGCAACTGGCCGGGAGCGGCAGCGTCACCGCGCTGCTGACCGGCAAGGGGCGCGGCTGGCTGGAGGACAGGATCCCGACGCGCAACATCATGGACCTGACGCGCTACCAGCTCGGGCACCGCGAACGCGTCGAGAAGATCCTCTGCTCGGCGCTGCTGGCCGACCTGGCGGACAAGTGGTCGGACCGGCGCTTCGCCTGCAACTGCCTGCTCCTGCTCGACGACGTGGACACCCCGGCCGGCCAGGCGCTCGTGGGAGCGCTCACGGCGGCCAAGTCCGGGCCGGACCCGCTCCTGGTGGTGGCCACCTCGCGGACGTGGCGCAGCCCGCCCGTCACGACGCTCGACCGGGCGAGCCACGCCGGCTGGCTCGCCGTACGGGAGAAGAGCGAGGAGCCGTGGTGCTACCCGGTGGCCATGCCCGTGCTGGCGCCCGAGGACGACGGCGGGCCGTACGGCGCTGCCGTGCACCGGATGACCGGCGGGCTGCCCCGGCCGACCGCGCTGCTCACTGCGGCGACGCGGGAGGCGATGAACGACCAGGAGTTCCGGCTGGCCGTCCTGCGCAGCGGGATCATGGACGGCCAGTTGCCCGAGGGGCTGCCGCACCTGCACCAGCTCGTCGAGTGGTCGGCCTCCATGAGCGTCACGGACGCCGAGGACTCGCCGCAGATGTCCAGGGCCAGGGCCGACGACCTGCGCGGGGAGCTGGCCGAGCAGCTGTGGCTGGTGGGCGACGCGCTGCACCCGTGGCTGCGCAGGCTCCTGCTCTGGCGGCTGGCGGGGGAGTGCCGCTGGGACGAGGTGCACGAGCGGCTGCAGTATTCCTACCTTTCCCGCGACCCCGGGGCGGTCGCCTACCACCGGCTGGCCCGCGTGGTCGTGCCCGACGAGGCCGGGCACCTGGACGAAGTGGCCGGATTCCTGGACGAGCAGTTCGACGTGCTCGACTCGCGCGGCTGGCTCGACCTGTTCGACCGGGTGACCTCGGCGCCCAACCGGTTGCCGCTCGACCAGCGGCCGGACCGGCTGCACGAGGCGCTGGTCGGGGTGCGGGGCGACCGGCTGGCCACGATCAGGGCGCTGACCGTGGACCGGTGGTTCTGGTGCGATCCGCTGCTCGATCCGTCGAGGGTGCGCTCGGACGACCTCGCCGACGGGCTCAGGGAGCTGTCCAGGCACGCCAGGAGCGAACGGTCGATCTTCAAGGAAGAGGCCAAGCGATATGCCCGTCGATAGGCCGATTTATCCGGAACGTCAGCGTCGTCGGCGCCGGTGGCGGATCGTCCTGAGCGTCCTGACGGCCTTCGTCCTGGTCGTGGGCGGCGCGGTGTTCTACACGGCGACCAGGCCGCCGGCCCTCACCGACGCGTCCGGCGTGTTCGGCGCCGACCTCGACCCGGTGATGGAGCGCATCAGGAAGGAGAACGAGCGGGTCCTGCGCGACCACCCCGACGACTACGTGACCATCGTCGTGCTGCTGCCCATGACCGGCACGCAGCCGGAGATCGCGATGAGCCGCGAGACCTTACGGCATGCGCTGGAGGGGTCCCACGTGGCGCAGGTGTGGCGCAACAAGGACAGGGCGGCTCCGCCGTACGTCAGGTTGCTGGTGGGGAGCACGGGACCGGCCGACGTGGACGCCACCGTGGCGGCGATCAGGGACCGGCAGCAGGGCGAGCACATCGTGGCCGCGGCCGGGATGGGCGCCAGCACGGCCGCGACAGCGAGCGCCATCGACCAGCTCGGGACGGACTCCTTCGCCATGGTCGGCGCGGTGATCACCTCCGACGACCTGCAGCGCAAGCCCGGCCTGGTCAGGATCGCGCCGCTCAACAGCGAGGAGGCGGCCGCGGCGCTGCGGTTCGCCAGGGAGCGGCTCGGGCCGCTGCCGAGCGTGGTGGTCAAGGACAGCAACGCCGACGACAGCTACACCAGGACGCTCACCGAGGCGTTCACCGGCGCGCTGGCCCCGGTGACCGTGCTGTCGTTCGACTCGGCGGCGAAGAATCCGGGCACCGTACTCAGCAACGTGGCCGAGTCGATCTGCAACTCCGACGCCAGGACGGTCTACTACACCGGGCGCGGGGACAACCTGCCCGAGCTGCTCAGCGGGCTGGCCAGGTTCAGCAGGTGCGTCGCGCGGGGGATCGCGGTCATCACCGGCGACGACGCCAGCGAGCTGAACCGCGCGTCGCCGAGCGCTTTATGGCAGGACGGCGGCGGTCGCATCCAGCTCTACTACACCGCCCTCGCTCACCCGGCGGACCAGGCGGCCACGGTGAAGGCGTTCAAGGACCGGTTCGGTGATGTCGACCAGAACGGCTTCCTGCGTCTCTTCCCGCGCGAACGGCTGGACGACGGTCAGGCGATCATGCATCACGACGCGCTTCTCACAGCGATCAGGGCGGTCGACAAATATGCGGGTCAACTGGGACTGCCCGGACCCGCCGAGGTCGCAGCCATGCTGCGCAGCGGGACCGCCGACTTCGACGGCGCCAGCGGGCACATCAACATCAACGCCGACGGCAACCCGATCGACAAGCGCATCCCTGTGCTGGAGCTGCATCCGGACGGCAAGGCCACCTCGACGGGGTGGCCGAAGCTCACCGAAGTGTCTGCCCCCAGATGAGCAGCATGACCAGCACGAAGACGATCACGATGCCGACGTAGCCGACCGGGCTGAGCCTGAGTGCCCGGCGCACGCGGTTGAGTCCCCAGGCGAACAGCAACGCCAGGAAAACCAGGAGGATCAGGCCGCTGTCCATGTTGTCCAGTATTGCTCAGAAGTCGAAGGAGCGGCCGATGATCTCCTTCATGATCTCGGTCGTACCGCCGTAAATGGTCTGGACGCGGCTGTCCAGCCACGCCTTGGCGACCGGGTACTCCATCATGTAGCCGTAGCCGCCGTGGAGCTGGAGGCAGCGGTCGATGACCTTGGTCTGGAGCTCGGTGGTCCACCACTTGGCCTTGGCGGCGTCCACGACGGTGAGCTGTTTGGCGTTGAGGGCGACGACGCACTTGTCGACGTAGTGACGGGCGATCTCGACCTCGGTGGCGAGCTCGGCGAGCACGAACCTCGTGTTCTGAAATTTCCCGATATTGCGGCCGAAAGCCTGTCGGGTCTTGCAGTACTCGATCGTCATGTCCAGGACGGCTTCCGCCGCTGCCACCGCCACCACCGCGATGGACAACCGCTCCTGCGGCAGGTTGTTCATCAGCTGGATGAACCCCTCGCCCTCGTTCGCCCCCAGCCGGTTGGCCACCGGGACGCGCACGTTGTCGAAGAACAGCTCGGCCGTGTCCTGCGCCTTGAGCCCGATCTTCTCCAGGTTGCGCCCGCGCTGGAACCCGTCCATGCCGCGCTCGACCACCAGCAGCGTCGTGCCCCGCGCCCCGGCCTCAGGGTCGGTCTTGGCCACCACGACGACGAGGTCGGAGTTGATGCCGTTGGTGATGAACGTCTTCTGCCCGTTGACGACGTAGTGGTCGCCGTCCCTGATGGCCGTCGTCTTGATCCCCTGCAGGTCGCTGCCCGCTCCCGGCTCGGTCATCGCGATCGCCGTGATCAGCTCGCCGGTGACGAACCCGGGCAGCCAGCGCTGCTTCTGCTCGTCGTTGGTCAGGTCCACCATGTACGGCGCGCAGACGTCGTTGTGCAGCCCCCAGCCGAGCCCGCTCGCGCCGGTCCTGATGATCTCCTCGGTGATGACGGCGTTGTAGCGGAAGTCGCTGATGCCCGCGCCGCCGTACTCCTCGGGGACGGAGAAACCGAACATCCCGACCTCGCCGGCCTTCTTCCACACCTCGCGGGGGACGATGCCGTCCTTCTCCCACTGGTCGTGGTGCGGGGCGACCTCGCGGGCCATGAACTCGCGCACGGTGTCCCGGAAGAGCAGGTGCTCTTCTTCGAAGAGGTCTCGCTGCATCTGTTGCCTCCATGATGGGGTTGCTGCTCAACAGAATACGATTCTGTTACTGATCGGTGTACCCGCTTTCGCGGAACGACACGGGTTCATCACAAGTGACGCAAGTGGCGCTTTTTCCCCACTGTTGCGGCTGTTTCGACTCTAGGATCTACCTCCGGTTTACTGTGTGATCGGAGAGTGCCGTGAGTCGATGGCGCAAGGTGGTGATCGTCTCCACCGTCGGTCTGGCGTCGGCGGTCGGACTGACGGCCCTTTCGCATACACCGGCCTCGGCGGCCCCGGCTGACCTGGTCGTCAACTACATCTGTACGGCCAGCGGCCCGGACAGCATCGTCCGGCACGGCCCGGTCAAGCTGACCACGCGGCTGAACTTCGCCACCGACCTCTTCGTCGGCGACCCGCTGAACTTCACCTGGAAGCTCGCCTACGCCGACTCCGGCCGGCTCCAGTCGCCCAACTACTTCGGCGCCAACGCCCAGGTCCACATGGTCGGCAACGTGCAGATGGTCAGCAGCTGGCAGGGCATCCTGCAGCCCAAGGGGTTCGCGGCGCAGACCACGAAGCTGCGCCCGGACAGCAACCTCACGCTGCCCACCGCGCTGACCGACCCCGGCCTGATGGACAAGGTCGGCACGATCAGGATCACCCCGAAGGACATCGAGGTCGACTTCACCCCGCCGGACGGAACTGTCGCGGCGAACGACGGCAACGAGACCGACAACCCCATCGACCTCCAGGTCGCCTACAACGGCGCGTGGACCTCGCTCGACGACCGGCCCGCCTCCGAGCACCACGTCCACAACGACCTCCACGAGACCTCGGCGCTGAACGCGAGCGCGTCGATGACCTTCGTCGGCACGGGCATCGAGTACATCGGCCCGCACGACAAGGACGCCGGCCCCGTCGACGTCTACATCGACGGCACCAAGCGCGCGACCGTCGACCCGTCACGCAACGACGACGGGCAGGTCGTGAACGACGACCTCGACGGCGGCTTCACCCTGTGGAAGTCGCCCGAGCTGGAGTACGGCCAGCACACGATCAAGGTGCAGAACACCTCGACGAAGCCCATGTGGCTCGACGCCTTCAACGTGGTCACCAACACCAACAAGGTCCCCACCGGCTACCACAGCGCCAAGTGCCAGATGGAAGGTGGCCCGGTCTCCATCGAGGTCACCGTCAAGCCGAAGCCGGGCACCACCCCCACGGCCACGCCGACGACGACCACCACGGCGACCTCGACCTCGACCGCGACGTCGACGGCCACCTCCACCAGCACCTCGACCACCCCGCCGCACAGCCAGGTCACCCCGGGCACCGATCCGCGGCACGTGAGCGTGGTCATCAAGGGCACGCCCAGCACCGCCGTACCCGTGACCACCGCGACCTCGGCCGGGCCCACCGCCACCCGGTACGTCAAGGCGCAGGTCGCCAAGACGCCCAAGGGCGGCGTCGACACCGGGGAGGCGCCCGAGCCCGGGCGTGAGCCGTACGCGCTGATGGCCGGAGGCTCGCTGCTGCTCGTCGGCAGCGCCGCCGGTGGCGGGTTGCTGCTACGACGACGCAGGGCACAGCACGCCGGAGGGGCGGACGCATGAGCGAGCAGAAGACGCTGCTGAACAGGGCGCTGCCCGGACTGCTGATCGCCGGATCGCTGGCCGGGGTCGGCGCGGTCATGGTGGGGCTGCTGTCGCTGGCGCCGCAGGTGGACGACGGGTCGAGCGGTACGGTCGCCGCAGGCGAGCCGCGTCCGGGCGTCGTCCTGGACGCCAAGAACGCCGCCGGCGCGTTCGTCCTGCCGCCGACCGTCGGGCCTGGTGGGCAGGGTGTGCCGCTGACGCCCGCCGTGCTGGACGCGCCTCCGCCGCCGGCCGCCGAGTCGGTGATCCCGGCGATCCCGCCCGCGAAGGACGCGAAGGCGCGGCCGACGCGGATCCGGATCCCGGACATCAAGGTCAACGCGCCCATCGGGTCGGTCTCCGTCGACCTGCAGGGCGTGCTCGGCACACCGCCACTGACCAAGCCGAACCTGACCGGGTGGTACCGCTTCAGCCCCGTTCCCGGCGAGGTCGGTCCCGCGGTGATCAACGGTCACGTGAACACGCGTAAGGGCGCGGCCGTATTCAACCGGCTGTCGGAGCTTTCCAAGGGCGACAAGATCTACGTCTACCGGTCGGACGGCAAGATCACCCGATTCACGGTGAGCGGGATCGAGCAGGTCAGCAAGTCGGCGTTCCCGACGTCCCGGGTGTATGGGAACACGTCGGACGCGCAGTTGCGGCTGATCACGTGTGGTGGGGTCTACAACAAGGCGGACCACTCGTACTCGGACAACATCGTGGTGTACGCGACGCTGTCGAAGAAGAAGGTGTGAGAGGTTAGGTCAGGGAAATTTGTGACAGTTTTTGCGGTTTGCAGGCGATTCTCAGGGTCAGTTCGTATGATCGCAACCTAACTGAGACCAACGGCTGGAAGTCTGGTCGCCTGTTGAACTGGTCACCTGCGCTGAAACGGAGATAGACAGTGCTGACGTCCAAGGTGTGGCGCCAACGCCTCGCCAAGAAGAGCTCGGCCTTGGGCATCGCAAGCACGCTTGTCCTCTTCGTCGGCGCCACCCTGACCACTTCCCCCGCCCACGCGGCTACGAAGCAGTTCGCCTACACGTGTTCCGGCGGGCCGTTCACGAACACCTCGATCTCGGTGGGTATCACCGCGCCCGACACGACTCCGTCGACGTCAGGCAGCACCTTCGACGCAACGTTCAATATCCCGACGCTGACCATCGCGCAGACCTCCATCCCGACAGCTGCGACTTCTGTCCAGGTGACCGGGACGCTGACGGTGACGGGCGGGACTGTCTCGGACACGGGCGTGAAGACCGGTGCGGCAGTCGCGGCTCAGGCCACCTCGGCGCCTGCGGGTGACGCGAAGTACAAGGTGGCGGTAACGACGGGGCAGACGGGCAAGGTGACGCTGAAGCCAGGTGAGCTGAAGCTGGGCCTGCTGAGTAACCCGTCGCTGGTGACCACGTGCACGACGACCTCCACCGAGACCGTGGACGTCACCATCGGCACGGGCGGTGGCACGGGGACGGTGACCGCGGTCGAGTATGTGTGCGTCACCGGCTCGGATACCGCGACCCAGCAATACGTCACGATCAACACCACGCTGACCATGCCCACCAGCGCAAAGGTCGGTGAGGCGTTCTCCATCGGCTGGACGGGCACCTACGTGGCGGGTGAGGAACTCAAGGCCCCCTCCACCGGAACCCTGGCCGCGAAGATCTTCCCGTACGCAACCCTCACCGGGATCACCGGCCTCACCTCGGCGACGGGTGAAGGCGCGACGGGCACGATCACCGCAGGGCAGATCATCCCGCTGCCCACCACATCAGTGTCGATGAAGGCCACCGCGTCCGCCGCTGGAACGGTGACGGTGAAGCCGGGCACCATCAATTTCGGCTCGACCGCAAGCACGGGCACCACTCCGGCGATCAAGTGCGAAGTCGACAACGCCAGCGAGCTCAAGACCTATACCTTCACCGTGAGCGCCGCCAACTCCACCTCCACCCCCACCGTCACGCCCACCACGCCCAAGCCCACCACCACGCGTACCGTGGTCGTGACGAAGACGCCCGTTCAGCCCAAGCCCAGCGGCAAAGTGACCAAGACGCCCAAGGCGGGGGCGGAGACCGGTGGAGGTGGGGACATGGGTCCTGACGGCCGGACGTTCATCCTCGTGGGCTCGCTGCTGATCATGGCCGCCGGCGCCGGCGGGTTGTTCCTGCGCCGCCGTACAGCCCAGCGATGACCGGACAGTACCCCTCCGACCAGGGCAGCCGCATGCTGCGGTCGGTCCTCATCCTCGCCGCGGTCGCAGGTGTCGTGACCGTCGTGGCAGGGATGCTGTTCATGGTCGCCTCCCCCGAGGAGTACGGCCTGGGCGGGCGGGATGAGCTGTCGCTGGCCGCACAGCCCGACGGGAAGCCCACCGGGCCGCCCCAGCAGGCGTTGTTCCAGGCCGCTCCCACGGTCCCGCCGCCGCTGCCCGCTGTCGTGCCCGCGCCGCCGATGCTGCCGTCCAACCCCATCCGGCTGATCATCAAGCGGCTCGGCATCAACGCCCCCATCGTCTCCGTGGGCGTCGACAAGCAGGGCGCGATCGAGACCCCGCCGATCAACAACACGAACCTGGTCGGCTGGTACAGGCACGGACCGACCGCGGGCGAGGGCGGGCCGGCGGTGATGCTCGGACACAAGGACACGACGAACCGCAGCGCCGTCTTCAGCCGCGTCGGCGAGATCCGCAACGGCGACGTCATCGAGGTCAAGCGGCGCGACGGCACGACGGCCGTGTTCACCGTCGGCGGCGTCGAGCAGGCGGGCAAGACCGCCTTCCCCACGCAGCGCGTGTACGGCGACCAGGCCAACGCTCAGCTGCACCTGATCACCTGCGGTGGCACGTACAACAGGAACACCGGGCACTACACGGACAACATCATCGTCTACGCGACGATGACGAGCTCGTATCGTTCATAAAGGAGCGCGTCATGGGCTGGATGGCGAAGCGGCGACTGCGAACTGGCCCCACGGCGGCGTTGCCCGCCAAGCCCGACCAGTCGAAGCTCCTGGAGATCCTCAAGCTGGCCGACCCGGACGCCAAGCTCGACGGCGCGGACGTCGTGGCGGCCGACGCCAGGATCCACGCGGCCGTCGAGGCCGAGCCCGACCTGGTGGGCGGCGAGTTGGAGCACGTATGGGCCTGCCGGGTGCAGGCGGAGGGCCCGCTGCCGCTCGACTACTTCGACCGTTTCCTGGCCGAGGGCGTCGCGTACAGGCTGGGCGGCCTGTCGGTCTGCCGCGGCGAGGTGACCGACCCGGCCGAGGTCGCGCGCGGGCCGATCGTCATCCTTCCGGTACGGCCGGCAGCCGACGAGCTGAAGCCGCTCCTGGGTGAGGTTGCTCACGAAGAGGGCGAGTACGGCGTGGAGACCTTCACCGGAGAGACGCTCAAAGTCGTCCTGGTCCCGCGCAAGGACACCTCGCCCATGGCCCTCACCCTGATGCCGTACGCAGCGGAGCTGACCTGCGTGGACATCCTCAGCCTCGACGGGGAGGACGACCTGCTGCTGGAGCGCGGCGCCCTGGCGCTGGCCATCGCGGACGCCTTCCAGGGCGTGGCCGTGGATCAGTGGCGCTTCAGAATCGACGCCCCCGAGGACCTTCTGCCGCCCGCGTAATGGAGCTATGTTCTGTTGTAGGCTAACCGAATATTGCTCGGTTTCACTGGGAGGCACTGTGGCAGAGGCGTACATCGTCGGGGCGGTCCGCACCCCGGTCGGTAAGAAGAAGGGTGGGCTCTCCACGGTTCACCCCACCGACCTGGCCGCTCACACGTTGAAGGCGCTGATCGAACGCACGGGCGTCGACCCCGTCGCGGTCGAGGACGTCATCATGGGCTGCGTCATGCAGTTCGGCCCGCAGAGCATGGACATCGCGCGCAACGCGTGGCTGAGCGCGGGCCTGCCGGAGACCACGGCCGGAGTCACCATCGACCGGCAGTGCGGCTCCTCGCAGCAGTCGATCCACTTCGCGGCCCAGGGCGTCATGTCCGGCACCCAGGACCTGGTCGTGGCCGCCGGCGTCGAGTCGATGAGCATCGTGCCGATGGGCTCGTCGATCACCGCCGCGCTGGAGAAGGGCATGCCGTTCCCCTTCGGCGAGATGTGGGTGGAGAGGTACGGCAAGCAGGAGATCTCCCAGTTCCGCGGCGCGGAGCTGATGTGCGAGAAGTGGGGGCTCAAGCGCGAGGAGCTCGACCAGTACGCCTACGAGAGCCACCAGCGCGCCGCCAAGGCCATCGCGAACGGCCACTTCAAGGACCAGATCGTCCCGATCAACGGGGTCGACACCGACGAGGGCCCGCGGCCTGACTCGACGCTGGAGAAGCTGGCCGGGCTCAAAGTCCTGCGCGAGGGCGGCCACATCACCGCGGCCACCAGCTCGCAGATCTCCGACGGCTCTGGCGCGCTCCTCATCGCCTCGGCCCAGGCGGTCAAGGACCACGGGCTGACCCCGCGCGCCCGGATCGTCCAGCTCGCCCTGACCGGCGACGACCCGGTCTACATGCTGACCGCGCCGATCCCGGCCACTCAGAAGGCGCTGAAGAAGGCAGGGCTGTCGATCGACGACATCGACGTCACCGAGATCAACGAGGCGTTCGCCCCGGTGCCGATGGCGTGGACCAGGGACCTGGGCGCCGACCCCGCCAAGGTCAACCCCAACGGCGGCGCGATCGCCCTGGGCCACCCGCTGGGCGGCACGGGCGCGATCCTGATGACGAAGCTCCTGCACGAGCTCGAGCGCACCGGCGGCAGGTACGGCCTGCAGACGATGTGCGAGGGCGGCGGCCAGGCGAACGTCACCATCATCGAGCGGCTCTAGAAAAGGTGGGGGGCGCCTGCCGGTGACAAGTCGGCGGCGCCCCGCACTACTCCCATCCCTAGGAGTGTCTAGCGGCCCTTGGACGGAATGCGGCGCGGCGGTGCTACGGGCCGCGTCGGTCGCTTGGGCATCTGCTGCGGAAGCGCCGGCTGACCGGGAAGGTCGCCGCGCTTCTTCTTTTTGTTACTGGCACGAATAAACAAAACAGCTCCTCTACGTAATTCACGACGCGGCCGGGGCCGGTCGGGCAAGCTCAGCTGCCGCGTCTGCACGGACATGGCGGGAAGTGGTCACCGCCGGGCAGGTTGCTGAAGCTCATTACAGGTAAAGGCGCATGTCCAAGACCTTAGGCGGCGGGCGTCAGGGCACGCAACCGATTAAAGAAGGCGTTGGACGGCGGGCTGAACATCAGCGCGACCGCGCCGAGCACGGCGTTGATGTGGATGATCCGGCTGACGGTCATGGCGAGCGTGAAAGCGTCGGCTCCCGCCAGGAATTCGGGTACGGAGTTCCCGGCGAGCAGCCACTGGATGGGCTCCATGACCAGCGAGAGCGTCCCGAAGACGCCGAGCGTGAGCGCCAGCGTGACGCGCGCCCAGTTGTGGCCCTGGCGCAGCCGTACGGCAACGAAGATCGCGCCCGCGAACACCGCGAGACGGAAGCCGAGCCCTGCGGCGATGTCGGAGAACGCGGCGCCGTTCGTGAGGGCGTGACTGACCGCGATCGAGGCCTCGAAGGCGCCTGCGGCGACGGCGGTGAACCAGAGGGTGGCGGCGGCGGTGACCGTGTTGGGAACGGCGGGGTGCGTGGACATACCAGCAGTTTGCGCTGGTGGGACGGGCTTCCACAGGCACGCGCGCACCCCAGCCCGGGGTAGGGCGCGCCGTACCCCGGGCTGGGGGTCTGCCTAGGTGTCGAGAGCGCGCAGCGCGGCCTCGACGGAGGCGTGGAAGGCGTCCACGTCGGCGTCGCGGGCGGTGGGCATGCTCAGGTCCAGCTCGACCTCACGCATGCGCTGGCCGGGACCCGCCACCAGGCGGCAGCCCCCCTCAGGCATGGCGTGGGCCGGGACCTGCTCGACCCGCTGGGTGGCGAGCACCTTGTCGTCGGCGTCCAGGATGACCACCAGGCGTTCCGCCATCAGAACCTCCCCACGGTGAAGAAGAACCGGCAGGAGCCGCTGCTCTCGTTGGCGATGGTGACCGTGTAGTAGAGGTCGATGTCGGTGAAGGTGTTGGGATCCTGGCAGGTCCGCTTCGTGATGACGCCGTGGTTGTTGCTGACGAGGTGGTGGTAGCAGTCGGGGTAGTCGTTGTAGATCTCTGGCGTGACGACGGTGGGGCCCAGGTAGGGGTGGCAGTTGTACGACCCGCTGTTGTACCAGTACTCGTAGTAGACGGTGGTGTTGCCGGAGATTGTCTGGATCCCGCCCAGACGTGAATACGGCATGCCGATTCCTCTCCTGCGCCCAGGGATTGGGGGGTCTCCGTGGCCGGAGGGACACCTGGGGCAGCTGGGACTCAGCCTAGGACTCACCCTGTGTAGTGAAAACTATCCGCAGGGTGAAAAGGGTGCTCCCGCCGCCCGGCGGTGGAGGAATACGGGCGGCGGGAGCGGGGGAATGGTCCTACTTGATGGATCCGGCGGTGAGACCGCCCACCACCTTGCGCTCGATCAGCGCGAACAGGATGATCACCGGGATCGTCGCGATGACCGATCCGGCGAAGAGGTTCTGCCAGTCCACCTGGTACTGCCCGATGAACGAGTTGAGCGCGACGGGCAGCGGCTGGTTCTCCGGCGTCGTGGTCAGGGTCAGCGCGACCACGAACTCGTTCCACGCCGCGATGAAGGTGAAGATCAGCGCCGTGATGACGCCCGGCATGGCCAGCGGCAGCGTGATGCGGAACAGCGCGCCGAACCGCCCGTTGCCGTCGATGAACGCCGCCTCCTCCAGCTCACGCGGGATCGAGGAGAAGTAGGCGTTGAGGATCCACACCGCGAACGCCAGGTTGAACCCGCCGTTGACCAGGATCAGCGACCAGATCGAGTCCACCAGACCGAACTGGAAGAACTCCCGGTAGATGCCGACGACCATCGCGGTCGGCTGGAACATCTGGGTGATCAGCACGAGGATCAGGAACGCCGTGCGCCCCTTGAAGTTGTGCCGGGCCGTGTAATAGGCCGCGGGGAGCGCCACCAGCAGCACCAGGAGCGTCGACCCGCCGGCGACCTTGAGCGTCACCCACAGGTTGCCCGCCAGGCCGCTGGACCAGAAGTTCGTGAGGTTCTCCCACACGAACTCCTTCGGCCAGAACGTCGCGTCACGCAGGGAGTCCTGCGACCGCAGCGACGTCATCAGCATGATCAGGTAGGGGAACAGGAAGATGAACGCGACCACGTAGGCGGTGCCCGCGACCAGGATCGTCTTGATCGACGGCATCCTGCGCGGCGCGAGCGACCTGGCCCTGGCGTGCGAGTGGCGCGCGGCCGGGGGAGCGGTCCTGACGGCCATCACGCCACCTCCTTGTTCCACCTGGACACCCTGAGGAAGATGGCGGTCAGCACGATGACCATGCCGAAGTTCACCACCGACATCGCAGCGGACTCACCGATGTTGGAGCCCTTGAGGATGTACATGAAGATGGTCGACGTTGCCGTCGAATAGCCGGGCTGCCCGTGCGTCATCGCCCAGATGATCGGGAAGCTGTTGAAGACGTTCATGAGGTTGATCAGCGCGGCCACGGTCAGCGCGGGGCGCAGCAGCGGCAGCGTGATCGACCAGTACGTGCGCAGCTTCGTCGCGCCGTCCATCTTGGCCGCCTCGTAGACGTCGGCCGGGATGGTGGCGAGGCCCGCCAGCAGCGCGTACGTCGTGAACGGCACGGACACGAAGACCGCGACGAAGACCAGCCACGGCATCGCCGTAGAGGCGTCACCCAGCTGGTCGGCGGAGGCGCCGCCCATGGCGTCGATCAGGCCGAGCTTGAGCCTGATCATGTTGATGACGCCGACCTCGGGGTCGAGCATCCACTTGAAGATGATCGCGGTCATGAGCACCGAGGCGGCCCACGGCGCGATGAGCGCCCATCGGGCGACCTTGCGTCCGGGAAAGCGCTGGTTGAACAGCTGGGCCAGCGCCAGCGAGATCACCACGGTGAGCGACACGACGGCCACCACCCAGATCACGCTCAGGAACATGATGTCGCCGAAGTCCTTCTCGTTGAAGAGCTTCTCGTAGTTCGCCGTGCCGTTCGGCCCCTGGACCACGCCGAACCGGCTGATCTTGAGGAACGACGACTTGACCATCTCGACGACCGGCCAGATCACGACCACGGCGATCAGCACCACCGCCGGGCCCACCCAGGCCAGGGGTTCTAGGGCGCGCAACCTTTTCATGAAGAACCTTCCAGGAGGGGGCCGGATCGCGATCCGGCCCCCGGATGGGTCAGCTGCCCTCGGCGACCTTCTGGAGCTCGCCGAGAACCTTCGCCGGGTCGTCCTTGACGGCGCCGCCGATGGTCTGCTTGATGGCCGGGTTCACCTCGGCCCACTTCGGGTCCTGGAAGGGGTAGAAGCTGGCGTTGGGAAGCGCGTCGAGGAACGGCTTGAGCTTCTCGTCGCCGGACAGCTTCGCGATGCCGCCGTTGGTCACGGGCAGCAGCTTGTAGGTGTCCACGATCTTCTTCGCCGCGTCACCGGTGTAGAAGAAGTCCATGAACTTCTTGATCTCGGCGGCGTGGCCGTTCTTGTTGAACGCCATGATCCAGTCCATGACGCCGAGCGTGGTGTCGAGCGGGCCGGTCTTGCCGGCGATCGGCACGACGCCGTAGTTCTTCAGGCCGGCGGCGTCGAAGATCGGGATGGACATGGGTCCACCGTTGACCATGCCGACCTTGCCGGCGCCGAAGTCCTCCCAGACCGTCTTGCGGTCCTTGGTGCCCGGGTTCGGCGTGGTCAGGCCCGCGTCCACGAGGCCCTTGATGTACTTGAAGGTCTCGACGTTCTGCGGGGAGTTGATCGCCCACTTGCCCGAGGCGTCCTTGTAGCCGCCGCCGTTGCCGAGGAACCACAGGAACGACTCGCCCTGCGCCTCCTCCTGGCCCAGCGGGAGGCCGAACGGCTGGGTGACGCCGGCGGCCTTCAGCTTCTCTGCCGCTGCCTTGAGCTCGTCCCAGGTCTTCGGCGGCTCGGCGATGCCGGCCTTGGCGAACAGGTCCTTGTTGTAGAACAGGGCGCGGGCCGAGGAGACGAACGGGATGCCGTAGGCGGTGCCGTCGACCTTGCCGAACTCGGCGAACTTGGCCAGCATGTCCTTCGAGGTCTCCGGGGAGAGGATCTCGTCGGACTTGTAGAGCAGGCCGTCCTTCACGAAGCCGGAGTAGTCACCGGTCTGCAGGATGTCGGGCACCTGGCCGTTCTGGACCATGGTGGCGACTTGCTTGTCGATGTCGTTCCAGTTGATGACCTGGGCTTCGACGTGGATGTTCGGGTTGGCGGCCTCGAACTCCTTGATGACGCCGTCCCAGAAGGTCTGGCCGGAGTTGGGCTTGCCGGGGCCGTCGCCGTAGTCGGCGGCCACCAGCTTGATCGTGACCTTGCCGCCGTCGGCGGCCTTTGTCGCGCCGTCACCGGTGGTGCCGGTGCCGGAACCCGAGCCGCAGCTGGACAGGACCAACATGGTGGCCAGGCCGAGAGCGGCGCCGCCCACAAGCTTGATGTTCACCGTAGATACCGCCTTCTCGTCGGACGGGTGACGCTGGTCCGTACCAGCCACCGGACCCCGTCCAAGGGGATTGGGGTGCGCGAGCCGCTGCTCAACGCGTTTGCGTCAGCGTAAGCCGGTGTTCAGGCACCGGTCTATACCGGCGGATATCGGTTTGAAAACATCAAGGCAAAGTAAACGGACTAACCGGTCTAGACCACGCAGAGTTATGTGCGCTTGAACCCCCTAGTGAACTCGTTTGCTCAGTATGCGATTTCAGGTGGTACGGACGTGTCTGCGCACGTTTTCCCCGCCATCGGGTGTGCCGATCCACGGCCCTTCGATCGACGGGTCGAGAATGCCCTCTTCGAGGAAGGTGTAGCGACCTTCCATGACATACCGCGCCAGCCGTACGTCCTGGCTGTCGCTGTTGTCCCAGAGCCTGGCGAACAGCGCCTCGACCCGAAGTCTTGCCTGCTGGCAGAAGGTGTCGGCCAGCTCGTACGGCTTGCGCCCCAGGTCGCGCGCGTCCTCCTCGGCCTTGACGCACGCCGCCGTCATGGCGAACAGCTCGGCGCCGACGTCGACGATCCTGCCGAGGAAGGCCTGCTTGTGCTCCAGCCCGCCCTGCCAGCGGGACATCCCGTAGAAGGTGGACCTGGCGAGCTTGCGACTGGTCCGCTCCACGAACCGCAGGTGCTGCGCCAGCGGGCCGAAGTCGCCGAACGAGGTCGGCAGGTTGCCGGTCCCGGCGACCAGCGAGGGCAGCCACTTGGCGTAGAAGCCGCTGGCCCGCTTGAGCGCGAGAGCCCGCTCCTTCTTCGACGATTTTTCCGGATTTATCAGCTCACCGGCCGCGCTGAGATGGGCGTCCACCGCCTCGCGGGTGATGAGCAGCCGCATGATCTCCGACGAGCCCTCGAAGATGCGGTTGATGCGCAGATCCCTGAGCACCTGCTCGGCCGGCACCCCGCGCTCGCCGCGCGCGGCCAGCGACTCGGCCGTCTCGTAGCCGCGCCCGCCCCTGATCTGGACCAGTTCGTCCGCCGCCAGCCACGCCATCTCCGACGCGTAAAGCTTGGCCAGCGCGGCCTCGATTCTGATGTCGTTGCGCTGGTCGTCGGCCATGCGCGCGGTCAGGTCGCAGACCGCCTCCAGCGCGTAGGCGGTGGCGGCGATGAAGGCGATCTTCCTGGCCACCTCCTCGTGCTCGCCGACCTTGCGCCCCCACTGCACGCGCGCGTTGCCCCACTCGCGGGCGATCTTGACGGCCCACTTGGCGCTGCCGGCGCAGGTTGCGGGCAGGCTGAGCCGTCCGGTGTTGAGGGTGGTCAGGGCGATCTTGAGCCCGTCGCCCTCCTTCCCGATGAGGTTCCTGGCGGGCACTCTGACCTGGGAGAACTCGGTCACACCGTTCTCGATGCCCCTGAGTCCCATGAAGGAGTTGCGGCGTTTGACGGTGATGCCGGGGGAGTCGGCCTCGACGACGAACGCGCTGATCTTCCTGCCGGTGCGCGCCATGACGACGAGCAGGTCGGCGATGACGCCGTTGGTGGTCCACAGCTTGACGCCGTCGAGCACGTAGTCGTCGCCGTCCCTGACGGCGGTCGTCGCCAGGCGGGCCGGATCCGACCCCACGTCCGGCTCGGTCAACAGGAACGCCGAAATTTCACCCTTCGCGCAGCGGGGGAGGAACTCCCGTTTCTGCTCCTCCGTACCGAACTGCTTGAGCGGCTGCGGCACCCCGATCGACTGGTGCGCCGACAGCAGGGTCGCCAGGGCGGGGCAGTAGGAGCCGACGAGCATGAGGGCGCGGCAGTAGTAGAGGTAGGGGAGCCCGAGCCCGCCGTAGTCCTCGCCGATCGTGATCCCGAACGAGCCCAGCTCGGCCATGCCCTTGATGACGTCGTCGGGGATCTGCGCCTCACGCTCGATGAGGGCGGGATCGACGTGTCCGTCCAGGTACCGCCTGAGTGCCCTGATGTACTCCTCGCCGCGCTTGGTGGCCTCGTCGGGGAGCGGGGGGACGGGGTGGACCAGGTCTAACCTGAAGTCTCCGAGGAAGAGCTGTTTTGCGAAGCTCGGGCGGGACCATTCCTTCTCTCGGGCTTCCTCGCCGAGCTCTCGTGCCTTGGCGTAATCGCTCATCACGACCTCCCGCCGACGCTACGCCCCTACGGGTCTCCCCACAAGCAAGACGATCTTGTACGGCAAGGCCGGGGGACGCCCAGTCGCCGACCGTGGCTGGGCTCCGTCCAGGGACACGGCCGACCAGCGTGACGCTGACCCGCCGCAACGCCGCTCGCGCTCGTCAGATCTGTTGTTCTGCATCGGGAACGTCGTGGTCGAGGTCCCATCGGGTCCGGGCGACGGCGATGGCGGCCTTGTGATCGCGAGACCAGTCGGCCAACCCCCGGATGGTCTCCGCCAGGCTGACCCCCATAGCCGTGAGCCGATAGTCCACCTGCGGCGGAACGGTCGGATAAGCGGTCCGCTCGACCAGCCCGTCCCGGCAGAGCCGCTTGGTGGTCAACGTCAGCATCCGCTGCGAGATCCCCGGAATCGCCCGCTCCAGCTCCCGAAACCGATGCACCCCCTTGGCGAGCTGCACGACGACGAGCACCGTCCACCGATCGCCCAGCCGATCGAGCACATCCCGGATCCCACAGTCCTCCTCATCAGCACAAACGCTGCTGAGCTGGGAACTTACGGCCGTGTTCGTGACTGACACGAGAGTGCCTCCTTACGCGCTCCCCCATCAGGGGCGAATGCTGGGACCTGTTTCCCACCAGAGCAACGCAAGGAACCCCCTGATGATTCTCGTAACCGGCGTTTCCGGCCAACTAGGCAGCCTGATCCTGAAGGGCCTCTCCCGGATCGACGGCCTGGAAGTGACACCAGGCACCCGCTCCGCCGACATCGGCACAGCGCGGAGGATCGACTTCGACGACCCCGCCACTCTGGCCGAGGGTTTCGCAGGCGTGGACGTGCTGGTCTTCGTCTCAGCCGGGTACGCCGAGGACGACGTGGTGATCGCCCGGCACGGCGCGGTGGCCGACGCCGCCGAAGCCGCAGGCGTCCGGCACGTGATCTACACCAGTCTTGCCGGATCCGGCGACCTGATGACGATCGCCCTCCCACACCGCTGGACCGAAGCCCGCCTGGCCGCCGGGCCGTACGACGTGACCATCCTCCGCAACGGCCTCTACACCGAGGTCCCCGTGGGCCTGGCGACCGCAGGCGCCGCGTCGGCGGCAACCACAGGCGTGTTCGCCGCCCCCTTCGGCACGGGACGCGTGTCAGTGGTGGCCAGGGAAGACCTGGCAGACGTGGCAGTGCGAGTAGCCACAGAAACCCACCAGGACCTGACGTCCGGAGCGCGAAGCCGCCACGCGGGCAAGACGTACGAACTGGAAGGCGTCACAGCGATCGGCGGCCCAGAAATCGCCAAGATCCTCACCGAGACTCTCAACCAGGAGATCACGTACCAGTCGGTGTCGCTGTCCGACACCCGGGAAGCCTTGTCGGTAAGCGGCCTGGAGCCGTACCAGATCACCCACACCATCTCCCTGTTCTCCAACCTGAAGGCCGGCCTCCTGGAAGCAAGGACCACCGACCTGACCACCCTCCTGCCAACAGCCCCCCGGCCTGTCCACCCTCATATCGCAGCAGCCGTAGCAGCAGGCGGCTACCACTCCCAGTCAGTAACCACCCACCCAACCCCAGCCTGATCGCCCCCCGGTGGAGGGTAGGCCCCACCTCCCGACCGCTCATCGGTTACCCAATTTGTTCGAACTCTCGGTCATGATTCGCTCGCACTGTGTAATGTTCCGAGCCATGGTCACCCCCCGCCATGAAGGTCTAACCAAGATCACAACCCTCGACCTGGGCCATACCGCCCAGATGCTGCAAGAGCTCTTCGACCTACCCCTGAACCCATCGCGCGGCGCCAGTCTGATCTCCTGCGGCCTGTCCGAGTGCATACCGACCGAGTACCGCGCCGACGCCGCACTCCTCTATGGGCCCCGCGACGCCAAGCTGGGAGTGGTCATCGAGGTTCAGCTGAAAAAGGACGTTCGGAAGCATGAGTCATGGCTGGCCTACATCGCCAACCTGAGGGCCCGCGACCACTGTGGCGTCTGCCTGGTCGTCATCTGCCCAGACCAGACAACCGCGAGATGGGCCCGGAAACCGATCGAGACAGGCCATCCCGGGCTGGTTCTTACTCCGTTGGTGATCGGACCAGACAACACACCAGTGATCACCGACGTAGCCGAGGCAGTGGGCAACATAGGCCTGGCCGCCGTGTCAGCGATCACACACGGCAAACACCCGCAGATCAAGACGATCCTGGCAGTGCTGGCGAAGGCCCTGGACAGCATCGATCGAGAGATGGCTCAAGAGTACGCTGATTGTGTCATCGTGGCGCTTGACGGCGACGCGCAGGAGGAGATGAAGCGGATGATGGCCGCAAAGTCATACCTGTACCAGAGCGACTACGCCCAGAAGCTGCGCGCCGAAGGCAGGGCCGAAGGCGAGGCGGAGGCGATCTTGATGGTCCTTGACGCTCGCCGGGTGCTGCTCTCCGAGGGCGACCGCGACCGCATCCGTTCGTGTACGGACCTCGCGGTCCTCGACGAGTGGGTACGCCGGGCCATAGTCGTGGAGTCTGCCGATGACCTGTTCGCCTGAGTCGGCGAAGAGGGCGCGTGAGACCACCGAGCTGCAGGAGAACCCAGGCCCGTACGCATACCAGATTCTCTACGCCGAGAAACTGATCGCCCGAGGAAGGTTCGAGGGCTCGGCCAAGGGCGAGATTGAGGGCAAGATCAAGGCGATCTTGAGGGTTCTGGACGTTCGCCGGATGCGGCTCTCCGAGGCCGACCGTGACCGTATCCGTTCGTGCATGGACATCGAGGTGCTCGACGAATGGATGCGCAGGGCCCCAGTCGCGAGGTCGCGCGATGCCCTGTTCGCCCGCCTAGCGGAGGCGAAGTCGGCCGAGAAATCGATGGCCGGGCACTTGTGGATGCATCAGGGTGCGTATGCTCTGCATCTGGTTGCCCTGGGCATGGCCGAAAGCCTGGGCGAGGTGGCGGCCAAGGTTGAGGTGATTCTCAGGGCCCTCGACGGTCGCGAAGTAGAGCTTTCCGAGGCCGATCGTGACCGCGTCCGCTCGTGTACCAACGTCGCCGTGCTGGACGGCTGGTTGAGGAACGCCGCATATGCGAACTCTCGTGATGACGTGTTCGCTTGAGTCCGTCGCCACCTGCCCCGATCGTGTGATGACTCGCTAGGGGCATCCAGCGCTCGCCCTCCAAGCGCCCAGAATCTCTCGCGTCATACAGCGGGTGGGGAATCCCTACGCTCACTCCGGGGAGCGCACAAATGGGCTCCTTTGGGGCTGTGGTCAGCCGGTAAGTGCAATATGCAGCCACTCTGCATCCCTCGCCCAGCGCAGCGGGTGGGCCGAAGAGGCCCAACCTGGGAAGCGCGCACGGGTGGGTGGGGGTCCGGGGGCTTGCCCTCGGCTGGGGGTCTTGGGGGGCTCGGCCCCCCAATAAGGGGAGCCCGGAGCCAATTCGCGCGAAGCGCCACCAAGCGAAGGCCCATGCCCGCGAGGCCCAAGCCCTCAAAAGAGACCTAAGCCCCAAATCCTAAAAATCCTACGAAGGTACTCGGGCGACGCAGAAGACGGTCTGGCCGAAAGGCGGGGTGATGAAGCGTTCGATCAGGCGCGTAGCAGGCACCACCGTGCGGTCGTAGATCTTGACCAGCTTCGGGTCCGGGTAACCCACCCCGCCCCGCCGTACCGCCGCCCACCACGCGATCCCGCCAAGGAAGTTGATCGGCTTCAGGACCTCGATGTCCAGCCCAGCCTTGGCCACCGTAGAACGCAGCGTCTTCGGCGTGTACCGCTGCACGTGCCCGACCTTCTTGTCGAAGTCCCCGTAAAGCTGCATGTAGCCCGGAACCCAGATGATGATCCGCCCCCCAGGCAGCGTCACCCGCGCCAGCGACCGCAACGCCTCGGCATCTTCCTCGATGTGCTCCAGGACGTTCATCATCACGACCGTGTCGACCTTGTCCTCCAACGGAATGTCCGTCGGCAGGCCGAACTGCAGCACGTCGATGTCGTCGCGCCCCTCGAACCGCTTCTCCAGCTGCGAGACGCAGTAAGGGTCGAAGTCGCTCACCACGAGCCGGTCGAGCCGCGGCAGGAACTGCTCGGCGAAGTGACCGAGCCCCGAGCCGATCTCCAACATGGAACGGCCCACGTGCGGAGCGACCATGTCGAACTCGTACTGCCGATAGTTCTTGGCCTCGTCCCCACCAAGGTGGTTCTCCAGGGCCTCGTCACCGGCCGCCGGTTGCACTACACGGTCATACCCGGACATAGGACCTTTCCTTAACGTGTGGGAACCTAGAAACCGCGAGTCTAGTGCCCTCACCATAATGACGTTCACGTCATGAGGGGATCTCATCAAATGCCGCTCCGGAGCGCATTCCTAGGGTTACCATGCGTTCACTTATGCTCCCCACAGAACTGACCACGTTCGTCGGCCGAACCGCCGAGTTGAAAGAGATCAAGAGCCTGCTCGGCAAGGCCAGGCTCGTCACGTTGACGGGCGTCGGCGGCGTGGGTAAGACCAGGCTGGCCGTACGCGTGGCCACTCTCGTGCGCAGAGCGTTCCCTGACGGCGTACACCTCGTGGAACTGTCGGGCCTCGAAGATCCCGACCTGCTCAGCCGCGCCGTGGTCGACGCCCTGCACGTGGCCGACCAGACCACCAGGAGCCCGGAAGAGGTCCTGATCGCTCACCTGGAGGGCAAGCGCCTGCTGCTCGTCCTCGACGGTGTCGAGCACGTGGTCGACGCCTGCGCCGGGCTGGTCGAGGCGCTGCTCAAGGCGTCGTCCGGCCTGCGGGTCATGGTCGCGGGACGGCAGGCGCTGGAGATCGACGGCGAATACCTGGTCACCGTCCAGCCGATGTCCACGCCAGACGCGGTCGAGCTGTTCCTGGCCCGCGCCGAGGCCGCCACCGGCGATCCAGCGGCGGCGGGCGACGACGCCAAGCTGGTCGAACGGCTCGTCGAGCGGCTCGACCTGATCCCGCTCGCGATCGAACTGGCCGCCGTGCAGTTACGCGCGCTCGCCATCGAGGAGGTCATGCGCCGCCTCGACGACCGCTTCCGCCTGCTCGACCGCGGCCTGCGCTCCAGCCTGACCCGCCACCAGACGCTCAGGGCCGCCATCGGCTGGAGCCACGAGCTGTGCACCCCGCCCGAGCGGCTGCTCTGGGCCAGGCTCGCAGTGTTCCGCGGCTGCTTCACCCTCGAAGGCGCAGAAGCGGTGTGCTCCGACGAGCACCTTCCGGCCGACGACATCCTCGACCACGTCAGAGCCCTGGTCGACAAGTCGATCGTGATCAGGGAGGACACCGGCGACGGCGTGAAATACCGCCTGCTCGACACCGTCCGCGAGTACGGCGCCGAATGGCTGGAACGGCTGGGCGAGAACAACAGGGCCCTGCGCTCCAGACACAAGGACTTCTACCTGCACCTGGCCCGCGCCAACGAGGCGGCCTGGCTGGGCAAACAGCAAGAGACCATCTCCGTACGCACCAGAGCAGAGCTGGACAACCTTCGCGTCGCCTTCGAGCAGTGCGACCCCGTCGAGCGCCTCGAACTGGCCGCCACGCTGTGGTTCTTCTGGGTCGGCTGCGGCCAGCTCAACGAGGGACACCACTGGCTGATGCGCGCGATCAACGCGGGCACCGGCTGGTCCCCGGCCAGGATGAAGGCGCTCTGGGTGGCCGGATACGTCTGCGTCCTGCTGGGCGAGCCGGACCGCGCGACGGAGCTGCTGCGCGAGTGCCACAGGTACGGCGACGCGGAGGCGGCGGCGCGAGCCGTACACCGCCTGGGGTGCGTGTCGTTCCTGGGCGACAAGCACGACAGGGCGGTGCCGCTGTTCCGCGACGCGCTGGAGCGCTACGAGCGGCTCGGCCTGGTCGACTGCCACGTGCTCATGGCGAAGGTCGAGCTGGGGATGGCGCTCACGTTCAGCGGCGACCCGAGCGCCTGCGTACGGCTGTGCGCGGAGGTGCGGGCGGAATGCACCGAGGCCGGCGAGGTCTGGGTGCTGTCCTACGTCGACTACGTCGAGGCCTACGCCGCCTGGTCGACCGGCGACCGGGAGGCGGCGACCGCCCTGGTGCGCGAGTCGCTGCGGGTGAGCCACCTGTTCAACGACCTCATCGGCATGGTCCTCGCGGTGGAGCTGGTCGCGCTGATGGTCGCCGAGGACGGCGAGCACGAGAACGCGGCCATGCTGCAGGGCGCGGCCGCCAGGATCTGGCGCTCGGTCGGGCCGCAGCTGTTCGACTCCACCTACTTCAACGCCTCGCACGACATCTGCGCGAAGCGAGCGACCGACGCGCTCGGCCGCAGGGCCTACACCGCCGCGCACGCCAGGGGGCAGCGGCTCACGGTCGGCGAGATCGTGGCGCGCGCGACCGGTGGCACGGCGGCGAGCAGGCAGTCTCCGGTCAGCCGCCGCGAGTGGCAGGTCGCCGAGCTGGTGGCGGAGGGACTGTCCAACAAGGAGATCGCCGAGAAACTCGTCGTCTCCAAGCGCACGGCTGACGCGCACGTGGGCCACATCCTGGCCAAGCTGGGGTTCGCCTCACGCGCGCAGATCGCGGCCTGGGTGATCGAGCGCCGAGGTGCATAGAATCTGTCACGCCCATGGACGACGAAGAGGCGATCTCCCGAAGCCTGTCCGGCGACCTGACCGCCTACGAGGCGCTCGTCGCGCGCTACACCGCGCTCGCCCACCGCACGGCCACGATGCTCGGCGCGGGCAGCGAGGCTGAGGACGTCGTCCAGGAGGCGTTCGTCAAGGCCTATCGCCATCTGTCGAGCTTCCGGCGCGATTCGCCGTTCCGCCCGTGGTTGTTGCGCATCGTCGCCAACGAGACCCACAACCTGACCCGGTCGCGGGGGCGCAGGTCGGAGCTGGCCCTGAAGCTCGGCGCGACCGCGGAACTCACCGCGCCGGACGACCCCGAGGGTACGGCTGTCGCCACGGACCGCAGGGCGAGACTGCTCGAAGCGGTGCGTAAGCTGCCCGATCGGGAACGCGAGGCCGTCATCTGCCGGTACTTCCTACAACTGTCGGAAGCGGAGACCGCACAGGTGCTCGACTGGCCGATCGGCAGCGTCAAGTCGCGCACCCACCGCGGCCTGGCCAGGCTGAGGGAGGAGGTGGGCCGTGACCTCGCGTGAAGACGACGACCTCGAGGCCGAACTCCTCGCCCTCGGCGAGGCGCTCGACGTGCCCCCGCCGCCCGACGACATGGCGGCAGCCGTACGGGCAAGGCTGGAGACCCCGGTACGGCAGCGCCTCAAGAAGTGGAAGGTCGTCACGGCCGTCGTCGTGGTCGTCATCGCGCTGACCGCCGCGACGCCGCAGGGACGCGCGGCCGTACGGCAGATCCTGCGTTATGCCGGGATCGAGCTGAGCTTCGGCGAGCACACCAAGCCGCCCGCGACGCAGCAGCCCATCCCCGGCGAGCGGAGCACGGGCCTGGCGGAGGCGAGGAAGCAGGCCAAGTTCACCGTCAAGGTGCCGGCCGAGCTCGGCGAACCCGCCAAGGTCACGGTGAGCGACGGCGGCCGCGTGGTGTCGCTGTTCTACCCGGGCGGCGTCCGGCTCGACGAGTACGACGGCATGCTCAGCATCGTCTTCCGCAAGGAGCTCGGCCCGCCGTGGCCCGAGGAGACGACGGTCAACACAGCGCAGGCCTGGTGGATCCCCGCCAAACACGGCCTCTCCTACCTGCCCGGCGACGGCAGGACGGTTCCCCTGCGCCTGGCAGGGATGACGCTGTTCTGGCAGGACGGCGGCACCGGAATGCGGCTCGAAGGCGTCAAGGACATGCGGGCCGCGGTGCGGATCGCCGCCTCAGCCCGCTAGCCACTCGTCGACGCCCCTGAGCAGCTCCTTCTTCGTCGACTCAGGAGCGGCGGACGACCTGACCGACTGCCTGGCCAGCTCGGCGAGCTCCGCGTCGCGGAAGCCGTACACCTCCCTGGCCAGCTGGTACTGCGGCAGCAGCCGCGCGCCGAACAGCAGCGGGTCGTCGGCCCCCAGCGCGATCGGCACCCCCGCGTCGAACAGCCGGCGCACCGGCACGTCCGCGGCCCGCTCGGCCACGCCGAGACCCACGTTCGACGTCGGGCACACCTCGCAGCAGATCTGCCGGTCGGCCAGCCGCTGCATCAGCCGCTCGTCCTCGGCCGCCCGCACGCCGTGCCCGACCCGGTCGGCGCCCAGGTCGTCGACGCACTGGGCGACGCTGCGTGGCCCGAGCAGCTCACCCCCATGCGGTACGGACAACAGCCCCGCCCGCCGGGCGATGCGGAAGGCGTGCTCGAAGTCGCGCGCCTCCCCGCGCCGCTCGTCGTTGGACAGCCCGAACCCGACCACGCCCCTGTCGGCGTACTGCGTCGCCAGCCTGGCCAGCACGCGCGCGTCGAGCGGGTGCCTGGTCCTGTTGGCGGCCACGACCGTGGCCATACCGACGCCCGTCGCCTTCGACGCCTGGTCGACCGCGTCGAGCATGAGTTCAAGCGTCGCCGTCAGCCCGCCGAACCGCGGCGCGAACCCGGACGGGTCCACCTGGATCTCCAGCCAGCGCGACCCCTCGGCCGCCTCGTCCTCAGCGGCCTCCCTGACCAGCCGGTAGATGTCCTCGGGACGGCGCAGCACGGACCTGGCGATGTCGTACAACCGCTGGAAACGGAACCAGCCCCGCTCGTCCGTCGCGCGCAGCTGGGGCGGCCAGTCCTCTTCCAGCGCGTCGGGAAGGTGCAGCCCCTGCGCCCTGGCCAGCTCGATGAGGGTCGTGTGGCGCATCGAGCCGGTGAAGTGCAGGTGCAGGTGGGCTTTGGGCAGCGAGGCGAGCGGACGTGACATTTTCCAATGGTGCCACTCAACCTCGTGGCCGGTCGGTGCGTTTGGAGGGGTGTGACCGAAGAAGACGAGGCGGCCTTCGACGAGTTCCTGGCCGCGCGGGCCACGTCGCTGCTGCGTACGGCCATCCTGGTGTGCGGCGCCTCCCAGCACGACGCGGAGGACCTCGTCCAGCACGCGCTGGAGAAGGTCTACCGGCACTGGGCGCGCATCAGGCACGACAACCCCGAGGCGTACGCGCGGAAGGTCGTCGTCAACGCGGCGATCAGCAGGGCCAGGCGCAGGCGGGTGGTCCAGGAGATCACCTTCGCCAGGCCACCGGACACCGCGGCGGACGGCCCCGACCTCGACCTGCGCGACACCCTCATCGAGGAGCTGCGCAGGCTCCCGGCCAGGATGCGCGCCGTCCTCGTCCTGCGCTACTGGGAGGACCAGTCGGAGGCCGACACCGCTCGGCTGCTCGGCTGCTCGGCGGGGACGGTCAAGAGTCAGGCGGCGCGGGGGCTCGCCAGGATCCGTGAGCACATTTCCGAAGGAGTGATCAGATGAACGCAGAGGAAGCGCTCCGCGAGGCGATGGCCGAGCACGTCTCGGGCGTGCAGGCCCCGCCCACGCTGGGCAGAGCCGTACGAAGGTCCAGCCGCGCGCACACGATCAGATTCCGTACGGCGGGCGTCGCGCTCGTCACCGCGGCGGTGGCGGTGACCGTGCCGATCGCGCTGACGTCGGGGGAGCCCGTGGCGTCGGGGACCGACCGCGCCGTGGTGTCGGTGACCGTACCCGACGTGGAAGGTATGGACGTCAAGCAGGCCACAGCGGCTTTGGAGCGGCTCGGCCTGGCTGTCGAGAGCGACGGTGAGGGCACCGTCGACTCGCAGACGCCCGCTGCCGGGACCGAGGTGGCCCCGGCGACGAAGGTCGTCGTGACCGTGGCCTCCGCCCTGCCGCAGGACCTGGGCGACCTCGGCGACGGCCGCACGTTCGGCGGCATCCACCTGGGATACCTGCCCGACGGGCTGGTCTGGGGCAAATGGTCGGGCAAGGACGGCTTCGGCAAGACCAGCTACACCACCACCTTCGACGAGCCGGACGCCAAGCCCGGCTACTTCTCCATCCAGGTGGTCGTCTACGAGGGCGAGGCGGCGGCTCCCGTGCTCAAGCGCCTGGCCGACGACGACGAGCACGCCGTCGAGGTGGACGGCGAGCGGATGTTCCTGGCCTGGCTGGGCGAGGCCAGCCAACCCCTGGCCGAGGGGGAGGGCGGGACGGCGACCATCGAGAGGTCGCCGCGCGACGGCTTGCTCGTGCAGATCATGATGAGCCCCACCCTGGAGGCCAAGCTCGGCAAGGAAGCGGCCGTCGCCGAGCTGAAGCGCATCGCGAAGGGCGTTTCGACCGTCAAGTGATCAGGGCACGTAAGGATGTATGACCCCTGACGGTCAGGTCTGGCGGGCCGGGCTGGCCTTCACCGCGCTCGTCGTGTCCGCCTTCCTGATCTACCAGATCTTCTCCTCGGGCTTCGGCCGCGTGGCCACGACCCGGGTCACCATCGCGCCCCTGCCACCACCCGTGTCCGCGGCCTTCACCCCGACGATCGCGGTGGTCGCGGACAACTTCTGGCTCACCTACCTGCCGACCGGACTGGCCAGGAGCGGTGGCGGGGCGGGGTGGGCCAGGTTCTCCTCCGCCGAGGGGTTCGTCGAGGCGAAGGTCGAGCACGGAGCGATCGCGGCGGGCTGGGACACCTACCGGCAGCACGTCACGCTGCTCGACGCCAGGAACACCACCGTCCGGGGCAAGCCGGCGACGGTCGGCAGGGACCCCTCAGGCGGGCTGGCCATCGTGTGGCTGGAACGGGTCGGAACGGGCGCATGGATCAGGGTCAGCGAATCGTTGCGCAAGGAACTCCTGCCGGTCGCCGCATCCGTGAGGTCACCTGTAGGAGACTGACCGGGTGGCTATGCGGCGTTTGTGGTGGTTGTTCGTCGTGCTCGTCGTGGCCGGATGCGGCGGCGCCGCCAAGGAAGCGCCTCCCACACCGGCCGCCTCGGCACCCGCCCTGTTCTGCGGCAAGGACAGCGTCACGATCAGCTCGCCGCCAGCCGGGGCGCCGCGCAGGTTCGCCGGCCTGAAGCTCCTCAACAAGCCGGACAAGGTCCGCGTCCGGGGTCTGGCCTGGGACGGCGCGCAGATCGGCGTGGTCTGCGGGGTGACGTCAGCCGAGCACTTCGCCACGCTGGTCCGTACCGCGCATCTCGACATGCACAACGGACGGCCGGCGCTGCGATGGACCAGCAAGTCATTGCACTACCTGATGTGGCTCGACCGCCCCGGCACCGCGGTCTTCGTCGGCGCACCGGCCAAGGAACTGCCGCAGCTCGTCGAGAACATCAAGGTGGTCAACCCTTCGACGACCGGCTGAAGCGCACATAGGCACCAGCCTGCAGGTGTGCGTCGGCCACGATCTGCCCGGCGAGCTCGGACAGATCGTGGCCAGGACCGAACCGCCGTGGCGCTAGCGGGCCTCGGCGAGGAGCTTGGCCAGGCGGCCGACGCCCTCGGCGAGGTCGTCATCCCCCAGCGCGTAGGAAAGGCGGAAATATCCGGGCGTGCCGAACGCCTCGCCCGGGACCACCGCCACCTCGGCCTCCTCCAGCACCAGCTCGGCCAGCTCGGCCGACGTCTGCGGCCGCCTGCCGCGGATCTCCTTGCCCAGCAGCGCCTTCACCGACGGATACACGTAGAACGCGCCCAGCGGCTCGGGGCACAACACGCCCGGGATCTCGTTCAGCAGGCGAACCATCGTCTGGCGCCGCCGGTCGAACGCCTTGCGCATCTCGGCCACCGCCTCCAGGTCGCCCTGCACGGCGGCGAGCGCGGCGATCTGGGCGACGTTGGAGACGTTGGAGGTGGCGTGCGACTGCAGGTTCGTCGCCGCCTTCACCACGTCCTTGGGGCCGATCAGCCAGCCCACCCGCCAGCCGGTCATCGCGTAGGTCTTGGCCACGCCGTTCAGGATGACCACGTGCTCGGCCGGGACGTAGTGGGCGATGCTGGTGAACTCGGCCTCGCCGTACACGAGATGCTCGTAGATCTCGTCGGTGACGACCCACAGGCTGTGCTCGGTCGCCCACGCGCCGATGGCCTCGACCTCGGCGCGCGTGTAGACCGCGCCGGTCGGGTTGGACGGCGAGACGAACAGCAGGACCTTGGTGCGCTCGGTGCGCGCGGCCTCCAGCTGCTCGACGCTCGCGAGGTAGCCGGTGGTCTCGTCGGTCACGACGTCGACCTGCACGCCGCCGGCGAGCTTGATCGCCTCGGGGTAGGTCGTCCAGTAGGGGGCGACCACGAGAACCTCGTCGCCCGGGTCGAGCAGGGTCGCGAACGCCTCGTAGACCGCCTGCTTGCCGCCGTTGGTGACCAGCACCTGGGCGGCCTCGACGCGCACGCCCGAATCGCGCAGCGTCTTGTCGGCGATCGCTTGCCTGAGCTCGGGAAGGCCGCCGGCCGGGGTGTACTTGTGGAAACGAGGGGTGCGCGCCGCCTCGACCGCCGCCTCGACGATGTAGCCGGGCGTCGGGAAGTCTGGCTCGCCCGCGCCGAAACCGATGACCGGGCGGCCTTCGGCCTTCATGGCCTTGGCCTTGGCGTCCACGGCGAGGGTCGCTGACTCAGAGATCGCGGAGATTCGTGCGGAGATACGGGGCATGCCTCCATGGTTCCACAACGCCTGTGACCAGGGCGATCAGGTACTGGTTCGACGTAGCGGTCATTCCCCCGTACACTTTCGCCTGGTCGAGACGCAGCATGTCGATGCGCGGATCGGTCCGGGCAGTGAGTCATCCGGGGTAGTCTGGTTGACGACATAGGGCACTAGCGCAATTGGTAGCGCACCGGTCTCCAAAACCGGCGGTTGGGGGTTCGAGTCCCTCGTGCCCTGCGAGTGCGGTCCGCGCAGGTAGGGCGTGTTAGCGCGCCGCAGATTGCGTTGGATACGACAGATGCAGGTGAGGACTGTGGCGATCGACACGCGCGGCGAGACCGCAGGCAAGCCTAGCGGCGAGAAGAAGAGCAGGACTTCTCCCGCCCTTTTCTACCGGCAGGTCGTCAATGAGCTGCGTAAGGTCATTTGGCCGACACGCAAGGATCTCATCACCTATACAACGGTCGTTCTGGTATTCGTTGTGATCATGGTGGCGATCGTGTACGGGCTCGACACCCTCTTCGGTGAGGGCGTCCTGCGAATCTTCGGCTGACCTGCCTGACGGAGTCGCCCATTCGATTCGACGAACTTCCGACGAAAGAGGAAAAGTCACCGTGTCCGAGTCTTCATTGCCGGCAGACGAGCCCCGCGACGAGTGGGACGCCGAGCCGGAAGAGGCTGACGAGGAGTCCCTCGAGGAGGCCGACGAAGAAGTCTCCGAGGAGGCTTCTGAAGAGGCCCCTGTCGCCGAGGTCGACGAAGACGGTGACATCCTGCCCGACGTCGATCCCGTCGAGGAGTTCAAGGCTTCGCTGCGCGGTCAGCTGGGCGAGTGGTACGTCATCCACTCCTACGCCGGCTACGAGAACCGGGTGAAGTCCAACATCGAGAGCCGCAACGTGTCGCTCAACATGGAGGACTTCATCTTCCAGGTCGAGGTGCCCACGCACACCGTCCAGGAGTTCAAGAGCGGCAAGAAGGTCCCGGTCAAGGAGCGCGTGCTGCCCGGCTATGTCCTGGTGCGCATGGACCTGACCGACGAGTCCTGGGCCGCCGTGCGTAACACGCCCGGCGTCACCGGCTTCGTGGGCCTGTCCAACAAGCCGTCGCCGCTGAGCCTCGACGAGGTGGCCAAGCTGCTCGCGCCGGAGCCGACGGAGGAGGCCAAGAAGGCCACCGCCAAGTCGTCTTCCGGTCCCACGGTCGAGTTCGAGATCGGCGAGTCCGTCACGGTCATGGACGGGCCGTTCGCGACCCTGCCCGCGTCGGTCAGCGAGATCAGCCCCGAGTCGCAGAAGCTCAAGGTGCTCGTGTCGATCTTCGGTCGCGAGACCCCGGTTGAGCTGTCGTTTAACCAGGTCTCCAAGATCTGACATACACTGAGTCGTTCGGTGGCCGTTCCTCGCGAAGGACGGCCATCCGACATGTCCGGCTTTATCCGTCGGACAGAATCATCTATCCGGACCCGGAGTAGGACAAATGCCTCCGAAGAAGAAAATTGCCGCGCTGGTCAAGGTTCAGCTTCCCGCTGGCCAGGCCACCCCGGCCCCGCCCGTCGGTACCGCCCTCGGTCCGCACGGCGTCAACATCATGGACTTCGTCAAGCAGTACAACGCTGCGACGGAGGCTCAGCGGGGCAACATCATCCCCGTCGAGATCACCATCTTCGAAGACCGTAGCTTCACCTTCGTCACCAAGACGCCGCCCGCGCCCAAGCTCATCCTGAAGGCGCTCGGCATCGACAAGGGCTCTGCGGTCCCGCACAAGGACAAGGTCGGCAAGCTGAGCAAGGACCAGCTCCGCGCCATCGCCGAGCAGAAGATGCCCGACCTCAACGCCAACGACATCGAGGCCGCTGAGAAGATCATCGCCGGCACCGCCCGGTCGATGGGCATCACCGTCGCCGAGTAAGACCTTTCCTGATCAACCGTGGAAGGGCCACGCGCTGGCCCGCACCACAGACTCCATTCGAGGAGACAGAAGTGAAGCGCAGCAAGGCGCACAAGGACGCCGCGGCGAAGATCGACCGCGACAAGCTCTACACGCCGGTCGAGGCGGCCAAGCTGGCCAAGACGACCTCCACCACCAAGTTCGACGCCACCGTTGAGGTGGCGCTGCGGCTGGGTGTCGACCCTCGCAAGGCCGACCAGATCGTGCGCGGCACGGTCAACCTCCCGCACGGCACCGGTAAGACCGCCCGGGTCCTGGTCTTCGCGACCGGTGACCGTGCCGAGGCGGCCCGCGAGGCAGGCGCTGACATCGTCGGCGCCGACGAGCTCATCGACGAGATCTCCAAGGGCAACCGCCTGAACGAGTTCGACGCCGTTGTCGCCACCCCTGACCTGATGGGCAAGGTCGGCCGGCTGGGCCGCGTGCTCGGTCCCCGTGGCCTCATGCCCAACCCGAAGACCGGCACCGTGACGCCCGACGTCGCGAAGGCCGTGACGGAGATCAAGGGCGGCAAGATCGAGTTCCGTACGGACCGGCAGGCCAACCTGCACTTCATCATCGGCAAGACGACGTTCGACGAGCGCCAGCTCATCGAGAACTACGCCGCCGCGCTGGACGAGGTGCTGCGTCTCAAGCCGTCGGCCGCCAAGGGCCGGTACCTGAAGAAGGTCACCTTCTCCACCACCATGGGCCCCGGCGTCCCCGTCGACCCCAACCTGACGCGCGCTCTCACCGCAGAGCTCGACGCGTAGTTTCCCCGGCAACGCCCCCGTCCTTTTTGGATGGGGGCGTTTCTGCTTTTTTGGGGGGTACGGCGGGGCCAGGGGACGCGCCACCCGCCGCACGTGGCTGGGCCCGTCGGGAGGGTGACGCTCACCGAGCGGACATGGCCGGCCGCCGCAACGCAACCACGCCGAGCCCTTCCCGCCCCCTGCAACCCCCATGGGCCCGCCCGCCGCCCGCCGCCCGCCGCCCGTCCGCCCGTCCGCCCGTCCGCCCGTCCGCGGCCCGCCGTCCGCCGTCTGCGGCCCGCCGTCCGCCGTCCGCCGTCCGCCAGCCTCCCGCTCCCGGTCCAGCCCTCTGCGTCCTGGCTCCTGTTCCGGGCCCTCGCCCCCTGCCGGGGCCCTCGCCCCTCTGCTGCCCCGCGTCGTGCTCGCGGGGAGGGTGGGTCTTTCCGTGCTCGGGGTGGGTGGGGCGGTGTTGCGGTGGGAAGGTGTGAGGTCGCCGGCCGTGTCCCTGGAAGGTCGGTCACGCACGTCGGCGAGTGGGCTTTCCACGGCTCCGCCGTACCCAGAAATGACCGTAAGGACTAGGGGATGTCCCTGGGGTTTCCCGGGGATCGTGGCGGGAAGTCGGCAGATCGTGAATCTGACACGTAGGGTCGAAAGCATGCTGAAGCGCCGGATAACTCTCGCCGCAGCCGCCACCGGGCTCGTAGCCATGCTCGCGGTCGCCGGTTGTGGCACCTCTGCCCAGCCCCTCCAGATGAACCTGGCCGCTGCGGAGGTCCTCCAGCAGGCCGCGCAGAAGACGGCCGCGGTCACCAGCTACACCGTTGACGCCAACGTCGACGTCACCGACCCGCAGCGGGGCGCCGGCAAGGTCCAGGGCAAGATGCGCTACCAGAGCCAGCCCGAGCTCGCCATCGACGTCACCCTCGACACCGTCGACTTCGGCGGGCAGAACCTGCCCGGCGGCGTGAAGGCCATCCTCCAGGGCGACACCGTCTACGTGAAGGTGGAAGCGCTCAAGCAGCTCGTGGGCGCCACCAAGCCGTGGCTGAAGTTCCCGCTGAACGAGGTGGGCGCCGCGGGTGAGGTACAGAAGTCTCTCGACCAGGTGAGGCAGTTCGACCTCGCCAGCGTCACCAAGATGGTCACCGCGTCCAAGGACGTGAAGTCTGTCGGCACCGAGAGCGTCAACGGCGACGACACCACCCACTACAGCGGCACCTTCCCGGTGGAGCTGGCGGTGGCCACGCTGCCGTCCGACCAGCAGGAACAGGCCAAGGCGAACCTGGCTGAGCTCAAGGACGTCAAGTTCGACATCTGGGTCGCGGCCGACAACCTGCCGCGCAAGCTCACGCTGAACGGTTCCAAGGAGGGCGCGACGCTCAACGCGACGCTGTTCTTCAAGGGCTTCAACGAGCCGGTCAACGTCGAGGTCCCGCCCGCCGACCAGGTGGGCGAGTTCCCCAAGAACGGTCAGTAGCCGCCGTCCTCGTCGGCGCGCACTCTCGGGTGCGCGCCGATTTGGTTTCTTGACAACCAGCACGTACTCTTACTTCTGCCAAAGACCGCCGGTCGTTTCCAGGTGCCTCAAGGCCTGGTTACCGAAGGATCCACGTCATGTGGACGGCCCGCGTAGGTGTGATGTGAGTTCCCCCGCATGGTTCTGCCGTGTGTGTGAGCCCCGATGCGCCTGCGCTCGGGGCTGTTTGCATTTCTCCGGACCTTCGCCGGCGGCACACCTGGAAGGAGGCCCATGGCGAGGGCGGATAAGGCGACAGCAGTTGCCGAGCTCAAGAGCGAGTTCGAAGGCAGCGCTGCAGCCGTTCTGACCGAATACCGCGGTCTCACCGTCGCACAGCTCAAGCAGCTGCGTATTGCGCTCGGTGGCAACGCGAAGTTCGCCGTGGCGAAGAACACCCTGACCAAGATCGCCGCCACTGAGGCCGGCGTGACGGGTCTGGACAGCCTGCTGGTCGGCCCGACGGCCGTCGCCTTCGTTACGGGCGACGTGGTCGAGGCTGCCAAGGGTCTGCGTGACTTCGCCAAGGCCAATCCCCTCCTGGTGATCAAGGGCGGCTTCATGGAGGGCAAGACCCTCGATGCCGCTGAGATCACCAAGCTCGCTGACCTCGAGTCCCGCGAGGTCCTCCTCGCGAAGCTGGCCGGTGCGATGAAGGCGAAGCAGTCCGCTGCTGCCGCCATGTTCAACGCGCTGCCCACCAACATGGCTCAGCTGGCCGAGGCTCTGCGCGCCAAGCGCGAAGAGTCGGGCGAGTAAGACCGGGGATTGCACCCACTTTTTAGTTAGATCCATACGGAGGAAACAATCATGGCGAAGCTCAGCACCGACGAGCTGCTCGAGTCGTTCAAGGAGATGACCCTTCTCGAGCTCTCCGAGTTCGTGAAGCTCTTCGAGGAGACCTTCGACGTCAAGGCCGCCGCCCCGGTCGCCGTCGCCGCTGCCGGCCCCGCCGGTGCCGCCCCGGTCGAAGAGGCTGCGGAGCAGGACGAGTTCGACGTCATCCTCGAGGCCGCTGGTGACAAGAAGATCCAGGTCATCAAGGAGATCCGCGCGCTGACCTCCCTCGGCCTGAAGGAGGCCAAGGACCTGGTCGACGGCGCTCCGAAGCCGGTCTTCGACGGCAAGGTCAACAAGGAGCAGGCTGAGAAGGCCAAGGCCGCCCTCGAGGGCGCCGGCGCCACCGTCTCGGTCAAGTAGTTTCACAGCTTTTCACGAGAAGAGCGGCTTCACCCAGGTGCCGGGTGAGCCGCTCTTTTCTGTATTCCGGGACGTCACCTTCCACCTCCACCGCCCCGCCACCCCCCGCCCACCGCCCGCCCACCCACCCGCCCTCGGTCCTGCTGTGGCTGACGACCTCAGGCAGTTCCCGCCCGCACGTGGTGCCGACTGTGCCGAAGGGAAGCGTGCGCATCAGAGGTGGTATCGGCGCTCACTCATGAGTGACGCCGGAGCCCGATCGCCCGCATGCGGGTCGGGATCTACGTGGACGGCTATGCCCTCTACTACGGTGCAAGAGGTCTGTGTGGCCGTGGGACGCCAGGATGGCGATGGCTTGATATCCGCAAGCTGGCCACGAGTCTCGTCGTCAGAAGAATCGACTGGCAGCAGGCGCATGTGGAACGGGTCGGCTACTGCTCCGCCCGCATCTAAGCGTCTACATCAATGCCTTCGCGCCAGCGGAAGCACGTTGAGTTCGGCTACTACGTGTCTCGCGTGAAGTACGCACCGCTCGCTGTACGCGACCGAGCGGGCCGTCTCCAAGGACAGCGACCTGCGCTTCCCTATCGAAGGGGTCCGGCAGTGGGCCTGGTGAATCCGAGCGGCGACTACCTTGCGGATGCCCTGCGTGGTCAGGCAGCAGACGGGGTGGGGCGGCACTGGTGGTATCAGCTAACCCCAGGTGACCTGGGTCAGTGCCAGCTCTCTCCATCTGTCGGCGCGTACACGCGACCGCCAGGCCGGTGACCACCCGGCCCCTTGTGGGCCGGGTTTTCTTATGCCCGGAACACAGGTGAAGCGTCCCTGCGGTCCGGCCCCTCTACTTCCCCCACCCCGAGAGGGGTGGGTAACTGGCGGGTAACAATTGGCTGGGGCTATTGGAATGGAGTCCAATTCGCGGGATGGTCACAACTGTGCCGGCACTTGCGGGTAAAGTGCCGGTCACGTTACCCCCTGCTTATGGAAGGTGACTTGTGGGCGTCGAGGTTGTCGTCGATGGATTGACCAAGTCATTCGGCAGGCAGGTCATCTGGGAGAACGTCTCCCTCACCCTCCCGGCGGGCGAGATCTCCGTGCTGCTCGGCCCCTCGGGCACCGGCAAGTCGGTCTTCCTCAAGACCCTCGTCGGGCTCCTGAGGCCCGACAGGGGGCACATCTGGATCGACGGCTACGATCTCGCCAACTGCAGCGAGAACAAGCTCTACGAGCTCCGCCGCCTCTTCGGGGTCCTCTTCCAGGACGGCGCGCTGTTCGGCTCGCTCACGCTGTTCGACAACATCGCCTTCCCGCTCAGAGAGCACACCAAGAAGTCCGAGTCCCAGGTCCGCCAGATCGTCATGGAGAAGATGGAGCTCGTCGGGCTCCTCGGCGCCGAGGGCAAGCTGCCCGGCGAGATCTCCGGAGGCATGCGCAAGCGCGCCGGCCTGGCCAGAGCCCTGGTGCTCGACCCCGAGATCATCCTCGTCGACGAGCCGGACTCCGGCCTCGACCCGGTGCGCACCGCCTACCTCAACCAGCTCTTCATCGACCTCAACACCGAGTTCGAGGCCACCTTCCTGATCGTCACCCACGACATCAACACGGCCCGTACGGTGCCCGACGACATCGGGTTGCTCTTCAGGAGAGAGCTGGTCATGTTCGGCCCACGCGAGATGTTGCTGTCGAGCGACGAGCCCGTCGTCCGCCAGTTCCTCAACGCGCGCAAGCACGGCCCGATCGGCATGTCGGAGGAGAAGGACGTCTCCGAGCTGGAGGCCGAGGCGCAGCAGGGCCACGACCCCGGCATGCTGCCGCCGATCCCGCCCCAGCTGATGCCGGGCGGCAACAGGATCAGGCGCAGCCAGCGCCCCCCGGGCGAGTGGCTGGCGGCCAACGGGGTGATCCCGCCGGCGGGTTCGTTCGTGGACGAGCGTGGCCGTAACTGGCTGGAGGAGTACCCCCGCCTGATCAACGCCCACCTCAACGGCGTCAGGTAGTCACATGAAAGTCGGATATTTCCTAACGCATGCCTCAAGTGACTACTCTCCGCAGTCGTGTAAGGACATATCGTGATCGAGGAAACGGGGCGCTTCGTTGCCATGTCCCTCGACACGATGAGAGCCGCACCCAGGAGGCCCTTCCACTGGCGGGAGTTCGTCCAGCAGGCCTGGTTCATCGTCAGCGTCAGCGCGCTGCCCACGGCCCTCGTCGCCATCCCGTTCGGCGCCGTCCTGGCCCTCCAGGCGGGCAACCTCATCCGCCAGTTCGGCGCGCAGTCGTTCACCGGAGCGACAGCCGTACTCGGGATCGTCCGTGAGGCCAGCCCCGTCGTGACCGCCCTGATGATCGCGGGCGCGGCGGGCAGTGCGATCTGCGCCGACCTGGGCGCCCGCAAGATCAGGGAGGAGATCGACGCCCTGGAGGTGCTCGGCATCGACCCGCTGCACCGGCTGGTCGTGCCCAGGGTGGCCGCGTGCGCGTTCGTCGCGCCCTTCCTCAACGGCCTGGTCACCGTCGTCGGGCTGATCGCCAGCTACCTGTTCAACGTGGTCGCCCAGGGCGGCTCGCCAGGCTCGTACCTGCAGTCGTTCAACGCGCTGGCGCAGCCGTCCGACCTGTGGGTGGCCGAGATCAAGGCAGCGGTCTTCGGCTGTACGGCGGGGCTGATCGCCTCCTTCAAGGGCCTCGGCGCGGGCGGCGGGCCGAAGGGCGTGGGGGAGGCGGTCAACCAGACCGTGGTCTTCTCGGCCATGGTGCTGTTCGCCGAGAACTTCCTCATCAGCACCGTCTACAACCAGGTCGTGCAGTGATGTCGCTGAACAGCCAGGGCGAGTTCTACGCGCGGGCGATCAGGGCGATCCCCGGAGCGGTGCGCTATCCCAAGGAGATCGCGAGGCTGCTCGCCGAGGTCAGCCTCGGCACCGGCGGGCTGGCGGTCGTGGGCGGCACGATGGCGATCGTCGCGTTCATGACGTTCTTCACCGGCACCGAGGTCGGCCTGCAGGGCTACACCGCGCTCGACCAGATCGGCACGTCGGCGTTCACCGGCTTCCTGTCCAGCTACGTCAACACCCGCGAGATCGCCCCGATCGTGGCTGCGATCGGGCTGTCGGCGACCGTCGGCTCGGGGTTCACCGCGCAGCTCGGCGCGATGCGGATCAGCGACGAGATCGACGCGCTGGAGGTGATGGCGATCCGGTCGGTGCCGTTCCTGGTGACGACGCGGCTGATCGCCGGGTTCGCGGCTGTCGTCCCGCTGTATGTGCTGGGGCTGCTGGCGTCCTACATCGCCACCGAGCTGATCACCACCGTCTTCTTCGGCCAGTCGGCCGGCACCTACCGGCACTACTTCGACCTGTTCCTCGTGCCCTACGACGTGTTGTGGTCGTTCGGGAAGGTCATGGTCTTCTCGGTGCTGGTGATCCTCATCCACTGCTATTACGGCTTCCACGCGTCGGGCGGCCCTGCCGGGGTCGGTGTGGCGGTGGGGCGGGCCGTGCGGGCGGTGCTGGTGACGGTCAACATCGCGAACGTCCTGCTCGGGCTGGCCATCTGGGGCACCACGACCACGGTGAGGCTGGCCGGATGAGGTACGGCATCGCCCTGGTCGTGATCATGACGGCGTTCGTCGCCGTGACGGTCGGCGCCTACAACAAGGTCTTCACCAGCGCGGACCGGGTACGGCTCGCCGTACCGAGCGCGGGGTTGCAACTGGGGCCGCGCGCCGACGTGAAGGTGCACGGGGTGATCGTCGGCGAGGTCGAGTCGGTGCGCGCGACGGCCGGGGGAGCGGAGATCGTCCTGGCGCTCGACCCGGGCCAGCCGGTCGACCGGGGCGTGAAAGCGAGGCTGCTGCCGAAGACGTTGTTCGGCGAGAAGTTCGTCGACCTGGTCCCGCCGGAGCACCCCACCGCCCGCCTCAGGAGCGGCGACACGATCACCGCGGAGAAAGGGACAGTCGAGCTGACCGGGGTGCTCGACCGGCTGCTGCCGCTCCTGCGCAGCGTCCAGCCGGAGAAGCTGAACGCCTCGCTCAACGCCCTGGCGACCGCGCTGGACGGCAAGGGCGAACGGCTCGGCACGACCCTGGACAGGGCGGACGCCTATCTGGCCCGGCTGGAGCCGTACCTTCCGACCATAAAGCGCGACATCTCCAAGCTGGCCGACGTCGCGGACGTGTACGGCGACGCCGCCCCTGACCTGCTGCGTACCCTCGCCAACTCGGCAGACCTCGCGACCACGATCACCAGCCGCCAGCAGGAGATCGACCGCATCACCAGAGACGTCCCCAGAGCCGCGGACAAGACGGAAGAACTGCTCAGGGAGAACGAGACGGGCATTGTGGGACTCCAACATGTGGCAGGTCCGGCGCTCGACGTCGCCGCCCGCTACTCGCCCAGCATCGCCTGCGTCTTCCAGGGCCTCGAACGCCTCCAGCCCCGCCTCGACAAGGCCTTCGGCGGCGGCCGGTTGAAGACGGTGATCGAGCTCGTCAAGCCGCAGCCGCCGTACAAGCCGGGCGTCGACAACCCGGAGTACAAGGACGCGAGAGGCCCGCGCTGTTACGGCCTGCCCGACCACCCGCCCGTGCCGTTCCCGCAGATCAGGTTCGACGACGGCACGAACGACCTGGCCAGGCTGATGCTGAAATGACCACGGCCAAGGCGGCGGTCAAGCTGGCCCTCTTCGCCCTCGTCACCAGCCTGTGCGTGGCCGTGCTCGCGGTGACGATCTCCGGCGCCGAGTTCACCGCCACGACCGTCTACCGCGCCCTCTTCTCCGACGCGACCGGCCTGGCCGCCGGTGACGACGTGCGCATCGCCGGGGTGCGCGTCGGCAGGGTCGAGGACGTCACGCTGAACGGCGAGCGCGCCGAGGTGGCGTTCACCGTGCGCGAGCGCACCCACCTGCCGAAGAGCGTGATCGCCTCGATCCGCTGGCGCAACCTGCTCGGCGACCGCTACCTCACCCTCGCCACCGGGCCAGGAGAGCCGGGCACGCTCCGGCCGGACGAGCCCATCACCACGACCAGGCCCGCCCTGGACGTCACCGCGCTCTTCAACGGCTTCCGCCCGCTGCTGAAGGCGATCAAGCCGGCCGACGTCAACAAGCTGAGCTGGCAGATCGTCCAGGTCCTCCAGGGCGAGGGCGGCACGGTCGAGAGCCTGCTCGGCCACATCGCCGCGCTCACCGGCACGCTGGCCGACCGCGACGCCGTGATCGGCGGGGTCGTCGACAACCTCACCGCCGTCCTGGGCGAGATCGCCGGGCGCGACAGGGAGTACGGCAGGCTCATCGACGACCTGCACGACCTCGTCGGCGGCCTGTCCGGCGACAGGAAGGCCATCGGCGACGCGCTGACCTCGCTGGACGAGCTCGCCGGCGTGACCGGGGGCTTCCTGACGGAGGCGCGCCCCGACGTCAAGGCCGACCTCGCCTACGCCGAGAGCTTCTTCGCCGGGCTCAACGCCGAGCGCGCGGGCATCGACGAAGCGATCAAGGACGTGCCGCTGAGGCTCAACCAGCTCACCAGGGCCGTCTCCTACGGCTCGTGGTTCAACTTCTACCTGTGCTCGCTGCAGGTCGAAACCGGCCCGAAGATCGTCAACGAGAGCGCCCGATGCCACTGACCCCCTTCAGGCACAGGAACCCCGTCCCGCTGGCCGTCGGCGGCATCGCGAGCGCGCTGGCCCTGGTCGTGGCCGCGTTCACGGTCGGCGGGATCTCGACGGGCACCACCTACTCGGCCGCGTTCGCCGAGTCCGCCGGGCTGCGCGAGCACGAGGAGGTCATGGTCGCCGGGGTGAAGGTCGGCGAGGTGTCCCGCGTCGACCTGGAGGGCGACCACGTGCGCGTGGACATGCTCCTCGACGACGACCTGCGGCTCGGCGAGCTGACCCGGGCGCACATCCGCGTCCGGACGCTGCTCGGCGCGCACGCGGTCATGCTGGAGCCCCATGGGTCTGGCGTCCTGAGGGCGCAGATCCCGCGCGAGCGCACCAGCGTGCCGTACGAGATCGTGCCGGCCATCGGGGACCTTTCGCAGAGCGCGGCCGAGATCGACCCGGAGGCGCTCAAAGCCGCCATGAAGACGATCACGCAGACCCTCGACGGCTCCTCCGACGAGATCAGGTCGTCGCTGAGCGGACTGGGCCGCCTCTCGCGGACCGTCGCGTCCCGCGACGACAAGCCCCACGACCTCGTACGGCACGCGGAACGGGTCACCGGCCTCATCCGCGGCAGGAACGAGCAACTGCGCGACCTCGTCAAGGACGGCGACCTGCTCCTCAAGGAGATCATCGCCAGGCGCGCCGTCATCCACAGCCTGCTGGTCCGCACCGTCCTGCTGTCGCAGCAGGTCGACGGTCTGATCGCGGACAACAGGACGAAGCTCGAACCGGCGCTGCGCGAGATCAGGGGCTTCGTCGGCGTCCTGCGCCGCAACGAGCGGAGCCTCGACCGCTCGCTGCAGTTGCTCGCCCCGTTCGCCAGGCAGTTCACCGACGCGATCGGCAACGGCCGCTGGTTCGACTCCATCATCCAGAACCTGGTGCCGCTGCCCGCTTCCGTGCAGCCGCCCGACCTGACGCTCGGAGGGCTGTCGCGGTGAGAAGGGTGCTCGCGGCCGCGTTACTGCTGGCCGTACCAGGCTGTGGTTTCCAGGGGGTGCAGTCGCTGCCGCTGCCGGGCGGCGCGGACCTCGGCGACCGGCCGCGCGACGTGGTGATCGAGTTCGCCGACGCGCTCGACCTGGTGCCGCAGTCACTGTGCAAGGTCAACGACGTGACGGTCGGCAAGGTCACCTCGATCGAGCTGAACGCGGCGAGCCGGGCGGAGGTGGTGTGCACGGTGCGCGGCGACGTCGAGCTGCCGGGCGACACCGGCGCGGCCATCGCGCAGACGAGCCTGCTGGGGGAGAAGTTCGTCCGGTTCGACCCTTCCGGGCAGGGGCGGCTCGGCGACCGGATCCCGCTGGCCAGGACCACGCGGACGGCGGAGGTGGAGCAGGTGCTGGCCGCCGCGTCCACGCTGGTCAACGGCGGTGGGCTGGACCAGCTGGCGACGATCAACAGCGAGCTGGGCGCCGTCCTCGACGGGCGGACGAACCGTCTCAAAGGACTGCTGCGCCGGCTCGACACGTTCGCGGGCGGGCTGGACGGGTCGAAGGGCGAGATCGTGCGCCTCATCGACAACCTCGACCGGCTCACCGGCACCCTCGCCGGGCAGCGCCGTACCCTCGCCAGAGTCGCCACAGAGATAGGCCCAGCGGTAACACAACTAAGGCGCCAGAGACAGGATCTGACCCGGATGCTGGTGAGCCTCGACCGGCTCGGCCGTACCACCACAAGGGTCATCAACCGCAGCCAAGGCGACACCCTGGCCAACCTCCGGCGCCTGCGCACCCTCCTGGCCAATCTCGACAAGGCCAAGCGGAGCATCGCCAAGGGGCTGCCGACCGCGCTGACCTTCCCCTTCCCCGGGTCCGTCACCGGGCTGCTCAAGGGCGACTACGGCAACGCCGACGTGACCCTGGACCTGGTGCCGTGAAGCTCAAGCTGGCGGTCTTCGCCCTCGTGACGCTGCTCGCGACCACCTACACGCTCGTTCGCTACGCGCGGATCGGGGCCGACCTGTTCGAGCAGCCGTACCGGGTCAGCGTCGACCTGGCCGACGCGAGCGGCCTCTTCGAGCACGCCGAGGTCACCTACCTCGGGGTCCAGATCGGCCGCGTCGAGCGCCTCTCCGTGGCCCCGGAAGGCGCCAGAGCGGTCCTGCGGCTCCAGAACGGCACCCAGGTCCCCTCAGCGGGCCTCACGGCCGTCGTGGCCAACCGCTCGGGCGTGGGGGAGCAATACCTCGACCTCCGCCCTTCAGACACGGCCCAGCCGTACCTGAGAGAGGGCGACGTGATCGCGCGCGGGCAGACCAGGCTGCCGGTCAGCACCGCCCAGCTGCTCGGCGACGCCGACCGGCTGCTGGCCTCGCTCGATCCGAAGGACGTCGAGACGGTGGTGGACGAGCTCGACCACGCCCTGCGCGGCTCGGGCCCGCACCTGAACAGGCTGCTCGACGCCACGGACGAGCTGGTCGGCGCCGCCGACGACGTGCTGCCGGAGACGGTGTCGCTCCTGCGGAACGGCGAGACGGTGCTCGACACCCAGCGCACCTCCGGCGTGCGGGCCTTCGCCAGGGACCTGGCCTCCTTCACCGCCTCGCTGCGCCAGGGACGCCCAGACCTGGTCAGGACGGTCGACGGCGTCAGACCCGCCGCGCTGGCCACCGAGCGGCTCGTGGACGGCGTGGCGCCCAACCTGCGCCCGCTGCTGACCAACCTGGTCGTCGGCGGGCAGACGCTGTCGGCCAGGGTGCCCGCGCTGCGCCAGCTCCTCATCGGCTACCCGGCCGGGGTCGCGGGCGCGTTCACCGTGATCGACGACAGGGGCCTGCACTTCGGGCTCGACCTCAACCTCAACGTGCCGCGCGTCTGCAGGCGCGGCTACGACACCCGCCGACGCTACCCCCAGGACACCACCGTGAAGCCCGCCAGGCTCGGCAGTTACTGCAAGGAACCCAAGGACAGCGCCACCGATGTGCGCGGTTCGCGCAACGCGCCCCTTCCGCTGGCAACGCCCACGATTGCGGGGCTCGACCCCTGGCTGGCAGGTTATGATCCGGCGATCGACCAGGTGAGGGGGGAGGCGACGTGGCAGGCATTGCTGCTCGGGCCACTTGGATCCTGATCCCCCTGGTGGTGGCGCTGGCCGCGGTCGCCGCGTGGACGTTCGTCCAGCTTCGTGACGAGCAGGCCCTGGCCGACGACCGGCAGGCGGCGCTCGACGCGGCCGGCACGCACGCCGTCGACCTGCTCTCGCTCAACTACAAGAGCGTCGACGCCGACGTCGCCCGCATCCTGGCCACCTCGACGGGCCCGGCGCGCGCCGAGTACGCGGCCAACGCCGTCAAGCTCAAGGACACCACCCTGGCCAACAAGGTCGTCCAGAACGGCGTGCTGCGCTCTGCCGGGCTGGTCTCGCTGGCGAACGGCACGGCCAAGGTGCTGGTGGTGGCCGACGTGGACATCCGGTGGGACGGCGCGAACACCCCGGCCCAGAAGCGCTTCTACCGGTGGTCCATGGACCTCAGCAAGGTCGGCGGGACGTGGCTGGTGTCCAAGGCGGTGCAGGTGGTGTGAGGGCCGTACTGATCACCCTGCTCGCCGTCGCCGTCGGCCTGGTCGCGGCCACCACGGTGATGTTCCTCAACCTCAGGTCCCTGCGCGACAGCCAGGCGGCCGGCGTGGAGGCCATGGCGGCGGCCAAGGCCGTCGCACCCGACCTGCTGTCGTACAACTACCGGACCATCGAGCAGGATCTGGCGCGCGCCGGTGAGCACACCACGGGCGAGCTCACCCGGCACTACAAGGACCTTTCGGCGACCTTGGTGACCAAGGCCAAGGCCCAGCACATGGTCCAGCAGGCGGCCGTCGCGGGCGCCGCGGTCGAGCGGGCCGCCACAGACCGGGTCGAGGTTCTCCTCTTCGTGAATATGGGCACGGTCAAGGAGATCCCCGGCAAGTCAGAACCGCAGCAGCAGATCAGCCAGAGCCGGGCAAGATTCGTCATGATCAAGAAGGACGGGCAGTGGCTGGTGGCCGACCTGTCCACGCTGATCGGCAAGGCCTGAGTGCCGGGCGCGCCGCGTCCTTCAATTGTTATCAAAATTCAGGTTTGGCGAGGCCTTCGCGGCGGGTAACTCAGTCACAGCTACACCGGCTGTCGGCCTGGGTTCGTCCCCCGGCGTGACGGAGCGTTAGCCGCCCACGATCGCGGGTATCGTCTTGGGCCTGGCGGTAGGCGCCCGATCACGTAAGGGAGAAATCCCAGCGTCCGGGCCTTGAGTCGGCGAAAAGTCCGGCTCACGGGCTTGACGTTTGCGCGCTGACGGGCGATGCTGCAGCCAACGTGGAGCATGCAGCGAGAGTGGAGTGGACAGGCGTGTGCCGTTCGGCTACACTGCCCCTTTGCGCTGCCCTTTGACGACCCGCATCCTTTGCTCACGGTGTGAGGTTGTCTGGCGTGCGTGTAGTCAGTCCGCCGCGAGCCCTCGGAAGGACATCTGTTGGCAGCCTCGCGCAACGCCTCCGCCGTACCCGCCGGTCCACGTCGCGTTTCGTTTTCGCGTATCCAGGAACCCCTCGAAGTTCCCGACCTTCTCGCCCTGCAAACCGAGTCGTTCGACTGGTTGCTGGGGAACGAGAAGTGGAAGGGCCGGGTAGAGGCGGCTCAGCAGGCCGGTCGCAAGGACGTCCCGACCCAGTCGGGTCTCGAAGAGATCTTCGAGGAGATCAGTCCCATCGAGGACTTCTCCGGAACCATGTCCTTGTCGTTCCGCGACCACCGCTTCGAGCCGCCCAAGTACTCAGTAGATGAGTGCAAAGACAAGGACATGACCTTCTCCGCCCCGATGTTCGTGACGGCGGAGTTCATCAATAACACCACCGGTGAGATCAAGAGCCAGACGGTGTTCATGGGCGACTTCCCGCTCATGACGCCGAAGGGCACCTTCATCATCAACGGCACCGAGCGAGTGGTTGTCTCGCAGCTGGTGCGGTCCCCTGGCGTCTACTTCGACCGCAGCGTCGACAAGACCTCCGACAAGGACCTGTACGGCTGCCGCGTCATCCCCTCGCGCGGAGCCTGGCTCGAGTTCGAGATCGACAAGCGCGACAGCGTCGGTGTGCGCATCGACCGCAAGCGCAAGCAGGCCGTCACCGTGCTTCTCAAGGCACTGGGATGGACCAACGAACAGATCCTCGAGCGGTTCGGCCAGTACGAGTCGATGCGCGCCACCCTGGAGAAGGACCACACGGCCGGCCAGGACGACGCCCTGCTCGACATCTACCGCAAGCTGCGCCCGGGCGAGCCGCCGACCAAGGAGTCCGCGCAGACGCTGCTGGAGAACCTGTACTTCAACCCCAAGCGCTACGACCTCGCCAAGGTCGGCCGCTACAAGATCAACAAGAAGCTCGGGCTCGACAGCGACATCACGCAGGGCACCCTGACGGAAGACGACATCGTCTCCACCATCGAGTACATCGTCCGCCTCCACGCGGGCGAGGAGTCGATGCCGGGCGCCAACGACCGTGAGGTCATCGTCGAGACCGACGACATCGACCACTTCGGCAACCGCCGTCTGCGCAGCGTGGGCGAGCTCATCCAGAACCAGGTCCGCCTGGGCCTGGCCCGCATGGAGCGCGTCGTCCGCGAGCGGATGACCACGCAGGACGTCGAGGCGATCACGCCGCAGACCCTGATCAACATCCGCCCGGTCGTGGCGTCGATCAAGGAGTTCTTCGGCACCTCGCAGCTGTCGCAGTTCATGGACCAGACCAACCCGCTCGCCGGCCTGACGCACAAGCGTCGCCTGTCCGCGCTGGGCCCCGGTGGTCTGTCCCGTGAGCGGGCCGGCTTCGAGGTTCGAGACGTGCACCCGTCCCACTACGGACGCATGTGCCCGATCGAGACCCCTGAAGGCCCGAACATCGGTCTGATCGGCTCGCTGGCCTCCTACGGCCGGATCAACGCCTTCGGCTTCGTCGAGACGCCCTACCGCAAGGTCGTCGACGGCCGGGTGACCGAGCAGGTCGACTACCTGACGGCCGACGAGGAAGACCGGTTCGTCAAGGCGCAGGCCAACACGATCCTCAACCCGGACGGCACCTTCGCCGAGTCCCGGGTCCTCGTGCGCACCAAGGGTGGTGAGACCGAACTCGCTCGCGCGGAGGAGGTCGACTACATCGACGTGTCGCCGCGCCAGATGGTGTCGGTCGCCACCGCGATGATCCCCTTCCTCGAGCACGACGACGCCAACCGCGCGCTCATGGGCTCCAACATGCAGAGGCAGTCCGTGCCGCTGCTGAAGAGCGAGGCGCCGCTGGTCGGAACGGGCATGGAATACCGTGCCGCGACCGACGCCGGCGACGTCATCAGCGCCGAGAAGGCGGGTGTGGTCGAGGAGGTCTCCGCCGACTACGTCACCGTCATGAACGACGACGGCACCCGCACCACCTACCGGGTGGCCAAGTTCAAGCGCTCCAACCAGGGCACGAGCTTCAACCAGAAGCCGATCGTGGCCGAGGGCGACCGCGTCGAGGTCAACCAGGTCATCGCCGACGGCCCGTGCACCGACCAGGGCGAGATGGCCCTGGGCAAGAACCTCCTCGTGGCGTTCATGCCGTGGGAGGGCCACAACTACGAAGACGCGATCATCCTCTCCCAGCGTCTGGTGCAGGACGACGTCCTCTCCTCGATCCACATCGAGGAGCACGAGGTCGACGCCCGCGACACCAAGCTGGGCCCAGAGGAGATCACCCGCGACATCCCCAACGTCTCGGAAGAGGTCCTCGCCGACCTCGACGAGCGGGGCATCATCCGCATCGGCGCCGAGGTCGTACCCGGCGACATCCTCGTCGGCAAGGTCACGCCCAAGGGCGAGACCGAGCTGACCCCCGAGGAGCGGCTGCTGCGCGCGATCTTCGGAGAGAAGGCCCGTGAGGTCCGCGACACCTCGCTGAAGGTGCCGCACGGCGAGTCCGGCAAGGTCATCGGCGTCCGCGTCTTCAGCCGCGAAGAGGGCGACGAGCTTCCCCCCGGTGTCAACGAGCTGGTCCGCGTCTACGTGGCCCAGAAGCGTAAGATCACCGATGGTGACAAGCTCGCCGGCCGTCACGGCAACAAGGGCGTCATCTCCAAGATCCTCCCGGTCGAGGACATGCCGTTCCTCGAGGACGGCACGCCGGTCGACATCGTCCTCAACCCGCTGGGCGTGCCCGGCCGAATGAACGTCGGCCAGGTGCTGGAGACCCACCTCGGGTGGATCGCCGCCCGTGGCTGGGACATCACCGGCGTCCAGGAGGAGTGGGCGGAGAGGTTGCGCGACAAGGGCTTCGGCACGATCGAGCCGCGCACCAACCTGGCCACCCCGGTCTTCGACGGCGCGCACGAGAACGAGATCGTGGGCCTGCTGGGCAACACCCTGCAGAACCGCGACGGCGACCGCATGGTGCAGGAGTCCGGCAAGGCGCGGCTGTTCGACGGCCGTTCCGGTGAGCCGTTCCCCTACCCCATCTCGGTCGGTTACATCTACATCCTCAAGCTTTTGCACCTGGTCGACGACAAGATCCACGCGCGGTCGACCGGTCCTTACTCGATGATCACGCAGCAGCCCCTGGGCGGTAAGGCCCAGTTCGGCGGCCAGCGGTTCGGCGAGATGGAGGTGTGGGCGCTCGAAGCGTACGGTGCCGCCTACGCCCTGCAGGAGCTTCTGACGATCAAGTCCGACGACGTGCTCGGCCGCGTGAAGGTCTACGAGGCCATCGTCAAGGGCGAGAACATCCCCGAGCCCGGTATCCCTGAGTCCTTCAAGGTCCTCATCAAGGAAATGCAGTCGCTGTGCCTGAACGTCGAGGTGCTCTCCAGCGACGGCATGTCCATCGAGATGCGCGACACTGACGAGGACGTCTTCAGGGCCGCCGAGGAGCTCGGAATCGATCTGTCCCGGCGTGAGCCGAGCAGCGTGGAAGAAGTCTGAGGGGGAGATAGCAGATGCTGGACGTCAACTTCTTCGACGAGCTTCGGATCGGGCTGGCAACGGCCGATGACATCCGCCAGTGGTCACATGGCGAGGTCAAGAAGCCGGAGACGATCAACTACCGCACACTCAAGCCGGAAAAGGACGGGCTCTTCTGCGAGAAGATCTTCGGTCCCACCCGCGACTGGGAGTGCTACTGCGGTAAGTACAAGCGCGTTCGCTTCAAGGGCATCATCTGTGAGCGCTGTGGCGTCGAGGTGACTCGCGCCAAGGTGCGTCGTGAGCGGATGGGCCACATCGAGCTGGCCGCGCCCGTCACGCACATCTGGTACTTCAAGGGTGTGCCCTCGCGTCTGGGCTACCTGCTCGACCTGGCGCCGAAGGACCTCGAGAAGGTCATCTACTTCGCCGCCTACATGATCACGCACGTCGATGCCGAGATGCGCGACCGCGACCTTCCCTCGCTCGAGGCGAAGATCTCGGTGGAGCGTCAGCACATCGAGCAGCGTCGTGACGCCGACGTCGAGGCCAGGCAGAAGAAGCTCGAAGGCGACCTCGCCGAGCTCGAGGCCGCCGGCGCCAAGGGCGACCAGCGCCGCAAGGTTCGTGAGGGCGCCGAGCGTGAGATGCGCCAGCTTCGCGACCGGGCCCAGCGCGAGCTGGACCGGCTCGACGAGGTGTGGAGCCGTTTCAAGAACCTCAAGGTCCAGGACCTCGAGGGCGACGAGATGCTCTACCGCGAGATGCGCGACCGCTTCGGCCGCTACTTCAAGGGCGGCATGGGCGCGCAGGCGATCCAGGAGCGCCTGATCAGCTTCGACCTCGACGCCGAGGCCGAGAACCTGCGCGAGACGATCCGCTCGGGCAAGGGCCAGAAGAAGGCCCGCGCGCTCAAGCGGCTCAAGGTCGTCTCCGCGTTCCTGAACACGACCAACTCGCCGCGCGGCATGGTCCTCGACTGCATCCCGGTCATCCCGCCGGACCTGCGCCCGATGGTGCAGCTCGACGGTGGCCGGTTCGCGACCTCGGACCTGAACGACCTCTACCGCCGCGTGATCAACCGGAACAACCGTCTCAAGCGTCTCCTTGACCTCGGCGCGCCCGAGATCATCGTGAACAACGAGAAGCGGATGCTCCAGGAGGCCGTCGACGCGCTGTTCGACAACGGCCGCCGCGGTCGCCCGGTCACCGGTCCTGGCAACAGGCCGCTGAAGTCCCTCAGCGACATGCTGAAGGGCAAGCAGGGTCGTTTCCGTCAGAACCTGCTGGGCAAGCGAGTCGACTACTCCGGCCGTTCGGTCATCGTCGTCGGCCCGCAGCTGAAGCTGCACCAGTGCGGTCTGCCCAAGCAGATGGCCCTGGAGCTCTTCAAGCCGTTCGTGATGAAGCGCCTGGTCGACCTCAACCACGCGCAGAACATCAAGTCGGCCAAGCGCATGGTCGAGCGTGCCCGCCCGGTGGTCTGGGATGTCCTCGAAGAGGTCATCACCGAGCACCCCGTGCTGCTCAACCGCGCGCCCACGCTGCACCGTCTGGGCATCCAGGCGTTCGAGCCGCAGCTGGTCGAGGGCAAGGCCATCCAGATCCACCCGCTCGTCTGCACGGCGTTCAACGCCGACTTCGACGGCGACCAGATGGCCGTGCACCTGCCGCTGTCGGCTGAGGCCCAGGCCGAGGCTCGCATCCTGATGCTCTCGACCAACAACATCCTCAAGCCGGCCGACGGCAAGCCCGTGACGATGCCCACCCAGGACATGGTCATCGGCCTCTACTGGCTGACCACGCACAAGGAAGGCGCCGTCGGCGAGGGCCGGGTCTTCGGCTCGGTCTCCGAGGCGCAGATGGCCTTCGACCGGCGCGAGCTGGAGATCCAGGCCAAGATCCAGATCAGGCTCACCGACGTCCTTCCCCCGCGCGACTGGACCGCGCCGGAGGGCTGGGAGCAGGGTGACCCGATCCGTCTGGAGACGACCTTCGGGCGGTGCCTGTTCAACCAGACGCTGCCGGCGAGCTACCCGTTCGCGAACTTCCAGATCGGCAAGAAGCAGCTGTCCGCGATCGTGAACGAGCTGGCCGAGACCTATCCCAAGGTCGAAGTGGCCAACGCGCTCGACGCGCTCAAGGACGCCGGTTTCCGCTGGGCCACCCGGTCGGGTGTCACGATCTCCATCGAGGACGTCGTGGCTCCGCCGAACAAGGCCGAGATCATGGAGAACTACGAGCGCAGGGCCGACAAGGTCCAGCGCGAGTACGAGCGCGGTCTGATCACCGACGAGGAGCGCCGTCAGGAGCTCATCGAGATCTGGACCCACGCCACCGCGGACGTCGAGACCGACATGGTCAACGCGTTCCCGGCCACCAACCCCGTGTGGATGATGGTCAACTCCGGTGCCCGTGGTAACAAGATGCAGGTGCGGCAGATCGCCGGTATCCGTGGTCTGGTGTCCAACACCAAGGGTGAGACGATCCCGCGTCCGATCAAGGCCTCGTTCCGCGAGGGCCTGTCGGTGCTGGAGTACTTCATCTCCACCCACGGTCAGCGAAAGGGTCTGGCCGACACCGCCCTGCGTACCGCCGACTCGGGTTACCTGACCCGTCGTCTGGTGGACGTCGCCCAGGACGTCATCGTCCGCGAGATCGACTGTGGCACGGACCGGGCGGTCCCGCTGCACGTCGGCGAGCGTGACGGCAACGGCAACCTGGTCAAGGCGGAGAACGCCGAGTCCAACGTGCACGGCCGCATCCTGGCCGAGGACGTCGAGGTCGACGGCAAGGTCATCGCGACCGCCGGCGTCGACATCAACGACATCCACGTCACCGACCTGGTCAACGCCGGGATCGAGACGGTGCGCACCCGCTCCGCGCTGGTGTGCGAGGCCAAGATCGGGGTCTGCGCGACCTGCTACGGCCGCTCGCTGGCCACCGGCAAGCTCGTGGACGTCGGCGAGGCGGTCGGCATCATCGCCGCCCAGTCGATCGGTGAGCCCGGCACCCAGCTGACGATGCGTACCTTCCACACCGGTGGTGTGGCCGGTGCGGACATCACCCACGGTCTGCCCCGTGTCCAGGAGCTCTTCGAGGCGCGCATCCCCAAGGGTGTCGCCCCGATCTCCGAGGCCGAGGGCCGGGCTCGCATCGACGAGACCGACAAGACCAGGAAGATCGTCATCACTCCGGACGACGGCTCGGAAGAGATCGCCTACCCGGTGTCGATGCGTTCGCGCCTGCTCGTCTCGGACGGCCAGCGCGTCACGGTCGGCCAGCAGCTGATCGCCGGTGCGGTCAACCCCAACGAGGTGCTCCGCATCCTCGGCCCGCGTGCGGTCCAGCTGCACCTGGTCGCCGAGGTCCAGCAGGTGTACCGCTCGCAGGGTGTGTCGATCCACGACAAGCACATCGAGATCATCGTTCGGCAGATGCTCAAGCGCGTCAACGTGCTCGAGTCCGGTGAGACGGACCTGCTGCCCGGTGAGCTCGTGGAGCGTCCGCGCTTCGAGCAGATGAACCGCGAGACCGTGGCCGAGGGTGGCTCGCCCGCCGCCGGCCGTCCGGTCCTCATGGGCATCACGAAGGCGTCGCTCGCGACCGAGTCGTGGCTGTCGGCCGCGTCCTTCCAGGAGACGACCAGGGTGCTGACGGACGCGGCGATCCACGCCAAGTCCGACTCGCTGCTGGGTCTGAAGGAGAACGTCATCATCGGTAAGCTCATCCCGGCTGGTACTGGTATGCCGCAGTACCGCAACATCCGGGTGGAGCCGACCGAGGAGGCCAAGGCCGCCATGTACACCGTGGGTGGATACGACGGCTCTGCCGCCGACTACACCTTCGGCACCGGCTCGGGCGAGGCTGTCCCGCTGGAGGAGTACGACTTCGGTCAGTACAACCGGTAGATGATCTGAAGCAGAACGCCCGGCCCCCTGTGGGGCCGGGCGTTTTCGCTTTCCCGCCGCGCTGGTTGCTGTCCTTGGGGGATGTACGGCAGGCCGGGGGATGGCCACCCGCCGACGTGGGTGGGCGTCCGTGCGTCATGGCACGCAGTCGGACGTGGATCCCGCCGCCACATCGGTGTGACCGGCACCTGGAGCTCTCTCGGGGGCCTTGGAGGGGGCTCAGGGCGGGGCGGTGGGTGGTCTATGCCGTGGCTTCGCCGTACCGAGGAAAGAGCGTGGTACAAGCAATTCGCAGAGATCGGCCAGAGAACTCGGGGATGCGGGTAAACTAGGCGAGGGTCTGATAGCGGTCGGGGGAGAACCGGCCGCGTGACCACGACACGAACGTTACGGTCGCAACAACAGCGGCCGGGGATACGTAGCCGTTTTGACGTGCTGCGCTGGGCTAGGTAGTCTTGCCCTTCGTGCCCGTGGGTTCATGGGCTCTCATGCGTGCGCTCATACAAGAGTTTGGTAGAAGCGCGGCGTGAACTCCCCCAGCGTACGTCTGCGCAGGGCGTGTAGCTCGAACAGAGCGCGACACGCCCGACCGCGTGGGTCGGAGCGGGAGAGAAAACAGCAGGTCATGACACCGGCAGCACCTGCGAAAAGCACTACCGAGACGCAAAGGTCATTCAGGCCGGGCTCGTTTCGGACATGACGTATTACCGGCCAAAGCACGAAACGGAGTGGCAGTGCCCACTATTCAGCAGTTGGTCCGCAAGGGCCGGCAGGACAAGGTCTCCAAGACCAAGACTCCTGCCCTGAAGGGGAGTCCGCAGCGTCGCGGCGTTTGCCAGCGCGTCTACACCACGACCCCCAAGAAGCCCAACTCGGCACTGCGCAAGGTGGCCCGTGTTCGGCTCACCAACGGCATCGAGGTCACGGCTTACATCCCCGGTGTGGGCCACAACCTGCAGGAGCACTCCATCGTGCTCGTGCGTGGCGGTCGTGTGAAGGACCTGCCGGGTGTTCGCTACAAGATCATCCGCGGCTCGCTGGACACCCAGGGTGTCCGCAACCGCAAGCAGGCCCGCAGCCGTTACGGCGCGAAGAGGGAGAAGAGCTAACAATGCCTCGTAAGGGTTCTCCTGGCCGTCGTCAGCTCATGGCTGACCCGGTTCACAACTCGCCGCTGGTCACCGCCCTGATCAACAAGGTGCTCCTGGACGGCAAGCGCTCCATCGCGCAGTCGATCGTCTACGGCGCCCTCGAGGGCTGCAAGGACAAGACGGGCAACGACCCGGTTGTCACCCTGAAGCGCGCGCTTGACAACGTCAAGCCGACCCTCGAGGTTCGCAGCCGTCGCGTCGGTGGCGCGACCTACCAGGTCCCGGTCGAGGTGCGCGCCGCGCGCAGCACCACCCTGGCCCTGCGCTGGCTGGTGCAGTACTCCCGCGCCCGCCGCGAGAAGACCATGACCGAGCGCCTCATGAACGAGCTCCTCGACGCCAGCAACGGCCTCGGGGCGAGCGTCAAGAAGCGCGAGGACACCCACAAGATGGCCGAGTCCAACAAGGCCTTCGCCCACTACCGCTGGTAACAGCGGGTTCGACGAGACGACGAGGACGCGAGAGAAGTGGCCACCACGACCGCTCTTGACCTGGCCAAGATCCGCAACATCGGGATCATGGCCCACATCGACGCGGGCAAGACCACCACGACCGAGCGCATCCTGTTCTACACCGGCATCAACTACAAGATCGGTGAAGTCCACGAGGGCGCTGCCACGATGGACTGGATGGAGCAGGAGCAGGAGCGCGGCATCACGATCACGTCTGCCGCGACGACCTGTGAGTGGCTCGGCCACACCATCAACATCATCGACACCCCGGGTCACGTCGACTTCACCATCGAGGTGGAGCGTTCGCTCCGCGTCCTCGACGGTGCCGTCGCCGTGTTCGACGGTGTCGCCGGCGTTGAGCCCCAGTCGGAGACGGTCTGGCGTCAGGCTGACCGCTACGGCGTGCCGCGCATCTGCTTCGTGAACAAGATGGACCGCGTCGGCGCCGAGTTCCACCGCTGCGTCGACATGATGATCAGCCGCCTGGGTGCCACCCCGGCTGTCATCCAGCTTCCCTGGGGCGTTGAGGCCGGTTTCAAGGGCGTCATCGACCTGGTGAAGATGAAGGGCCTCATCTGGAGCGAAGAGGCTGCCAAGGGCGAGATGTACGACACCGTCGACATCCCGGCCGAGTACACCGAGGCTGCTCGCGAGTGGCGCGACAAGCTGGTCGAGACGGTCTCGGAGAACGACGACGAGCTGATGGAGCTCTTCCTCGAGGGCGTCGAGCCCACCGAGGAGCAGCTGGTCGCGGCCATTCGCCGCGCGACGCTGAGCAGCGCCATCAACCCGGTCCTCACCGGCACCGCGTTCAAGAACAAGGGCGTTCAGCCCCTGCTCGACGCGATCGTTGCTTACCTCCCGGCTCCCGTCGACATCGCGGCCTACCAGGCCCACGGCGTCGGCAGCAAGTCCGAGGAGATCATCGAGCGCCACGCGGACACCGCTGAGCCGTTCTCCGCGCTGGCCTTCAAGATCATGAGCGACCAGCACCTGGGCCGTCTCACCTACATCCGCATCTACTCGGGCACGCTCGAGACCGGCACCGCAGTCGTGAACTCGGTGAAGGGCAAGAAGGAGCGGATCGGCAAGATCTACCAGATGCACGCGAACAAGCGCGAGGAGCGCCCGTCCGCGCACGCTGGTCAGATCGTCGCCGTCATGGGTCTGAAGGACACCACGACGGGTGACACGCTGAGCGACCCGGCCCACCAGGTCATCCTCGAGTCGATGACGTTCCCGGCGCCGGTCATCAGCGTCGCGATCGAGCCCAAGACCAAGGGTGACCAGGAGAAGCTGTCGACCGCGATCCAGCGGCTGGCCGAGGAGGACCCGTCCTTCCAGGTCCGCCGTGACGAGGAGACCGGCCAGACCGTCATCCACGGCATGGGCGAGCTCCACCTCGAGATCCTCGTCGACCGCATGCGTCGCGAGTTCAAGGTCGAGGCCAACGTCGGCCGTCCGCAGGTCGCCTACCGCGAGACCATCCGCCGCAAGGTGGAGAAGGTTGACTACACCCACAAGAAGCAGACCGGTGGTTCAGGTCAGTTCGCGCGGGTCATCATCAACCTGGAGCCGCTGGGCGAGGGCAACGACGGCTACGAGTTCGAGAACAAGGTCTCCGGTGGCCGCGTCCCCAGGGAGTACATCCCCTCGGTCGACGCCGGTGCCCAGGAGGCCGCAGAGTTCGGCGTGCTCGCCGGCTACCCGATGGTCGGCGTGAAGGTGACGCTGACCGACGGTGCCGCGCACGACGTCGACTCCTCGGAAATGGCCTTCAAGATCGCCGGCTCGATGGCCTTCAAGGAGGCCGCGCGCAAGGCGGACGCCGTAATTCTCGAGCCCATGATGGCCGTTGAGGTCACCACGCCCGAGGACTACATGGGTGACGTCATCGGCGACCTCAACGGTCGCCGCGGACAGATCCAGGCGATGGACGAGCGCGCAGGCGCCCGCGTCATCACGGCTCTGGTGCCGCTGTCTGAGATGTTCGGCTACGTGGGCGACCTTCGTAGCAAGACGCAGGGGCGCGCGAGCTACAGCATGCAGTTCGACTCCTACGCGGAGGTGCCCCCGGGCATCGCCAAGGAGATCGTCGCGAAGGCCCGGGGCGAATAGCCCAGGTCCCTTGGGCTGAGGGTGGCGGAGATCGTCGCCCCGCAGCCAAGGGGCCCGGGGCGAATAGCAGCCCCGGAGTCCCTCTGGCAGGGTCCCGAGTGATCGGGGCTCTGCCGCCCAGGGGCCGGGTATTTCCCCGGGCCCGAGTGTGAAGTAAGTCAGTCAGATTCTCTAAGGAGAGAACCAGTGGCTAAGGCCAAGTTCGAGCGGAACAAGCCGCACGTTAACATCGGCACCATTGGGCACATCGACCACGGCAAGACCACTCTGACCGCGGCGATCACCAAGGTGCTTCACGACCGTTTCCCCGAGCTGAACGACGCGACGCCGTTCGACAAGATCGACAAGGCGCCCGAGGAGAAGGCTCGTGGCATCACGATCTCCATCGCGCACGTTGAGTACCAGACGGAGAAGCGTCACTACGCCCACGTCGACTGCCCGGGTCACGCGGACTACGTGAAGAACATGATCACCGGTGCCGCTCAGATGGACGGTGCGATCCTCGTGGTCGCCGCCACCGACGGCCCGATGCCGCAGACGAAGGAGCACGTCCTCCTGGCCCGCCAGGTCGGCGTCCCCTACATCGTCGTGGCCCTCAACAAGGCCGACATGGTCGACGACGAGGAGATCCTGGAGCTCGTCGAGCTCGAGGTCCGTGAGCTGCTCTCGGCTCAGGAGTTCCCCGGCGACGACCTGCCCGTCGTGCGCGTCTCCGCTCTCAAGGCCCTCGAGGGCGACGAGAAGTGGGGCGACAGCATCATCGAGCTGATGACCGCTGTCGACGAGAACGTCCCGCAGCCCGAGCGCGAGACCGACAAGCCGTTCCTCATGCCCATCGAGGACGTCTTCTCGATCACCGGTCGCGGCACGGTCGTCACCGGCCGTATCGAGCGTGGCATCGTCAAGGTCAACGAGACCGTCGACATCATCGGCATCAAGGACACCAAGACCACGACCACGGTCACCGGTGTCGAGATGTTCCGCAAGCTGCTCGACGAGGGCCAGGCGGGCGACAACGTCGGTCTGCTCCTCCGTGGCATCAAGCGCGAGGACGTCGAGCGCGGCCAGTGCATCATCAAGCCGGGCACGACCACCCCGCACACCGAGTTCGAGGCCCAGGTCTACATCCTGAGCAAGGACGAGGGCGGCCGTCACACGCCGTTCTTCAACAACTACCGTCCTCAGTTCTACTTCCGTACGACTGACGTGACCGGCGTGGTGAACCTCCCCGAGGGCACCGAGATGGTCATGCCCGGCGACAACACTGAGATGCGCGTCGAGCTCATCCAGCCCATCGCCATGGAAGACGGTCTGAAGTTCGCGATCCGTGAGGGTGGCCGCACCGTCGGCGCCGGCCGGGTCGTCAAGATCCTCAAGTAGTACCCCGCGGCGGCCGGAGCGATCCGGCCGCCGCACCTGCTCCACCCGGCTCCACGAAAACCGTGATCTAGCAGTTGGTTCGGTAGGCAGTGACTGAGCTTGTCGAAGTCACCAACAAGCACAGGTCCTTGGTCGCGCAGCGACGAAGGAGCTGCGTGACCGAAGTAACTGCCGGATCACGGAATGAAACCGCAGATCATCAGCGTCTGCTACGTGGGGTTTCTACCAGCGGCAACCTGCCGCACGCTACTTTTTCAGACGACAGCGAAGGACACCGAGGCCATTATGGCGGGACAGAAGATCCGCATCCGGCTCAAGGCCTATGACCACGAGGTCATCGACAGCTCGGCCAAGAAGATCGTCGAGACGGTGACGCGGACTGGCGCGAAGGTCGCGGGCCCGGTGCCGCTGCCGACCGAGAAGAACGTGTACTGCGTCATCCGCTCGCCGCACAAGTACAAGGACAGCCGCGAGCACTTTGAGATGCGCACGCACAAGCGGCTGATTGACATCATCGACCCGACGCCGAAGACCGTCGACTCGCTCATGCGACTCGACCTCCCTGCCGGCGTCGACATCTCGATCAAGCTCTGAGGGAACGCACTGACATGGCTAAGACGACAAAGGGCGTCCTGGGCAAGAAGCTCGGCATGACCCAGGTCTTCGACGCGGACAACCGGATGGTCCCGGTCACCGTGGTCGAGGCCGGTCCGTGCGTGGTGACCCGCGTCCGCACCGCTGACAAGGACGGCTACGCCGCTATCCAGCTCGGCTTCGGGCAGGTCGACCCCAGGAAGGTCAACAAGCCGCTCGGCGACTACCTGCGTAAGCACGACATCACCCCGCGCCGCTACTTCGCGGAGATCCGCACCGACGACGCGAGCGACTACACCCTCGGCCAGGAGCTCCTGGCTGACACCTTCGAGGCCGGCCAGTACGTAGACGTGACTGGCAAGTCCAAGGGCAAGGGTTTCGCTGGTGTCATGAAGCGTCACGGCTTCAAGGGTCTAGGTGCCTCGCACGGTACGCAGCGCAAGCACCGCTCGCCGGGTTCCATCGGTGGCTGCGCCACCCCGGGCCGCGTTTTCAAGGGTCTGCGCATGGCTGGCCGGATGGGTAACGTCCGCACCACCGTCCAGAGCCTCAAGGTTCACGCCGTGGACGCCGAGAAGGGTCTCATCCTGATCAAGGGTGCTATCCCCGGCGCCAACGGCAGCCTGGTTCTCGTTCGCACCGCTGCCAAGAAGGGGGCTGCCAAGTGAGCACCATTGACGTCCTCGACGCCAGCGGCGCCAAGACCGGCTCCGTAGACCTGCCGGAGGACATCTTCGGTTCCAAGGTCAACATCCCGCTGATCCACCAGGTCGTCGTGGCCCAGCTCGCCGCTCGCCGGCAGGGCACCCACAAGACCAAGACCCGCGGCGAAGTCCGCGGTGGTGGCAAGAAGCCTTACCGCCAGAAGGGCACCGGCCGCGCCCGTCAGGGTTCGACCCGCGCCCCGCAGTTCACCGGCGGTGGCGTCGTCCACGGCCCGCAGCCGCGTGACTACGCCCAGAAGACGCCCAAGAAGATGAAGGTCGCCGCCCTGCGCGGGGCCCTGTCCGACCGGGCTTCCGGCGGCCGCGTGCACGTGGTCAGCGGCCTGATCGACGGCGAGACGCCGAAGACCAAGACCGCGCTCGAGGCGCTGCGTAAGATCACCCAGGCTCCCCGTGTCCTCCTCGTCGTCGACGAGAACGACATGGTCACCTGGCTGAGCCTGCGTAACGCTCCCGAGGTCCACCTGCTGGACGCCGGTCAGCTGAACACCTATGACGTCCTCGTCCACGACGATGTCGTCTTCACTCAGGGCGCCTACGACCAGGTCGTGGCGCGGCTGAGCAAGAGCGGGAAGGAAGACGCCTGATGGAGAAGATCGCCGACCCGCGCGACATCATCGTCAAGCCGGTCGTCTCCGAGAAGAGCTACGGCCTGATCGACGAGAACAACAAGTACACGTTCCTGGTGAAGAAGACCGCCAACAAGACCCAGGTCAAGATCGCTGTTGAGCAGATCTTCGGGGTCAAGGTCACCAGCGTGAACACCATCAACCGGCAGGGCAAGCGCAAGCGCACCCGGGCCGGCTTCGGCAAGCGTCCTGACACCAAGCGCGCGATCGTGAGCTTGGTCGAGGGCGACAGGATCGACATTTTCGGTCAGATCGGCTGACGCTCGCCGTACATAGCTCGAAAGGGCGGAACCGCCGCACGAAAGTGCGGCGGGTTCACCCATGTAACCGACAAAGGATGAACGAAAAAGATGGGCATCCGTAAGTACAAGCCAACGACCCCGGGTCGTCGCGGCTCGAGTGTCTCGGACTTTGCCGAGATCACGCGCAGCACGCCCGAAAAGTCGCTGCTTGCGCCCCTTCACAGCAAGGGCGGCCGCAACGTACACGGCCGGGTTACCGCACGCCACCAGGGCGGCGGTCACAAGCGCGCCTACCGGATCATTGACTTCCGTAGGCATGACAAGGACGGCGTTCCGGCGAAGGTCGCTCACATCGAGTACGACCCGAACCGCACCGCCAACATCGCTCTGCTGCACTACGCCGACGGCGAGAAGCGCTACATCCTCGCGCCGACCGGCATCAAGCAGGGTGACCGCATCGAGAACGGTCCCGGGGCCGACATCAAGCCCGGCAACTGCCTGCCGCTGCGCAACATCCCGACCGGTACCTTCATCCACGCGGTGGAGCTCCGTCCCGGTGGTGGCGCCAAGCTCGGCCGGTCTGCGGGTGCGCAGATCCAGCTGCTCGCCAAGGAGGGCCAGTACGCCACGCTGCGTATGCCTTCCGGCGAAATGCGCATGGTCGACGTCCGCTGCCGCGCCAGTGTGGGCCAGGTCGGCAACGCCGAGCAGGCCAACATCAACTGGGGCAAGGCCGGCCGTATGCGGTGGAAGGGCAAGCGCCCGACCGTCCGTGGTGTCGCCATGAACCCGGTCGACCACCCGCACGGTGGTGGTGAGGGCAAGACCTCCGGTGGTCGCCACCCGGTCAACCCCAAGGGCAAGCCTGAGGGCCGCACCCGCCAGCCGAACAAGGCCAGCGACCGTCTGATCATCCGACGTCGCAGCAAGAGGAAGAAGCGGTAGGAGCAGCCGAAATGCCACGTAGCCTTAAGAAGGGCCCCTTCGTGGACGGACACCTCGCCAAGAAGGTGGAAGTCCAGAATGAAAAGGGCACCAAGAACGTCATCAAGACGTGGTCGCGGCGCTCCATGATCGTGCCGGACATGATCGGTCACACGATCGCCGTGCACGACGGCCGCAAGCACGTCCCGGTGTTCATCACCGACTCGATGATCGGTCACAAGCTCGGAGAGTTCGCCCCGACGCGGACGTTCCGTAGCCACGTCAAGGACGACCGGCGCAGCCGGCGATAGTGCGCCTTCAGAAGTAAGAGGAGTAAGCGATGGAAGCCAGGGCTCAGGCGCGGTTCGTCCGCGTCACGCCCCAGAAGGCCCGCCGCGTGGTGGACCTTATTCGCGGGCTGCCCGCTTCGGAGGCGCAGGCCGTTCTGCAGTTCGCCGCCCAGGCAGCGAGCGAGCCGATCTACAAGGTGCTCTCGAGCGCGGTTGCGAACGCTGAGCACAACTTCAAGCTCGACCCCGAGACGCTCGTCGTGAGCCGCGCGTGGGTCGACGAGGGCCCGACGCTGAAGCGGTTCCGTCCGCGTGCACAGGGTCGCGCCTATCGGATCAACAAGCGGACGAGCCACATCACCGTGATCGTGGAGTCCCGCGAGCCGAAGGGAAGGACCCGATAGTGGGCCAGAAGGTTAACCCGCACGGGTTCCGCCTCGGCATCACGACCGACTTCAAGAGCCGGTGGTACGCCGACAAGCTGTACAAGTCGTATGTCGCCGAGGATGTCGCCATCCGCCGCATGCTCAAGAAGGGCATGGAGCGGGCCGGCATCTCCAAGGTCGAGATCGAGCGCACCACCGATCGCGTCCAGGTCGACATCCACACCGCGCGTCCCGGCATCGTCATCGGCCGCCGCGGCGCCGAGGCCGACCGCATCCGCGGCGACCTGGAGAAGCTGACCAAGAAGCAGGTCCAGCTCAACATCCTCGAGGTCAAGAACCCGGAGATCGACGCTCAGCTCGTCGCTCAGGGTGTGGCCGAGCAGCTGTCGAGCCGCGTGTCGTTCCGACGCGCCATGCGCAAGGCGATGCAGTCCGCCATGAAGTCCGGCGCCAAGGGCATCCGTGTCCAGTGCTCCGGTCGTCTCGGCGGCGCTGAGATGTCCCGGTCGGAGTTCTACCGCGAGGGCCGTGTGCCGCTGCACACCCTTCGTGCGGACATCGACTACGGCCTCTACGAGGCCCGCACGACCTTCGGCCGCATCGGCGTGAAGGTCTGGATCTACAAGGGTGAGGCTCCGACGAGCCGCGCCGAGCGCGAGGCGGCTGCCGCCGGTGCTCGTGCCGGCCAGCGTCGCGAGCGTGACGACCGTCGCGGTGGCGGCGGCGGTGGCGACCGTCCTCGCCGTGGTGGCGGTGCCGGTGGCGGCGCTCGTCGCGGCGGTGGAGCCGGTGGCGGCGGCCGTGGCGACCGCGCACCCCGTACTGAGGCGGCCGCGCAGGCTGCCCCCGAGACCGGCCCGGCTGCGCAGCCGGGTGCTGAAGGGAGCTGACCATGCTGATCCCGCGCAGGGTCAAGCACCGCAAGCAGCACCGGCCCGATCGCAGTGGAGCCGCCAAGGGCGGCACCCGAGTCGTGTTCGGCGAGTTCGGCATTCAGGCTGTTGAGCACTCCTACGTGACCAACCGCCAGATCGAGTCCGCTCGTATCGCCATGACTCGCCACATCAAGCGTGGTGGCAAGGTGTGGATCAACATCTACCCGGACCGTCCGCTCACCAAGAAGCCTGCCGAGACCCGCATGGGTTCCGGTAAGGGTTCGCCTGAATGGTGGATCGCGAACGTCAAGCCGGGGCGCGTCATGTTCGAGCTGTCCGGTGTCGCCGAGCCGATCGCCCGTGAGGCGCTCACTCGCGCAATCCACAAGCTCCCCATGAAGTGCAAGATCGTTAAGCGAGAAGTTGGTGAGGCGTGATGGCTAAGGGCCTGACCGCCGGCGAGCTGCGGGTGGAGGACCAGGACACCCTGGTCCAGAAGCTCAAGGAAGCCAAGGAGGAGCTGTTCAACCTCCGCTTCCAGGCGGCGACCGGTCAGTTGGAGAGCCACGGGCGGCTGCGCGCTGTCCGCCGCGAGATCGCCCGTATCTACACCGTGATGCGCGAGCGCGAGCTCGGCATCGTCACGGTCGAGAAGGAGACGAGCGATGGCTGAGACTGAGACCACCGAGAACGAGACGCGGGCATTCCGCAAGGTCCGCGAGGGCCTGGTCGTCAGCGACAAGATGGACAAGACCGTCGTCGTCGCCGTCGAGGACCGCGTCAAGCACCGTCTGTACGGCAAGGTCATCCGCCGTACGACCAAGTACAAGGCGCACGACGAGTCCAACGCCTGTGGCGTGGGCGACCGCGTGCTGCTCATGGAGACCCGCCCGCTCTCCGCTACCAAGCGGTGGCGCGTGGTGGAGATCCTCGAGAAGGCCAAGTAACACCCCTTCTCGACATATTGCGCGCCTCGTGGGGGGTTGGAGACAGCCCCCCATGACGGTGTCCAAGGATGGGAGCTTTCAGCCCATCGCCTGCGGTGCGGTCCCGTAAGGGGCTGTAGCCGGAGGAACAAGACAACGACAGGTTCCGCCAGGCTCGGGTTCGCCCGAGAACCGGCGCGACTAACAGGAGTAACTGTGATCCAGCAGGAGTCGCGACTGCGTGTCGCCGACAACACGGGTGCCAAGGAGATTCTCTGCATCCGCGTTCTCGGTGGCTCCGGTCGACGCTACGCGGGTATCGGCGACGTCATCGTCGCCACGGTGAAGGACGCCCTTCCCGGAAGCACCGGCGTCAAGAAGGGCGATGTGGTCAAGGCCGTCATCGTCCGCACGGTGAAGGAGCGCCGCCGTCCCGACGGCTCCTACATCCGCTTCGACGAGAACGCCGCCGTCATCATCAAGGACAGCGGTGACCCTCGTGGCACCCGTATCTTCGGCCCGGTCGGCCGTGAGCTGCGCGACAAGAAGTTCATGCGCATCATCTCGCTCGCTCCGGAGGTGTTGTAAATGCCGAAGCTTCACGTGAAGAAGGGTGACCAGGTTCTGGTCATCGCCGGCAAGGACAAGGGTGCCAAGGGTCGCATCATCGCGACGTACCCCGACAAGGACCGCGTGGTCGTCGAGGGCGTCAACATGATCAAGAAGCACTCCAAGGAGAACCTCAACGGTCCTCGCGGCGCCAAGCAGGGCGGCGTGGAGACCATGGAGGCTCCCATCCACGTGAGCAACGTCAAGAAGCTCAAGGATGACGAGAAGCCTGCCAAGAAGGCCGACAAGAAGGCCGACGAGTCGGGTGAGGACAACTGATGACTGACACGATCACCGAGACCGCGCGTCAGACGCCGCGCCTCAAGACGAAGTACCGCGAGGAGATCATCGCGAAGCTTCGTGACGAGTTCGGCATCGAGAACATCATGCTGGTGCCCGGCCTGACCAAGATCAAGGTCAACATGGGTGTCGGCGAGGCGGCTCGCGACTCGAAGCTCATCGAGGGCGCTGTCCGTGACCTCACCACGATCACCGGCCAGAAGCCGGCCGTCGTCCGCGCCCGCAAGTCCATCGCGCAGTTCAAGCTGCGTGAGGGCATGCCGATCGGCGCGCACGTCACGCTTCGCGGCGACCGGATGTGGGAGTTCCTCGACAGGCTGCTGTCGCTGGCGCTGCCCCGTATCCGTGACTTCCGCGGTCTGTCGCCGAAGCAGTTCGACGGCAACGGCAACTACACGTTCGGTCTCACGGAGCAGGTCATGTTCCACGAGATCGACCCGGACAAGGTCGACCGGCCGCGTGGTATGGACATCACGGTCGTGACCACCGCGAAGACTGACGACCAGGGCCGGGCGCTGCTGAAGCTCCTCGGGTTCCCCTTCAAGGAGGCCTGATCATGGCGAAGAAGTCGCTGATCGCCAAGGCGGGGCGCAAGCCGAAGTTCGAGGTCAGGGCCTACACGCGTTGCTCGCGTTGTGGCCGTCCGCGCGCCGTGTACAAGAAGTTCGGGCTCTGCCGCATCTGCTTCCGTGAGATGGCTCACCGGGGCGAGCTGCCCGGCATCACCAAGTCCAGCTGGTAGATACCCTTGGGGGGCGGATGCGAGTCCGCCCCCTGATGGTGCGCTAGCCGTACATATCAGAAATATCCACTTGGGTGCCCCGCAGGGGCGCCTGTGACCGCGCCGAAGGTCCACCGGCAGAGCACACAAGCTTCACCGACTGGAAACCGCGGCGAGGAAGGCCACTGGCCATGACGATGACCGACCCGATCGCAGACATGTTGACTCGTCTGCGCAACGCGAACTCGGCCTATCACGACAGCGTGACTATGCCCTACTCGAAGATCAAGGCGCACATCGCCGAGATCCTCCAGCAGGAGGGTTACATCCAGGCTTGGGCCGTCGAAGACGCCAAGGTTGGCAAGAGCCTCGTGGTGGAGCTCAAGTTCGGGCCGACCCGTGAGCGGTCGCTCTCGGGCCTGCGCCGGGTTTCCAAGCCCGGTCTGCGGGTTTATGCGAAGAAGGACAACCTGCCTCGAGTCCTGGGCGGGCTGGGCGTCGCGATCATCTCGACGTCCGCCGGTCTCATGACCGACAAGCAGGCTGGCAAGCGTGGAGTAGGCGGGGAAGTCCTCGCCTACGTCTGGTAGCGGGGGGAGGAACACAGCATGTCGCGAATCGGACGGCTGCCCATCCCTGTGCCCAGCGGCGTCGACATCACGATCGACGGCCAGGACGTCCAGGTCAAGGGCCCGAAGGGCACGCTTTCACACAAGGTCGCCGAGCCCATCACTGTGGCTCGCGAGGAAGACGGCACCATCGCCGTCGCCCGACCGAACGACGAGAACAAGAACCGTGCGCTGCACGGCCTGTCTCGCACGCTGATCGCCAACATGGTGGCCGGCGTGACTCAGGGGTACTCCAAGACCCTTGAGATCGTCGGTGTCGGTTACCGCGTCGCGGCCAAGGGCCCGACGCAGCTGGAGTTCGCTCTGGGCTTCAGTCACCCGGTCATCGTCGACGCCCCCGAGGGCGTGACCTTCCGCGTCGAGAAGCCGACCCTGTTCCATGTGGACGGCATCGACAAGCAGAAGGTCGGCGAGGTCGCCGCCAACATCCGCAAGTTGCGCAAGCCTGACCCGTACAAGGGCAAGGGCGTGCGTTACCAGGGTGAAGTTATCCGCCGCAAGGTCGGAAAGGCTGGTAAGTAGGCATGGCTCCGAAGACTGCGTTCAGCAAGCACACGGCTGCCCGCACCGTCTCGCGGGCCCGCCGTCACGGCCGCGTCCGCAAGAAGGTCGTCGGTACGGCTGCGCGTCCGCGCCTGGTCGTCAACCGCTCGACTCGTCACCTGTTCGTGCAGATCGTGGACGACACCGTCGGCCACACGCTGGTCAGCGCCTCCACCATGGACGCCAACCTGCGCACTGCCGAGGGCGACAAGACCGAGAAGGCCAAGAAGGTCGGCGAGCTCCTCGCTCAGCGGGCCAAGGAAGCCGGGATCACCGCTGTCGTCTTCGACCGTGGTGGAAACCGCTACGCGGGGCGCATCGCGGCTCTCGCGGACAGCGCTCGCGAAGGCGGGCTCGAGTTCTAATGGCAACTGAGAAGAGGAACCACTGATGGCTGCAGCTCCGCGTCGCGGTGGCGGCACCGGTGGCGAGCGGCGTGACCGTCGTGACGATCGCCGCGGTGGCGCCGCCGACAAGGGCGTCTCGTACATCGAGCGCGTAGTGAAGATCAACCGAGTGGCCAAGGTCGTGAAGGGTGGTCGTCGCTTCAGCTTCACCGCCCTGGTTGTCGTCGGTGACGGCAACGGCCTGGTCGGCGTCGGCTACGGCAAGGCCAAGGAAGTCCCCGCGGCCATCGCCAAGGGTGTCGAGGAAGCGAAGAAGGCATTCTTCCGCGTTCCCCGCATCCAGGGCACCATCCCGCACACCGTGCAGGGTGAGGAGGCGGCCGGTGTCGTCTTCCTGCGTCCGGCCTCCGCGGGTACCGGCGTCATCGCCGGTGGCCCCGTGCGCGCCGTACTCGAGTGCGCCGGCATCCACGACGTCCTGTCCAAGTCGCTCGGCTCGGACAACCCGATCAACATCGTGCACGCCACGGTCGCGGCGCTGAAGGGGCTTTCCACCCCCGAGGCGATCGCGGCGCGCCGTGGTCTGCCGATCGAGGACGTCGCTCCCAAGGCGATGCTCAAGGCTCGCGCCGAGGGCCTCGCCGAGGCTGCTGCGGCGGCTAAGGCGGTGAGCTAGTCATGGGTCGCCTGAAGATCACTCAGGTCCGCTCCAAGATCGGTGGCAAGCAGAACCAGCGTGACTCGCTGCGTTCGCTTGGCCTGAAGCGAATCGGCGACGTCGTCGTCAAGGAGGACCGTCCCGAGATCCGCGGGATGGTCGCCGTGGTGACGCACCTCGTCGACGTGGAAGAGGTCGACTAGTCATGACTGACAACATCAACAGCGGTGCCCCGCTGAAGATTCACGACCTGCGTCCCGCCCCCGGCGCCCACAAGTCCAAGGTCCGCAAGGGCCGTGGCGAGGCGTCCAAGGGTAAGACCTCTGGTCGTGGTACGAAGGGCACGAAGGCCCGCAACACCGTCATGCGCGGTTTCGAGGGTGGCAACGTCCCGCTCCAGCGGCGTCTGCCGAAGCTCAAGGGCTTCTCCAACGCCATGTTCAAGACGACCTTCCAGGTCGTCAACCTGGACAAGCTGGGTGAGCTGTTCCCCGAGGGTGGCGAGGTCACCGTCGAGGCGCTGGTCGCCAGGGGCGCTGCCCGCAAGAACCAGCCGGTCAAGATCCTCGGCACTGGCGACATCTCGGTGGCGGTGAACGTGAAGGCGCACGCTTTCTCGGGTTCCGCCAAGGAGAAGATCGCTGCTGCCGGTGGTTCCGTCACCGAGCTGTAATAGCTATTGCAAGGCGCGGGGGCTCGTCAATGGGTCCCCGCGCCTGTAGTGCGTTAGAGTTCGCGGGACAGCAGGCTTTCGCCTGGTGTTCCGTGAGCTTGTCGACCTGAGATTTCAGATGGCAGACCCCCGCACCATCGCAGACTCATACCGCCTGAAAGGCGCGCAGGAGGGACCGTGCTGACCGCGTTTACCCGGGCGTTCCGGACACCGGACCTGCGCAAGAAGTTGCTCTTCACCCTGGGCATCGTCGCGCTGTTCCGTCTCGGCTCGGTTCTTCCGACTCCGGGCGTTCACGTCCAGAACCTCAGGGCATGTTTCGACATCGCCCGCAACAGCGATCAAGGCAACATCTACGGGATGGTGCAGCTGTTCAGCGGCGGCGCCCTCCTGAAGCTGTCTGTGTTCGCGCTGGGCATCATGCCGTACATCACTGCGAGCATCATTCTGCAGCTGCTGGTCGTCGTGATTCCCCGCCTCGAGGCTCTCAAGAAGGAGGGCCAGGCCGGGCAAACCAAGATCACGCAGTACACGCGTTATCTGACCATCGGTCTCGCGATCCTTCAGTCCACTGCTTTCATCGCGCTGGCTCGCTCGGGGCAGTTGTTCCCGCAGTGCCAGCAGAACGTGCTGCTCGAGCCCGACAACATCTTCATGATCGTCACCATGGTCGTGATCATGACCGCCGGCACCTCGGTGATCATGTGGCTTGGTGAGCTGATCACGGACCGTGGCATCGGCAACGGCATGTCCATCCTGATCTTCACCCAGATCATCGCGGTGTTCCCGGCCGAGCTGATCAACATCTTCCGCGCGAACAAGTTCACCTTCGCCCTCGTCATCGTCGTCGGCATCTTCATGATCGCCGCCGTCGTCTTCGTCGAGCAGGGTCAGCGCCGCATTCCGGTGCAGTACGCCAAGCGGATGGTCGGGCGCAGGATGTACGGCGGCACAGCCACCTACATCCCGCTGAAGGTCAACCAGGCGGGCATCATCCCCGTCATCTTCGCCTCCTCGCTGCTCTACCTTCCGCAGCTGATGACGTCGCTGTTCCAGAACACCGACAACGCCGTCATCCAGTGGATCGCGCAGCACCTGTCGAGGGGCGACAGTCCGACGTACATGATCACCTTCTTCCTGCTGATCGTCTTCTTCGCGTACTTCTACGTGTCCATCACGTTCAACCCCGCTGAAGTCGCCGACAACATGAAGAAGTACGGTGGGTTCATTCCGGGCATCCGCCCGGGCCGGCCGACGGCTGAATACCTGAACTTCGTGCTCACCCGTCTCACCGCTCCCGGAGCGATGTATCTGGGCCTCATCTCGATGGTCCCGATCGTCGCCCTGGCGATCGCCGGCGCGAGTCAGAACTTCCCGTTCGGAGGGACGAGCATCCTGATCATGGTTGGTGTCGGCCTTGACACGGTGAAGCAGATCGAGAGCCAGCTGCAGCAGCGCAACTACGAAGGCTTCCTGCGGTAGTGCGTCTCGTTCTCGTCGGGCCCCCCGGAGCGGGTAAAGGGACTCAGGCCCAGTTCATCGCATCGAACCTGTCCATCCCGAAGATCTCGACAGGTGACATCTTCCGTGCCAACGTCTCGGGCGGCACGGAGCTCGGCAAGCTCGCCAAGACCTATATGGACCGCGGCGACCTCGTACCCGACGAGGTCACCATCGCCATGGTCCGCGACCGGCTCGGAGAGGACGACGCGCAGGACGGTTTCCTGCTCGACGGCTTCCCCAGGAACGTGCGCCAGGCCGAGATCCTTCGAGACATGCTCAAGGATTGGGGCCAGGCCCTCGATCTCGTGCTCAACCTCGTCGTCGACGACGACGAGGTGGTGCGCCGGCTCGCCGGTCGCCGGACCTGCGGCCAGTGCGGCCGCATCTGGCACGTCGAGTTCGACGACAAGAAGGACGATGTCTGCGACGCGTGCGGCGGCAAGCTGTTCCAGCGCGACGACGACAAGGAAGACACCGTCAGGCACCGCCTGGAGGTCTACCAGGAGCAGACCGCTCCGCTGATCTCGTTCTACGCCGACGAGGGAATCCTCAAGGGTGTGGACGCGACGGGACCCGTCGAGGAGATCACGCAGCGGGCCATGGAGGTGTTGCGCCCTTTCGCCGGGTAGCGCAGAGTTCATAAGAAGTCCCCCTCGGGTCTCCGAGGGGGACTTCTGCATTTATTGTGGGTGAATTGAATCGCCCTGGGGGGTGCAGACCGTGTTCAAGAAGAACAGGCATGGAATCCAGATCAAGACGCCTGAACAACTGGAGAAGATGCGGGCGGCGGGTCTGGTGGTCGGGCGTACGCTCGATCTGCTGAAGCGGTCGGTGGAACCCGGCATGACGCCGCTGGACCTGGATGTCATCGCGGAGAAGTCGATCAGGGACCAGGGCGGCATCCCGTCGTTCAAGGGGTACCAGGGCTTTCCCGCCTCGATCTGCTCGTCGGTGAACGACCAGGTCGTGCACGGCATCCCGACGAACGAGAGCAAGCTGCGCGAGGGCGACATCATCTCGATCGACTGCGGCGCCATCCTGGAGGGCTGGCACGGAGACTCGGCGGTGACCGTACCCGTCGGGGAGGTCGACCCGTCGCTCACCGAGCTGATGCGGGTGACGGAGGAGTCGATGTGGCGCGGCATCGCCGCGCTGACCGTCGGCAGGAACCTGTCCGACATCGGCTTCGAGATCGAGAAGTACGTGAAGTCCCAGGGCCGCTACGGCATTCCGCAGGAGTACGGCGGGCACGGCATCGGCACCGAGATGCACATGGACCCGTGGATCGCCAACCACGGCAGGCCGGGCAGGGGACCGCAGCTCGAAGCGGGTATGTGCCTGGCCATCGAGCCCATGGTGAACCTCGGCACGCCGCGCACCCGCGTACTGGCCGACGACTGGACAGTCGTGACGATCGACGGCAAGGCTTCCGCACACTTCGAACACAGCGTCGCCGTGACACATAATGGTCCTTGGGTACTTACCGCCCTTGATGGGGGCGAAGAGCGCCTTTCGCAGCTGCTGAACTAACGCGGGAGTGAACAGGATGGCGCAGAGCCCCGAGATGCGAGCATCCGACGTGGATCGCGACCGGGTGGCCGCGGTCCTCCGCGAGCACACCGCGCAGGGCCGCATCACCGTCGACGAGTTCAACGAGCGGCTCGAGCAGGTCTACCAGAGCAAGACGTACGGCGAGCTGGCCAGGGTCACCTCCGACCTGCCCGACGTCGACCTGCGCGCCCAGGTGGCCCCCCTGTCCCAGCCGAACGTCAAGACGGGCGTGCACCCCGGTATGAAGGCGGCCTGGGCGGCGTGGGCCACGGCCAGCGCGGTCAACTGGGTGATCTGGCTGATCATCAGCGTGAGCACGGGGCACTTCATCTACCCGTGGCCGCTGTGGGTGATGGGTCCCTGGGGCGCGATCCTGCTGATGAGCACGCTGTTCGGCGGTGGGCCGCCCGGAGGGCGCGACCGCAAGCGGGACCGCCGTCGCTGACCTGCTTGTGTGTAGTAGTGCACGCTGGGGGCTATGTGTGCATTCCTCCGCAGAAAGGGAAGCCGAATCTTCCTAACGTGAGCGGTGTCGGAGAGAGACCGACACCGACTCACCGGAGGAAGAACAATGCGCAAGCTTCTCGCAGCAGCCGCTCTCACCGCTTCCGTCGCGACCGGCCTCGCCGTGTCGGCCCCCGCACAGGCGGCGACGAGCACCACGGTCAGCACCTCGACGTTCTCCAGCAACTGGGGCAAGTACTACTCGGACAACAACTACGCCTACAACTACGGCAAGGTGTACAAGTCCCACGGCAAGGTCTACACCAAGTGGTACGGCGTCGACCGCCACAGCGGCGGCCACGGGTACGTGTGGTTCGGGTACTACAAGAACGGCAGCTGGCACAAGTTCTCGCAGAGCTTCGAGGGCCACGGCAGCGGCCTGTGGAGCGGCAGCGGGATCAAGAAGATCTACACCTACACCTGCTGGGGCTCGAAGTTCGACCACTGCGGTGACAAGCACTTCATCTACTAGGAGTAGAGGCAATCGAAGGCCCGTGGGTAACCACGGGCCTTTTGTCGTGCTCGGCCGAGTAAGGGAGGCAAAAGACGCACTCTTTACCGCTGGTCGTAGTTGGCGGCGAAGACTCCGGGTAGGTGATCTTTGACGATGGAACCGTCGTATTGGGGGGACGATGGGGCGCAGGGTCGCAGGCGCAGTGCTCGGAGTGGCAGCGGCGTTCCTGCTGACCGGCGCCTCGCAGGGGCCCAGCGTGACGCTCTACCCCTCGACGCCCTCGCCGGGTCAACAGGTGTGGGTGTACGCCGTCGGGTGCGCTGACGGCAAATCTACGACGCAGGGCGACATCTTCGCCCGCTCGCCTGGCTTCGTCGACGAGGCGAAGCTCAGCAGCTATCCCAACACCACCACGTGGCGGGGGTCCGCCACGGTGAAGCGGTCCGCGCGCGGGCCGTACCGGGTGGTGGTCACCGGGTGCGACACCGGGACGGCCACGGGGTCGTTCCGCGTGGGGGGTGGGGGGCATCCGACGACGGGGCCCAACACCGGCGGCGGGTGGCTGGCGCTGCAGGCGTCCGCCGACGGCGGGGCTCGCTGGCCCTGGCTGGCGGGCGCTGTGGCGGTGCTCGTGGGCGGTGCTGGAGCAGGGCTGGCGGTGGCGCTGAGACGCCGCCGCTCCGAGCGGGACGGTGTCGATCACTAGCCGTGCGCGTGCGGCTCAAGAACGCGTGTCCACCCGGCCCCGGGTGTCGGCGGCGCCGGGCGCCGGGTGGACACGTCACATTCCTCGGTACGGTCACCCGTTTCGTCGGCGCGTCCCGTGCCCTTCTGCGTACGGTTGCCCGCCCTGGGGGTGCGTTGCGTGCCCTTGTGGGTACGGTGGCCCGCTCGGTCGGCGCTTCGCATATGGCGGCCCGTCTTCTGGGGCGTGTCGCTTTGGGTGGGGCCGTTGTGGTGTGTCTCGCCGGGTGTCTGCCCGTGCGCCAGGCGCCTGCCGTGGTGGAGCGGTCGCCGGTGGTGGCGGAGCCGTACCAGGGGATGCCGGTGGAGGAGGGGCGCAAGGGGGGCTGGCCGACGCCGGTGGCGCGCGAGCTGGACCGAGCGGAGCCCACCCGCGTGCTCGTCCCCCGTCTCGGGATCAACGCGCCGCTCGTGGTGCTCGGCGTGGAGGACGACGGGTCGCTGGCCGTACCTCCGCTCGACCACGCCAACGTGGCCGGGTGGTACGGCGGCGGGCCGACGCCGGGGGAGCGGGGCTCGGCGGTGATCGCCGGGCACCTGGACACCAGGACCGGGCCGGCCGTCTTCGCCAAGCTGCACGAACTGCGCGCCGGCGACGTGGTCGGAGTGGTCAGGACGGACGGTACCGTGGCGGTGTTCGCGGTCGAGAGGCTGGAGCGGACACCGAAGACCAGCTTTCCCGCCGACGACGTCTACGGGCCGAGCGACGAGCGCAAACTCGCCCTCATCACCTGTGGTGGCGCCTTCGACCAGGGCAAGCGGTCATACGACGACAACGTGATCGTGCGTGCGATCTACCGGGCGGCTTACCTCGCGTCAGACTTGAGGTAGTCTTGCCTATGGTTGTGTCAGGGCACCTGGCACGCGTTTCGCGTTTTAGGCTCAGGTGTCGTACACTCCTTAGTCGGCTCACTATGGCCATGGCGTACGTGCGGTCTTGCAGACCGCCGCTCTCAAATGATGCGCCGGGCCGCGGCTGCTTAGTGAACCGAAAGCCTCAGACGACCGATCAGTGAAACGCGAGGGACATGGCCAAGAAAGACGGCGCCATCGAGATCGAGGGCACTGTGGTTGAGTCGCTCCCGAACGCAATGTTCAGGGTGCAGCTCGACAACGGCCATAAGGTCCTGGCCCACATCAGCGGGAGGATGCGGATGCACTACATCCGAATCCTTCCTGACGACCGGGTGGTCGTGGAACTGAGCCCCTACGACCTCAGTCGTGGGCGGATCGTCTACCGCTACAAGTAACCGTCTGAGGAATCCGAAGGACTATGAAGGTCAAGCCGAGCGTCAAGAAGATCTGCGACAAGTGCAAGGTGATCCGCCGGCACGGTCGCGTCATGGTGATCTGCGACAACCTGCGCCACAAGCAGCGTCAGGGCTAAGTCGCCTTTCAAGGCTTCTCCGAGTCCGACCTCCCGAAAGGGTGGCGGGCTCGACGCATGAGGTGCCTGAATCAGTAATCGCGCGTCACACCTGCTCTTTCTGAGCGGGACACCCTCGGTCGGAGGCCGAGGCCCTCACCCCGGGCATGGGGAGGGGTCGTGAGGCGCAAGACCTCCGCCACAAAGAAGGAGAATGCCCGACCATGGCTCGCCTGGTTGGCGTCGACCTCCCCCGCGACAAGCGGCTGGAGATCGCTCTCACCTACATTTACGGAATCGGCCGCACTCGTGCCCTGGAGGTTCTCCAGGCCACCGGCGTCAGCGGGGACCTTCGGGTGCACCAGCTGAGCGACGCTGAGCTCGTCCCGATGCGTGACTACATCGAGGCGAACTTCAAGATCGAGGGTGACCTCCGTCGTGAAGTTCAGGCCGACATCCGTCGCAAGATCGAAATCGGTTGCTACCAGGGCATCCGACACCGCAAGGGTCTTCCCGTGCACGGTCAGCGTACGCAGACCAACGCGCGTACCCGTAAGGGCAAGAAGAAGACCGTCGCCGGCAAGAAGAAGCCCGGTAAGAAGTAGTCCTCGCAGCCGCGGGACCGATGAACTCAGGAGTGAAGGCAAAGAATGCCTCCTAAGAGCCGCCAGGGTGCGCCCAAGAAGGTGCGCCGCAAGGAAAAGAAGAACGTCGCTCACGGGCACGCCCACATCAAGAGCACGTTCAACAACACGATCGTTTCGATCACCGACCCGAATGGGAACGTGATCTCCTGGGCTTCTGCCGGGCACGTGGGTTTCAAGGGCTCTCGCAAGTCCACCCCGTTCGCCGCGCAGATGGCTGCCGAGAACGCCGCTCGCCGCGCCATGGAGCACGGCATGCGCAAGGTCGACGTGTTCGTCAAGGGTCCCGGCTCCGGCCGTGAGACCGCGATCCGTTCGCTGCAGGCGACCGGCCTCGAGGTTGGCTCCATTCAGGACGTCACCCCCGTGCCGCACAACGGCTGCCGCCCGCCCAAGCGCCGCCGCGTCTGACCAGGAGATATTGAGAAATGGCTCGTTACACGGGTGCGGACTGCAAGCTCTGCCGTCGAGAGAAGACCAAGCTCTTCCTCAAGGGTAAGAAGTGCGAGTCGGCCAAGTGCCCCATCGAGATCCGTCCTTACCCCCCGGGTGAGCACGGTCGCGGCCGTCCGAAGGAGTCTGAGTACCAACTCCAGCTTCGCGAGAAGCAGAAGACGCGTCGCATTTACGGCATCCTCGAGAAGCAGTTCCGCAACTACTACGAGGAAGCCACGCGCAAAGACGGCAAGACCGGCGAGAACCTGCTCCAGATCCTGGAGTCCCGCCTGGACAACGTCGTCTACCGCGCCGGTTTCGCCGAGTCGCGCGACGCCGCCCGCCAGCAGGTGCGCCACGGCCACGTCCTGGTGAACGGCAAGAAGGTCGACATCCCGTCGTACCTCCTCCGCGAGCACGATATCGTCGAGATCCGCGAGAAGTCGCGCAACCTGCTGCCTTATGAGGTTGCTCGCGCGACCGCCGGCGACAAGATCATCCCGGCTTGGCTGGGCGTTGTCCCGGACAAGATGCGCGTCCTGGTTCACCAGCTGCCGGTTCGCCAGCAGATCGACACGCAGGTCCAGGAACAGCTGATCGTCGAGTACTACTCGAAGTAAGCGTTCCCCCCGCGCCTCCCCGGAGGCGCGGTGCTCCACCAGGCCCGGGTTTCCGGGTGGGCGGGGCTCGCAAGAGGCTTCCCTGCTCGTGAGAGTGGGGTGTGAATGGGGTACGGCGTGCCGTACCCCATTTAGGCTGTTAATCGGAGTGGCATCAAATAGCGGGTGCCACACGAAAAGGGGAGATCCCAAGAATGCTGATCGCTCAGCGTCCGACTCTTCTCGAAGAGTCGATCGACGAGACCCGGTCCAAGTTCGTCATCGAGCCGCTGGAGCCGGGCTTCGGCTACACCATCGGCAACTCGCTGCGCCGTACGCTGCTGTCGTCCATCCCGGGCGCGGCCGTCACGAGCATCCGCATCGAGGGTGTGCTGCACGAGTTCTCGACCGTTCCCGGGGTCAAGGAGGATGTCACCGACATCATCCTGAACCTCAAGGAGCTGGTCGTCTCCTCCGAGCACGACGAGCCGGTCGTCATGTACCTGCGCAAGCAGGGTCCTGGCGAGGTCACCGCCGCCGACATCGCGCCCCCGGCCGGTGTCGAGGTGCACAACCCCGAGCTGCGCATCGCCACGCTGAACGGCAAGGCGAAGCTGGAGATGGAGCTGACCGTCGAGCGCGGTCGCGGCTACGTCTCCGCCGCGCAGAACAAGCAGCCCGGCCAGGAGATCGGTCGCATTCCGATCGACTCCATCTACTCGCCGGTGCTCAAGGTCACCTACAAGGTCGAGGCGACCCGAGTCGAGCAGCGCACCGACTTCGACCGCCTGATCCTGGACGTCGAGACCAAGGCCGCCATGAAGCCCCGCGACGCGGTGGCCTCTGCCGGTAAGACTCTCGTCGAGCTCTTCGGCCTGGCCCGCGAGCTCAACGTCGAGGCCGAGGGCATCGACATCGGCCCGTCGCCGACGGACGCGGCCCTGGCCGCCGACCTGGCGCTGCCGATCGAGGAGCTGAACCTCACGGTTCGTTCCTACAACTGCCTCAAGCGCGAGGGCATCCACACCGTGGGTGAGCTCGTGGCTCGCAGCGAGCAGGACCTTCTCGATATAAGGAATTTCGGCGCCAAGTCGATCGAAGAGGTCAAGCAGAAGCTGCACGAGATGACGCTCGCGCTCAAGGACTCCCCGCCCGGGTTCGACCCGAGCGCGGTGGCCGGCGGCGGCTACGACGACGACGACAGCGCGTACGTCGAGACCGAGCAGTACTGATTTTCTCGCGGATCATCTGATCTGGCGGCCCGACTCCGGTACCTGATACGGCCGGGGCGGGTTAACTCACAAGGAGAACGAAATGCCCAAGCCCGCTAAAGGTGCACGTCTTGGCGGCAGCCCGGCGCACGAGCGGCTGATCCTGGCGAACCTCGCCACGGACCTCTTCCGCCACGGCAAGATCCGGACCACGGTGACCAAGGCCAAGCGCCTTCGGCCGCTCGCCGAGCGCCTGATCACCAAGGCCAAGAAGGGCGACATCCACAACCGTCGCATCGTCCTGGCCACGGTGAAGGACAAGGGTGTCGTCCACCACCTGTTCACCGAGATCGCGCCGACCTTCGCGGAGCGTCCCGGCGGCTACACCCGGATCACCAAGATCGGTGCGCGTAAGGGCGACAACGCTCCTATGGCCGTCATCGAGCTGGTCACCGAGCCGCTGAACCCGGTTCGCGTCTCGCGCACCGAGGCTCCGGCCGCCGCTGCCGCGCCGGCTCCGGCCGTCGAGGTCGAGGAGACCGCAGTCGAGGCCGCCTCCGACGAGGTCGTGGCTGACGAGGCTCCCGAGGTCGTCGAGGCCGCTGCTGACGAGGCTCCGGCCTCTGACGAGGCCAAGAAGGACGAGGCCTGATCTTTCGGGCTCTTTTCGGTACGGGTCCGGTCTCCCTCTGGGGGGCCGGGCCCGTTTCTGTTTTCCCACCAGGAGGGTGACAGTGGTACGGCTCCGCCTCGACCTCGGCTATGACGGCACGGACTTCTCCGGCTGGGCCAAGCAGCCTGATCTGCGCACGGTGCAAGGGGAGATCGAGGGGGCGCTGCGCAGGATCCTGCGGCTCGACGCGGCCCCCGATCTGACCGTGGCCGGCCGTACGGACGCAGGGGTGCACGCGCGGGGGCAGGTGGCGCACGTCGACATCGACCCGGCAACCCTCGTGGCGCTGGACGGCAACCGTCCGCCGGAGGAGCCGGCGCTCGATGAGCGGCTCGTCAGGCTCCTGCGACGGCTCGCTGGGGTTATGCCGACGGATGTACGGGTTCATCGCGTTACGGTGGCTCCTGAGGGCTTTGACGCCCGTTTCTCGGCGCTTTCCCGGCGGTACGCGTACCGGATCAGCGATGCGCCCGGTGGTGGCGATCCCCTGCGGCGTAATGAGGTCGTCTGGCACGCCAGGCCGCTGTCGCTGGAGGCGTTGAACGCGGCAGCCGTACATCTGCTGGGGGAGCACGACTTCGCGGCGTTCTGCAAGAAGCGCGAGGGGGCGACGACGATCAGGGAGCTGCAGCGGCTCGACTGGGTGCGCGACGAAGCGGGGGTGCTGGTGGCCACGGTGGTGGCCGACGCGTTCTGCCATTCCATGGTGCGGGCGCTGGTCGGGTCCCTGCTGGCGGTGGGCGAGGGGCGGCAGCCGGTGGAGTGGCCCGGCCAGGTGCTGGCGCGGGCGGCGCGCGACTCGGGGGTGCACGTGGCGCCGGCGCGCGGGTTGTGCCTGGAGGAGGTGCGTTATCCGGAGCCCGCTGAGCTGGCAAGACGGGCGGCGATGACCCGGCGGGTGCGGACGCTCTAGATATTCCTTGACATGAATATTCGTCTTGGTGAATACTTCAGGGCATGGAACGGATCGCATCCGCACTCGGGGATGCCGCACGGTGGCGCATCGTGGAGCTCCTCGCCGAGCGGCCACGGTCTGTCGGTGAACTGGCCGAACTGACCGGCTTCCGCCAGCCGCAGACCACCAAACACCTCCAGACCCTCGCCCGCGCGGGCCTGGTCACCGTCTTCCCGCTCAGTCAGCGTCGCGTCTACGCGATCGAGACCGGGCCGCTGACGGCGCTCGAAGGCCGGTTGCGCGAGCTCGTCGAGCTCGCGGGCGGGCAGGAGGGCGAGCGGGACGTCATCGCGCGCTACCTCGCCGCCATCGAGGCGGAGTCCGCGCTCGCGGACCAGGACCGGTGGGCGGACGGCCGCACCTTCTCGTTCGAGCGGGTGCTGGCCGCGCCCCAGGACGCCGTCTGGCGGCACTGGGTCGAGCCGGACCTGCTGGCGTCCTGGTGGGCGCCGCCGTCGATGACCATCACCGACTGCGCGCTCGAACCCCGGGCGGGCGGGCGGGCCGTCCTCGACTACCGGGACGCGGAAGGGCGGCGGTACCGCTCCGAGGGCACCGTCCACGCAGCCGACGAGCCGGAGCGCCTCGCGTTCGACCTCGCGGTGCTGGACGCCGACGGAGCGGTCTCGTTCACCGGGCACTACGACCTCGCGCTCGCCCCCGATCCGGGAGGCACCCGGCTACGGCTCGGCCTGCGCATCACCGACACGGCCGTCGAGGCCGTCCCTTACATCGCCGGGATCGAAACCGGGTGGGGACAGGTGCTCGACAACCTCGCCAACACCATGGAAATGGGGACTTCGTCATGACCAGCAACCGCAAGGTGACCGCGAACCTGGCTCTCAGCCTCGACGGGCGTTACAACGGGCCCGGTGGGCCCGGCGACTTCGGGGCGTTCGCGCCCTACGTGGCCACCGAGGTCGCGCGGGGACACCTCGACCGCATCTGGGAGAACGCGACGACGGCGGTGCTCGGGCGGCTCAACGCCGAGGGGTTCATGGGGTACTGGCCGCCGGTGGCCGCCGACGAGAACGCCGACCCGCGCGACCGTGGGTACGCGAAGTGGCTGGTCGACACGGAGAAGGTGGTCTTCTCGACCACGCTGACCGCCGCGCCCTGGGACCGTACCCGGGTGGTGAACGCGCCGGCCGCCGACGTCATCGCCGAGCTCAAGGCCGACGGTGAGGGCGAGATCCTCGTCAACAGCAGCCCGAGCGTCATCAAGCCGCTGCTTGCCGCGGACCTGGTGGACCGGCTGTATCTGCTGATCTGCCCGGAGATCGCCGGGGGTGGGCAGCGGCTGTTCGACGACGGCCTCCCGGCGACGAAGTGGAAGCTCGTGCGCCAGGAGGTCGGGGAGCTCGGCGAGATGTCCCTGATCTACGACCGCGTCTGACCCGGCTCCGCCGTACGGACAAGTCTTTGTCCGTACGGCGTCAGCTCGTGGGGAGGCGGCGTTGGAGGACGGTCGAGGTCTGGTCGCGGAAGGCGGCGCTGACCTTGCTCAGGCCCTTCTCCTTGGCCGTCGGGGTGTGGCCGTCGGCGTAGGTGGCGTAGCTGAACACGATGTAGCGGCCCCAGACCAGACCGGCCGCATAACCGCCCGCGATGTGCACGCGGTCGGCGCCGCTGCCCGCCTTGCCGGGGAGGGCCTTGAACCACAGGTTGCGGCCGAGGTTCTTGGACTGGTCGGCCTGCATGGCCGCTTCCTTGGTCGGGAGTACGGCGACGCCGGTCGTGATCGCGTAGCGGTGTTTGGCGTCCACGTAGGTGGCGCGCAGGACCCTGCTGCACTTCTGGTCGTGCAACGCGGTGGCGAACGGGCCCGTCGCGGCCTTCTCGCAGCCTGACTCCATGTCGGTCTTGACCCGGGTGTAGACGACGCTGCCTACCTTGATCTTCTTCTTGGGGAAGGCCTCGGTGAGGGACATCGCCTTGGGGTCGGTGTCTTCTGAGTTCAGCACCGAGGCGCCGGCCTCGGGTTCTTCGGTGATCGACGGGACTGGTTGCTGGGTGGTGGGGGTGGGGGAGGGTTTGGTCTCGGCGCCTGCGGGTTGGGTGGGGTTCATGGAGCGGTAGGCGAAGAAGCCGCCGGTGGCCACGCCTGCGAGGACCAGTACGCCGAGGGTGGCTACTAGGGCTTTACGGCTTTTGCCGGGTTCCTTGGTGGGGGGGAAGCCATGGGGCGGGGTGGGGTCGGTGGCGCCTGGGGTGAACAGGTTGGGTGACCCTGGGCCCAGGGGTTGGACGGAGGGGGGGAGGTTGGCCTGCCCGACCTGCACGCTCCCCAACGGCGTCCCGGGACCCATCGGGGCCGGTGCGCCAGGCCCCATCGGCGTCGCCGCGCCGGGACCCATCGGGCTCGATGCGCCTGGCCCCATCGCTGGGGGCGCACCGGGGTCCATTGGCGCTCCGGGACCCATCGGGATCGGGGCGCCGGGGCCTGCCGAGGTGCCTGGGCCCATGGGGAGGGCGGCGTCGGGGCTCGTGCCCTGGGCGGGTACGGCCAGGCCGTGCGGGGTTTGCGCCGGGATGCCCGCCGGTGGGGTCGCTCCTGGGGGTAGCGCAAGGGGACCCGCGGGCGGGGGCACGCTGATCGGCGGCGCCGCATCGGCTGGTGGCTGGTCTCCCTGAGGGCCGGTGCTCGGCGCTCCCTGCGGCGTGGCACTCTCCACCGGCGCACCCGCGCCAGTGTCGCCCGCCGTACCTGGGCCGCCCGCTGTGCTTGGGCCGCCTGCCGTGTTGGGGATGCCTGCGCCGTGGTGGACGCTCGCCGTACCGGCGCCTGCCGTGTCGGGGAGGCCTGCGCCGTCGTGGACGCTCGTCGCGCCGGGGCCGCCTGCCGTGCCGTTCGGGCCCGCCGCGTTATGGATGCTCGCGTCGTCAGGGGCGTTCGCGCCGCCGGGGGTGCCGTCGCCTGTGGGGAGGGTTGTTGCCTCGGGTGTGCCCCCTTGGGGGGTTCCGTCGCCGGGTGTGCCAGGGAGGCCTGGGGTGTCCGAGGAGGTGGGGGTGGAGCGGTGGTTCCAGACCTCGGGGCTGAAGGGGAGGTCGGGGATGCGGTCGTCGGCCGGGTCCGATCCCGAGGTGGGGTGGGGTGGCCACACGGGGACATCGCCCGGCTCGGCCGGACGTGTGACGTGGACCGTCACCGCGGGGTCGAACGGCTGCTCACCCGTCTCGACGCCAGGAGCGTCGTCGTTCTCGTCGGGGGTGAGCTCGCCGGTGGCGGCGGGCCATGGGGGTACGGCATCGGCGGTCGGGGCGGGCCACACGGGCATCCCGGCCGCTGCGGCGGTGAACGCCGGCGGGGGCTGCCACGGAGGGGCTCCGGGCACCACCGGTTCTGTGGTCCAGGGGGCAGGCTCGGGGTGGGCGGCTTCGGTGCCCGGTGGTCGCCAGGTGGCCTCCAACGCATCCGCGCCGGGCCACCCCGTCGGCGAAACCTCCGCACCCGGCCACCCCACAGGCGCCCCATCCCCAGCACCCGCAGGCCACCCGGTCTCCGCAGCCGTTCCGGCAGGCGTCGGCCAGCCGGTCTCCCCGGCCTGAGGCGCCGTTTCCGCAGGTGTGGGCCAGCCGGTTTCCGCGGCCTGGGGCGCTGTTTCGGCTGGTGCAGGCCAGCCGGTCTCCGTCGGATGGGCGGCAGGGGCGTGCTGGGGGTCGCCGGTCGGTGCGGGCCAAGGGCTCCCCGCCGCAGTCGGTCCCGCGTCGGCGGATGTCGGCCGGGTGGGTTCCGCCGGGTGAGCGGCGTCGCCGGTGGGGGCGGGCCAGGGGCTCCCCGCCGCGGGCGGTCCCGCGTCGGCGGATGTCGGCCGGGCAGGTTCTGCCAGGTGGGCGGGGTCGCCGGTGGGGGCGGGCCAGGGGTTCCCTGCCCCGTCGGCGGGTGGGGGCCAGGTGGTTGCCGCTGCGGTGTCGGGGCTTGTTTGGGTGGGGTCTGAGGGGTCGTCGGAGGGGTCGGCGAACCAGTCGTACGGCGCGGCGTCGTTGGTCTGTGCGTCCCAGGGCTGGGCGCCGGGGAAGGCGGGTAGCGCCGGGAGGTCGGTCAGGGAGGTCGTCTGGTCGGCCTCGGGCTCCGGTGCGGGGAGGTTGGGAGGCGGGCCGGGGTAGACGGGGATCGGTGGGCGGGCGTCGGTCTCGCGGGACGCGGCGCGCAACGGAGGGGTTCCGCGGAGGGGGGCGGAGATGGTGGCTTCGGGGTCTGGGTGGTTGTCGTCCGTCGGGGGGGTGCCGCCGAAGGGCGGAGTCGTCCCGCTGAAGGTGACGGGGGTGTTGCCGCCGAAAGGTGGGGGGGTGGTGAAGTGCCGGGTTGTCTCTTCGAGGGGGTGGTCCTCGTGAGAGCTGTCCCTGGAAGCGAGGGCATCTCCCCTGTGGGCGCTGTCCCTGGAGGGGAGGGTGTTTCCCGTGGAGTGAGCGTCGCCCATCGGGTGTTCGCCGGGCGGTTCAGCCGTCGGCTGGTCACCGAGCGCGTCGCCCGCCGGGGTTCCCGCGTCGGCGGAGAAGCGGTCCGGCGGGTTCCCTGAGGAGAGGCGGTCCGCTGGGTTTCCTGAGGAAAAGCGGTCCGCTGGGTTTCCTGCAGGGAGGCGGTCCGGTGGGGTTCCCGGGCCTGCGGCGAGGCGGGAAGGGTCGTTGTGGAAGGGAGGGTCTTCCAAGGCGTCGCCCGAGTGCGGGCTCCTGCCCTCTGGCGGTTGGTCCCATGAGGGGGTCTCGACGGGGAAGGCGGAGGCCCCAGCCTCGACGAAAGGCTGGGGGACACTGGCGTCGGTCCGCGCCGGCAGCTGTCCGAAACTCGGCGGTGGCGTCGCCGGTGCGGCCGAGCCGTCGGTTTCTTCTCGCTCGTGCTCAGACCCAGATTCCTGGCCACGCATAAGGGGGAGCCTAGCGAGAGTCAGGAGATCGTCATGCCGGTATGGGCGTTCCCGGTCGGATTCCCCGCCCGGTTCGTGCCCGACGGGTCAACGATGACCGGTTTCAGCCCGCTGACTGGCCTGACTGCACGCGCAGGTCGAGCGCCGGGAAGGCGGTCTGCTTGGTCACGTCGTCCGCCGCCTGGGAGAGCTGCTTGCCGCTCTTCTTGTCCGGCTTCTTGCCGTCCTTGAACTGGAACCACACCAGCACCGCGTAGTGCCCCTGCGACCAGATGTGCGCGGCGCCGCTACCGGAACCGAGGTATTTGGTCATCTTGTCCTTGCCGGGCAGCGGCTTGACGTAGTTGCCGTCGCTGGCGGAGGAGGCGACCTTGGCGGCCGTCTTGGTGTCCTTGAGGTTGGCGACGGCGACCGTACCGAGGATGTCGCCCTTGGTGTCGCGGAAGCTGGCCCTGAGGAGCTGGGTGCACTTGCCGGCCTTGAGTGCCTTGTGGAGCTTGCCGCCGATGGTGCCGTCGTCGCACTTCTTGTCCTTGCGCGACGTGGTCAGCGTGTAGGTGCGGCCGTCGACGGTGAACTTCTCCTTGCCGAAGACCTCCTTGACGGTCAGCGCCTCGGGGTCGGTGGTGCGTGACTCCGCGTAGCCGTACTTCCCGGGAGGCCCGGACGGCAGTGGCGCCGAGCTGCGCTGGGCGGTCTGCTGGCTGGGCGTGGAGCTGCCGGACTTCATCATCCAGACGAGCCCGCCGATCAGGAGGCCGAGCACGACGACCCCGCCGATCACGAACAGGAGCGGTCCGCGCGAGCGTGGGCCTTCGTCGTACGGGCTCCACATCTCGCTGCGCCGAGGCGCCGCCTCCGCAGCCTCAGTGGCCTCAGCGGTTTTCGTATCGGTTTCACGTTTCTTGGGAAAACCCATGCGCAGAGATTACGGCACAGCCGTCATGAATACCCGAAGTCCTGCGTCCACCAGGGCCCTCCGCCGCCGGAAACGACGCCCACGCCGATGGCCGCGTACTTGCAGTTGAGCATGTTCCCGCGGTGATCTCGGCTGGCCAGCCACCCGCTCACCGCCTCCTGCGCTGTGGTGTAGCCGCGGCCGATGTTCTCCGCCGCGCCGTCCCGATATCCGGCCCGTCCCATTCGGTCCCAAGGGGACGACCCGTCGGGGGAGTCGTGGGTGAACTGGTTGCTGCGCGCCATCTCCAGGGAGTGGGCGCGCGCCGAGCGGGTCAGCCGGGTGTCGACCCGCAGCGGGGCGCAGCCGCGCTTGGCCCTGGCGGCGTTGGTGAGCCTGACGACCTCGTCGGCCAGGGACGGGGACACGTCGAGCGGGTCCTTGCCGCCGAGCACGCGGGTCGGGTCGTCGACGGTGTCGCCGGGGACCTCGGCCTGGCTGGTCGGGGTGCGGGTGGCCTTGGGGAGTGCGCCCTTGCCGTGCGGCGTGTTGGTCTCCCTGGCGATCTTGCCGAGGTTGGACTGCGGCTGCTGCTTCGTCGCGGCCGGTTTCGCGCTCGGCGGAGCCGTGGTCTGCAGGTAGATCTCGCCCGAGGCGTTCACCCCGTCGGTGAGCCTGCCGATCAGCACTCCTGAGCACAGAGCGGCGAGCAGGCACGCCAGGACACCCAGGTGGCTCCGTCGGCGACGCTGGGTGTGCCTTGTGTGAGGGGACTGCCACATACCGCAGTCAACGATAGGGAGGCAGGGTCCTGGTAAAGAAGGGATTGCAGGGAACCGAAATAGAACCGTTCTGGAGACATCGCAGCCCCAGGTAGACTGTCCGCAGGTGCCAGCAGTTTTGACCCATCCCCATGGGTGCAGGTAGCCTAATCGTTCGTTGTGTGCGCATGGATCCCGAGTGAGATCGATGCGCGGCGCGTCCGGCGTCATCTCCCATATCTGAGGGAGACGGAAGGTCCGGGCCGTCGTGTGCCCGCACCGACCGACCAAAGAGCTGTCGCTTCCGACAGCGCCGAAGACGCGAGCAAGATAAGGCAACGACCGTGCCCACGTACTCACCGAAGCCCGCCGACGTTCAGCGTCAGTGGTACGTCATCGACGCGACCGATGTCGTGCTCGGCCGGCTGGCCACGCACGTCGCGACTCTGCTTCGCGGCAAGCACAAGCCGATCTTCGCCAACCACGTCGACACCGGTGACTTCGTCATCGTCATCAACGCCGGCAAGGTGCACCTGAGCGGCAACAAGCTTGAGCAGAAGAAGGCCTACCGCCACTCCGGCTACCCGGGTGGTCTGCGAGCTGTCAGCTACGGCGAGCTCATGGAGAAGCGGCCCGAGCGGGCCGTCGAGAAGGCCGTCAAGGGCATGCTGCCCAAGAACTCCCTCGGCCGGAAGATGGCCAAGAAGCTGAAGGTCTACGCGGGCGCCGAGCACCCGCACGGGGCCCAGCAGCCTGTGCCGTTCGAGATCACCCAGATCGCCCAGTAGTAGTTCGCGAAAGATTTAGAGGAGAACCGTGGCTGAGCCCACCGGTGTCGAGACGGTCGTAGAGGCCGAGGTGGAGGACTTCTCCACCGAGGAGTTCCCTTCCGAGTACACCACCGAATCCGCTGCCAGCGCTGACGCTCCCGTGCGCAAGCCCGTCACGACGGGCAACTCGTACGGCACCGGCCGCCGTAAGGAGTCGATCGCCCGCGTGCGCATCGTCCCCGGCACCGGCAAGTGGACGATCAACGGTCGTCCGCTTGACAACTACTTCCCGAACAAGGTCCACCAGCAGATCGTCAACGAGCCCTTCGTGGTGCTCGGTGCCGAGGAGGCCTTCGACGTCATCGCCCGCATCGACGGCGGCGGCGTGACCGGCCAGGCCGGTGCCCTTCGCATGGGCGTCTCCCGCGCGCTGGCGATCCTCGACGTCGAGGTCAACCGCCCACCGCTGAAGAAGGCCGGCTTCCTCACCCGTGACGCCCGCGCCACGGAGCGGAAGAAGTACGGTCTCAAGAAGGCCCGTAAGGCTCCGCAGTACAGCAAGCGCTAAATTGGGGCGCCTTTTCGGCACCGACGGGGTTCGTGGGGTCGCTGGTCGCGACCTCACCGCCGAGCTTGCGATGGATCTTTCCGTCGCTGCGGCGCACGTCCTCGGCGATGCAGGCGCATTCGCCGCCACTGGGCACAAACGCCCGGTGGCGGTCGTAGGCCGGGACCCTCGCGCTTCAGGTGAATTCCTGGAGGCAGCGGTGGTCGCCGGCCTCGCGTCGTCTGGGGTGGACGTGCTGCGTCTCGGCGTCCTGCCCACCCCTGCCGTCGCCTATCTCACGGCCGCGCTCGGCGCCGATCTCGGCGTCATGTTGTCGGCCTCGCACAACCCCGCGCCGGACAACGGGGTGAAGTTCCTGGCGCGCGGCGGGTTCAAGCTGTCCGACGCGGACGAGGACGAGATCGAGCGCAGGCTGGGCGAGCGCTGGGACCGTCCCGTGGGCGCCAAGGTGGGCCGGGTGCGTGAGGCGTACGGCGAAGCCGACCGCTACATCTCGCACGTTCTCACCACCGTGCAGGGCAGGCTCGACGGTCTCAACGTCGTCGTCGACTGCGCGCACGGCGCCGCGCACATGGTGGCGCCCGAGGCGCTGCTACGCGCTGGAGCACAGGTGGAGACGATCGGGGCGCGCCCCGACGGTCTCAACATCAACTCCGGCGTCGGTTCCACGCACCTCGACAAGCTGCAGCAGGTCGTGGTGTCGCGCGGCGCCGATCTCGGCATCGCCTACGACGGCGACGCCGACAGGTGCCTGGCGGTGACGCACGAGGGCAAGGTCGTCGACGGCGACCAGATCATGGCCGTCCTGGCCGTGGACATGCACCAGCAGGCGGAGCTGGCCAAGGACACCGTGGTCGCGACCGTGATGTCCAACCTGGGCTTCAAGCTGGCGATGAAGCACGCGGGGGTCAACGTCATCGAGACCGCGGTGGGCGACCGCTACGTGCTCGAGCGGATGAAGGCGGACGGCTACAACCTGGGGGGCGAGCAGTCCGGTCACGTGATCATGCTGGACCACGCCACCACGGGTGACGGCCTGCTGACCTCGCTGCACCTGCTGTCCGTCGTGGCGCGTTCCGGCAAGTCGCTGAAGGAGCTGGCCGGGGTGATGACGCCGCTGCCGCAGATCCTGATCAACGTCAAGGACGTCGACAGGGGCAAGGCGAGCACGCCGGAGCTGTCGCAGGCGGTACGTGCGGCAGAGGCGGAGCTGGGGGAGACGGGCCGGGTGCTGATCAGGCCGAGTGGCACGGAGCCGATGATCAGGGTCATGGTCGAGGCGTCGTCTGAGGACCAGGCGGTGCAGGTCGCCGGACGGCTCGCCGACGTGGTGCGGGTCGCCTGCGCCTGAACGCATGCTGACAAAGAGGGGGTACGGCTCACGCCGTACCCCCTCTGCGTTTATCGGATCACAAGCGGGCAGCGGCATGCTTGAGTCATGACGGTGCTGATCACGGGGGCGCGGGCGCCGGTCGCCCTCGATCTGGCCAGGAAGTTCGCCGCGATCGGTGAGCGGGTGCTGGTGGCGGAGAGCGCTCCGGCGCATTTGTGCGCGCGCTCGACCGCCGTATCCGGAAATTTCCGGGTCCCGCCGCCCAACCGGGCGCCGCAGGCGTTCGCCGACGCGCTGGCCGCCATCGTCAAGCGCGAGGGCGTGGACCTCGTCGTGCCCACCTGCGAGGAGATCTTCTGGGTGGCGAGAGGACGGCTGGGCAACGCGCTCGCCGCGCCGCTCGGCCAGTTGCGCGCGCTGCACAGCAAGTGGGAGTTCATCCAGCTCGCCAGGTCGTTCGGGCTGCCGGTGCCCGAGACGGTGCTGGTGACCTCGCCGTACGTCGAGCTGGAACGGCCGTTCATCATGAAGCCGGTCTTCTCGCGGTTCGCCACGAAGGTCCGGGTTGTCGCGGACGCGGTCGGGGATCTGGGCGGCGTCGAGTGGGTGGCGCAGGAGCGGCTCACCGGGCGGCAGATCTGCACGTACTCGCTGGCCGCCGGCGGCAGGGTGGTCGCGCACGCGGCCTACGAGACCGGTTTCACCGCGTCCGGCGCGTGCGTGAGCTTCGAGCCGATCGAGCACGAGCAGATCGAGTCATGGGTCACGAAATTTGTTGAAAAATCGGTGTTCGGCGGGCAGATCGCTTTCGACTTCATCGTCACCGAGGACGGCCGGGCGCTGCCGCTGGAGTGCAATCCGCGGGCGACGAGCGGGGTGCACCTGTTCGACGAGCGCCTGGCCCAGGCGATGATCTCGCCGCCGGACGAGGTGCTGCGGCCCGATCCCGGCACCAGGCGCATGATCGGGCTGGCGATGCTGACCTTCGGCCTCACCTCAGGTCCCCTGGGGGAGTGGGCGCGGATCATGGCGGGGTCGCGCGACGTGATCGCGGTGCCCGGCGACCGCGGGCCGTTCCTGTCGCAGTTCGGGGTGCTCTGGCACAACTGGCTGCGCTCGCTGTGGACGCGGCGCTCGCTGGTCGAGTGCTCCACCTACGACATCGAGTGGGACGGCAGGTGAAGGAGCATCTCGACCTGCTCCTGAAGAACGGGGCGAAGGTCTACGTGGCCAACGTGGACACCACGATGGACGAGGTCGAGGGCTTCCCCGTGACGGTCAACGACGAGGAGTACGGCAACGCCTGGGTGTGCTCGCCGTACACGCACTATGTGACCTATGCGAAGGAAGAGCTGCGGGAGCTCGACGGCCGCGTGTTGCGTGCCGTACTGAACGTGGCCCTGTCGGGGGTCGGCGCGCTGTGCAGGGCGACGCGCGTCAACAAGGTGGCGCTGGTCAACAACTGGCTGCTGTCCACGAACCTCTATCCGGCGGTCGACGCGGCGCAGGTCGATCGGGCCACGGACAAGCTCCTGGAGCGGTATCCGGACCACGCCATCGGGTTCTGCTCGGTGAACTCCGAGCTGCTGCCGCTCTTCACCGACGGGTTCGTGCTGGTGCCGAGCAGGTCCATCTCGATCGCCGACCCGGGGACGCAGACGGCCAGGCACCGCAAGAGGTGGCGGCGCGACCTCAGGCTGATCGAGCGCACCGGCTACACGGTCGAGGTGCCCGGCCCGGACGACGCGCCGCGCATCATCGAGCTGTACAACCTGCTCTACCTGGACAAATACTCGCGCAACAACCCGCAGTTCACCGAGCGCTTCATCAGGGAGCTCCCGCTGAGCTACCGCGTGCTGGTCAAGGACGGGCGCATCGACGGCGTGCTCGGCTACTTCGAGCGCAACGGCGTCATGACGACCCCGATCTTCGGCTACGACACCGCGCTGCCGCAGGCGACCGGTCTCTACCGGATGCTGAGCGCGGTGGTGTACGACCTCGCGGACAGGGAAGCGTTGCTGGTCAACGACAGCGCGGGGGCTGCCGGGTTCAAGCGGTTGCGCGGCGCGGTGCCGGACATCGAGTATCGCGCCGTGTTCGTCGCACATCTGCCTTGGCGGCGCAGGATGGGATGGAAGGCGCTCGCCATGCTGCTCGACCGCATCGCGGTGCCGCTGATGCGCCGCTACGAGCTGTGAGGAGCCGATCATGTTCACCCTCTTCCTCCCCGACCACTTCGGCGCGGACAAGGCGCTGGAGCACTTCACGACCGCGACCAGCGCCTCCTCGATCGAGGCGCAGGACGGCGACCCGCTGCTGAGCCTGGTCGGCGACCGCCGGGTGATGGCGCTGAGCTTCCAGGACGCCGACTTCGGCGCTGCCGTCGCGTTCTTCGCCGAGCATCCGTACCTGTCTGGGTGCCTGGCGCACAACGGGGAGCGCATCGTGCTGCAGCACCAGGCGGGCGGCGAGACGCTGGTGGACGAGGAGTTCGCCGACGCCGCTCCGGCCGGGTGCCGGGTGGCCAGGCTGCCGCAGGCGTTCCTGTGACGGTCGACCTCGTCGCCGAGGTGCTCGCGGCGTGCGAGCGCACGCCGCGCGCGACGGCGATCATCTCCGCGCGCGGGGCCGAGCTGAGCTTCGGCGACCTGCGCGAGCGGGTGCTGCGCATCCGCGACCGGTTCGTCGCCGCCGGCCTCGAACCCGGGGACGGGGTGCTCTACGCCGTGCAGCCCGCTCCCGACGCGATCGCGGTCGCGCTGGGCGTGGTGGCGGCCGGCGGGGTGCTGGTGTTCGCCGATCCAGGGCTGGCAGCGGGGATGCTGGAGGCGCGGCTGCGGCTGGCCGACCCGAAGTGGGTGGTGGCGGAGTCGCTGCTGTACACGATCACGTCCTTCGCGCCGCTGAGGGCTCTGGTCGCGCGGAGGGGCGTGTTGCTGCCGTCGCTGCGCGAACAGGCGCTGTCGCACGCCTACACCGGCCGCTGGCTGCCCGGGGTGCCTTCTGGCGCGGTACGGCTGCGCGGCCTCGACGGCGCCTACGACGGCGAGCTCGGCAAGGCGGACCTCGACGACCCGGCGGCGGTGATCTTCACATCGGGCACGACGGCGAGCCCGCGGGCGGTCGTGCACAGCCGCAGCTCGCTGGCGGCCGGGCTGGAGATCTTCAGGGACCGGTTCCCGATGGAGCCGGGCGACGTCGTGCACACCGACGGGCTGATGCTCGGCCTGCCCGCGCTCATCGGCGGCGCCACGTGGTCGATGCCCGGAAAATCACCAGGAAACCGCGAGATCACCCACATGTACTGCGTGCCGGTCGAGGTGACCACGCTCGACAGCCTGCCAGGGAGCCTGCGCCACCTGCTGCTCGGCTCGGCTCCCGCGCCGCCCGCCGTACTCAGGAAAGCCCTGGCCCTCACCAAGGCCGAGGTCGCGTCCGTCTACGCGATGACCGAGGCGCTGCCGATCGCGCTGGCCACCGCGCGGGAGAAGCTCGACTACCCGGACGGCGACCTGCTCGGGCCGCCGATGCCCGGGGTCGGCGTGCGCTTCACCGACGACGAGGAGCTGGTGGTGAGCGGCCCGCACATCGCCACCGGCTACCTGGGCGATGCCCCGCACACCGAGGTCGCCACGGGCGACCTGGTGAGGATGGACGCCGAGGGCAGGCTCGTGCTGCTCGGCAGGAAGAAGGACATGCTGCTGCGCGACGGCTTCAACATCTACCCGAGCCTGTACGAGCCCGCGATCGCGGCGCTGCCCGGCGTGGCCGACGCGGCGATCGTCGGGATCGCCGACCCGGAGACGGGCGACGAGGAGGTCGTGCTGGCCATCGTTCCCGGCGAGGGCTTCAGCGAGTCTCTCGTCCGGGGGAGGCTACCGAAGCTGGTCGACGCGGGCGCCCTGCCCGACCGGATCGAGGTGCTCCAGGAGTTCCCCAGGTCGGGCAGGTCGCGCAAGCTCGACAGAGCCGCGCTCAGGGAGGCTACTCGTCGCCGGTGAGCGAGAAGACCCGCAGCCGCTGACCGGCCCAGAACACCGCCCCGGCCGTCACGATGACCAGAGCCGGTACGGCGAAGCCGAGCGTCACGTCGGTGAACGGCGTCTCCCACGACGACACCTGGTCGGCGATCGACTGCGCCCACTGCTGGATGGAGAACTTGCGCGCACCGGGCACGAAGTTGCCGACCAGCCCCTCCCAGACCAGCGCGTAGATGATCCCGATCGTCACCGCGTGCCTGGTGACCACGCCGAGGAAGAGGAACACGGCCGCGTAGGCGACGCCCGCGACCAGCGCGCCGAGCCCGAACCCGAGCGCGATGCCCGCCTCGTTGCGCACCAGCAGCCAGGCGGCCGCGTAGGTGGGGATCGCCGCGAACAACGCCAGCAGCGACGCGGCCACCAGGAACTTCGTCGTGGCGATGACCGGGCGGGAGATCGGCTTGGACATCAGGTGGATGATCGTGCCGTCGTCGATCTCGGGCGCGATCACGCCGGTGCCCGCGATGAGGCCGAGCAGCGGCAACATGGTGCCGATGGCGAACTTCTGCATCAGCGTCACGGCGGAAACCTGGTCGGCGCTGCCGACAAGGCGCAACAGCACGGCCAGGCCGATGAGCGCGAGAGGCAGCAGGATGAGCAGGATGATCCGCCTGCGTCCCAGAACAGCCCGGTAAGTAATACCGGCGACCACGGTGTTCATCAGGAGCTCCTCGTGATCAGGTAGGCGAAGACGCTCTCGAGGTCCTCGTCGGCCGGCGAGACCTGGTGCAGGTGGATGCCCTCGGCCTGGGCCACCCGCGGCAGCAGCCAGGCGAACCGCCTGAACTCCACCGCCTGCACCTCCAGCCCGTCGGCGCCCAGCGTCACGCCGCCCGTGCTGCGGTCGACGATGAGCGCGCCGGCGAGCTTCCTGTCGTCGCTGGAGCGGATCCTGAACAGGTGGGGACGGTCGGTCATCAGGCGGCGGATCTCGCGGAAGTCGCCCGAGGCCGCGTGCCGTCCTGCGACGAGCACCTCGATGTGCTGGGCGACCCGCTCGACCTCCTCCAGGATGTGCGAGCTGAACAGGATCGTCTTGCCCGCCGCGCCCATCGCGCGGATGAGGTCCATCAGGTGCATGCGCTGGCGCGGGTCCATGCCGTTGAACGGCTCGTCGAGCAGCAGCACCTGCGGGTCGTGCACGAGCGCCGCCGCGACCTTGACGCGCTGCCGCATGCCCTTGGAGTAGGTCTCGACGCGCCGGTCCTTGGCCGGTTCCATCTCGACCGTCGCCAGCGCCTTCTGCGCCGCGCCCGCCGGGTCTGGCAGGCCGTGCAGCTTGGCGGCCGACAGGACGAACTGCCAGCCGGTGAGGAACCCGTAGACCCCCTCGCGCTCCGGCACCAGGCCGATGTCGCGGTAGATGAGATGGTTCTTCCAGACCTGCGTCCCGTCCAGGGTGACCGTACCGCCGGAAGGGGCCAGGAACCCGGCCATCATGTGCAGGAGCGTCGACTTGCCGGCGCCGTTGGGGCCGAGCAGGCCGGTCACGCCGGGGCCGATGGTCATGGTCACGTCGTTGACGGCCACCACGTTGCCGTACCAGCGCGAGACCTGCGCGAGCTCGATCTTCATCGCGAGGCCGCCTTCCGGTAGCGGAGGATGAGCGCGGCGACGCCCAGCGCGATCAGGGCGATGATGGCCAGCGCGGCGACCGGCCCCGCCGCGCCGGGGTAGGTGCTGTCGGGCGCCGAGGCAGGTGTGCCGAACAACCACACCTGCAGGGCGTCGACCAGGAAGAACGGATTGAGCAACCACGCCCACCCGGCCGACTGGTTCCCCATCGACTCCATCGTCGCGTAGAGGATGGTCGAGACCGCGGAGACCAGCAGGTAGACGGCGATCACCGAGGCGACGCCGAGCCCGCGCCTGGGGGTGAACGAGGCCAGCGCCAGGCCGAACGAGGCCAGCAGCAGCGCCAGGACCAGCGCCATCACCATCGCGGCCACGTACTCCTTGGTCTGCGGCGCGCCCTCCAGCGTCGTGGGCAGGCCCTCCATGAGCGCGCCCCCCTGCGTGGGACCGCCAGCGCTGACCAGGAGCTCGCCGATGAACGTCAGCGTCAGGGGTACGGCCACCATCAGGTACATCGCGATCGTCATCGCGGCCAGCTTCGCGCCGACGTACTCGATCACGGTCACCGGACGCGAGAGGTACAGCGGCAGCACCCGGTAGCGCAGGTCCGGCGCGACGACGCTCGGCGACTGCGCCGCCAGGAAGATGGCCAGCACCACCTGCATGAAGACGGCCAGCCCCGTGTACGACACGCCGCGCTGCTTGAGCAGGGCCATCATGGTGATCGACACCACGGCCACCATCAGCATGATCGCCGCGAGGAAGAACGGGATGATCTTCGAGCGGGCGCGGCGGCCGAGGCCGAAGATGCCACGCAGGCTGTGCACGGTCAGCGCCCGCACGGCGTAGGCGCGGCCGAGCCGCGGCCCGTCGTAGTGGCGGTAGCCGATGTCGTGGATGACGCCCGCTGTCTGCTCAGACACCTGCGACCGCCTCCCTGAAGACGTCCTCGATGCGGTGGCGGCCCTGTTCGAGCCGGATCAGGCACAGGTCGAGCTCGACGACGACGTCGCGGATGGCGTCGAACGTGGCCGGGCCGTCCACCTTGACCGCCAGCAGCCGCCCGTGCGGGGTCACGGTCTGCCCGAGCTCGGTCAGGCGCGCGGCGAGCACGTCCATGCCCTCCTCGACCTCGACCGTGAGCGTCTGCGTCGCCTGGGTGAACTCGGCGATCGCGCTGGAGCGCAGCAGGGAGCCGCCGTCGATGACGATGACGTGGTCGCAGATGCGTTCCAGCTCGCCCAGCAGGTGGCTGGTCACGAGGACGGAGATGCCGAACTCGGTGCCGATGCGCCTGATCAGCTCCAGCATCTCGTCGCGGCCGCGCGGGTCGAGGCCGTTGGTCGGCTCGTCGAGGAAGACCAGCTTGGGGTCGTGTACGAGTGCCTGGGCGAGCTTGACGCGTTGTTTCATGCCGGTGGAGTAGCCGCCGATGGCGCGGTAGCGCTCCTCGTACAGGCCGACGTGGCGCAGCGTGTCAGCGGCGCGCTCGCGCGCTGCCGTGCGCGGCAGGCCGGACATCTGGGCGAGGTGGACGACGAGCTCGGTGGCTGAGACGTCGGGCGGTAGGCAGTCGTGTTCGGGCATGTACCCGACGGACCTGCGGATCTCCGCGCCGTGCGTCGTCACGTCGAGGTCGAGCACGCGGGCCCGGCCCTCGGTCGGCGGCAGCAGGCCGAGCAGGATCTTGATGAGTGTCGACTTGCCCGCGCCGTTCGCCCCCACCAGGCCCGTCACACCGGCTCCGACGGTGACCGTCAGCTGGTTGAGCGCCGTGACGGTCGGGAAACGTTTGGTCAGCCCCTCGGTTGCGAGGATGTGCATGATCGGGACACTACCCGCCGACCTGCCGCGAGAGCCTCGTTCACACGGATGATTTCCCAGCTCGTCCTACGGTTCTACCTACTTGCGGCCAGAACATCCGTTGAACGAGGAGTGTCGCGGTGCCTGAGATGATCATCCCGACGATGTTGACGGCGAGCTGCGTGACCGACCCGTAGACCTCGTTCCAGTCGCCCAGGGCCAGAGCCACCGCGGCGTACCCGGCGGCGGGCACGGTCGTCACCGAGATGAAGACGCCGACCAGCGCCGACGACTTGCCCGCCGTGATCGACAGCACCCCTGCCGCCCCGGCGAGCAGCGCCACGATGAACGACCACTTGTCGGGCAGGACGATGAACCTGACCTCCTCGTTGACCTGCAGCATGTCCGGGGTGACCCAGCCGAGCCAGGTCGAGACCAGCGCGCAGGTGAAGGTGATCGCGATCGCCACGGTGAAGCCGATGACCAGCGCCTTGAACGAGGCGATGACCAGGTGCCAGCGGCGGCGGAGCAGGCCGAAGCAGATCGCCGCCACGTTGCCGAACTCGGGGCCGAGCACCATCGCGCCGACGATGAGGATGGGCGAGTTGACCAGCACGCCGATCCCGGCGAGCTGCGTGGCGATCGCCAGAAAGGCGAGGTACGCCCAGGTCATCCGCGAGTCGTCGTGCACCCGCCTGGCGAGTTCCTCCCAGACCACCGCGTCGTCGCCCTCGCCCGGCGCCTCCTCCTCCGCCTCGTGCGCCACCTTGGACAGGGACAGATCGATCTGCTCGATGGCGATCGACCCCTCGTCCTCCAGCCACTTCAGGTCGCTGATGACCTGGTTGGCCGACTCGCGGGCCATGTCGCAGAAGATCAGGTCGCCCTTGGGCTCGCGGGCGGCGCCCGGCAGCACCGCCACGTTGGTGATGCCGGGACACTCGTCCAGGACCGCGAGGACCTCGTCGGTCCTGGACGCCGGGCTGATCAGTCGAAGGTGCAGCACGAGGCCATTGTCGTCCATCGCGCATTGATGGCGTGTTGATCGGGTCCCGGGACGCTGTGCGCATGAGGAAGCGCACCACGTGCCACGAGCACGACGAGGACTGCTGGTTCGCCGACGTCGACGACCAGGGTTGTTACGGCAGGTTCGCCGCTTTCGTCTTCGACGAACTGCTGCCTAGGTACGGCGCAGCCGTACCCGCCTGACGGAGTGGTCTGCCCCCTTCTGCAGGACCAGGCCCGCGCGGCCGCGGGTGGGGGCGATGTTCTCGACGAGGTTGCGCTCGTTGATGTCGCGCCAGACGTTCTTCGCGAACTCGGTCGCCTCGTCCTCGGACAGCTCCGCGATGTACTTGAAGTAGGACTTGGGGTCCTCGAACGCGGTCCTGCGCAGCTTGTGGAAGCGGTCGACGTACCAGTCGCGGATGTCCTCGACCTTGGCGTCGACGTAGATGGAGAAGTCGAAGTAGTCGCAGACGGCCAGCGCGGTCGGCGGCGCCGGCTGCAGGACGTTGAGCCCCTCGACGATGAGGATGTCCGGCTTCTTGAAGACCTGCTTGGCGCCGGGGACGATGTCGTACTCGAGATGGCTGTAGGTGGGGGCGTAGACCTCGGCGGCGCCCGACTTGACCTCGGCGACGAAGCGCACGAGCGCCCTGCGGTCGTAGCTCTCGGGGAAGCCCTTGCGGTGCATGATGCCCTTGGCCTCGAGAACCGCGTTGGGGTAGAGGAAGCTGTCGGTGGTCAGCAGGGCCACGTGCGGGTGCTCGGGCCAGCGGGCGAGCAGGGTGTGCAGCAGGCGGGCCGTGGTCGACTTACCGACCGCGACGCTGCCCGCGATGCCCAGGATGTACGGCACGCGCCGCTCGGGTTCGCCGAGGAAGGCGCTGAGCGCGCTACTACGCTGTTTGGACCCGGTGAAGTGCAGGTTCAGCAGCCGGGTGAGGGGGAGGTAGATGTCGGTGACCTCGGTCAGGTCGATCGGGTCGTCGACGCCACGGAGGTCTTCCAGCTCGTCTGCGGTGAGAGTCAAGGGCGTGTTCTTGCGGAGTTCGCTCCACTGCTCCCTGCTCAGTTCCACGTAGCCGTTGTTCACCCACGCAGCCTACTGATGGTCTTCCTGTGGAATGTATCCACAGCCTGTGGATAAAGACATGGGATTACTTCGGCTTGAATCGGGGAACAGGGCCGCTTGGCGATTTCTGACATATGACCTTCTCCTGGCACCCGGTTAACGTTCGGTGTATGGATCGTCGCAGCTTCCTCATCATGAGCGTGGCAGGGCCGTTCGCCGGAGTCGCCCAGGTGGGCGCGAACGGCGGCCTGCGCCCATCCCCTGGGTACGGCCCGCTCGAACCGACGCCCGACCTGCGCGACGGCCAGGTCAGGCTGCATCTGCCCGCCGGGTTCAAGTACCGCTCGTTCAACGCGGCCGGAGAGACCTTCACCGACGGCTCGACCGTGCCGGGCAAGCACGACGGCATGGCCGCCTTCCACGGGCCCCGCGGCACCGTGATGCTGGTGCGCAACCACGAGATCAACGGGCCGGTCGGCGCGTTCGGCGACGTGTCGAAGGCCTACGACCCCTCTGCCGGCGGCGGTACGGCCACGCTGCAGGTGACGCGTTATGGCGAGGTCGTGCGCAGCGGGCCGTCGCTGAGCGGGACGATGATGAACTGCTCCGGCGGTCCCATGCCGTGGGGCGCGTGGATCACCTGCGAGGAGACGGTCAACGGGCCTGACGTGGGCAACGACTTCTCCGGCGGGGACAACTCCAAGCTCACCCAGAAGCACGGCTACATCTTCGAGGTGCCGGTGTACGGCTCGGCCAGCGTCCAGCCGGTCAGGTCGGCCGGGCGGTTCGCGCACGAGTCGGCCGCCTTCGACCCGCTGAGCGGGGCCGTCTACCTGACGGAGGACAACTTCGGGTTCGCGTCGGGGTTCTACCGGTACGTGCCGCCGCGCAACCCGCTCCACGTGGGCAAGTTGCTGGACGGCGGGAAGCTGCAGATGCTCGCCGTACAGGACGCGCCGGGCAAGGACCTGTCGGTCGGCCAGCCCGCAGGGGCCTCGTACAGGACGACCTGGGTGGACATCGACGACCCCGACCCGACCTTCACCGGCAAGCCGTCCAACGACGTCGCCATCCAGGCGGTCGGCAAGCAGGGGCGGGACAAGGGCGCGGCTATCTTCTCCCGGCTGGAGGGCGCGATCCACCACCAGGGGATCGTGTACTTCGCCTCCACCCAGGGCGGCGCCACCGCGGCGGGCGACACGCCGCCGTCCGGGTTCGGCAAGGGGCGCGGCCAGGTGTGGGCCTACGAGACGTGGAGCGGGCGGCTGCGGCTGGCCTACGAGTCGCCGGGGTCCACGGTGCTCGACCTGCCCGACAACGTGACCAGCAGCCCGCGCGGGACGCTGGTGCTGTGCGAGGACGGCAACGGCGACAACTTCCTGCGCGGGCTCACGCGGCGCGGTGAGATCTTCGACTTCGCGCGGCTGGAGCCGGTCGTGGGGGACGCCGGTGCCGAGTTCGCCGGATCGTCCTTCGGGCCTGGCGGGCAGACGTTGTTCGTCAACATCCAGTCGTCGAAGGGCACCTCGTTCGCCATCTGGGGACCGTGGCAGAAGGGTGGTTTCTAGACTGGGTGCATGATCCTTGGAGTGGGCGTGGACGTCGTGGGCATCGAGCGGTTCCGCGCCACACTCTCGCGCACGCCCGCGCTGGTGGAGAGGTTGTTCACCGAGGGCGAGCGCGGGCTGTCCGTCGAGTCGCTGGCCGCGCGCTTCGCCGCCAAGGAGGCGGTGGCCAAGGCGCTCGGCGCGCCTCCCGGGCTCGGGCATCAGGAGGCCGAGGTCCTTCTGGGCGACTACGGCAGGCCGCTGCTCAACGTCACCGGGCGGGCTGCGGAGGTGGCCGCCGCGCTGGGGGTCGTCCGCTGGCACCTTTCGCTGAGCCATGACGGCGGTGTCGCGGTGGCCTACGTGATCGCGGAGGGATAGCTTCGACCCCATGCGCACCGCCTACACCGCCGACCAGATCAGGGCAGCGGAGCTCGCGCTCATGGCGCGGCTGCCGCCCGGCACGCTGATGGACCGCGCCGCCGCCGGGCTGGCCGCGGTCTGCGCCGGGCTGCTGCTCAGGGTGTACGGCTCGCGCGTGCTGCTGCTCGTCGGGAGCGGCGACAACGGGGGCGACGCGCTGTTCGCCGGGGCGTTGCTGGCGCGGCGCGGGGCTCGGGTCTCCGCGGTGCTCGCCGGGTCTTCTGCGCATGCTGCCGGGCTCGAGGCTTTTCGCCGGGCTGGGGGGCGGGTGGTTCCCGCCTTCGAGGACGCCGACCTCATCGTCGACGGGCTGGTGGGGATCGGCGGGTCTGGGCCCCTGCGCTATGCCTCGCTGGCCAGGCTCGCTTCTTCCGCATCGGGCATCGTGGTGGCGGTCGACGTGCCGAGCGGGGTGGACGCCTCCACCGGGCGGGTGGCTGGTGAGGCGGTCAAGGCGCAGGTCACCGTGACGATGGGGGCGTGCAAGACCGGGCTGCTGGTCGACCCGGGGGCGCAGTACGCCGGGCGACTCGAGGTGATCGACATCGGGCTGGGGACGTACCTGCCCGATCCTGACGTGGCGGCGCTGACCGGGGCGGACGTCGAGGACCTGGTGCCGCGGCCTACCGTCGAGTCGGACAAGTACCGGCGGGGGGTCGTGGGGATCGCTGCCGGGAGCTCTCGCTACACCGGGGCCGCTGTGCTGGCCGTGGGCGGGGCGTTGCGTGCCGGGGCGGGGATGGTGCGGTACGTCGGGCCTTCGGAGCCGGTGGCGCAGGTGCGGTCGCACTGGCCGGAGGCGGTGATCACCGAGTTGTCGTCGCCGTCGCTGGACGGGGTCGGGCGGGTGCAGGCCTGGGTGCTCGGGCCCGGGTTCGGTACGGACGACCGGGCGCGGGAGGTGGCCGCGCAGGTGCTGGCGAGCGACGTTCCCGTGCTGGTGGACGCCGATGCGCTGACGCTCGTGGCTGCGGATCGCGACCTGCTGCGGCGCTCGGCGCCGGTGTTGATCACGCCGCACGCGGGGGAGCTGGGGCGGTTGCTCGGCGTGCCTGCGGAGCGGATCGAGGCGAGCAGGCTGGAGTACGCCCGGCGGGCGGCTGCTGAGCTTGGTGTGACGGTGCTCCTCAAGGGCTCGACGACGGTCATCGCGGAGGAGGACCGGCCCGCTCGCGTCAACCTCACGGGGACGCCTTACCTGGCGACCGGAGGCACGGGCGACGTCCTCGCGGGTGTGGCCGGTGCGCTTCTGGCGGCGGGGCTCAGCACTTACGACGCGGGCTCGTGCGCCGCCTACCTGCACGGGCTCGCCGGTCGCATCGCCTCAGACGGCGCACCCCTGGCCGCGGCCGACGTGGCGGCGGCCATCCCCGAGGCGATGAGATCCCTCGAATAGCACGCTCGGGTGGTTCGGGGAGCTGCCAAACTGGAGAGATGGATTCCCCTGCGGAGGCGCGGATCGATCTGTCCGCCATCAGGCACAACGTGGCGCTGCTGAAGGCGGCCGCCGGTGGTGCGGCGCTGATGGGTGCGGTCAAGGCGGACGCCTACGGGCACGGGCTGGTCGGCGCGTCCGAGGCCATCGTCGAGGGTGGGGCCTCCAGGCTGGGCACGGCGTACGTTCGCGAGGCGCTGGCGCTGCGTGCCGCCGGGGTGACCGTACCGATCCTGTCGTGGATCATCACGCCGGGTGAGCCGCTCGACGACGCGCTCACCGGCGACATCGAGCTGTCCGTCTGCGACGAGCCCATGCTCGACGAAGTGGCGGAAGCGGCCAGGCGCACAGGGCGTACGGCGCGCATGCACTTGCAGGCCGACACCGGCATGAGCAGAGGCGGCGCCCCCCTGGCCGCCTGGCCGGGTCTCCTGAAGAGGGCCGCCGAGCTCCAGGCGGAGGGCGCGGTCGAGGTCGTCGGCCTCTGGTCCCACTTCGCCTGCGCGGACATCCCCGGCCACCCCTCCATCGACCTGCAGCTCGACAACTTCGAGCTGGCACTCAAGATGGCCGACCCGCCCTCGCACGTGATGCGGCACATCGCCAACTCCGCCGCGATCGTGTCGCTGCCGCGCTCCCACTACGACATGGTCCGTCCCGGTATCGCGATGTACGGCCTGAGCCCCATCCCCGAGCAGGGCGACTTCGGCCTGCGCCAGGCGATGACGCTCACCGCGCAGATCGCCCTGGCCAAGCGGGTGCCGGATAAATCCGGCGTGTCGTACGGGCACCTGTACGTCACGGATGGCGAGACCACGCTTGGCCTCGTCCCTCTGGGGTACGCCGACGGCGTACTCAGGCACGCGACGGGGCGTGTCGAAGTCCTCGCCGGGGGACGGCGCAGGGCCATCGCGGGGCGGGTCTGCATGGACCAGTTCATGATCGACGTCGGCGACGATCCACTTGCCGCCGGCGACGAGGTCATCCTCTTCGGCCCGGGCAACCAGGGTGAACTCACGTTGCAAGAGTGGGCGGATAACCTCGGCACGATCACGCATGAGATCGTGACCAGGCTCGGCGCTCGAGTGCCGAGGGTGTACGAACGGTAGGGGACATGACCACGACAACACGGCGCAGGGTCGGCATCGCGGGCGCGATCGTCGGCGCCGCCTCCGCTGGAGTGGCTGCCGCCGCACTGGCCAAGCGCTATGCGGTCGGCCGCATAAGGCTCCGTCCCGACCTGGAGGCCAACGAGCCGTTCGGCGAGCTGCGCGGCCGCGAGCGTACGCTCACCACGTCCGACGGCGTGGCCCTGCATGTGGAGATCGACGGGCCCGAGGACGCACCGCTGACGATCGTGCTCTGCCACGGCTACTGCCTCAACCTCGAGTCGTGGCACTACCAGCGGCGCGAGCTGCGCGAGCGGCACCGCATCGTGTTGTGGGACCAGCGCTCGCACGGCCGATCGCAGCGCGTCGAGGCCGAGGACAGCACGATCGACCGGCTCGGCGACGACCTGGCCGAGGTGATCGCGCAGTACGTGCCCGGCCCGTGCGTGCTCGTCGGCCACTCCATGGGCGGCATGACGATCATGGCGCTGGCGGACCGGCACCCTTCGTTGTTCGGGGACAAGATCCGCGCGGTGGCGTTGATCGGGACGTCGGCGGGCAAGCTCGCCGAGATCACCCTGGGGTTGCCCGCGCTGCTGTCCAAGGCGGTGCACAAGGTGGCGCCCTCGACGGTGTCGATGCTCGGCAAGCGCGGCGCGCTGATCGACAAGACGCGGCACGCGGCGAACGACATCGCGTTCCTGATCACGCGTTACATCGGGTTCGGTGACTCCAAGAACGTCAGCCCGACGCTGGTCGACTTCGTGGAGTCGATGATCAGGTCGACGCCTACCGAGGTGTTCGCGAACTTCTATCCGGCGTTGATGAACCACGACAAGCTTTCCGCGCTGGGCGTGCTGGCCGACGTGCCGACGGCGATCCTGGTGGGGGAGAAGGACTGGCTGACGCCGCCGGACCACAGCAAGGCCATCGCGGCGGCGCTGCCCGAAGCGACGCTCACCGAGGTGCCTGACACGTCGCATCTGGTGCAGTTGGAGAAGCCTGGGGTCATCAATGAGGCGCTGGGTGACCTGATCAAGCGAGTGGAGGTCTAGGTGGAGGTGCTGGCGACCGCGGAGGAGATGCGGGCGTTCGGGGTGCGGCTGGCTGAACGGCTTCGCGCGGGGGACCTGCTGGTGCTCTCGGGGCCGTTGGGGGCCGGGAAGACGACGTTGGTGCAGGGGATCGCCGAGGGGCTCAAGGTTCGTGGGCCCATTACGTCGCCGACGTTCGTCATCGCCCGCGTCCACCCTTCGTTGTGTGGGGGGCCTGCTTTGGTGCATGTGGACGCTTATCGCCTCGGTGGGGATCTGGAGGTGGACGACCTCGACCTGGACGCGTCGCTCGAGGACTCGGTGACGGTCGTGGAGTGGGGGGAGGGGTTGGTGGAGGGGTTGTCCGACGACCGGTTGGAGCTCCACATCTCCCGCGACTCCGACGACGACATCCGCACCGTGACCATCCGCGAGGTAGGCCCCCGCTGGACCCACCCCACCCCCTGACCCACCCACCCCCACTCCCTGAGACCCACCCACCACCCACTCCATGGACCCGCCCACCCGCCCTTGGGGCCTCACCCCCAACCCGCCCGCACCTCCTCCCCGACCCCGACCCGCCCGCACCCCATGCCCCACCCCGGGATATCCGCCCACGCCTACACCCCTTGGGGTGCCCCCTCCATGGAGGTGCCTCCTGGGTGGTATCCCTGGCCCCGCAGGGTGTGGCCCTCACGGGGTGTGGCCCCACGCCGACACCCCCTTGGGGTGTCCCTCCAAAGATGGGCGGTCTCCACGGGCGGTCTCCACGGGCGGTCTCCACGGGCGGTCTCCACGGGCGGTCTCCACGGGCGGTCTCCACGGGCGGTCTCCACGGGCCGTGGCGACCCCCGGGTGAGCGCTATGGGTGGTTGGCCCACGGGCGGCGCGCAAGGGGCTCAGGGGGGTTGTGGGGGTGGCTCTTCTGGGGTTTGGGCTCTTGTGTGACGGGCGACACGCCGTCTGATCCGCAAGGAAAGTAAAAGCACCGTCAATCCCCGCTATCCCTGGCACCATTGGACCACTTGCGATAAAGATCGTTAGTAAGTGGTTCGCCCAGATTTTCTGGGTATTAGGTGGGGCGATCCATCGTTTTTCGGTGGATGCTGGGAAAAACGGCGGAGTGGGGTGCGGCGGTGCTCAGGGTCAGGCGAGTCGCTTACGCGGGTGCCATCGTCATGATCGGCCTGGTCGGCTGCACGGCCGAGGCAGGCACGACACCGACGCCATCGACGTCCGGCACGGGAACAGGAACAGCCACACCCACAGGAAGCGTCTCCCCGGCGCCCACCGCCACCGTCACCAGGAAAGACATCAGCGTCCAGCTCAACCCGGACAGCGTCACCGCGGGTGAGACGTCCAAGGTGTGGATCCTCGCCAACTGCCCCGTCCCCAACGGCGGCCCCGCCCACACCGGCACCGCCACCTCCAAGGCCTTCCTGTCCGGCGTCACGCTGAACCCCGTCCTGTCCACCCCGACCGCCACAGCCACGGCCACCGCGACCACCACCCCCGCCCCGTCGCCCTGGGTGCGCGGCGAGGCGACCGTCTCCGGCACGGTCAAGCGCGGCAGCTACACCGTCGACGTCAAGTGCGACGGCACCAACGACGTCGGCAAGGCCACGCTCAAGGTCGTCAGGACCACCGAGCCCACCTCGACGACCATCCCCACCAAGGCCCCCAAGGCGGGCGGCGGCGGCATGTTCGGCAAGGACGTGGACGACGAGTCGACGATCCCGCTCGGCCCGGCAGGCGTGCTGATCGCCATCGCGCTCGCGGGCGGCGCCGGCCTGGCGCTCAAGCGGCGCAGCCGTACCTGACGATGGCTCGGTTCCCTCGGGTGGTCCTCGCGGGGGCCGCCACCGGTCTGGTGCTGGTCGCGTTCGGCAAGTCCTTCGAGGCGCAGAACGCGCCGGCCGCAGCGGTGTTCCCCGAGAGCATCGACATCCCGTCGATCGACCTCGAAGCGCCGCTGATGAAGCTCGGCATGACCAAGGACGGCGAGGTGGAGCTCCCGCCGTACGAGAAGCCGAAGGTCGCCGGCTGGTACAAGCACAGCGCCGTGCCCGGCGACAAGGGCGCCTCGGTGATCATCGGGCACGTGGACACGAAGTCGGCGCCGGCCGTCTTCTACAAGCTCAGGCAGCTGCGCAAGGGCCAGCTCGTCAAGGTGGAGCGCAGCGACGGCAAGGTGGCCGAGTACCGCGTCGACTCCATCGAGCAGGTGCACAAGGACGCGTTCCCGACGCGGAAGGTGTACGTCGAGGACGGGCTGAAGCTCGTCACCTGCGGCGGCACCTTCGACTACACCAAGCACGAGTACGTCGACAACATCATCGTCTACGCGTCGAAGGCATAACCGGTTGCGCGGTTCCGGATGATGGAACCATGACTGACGAGGTGAATCCGCCCGCTCGGGGCGTGCGGATGCCGTGGGAAGAGGTGGCCGAGCACGTCCGCGCCGAGGTCGAGGACTTCCTCGGCGCTCCGGTGGCCGAGGCGGTGACGCAGGATGGCGGTTTCTCCCCGGCGGCAGCCGTACGGCTGCGCCTCCAGGACGGGCGCCGGGCCTTCGTGAAGGCCCTCAACTCCGCGGTGAACCCCGACTCTCCGGACATCTACCGCGCCGAGGCCAGGATCGCCGCCGCGCTGCCGGCCGACGTGCCCGCGCCCCGGCTGCTCACCTCCTTCGAGCGTGACGGGTGGATCGTCCTGATCTTCGAGGACGTCGAGGGGCACCACCCGGTCATGCCGTGGCGCCGCGACGAGCTCGACCGCGTGCGGGCGGCGATCACCGTCATGTCCGAGGCGCTGACGCCGTCGCCGATCGAGGTGCCCACGCTGGCCGAGGTCATGGGCGACTCGTTCCGCGGCTGGCGGCGCCTGCTGGAGGAGGACACCACCGGGCTCGACCCGTGGGCGCTCGCCCACTTGAAGGAACTGGCCGAGCTGGAGTCCGGCTGGGAGGAGGCCGGGGCGGGCGACACGCTGCTCCACGCCGACCTGCGCGCCGACAACATGCTGCTGACCGGCGACCGCGTCTACTTCGTCGACTGGCCCTGGGCGTGCAAGGGCCATGCCTTCTACGACCAGGTCGGCATGCTGCCGTCGGTCGCCATGCAGGGCGGCCCGCAGCCGTGGGAGCTGCTCACCGACCCTGATCCGGCGATCACCACGCTGGTCGCCGCCGTCACGGGCTACTTCGTACGGCAGGGCCGCCGGCCCTCGCCCGCCGGCCTGCCCACCCTTCGCGCTTTCCAGCGTGCGCAGGGCGTCGTGAGCCTCGAATGGCTGCGACAGCGCCTTAGCGGTTGATTCAAGGCATTAGGCTTGACGTTCGTGCTGGTCCTGGCCTTTGATACCGCGACACCCGCCGTCACGGCGGCGCTCCACGACGGCGACCGCGTCCTCGCCGAGTCGACCACGATCGACGCCCGGCGCCACGGTGAGCTGCTGATTCCCACGGTCGAGGCGGTGTTGCGCGAGGCAGAAGCCTCCCTGCGCGACGTCACCGCCGTCGTCGCGGGCTCCGGCCCCGGCCCCTACACGGGCCTCCGCGTCGGGCTGATGACCGCGCAGGGGCTCGCGCTCGCGCTCGGCATTCCCGCGTACGGCATCTGCACCCTCGACGCGCTCGCCTACGGCAGCGGGCTGTCCGGCGAGTTCCTCGTCGCGACGGACGCCCGGCGCAAGGAGGTGTTCTGGGCGCGCTACTCCGATATACGCACCCGTACGGCTGGGCCGTTCGTCGACAAACCCGCCGACGTCGCCTTCGACGGGCTGCACGTCGTCGGCCCCGGCCTGCTGGGCGACGGTACGGCGCCGCCGTACCCCTATGCCGGGTTCCTGGCCGCGCTGGCGGCGGAACGGCTGGCCGCCGGGGTCGAGCTCGACCCGCCGCGCCCGATCTACCTGCGCAGGCCCGACGCGGTAGTGCCGGGAGCGCCGAAAAAGGTGACGGCGTGAACGACGGCTCTCCTGACGCGAGGGGGACGGCGTGAACCTGCGGCAGATGACGGCGGCCGACCTGCCCGCCGTCATGGCGATCGAGCGGGAGATGTTCCCGCTGGACGCGTGGAGCGAGGGCATGCTGCGCGGCGAGCTCGCCGACCAGCCGCGCACCCGCCACTACGTGGTGGCGCTCGTCGACGGCGAGATCGTCGGCTACGCCGGGCTGGCCGCCGCGGCCGACCAGGCGGACGTGCAGACCATCGCCGTGCTCGACGCCTTCCAGGGCAAGGGCATCGGCAGCGCCATGCTGACCAACCTGCTGACCGAGGCCGCCCGGCGCGGCGCGCTCGAGATCTTCCTGGAAGTTCGCGCGGACAACCCGCGTGCCCGCGCCGTCTACGAACATTTCGCATTCGAGGAGATCGGCGTGCGCCGCCGCTACTACGACGACGGCACCGACGCGATCGTGATGAAGAGGAAGCTGGATGGCTGACGAACCCCTGGTCCTGGGCATCGAGACCTCCTGCGACGAGACCGGGATCGGCATCGTCAGAGGGCACACGCTGCTGGCCAACACGATCGCCTCCAGCATGGACGAGCACGCCCGCTTCGGCGGCGTGGTGCCCGAGGTGGCCTCGCGGGCGCACCTGGAGGCGATGACGCCGACCGTGGAGAGCGCCCTGGCCCAGGCGGGGCTCTCCTTCAAGGACATCGACGCGATCGCGGTCACCGCGGGTCCAGGGCTGGCGGGTGCGCTGCTGGTCGGCGTCGCCGCAGCCAAGGCCTATTCGCTGGGTCTCGGCGTGCCGCTCTACGGGGTCAACCACCTGGCCGCGCACGTCGCGGTCGACCAGCTGGAGCACGGGGCGCTGCCCAAGCCGTGCATCGCGCTGCTGGTCTCCGGCGGGCACTCCTCGCTGCTGCTGGTGCCGGATGTCGCGCGCGACGTCATCTCGCTGGGCTCGACGGTGGACGACGCGGCCGGTGAGGCGTTCGACAAGGTGGCTCGGGTGCTCGGGCTGCCCTTCCCCGGTGGTCCGTACATCGACAAGGCGGCCCGTGAGGGCGACCGGGACGCGATCGCCTTCCCGCGCGGCAAGATGGACGCCACGCTCGACTTCTCCTTCTCCGGGCTCAAGACGGCCGTCGCCCGCTGGGTCGAGGCGCAGGACTCCATCCACGTGCCCGACGTGGCCGCCTCCTTCCAGGAGGCGGTGGTCGACGTGCTGACCCGCAAGGCGTTGCAGGCGTGCAAGAAGTACGACGTGCACGACCTGCTCATCGGGGGCGGGGTCGCGGCCAACTCGCGGCTGCGCGCCCTGGCTCAGGAGCGGTGTGACAAGGCCGGGGTACGGCTGCGCGTCCCGCGCCCCGGGCTCTGCACCGACAACGGCGCGATGGTGGCGACGCTCGGGTCGGACCTGGTGGCCGCGGGGATCACGCCGTCGCTGCTGGACATCCCGGCTGACTCGTCGATGCCGATCACGACCGTCCACGTCTAGAGACGGCCTTCAGGGCGCGGATCGCGGCAGAACCGACCGCGCCCACGAACGGCTCGCGCTCCTCCTCGGCCGTGGGGCCCTGGTCGGGGTGCGCCGGGGCCGGGCTGTGCGTGCGGTACGCCTCCAGCTGGGCGGCGAACGCCAGGCCGAGGAAGAGGGCGATCGAGCTGAGGAACGCCCACAGCAGGAGCGCCATGACCGCGGTCAGCGGGCCGTACGTGCTGTCGAACGTGCCGCTCCGCTCGGTGTAGACGGCCAGCGCGAAGGTGAACAGCGTCCACAGGGCCAGGGTGACGAGCGCGCCGAACGCCAGCCAGGTGTGGCCCGGCTGCCTGCGCCTGGGGGCCGCCCTGAACAGGACCGAGGTGGAGACCAGGGCCAGCAGGAAGCCCAGTGGCCAGCGCACGATGTCGAACGCCTGGCGCAGGCTCGGGCTCCAGCCGTACACCTGGGCCAGCGCGCCGCCGATCGCGCTGCCGCCGACCATCGCGGTGAAGCCGGTCAGCATGAGGGCGCCGGCGGTGAGGGCCAGGACGAGCGCTCTGCCGTACTTGCGGTGGAAGGGGCGGTCGCGTTCCATGCCGTAGATGCGGTTGGCGCCGCGTTCCACCTGGGCCATCGTGCTGGTGAGTGAGAACAGGGCGGTCGCCAGGCCGAGGGCCAGGGCCAGCGCGTCCCTGGCGCGGCCGCTTCCGGCGAGGACGTCCTGGACGGCCTGGGTGCCCGGGCCGGGGGCCAGCCTGCTCAGGGCGAGCTGCAGGACCTGGCCCAGCTCTTCCTGGTGGGCTACGGAGCTGAGGCCCACCAGGGCTATGGCGCCGGGGATGATGGAGAGGCAGAGCTGGAAGGCCAGGGCTCTGGAGTGGCTCATGCCGTCGCCGTAGCGGAAGCGGACGTAGGAGTCTCTGGCCAGGTGCCAGACGCCGTATTCGCGCAGGGTTGTCCAGGCGTCGTCGGCGGAGAGCTCGTCGCCGCCCATGGTGCGTGTCTGGGGGACTAAGGTCGCGGATCCCACGTCGGCAAGGTTCCCATTCCTTGCCGAACATGGACAACTCGCCCGGCGATCCCTCTGAGGGCTTCAACCTCATGAGACCTCAGCCCCGTGAGACCCCTCCTGAGGGCCGCAACCCTTTTGAGGGACATATCGCCTTAGGGACGACCACCCTAGGAGGACCGCAACCCCTCAACCACATGAGCCCCTTAACCCCCTGCGGGGTTGAGGGGCCGGAGGGCCGGGCTCTTCGGGCGGTGTTCCATCTACGGGGGTGTTCCCGGGCGGCGTAACGGCGGTGCGCTTGGTCGCTCGTCGTCGCGTGTCCCTGGAGGCGCCCAGCCACCTACGGCGACTGGGCGTCCCTCGGCTCCGCCGTACCCCCTGCCCTTAATCCTTCGAACGCGTGGGACGCAGGAGCGCCTCAGCGAGGGCGAGCATCGTCTCCTCGAGGGCGCCGAGGCGCTTGGTGAGGTCGGTGGTGGCGGGCTCGACGATCTCCGTCACCGTGCCCGTCAGCTCGTCGCGGTCCGGCCGCTGCTGCACGACCTCCGTCAACGCCGCAGCCGCCGACACCAGCCGCGCGTCGATCTCGTCGAAGCGCTTGATGTGCTCCGTCGTCTGCGACTCCAGCAGCTCGCCCACCCGCTCGCTGATCCCCAGCGTCGCGGGCAGCTGTCCGACGCGCTGGTTGACCGCCTCCACGCGGTCGTCCACCGCCTCCAGGTGCTCGTTCGCCTTCTCGGCGCTCGCCCCCAGCCCGGTCAGGTGCGTGTCGACCCCGTCGAACCGGCCCGTCAGGTGCTCCTCGACCTCGCCGACGCGCTCGTCGAGCGCCTCCAGCTGCGTGTCGAGGGTGTTGAAACGGGCCTCCTGGCGCGTCGCCGCCTCGGTCAGGTGGTGGTCGGCGCCGGTCATCCGCTCGTCGAGCGTGGTGAAGCGGCTGTCGATGCGGCCGTCCAGCGAGTCGAAGCGGTCGTCGTGGCGGCCCAGGTGGCCGTCGACCACGCCCAGCCGCTTGTCGACCCCCACGACCTTGGCGTCCACACCCGCCACCTTGGCGTCCACCCCGGCCACTTTGCTGTCCACCCCGGCCACTTTGCTGTCCACCCCGGCCACGCGGTTGTCCAGGCCGGTGACGCCCTTGTCGAGGCCGCCGAGCCTGCCGTCGATGCCGTCGAGGCGGGTGTCGATGTCGGCCAGGCACTCGTCGGCCGTCTCGATGCGGCCGTCGACGCTGTTGAGCCTGGAGTCGATCGCGATCAGCCTGCCGTCGACCCGGTCGACCCGGCTGTCGACGCCGTCGAGGCGGCCCGTGAGGCGCTGCTCGCCGTCCTCGACCCTGGCGTCCACCTGCTCGACCCGGACGTCGACCCCCTCGACCTTGGCGTCGACCTGACCGATCTGCGCGCTGACCTGCTCGACGCGCGCGTCCACCTGGCCGACCTGGGCGCCGACGTGCTCGATCTTGGTTTCCGCCTGGCCGACCTGGGTGCTGATCTGCTCGACCCTGGTGTCCATGTGCTCGACCTTGGCGTCGACCTGCTCGACCCTCGTGTCCACCTGCTCGATCGCCGTGGACAGCAGCTCGGTGGCCGCGCCGAGACCGGCGTCGAGGCGGTGGGTGGCGTCGGAGAGCTTCTCGTCCAGGCTCTCCGACAGGTCGAGCACGCCGCCCTCGATGCGGTCGGTGCGCGTGGTGAGGTCGGTCAGCGACTTGTCGAGCCTGGTGAAGCGGTTGGCCGCGGCCTCCATGCTGGCGTTGAGCTGGCCCAGCTTGGAGGAGAAGTCGCCCATGCGCTTGGTGATGTCGCCCGTGGTGTCGAGTACGGCCTGCAGCCGCTTCAACGCCTCGTCGACACTCTCCGCGACCGTGCCGACGTCGGCCCAGAGGCTCGGCAGCTCGGCCACCGGGGTCACCTGGGCGCCTACCGAGCTGACCCTGGCGTCCACGTGGCCGACCTGCTCGCCGACCGCGTCCACGTGGTCGCGCACGGCCTCCACGTGCTGCGCGAGGCCCTCCGCCCACGAGGGCGGCCTGGTGGTGATGTCGTCAAGGCGTCCGCTCACGGCTTCGAGCGCGCCGCTCAAACCGCCGAGCTCGCGCTCCCTGACCTCGCGGAGCAGCCACTCCATGCCTTCCAGGCGCTGGCGGATCTCGTCGAGGACGGCCCCCTGGGTGCGCTGCTCGTAGACGTGGTCCTGGGCGGCGCGCGCGAGCAGCTCCCGCATCCGGTCAGAGATGGCGGCCTGGCTGCCTGCCTGAAGAAGGGTGGTGTGGTTGGAATGATCCACCGAAAGCTCCTTCACTCGCTGGCGGAATGCGCACAGCGGTGGGATTGGTCCGGTTTGCAGATGGAAGGCGGGCCGTTACAGGGGGAGAACTCGCCGCCTGGCCACTTTAGCTGCTGGATCAAGGTCATTTGGGGTCGATCGCGATTATCAATGTATCGCCCCAGTTTGTCATTTACGCAGGTCGGGAGGGGGTGCAGATGAGTACGGAAGGCTTGTCCATAATGCGAGTGAGGATGATGACTGCTGATTTGTCGCCGGAAAGTCGGAGGTCGTTGTGCAATCGGGTGATGTCGATGGCTGAGCCTCGCTTTTTGATGACGACATTTCCGATTTCACGCTCTCTGAGGGTGGCGCGGAGGCGTTTGAGAGAGAACGGGAGCGTGGTGTGGACCTCGTACCTGGAGGCCCAGGGGGTGTCCACGGCGGCGTCTGAGGTGATGTAGGCGATCATCGGGTCGGGGAGGTGGCCCTGGACCAGGTCGGCCACTTCGGCGACGAGGTGAGCGCGGATGGCGGCGCCGTCAGGCTCGTAGACGTACCGTGCGACGGGGCCTGTGGTGGCCTGGGCTCCGGTGGGAGTGAGTGTCTGCCCGCCGGGAAGCAGCGTCGCCCGCCTGTGGATCCGCCCTTCACCGTCGTTCTCGGTGAGACCGTTCCCTTCGCCCGCCCGCCCGTCGTTGATCCAGAGGGCAACCTCCTTCACCTCGCCCTTGTACGACACCCACTCGGCCTCCGCGCCGTCCGGGATGTACTCGTACGGGATGCCTGGGGCGACCTTGAGGCAAGCCGTCTTCGCCCTGGCCACCAGATCCAGCACCGTCGGCCACGGCGGGGAGTAGGACATGGGGTCGAAGGTCCTGCCTCTGGAGGTACGGCGAGCGGGATCGGCGAACAGGGCGTCGTAGCCGGACGGGTCGATGGTCGCGGCGTCAGCCGTACGGACAGTGACCTTGTCACCCAGCCCGAGAGCATCGGCATTGGCACGGGCGACGGCCGCGGTCAGGGGGTCGGTGTCGAACGCATCCACCGTGCAGCCCGTTCTCGCCAACGCCAGAAAGTCCCCTCCGATGCCACAGCAGACATCAGCCACATGCCCGGGGACCACACGCCTTGCCCGATGATCGGCCACCTCGCGGCGGGTGGCCTGCTCCAGACCGTGGGGAGTGAAGTACATGAGCTGGGCGTCGTCGCCGAACTTCGCTTTGCCCCGCTCGCGCAGGCCGGCCTGTGTCAGGGCGGCGGAGGTGAGGGTGGCGTCGTAGGTCTTTCTGAGCTTGGTGGCGGCGACGACTGGATCCGTGCCGACGACCTCGGCGGCGGCGGCAAGCGCCTGATGGCCTCGCGGCGTAAGGAGGGCAAGAAAGGCATCGAGATCCACGCTTCCTGACGGTAGTGCACCAGAAGCCCCTCCCCAGCTCACCCCCTCACCAGGAAACACACCCCGGCCGCGTCACCCAGCCGCCCGACGCCCCTGCCCCTTCGGCCCGCCTCGGCTCAAGTCCCCAGCCCCGCCCGGCGGCCCCGCCCAGCTGTTCCGCCCGGCCATTCGGCCGCCCTGCCCGATCACTCGGCCTGGGGCCCTGCTCGGCGACCCGGCCCTTTCGGGCTTTGCCCTGGCCCAGTCCCTGCCCTGGCCCCCGGACCCGCATCGGCCCCCGGACCCGCATCGGCCTGACCCCGGCCTCACGTAGCCCGCGAGTACTTGGCGGCGCCTGTCCCCAGAGCGTTGTCCTTGTCCGGCCCCCTGGCCATCGCTGCTCCTCCTGCACGTGCCCGCCTGCGTGTGGTGCCGCGATGCGGGTCAGGCGAGGAGGTCGGTGAAGCGGATGTCGATCGGGAAGGGGGCTTCCACGGAGAGCTCCTCCCGATGGATGCCCGTGCCCTGGTAGAAACCGATGGCCCTGTCCAACTCGTAGGTGTGGATCACGGGTTGACCCCGCTCCTCCTCCACGATCCACAGGTGCTCGATGCCCGCCTCGGCGTAGATTCGCGGCTTCACGTGGTGATCCCGGTGGTCCGACTCGGGGGAGACCACCTCGATGGCCAGATGAACGTCCGCAGGTTCGAACGCCGTACGACCCATGTCGCTCGTCGCCGCCCTGTTCACGACAACGACGTCAGGACACGGTCGTTGCCGTGGCCCGAGCTTGATGTCCATCTGGGAGACGGCCGTGAGCGTGTCTGGCGCCTGGGCGCGGAGGCTCGCGCGGAGGTTGGCCAGCACGGTCTCGTGAAACAGCCTTTGGGGGGACATGAGGATGAGGGCTCCATCGACGAGTTCGACCCGCTTGAAGAGATCCAGCTCGCCATTAGGTCCGTCCTCGGGCAGCAGGTCGAGGTCGTCGGCCGTCCACCCACCGTCGGGCGGGTAAGGCCAGTTCGCGAGAACGTCTCTCACACGGTCCATCGTGGCGGTCACATCACTCACGGTAGCGTCGGAACGATCACCATTCGTAGTCATCGAACCACATTCTGTTCGATTGCCCTCTGAATAGATGTTCCCCCAATCGAGCGGCGCTGTCTCGCGAGCCGTACGAGCAACCAATCACTGGGCCCGATCCTCGGCCTCGCCCCGCCCCCAACTCGGGCCCTCGGTACTCACCGCATCGGCGATCTCTCGCGCCACGGACCTCGCCCTGGGCGCCCGTGTGCGGTGGCCTCGCGCGCCTGGGGCCTCATGTACTTGGGCCTCATGTGCCTGGGCTTCTTGTGCCTGGGCTTCTTGTGCCTGGGCTTCTTGTGCCTGGGGTCTCTTGTGTCTGGGCCTCTTGTGTCTGGGCCTCTTGCGCTTGGGGTCTCGTGCGCTTTGGGTCTCGTGCCTAGGAACTCGTGGCTACGGGCTTGGTGCTGGGGCGTGGGGATTAGAGGGCGGTGTCGCCGAGGGAGTGGAGTAGGCCGCGGAGGATGGTGGCCAGGTGTTCCTGGTCCAGCTTGGAGAGGCCGGCGAGGAGTTCGCGTTCGTGGGCCAGGTGGGCTTCCATGATCTCGTTGACCAGGCGCTCGCCGTCCGGGGTCAGGTAGACCAGGACCATGCGGCGGTTGTCCGGCGCTGGGGTGCGGTGGACCAGGCCGCGTTCTACCAGGCGGTCCATGCGGTTCGTCAATGCGCCTGGGCTGACCAGGGCGTTGGCGGTCAGGTCCTTCATGCAGAGGCAGTGCTCGGTGTTGCTGCGGAGCAACGTGGCGAGCATGTCGAACTCCCATGGTTCCAGGCCGTGCTGGGTGAAGAACTCCTTCACTCCCCGGTCCAGCAGCCGGGATGCGCGGAAGAGGCGTCCGACCACGTGCATGGGCGACATGTCGAGGTCTGGGCGGGTCCTTGCCCACTGGTCGCTGATCTCGTCCACGGCGTCTCGCATGGGTTCGACTTGCATGGGCTTACGATATCAAAAAGTTCGATGTTGAAGTGTTCGATGTTGAGGTGTATGGTCCCCGATGTCGAAAAGTTCAACGTCGAAGTGTTTGAGGTGGAGATCATGAAGGTTCTCGTTCTCGGGGCTACCGGGTACATCGGTGGGGTTGTCGTGGAGCGGCTGCTCGAGCAGGGACATGAGGTCGCGGCGCTTGTACGGCGGGCCGGGGCGGAGGTGCCTGGGGTTCGGGATCTGCGGGTCGGGGATCTCGGGAGTGCTGCTCAGGCGGTTACGGCGGATATCGATGCTGTGGTGCATGCGGCTTCGTTGACCGGGGACGAGGACGCGGATCTTTCTGCGATCCAGGCGCTGGTCGGGGCGGGGAAGCCGGTGCACTACGTCAGTGGGATCTGGGTGCTTGGCCGTACTGATGAGGGGTCTGAGGGGAGCGTCACCAACCCTGTGTCGATCGTGGGGTATCGGCCCAAGGTTGAGGACATCGTTCTTGCTGCTGGGGGAACGGTGGTCCGGCCGGGGATCGTGCATGGGCGTGGGGGCGGGATCGCGGCGCTGTTCGTGGGGCAGGCGGCTGAGCGTGGGGTCGGGGTTTATGTGCAGGGGGCTTATGAGGAGCCGACCTGGGCGTTCGTGCATGTTGACGATCTGGCGGACCTGATTGTCGCGGCGGTTGAGCGTGGGGCGGCGGGGGCGGTTTATCACGGGGTGGCTGAGGAGGGGGTTGCCGTCAAGGACTTTGCTGGGGCGACTGCTTCGGCTGCCGGGGTGAGTGAGGTGGAGGCCTGGCCGGTGGAGGAGGCGGCTTCGTTGCTGGGGGCGCCGTTTGCTGAGGCTTTGGCGCTCAGTCAGAGGGCTTCTTCGGCGCTTACGCGGGAGAAGCTGGGGTGGGAGCCTCGTCGGGCTGGGGTGCTGGCGGAGGTTGGTGAGGGGTCTTATCGGCGCTAAGAGGGGCTGGTGCCCGCTGGTCGCTTGGCGGCTGGCGGGCTTGGCTCTTTTTTGGGCCTTCCTGGGTGGTTGGGGTTGGGTACGGCAGGGGCGGTCCTGTGGGGCTTGAGCTGGCGGTTTGTGGTGCTTTCGGGAGGTCCGGCGCTGGTGCCAAGGGTGGCGCGACCAAGGCTGCTGGGGATGAGGCGGCGGGGTGATGTGCGCTCGGGTGGGGTTGGGCCGGGAGTGGTGTGGGGCCCGGCTGGGCGGCAGGCTTGGCTGAGGGCTGAGGGCTGAGGGCTGAGGGCTGAGGGCTGAGGGCTGAGGGCTGAGGGCTGAGGGCTGAGGGCTGAGGGCTGAGGGCTGAGGGCTGAGGGCTGT
>NZ_JBITGU010000002.1:901669-1423586 GCF_044457355.1 Nonomuraea sp. NPDC050556 | reverse complement strand
GAGGTTGGCTTTGGGGTTGGGGTTTGGGTGGGATGTCGGGGGTGGGGGTTCGTGGGGGAATCGGGTGGTGGTGGGGGGTCTTGCGGGGGTGTTGGGTTCGGCTGATCGCTTAGAGCGGAGCGCTCCGGACGCGTTCGTGTTGACTGTCAAGCCCCTCTTGCATATGTTTCCTGTTGGCACTCTCCCCTTGAGAGTGCCAACGTGCGACGAGGCAGGTCTGACACCCGCGACGGCAGGCCCCGCTGGTCGCCTCTTCTAGATCATTCAAATCTGAAGGGGAGGTCCGATCGTGACGACCGCCACCAAGGTTCCCGTTAAGCCGCTCGGCGACCGCATTGTGGTCCAGCCGCTTGAGGCCGAGCAGACCACCGCTTCCGGCCTGGTCATTCCTGACACGGCCAAGGAGAAGCCCCAGGAGGGGCGCGTTCTCGCTGTTGGCCCGGGCAACTGGGACGAGGACGGGGACAAGCGGATTCCGCTCGACGTTGCCGTAGGCGACGTAGTCCTCTACAGCAAGTACGGCGGCACCGAGGTCAAGTACGGCGGCGAGGAGTACCTCGTGCTCTCCGCCCGCGACGTTCTCGCGATCATCGAGAAGTAGAGCCGTGTCGAGCCCCGGGTGCGCCTAACCGCGCCCGGGGCTTTCGACGCCTGGAGAGGACTTTCAATGCCGAAGATCCTGGAGTTCGACGAGGACGCCCGCCGCGCCCTCGAACGCGGCGTCAACGCTCTCGCTGACGCCGTCAAGGTGACCCTTGGCCCCCGCGGCCGCAACGTGGTCATCGACAAGAAGTTCGGTGCGCCGACGATCACCAACGACGGTGTCACCATCGCTCGCGAGATCGAGCTGGAGGAGCGCTACGAGAACCTCGGCGCCCAGCTCGCCAAGGAAGTCGCGACCAAGACCAACGACGTCGCCGGCGACGGCACGACGACCGCGACCGTCCTGGCCCAGGCCATGGTCCGCGAAGGTCTGCGCAACGTGGCCGCCGGCGCGTCCCCGCTGTCGCTGAAGCGCGGCATCGACCTGGCCGCCAAGGCGATCAGCGACAAGCTGCTCGCCAGCGCGCGCGAGGTCGGTGACAAGAAGGAGATCGCCAACGTCGCGACGATCTCCGCGCAGGACTCGAAGATCGGCGAGCTGATCGCCGAGGCGTTCGACAAGGTGGGCAAGGACGGCGTCCTCACCGTCGAAGAGTCCAACGCCATGGGCATGGAGCTCGAGTTCACCGAGGGCATGCAGTTCGACAAGGGTTACCTGTCGGCCTACATGGTCACGGACCCGGAGCGGATGGAGGCCGTCCTCGAGGACTCCTACATCCTGCTCACCCAGGGCAAGATCTCCTCGATCGCGGACTTCCTGCCGCTGCTCGAGAAGGTCGCCCAGACCAAGAAGCCGCTGTTCGTGGTGGCCGAGGACGTCGAGGGCGAGGCCCTCGCCGTACTCGTCACGAACAAGATCCGCGGCACCTTCACCTCCGTGGCCGTCAAGGCCCCGGGCTTCGGTGACCGCCGCAAGGCCATGCTGCAGGACATCGCCATCCTCACCGGTGGCCAGGTCGTCAGCGAGGAGATCGGCCTCAAGCTGGAGCACGTCGGCCTCGAGGTGCTCGGCACGGCCCGCCGTATCGTCGTCACCAAGGACACCACGACCATCGTCGACGGTGCCGGTGACGCGAGCGCGATCGAGGACCGGGTCAAGGAGATCAAGACCGCCATCGAGCAGTCCGACTCCGACTGGGACCGCGAGAAGCTGCAGGAGCGCCTGGCGAAGCTGGCCGGTGGCGTCTGCGTGCTGCGCGTGGGTGCCGCCACCGAGGTGGAGCTCAAGGAGAAGAAGCACCGCCTCGAGGACGCGATCTCCGCGACGCGCGCCGCGATCGAGGAGGGCATCGTCTCCGGCGGTGGCTCCGCGCTGATCCACGTGGGCAAGGACCTGGACGACCTCGGCCTGACGGGTGACGAGGCCACTGGCGTGGGCGTCGTCCGCCGCGCGCTGGTCGAGCCGGCCCGCTGGATCGCCGAGAACGCCGGGCTCGAGGGCTACGTCGTCACGCACAAGGTGGCCGAGCTGCCCGCCGGTCACGGCCTCAACGCCGCTACCGGCGAGTACGGCGACCTGGTGGCGCAGGGCGTCATCGACCCGGTCAAGGTCACCCGGTCTGCGGTGCAGAACGCGGCTTCGATCGCGGGCATGCTGCTGACGACCGAGGTGCTGGTCGTGGACAAGCCCGAGGACGAGGCGCCCGCCGCTGGCGCCGGCCACGGTCACGGCCACGGTCACTGACCTGGGCGAGTCTCTGACGGCCCGCACCCCTTTTCGACGGGGTGCGGGCCGTTTTTGCGTTCAAGGTCCTTTTGGGGGTACGGCAGGCCACGGACTCCCGCCCGCCGTCGTGGGTGGCCGTCTGTGCCCGGAGGTCGTGAGGGCTCACGGGGTCCTCGCTGTTACAACAGGGCCGTCGGGCGGCTGGGGTGGCCACAGGAAGCCCGGGGCGCTGGATCGGTCCACAGGGATGGCCCGCGCCCCACGAGGGCGCTGACGGCGATTTGGCGCGTTCCACAAGCGTTCCACGAGCGGCCCGGAAGCGCCCGGAAGCGGCCTGGGATCGACACGCAAGCGGTCCAGGAGCGGTCCACACGCGAGCCGCGAGAAGCCCCCGGAGCGTGGGCCGGAAAGGTTACGGCGTGGGCCGGAACGTCAGATCTGAGGCAGGAGGGGGGAATGTGTTGCTTGTGGGTAAGTTTGTAGGCGCCTGGGGAGGGAAAGTGTTTTGGCCGGTAAACCAAACGTGTCGGTAAAGCGTCTAGGCGTCTGACATTTGTCGTGCATTTAGGGTTATCGGGTGAAATAAACTGTCACCGATTAACCCTTAGTGTTGTCAGTCGATTACAACCCGTTATCGTCTCCTCAATGTGACCAATCCGTAGCCGTTCGCTATGACGACAGGCCCGATCAGTGCGGGCATCATGCCTATCGTGAGCGAGGGAAGCGTCGCCGACGCCAAATCTGGGGTAAGGCTCGCGTCGAGACTTCCGGTACGAGCGGATGACTCCGACCTTAGAGAACTGACGAGCCTCGCCGTGCAGGGGGATCGCAGTGCGATCGAATCCTTGCTGGGCGAGTTGCGTCCCATGGTCGTGCGCTATTGCCGCGCCCGGCTGGGCAGGGTTTCTGGGCAATATCATATTGCCGACGATGTGGCACAAGAGGTGTGCATAGCGGTTTTGTCCGCTTTGCCCAGATACCGGGATATGGGCAGGCCGTTCGCGTCCTTCGTGTTCGGGATCGCCTCCCACAAGGTGGCGGACGCGCTGCGGAGTTCCGTACGCTCCGCCGTACCCACCCAGGACCTCCCCGACGGACCGGACGAACGTCCGGGGCCCGAGGAGACGGTGGTCCACTACATAGAGGTCGAGCACGCCCGGCGGCTGCTGTCCAGGCTGCCGGACAACCAGCGCGAACTGCTCCTGCTGCGAGTGGTGTCGGGTCTGTCGGCCGAGGAGACCGGTAATGTACTGGGTATGTCACCGGGTGCTGTCCGCGTCGCCCAGCACAGGGCGTTGGCGAGACTGAGGCAGATGGCCGAGCTGGAGTCGGCTTGACGCAGGATGAAGACCTGAATGACCTGTTCGAGATCGCGGCGACCGATGCCCTTCTCGACGCGTTGTCGAGAGGGGAGGCGTCCGGCTGCGGCGATCCCGCGGCCCGCCTCCTGTCCGTCCTGACGGACGATGTCACTGACCGCCGCCGGTCAGGGGCTTTCTAGGAACGGTTAGCGGCGTTCCTCGGTGTCGATGACGCCGTCCACGTAGCCCCTGGCGTACTCCCAGCTGACGTAGTCGGTCGGGTCCGGGTGGAACGCGGGCTCGTGCACCTGGGGCAGGCCCTTCTCGATCATCTGGCGCAGGTTGCCGCGGAGCAGCTCCCAGTCGAAGAAGTGCTGCTCGCCGCACTCAGGGCAGTCGAGCACGAGGCCGAGCACGCCCTGCGGTTCGAGCAGGGAACGGAAGACCTCCACGTCGGCTAGGTCGGTGATGGCCTCGTCGCGTTCCGCCGCCGTGAGCGGTTCCGCGTCGTCGAGTTCGCCCATCGCCGAGGTGGGATCGTTCGGATCGTCCGCGAACGGGTCGCGGGGGACGTCTTCCAGCACCATTCCACCATAGTGACCGATCCGGTTCAGGGCACAGATATGCCACACCCCGACCGAACGAGCCTCTACTGGCCCAGCCAGCCGCGCCGCGCGGCCTCGACTCCGGCGTGGAAACGCGACTGCGCCCCCAGCTCGGCCATGGCGTCCGCGAACCGCGCGCGCACGGTGCGCACGGAGACCCCGAGCTGCCGCGCGATCGACTCGTCGCACATCCCCTGCGCCGCGAGCCTGATCACCTGGACCATGCCGTCGCCCCGCCGCCCCCAGGGCAGAGGTACGGCCCGCCCCCAGAGCTCCTCGAACAGCGACCGCATCACCCCCACCACGATCGGCGCCCTGATCAGGTAGAAGTTGTAGGCGTGGTCGGGCAGGTTCCCGCCCCACTGCGCAGGCAGCCCGGCCGCCCCGGCGCCCGCCGTGAGGAACCAGCTTGGCACCCTGTCGAGGGTGCGCACCCGCCCGCCCGTCTCCATGAGCCGCGAGAGCTGGTCGCGCACCCCGGGCAGCGGCAGCGTCGAGACGGGGATCACCGCGCGGAAGGTCAGCAGGTCGCGCCGCTGCGCGTCGATCCACTGGTCAGCGTATTTACGGGCGAAGTCGAGCATCGTGCGGTCGTCGGGGATGGCGGTGAGCACCTCCATGCGCGGCGACTGTACGGCGATGCCGACGACGCTCTCGTAGAGCACGTCGGCCCCGCTCACCAGCTCGACGGGGAACGGCCCGTTCTGGTAGTCGCGTCCCGCGTCGTAGTCGCGGATCAGGCTCCTGATCGAGCCGAGCGCGGAGTCGATGCGCCGGCTCTCCTCGGCGAGCCGGTCGAGGCGCTCCGCGATGAGCCTGCCGAGCGCGGCGGCGGGATGTCTGGCGAGGTACTCGCCTGAGTGCTCGTCGACGACGCCTAGCCTGACGAGGTCGTCGAGCTGTCGGCTCACCTTGTCGGCGGGGCCGTCCATGGCCTCGGCGAGCTCGGCGAGGGTTGCCCTGTGCAGACGCAGGACCGCCGTGTAGAGAGCGGTCTGGGCCGGGTCCAGGCCCAACGTCTCAAGGGGGTCGGACAGGGTCGGGGAGTCGTTGCGCATGTGCTGTGCTCCGTAGAGGGGACACGGGCGTGCCGCGAGGATAACCCGGCATTCCTGCGCTGTCCGGCCCTTGCGCCGACTGGTCGGCAGGTTGTGCAACTTCGTGCAATTGCACGTTTTCACATTGCGATGTGCCAGCGCGTGACGCAGGCTTGACCCAGCGTCGGCATCAGAAGTGAGTAACGCGGCCATCAGGACGCGGAGGGGGGTTCGGTGGCGTAAGCGCCTCACGGAGGTGCCGGTGGCCGGGGGATCGGGCGGATCACCGACCGACCGATCCCCCGGCTCTTTTGGTTGCCGGGTGGAGGACGGCGGTCCGTGGGGGTCATCGTCCTCCCGGAACCTGTTCGATTGGACCGCTGCCCTAAACTTGACCTCCGGGGTCACCCAAAAATCCGGAGGGGAATGCCAGCATGTCCAAGTTCACCGAGACTGGTCTCACATTCGACGACGTGCTGCTGGTTCCGGCCTACTCCGACCTGCAACCGGGTGAGGCCGACACCGCCTCGCGGCTGTCGAAGGGCATCACGCTCTCCATCCCGCTGGTCTCGGCCGCCATGGACACCGTCACCGAGGCGCGCATGGCGGTCGCCATGGCCCGCCAGGGCGGCATCGGCATCCTGCACCGCAACCTCTCCGTCGAGGAGCAGGCCCAGCAGGCCGACCTGGTCAAGCGCTCCGAGGCCGGCATGGTCACCAACCCGGTGACGTGCACCCCCGACGACACGCTCGCCGACGTCGAGCGGCTGTGCGCGACCTACCGCATCTCCGGCGTCCCGGTCACCGACACGACCGGCATCCTGGTCGGCATCGTCACCAACCGCGACATGCGCTTCGAGACCGACCAGTCGCGTCCCGTCCGCGAGGTCATGACGAAGATGCCGCTGGTCACCGCGCCGGTCGGGGTCTCCCGCGACGACGCGTTCACGCTGCTCAAGCAGAACAAGATCGAGAAGCTGCCCCTGGTCGACGGCAACGGCAGGCTGCGCGGCCTCATCACGGTCAAGGACTTCACGAAGAGCGAGCAATACCCCCTCGCGACCAAGGACGCCGACGGCCGCCTCGTGGTGGGCGCCGCGATCGGCGTCGGCGGCGACGCGGAGGAGCGGGCCAAGGCGCTGATCGACGCGGGCGTCGACGCGATCGTCGTGGACGTCGCGCACGGCCACTCCAAGGGCCTGGCCGACATGGTCGCCAAGATCAAGGCCAACAGCCGGGTCGACGTGATCGGCGGCAACATCGCCACCCGCAAGGGCGCCCAGATGCTCGTGGACGCGGGCACCGACGCGGTCAAGGTCGGCGTCGGCCCAGGCTCCATCTGCACCACCCGCGTCGTGGCCGGCGTCGGCGCGCCGCAGGTCACCGCGATCTACCAGGCCTCGCTCGCCTGCGGTCCCGCCGGGGTGCCGGTGATCGGCGACGGCGGCCTGCAGTACTCGGGAGACATCGTCAAGGCCATCGCGGCCGGCGCGGACACCGTGATGCTCGGTTCGCTGCTTGCCGGATGCGAGGAGTCGCCCGGCGAGCTGATCTTCATCAACGGCAAGCAGTTCAAGTCCTACCGGGGCATGGGGTCGCTGGGCGCGGTGCGCAACCGCGAGCGCGGCGGCACCTCCTTCAGCAAGGACAGGTACGCCCAGGCCGACGTCGGCGGCGAGGACAAGTACATCCCCGAGGGCATCGAGGGCCAGGTGCCCTACCGCGGCCCGGTCGCGGCCGTCGCCCACCAGCTCGTCGGCGGTCTTCGCCAGGGCATGTGGTACGCGGGCTGCCGCACGATCCCGCAGATGCACTCCGACTGCGAACTCATGCCGATCACTGCCGCGGGCCTCAAGGAGAGCCACCCGCACGACATCCAGATGACGGTCGAAGCGCCCAACTATCACAGAAGGTAAGTCATGACTCAGGTGGAGATCGGCCGCGGCAAGACAGGGCGTCGGGCCTACGCACTGGACGAGATCGCCCTCGTCCCCTCTCGGCGTACCCGTGACTCGGAGGAGGTCTCGATCACCTGGCAGATCGACGCGTACCGCTTCGAGCTGCCCGTGGTCGTCGCCCCGATGGACAGCGTCGTGTCGCCGGCTACCGCCATCGAGATCGGCAGGCTCGGTGGCCTGGCGCCGCTCGACCTCGAGGGGCTGTGGACGCGGTACGAGGACCCGTCGCCGCTGCTGGAGGAGTGCGCTTCCCTCGACCAGGAGGCGGCGACCAAGCGGCTGCAGGAGATCTACTCGGCGCCGATCAAGGAGGAGCTGATCGGGCGCAGGATCGAGGAGATCCGCGCGGCCGGGGTGACGACGGCCGTACGGCTGTCGCCGCAGCGCACGGTGCAGTACCACAAGACGGTCATTGACGCCGGGGTCGACATCTTCGTCATCCGCGGCACGACGGTCTCGGCCGAGCACGTGTCCGGCCGGGCAGAGCCGTTGAACCTCAAGCAGTTCATCTACGAGCTCGACGTCCCGGTGATCGTCGGCGGGTGCGCCACCTACACGGCGGCGCTGCACCTCATGCGCACGGGCGCGGCCGGCGTGCTGGTCGGGTTCGGCGGGGGCGCCTCGCACACCACGCGCAGCGTGATGGGCGTCGCGGTGCCGATGGCCACGGCGATCTCCGACGTCGCGGCCGCGCGCCGCGACTACATGGACGAGTCCGGTGGCCGCTACGTGCACGTCATCGCCGACGGCGGCATGGGCACCTCCGGCGACATCGCCAAGGCGATCGCGTGCGGAGCCGACGCGGTGATGGTCGGCTCGCCGCTGGCCCGCGCGTCCGAGGCGCCTGGGCACGGGTTCCACTGGGGCTCCGAGGCGCACCACCCCGACCTGCCGCGCGGGCGTCGCGTGGAGTTCGGCACGGTGGGCACGCTGGCGGAGATCCTGCACGGGCCCTCGTCCGTGGCCGACGGTTCGATGAACCTCATGGGCGCGCTCAAGCGCACGATGGCCTCCACGGGCTACTCCGACATCAAGGAGTTCCAGCGGGTCGAGGTCGTCGTCGCACCTCAGCAGCGCTGACCGTGGAAATGGGAAAGGGCCGCCGGATGGCGGCCCTTTTCTGTCCGGTCACCGCTTGGCGCCCGGCTTGGGAAGCGGACGCGGACGCGGTACGGACCGGATCGGCTTGATGACGTTGGGGTGCTTGCGCAAGTGGTGCTCCTTCAGCGGGTTTCGGTAAGTGCGATCCTGGTCCGCGGTGGCGTCGATGCCATCTGTAGGACTACTGGTGATCGGGGGTACGGGCGTGGACAGGGTGGTACTTGTCACCGGGGCCAACCGAGGGATCGGGCTGGAGGTGGCCAGGCAGCTGGCGCGCCGGGGCGACACGGTCGTGGTGACCGCCAGGGACCCGGGCCGCGTGCCCGCGATCGACGGCGACGTGCTGGTCAGGCGGCTGGACGTCACCGCCGGGGCCGACACGCTGGCGGCGGAGCTCGCTGACCGGTTCGGGCGGCTCGACGTGCTGGTCAACAACGCCGCCATCCACTACGACACGTGGCAGCGCGCGACCGATGCCGACCTCGGCGTGGTGCGCGAGGCGCTGGAGACGAACCTGCTCGGCGCCTGGCGGGTCACGCAGGCCATGCTCGGGCTGCTCCAGAAGTCGCGCAGCCCGCGCGTGGTGAACGTCTCCAGCGAGGCGGGGTCGCTGGCGAGCATGGGCGGCGGCACGCCCGCCTACACCGTGTCGAAGACGGCGCTGAACGCGCTGACGAGGATGCTGGCGGCCGAGCTGCCCGGGATGCTGGTGAACGCGGTCTGTCCCGGCTGGGTGGCCACCGACATGGGCGGCCCCGGTGGGCGGCCGGTGTCGGACGGGGCGGCGAGCGTCCTGTGGGCGGTCGACCTGCCGGACAACGGCCCGACCGGCGGTTTCTTCCGCGACGGAAGGGCGCTGCCCTGGTGAGTACGCACCAAATCGAGATCAGCGGCGACGTGGTCTACAAGCGGTTCGTCGGAGAGCTGGACGGCCAGCCGGAGCGGGAGTGGCACGCGCTGACCCTGCTGGCGCAGTACGCGCCCGACCTGGTGCCGGAGCCGATCGGCACCGATGGCGCGATGGTTGCCATGTCCCGCCTCGACGGAAATGTCGGCGCACCGGCCTCGGAGATCGTCCGGGCGCTCGACAGGCTCCACTCCTCGGTGCCCGCCGACGTGCTCGCCGTACAACCGCTGAGGCCCTGGCATCTGGAGCAGCTCAGGCGGCAGGTGGCCGAGTGGGGTGCGGGCTGGGAGCCGAGGGACCCGCTGGCCGATCACGCGGCGGCCGAGGGCGCCGCGTGGTTGCAGTCGTGGAAGCCGCCCGAGGAGGTCACGCCGGTGTTCGGCGCGGGTGACGGGAACCTGGAGAACTTCCTCTGGGACGGCGAGCGGGTGCGGATCATCGACTTCGAGGAGTCCGGGCGCAGCGACCGGGCCTTCGAGCTGTCCGAGGTCGCGGAACACGTCTCGATGTGGGAGGTCGACATCGCCGCGCACGTCGACCTCACCCCGGCGGAGGAACGGCGCATGAGCGAGTGCCGCCGCCTGCACGCGCTCATGTGGTTCTTCATGCTGTCGCCCGAGGGGCCGCGCAACCCGCCGGGCACCTTCCACCGGCAGGCCGAGCGGCTGCTCAGCCGGTTAGGATCCCCAGCAGGTGGGTGACCTCGCGGGTGACCGCGTCGCGTCCGGCCCGCATGTACTTGCGTGAGTCGACCACCTTCTCGTCCTGTGACAGGTATTCACGGACGGCGCCGGTGAACGCCTTGTTCAGGTGTGTGGCGATGTTGATCTTCTTCATGCCCTGCCGTACGGCTGCGCGCAACGTCTCGTCGGGCACCCCGGAGGAGCCGTGCAGGACCAGCGGCACCGGGACCGCCGCGTGCAGCTCGGCGATGAGCGGCAGGTCGAGCACGGCGTCGCGGGTGGTCATGGCGTGCGAGCTGCCCACGGCCACGGCCAGCGCGTCCACGCCGGTGCGCGCCACGTAGTCGACCGCTTCGTGCGGCTTGGTGCGGACGCCTGGCGCGTGCACGCCGTCCTTGCCGCCGACCTCGCCCAGCTCGGCTTCCACCCATACGCCGCGCTCGTGGCAGAACTCGACAACCGAGGCGGTCTGCCGGACGTTCTCCTCGTCGGGCAGCGCGGAGGCGTCGAACATCACGGAGCCCAGGCCCAGCTCGACGGCCTCCTCGACCAGCGCGCGGTCGGTGGCGTGGTCGAGGTGCACGGCGACCGGCACCGTCGAGACGCGCGCGACGGCCAGGGACGCCAGCGCGATGGGGGCCAGCGCGCCGTGGTAGCGCACGCAGTTCTCGCTGATCTGCAGCACCACCGGCAGGTCCAGCGCCTCGGCGCCCGCGACGATCGCCGTGGCGTGCTCGAGCTGGATCACATTGAACGCGCCGACCCCGTTCCGGGCGTTGCCGACGATTTCGCCGATACCGACGAGAGGCATGGAGGGCTCCTTCAGACGATCACGATATGGGGGTGGATCTCGGCATAGAGGGCGCGGTCGAAGTCTCCGGCGACCGGCGCTGCCACGGCCGCCGCGCCCAGTGCCGCCGCCCGGCGGAGGGTTTCCGGCCACGCCGTACCCTCGACCAGTCCGAGCGCGAGCCCGGCCACCAGCGAGTCGCCAGCGCCGGTGGGGTTGCCCTCGACGGTGTACGGCATGCGGGCGCGGAACACGCCGTCGGCGGTCACCGCGAGCAGGCCGTCGGCGCCCATGGACACCACGACGGCCCCGGCACCCTCGTGGCGCAGGGCCTGCGCGCCCTCCTCGGGGGTGCCGTCGGGTACGGCTCGCGAGAGTTCTTCCGCGTTGGGCTTGATGAGGGCGGGTTTGCCCTTGGGGGCGTTTCTGAGCGGTTCGCCGTCGGCGTCGATGATGACGGGGGCGGGGCTCATCGCGGCCAGCGTGCCGTAGAAGTCGGAGGGGACGCCTCGGGGGAGGCTTCCCGAGATGACGACGGCCTGCGCTCGTGCGGCTTTTGCTACGAAATTTCGGATAAAGCGGTCGAGTTCATCGGGGGTCACGTGCGGGCCCGGCTCGTTGAACAGGGCTGTTCTGGGGCTGTCGGAGACGACGAGCGTCGTGCGGGAGTCCTGCGCCACCGGGGTCAGGTCGTGGGGGAGTCCGGCGGTGTCGAGGTCGGCCTCGATCGCCTGGCCGGTCGGGCCGCCCGCGAGCCCGGTCACCAGGACCTCCTGCCCCAGGGCGGCCAGAACGCGGGCGACGTTGATCCCCTTGCCGCCCGCGCGCCTGTGCACCGTCTGGACGCGGTTGACGCCGTTCCAGTCGACGTCGCCCACCTGGTAGGTGACGTCGAGAGCGGCGTTCAGCGTGACGGTGACGATCATCAAGGCTCCGTGATCCAGGCGCCACGCTTCATGACGCCACTTACCTGCAGGGAATTGTCGAGCACGACCAGGTCGGCGACCTTGCCGACCGCGATCGAGCCGATGCGCTCGTCCAGGCCCAGCACGCGGGCCGGAGTCAGCGACGCGACGGTCACCGCCTCGGGCAGCGACAGGCCGACCTCCTGGACGCTGCGCCGGAACGCCACGTCCATCGTTAGTGTGCTGCCCGCGATCGAACCGCCCTCGACCAGCCTGGCCACGCCGTCCGACACGTTAACCTGCATGGTGCCGAGCACGTAGGTGCCGTCGCCCATGCCGGTGGCGGCCATCGCGTCGGTGATCAGCGCGGTCCTGCCGGCGCCCGCGACCTCGTAGGCGAGTTTGAGCATCGCCGGGTGCACGTGCACGCCGTCGTTGATCAGCTCGACCGTGACCCGCTCGTCCTCCAGCAGCGCCGCGATCGGACCTGGGGCGCGGTGGCCGAGCGAGGGCATCGCGTTGTAAAGGTGAGTGGCGACCGTGGCGCCCGCCTCGATGCCGTCCAGCGTCTGCTCGTAGGAGGCGTCGCTGTGCCCGAGGGCCGCGATCACACCCTCGGCGACAGCCGTACGGATCGTGTCGAGAGCGCCGGGAAGCTCGGTCGCGATCGTCAGCATGCGCACGTGCCCCCGGCCTGCTTTCAGCAGGCCCTTGAACTCACCGGGGGACGGCTCGCGCAGCAAGGACGGGTTGTGCGCGCCGCACCGCGCCTTCGAGATGTACGGACCTTCGAAGTGGATGCCCGCGAGCAGCTCGTCGTCGCACAGGTCGGCCAGCGAGGAGGTCGCGCGCGCCAGGTCGTCGACCGACTGGGTGACGAGGCTCGCCACCATCGTCGTCGTGCCGTGCTGCTGGTGCAGGGCGATGGCGTCGCGCGCGCTCGCCTGGTCGCCGGTCGGGAACGACCCGCCCGCTCCGCCGTGGTTGTGGATGTCGACGAAGCCGGGCACGACGTGCCGCCCGCCCAGGCTGTGGCCGGGGCGGGGGGCGGGTCCGTGGCCGACGTGCGTGATGCGGCCGTCTTCGATGGTCAGCCAGCCCTCGTGCACCCCTTCCGGGGTCACGATCCTGGCGTCGACGAGAGTGAGACTCATGAAGAAAGGATCACAGATCGCGTGAGGTGAAGGGGCTCGTCGGGGTTGAGACCGCGGGCGAACGCGCGCGCGACCGCCACCCGCTGGGCGAGAACCAGCTCGGCCATCGGGTCCCTGGCGCTCTCGACGAACGTGCCGCCGGTGACTTCCACCTGCTCGCGCAGGCCTTCCGGGGCGGTGCCGAGCATCCAGGTGACACGGCCGGGTCCGGCGATGCTGATCGGGCCGTGCCGGTATTCCATCGCCGGGTACGCCTCGGTCCACGACCTGGACGCCTCGCGCATCTTGAGCGCCGCTTCCTGCGCCAGCCCGTTCGACCAGCCCGCGCCGAGGAAACTGAACTGCTCCGCGTCTACTCCGACTAGTGGCGCGGTGAGGGCATCCTCGGCATCGGCGATCGCCTGCGTAAGGTCCTCACCCAGACTGGCCCGGAGAAGAGCGAGCTGCGTGGTGGCGAACCGCGTCTGCACCACCGACTGCTCGTCGGCGTAGTCGAGCACGATCACGTCCTTGGCCAGGTTCATGATCGGCGTCTTCGGGTCGGCGGTGATGGCCGTGGTCCTGGTGGTGGCCTTGCTGAGCAGCTCGAGGACCTCGGTCGTGGTGCCGGAACGGCTGAGCGCCAGGATCCTGTCGTACGGCCTGCCGACCGGGGCCTCGGAGGCGGCGAAGGCATCGGTCTCGCCGAGACCCGCCTGCTCCCTGAGGGTGGCGTAGGCCATGGCGATGAACCACGACGTGCCGCAGCCGACTACGGCCACGCGCTCACCTGGCTGGGGCAACGCGTCGGTCGGGATGTTCTCGACGGCGCGACGCCAGCAGGCGGGCTGTGACGCGATCTCGGCTTCGGTGTGAGTGGTCACCGCTTACCTCCCCGTGATTGATTGTTTCTGCACTTTTTATACCAGAACAACGCACATTTGTGCATACCCCTCCCAAGCCCCAACCCCTTCCTTCCATGCTGCGCTTGCCGCCTGCCCGCCCTCCGCCCACCCACCCACCCGCCCTCGGTCCCGCTCGGGCTGGTCACCTCTGGCAGTGGCCGTTCGCAGGGGGTTATCTGGCCAGAGGCGCTGGTGAACGCTCGTGCTTTCTTTCGGATGCTCCTCCTGGTGAAATCCCAGCCCTCGGGGCGCGAGCGAGTCGAATCTGGCAGCCTCGGAAGGCCGCCGCGATACGCTGAGGTCATGAGCGCGGAGCCTGTTGAGGAGCCACCGGCGTACGACCCGGCCGTGATCCTGGACGCGCTGCCGCCGGCAAAGCGGGAACACTTCCTCTTCCTGTACAGGCAGGCGTGGGAGGCGGCACGCCAGCCGGAGAACTTCCACCGTCTGCATGAGCTGCTGCATCTGTGGTCGTTGAAGGCCAGGATGTATGCCCGCGACCCTGACTTCGACCGGACACCGGAAGAGATCGAGGCGGAGCTGGCCGCTGGCGACGGTGGCGCCTACCTGGAGGATGTACTTCCCGAGTTCCAGCAGCGCCTCTTGAGGCATCAGGGCCGCCAGGGGTGAGCTATCGAATCAAACTCGAATCGTCGGCTCTGGCGAAGCTGGGCAATTTCCCGTCAGACGCGCTCGCAGCGTTGGTGGAGCGGTCGGCGACGCTAGTCGACGAACCGTGGGATGCGTCAGCGCTCTACCCGGGGCGTTCGGACTACCGAGAGACGACATTCGGTGCTGTCGGGATCATGCGGTTCCTCGTGGATGAGGATGCGGAGCTGATCCGGGTTTACGAGATCGTGTGGGCAGGCTGACGCGCAGCCTCCGTGTGTGAGCGTCAACTGGGATGAGCCGCTCCTGGGTGAACGCCGACAGGTGACGATCGCATCTGGGCTACACCAGGGACTTGATATAGAGGGAAAACGCCTCGCGACGCAGTTCCTGGCGCAGGGTCTCCTCGTTCATCCCCGCAGCACGCGCGATCTCCAGTTCCTCGGCAGTGAACGCGAAGGTGTCGTCACGGCCGTTCAGGAGGGCGATGAGCATGTCCAGCAGTCGCACGTCATAGGTATTGGAAGGTGCCCAGCCTCGCCTGGACATCCGGCCGTCCTTCTCCAGGTGGAACAGGCCATCCACGTGGAGGCGGGCGATCACGTGATCGGCCTGTCGGAGCGCAGGGGTTGTCATCGCGTGCCGCACCAGTCGGGGATGGCCACGACCCGGACGGTAGGAGCCTGCCGACCCGCCGTGAAGAAAATTTCTTGCGATTTCTCAGGCGTCGCGGCTGGTCAGATCCTCCAGCGCCCGCGTGATGATCCGCCTGGCGTCTCTGTCGTAGTGGGCCACCCCCGACAGGGCGTCGAACACGCGTCGATAGTGCGCGACCTCGTCAGGCTGTGAGAGGTGGAGCTCGGCCGTGATTGTTTCCGCAGTCGCGAGGCGATCGTCGTAGATCCAGAAGCCGTGCTTGGGGCTGACGGGGAGCATTGTCGTAAAGGGGATGACTCCCAGCCGGAGCGTGTCCATCAACGACAACGCCACCAGCCGCTCCAACTGGCCCGCCATCACTCGGGCCGGGCACAGCAGAGTGCGCAGTGCGCCTTCGGTGAGGATGAAATAGAAGTTCCGGCCCGAGTCATAGAGGATCTCCTGCCGCCGCATCCGCTCCCGCACACCTGCGTCGAGGTCGTCGGCTCCGCCCCACGTCTTGATGTTCTCGGCCAGCCGGGCGCGCGCGTAGTCCGGCGTCTGCAGCAGGCCGGGAATCAGCATGGACTCGAACACCCGCAGCGTACGGGTCGCCGCCTCGAGCTCCTGATAGGTCTGCTGTCGTTTGCCGGTGCCGGCCCTGAGGATCCGCTGCCATTCGGCGTAAAGGGTTTCCAGGTTGGCGAGGAGTCCCAGCAAGTCGGAGGCGCTGGCGTCAGCACGGCAGGCGTGTGCCCAGGCGTTGATGTCCTCTGCCGTCGGCGTCTGGTTGCCGAGTTCGATCTTTGAGATCTTCGACTGCGGCCACCCGAGCGACTCTGCGAGCTGCTTGCCGGACATGCCTGCCCGGATGCGCAGGCCGCGGAGTCGCTTGCCTAGTGCTGCACGGACCTGGTGGACGTCGGACACGTGCTGTTTCTATCGGATGTAGTCGTCATAGGGGATGGCGTGCTCCCACGCGAGCGCCTGCCAGGCCAGGTGCTGCTCCACGACGGCAGGCTCCTCAATGAGCTCTGTCGACGTCAGGGCGCCGTTGTCGTCGAAGTGCATCCACGCCACGAGCCGCTCGTCAAAGAGCCAGAAGTCGTGCTCGGGCAGGCCGATCTCGCGTGCTCGGTCTCTGGGTAGGTAGCGGATGTCCTCGCCGCCGTCGAGGTTGATGCGGGCGCCGACGAGTGCGTACCTGGTGTAGTCGCCGTGGGGTTCTGTGACGACCCGCACTCGGCGGACCTGCTTGCCCTGCTCTGAGGTGGCCTTGTGGATCATCTGCCACCACGGGGCGGCAAGCCGGGAGGCGGTGTCGTAGCCCTCGCCCGCCAGGAACTTCCTGAAGCGTTCTACCTCGTCGGGCGCGTCATACTGATCGCGCACCTCCAGCCGGAAGGCCGTACGCGTGAAGTCGCGGAACAGGGCGGTGAAGCCGTCGCCGCTGACGAAGGTCATGCTTCGCTTTCCGGGCGGGGAGCGAATCGTAGGAGCTCGCGGGGGATCTCGACGACCGTCTCGTGATCGGGCAGGCCGCGAGCCCTGAGAGTGGCGAGCGCTGCGGGGTCGGTGACCTTCTCACCCTGCACCAGGTACGTCCCGCGGTCGGTCTCGTACAGGTTGGGGCACGCCCCTCCATCGGAGGTACTGCCGAGGAAACGCAGCTGCATTTGCTTGTCCCTTCGAGCAAATTTCTCAGATTTCTCGATGGTGAACGGCGGGTGGCGTCTGGTCAAGGCACCCACTGTCACGGAATAGCCGATGACGAGCGCGACTGCTCTTCCGGGCAGGCCAGACGGTCCACGCGCAGGATCGCGACCTCGCGTTGGGGTTCTGCCCATGCGGACGAGGGTCTCTCGTCGTGGAACACCGGATGAGATTGCCGCGGTCATGTGTCGGGGCTGCAGGGTTTGGGGTGAGGCAAGGCAGGAGCGCCCAGCCGCGTGCGGTCGGGGACTGCCGGATGTGGCCGGCCACAGCAGGACCAGGGGCTGAAGGGTGGGAAGGCGGTATCTGGGGGGATGTGTGCCAGGCTTGGGCGGGATGGATCTCTCAAGGAGGACTCGTGAGTCGTTACGACCGGTGGAACGCGATTCTCGAGCTGCTCTCCCAAGAGGGCAGGCTCACCGTCGAGGAGGCCGCTGAATCCCTCGACGTGTCCACCGCCACCATCCGCCGCGACTTCGACCAGCTCGCCCAGCAGCAAATGCTCATGCGCACCCGAGGCGGCGCCGTCTCGCAGAGCGTCTCCTACGATCTTCCCCTGCGGTACAAAACGGCCAGGCATGCCGACGAGAAGCATCGCATAGCGGCCGCGGCCGCCGAGCTGGTCGCGCCCGGCGCAGTGGTGGGGATGAACGGCGGTACCACCACGTCGGAGCTGGCCCGTACGCTGGCGACCCGCTCCACCCTCGAGTCCGGGTTCACGATCGTGACCAACGCGCTCAACATCGCCTCAGAGCTCACCGTCCGCCAGCACGTGAAGATCGTGGTCACCGGTGGGGTGGCGCGTCAGCAGTCGTACGAGCTCATCGGTCCCCTCGCGTCGGGGGTGCTGGAGCAGGTGACGCTCGACGTGGCGTTCCTCGGGGTGGATGCGATCGACGTGGAACTGGGGGCCTCCGCGCATCACGAGGGGGAGGCGAGCGTCAACAACCTGCTGGTGAGCCGCGCGGGGCAGGTCGTCGTGGTGGCGGACTCGTCCAAGGTGGGCAAGCGGGCGTTCGCGCGGATCTGTCCGCTGGAGGCCATCGACACACTGGTGACCGACGAGCGGCTGTCGGACGAAGCGGCCGGGCAACTCATCGACGCGGGAATCAAGGTCATCAGGGCCTGAGAGACTCAGAACATGGAATATCGGGCACTGGGGGCCAGCGGGCTCAGGATCAGTGAGATCGTTTTCGGCAACTGGCTCACGCTGGACGGCCAGATCGGCGAGGACGCGCAGGAGGCCTGCGTCAGGGCCGCGCTCGACACCGGGATCATGACCTTCGACACCGCCGACGTCTACTCCGGCGGCCGCGCGGAGGAGGTCCTCGGCCGCGCGCTCAAGGGCACCCGCCGCGAAGAGCTGGTCATCGCCACCAAGGTGTTCTTCCCGACCGGCGACGGCCCCAACGACCGCGGCCTGTCGCGCAAGCACATCGCCGAGAGCTGCGCCGCGTCCCTGCGCCGCCTGGGCACCGACTACGTCGACCTCTACCAGGCGCACCGCTTCGACGACGAGACCCCGCTGGAAGAGACCATGTCCGCCTTCGCGGACCTGGTACGGCAGGGCAAGATCCTCTACGTCGGCGTCTCGGAATGGACGGCCGCGCAAATAGAGAGGGCCGCCGAGTTCGACGTGCCGCTGGTCTCCAACCAGCCGCAATACTCCATGTTGTGGCGGGTCATCGAGCAGGAGGTCGTCCCGGCGTCCGAGCGCCTGGGGCTGGGCCAGATCGTGTTCTCGCCGGTCGCGCAGGGTGTGCTGGCCGGAAAGTACCTGCCGGGCCAGGCGCTCCCCGCGGGTTCCCGGGCGGGCGACGAGCGCGGGTCCAGGTTCGTCGGCCGCTACATGTCGGACACCGTCCTGGAGAGGGTGCAGAAACTACGGCCGATCGCCGACGAGGCCGGGCTGACGATGGCCCAGCTCGCCGTGGCGTGGGTGCTGCAGAACACGAACGTGTCCGGCGCGATCATCGGCGCCTCCCGGCCCGAGCAGGTCGCCGAGAACGCTGCCGTCAGTGGGGTACGGCTGGCGCCCGAGCTGATGCGGCGCATCGACGACACCCTGGACGAGCTGGTGGAGCGCGACCCGGCCAAGACCGCGAACATGTTCGATGTGATGCCCGCATGGCGCCGGGTAAGTAGGGCGTAGACCTCAGGGGGATTTTATGACGGCGAAGATGGGCAGCGCCCGGCTTGGTCCAGCGGAGCGGGTGGCCGCGCTGGCGGGCATGGCGGCCCAGGAGCTCGACGTGATCGTGGTCGGCGGCGGCGTGGTCGGCGCGGGGGTGTGCCTCGACGCGGCGACCAGGGGTCTGTCCGTCGGCCTGGTGGAGGCCGTCGACTTCGCCTCCGGTACCTCCTCCCGCTCCTCCAAGCTCATCCACGGCGGCCTGCGCTACCTGGAGCAGCTCAACTTCGAGCTGGTCAGGGAGGCGCTGCAGGAGCGTGCCCTGCTGTTGCAGCGGCTGGCGCCGCACCTGGTGCGTCCGGTGCCGTTCCTGTTCCCGATGACCCACTACGCCTGGGAGCGTCCGTATGTGGGGGCCGGGGTGGCGCTCTACGACACGCTCGGCTTCGCCTCCGGGCTCACCCGCGGCGTCCCCGGGCACCGGCACCTGTCCAGGAGCCGGGCGCTGCGGCTGGCGCCCGCGCTGAAGCGCACGGCGTTCACCGGCGCCGTGCAGTACTGGGACGCCCAGGTCGACGACGCGCGCTACGTGATGACGATGCTGCGCACGGCGGCGAGCTACGGCGCGCACGTGGCGCAGCGCGCCCAGGTCGTGGGGTTCCTGCGCGAGGGCGAGCGGGTCACCGGGGTGCGCGTGCGCGACCTGGAGAACGGCGGTGAGATCGACATCAGGGCCCGCCAGGTCGTCAACGCGACCGGCGTGTGGACCGACGACATCCAGGAGCTCGTCGGCGGGCGCGGCCAGATCCACGTGCGCGCCTCCAAGGGCATCCACCTGGTCGTGCCGCGCGACCGCATCCACTCCCTGACCGGAATCATCCTGCGTACCGAAAAATCTGTGCTTTTCGTGATCCCGTGGGGGCGGCACTGGATCATCGGCACCACCGACACCGAGTGGACCCTGGACAAGGCGCACCCGGCCGCGTCGCGGGTGGACATTGACTACCTGCTCGACCACGTCAACGCCGTGCTGTCCGTGCCGCTGACCCGCGACGACGTCGAGGGCGTCTACGCGGGGCTCAGGCCGCTGCTCTCCGGGGAGTCCGAGGAAACCTCCAAGCTGTCGCGCGAGCACGTCGTGGCGCACCCGGTGCCGGGGCTGGTGATGATCGCGGGCGGCAAGTACACCACCTACCGGGTCATGGCCAAGGACGCCGTCGACGCCGTCGCGCACGGCCTCGACCAGCGCGTCCCGCGCTCGTGCACCGACCAGATCCCGCTCGCCGGGGCCGAGGGCTACCAGGCGCTGTGGAACGCCAGGCACCGCCTCGCCCACGACAGCGGCCTGCACGTCGCCAGGATCGAACACCTCCTCCAGCGGTACGGCTCGCTGATCGAGGAGGTGCTGGAGCTGATCGAGGACGACAGGTCGCTCGGCAGGCCGCTCACCGGGGCCGACGACTACCTGCGCGCCGAGATCGTCTACGCCGCCACCCACGAGGGGGCCAGGCACCTCAACGACGTGCTGACCAGGCGCACGCACATCTCGATCGAGACCTTCCACCGCGGCCTCGGGGTCGCGCAGGAGGCGGCCGAACTGCTGGCGGAACCGCTGGGGTGGGACGATGACCAGGTCAAGCGTGAGGTGGAGTATTTCACCAAGCGGGTGGAGGCCGAGCGCCTGTCGCAGGAGCAGGACACCGACCAGGAAGCCGACGCGATCAGGCTGGGCGCGCCGGAAATAGTCCCCGTACCGGAGCATTCATGATCGACGAACCGTCCACCGAGCTGTCCGACCCGAAGGAGCTGTTCCTCGGCTACCTCGACCACTACCGCGACGAGGTGCTGCGCAAGGCGGACGGCCTGCCGGACGAGTCGGTGCTGCCCTCCGGGTGGACGCCGCTGGAGCTGATCAAGCACCTGGCCTACATGGAGCAACGCTGGATCCGGTGGGGCTTCGGTGGCGAGGTGGTCGCCGACCCCTGGGGCGACTGGGACGCGGGCAAGACGAAGTGGCAGGCGGGGGAGTCGTACGGCGAGCTGAAGGCCCTGCTGCTGGAGCAGGGCCGGCGCACCCGCGAGATCGTGGGCGCCGCCGACCTTGCGGAAAGAGCACCTGCGGGGCCTCGCTTCAAGGAGGGCGAGACCCCGTCACTCAGCTGGATCCTCTTCCACGTGCTCCAGGAGTACGCCAGGCACGCCGGCCACCTGGACATCGTGGCCGAGCTGTCCGAGTAGGTCAGTCGAGCGGGATCCACGCCTGCTTGTCGAGGGTGTTGGCGTCGTTGACCTGGATGCCGCCCTCGGAGATCGTCCACAGCGAGTCGCCGATGACCATCGAGCGCTGGATGTTCGGCTCGTAGGTGTAGTTGTTCGCGGTGATCTTCGGGTGCTTGATCATGCCGAGCTTGGTCACCCCGGAGTCGGTGATGCGCAGGGCGACGGCGCCGCTCTCCGCCTCGCCGGTCTTGGCGGTGTAGGTGCTCAGCGGGATCACCGACAGGCCGGTCTTCTGCCAGTAGAGGAACGCGTGCGGGTCCCACTCGGCGTCGGAGCCCGAGTCCTTCTGGAACATCTGCGACAGCCTGCGCGGGTTGGCCGGGTCGCTGACGTCGAACAGCGAGACCTGCGTGCCGAGCGTCCTGCCCTTCTCGCTGGCCTCCTGGCCGACCCCGATCAGCCTGCCGTCCCCAGCGGGGTGCAGGTAGGCGGAGTAACCGGTGATCTTCAGCTCGCCCGTCACCTTGGGCGCCGTGGCGTCGCGCAGGTCGAGGGTGTAGAGCGGGTCGACCTGCTTGAAGGTGACGCAGTAGCCGACCGGTCCGATGAACCGCACCGAGTAGATGCGCTCGCCCTCGCCCAGGCCGCCGACCTCGCCGACCTTGGCCATGGTGTCGGCCTTGAGCACGTAGACGCTGCTGGAGCTGCTCTTCTGGGTGGCCAGCGTGGTGGCGATGCGCAGGTTCCCGTCGTACTCCGACAGCGAGTACTGGTTGAGCAGCCTGCCGGGCACCTTGCCCGACGCGACGTAGCGGGGCGCGCCCGGCTGGGCGATGTCGAACCGGTGGACCTCGGTCTCCTCCGGCGGGATGACCGGCGTGGGCGGGTCCGAGGGAGTGGGCTCGACGGCCGGGGCGTCGCCCGACGGCGACAGGGTCGGCTTGGAGGTGGGCTCCACCGGGGCGTCGTCCACCACGGCCACGTCGATCGGGACGGGGAACCACCAGCGCGGGTTGCTGGCCACGTAGAGGCTGGTCCCGGTGCCGTACACGGTGTCGCCGTCGGCCGCGACGCTGATCGGGTTGGTGCCCTCAGCCGTGATCCCCTGGTTGAGGTCGATCGTGTGCACGGTCAGCATCGACGTGCCGGTGTAGTCCTCGGGGTGGCTGACCTGCTCGCACTTGACCGAGTCCTTCTTCACCGTGCCCGAGGCGTCGGTGATCTGGATCTTGGGCAGCCACGCGTCCAGCGGCGCCTGCCGTACGACCTCGGCGTTGACCTTCTTGCGCTCCTCGTCCGAGACCGGGTCGCGGGTCTCGGGGAACCTGATGTCCGGCTGGCTGCGCGTCACGAGCCTGATCTGCGAGCCGACCATCCTGGCGTCCACGTGCGAGCCCTGCGGGCTGATCGTGGACAGCACCTTCGGCTCACCGGCCAGGTCCACCACGACGTACTGCGGGCCGTACGACGGAGCGAAGCGCTTGCCGACGCCGTCGAAGTCCATGCCGCCGCCCTGGAAGAGGACGAGCGCACGGTCGCCGGACACCAGCAGGTCGGCGGGTGACCAGCCGAGCTTGGCGTCCTTGATGAGCTTGAGCGACGCGGTGACCTTCCTGGTGGCGGTGTCGATGATCCGCAGCGTGCCCTTGTTGACGGTGATGATGCGGTTGCCGTCGGTCTTGACCAGGTCGGGCTCGTCGACGCCGGCCTCGTGCACGTTCGTCGTGGAGTGGTCGGGGGCTCTGCCGGTGGCCGAGTCGTCGGCCGTGGCCATGGGCTGCTGGGTGTCGCGCTCCATCTTGTACATGATGGGTCCGCCGCCGAAGCCCCAGGCGCTGACGTTCTTGGCCGCGTGCTCGCGCAGGCCGGAGAGCAGGTCGTCGCAGCTGTTGTACGAAACCAGGCGGACGTCGCTCAGGTCGAGCGTGCTCTTCTTTGCCACGGGAGGCGGGGAAGAGGTGCATGCGGCCGCGGCCGTCGCGAGGGTCACGACGGTCACTGCCGTACGGATCAGCGTCTTCATGTCCTCTAGACGGATGTCCCCCCGAACCGGTTCATCTGGGGGTGAAGATCGGGCTGAACTTCACCCCGGAAGGCATGGTGACGAGCTTGCGCCCGAGCTTGCCGTCGAAGCCGAAGACCTGGATGGAGTCGCCCGCCTGGCAGTAGAGGTGGCTCTCGTCGAACCAGCCGAGCGTCCTGTCGCACTTGGTGGTGAAACGGTCGATGCGCTCGCCGTTCGAGACCCGCCAGATGCACAGGCCCTCGTCGCAGTCGGTGAAGAACCGGTCGCCCGAGGGGGAGAAGATGCCGCGGGTGCCGGAGGAGAGCGCCCCGATGCCGGCGATCTCCCTGGTCATCTTCCCGCCGGCGGTGAAGAAGCGCAGGGTGGTGCCGGACACGTTGACGACGCCGGTCTCCTTCTGGTCCCAGGCGAACAGCGTGCTGTAGTTGGCGCCGAGGTCGACCACATCGGCCTTGCCCGCCGCGACGTCGACGATGGCGAAGCCGGGGGCGACCCACTTGGAGCCGTTCAGGCGTTCCACGTTGAGGAGGAGCTTGGAGCCGTCCTTCGACCAGGCGCGGACGCTGCCGATGAGCGGCTTCTTCACGGTCTTGACGGTGACCTTGTCGCCGGTCTTCCTGTCGGTGATCACGACGGAGTCGTAGTTGTCGGTCGTGTAGTTCCTGCCGCGTCCGGCCAGGTAGCGGCCGTCGGGGGAGACCAGGGACTCCCAGTTGTCCTTGTACTTCGCGAACGTGCCGTGTGCCTTGGTCCGGGCGTAGTCGACCCAGTCCTCCTGGTTCCTGTCGTAGATCTCGTAGGAGGTCAGCTCGATGGGGTCGGAGGGGTGCTCGTAGGCGGTGATGGACTCACCGGGCAGCGGCACCGCCTTCAGCCCTGTGGTCGGGAGGGGGGTGGCGGTCTTGGTCGGCTTGGCGGTGGGTTGTGCGGTGGGCTGGGGGGCGACGATGGTCTTCCAGGGGACGAAGATGATGGCCAGACCTATGGCGAGCACCAGCACGAACGCCACGGCGGCGCCGATGAACAGCCCTGCCCTGCTCTTCTTCTGCGGCGGGCGCGGGGGTTGCTGCTGTTGCTGTGGGTACGGCGAAGCCATCGGCGGGGGCCCGCCCTGGGGATGCGTGGTCGGGGCGTGTGCCGCTTGGGGGTGTGCGCTCCAAGCGTCCTGTTGTTGCTGCGGCCCCCACGGGCCGGGCTGGCTCATGCCCGGTGGAGGGTGGGGGCCGGTGGCGGCGGGCCACGGGCCCTGGATGGGCGCCGGAATGGACCCGCCCATCGGCGACCCCAGCGAAGGCTGCCCCAGCGAAGGCTGCCCCAGCGAAGGCCCCGGCGACCCCACCGACGGCGGCCCCGTGATGGGCGCGGCGGCGACGGCGGCCGCCTCGCGCAGGATCCCGGAAGCGGGCACCGGATGCTGCAGCAACCGCAGGATCACCTGCTCAGCGGAAGGCCGCAGCGCCGGATCCTTGGCCAGGCAGGCGGCGACCACCTCACGCAACGGCCCCTGCAGCGGCCCGAGGTCCGGCTCGCCGTTCAGCACCCGGTTGATCACCGCGGGCATCGTGTCGCTCCCGAACGGCGCCTGCCCCGAGGCGGCGAACACCATCGAGCTGGCCCACGAGAACAGGTCGGCCGCCGATCCCACGGGGTGGCCCATGATCTGCTCGGGCGGCATGTACGACGGCGTCCCCACCGGCATGTTGCTCAGCGTCGAGTTGGCGTTCAGCGCCCGCGCGATCCCGAAGTCGATCACCCGCGGCCCGTCGGCGGCCAGGATCACGTTGGCCGGCTTGAAGTCGCGGTGCACGATGCCCGCCTGGTGGATCGCGGCGAGCGCGGTGGCGGTGCCGATGGCCAGCCGGTGCAGCGAGGAGCCGGTGCGCGGGCCCTCGCTGTGCACGGTCTGCTGCAGGGACGGGCCCTCGATGAACTCGCTGACGATGTAGGGCCGCTCCAGCTCCAGGCCAGAGTCGAGCAGCGCCGCCGTACAGAAGGGAGCGACCTGCTCGGCCATCTGCACCTCGCGCAGGAACCGGCCGACGCTGACGTCGTCGCCGGCGAGGTCGGGGCGCAGCCACTTGATGGCGACGTCGCCGCCCCCGGCGTCCTGGGCCAGGTAGACGACGCCCTGACCGCCCTCGCCGAGGCGGCCGGTGAGCGTGTACTCGCCGAGCCTCTCGGGGTCTCCGGTCTTGAGCGGCGTGTATGACGGCATGAGGGGGATTCTTCACCTTTGTCCGGGGAGCACCAAGCTACCCGTAAGTAGCAAAACGGAATATCCTTCCAATATGCCAGCGACAGCACACGTGACCTCCAGTGGCAAGACCCAGGAGATCTACGCACCGTTCACCGGCGAGCTGCTCGCCGAGATGCCGATCTCCCTGCCCGAGGACGTCAGGGCCGCCTACGACAAGGCCAGGACGGCGCAGCAGGCGTGGGCCGCGCTGCCCGCCCGCGAGCGGGTGCGCCCGTTCCTGCTGCTCCACGACGCCATCCTGAACCGGCGCGACGAGATCCTCGACATCGTGCAGCAGGAGACGGGCAAGGCGCGCAGGCACGCCTTCGAAGAGGTGCTCGACGTCGCGGGCTGCACCCTTTACTACGCCAGGCGCGCGCCCGGCCTGCTGGAGCCGCACAACCGCAAGGGCATCTTCCCGATCGCCACCAAGGTCGTCGAGATCAGGCAGCCCAAGGGCACGGTCGCGCTGATCTCGCCCTGGAACTACCCGCTGTCGCTCGGCGTCACCGACGTGGTCCCCGCGCTGATGGCGGGCAACGCCGTCGTGCACAAGCCGGACACCCAGACCGCTCTCTCCACCCTGTGGACGATCGAGCTGCTGGTCGAGCTGGGCATGCCGCGCGACATCTGGCAGGTCGTGCTCGGCGACCCGGCCGACATCGGCGACGCGCTCATGGACGGCGCCGACTACGTGGCCTTCACCGGCTCCACCCGCGGCGGCAGGAAGATCGCCGAGGAGGCGGCCAAGCGGCTCATCGGCTGCTCGCTGGAGCTCGGCGGCAAGAACCCGATGGTCGTGATGGACGACGCCGACCTCGACGTGGCCGCCCAGGGCGCGGTGCGCGCGTGCTTCACCAACGCGGGCCAGCTGTGCATCTCGATCGAGCGCCTCTACGTGCACGAGTCGGTCTTCGACGCCTTCACCGAGCGCTTCGTCAAGCAGGTGCGGAACATGCGGCTCGGCGCCGGGCTGGACTGGGCGGTGCAGATGGGCTCGCTCACCTCGCAGCGCCAGCTCGACGGGGTGACCGCGCACGTGGACGACGCCGTGTCCAAGGGCGCGACGGTCCTTACCGGCGCTAAGGCACGTCCGGACCTCGGTCCGCTCTTCTACGAGCCGACCGTGCTCACCGGCGTGACCGACGAGATGGAGCTGTGCCGCAACGAGACGTTCGGCCCTGTCGTCAGCCTCTACCGGTACCGCTCGGAGGACGAGGTCGTCGAGCTGGCCAACGACACCGCCTACGGACTGAACGCCTCCGTATGGACCCGTTCCGTGGAAAGGGGCAGAGCTCTCGCGCAGCGGATCAAGGCGGGCACGGTCAACATCAACGAGGGGTACGGCTCGGCCTACGCCTCCTACGACGCGCCGATGGGCGGCATGAAGGCGTCCGGCCTCGGCCGCAGGCACGGCACCGAGGGGCTGCTGAAGTACACCGAGGTGCAGACGGTCGCGGCGCAGGCCACGTGGATGGGGTTCGAGCCCATGTTCGGCATGCCGTACGAGAAGTACGCGGACACGCTGGCGACGCTGCTCAAGACGATGCGGAAGCTCCGGTTGAAGTGAACTTCGACGTCCTGGTCATCGGCTCGGGGTTCGGCGGCAGCGTGTCCGCGCTGCGGCTGACCGAGAAGGGGTACAAGGTCGGCGTCCTGGAGGCGGGGCGGCGGTTCGACGAGTCGACGCTGCCCAAGACGTCGTGGCGGGCGCGGCAGTTCCTGTGGGCGCCGTTCCTCGGCATGAAGGGCATCCAGCGCATCCACCTGCTCGGCGGGCGGTCGAAGGTGCTGGTGCTCGCCGGGGCGGGAGTGGGCGGTGGGTCACTCGTCTACGCCAACACCCTCTACGAGCCGCTCGACCCGTTCTTCCACGACCCGCAGTGGGCCGGCATCACCGACTGGAAGGCCGAGCTCGCCGCCTACTACGACCAGGCCAGACGCATGCTCGGCGTGGTGACCAACCCCACGGTGACGCGCGCCGACGAGATCATGCGCAGCGTCGCGGCGAAGATGGGCGTCGAGGACACCTTCCACCTGGCGCCGGTCGGGGTCTACTTCGGTGAGGACGGTGTCGACCCCTACTTCGGCGGCGCAGGGCCGGCCAGGAACGGCTGCACCGAGTGCGGCGAGTGCATGACCGGCTGCCGGCACGGCGCCAAGAACATGCTGATCAAGAACTACCTCTACCTGGCGGAGAAGGCAGGGGCCAAGGTCTTCCCCGAGTGCACGGTGACCTCGGTGAAGCCGCTGGCCGGGGGCGGTTACCTGGTCACGGTCAGGAAGACCGGTTCAGCCCTCCGGCGCCGCACCTTCACCGCCAAGCAGGTGATCTTCGCGGCGGGCACGTACGGCACGCAGCGGCTGCTGCACAAGCTCAGGTCGGACGGCTCGCTGCCGCGTATCTCCGCCAGGCTCGGCGCGCTGACCAGGACCAACTCCGAGGCGCTCCTGGGGATCGAGCGGCTCGCCGTACAGGGGGAGAAGCTCAACGGCGGCGTGGCGATCACCTCGTCCATCCACCCGGACGAGCACACCCACATCGAGCCCGTCCGCTACGGCAACGGCTCCGGCGCGATGGGCCTGCTGCGCACGCTGCTGATCGACGGCGACAGGAAGCGCTGGCCCGCCTTCTTCAAGGAGGTCGCCAGGCGCCCGCTGACCGCCCTGCGCCTGCTCAACCTGCGCCACTGGTCGGAGCGCACGCTGATCGCGCTGGTCATGCAGGCCAAGGACAACTCGATCACGGTCAGCCGCTCCCGGTTCGGCCTGCGCTCCCAGCCGGGGCACGGCGAACCCAACCCCACCTGGATCCCCGCGGGCCACGAGGCGGTACGGCACGCGGCCGAGGAGATCGGCGGGCTGCCGGGCGGGTCGTGGCTGGACCTGTTCGACATCCCGGCGACCGCGCACTTCATCGGCGGCTGCGCGATCGGCGGCTCGCCCGAGGACGGGGTGATCGACCCCTACCACCGGGTCTTCGGCCACGAGGGCCTGCACATCGTCGACGGCTCAGCCGTGTCGGCGAACCTCGGCGTGAACCCGTCGCTGACGATCACCGCGCAGGCGGAGCGGGCGATGGCGCTCTGGCCGAACGCGGGCGACCCCGACCAGCGCCCCGCCCTGGGCTCTCCCTACGTACGGCTGGCGCCGGTCGCGCCCCGCTCCCCGGCCGTCCCTTCGGCGGCGCTTGGAGCGCTGCGCCTGCCGATCGTCGGAATCAGCTGATCCTAGGATCGGACCATGGCATACGACTTTCAGATCGCCGTCGACTCGGCCGACCCGCACGCCCTGGCCGACTGGTGGGCGGAGGCGCTCGGCTGGGAGGTCGAGCCGCAGGACGAGGCGTTCATCCGCCGCATGATCGCCGAAGGGCACGCCAGTGAGGACGACGCGATCACCCACCGCGGCCGCCTCGTCTGGAAGGACGGGCAGGCGATCAACCACCCGGACAGGACGGCGCCGCGCCTGCTGTTCCAGCGCGTGCCCGAGCCCAAGGTGGCCAAGAACCGCGTGCACCTCGACGTCAACGTCGGCGCCGAGAACGTGGAGGCCGAGCTGGAGCGGCTGACCGACAAGGGCGCGACGTTCCTGCACCGGGGCAGCCAGGGCCCGCACTTCTGGGTCACGATCACCGACCCCGAGGGCAACGAGCTCTGCCTGCGCTGACGTTCAGGTCAGCGGGTGGCTGACCCACACGTTCGGCTCGACGTAGACGGCGTGGTCGTGCTCGACGTCCACGTGCACGGGGGTGAGCGCCTTGGGCACCTCCATCGGGCCCGAGGTGGCGAACGGCAGGCCGGTCCACCCGCGCCACTCCTCCAGCGTGCCGGAGACGGTCATCGAGCGCGGCGCGACCTTGACGATCGTGGCCCCCGCCCGCACGTGGACCCGCAGCCACGCGTCGTACGGCAGGCCGTCCTGGCGCGTGCGGAAGGCGTACTCCTGCATGGGCGTGTGCGGCTCCAGGTGCTTCTGGTTGGGGCGCACCGGAGCGAGCAGCTCGGTGAACCCCATCTTCGCCGCGTTGTCGCGCATCGCGGCGAGCATCAGGCCGGACAGGCCGCCGCCGAGCAGGTCCTTCCGCACGGTGATCTCCAGCGCTGACACCCGGTTGGCCGTCAGCCCCTTCTCCCTGGTCAGCCAGCCCTTCCGGACGGCCGCGTCCCAGCCGTCGTCCGGAAGGTCGTCGGCGGTGTCGGCGAAGGCGACCATGCACGACCTAGCCGCGAGCCTGCCCGGCTCGTCGGCGGTGTCGGCGACCATGACGCAGTCCGCGTACGTGGTGTGCGCGAAGGGGTAGTAGAGATCGGCGAGCGGATCGTTGAACATGAACTCCGCCCAGGAGTGCTCCATGTCGAACAGCGAGTCGGCGAACTCGGGCCGTTCGGCAAGGGTAGTGATCCGCAACGTCATGATCGTATTGTTGCGATCCTCAGATCCAGCCGTCCAGGCCGGTCATGAAGTCGTCGAACAGATGCCGGTGGATCGTGTGCTCCGCGCCCTTCACCACGCGGACCTCGAAACCCTTGGTACGCAGCTCCTCGGCGTACTCAGGAGAGACCAGGTGGCTCGGGTCGGCGAGCTGGACGAGCGAGGGGACCACGGGCGCGGGCGTCAGGTCCTCGCCCATGATCGAGCTGAGCGACAGCGCCGTCTGCGGGTCCCAGCCCTTGAGCATCTCGACCTCGACGGCCACCTCCTCGGCCGAGAAGCCGGGGTGCATCGCGGCGATCTGCTCGCCGGTGAGGTTCTTGGCCGCCGCCATCATCTCGCCGAGGTTCATGCCCTCCATGACGGGCATGCGCCAGGCGGGGTCGGAGTAGATGGCCTTGCCCGGCTTGAGCCGTTCGACCGCCACGCCCAGCGTGAGCCCGCCGAGCGAGTGGCCGATGGCCAGCGCCGGGTTGGCGGGCACGGACTCCACCACCGACGAGCCGTACAGCTCGGGGGTGTAGTGCTCGGCGCGCGGGCTCCTGCCGTGCCCAGGCAGGTCGACGGCGATGACCCGGTAACCGCGTTCCGCCAGCGCGGGACCGACCCGCCACCAGCACTGCGAGTCGGCCATGATGCCGTGGATCAGGACGGCGATCCGGTCGCCGGTACCCCACTCGCGGGTGTTGAGCTTCATGTTGACCTCACTTATACGTATAAGCAGTTGATAACATCCCAGGGACGGATGGGACAAGGACTTTGACAGAACATACCTCTAGGCGGCCGCCGACCAGTGTGGACGTGGCGCGTGCCGCAGGGGTTTCGCAGGCCACCGTCTCGTACGTGCTCAACGACAGCCCCAACGCGCGGGTCAGCGAGCAGACGCGACAGCGCGTGCGCGAGGCGGCGGCCAGGCTCGGCTACGTGCCCGACCAGAGCGCCCGCACCCTGCGCACGGGGCACAGTGGCCTCGTGCTCGTCCCGCTCGCCCCGGCCAGGACGGGCCGCCTGGTGGCCGACCTGCTCGACGACATGGGCGAGGAGTTCGGCGCCCGCGGTTACACCCTCGTCCAGTACGGCGAGCGCCGCCTCAAGGGCGTCGCGGCGGCCAAGGCGTGGGCGGCGCTGCGCCCCGTGGCGATCATGGTGGACGCGTCGCGGCTGACCAAGGCGTCCGTCGAGCTGCTCAAGGCCTCGGGCACCAAGGCGGTGATCGGCTTTTCGGCCGGGCCTTCGCCGCTCGTCCCTGCCGTAGTCCTCGACCACGAGGTCATCGGCGCCTGCGCGGCCAGGCACCTGCTCGACCGCGGGTGCACCCGCCTGGGCGCGATCGTCCCCCGCGAGGAGGGCATCGACGCCATGGGCGTGGGCCGGTGGAAGGGCGTGCGCCGCCACGCCCCCGACGCCGAGCGCATCGACCTCGCCTTCTCCGAGGAGGAGGCGGCCAAGGTCGCCGCGCGGCCCGACCTGCCCGACGGCATCTTCGCCTACAACGACGAGTACGCGATGTTGCTGATCAGCGCCCTGCAGGACGCCGGTGTGCGGGTTCCCGAGGACGTCGCCGTCATGGGCGCCGACGACCTGCCGCTCGCCTCGCTGATGCGTCCCAGGCTGACCAGCGTGCACTTCGACACCACGGCCTCGCCCGGCGAGCTGGTCGCCCTCGTCGACGCCATCGTGCGCGGGGAGCGCGAAGCCGCCCCCGGCGCGGTGATGAAGCTCTTCAACGGACGTCTCGTGGTGCGGGACAGCACGTAACAACTTGGCCGCGTGCCTTGTCAGCTCTTTTTCTGCGACCTACGCTCCAGAGCAATCGTCGGTGATACGTATCACCATCTCGAAAGGTTCTGGCGCCATGACCCAAATCAAGGGTGCTCCCCCCTCCGCCAAGGACGTCAGCGGTTACAAGCTCGGCCCGCTGTACGTGACGCTGCCCTTCGCCAATGTTGCTGTCTTCTTCCTGTGGATGACGATCGGCGCCTTCGTCCTTCCCGCGCACGTCCGGGCGATCACCGGCGAGAACAGCGTGGCCGCCCTCGGCCTCGCCAACACGATCGGGCCGCTGATGGCCACGATCGCCAACCCGATCTTCGGCCAGCTCTCCGACAGGACCCGCTCGCGCTTCGGCCGCCGCTCGCCGTGGATCCTCGGGTGCGTGGCGCTGGGCATCATCGCTCTGGCCGTGCAGGCGAGCGCGAGCACCGTGCTCATGCTCGGGCTGAGCTGGGCGGCCGTGCAGACCATCATGAACGGTTACCAGGCGGCGATCACCGCGATCCTGCCCGACCGGGTGCCCGACCGGCGCTACGGCACCTTCTCCGGGCTGATCGGCCTGGCCGTACCCATCGCGACCATCCTGGGCTCGATGATGTTCATCAGCTTCCCCCAGCTCGCGGCCGGTGGCGCCTACTACGTGGTGATGGTCGTGCTCGCGGTCGCCGCCCTGCTCATGGTGTTCGCCAGCCCGGACCGGTCGTCCCGGGAGCGGGTCAACGAGCCGCTGCGGCTCGGCGCCTTCTTCGCCGCCTTCTTCCGGCCGCTCACCAGCCCCGACTTCCGGTGGGCCTTCCTGTCCCGCTTCGGGGTCATGGCTGGATACATGATCATCTTCACCTTCAACGCCTACCTGCTCCAGGACTTCATCAAGATCCCGCAGGACGAGGTCGTGCCCAAGATGGGCATCCTCATGATCATCGGTCAGGTCGCCACGCTGGCCGCCGTCCTCGTGGTCGGACCGCTGTCCGACAAGGTCGACAGGTTCAAGCTGTTCGCCCTGGTCGCCGGGCTCGTCTCGGCGGCGGCGCTCTCCATCCCGCTGTTCATGCCGACCTTCGAGGGCATGGTCGTCTACAACGTCGTCCACGGCGTCTCCTTCGGCATCTACATGGCCGTCGACATGGCGCTGGTGACCAAGGTGCTGCCCAACGCGCACGAGGTCGGCAAGGACATGGGCGTCATCAACATCGCCAACGCGGGGCCGCAGATCCTGGCCCCCGGCATCGCCGCCACCGTGGTCAGCCTGGGCGGATACCCCTCGCTGTTCGTCGTCGGCGTGGTCATCTCGCTCATCGCCGCTTTCGGCGTGATGAAGATCAAGAGCGTGCGCTAGCGTCGGTCGCATGACCCTAAACGGAAGGCTCCGCGCCGTCGCCGACCTCATGGTGGCCGAGGTGCGCGAGCAGTGCGGCAGGCACGAGTACGACGGCGTCATCCAGGACCTCTCTCCGGAAGGGGTCCAGGCGGGCCTGGCCAGGCTGGGCGAGGGCGCGCCGCCGTCCGACGCGCACGACGCCGCGCACCTGGAGGTGTTCGAGGAGGGCCTGCGCGTGCAGTTCGGCGAGCTCGAACTGCACCGCAGCAACCCCTACACGCACATCGCCGGCATGGACCTGGCCTGCTACGACCGCGACTACGCCCCCCTCGCGCAGCGCGAGGCGGCCAAGGCCGCGCACCTGTCGCTGTGGCCGCAGGCCGTCCAGGGGGCCATCGCCTCGCTCGACCGCCTGAGCCAGCCGGTCGCCGCCTCCCTCGTCGGCGCCGTCAGGGGCCTCGCCGCCGGGGTCACGGACGCCGCGGCCCTCGACGCGCACGCCCTGCTCGTCGCGCACGTCGAACGCGCCGCGGCCGTCGGCGACCCGGACGCCGCGCTCGGCGGCGCGGCGCTCGCCCGGCTCATGGGCGCGACCGAGGGAACCGACGTCGACCTCGGCGCGCTCGCCACGCGGGCCGACGCCGAGCGCGACCGCCTGATGGGGCTGCTCGCCGAGGCGTGCGCCAAGCTGGGCCGTACGGACAACCCCCTCGACGTGGCGCGCGAGCTCGTCAGGCAGCACCCGGACGCCGACGGCGTCATCGAGGCGGCCAGGATCGGCACCGAGAAGGCCATCGCGTTCACCCGCGAGAAGGACCTGGTGCCCTACCACGACGGCGAGTGCCTGGTCGGGCTGGCGCCGGAGTCGCGGCGCTGGGCGATGGCGATGATGAGCTGGAACTCTCCAGGTGAGCCTGAAGGCCCGTCCTGGTACCACATCACCCCGCCCGACCCCTCCTGGCCGAAGCAGGAGCAGGAGGAGTGGCTGGAGGTCTTCAGCGACACCACGCTGCCCGCGATCAACGTGCACGAGGTCGCCCCCGGGCACTTCTCGCACGGCAGGGCGCTGCGTCACGTCTCGTCCGACGTGCGCAGGATGCTCCAGTCGCTCTCCTTCGTCGAGGGCTGGGCGCACTACGCCGAGGAGCTGTGCGTGGAGGAGGGGTTCTCCGCCGACGACCCGCGCTTCGAGATCGGCGTCTGGCTGGAGGCGCTGATCCGCGTCACCCGGCTGGCCTGCGCGATCGGCGTGCACACCGGCTCGCTCACGGTGGAGGAGGGCGCGCGGCGCTTCGAGAACGACACCCACCTGGCCGGGCCCGCCGCGCTCTCGGAGGCCAGGCGGGCCACGTTCGACCCCACCTACGGCCGTTACACCTGGGGCAAGCTGGAGATCATGGACCTGCGCTCGCGCGCCCGGCGGCAGTGGGGCGCGGCCTTCACGCTGCAGCGCTTCCACAAGGCGATGCTCGACCTGGGCTCGCCGCCGCTCGGGCTGCTGGCTAGCGGTCTACAGCTGTAGCGCCGCCGTCGACCACGAGGTGGGTGCCGGTGATGAACGACGCCTCGTCGCTCATCAGGAACCGTACGGCGGCAGCCACCTCGTCCGGCCTGCCCAGCCGTTTGGCCAGGGACTTGTTCCTGAAGGCCGACAGGTAGTCCTCGTTGCCGCCGGTGGCGTTGCCGAGCATCGGGGTGTCGATGTAGCCGGGGCAGACCGCGTTCACCCTGATCGGGGCCAGTTCGTGGGCCATCGACCTGGTCAGGCCGAGCAGGCCCGCCTTGGAGGCGCAGTAGGCGGGGATGAACGCCTGGCCGACGAGGCCCTCGATGGAGGAGATGCCGACGATCGCGGCGTTCTCCACGTCCTGGAGGTCCTTGAGCAGGGCCCGGGTGAGCAGGGCCTGGGCGCGGAGGTTCACGTCGAGGACGAAGTCCCACGACTCCTCGGTGAGGTCGGCGATCGCCATCGGCCTGGCCACTCCGGCGGCGTGCACGAGGCCGCCGATGGGGCCGAGGCTCCTGGTCTTCTCGATCGCTTCCGCGTACGCCGTGGTGTCGGTGACGTCGATCTCCACGGAGAGCGCGTTGTGGAGAGGCGAGGGCTTGAGGTCCCAGATCGCGACGGGTCTGCCCGCCTGGAGCAGGGCTTCGGCGCACGCCCTGCCGATGCCCGAGCCCCCGCCGGTGACGATGACCGCACTCATTGGCTTCCTTTCCACGACGATCAGATCACGCTAACGTCGATATCCAAGCGAGCGCTAGGCCGAGGTGCGGCCCGGTCTGGACTGAGGAGCGACGGAGCGTAGCGACAGAGCGACGAGGGAAGACCCGGGCCTTCAGGGCACCTCGGTCGCGACGCGAAGCGTCGCCATGAACAGGGAGGGCGTCGCGTGCTTGATTTATCGGGGAAAGTCGCTGTCGTCACTGGAGCATCGAGCGGCATCGGGAGGGCGCTGGCCGTACGGTTCGCGGAAGAGGGCATGGGGTTGATGCTCGCCGACGTCGACCCGGGCGGGCTGGCCGAGACCGCCGCCATGGCGGGCCACGGCAAGGTGCTCACCCAGATCACCGACGTCTCCGACGAGAACGCCGTCCAGCACCTGGCCAACCGGGCGTTCGGCGAGCTCGGCGCGGTCCACGTGCTGTGCAACAACGCCGGGGTGTTCCAGGGCGGCCACATGTGGACCAGGACCAGCGAGGACTTCGCGTGGCTCCTGGGGGTGAACCTGTGGGGCGTGCTGCACGGCATCCAGGCGTTCGTCCCGCGCATGATCGAGCAGGACACCGAGGGGCACATCGTCAACACCGTCTCCGTCGCCGGGTTGTTCGCCGCTCCCTACTCTGGTGCGTACTCCGTCAGCAAATACGCCGCCTTCGCCGCCTCCCAGTCGCTGGCCCAGGACCTGGCCCTGGTCGGTTCCAAGCTGCGGGTCAGCGCGCTGTGCCCGGGCGGGGTCAAGACCCAGATCCACCGATCCGACCGGGTACGGCCGGCCGATCTGGCCGTCGCCCGCACCCGCGACGACCTCGACGCGGGCGCCATCATCGAGGGCCTGGTGGAGAAGGGCATCGCCCCGTCCATCGTGGCCGACCAGGTGGTCGATGCGATCCACGAGGAGCGATTCCTGGTGCTCACCCACCCCGGTTACGACAGGGGCCTGCGCACGCAGACCGAGCGCCTTCTCAGTGGCGGCCTACCTGACCTGCCCGCCTACGAGTGACCCGTCGCGCTCGATACACTGGGGACACCGCATACGCCTTTGGGGGGTCTTCTCGGTGTCAGAGTTCGACACAGTGCTCGTGGTCGACTTCGGTGCGCAATATGCGCAGCTGATCGCCAGGCGGGTGCGCGAGTGCCACGTCTACTCCGAGATCGTCCCCTCGACGATGCCCGTCGAGGAGATGCTGGCGAAGAACCCGAAGGCGATCATCCTGTCCGGCGGCCCCTCCTCGGTGTACGCCGAGGGGGCGCCGGCCGCGCCCGCCGGCCTGTTCGAGACCGGGGTGCCGACGTTCGGCATCTGCTACGGCTTCCAGGTCATGGCGCAGGCGCTCGGCGGCGAGGTCGCGCAGACCGGCACGGCCGAGTACGGCGGCACGCCGCTCGAGGTCACGCGCGAGGGCGTGCTGTTCGCCGGGCTCCCGGCCGAGCAGACGGTGTGGATGTCGCACGGCGACAGCGTCGCCGCGGCGCCCATCGGCTTCACCGTCACCGCCTCCACCTCGGCCACGCCGGTCGCCGCCTTCGAGCACCCGTCGATGGGCCTGTACGGCGTGCAGTTCCACCCTGAGGTGCTGCACTCCGAGCACGGCCAGGCGGTGCTCAAGCACTTCCTCGAGGCGGCCGGCTGCCGTCCGTCCTGGACCATGCTCAACATCGTCGAGGACGCCATCGACGCGGTCCGCGCCCAGGTGGGCGAGGGGCGCGCGATCTGCGCGCTGTCGGGCGGCGTCGACTCGGCCGTGGCGGCCGCGATCGTGCAGCGCGCCATCGGCGACCGGCTGACCTGCGTCTTCGTCGACCACGGGCTGCTGCGCAAGGGCGAGGCCGAGCAGGTCGAGCGCGACTTCGTGGCGGTGACCGGGGTTCGTTTGCGGGTCGTCGACGCGGCGGACCGCTTCCTGAAGGCGCTCGACGGGGTCACCGACCCCGAGGAGAAGCGCAAGATCATCGGTCGCGAGTTCATCCGCGTCTTCGAGGACGAGCAGCGCGCCATCATGGCCGACGGTCCGGTCGACTTCCTGGTCCAGGGCACTTTGTACCCCGACGTGGTCGAGTCGGGCGGCGGCACCGGGACCGCGAACATCAAGTCCCACCACAACGTCGGCGGGCTCCCGGACGACCTGCAGTTCTCCCTCGTGGAGCCGCTGCGCACGCTGTTCAAGGACGAGGTACGGCGGGCGGGCGAGGAGCTCGGCCTGCCGTCCGCGATGGTCTGGCGCCAGCCGTTCCCCGGGCCTGGGCTCGGGATCCGCATCATCGGGTCGGTGACGAAGGAGCGCCTGGACCTGCTGCGCGAGGCGGACGCGATCGCTCGCGAGGAGCTGTCGCGGGCGGGGCTCGACAGGGAGATCTGGCAGTGCCCGGTGGTGTTGCTGGCCGACGTCCGCTCGGTCGGCGTCCAGGGCGATGGCCGCACGTACGGTCACCCGGTGGTGTTGCGCCCGGTCACCTCGGAGGACGCGATGACGGCCGACTGGGCCCGCGTGCCGTACGACGTGCTGGGCCGTATTTCCACGCGCATCACCAACGAGGTCCGCGACGTCAACCGCGTGGTCATCGACGTCACCAGCAAGCCCCCGGGCACCATCGAGTGGGAATAGCGGCGAGGGCCTCGCTGTCGCTCGGGCTGCGCTGACTGGCGAGGCCTCCGGCCTCGCCACGGGGCTCCGCCCCGGAAAGGGACCTCGCTACGCTCGGGCTCTTATTTCGACGCTCTTCGCGTCCGACGCATCCTGCCCTTCCCGAACGACGGACGAGCGTTCTCCGCGCGCGTGGTCGGTTGCCCATGAGGCATCGCGCCGTGTCTTTATGATCGACGGGCGCTCGTCGGCCCGACGGGCTGTCCCTGAGCGGTACAGATCCTGGCAGTCTCGCTACACCGGGTTCGACTGTCGGCCTTGGACGGGCCCAACAAGATTCGCCTGGCTGTGGCCGCCGGACAGGGCTACAGCTCCAGCGGCATCCGGCACCGACCTGCGCGGGCGCGGCATCGTCCACCTCAAGCAGTTCCGCAGCCTGGTTGCCCTACTTCTTGCTGTGGTCTTTGAAGGCGCGACATCGTAGGGCGAGCGCCTCAGGCACCCTTGCCAGCCGCAGAGGCCACGCGCGAAGGGACGTGCATGGCAATCGGGTTGTTTGCATCGCCTAATATCGACGATTTCATAGCTGCCTTGCAGATTTGTCGAATGCCGGTATGTAGAAGGGCCGGGCTTCCGTCCTTGTGACGGGGCCCGGCCCTGGGGTGGTCACGCTGTGGGGACCGGTGCTGCCTGCTGGGGTTCCTTCGTGGCCGTCTTGCGGGGGAGCAGGGTGAGGGCGGCGATCACGCCTGCCACGATGATGCCCAGGCCCACCCAGATCGCGGCCTGGTAGCCCGCCACCAAGGAGGCCGTGTCTGTCGCGCCTGCCGTTCGGGTTGAGGCTACGGTGATCAGCACCGCGATGCCCACGGAGATGCCCACCTGCTGCGTCACGTTGAACAGCCCGGACGCCAGCCCAGCCTCCGCAGGCAAGGCCTCGGAGGTGGCGGCGATCGTGGCCGCCACGACGAGCAGGCCGAAGCCGATCCCGCTGATGATCTCCGGGCCGAGCAGGTCGGCGAGGAAGGCGCCGTTGACACCGATCCGGGTGTACCAGGCCACCGCCACCGCGATCAGGCCCATGCCGATCCCCGCCGTCGTCCGCAGGCCGTACCGTGCCACGGAACGGCCGCCCAGCATCGACGCGGTCAGCGCGATGGAAACGGCGATCGCCGCCATCGACAACCCCGACTGCGTGGCGCTGTAGCCGAGCACGACCTGCGTGTACAGCGTCAGGATGAAGAACACCGCCTGCATCGCGGACGCCACCAGGAACATCAGCACGTTGCCCGCCCGCAGCAGCTTCTTGCGGAAGATGCCCAGCGGCAGCAGCGGGTTGGCCGAACGCGACTCGATGACGACGAACACGACCAGAAGGGCGACGGCGACGGCGGTCCAGCGGATGTCGAGGTCGACCAGGCTGTAGATCAGCAGCGCGAGCCCAGCGGTCGAGGTGACCGCACCGGCGAGGTCGAAGCCCTTCCTGACCGCCGCGGGCCCGGCTGCGGGCAGGATCACCAAAGCCAGTCCCGCCACGACCACCCCGACCGGCACGTTGACGAAGAAGACCGAGCGCCACCCGAACCAGTCGGTGAGCAACCCGCCGAGCACCACCCCGGCAGCACCGCCGACCCCGCCGACCGCGCCCCAGATCCCCATCGCCTTCCCGAACGCCGGATCCCCCTCGAAGATCGTCATCACCAGCGACATGGCCGCAGGCGCGACCAGCGCCCCAGCCAGCCCCTGTACGGCACGCACAGCCACCAGCACCTCGCCGGTAGAGGCGAACCCGCCCACCAGCGACCCGGCGGCGAACAACACCATCCCGGCCATGAAGACGCGCCGCCGCCCAGCGAAGTCCGACAGCCGCCCGCCCAGGAGCAGCAGCCCGCCGAACACGAGCGAGTAAGCGGTGGTGAGCCACGACAGGTCCTGCTGGTCGAGCCCCAGATCCCTGCCGAGGGGCGGCAGCGCGATGCTCACGATGGTCAGGTCAAGAATCAGCACGAACTGCGTGGCGGCCAGGAGTGCGAGAGCGGCCCACTTGTTCTTCACGACGTCTCCCTAGGGGAACTGTTTGTAACAGTGGACATCATGTGTGACCATTGGCTCGACCAGGAAGAAGGCACTTTCATGTCCCAGGGGAACACCGCTGTACCAGACCAGCTCAGGACGTTGGACGACGCTCAACTGATGATCGAGATGGGCGAGTGCCCCATCCCGCCCCGCGAGCTGCTCGACACCATCGGCGGCAAGTGGGCCGTGCAGATCATCGTCGCCGTCGCCAAGGCGCCGTTGCGGTTCACCGAGCTGGAGCGGCTGATCGACGGCATCAGCCGGCGCATGCTCACCCTGACCCTGCGCAACCTGGAGCGGGACGGCCTGCTGGTGCGTACCGTCTACCCGACGGTGCCGCCGAAGGTGGAGTACGTTGCCACGCCCATGGCGCTGGAGCTCTACGAGGCGATGCTCACGCTGACGAACTGGTCGCGCCGGCACTCGGCGTGCGTCGCCAGGTCTCGCGAAGCCTACGACTCGCGGAGCTGACCAGCAGCGGCAGCAACATGAAGCCGATGAAGATCGGCGAGGCCATGTAGCGGTAGTCCTGGGCGGAGATGTTGGCCAGGATCGCGAGTTGCTGGCCCACGATGACGGCGCCGACCGCGAGCACGTGACGGCTCCGCCGTACGAGGGCGGTCGCTCCGATGGCCAGGTAGGACAGATAGCACCAGAAGGCGCCGCGCCACAGCAGCCAGTCGAGGTCGTGGTTGAGCGAGGCGTCGAGCCAGCCGCTCGCCACGTCGTAGAGGGGCTGGGACAGCGGCCGCAGCGTGTAGAGGGCGGTCTCCGGGAAGTAGGGCACCTTTCCCGGACCGACGTAGAAGTCGGCCGTCGGCCTCCTGGAGAAGTGGTAGGTGCCGCCACCCTCCGCGTGGGGGTTGTCGGTGATCTTCCAGGCGATGGCGCCGCGGCACAGCCGGGTCTCGACCACGAGCCCGGGGTCGCGCAGCAGCAGGCGCCGCCACATGTCGAGCAGCTCGGACGCGTGCGCGTCCGCCTGCTGCCAGCTGAAGTCACCCCGCCAGATCAGCGGGTTGATCGTGTGGCAGGCCCCGCCCTTGGCCCAGCGGGACAGGGGGGCCACGCTGGCGAGGACGGCCCGGTCCCACGGGTCGAACTGCTCCGGCCGCTCGCGGAACGCGACAGCCAGATCGCCGAAGGCCGTGTGGTAGACGTACGTCTTCGACGGCGCGTAGATGCCAGCCATCGGCAGGACCACGCTGGTGAGCAGCATCGGGATCGCGGCCGCCGCCAGCCCGACCAGCGCCAGCCGTACCCTCATGACCCTGACCACGAGGACGAGGACGACGACGGCGATCGCCGTCACCAGGAACCCGTTGGCCCTGAACAGCCCCAGCCCGGTGAACAGCAGCCCCAGGGCCACGAGGTCGCGGGTCCTGACCGTCTTGTTCGCGGCGATCGTGCAGCTCACGGCGGCGATGGCGATCGCGCACGCGGTGAAGGGCACGTCCTTCCACATGGTCACGGAGAACGCGCCGAACGGCGGCAGGAACGCCAGCACGATCGCCATCGCCGTCGTGGTCCGCGGCGGTGACCCCAGCCGCCTGAGCGCCTGCGCCAGCCAGGTCAGCGCCGCGGCCATCGCGGTGGTCTGCAGGAGCGTGAGCGCGCCGAGGTCGCCGGTCAGCTTGACCGACAGCCACGTCAGGCCGTCGTAGAGCACCGAGTGGTCGCTGATCCACGGGCCGACCAGGGTGTGGCTGAGATAGAGGACGGAGTCGCGGCTGAAGAGACCAGGGAAAAAGGCCAGCCACCACAGCAACAGGACAGCCTGGATCGCTAGGAACGTGACAACGGGCGTCCGGCGCATGTCGCCTTAGCCTACGGGAATTTGTCACCTGCCCTGAGCGGCTTACCCGCTGTGAGCTGGGACACTGTCACAAGCTGGTACCCCCGCTTCTTGAGTTCCTTGATCACTGCGGGCATCGCCGCGACCGTCTGCGGGACGGTGTCGTGCATGAGGATCACGCCGTTCCGCCTGGCCAGCTTCAGGACCGTTCTGGTGATCTTCTCCGTGTCGCGCAGGCTCCAGTCGAGCGTTGTGGCGGTCCACTTGACCTGCGCGAGGCCCTCCTGGGCTGCGAGCCCGAGCACCCTGTCGTCCGAATGCCCGTACGGCGGGCGGAACATGGTCGGCCGCCTCCCGATCACGCCCTCGATGGCGTCCTGGGTGATCTGCAGTTGCTGGGTGATCTCCTGGTCCATCATCTCGGGCAGCGATGGGTGGTCGTAGGTGTGGTTGCCGATCTCGTGCCCCTCGGCGTAGGTGCGCTTCAGTACGGCAGGCCGCTTCTCCACCGCCTTGCCGACGACGAAGAAGGTCGCCTTGACCTTCTCCTTCTTCAGCAGTGTGAGCAGCTTCCCCGTCGTCGCGGGCGCCGGCCCGTCGTCGAAGGTGAGCGCGAGGCACTTCATGCGGGCGCAGTCCACCTTCGGCGCCGCCTGCGCGGGTGCGGCGGGAAACACCGCTGCTGCCAGAAGCACAGCCGCCAAGCCTCGAATCACCACGTGCCGCCTCCGTTCGTCATCGTCTGGTCAATGTTGCCCTAAGCCACCACAGGTAGGCACCGAAGGTCCGTGAGCCCCTAGAAGGGACGGGACACACTTAAGCGGCATGAGGTGCGTTCTGCCCGAGACTCAGGAGTAGGGATGGATGCTCTGGAGATTGGCCGGGTGGTGACGCTCGAGGACCGCCACTGGTGGTACAGGGAGCGCAGGGCCATCCTGGCGCAGCAGGTCCGCGGCCTGGGACGGCCGGGCACGGCGCTGGACGTGGGCGCGGCGGGGGGCGGCAACACCCGCGTGCTGGTGGAGAACGGCTGGGACGCCACGGCCGTCGACAACTCGGCCGAGGCCGTGGCCTTCGCCGCCGAGCGCGGGCTCAAGACCCTGCACGCCGACGTGTGCTCCATGCCGCTCGAGTCGGGCACGGTCGACCTGGTCGTCGCCTTCGACGTGCTCGAACACCTCGACGACGACAGGGCGGCTGCGGCGGAGATCGCCAGGCTCCTGCGTCCCGGAGGCACGGCGCTGATCGCGGTGCCGTGCGACATGGCGCTCTGGTCGGCGCACGACGTGGCGCTCGGCCACCGCCGCCGCTACTCCAGGCAGGGGCTCGTCCAGCTGATCGAGGGCGCCGGGCTGGTCATCGACCGGCTGTGGAGCTGGAACGTCCTCCTGCGCCCGGTGGCGGCGCTGCGGCGGAAGAACGCGACGGGCTGCGACCTGGAGGACCTGCCGCCGCTGGTGAACGCCGCGATCGGAGGGGTGGTCAGGTTGGAACGCTATCTGCCGGTGGGACGGCTGCCCGGGGTCTCGCTCATGGCCAGGACCCGGCTGCCTTGAAAAGCGCCCTCTTCGTCGAGGCGCGACCGTCACGCACGGGTGCGTCCGTCGACATCGTCATCCCGGTACTCAACGAGGAGCGCGCCCTGCCGGGGGCGATCAGGACGGTCAGCGCCTATCTGAGCGAGGCGTTGCAACTTCCGTGGCGGATCACGATCGCCGACAACGGGAGCACCGACGCCACGTGGGAGATCGCGCAGGACCTGGCCGCCACCGTGCCCGGCGTCTTCGCGATGCGCATCGAGCGCAGGGGCAAGGGCGCCGCGGTCAAGGAGGCCTGGCGCCGCAGCCCTGCCGACGTGGTCGCCTTCCTGGACGTCGACCTTTCCACCGGCCTGGAGGCGCTGCCCCCGCTGGTGACCGCGGTGGCGGCGGGCCACTGCGAGGTGGCCATCGGGACCAGGCTCGGCAACGGCTCGCGCACCATGCGCGGGACGAAGCGCGAGCTGATCTCCCGCACGTACAACGGCCTGCTCAGGCTCGGGTTCGGCGCCAGGTTCACCGACGCCACCTGCGGATTCAAGGCCGCCAGGGCCGACGTGGTGCGCCCGCTGCTGCCCAAGGTGAAGGACGAGGGCTGGTTCTTCGACACGGAACTGCTCCTGCTCGCGCAGTACAACGGGGCGCGGATCAGGGAGGTGCCGGTCGACTGGATCGAGGACGAGGACTCCAGCGTCGACATCTGGCGCACCTCGCTGAGCAACCTGCGCGGCCTGCACCGGGTCGCCAGGGCGATCGGCAGCAGGCAGGCGCGGGTGCAACTCCCGCCGATCCCCGATCTGCGCCCGTCCCATCCTGACGCGGCCATGGCCACCTCGGGGACGCTCGGCAGGGTGGCCACGTTCGCCCTGATCGGGCTGGTCTCCGCCGTCATGCACGTGCTGCTGTACTGCGTCGCGCGCCAGGTGTGGGCGATCCCGGTCGCCAACCTGGCCGCACTGGCCCTCACTTCGGCAGCGAACACGGAGGCGAACCGCCGGTGGACGTTCAACCGGGTGGGACGCGCGCTGCCCCGTCACGTCCGCACGGCCGTGATGTTCACGCTCACCTACACGATCTCCACGTGCGCGCTCCTGCTGTCGCAGGCCTCGTCCCTCCCGTGGGAGAGCGCCGTGGTCGTGGGGGCGGCCTTCGCCATGGTGGCGCTCCGTTTCCTGCTCCTCGACCGATGGATATTCCGAGACCTTCTGTGAGCCATTCGCGTCTGACCTGGGTCGTCCTCGCGCCGCTCGCCGGCCTGTGTGCGGTCGTCGCCGTGCTGGGCCTCTACGTGCGGCCGACGTCCGACGACTACCGGCTGGCGGTGCTGTCCATGGACGGCGGGATCCTCGACGCCTGCGCCGAGTTCTACCTGCGGGTGACCGGCCGGGTGGGCAACGCGCTGCTGGCCGTCCTCCTCTATGCCAGGCCCGAGATCATGTTGAAGATCATCCCGTCGCTGACCTTCCTCGGGCTCGCCCTGGCGGTGGGCATGCTCGTCGGAGCGTTGCTGTCGCGGGCCGGGCGTCCGCGCAACCTGCCGCTGACCGCGCTGGTCGGCATGGGCGTCGCCGCGCTGGTGCTGCTGGGCCAGCCCCGGGCGTACCAGACGCTGTTCTGGGCTCCTGGCGTCATCTCGCACACGCTGCCGTCGATCGTGCTCATCGTCCTGGTCGCCCTGGCGCTGCGCTGCGGCCCGCGTTTCCGCCTCCCCTTCCTGGGGGTGGCCTTCGTACTCGCGCTCCTGCTGGGGACCACCAGCGAGCCGGCGACCCTGGTCTGGCTGGTGGTGTACGGGTTCATCTGCCTCACCCACCTGATGTTCGCCAGGCGGTGGACCTTCCTGCTGGTGTTCGGCGCGGTGCTGGCGGCGGGGCTGGTCGCCGGGCTGGCGATCGTCCTGACCTCGCCGGGCAACGGGCTGCGCCAGGCGGGGGCGCCCGCGTGGCACGGAGCGGCGTCCAGCCCGCTGGACCCGCAGGTGATCGGGGACGCAGCGAGCATGACGGTGGCCGCCTTCAGCGAGCTGGCCGGGCGCGGCTACCTCCTCGCCGCGCTGGCGCTGGGCGGCGTCGTCGCCCTGCACGTGCGTGACGTGCGGCTGGCCCGATGGCGGCTCGTCTGGATGGTGGCCGGGCCCGTGCTCGCCGTCGCCTGCGCCGGGTTCGCCGTGCAGTACGCGGTGCGCTACGGGTACGGCGACATCGGCTGGATCGTCTACCGCGTCTGGGTGAACTTCTCCGTCGTCATGGTGATCGCGCTCGTGTGGCTGGGCTTCCTCGCCGCGTCGCTGCTGGTCAGGCGGGGGCGCGGCGGGCTGGCCGTGGGTCTGGCCGTCTACCCGTGCCTGATGCTGGCGTGCGTCGGCTACGCGGCCGTCCTGGGGCAGCTCGGGCGGGAGATGACCGAGCGGGCCGCAGTCTGGGACGCGCAGAGCGCGGCGATCGCCCGGCAGCGCGCCTTCGGCGCCTCTGTCGTGCCGTACCGGCCGTTGCCCATCGCGGCGCTGGCCGAGCCGTTCATGAACGGTCACCAGCACGACTGGCTGCTCGGGTTCGTGGCCCGCTTCTACGGCGTCGCCGCTGTGGTGCGGGAGTCGAGGACCGACTGCCTGATCGGTCAATGCCCTGCCAAGGTTGATGTAACAGCAGGTCAGGTGGGGCCCTGGGAGTACAGGCTCCGGCAGTATTCGTCGCATGATTCTTCTTCGGAAGGTACGTAGGGGGCTGGTTCGCCGCGGACGCGCCGCCAAGGCGCTCATCGGGCGGCGCCCGCCCGTCAACACGGTCAGGGTCGACCGTTGCTACGCGTGCGGGTCCAAGAAGGTCGCCTGGGAGACCGTGTCCCACGCGCGGCTGAACAAGACCCAGAGCGTCCTCATGTGCCGTCGTTGCGAGCACATCGCCGCGCCGGCGAACGTCAAGGACTACAGCAAGTTCACCTCCCTCACGCAGCTGGGCAACACCCCGCGGGTGGGCTCGGACGAGGCGCCGGGCCGCGAGTACCACATGGCCAAGATGGCGGCCGAGATCATGGGCAGGGGCGAGCTGACCGTCCTCATCTGCGGGCCGGGCCGCAGCGTCGACTACCGCTGGATCGCCAAGCTCAAGAACGTGCGCAAGGTGGCGGTCGCCGACCTCATGAAGCTGGTGGACGACGTCGAGTGGGTGGACCTCAACTCGCCGGTGAGCGAGCGGTTCGACATCGTGATCGCTTGCGAGGTGGTCGAGCACTTCACCGACCCGCCGAACGACTTCGCCAAGACCCTGTCGTACGTCAAGGACGACGGGCTGGTCGTGTGCTCGACGAACATCAACAGCGGCCGCGACGCCAACAACCACGACTACCTCTTCATCAAGGGCCACACCTCGTACTACTCGCCGAGGGCCCTGGCGCACATCGCGCGCAAGAACGACGTGTACGTCGACTTCCGCCTGCCGGAGGTCGCGACGACGAAGGCGGGAGGCCCGCGCAAGCGTTACGTCCTGTTCACGCCGTCGGTCGAGCGCCAGCAGGAGATCTCCGTCTACTTCGGCAGGCACCTGTTCGCGCCGTCGGAGAAGAACCCGCAGCCGGCGCTCAAGGTCTGAAGACCGCCAACGCCAAAGGGGCCGGGGGAGACCCCCGGCCCCTTTGGCGTTGCTCAGGCGTTCAGCCGTACGTCGACGACCTGGCCGGTCAGCGCCGAGACGAGCACGTCGACGCTGGTCTGGGCGACCTGCTCCGAGGACAGCAGCGTGGAGGCCGGCTCGTCGCCGAAGGCGCGCACCCGCATCGGGGTGGCGGTGCGCTCCGGGTTCACGCAGTTGACCTGGATGCCGTACTTGGTCCACTCGTCGGCCAGAGCCTGGGTGAGGTTCACCGCGGCCGCCTTGGTGGCGGAGTAGAGGCTGTAGTTGGCGCGTCCGCGCGTGTACGACGACGAGGTGTACAGGAGCAGGTGCCCCTGCGTCTTGGCGAGGTACTGGAAGGCCGAGCGGGCGATGTTGACCGGTCCGAGCAGGTTGACGGAGACGGACTCGGTCACCGTGCTCCTGCTCACGTCGGCGAGCTCGCCCACGTGCAGGACCGCCGCGGTGTTCACCACGTAGTCGATGCGCCCGGTGGCCGCGTAGGCCGAGGCGAGCGCCTCCTCCACCGCGTCGGCGTCCTCGACCCTGGTTCCGGTCTGGGACCTGGAGTAGGAGAAGACCGAGGCGCCGCACTGGCGGGCCAGCTCGACGACGTCGGCGCCGATGCCGTAGCTGCCGCCGAACACCACCATGGTCCTGCCCGCCATGGCGGTGTTGCGGCTCTGCGGCGACGAGTGCGGCGCGGTGGCGGCCGCCAGCTGGAACAGCTTGTCCGCCAGGTAGACGTCGACCGGGTGGGTGACCTTCATGTTGTGCTCGCTGCCCGGCACGATGTAGATCGGCACGTCGGGCAGGTAGCGCAGGACCACGCCGCAGTCGTCGGTGGGCGGGCGCCGCTCGAAGTCGGGGTCGGCGAACGCCCGCTCGTAGGCCGCGCGGATCACCGACAGGCGGAAACACTGCGGCGTCTGCCCGCGCCGCAGACCTGAGCGGTCGGGGATGTCGCGGATCACCTCGCCGCGCGGCAGCGGGACGGCCACGACGATGGTGTCGGCGCTCGGGATCGCCACGTCGACGGCGGAGTAGGTGCGCAGCGCCTCGACGCACTCGGTGATGATGCGCGGCTCGACCAGCGGGCGCACCGCGTCGTGGAAGAGGACGTCACACTCGTCCTGGCCGAGCGCCTGGATGGCCCGCCAGGTGGTGTCCGTACGGCTCGCGCCGCCCTCGAGGACGCGGCTCACCTTGTGGAAGCCGTTCTTCTCCACGAGGGCCGCCGCGTCCTCGACGAAGCCGGGAGCCATCAGCAGGATGATCTCGTCGATGTCGCAGTGGGCGCTGAACACCCCGAGCGTGTGCTCCAGGATCGTCTTGCCGGCGATCTTCAGCAACTGCTTCGGCGTGTTCAGCCCCACCCGCTGGCCGACCCCGCCGGCCAGCACGACCGCGACGGTCCGCGCTCGTTTTCCGTCCAAGATGGACCCCCCTTGTTCGCAGGTGGCGCGACTCTATGGGCGCGTCACCGGGGTGTCCTTTCTCTTTGCCAAACGCATGCCATGCGGTGCTTGAGGCTAACCTCCGACGCCCACCGGCATCTCGCGCCCGACGGTCGCGTCGTCTCCGACGAGCCTGTTGATCGCGTCGTTGAACCGGGTGAACGCGTCCGGCTCGTCCGGCCCCAGCAGGTAGGTCTTGACCCTGAGCCGCTCCGCGGCCATCGCGTCGTGCTCGTCCTGAGCGGCGGCGAGCGCCTCGGGCAGGCCGCCGAGCGCCGGGCCGATCAGGTAGGCGGCCTGCGTCGTCGGGTAGCGGTCGCGGAACTCGCCGGCCGGCCGGTCGGCCACGTTGGTCACGGCGTACGGCTTGCCGCTGGCGATGAAGTCGGCGATGACGCTGGAGATGTCGCTGACCAGCAGGTCGGCCTCGTTGAAGCAGTCGTACAGGTGTGGCTCAGGCCCGTCCACGACCAGGTGCTCGTACGGCCTGCCCGACGTGTCCGCGCGCTCGATCATCCGCACGATCCTCGCGTGCGCCAGCCGCGCCGCCGAGTCGCGCTCGCCGGTCAGCGGGTGCGGCTTGTAGATGACCCGCACGTTCTCGCGGAGCAGCGCGCGCACGAGCTTCGGCCCCATGCCGATGATCGAGGTGTGCTGCAGGTCCTCGCTCCAGCCCTCCCAGGTCGGCGCGTAGAGCACCGTGCTGTACGGCCGGCGGGTGCGGAGGGAGCTGATGGTGTCGAGCTGCGGCCTGCCCACCTCGACGATCTGGGAGTCCTGGACGCCGACCTGGGCGCGCAGGTACCTGTCCCGCCCTGCCTGCCCGGCGACCCAGATCTCGTCGTAGACCTTGGAGTAGGGGTTGAACGACGCTTCCTTGTCGCTGTCGCCGTGCCCGATGAAGACGCTCGTGACCCCGGCGACCCGCAGCATGTGGATGTTCTTGCCGGCGTTGGCCGGGAACAGCGCGACCTTGGCCGTGTTCATCCAGCTGAAGCTCATGGTGTCGACCGAGCCAGGCGAGCACACGACGGGCAGCGACGTGGGCGCCAGCCGCTGGAAGACCCTGCGCTCGCGCAGGACGGCGACCACCCGGGCGTCGACCCGCTCCAGCGTGCTCAGCCACATGTTGACCTGGTAGGCCGAGGTGGTGGAGCCGGAGAAGTAGACGATGACCTGCGGGTTGTAGCGCGACACTGCCTCGTCGACCATGGGGACGAGGTCGCGCCCGTCGATCCCGGCGATCCTGCGCAGGTGGAGGGAGAGCGCGACGATCCCGGCCGTCTCCAGGAGCAGGACGGCGGCCACGGCGACGGCCGCGAGCCAGGTGGAGCCGAGCAGGACGGCGACGGTGATCGAGCCGACGAGGAGCATCTCCAGGCGGCGGCGCAGCTTGCCGCGCTCGTGGGTGAGGATCGCCGGCGGGTCGGCGATGGGCCCGAGCGGCGGCAGGTCGATGTTGAGCGTCTCGACCGGCGCCATCTCCCTGTGCCGCTTCAGCAGGGCCAGCGCCCGGTCGGTCTGCGCCGCCCACAGCCAGTGGACGACCAGCAGCCCGGCAGCCAGCGGGGCGAACCAGGGTGACTCCGCCTGCCCCGCCTGGATGAGCAGCAGGAACGCGGCCAGCTCCCTGATCCGCGAACGCAACCCGGCCTTGAGGTGGCATCTGGCCAGCGTCTGCCCGATGCGCGGCACCGCCTGCTGGATGGCGATCTCGCCCGCGTAGGTGAGCGCGATGGCCGGGGCGAACAGCCACGGCGACGGCCACAGGCCGGTGAGCACCATGACGGGGTATGCGGCGACGATCATCCACGCTAGTGCGAGGCGCATGAAGAATCCTCCTGCGTACGAGTGGTCGGGTCGGCGTGCCTGCGCGCGGTGAGGTCCTCGAAGAGCCGCTCCCAGCGCGGGTGGATCGCCTCGGGCGCGTACTGGGCGGCCGTGGCCAGCGCGTTGGCGCCCATGCGGCGCCTGAGCGGCTCGTCCTCGATCAGCTGGATCAGCGCCTGTGCCAGCGCGTCGACGTCGCCGGGCGCGACGAGCAGCCCGTCGTGCCCATGGGTGACGATCGCCCGGGGACCGACCGGGCAGTCGAAGCTGGCCACCGGCAGCCCGCAGTTGATCGCTTCGAGCAACACCATCGGGAAGCCCTCGGACCGCGAGCTCATCGCGAAGATCGCGGACCTGGCCAGCTCGGCGTCGAGGTCGGTGGTCGAGGGCAGCACGTACGCGTGGTTGTAGAGGTGGTTGCGCACGACGATCCGGCGTAGCCGTTCCTGCTGCCAGCCGTTGCCGTAGATCCGCAGCCGCCAGTCGGGGTGGCGGGCGACGACCTGCTTGAAGGCGCGCAGCAGCAGCGGGTAGCCCTTGACGCCGACCAGCCGTCCCGCCGTGATGATGGTCTTGCTCTGGTGATCGGTCTTCGGGACGTCCGTGGTGTGGACGGCGTTGGGGATGCTCGTCACGGTGTCGAACCAGCGGGCGTAGGCGGCGCCGTCCTCGTCGGTGAGCGTGACGATGGCGTCGAAGGCCCCGTACGTGCGGGCGATGGCCTCCTGGATCTCGTCCCTCCGCGAGAAGAGCGGGGTGTGCTCCTGGGTGACCTTGATGACGTCCGAGGTGGTGTGCTCGGCGACGAGCAGGCCGATCGAGGGGCGGGTGCTGACGAGGATGCCGTCGCGCTCCTCGCGGAGGAACGGGATGAGCTTCTCGGCCAGCACGGGCGACACGTCGGGCTCGGCGAGCGAGGTCTCCATCAGCCGGCGCACGCGGACCTTGGGGCTGATCTGGAAGTGGGGCACCCGGCGGGTCCTGCAGACGCTGACGACCTCGACGTCGTGCCCGTTCTCTGCCATGGTGTTCGCCTGGCTGAGCACGGTGCGGACGGTGCCGCCCATGCCGTACGCCGTGAGCAGCAGGTAGGTGATCCTCATCGGCCGCCCCTCAGGCGGCAGCGGATGATCAGATGGTTTCCTGTGACGAAGAGCGGCCGGACCGTGGCCTCGCCCCTCTTCTGCGGGGGGAAGGTGATGATCTTCTCCTTGTTCTCTATCCCGTCCTCGTGCGCGCCCAGCCTGAAGGGCGCGTGCCGCGGGAGGCGCAGGTGGAGGTCCCACGACTCGACCGGGCGCATCCGCGACGGGATGGGGAGCGACTCGAGCGGAACCACCACGTCGAAGCGGTCGCCGGTGACGGTGACGGGGTATTTGCGCTTCCTTCGCAGCCAGGCGTATCGCTGGCCCGGACGGCAGCTCACCTGCAGCCGCCATCCCTTGGCCGGCGCGCCGGCCGTGGGCGGCAGGCTGCCGACGATGCGGATGGCTCGATCGCGCGGCCAAACCTCGATGACCTCGGCGTGAGGTGGTTCTGGCATAGGAGCTCCTCTGGGCGAACCGATCACTCACATCAAGGCACAGCGGGCTCGCAGGACTCAGGCGGCTTTCGGGAAAGTTTGCGGATCCCGACCGCAAAGCACAGGTCCTCATGGTCCGGCGATGATCAGCCGCCGCCGGCGGCGCGATCGCGGGCCGCAGGTAATTGAAGGTCAAGAAGAGGCATGGACATTCTCCATTAGTTCCAGAGAGTAATCGTGTTGGAACTCTCGGTGTCCATGCTGGATCCGCGAGGACCTGTTCCGGAGCCTCGTGACCGTGCGATCGGAGGATGCGGGGGCATCCTCCGCCCGTTCGGCCAGATTCGTTCGCAACAGGGAGGCGGGCCCGTCAGCCAGACGCGCAGCCGTTCGTGTTGGAGAGTAACGGGGGGTAGAACACATGTCGGATCGGCCGGTATTCGTTGTCGGATGTGCACGCTCCGGCACCACGATGCTGCAGCTCATGTTGCACTCGCACCCGAGGATGGCGGTTCCGCCGGAGACGCGGTTCCTCGAGGCGGCCTACAGCAGGCGGCGCGTGCACGGGGACATGCGCGACCCGCAGAACCGGCGGAAGCTCGCCGAATGGATCGCGTACGACAAGAGCACGAAATTTCGTGACCTGGGCCTCGACAAGCACGACTTCGTACGGCAGGCCACGCAGGCCCCCGCGAGTCTCGGGTCGGTGATCGGCACCGCGTTCCGCATGTACGCCGACCGCTTCGGCAAGGCCCGCTGGGGTGACAAGCGTCCCAGCTACGTCCGCAAGGTCGACATGCTCTCCAGGCTTTTCCCCGACGCCCAGTTCGTCCACCTCATCAGGGACGGCCGCGACTGCGTGTCGAGTCTCAAGGAGATGCCCTGGTACACCCTCGACTCCTTCCACGCGGTCTCCGCCTGGGCCGAGGCGATGGACGCGGGCGCCAAGCTCAGGAAGTCGCTCCCGGAGCACAGCTACTACGAGCTCCGCTACGAGGACGTCACCGACGACCCGTCCACGGAGATGAAGAAGCTCTGCCACTTCCTGGGCGAGGACTTCGACCCCGCCATGTGCTCGCCGCGCGAGGCGGCCGGCGTCGCCGTACCGCTGCACAAGGTCTGGCACAGCAACACGCACGGCGAGGTCACCAGGGCACGGGTCGGTAGCTGGGCGAACAGGTTGGAACCGTGGGAGATCGCACTGTGCGAGGAGGTCCTGGGCGAGCGCCTGGAGGCCAACGGGTACGAGCTGACCGGAATGGCGGGAGAGGCGGACAAGGCGCATGTCGCCGCGTTCCGGCAGACGGCGCGCAAGCGCTCGCTCAGCAGGCTGCGCAAGCAGTTCCGCGACCGGATCAACCGGGTGCGCGAGCCCGGTCCCGTGGCGGCGATGCTGACCAGCGGGCAGCGCGTGCCGATGAAGGTGGGCTGAATGGGCGGATACTCGCTCGCCGACGTCCTGGCCACCCGCAAGCCGCGCGACTCGTGGTGGACGGTGTACTTCGTCGACCCGCTGGCGTGCCGGGTGGCGCTGGTCCTGGCCAACCACACGCGGGTCACGCCCAACGCGCTGACGGCGTTCTCGCTGTTCCTGGGTGCGCTGTCGGCGGCGTGCTTCGCCACGGACGGCCTGGTGGCCGGGGCGGTGCTGTTCTACCTGAGCTTCATGATCGACTGTGTCGACGGCAAGATCGCGCGGTTGAAGGGCACGGGGACGCCGTTCGGGCTCTGGCTCGACTATGTGGGCGACCGGATCAGGGTGGTCTTCTGCGCCGCCGGCCTGGCCTACGGGCAGTACGTGCTCACGGGCGACGTGGCCTACGTCCTGCTGGGCGCGGCTGTGGCGGTGCTCGACCTGTTCAGGTACGTGAACGCGCCGCAGATGAAGCGCGTGCGCGAGGTGGTGCGGGAAACCATCTCACAGGAGGAGAGAGCTCCGAGAAACCGGCCGTCCTTCTTCAGAAGGCTCAACGGATTCCTGGCCCGGCGCAGGGTCAGGTCGCACCTCATCAGCGGCATCGAGTTCCACGCGGCGGTGTTCGTCATCGCCCCGCTGATCGGCGCGGCAGCGCTCATTCCCGTCTCGGTGGCAGCCAGCGCGCTGCTGCTCGTCAACGAGATCTTCGTCGTGTATCGGATGTGGCTCTTCACCCGCCGGGCGACGGCGGTTCCGCAGAAGAGCCACGTGCTTATCGGGGGTTAGAACCACATGTCAGATCGGCCAGTGTTCGTCATCGGCTGTCCACGTTCGGGCACCACGATGCTGCAGCTCATGCTGCACTCGCACCCGCGGATCGCGGTCGCTCCGGAGACCCGCTTCCTGGTTCCCGCTTATTACAAGCGGCGCGTGTTCGGTGACATGCGCCTGGCCGACCGCCGTCGTTCCCTGGCCGAGTGGATCTCGACCGACCGCAGCACGAAGTTCCGCGAGCTGGGGATCGACAGGCAGGAGTTCGTACGGCAGGCGGCCGAGGGCCCCGGCAGCCTCGGCTCGGTGATCGGCACCGCGTTCAAGATGTACGCCGAGCGCTTCGGCAAGGCCCGCTGGGGCGACAAGCGGCCGAGCTACGTCAAGCAGGTCGACCTGCTCACGCGCCTGTTCCCCGACGCCCAGTTCGTGCACCTGATCAGGGACGGCCGCGACTGCGTGGCGTCGCTGAAGGAGATGCCCTGGTACACCCTGGACTCCTTCCACGCCGCCTCGACCTGGGCGGAGGCCATCGACGCCGGGCGCAGGCTGTCCAAGACGATGCCCGAGGACAGCTACTACGAGCTGCGGTACGAGGACCTCACCGACGACACCGAGACGGAGCTGAAGAAGCTCTGCCACTTCCTCGAAGAGGACTACGACCCGGCCATGGTCTCGCCGCGCGAGGCGGCCAGCGTGGCCGTGCCGCTGCACAAGGTCTGGCACAGCAACACCCACAGCGAGGTCACCAGGTCGCGGGTGGGCAGCTGGGCCAAGCGGCTGGACGACTGGGAGATCTCGCTCACCGAGCAGATGCTGGCCGAGCGGCTGGAGTCGCACGGCTACGAGCTGAGCGGCGCGCCGAAGGCGGCCAGGGAGCACGTGATCGCCTTCCAGAAGACGATGCAGCGCAGGAAGGCCGCCAGGAAGCGCAAGGGGATGCGCGACCGGCTGAACAGGTTGCGCGAGCCGAGCCCGGTCGCCGCGCTGCTGACCAAGGGGCAGCAGACGCTGGCCGGGTTCCCGCAGCAGCGGGCGACGTCGGCCGACCTGCCTCAGCGCGTGATGTGAGCGAAGAGCTCGTCCCACCGGTCGAGCACGTTCGACAGGCGGAACACCTCCACGCGTGACCGAGCGGCGGCGCCCAGGCGCCGCCGCTCCTCTGTAGAGCCCATGAGGCGGCCCATCTCCAAGGAGAAGGCCTCCACGTCGCCCGGCGGCACCAGGACGGGCCCGACGGACCGCACGCCGCCCGACACGTCGAACGCCACCGACGGCACCCCGTGCGCGGCCGCCTCGACGAGCACCAGCGGCAGCCCCTCGTGCTCGCTCGACAACCCCAGGAGAGCCGCCGAGGCGTACTCGGCTGACATCTCCGATACCGGGACCCGGCCGCGGAACACCACCCGGTCGGCCACCCCGAGCCGCGCCGCGTGCGACTGCAGCCGCCCCAGCTCCGCCCCGTCGCCCAGCAGGTGCAGCTCCCACGGCGGCGCGCTGGCCAGGGCGAACGCGCTGATCAGCCGGTCGAAGCGCTTGACCCCCTCCAGCCGCCCCACGCCGAGCACGCGCGGGGTCTCCAGGGAAGACACCGTCGACGGCCAGGTCGCCAGCGGGTTCGGCAGCGCCCACGTGTTGGGCAGCAGCGCGTGCTCGGAGAAGAGCCAGGCGTCGTCCTCGCTGAGGAACACCGCCTGGTCCAGCGCGCCGTAGTTCTTGCGGATCGAGCCGAGGTGGGCGCAGCCGCGGGCGTGCTGGTAGGAGCCGTGGTACTGGCCGATCGGGCGCAGCTCGCCGTACATGCCCGCCAGCCTGGTGACCACACCGGGCGAGGTCATGACGATGAACCCGTCGGACAGCGCGTCGAGCCGCTTGGGGGAGAGCCTGCCGTACAGCGGGTCCTCGACATAGGTGAACGGCGCGGCCGTCGGGTCGAGCCCGACCACGTGCACCTCGTGCCCGCGCTCCGCCATGCCCTGGGCCAGGGTGTGGGTGACCTGCTGGATGCCGCCGAGCGTGTCGGCGTCGACGCAGGCGAAGACAACGGTCACGGTGCACCCCACAGGAAGTTCGAGGCCGGTTCGTGGACGGTCAGCGGCACGGCGAAGAAGTCCTCGACCACCCGGGCCGAGGCGTTGCCGCGCTCCTGCGAGCACCACAGCTCGCGGAAGGCCGCGTACTTCTCGGCGAACGAGGCGTGTACGGCGGGCAGGTTCGCGATGCAGTCGACCAGGTCCTCGGTCGTCGTGACGCACGGGCCAGGGGCGATCGCGGGCAGGTCGTGGTAGACGCCGCGCTCGTTGAGCCGGTACTCGTCCCAGTCGTCGATGTAGAAGAGCATCGGCTTGCCGGTGACCGCGTAGTCGCTGCTCACCGAGGAGTAGTCGGTCATCAGCGCGTCCGAGACCAGCATGAGGTCGTTGATCTCCGGATAGGACCCGGCCGGGCGGACGAAGTGCCTGACGTCCTGCGGCACCTTGTACCGTTCCACCGGGTGCGTGCGCAGGATCAGCACCCACTCGTCGGACAGCGCCTCGGCCATCAGCCGCAGGTCGGCGCGCACCGACTTGCCCGACCCCTTGGCCGTGTCGCGGTAGGTGGGCGCGTAGAGCAGGATCTTGCGGTCGGGCGGGATCTCCAGCCGCTCGCGCACGCCCTCGGCCTCGGATCCGCGGACGAGCGCGTCGCAGCGCGGCGTGCCGTACCGCAGGAGCGGTCCGGAGAAGTTGTTGGCGCGGACGAAGGTGCGCTCGAACTCGGGTCCCGGCGAGATCAGCGCGTCCCACCTGGCGATCGCCCTGCGCCACTGCTCGCGCGGCTGGGCGAAGTCGGAGCGCAGGTCGGGCGCGTCGAAGCCGATCGACTTGATGCCCTGCCCGTGCCAGGTCTGCAGGTAGCGGGTGCGCGGCGGCTTGGGGTAGTCGAGCGGGAAGCCGTGGCTGTCCACCCAGATGCCGGCGCGGGCCATCGTCCAGATGTAGCGCCAGCTCGACCGGCGCACCTTCCCGGCGTCGGCGGGGAAGTCGGACCTGCGCCTGGCCACCGACCAGACCACGTCGACGTCCAGGTCGCGCCGGCGCAGCTCCTCGTAGATCGCGCGCGGGCTGCCGGTGTAGCCCTTGCCGCAGTCGGCCTCGAACAGCGCCAGGTTCCTGCGCTGCGGCACGACCCTGATCAGCGCCTTGTACACCTTCAGCTTCAGCTCCGGCGTGCTCAGCCTGGCGATCACCTTGCGCTTGAGCTGCCTGAGCAGGGACGGCCTGGCCGCCGGTACGGTCACCCGCAGGAACGCCGAGGTGCCCTCGGCCTTCACGACAACCCCGCTGTCCAGCACCAGCGGCTCCAGGTTCGGGTCGACCAGCAGCCGGTCGGTCGTCGTGTGTCCGTCCGAGCTCCTGGTGAAGCCGATGCGCGGGTCGCACTTGGCCGTCGGGACGAAGGTGATCTCGCTGATGTAGCCGCCCTCGCCGGCCGGTTTGGGGGTGATGGGGATGCGCCGCGAGCCGTACCTGAAGGTGGCCTTCCACTCGGGGGGCAGCGCGCAGAACGGGTCGTAGGTGTGCACAGTCATCGTGACCGCCTCGCCGTCCGCCGCGATCTCGGTGATCTCGTGGCGCAGCCTGCTGGCGGTGTAGGGCAGCTCGGCCAGGTGCAGCGCGGTGATGTCCATGCCAGGGTCGAGCGTGGTGCCCCAGTAGGTGCGCCCTTCGTGCTGCAGCGCCGCGCGCGGCGGCGCCTTGGGCCCGGACAGCGAGCGGGCCGCCACGAGCAGGTCGTCGATGCGCTCGTCGAGGATCAGGTGGCAGCAGACCTTGACCATGGGCTCGGTGCGGTCGATCACCTCGGCGGGGATCTGCTCCAGGTACGGCCTGGCGACCGAGGCGAACTCCTTGGCCCACACCAGGTCGCGGCCGGGCAGCGGGTTCAGGTAGACGCGCAGGTCCTGGCGCAGGAAGCGGTGCTGGCGGTCGGGCACCAGGTCGCCCATGCCGTGGTCGCGCAGGATCCGGTCGCTGATCTCGGCGGCGGCCACGCGGTGGCGCACGTTGGCCATCTCCTTGATGCTCAGCGAGATCGAGGTGTCCTCCGGCGCGCGGTACCAGTGGTAGACCACCCACGGCACGACGGCGAAGCGGGTGGCGGCCGCGTAGAGCTCGGCGCTGAAGACGTGGTCCTCGTAGTGGATGTCCTCGGGGAAGCGCAGCACGTGCCTGCGCAGGAAGTCCACGCTGAACAGCTTGTTGGTGGCGAAGCCGTCCAGGAAGAGCTCGGGCTCCTCGCGGATGCCCTCGACCACCCGGCGCCCCGCGAACAGCCACGGGTAGTAGCGCTCCAGCCTGCCGGTCTCCTCGTACAGCCGGGAGATCTGGCCGGAGACGAACTCGGCGCCGGTGCGCTCGATCTCGGTCAGCAGGCTCTTGCACGCGTGCCTGGGCAGCTCGTCGTCGCTGTCCAGGAACATGATGTACGGCGAGACCGCCGCGTCGATGCCGTCGTTGCGCGGCGCGCCGCAGCCGCCGCTGTTGCGCTCGCGGCGCAGGTAGTGCACGCGCGGGTCGGCGCGAACGAGCTCGGCGGCCACCCGCTCGGTGCCGTCCGTCGAGGCGTCGTCAACTATGACGACCTCGAGGTCGCGCAGGGTCTGGCCGAGTACCGACCGGACCGCTCTGGGCAGTCTGGTGGCGTCGTTGAAGGTGATGACGACAACGGTGCATCGCGGCATGTCAGGAGGCATTCCCCGTCTTCGGGGGATGTGTCCGGACTTGGTGGGATTATTACCGCAGCATCCGCCGGATGACCCACACAAGGAGCGCCAGCAGTGCTAGCGCGCCGACGATCGGGGCGGCGCGCTTGAGTATCGGCGCGCCCGCGATCTCCATGAGGTCGAGCGCCTCCTCGTCAGGGGTGCGCGAGGTGCGCAGCGTGCCGACGGGATGGTTGTCGGCCGCGGGTTCAGGAACCGCGGCGAGATGCCTCTCCGTCTCCTGGGGCTCCTCGGCGAGCAGCTCGGCCAGATTGACCGCGAACCTGTCGATGAGCTTGCCGCCCACCTCGAACATCACGCCCCTGCCGAACTGCGCCGGCCGTCCCGTGACGTTGAACGTCGTCTCGACCCTGACCCTGGTGCCGCCGTCGTCCTCGGCGGCGAGCGCCGCCGCGACCGTCGCCTCCGCCGTGCCCGAGCCCCTGGCCTCGCGGCCGGACGCCTTGAGCTTGAGCGAGTAGGTGTCCTTGTCGACGTCCTCGAACCCGGCCGTGCCGCGGTAGGTGACGGTGATCGGACCGACCTTGACCTTCATCCTGCCGGTGAACTCGTCCCCCTCGACGATGTCGAGCGTCGCGCCGGGCAGGCAGGGCGCCACGCGCTCGACGTCGAGCAGCGCCGCCCACGCCTGCTCGACCGGGACGGGGACGGAGAACTCGTGCTCGAACCGCATCGCCATCGATCCGCTCCTTCTGTCTACGACACTACGCCGGAGGGAGGCACCCGCGCGAGCGAGCGCCTCCCTCGGTGGTCAGGGCGTTCCGGCCGCCGCCAGGATCGCCCGGTGCGTGAGCACCCGGGCCAGGTGCCTGCGGTAGTCGGGCTGCGCGTGCAGGTCGGCGGGCGGGGAGGTATCCGCGTCCGCCGCCTGGCACGCCGTACGCACCGCGTCGCCGAGCTCCACACCCTGCAGCGCGGCCTCGACCGCCCTGGCGCGCACGGGGGTCGGCCCCATGTTCGTCAGGCCGATCCGCGCCTCTTGGATCGCGCCGTTGGACCGGCGGACCGCGGCGGCCACGCCGACGATCGCCCAGGCCTGCGCGGTCCTGTGGAACTTCTCGTAGTGGAACCCCCAGCCCTGGCCGAGCTTGGGGATCTTCACGCCGACCAGGATCTCGCCCGCCTCCATGGTCGACTCCAGGTAGTCGGCGAAGAAGTCGGCGGCGGGGATCTCCCGCTCGCCGTCCGCCGACCTGACCACGAAGACGCCGTCCAGCGCCAGCACGACGGCGGGCAGGTCGCCCGCCGGATCGGCGTGCGCCAGGGAGCCGCCGAACGTGCCGCGGTGCCGTACGGCCGGGTCGGCCACGGTCGCGGCGGCGAACGCCACGAGCGGGACGTCGTTGTTGACCACGCGCGACCTGATCACCTCGTCGTGCGTGGCCATCGCGCCGATGAAGACGTGGTCACCCCTGTCGTGCACGCCGGACAGCTCGGGCAGGCGCCCGACGTCGACGAGCACGGACGGGTAGGCCAGGCGCAGCCGCAGCAGCGGGATCAGCGACTGGCCGCCCGCGATGACCTTGGCGTCGTCGTCGCCGGAGAGCGCCTGGCAGGCCTCGTTGAGCGACTGCGGTCTGATGTAGTCGAAGGACGCCGGGATCATTGCAGTGCCCTCCAAACTCGCTCCGGCGTGCAGGGCATCTGGATGTCGTGGATGCCGCGCGGGCGCAGCGCGTCCACGATGGCGTTGACCACGGCCGGGGTGGAGGCGATCGTGCCCGCCTCGCCGACGCCCTTGACGCCCAGCGGGTTGGACGTCGCGGGGGACTCCGTCCTGTCCGTCACGAAGTCGGGCAGGTCGGCGGCCGACGGCAGCAGGTAGTCGGCCATCGTCGTGGTGAGCAGGTTGCCCTCCGCGTCGTAGACGGCCTCCTCGTACAGGGCCTGCGCGATGCCCTGGGCGAGCCCGCCGTGCACCTGGCCCTCGACGATCAGCGGGTTGACGACCCTGCCGACGTCGTCGACGGCGACATAGGAGCGGATCTTCGACATGCCGGTCTCGGTGTCCACCTCGATCGCGCACAGGTGGGTGCCGTGCGGGAAGGAGAAGTTCTCCGGGTCGAACGTGGCGTCGGCGTCGAGCCTGGCCTCCACCCCGTCCGGCAGGTCGTGCGCGGCGAAGGCGGCCAGCGCCAGCTCCTGGATGGTCTTCTGGGTCTCGGTGCCCCTGACCTTGAAGGCGCCCCTGTCGAACTCGACGTCGTCGGGGGAGCACTCCATCGCGTGCGCGGCCAGCTTCCTGGCCTTGTCCTTGACCTTCTCGCACGCGGCCAGTACGGCCATGCCGCCCACGACCAGCGAGCGCGAGCCGTAGGTGTCCATGCCCTTGTGCGAGATCGCGGTGTCGCCGTGCAGCACGGAGACGTCCTCGAACGGCACGCCGAGCGCGTCGGCCACGATCTGGCTCCACGCCGTCTCGTGTCCCTGCCCGTGTGGCGAGCTGCCCGTGACGACCTCGACCTTGCCGGTGGGCAGCATGCGGATGGAGCTGTGCTCCCAGCCGCCCGCGCCGTAGGCGAGGCTGCCCAGGACCCTGCTCGGTGCCAGACCGCACATTTCCGTGTACGTGCTGACGCCGATCCCCAGCTGGACGGGATCGCCCCGGTCGCGCCGGTCGGCCTGTTCCGCGCGGAGCTTGTCGTAGCCGAACAGCGCCATCGCCCGGTCGGTCGCCGCCTCGTAGTTGCCCGAGTCGTAGGTGAGCCCGGCGATCGTGGTGTAGGGGAACTCCTCGTGCCTGATCCAGTTGCGCCGCCGTACCTCCAGGGGGTCGAGCCCCAGCTCGGCGGCCAGCTCGTCCATGACGCGCTCGATGGCGTAGGTCGCCTCAGGACGGCCCGCGCCGCGGTAGGCGTCGGTGGGCATCTTGGTGGTGAACACGCCGGTGCAGCCGAAGTCGAGCGCGTCCATCTTGTAGATCGAGTTGTACATGAACGCGCCCAGCAGCGGCACGCCCGGCGTGACCAGCATGAGGTAGGCGCCCATGTCGGCCAGCAGGTCCACCTTCAGCCCGCGTATACGTCCGTCGGCCTCGCAGGCCAGCGTGATGTGCTGGATCTGGTCGCGGCCGTGGTGCGCGGTCAGGTTGCCCTCGGAGCGCGACTCCGTCCATTTGACCGGCTTGCCCAGCCTGCGGGTCAGCAGCAGCGCCAGCACCTCTTCCGCGGTGACCTGGAGCTTGGAGCCGAACCCGCCGCCGACGTCGGGGGCGATCACCCGCAGCTTGTGCTCGGCGATGCCCGTGGTCAGCGCCAGCATCACCCGCAGGACGTGCGGGATCTGCGTGGCCGACCACAGCGTGAACGACTCGCCGTCGGTGGTGGCGACGACGGAGCGCGGCTCCATCGCGGTGGGGATCAGGCGTTGCTGGATGTAGGTCCTGTCGATGACGACGGGCGCGTCGCGCATCGCCGCCTCGATGTCGCCCTGGGCGAACTTCCAGGTGAACGCCTGGTTGCCCGCTTCGTGGACCTTCGGGCTGCCGTCGGCCAGCGCGTCGTTCATGTCCAGGACGGCGGGCAGCGGGTCGTACTCGACCTCGATCGCGTCGAGGGCGTCCGCCGCCTTGTACCGGTCGGTCGCGACCACGCAGGCCACGGCCTCGCCGACGTACCGCACCTCGGACACGGCCATCGGCGGGTGGTCTGGAATGACGATGTCCTCGCTGACCGGCCACGCGCACGGCAGGCTGCCCTGCTCGTCGGCGAAGTCCTGCCCGCTGAAGACGGCGACCACGCCGGGCAGGCCCTTGGCGCCTGACACGTCGACGCTGGTGATCCTGGCGTGCGCCATCGGGCTGCGCAGGTAGGCGACGTGCAGCAGGCCAGGGAGCTGGATGTTGTCGGTCCAGTTGGTCCTGCCGGTGAGCAGCCGGGCGTCCTCCTTGCGCTTGCGCGCCCTGCCGACCTCCAGTTGCTCCGTCATGTCGTCTTCACCGCCTGGCCCATGTTCTGGGCGCCCCGCCGTACCGCCCTGACGATGTTGCAGTAGCCCGTGCACCTGCACAGGTTGCCTTCGAGGCCGTCTCTGATGGCTTCTTCAGAAGGATCGGGATCTGTTCTGAGCAGGTCGATCGCGGCCATCACCATGCCGGGGGTGCAGTAGCCGCACTGGAGCGCGTGCTCCTCGTGGAAGGCCTGCTGCATGGGATGGAGGGCGCCGTTGGCGCCCAGGCCCTCGATGGTGACGACGTCGCACCCGTCAGCTTGTACGGCGAGCACGGAGCAGCTCTTCACGCTCTTGCCGTCGAGCATCACGGTGCAGGCGCCGCAGTTGCTGGTGTCGCAGCCGACCGGAGTGCCTGTCTTGCCCAGCCGCTCGCGTAGTAGGTGAACGAGGAGGAGCCGCGGCTCGACATCCTCCTCGTAGCGGATTCCGTCGACGGTGACGGCGATTCGGGGCATACGTCCTCCCAGTTAGCGGAGGAAAGGTGGACAAAGCCCAACGTACGCCGGTACTTACGCCGGTCAAGGTGCTATCTCTAGTGCTCTTTCCCGCGGAACACCCTGGCGATGATCGCGACGAAGCCGGCGAAGGCGAGCCCGACCACCACGACCGGGATCAGGACCAGCCATTCGGTGAGCGCGCCGGTCACCAGCAGGATGCCGAGCACGACGAACAGGATGCCGCTGAGCAGGGCCATCCAGTCCGTCCTGTGCACGCGGCGCGGGGCTTCGAGGTCACGCGCCACGGCGCACCTCGATGTCGCCGATGCCGCCGTCGATGTTCAGCACGATGGTGGACACGTCTCCCTTGGGGGGCACGTCGGGGGTGAGCACCTCGTTGACCGTGACATCCGCGCCGCCGGTCACCGAGTGGTCGATCTTGATGTCGCCGAACTTGTTCCTGGCGTGCACCTCGACCCGCGCGTCGGGCGGGACGATCACCAGGAGCTCGCCGACCGAGATCTCCGCGTTGAACGTCACCTTCGTGCCCGGGGTCATCTCCAGGTCGGTCAGGTCGAGCTTGCCGTCGCCGAGGCCGACCTCGTAGCGCTTGCTCGCCTCGGCGACGCTCGTCGGGTTCCAGACGGGGCTGCCGATCTTCCTGGGGACGCCGCCGAACATCAGGCCGAACCCCACGACCAGCGCCACCAGGGTGCCGAGGGCGACCAGGCCGGCGCCGCGGCCCCACCACGTCGCGACCAGGAGGCCGGCGCCGATGGTGATGAGCATCGCGCCGCCGACGGCGGTCATGCTGAGTCCTGATCCAGAGGTGGATTGGACCGCCACGACGATCCCTCCAATGATCGCTGCGAGTAGGAAGGTGATGCCGCCGATGAACGACCTCGGGCGCTTCTGCCGCTCCTGCCGCTTCTGCGGGGGGATCGGCCTGCCGTACAGGGCCGGGTCGTAGGGCGAGTCGTACGGGGGCGGCTCGTAACCGGCGCGCTTGCGCGGGTCCAGCGGCTGGTACGGGCCGCGGGGGGCGAACGGCTCGCCGTGCGCGTAGCTGGTCGGGCGGGGCTCCTGCCGGGGAGGCTCCTCCCTGAAGGGCTCCTCCCTGGGGGGAGCCTCCCCGGGGGCCGCTTCCCTGGGGGCGTCCAGCGTCTCGTTGACGCGGGTGGCGGCGGCCGGGGCCTCGGCGGCGAAGGCGGCTGTGGGCCTTTCCGCTGCCATGGGGGCAGTGGGCGGGTTGAAGCCGGAGAAGTCGGGCATCGGGGGAGCCACGTGCGGGGGAGCGGTGGCCGTGCGGCGCCGGTTGAGCCGCTCGGGCATCGAGCGCGCCAGCCCCATCAGGTCCACCCCGTTGGAGTGCGCAGCCAGCAGCGCGATCGCCAGCAGCGTGCCGACGACCAGCGTGCCCGTGCCGAGCCACACCGTCGCCAGGTTGATCATCAGGCCGAAGCCCAGCACCGCGGTCAGCAGCGCCATGACCGTGTCCGCGTCGAAGTCGCGGCCCGTCCACTGCTCGACCAGCCCGGATCGGCCGGTCGGCTCCTTCATCAGCAGGAAGGCCGCGATGTAGAGGAAGATCCCGATGCCGGAGCCCAGGACGAGGATCGCGAAGGCGGCGCGGAAGACGACGGGGTCGATCCCCGTGTAGCGCCCCAGCCCTGAGCAGACCCCCATGAGGATCCTGCCCTCGCTGCTGCGCTGAAGGGTGCGCGGCGGGGCGGCCGGTTCTGCCGGAGGCGCTTCTGTCATGCCTCCTATCGTGGCCTGGCCTGCGTGGGAACTCCATCCGGGACACCCCTGAGCCGACCCCTAGATGGCGAACAGGGCTGTCCCCTGATGCCGACAGCGCGTCCGCCATGTGACGATGCAGGTGTTATGGCTGACCAGAAGACTTTGCGAGAGACCGGCGACGCGCCCTTCCGCCGGCTGATGCGCCCGATGGAGGGGCATCTGGTGGGCGGCGTGGCCCAGGGCCTCGCCACCCAGTTGCGGCTGGATCCCGTGGTGATCCGGCTGGCCTTCGTGCTGCTCAGCGTGGTGGACGGAGTCGGCGTCGTCGTGTACGCCGTGCTCTGGATGATCACGCCGCGCAAGCCGTACGAAGGTCAGGCACCGGCGCGCGACTGGAGCCAGCTCGCCGCCTTCTCGGCGATCGGCGTCGCGCTGTTCGCCTTCAGCTGGCTGCTCGGGGCCTCCCAGGGCGGGATCGGCATGCTGCCGTTCGCCGTGGGCGGCATCGGCGCGCTGATCCTCTGGCAGCAGGCCGACCCCGACCGGCGCAAGAGCTGGATGACCGGCGCCACCAAGGGCATGCGCAAGAACCGGGTGCGCACGCTGCTCGGCGTGGCCCTGGTCGTGATCGGCGGCGGCGGCTTCCTCTACGCCCAGGGTGAGCTGCGCGAGGCCAGGCCTGGTCTGCTGTTCACCGCGGTGGTCGTCGGCGGCCTGCTGGTCATCGCCACGCCGTGGCTGGCCGGCCTGTGGAAGGAACTGCAGCTCGAACGGCGTGAGCGCATCAGGCAGGAGGAGCGCGCCGAGGTCGCCGCGATGGTGCACGACTCGGTGCTGCACACGCTGACCCTGATCCAGCGCGTCGCGAACGACCCGCGCGAGGTGACCAGGCTCGCCCGCGCGCAGGAGCGCGACCTGCGTAACTGGCTGTACCAGCCGAAGCAGGACGCGGACGCCACCCTCGCCGCCGCCGTGAAGCGGATCGCGGCAGAGGAGGAGGACGCGCACGGCGTGCCGATCGAGATCGTCTGCGTCGGCGACATCGAACTCGACGCGCAGGGGCGCCTGGGTGCGATGCTGGGGGCAGCGCGTCAGGCCATGGTGAACGCGGAGAAGTACTCTGAGAGCCCGGTCATTTCGGTCTATGCGGAGGTGGAGGGTGAAGAAGTCACCATTTTCGTGAAGGATCGGGGCAAGGGGTTCGACCTCGAGGAGGTTCCGCTCGACCGGATGGGCATCAGGGAGTCCATCATCGGGAGAATGGAACGCCACGGTGGCGCCGCCAGGGTTCGTTCGGAGCCGGGCGAGGGGACGGAAGTGATGTTGACGATGAAGGTGGAGAAACCGTGACCGAGCATCGCGAGGGCACAAATAAGCACGGGACCTTGGTCATGAGTCCGACGAAGGAGGACTCATGACCACGAAGGTACTGATCGTCGACGACCACCGGCTGTTCCGTTCCGGCGTGCGCGCCGAGCTGGGCGACTCCATCCAGGTGATCGGCGAGGCCGAGGACGTCGAGTCCGCCGTGAAGGCCATCGCCGAGCTGGAGCCCGACGTGGTGCTGCTCGACGTGCACATGCCCGGCGGCGGCGGCCAGGAGGTGCTGCGCCGCGTGCTCGGGTCCGGGTCGCAGGTGCGCTTCCTCGCGCTGTCGGTCTCCGACGCGGCAGAGGACGTCATCGGGGTCATCCGCGGCGGCGCGCGCGGGTACGTCACCAAGAACATCAGCGGGCGCGAGCTCACCGACGCCATCAGGCGGGTGGCCGACGGCGACGCGGTGTTCTCGCCGAGGCTGGCCGGGTTCGTGCTCGACGCGTTCTCCTCGTCCGAGGCGCCGTCGATCGACCCTGAGCTCGACTCGCTGACGCAGCGCGAGCGCGAGGTGCTGCGACTCATCGCGCGTGGTTACGCGTACAAGGAGATCGCCAAGGAGCTGTTCATCTCGGTGAAGACCGTGGAGACGCACGTGTCGTCCGTACTCCGCAAGTTGCAGCTCTCCAACCGGCACGAACTCTCCCGCTGGGCCACCGCGCGCCGTCTCGTCTGATCTCCAGGGGTTCCCGTAACGCTCTTGGCGTGGGACATTCCGGATATGGGCAGGGACGTGCCAGTCGTCGTGTTCAGTCGGGAAGACCGCCGGAAATATCGGGACAAGGTGCGTCGGTGTCTGGATGTCTTCGCCCAGATGCTGCGCGAGTCCCGCTTCGAGTTCGACCGGCCCCAGGCGGGGCTGGAGATCGAGCTCAACATCGTCGACGAGTACGGCGAGGCCGCCATGCGCAACGCCGAGGTGCTCGCCGCCATCGAGCAACCTGACTGGGCCACCGAGCTCGGCCAGTTCAACGTCGAGATCAACGTCGCCCCGCGCGGCCTGGACGGCGCAGGCGCGCGCGAGCTCGAGGACGACGTCAGGGCCAGGCTCAACCACGCAGAGGAGCGGGCGCGGAGCGTCGGTGGCCACCTGGCGCTGATCGGCATCCTGCCGACGCTGCGCGAGGAGGACCTCACCGAGGGCACGCTGTCGGCCAACCCGCGCTACAAGCTGCTCAACGAGCAGATCTTCGCCGCCCGGGGCGAGGACCTGCACCTGCGCATCGAGGGGGTGGAACACCTCGACACCCACGCCGACAGCGTCGCTCCCGAGGCCGCGTGCACCAGCGTCCAGCTGCACCTCCAGGTCAGCCCGGACGAGTTCGCCGCGCACTGGAACGCCGCCCAGGCCATCGCGGGACCCCAGGTCGCCGTCGCCGCCAACTCCCCTTACCTGTTCGGCAGGGAACTGCACCGCGAGACCAGGATCGCCCTCTTCGAGCAGGCCACGGACACCCGCCCGGCCGAGCTGAAGGAGCAGGGCGTACGGCCGCGCGTCTGGTTCGGCGAGCGCTGGATCACCAGCGTCTTCGACCTGTTCGAGGAGAACGTGCGCTACTTCCCCGCGCTGCTCCCGCTCGTCGAGGACGAGGACCCGCGCGAGACCCTGGCGCAGGGGCGCATCCCCGAGCTGCCCGAGCTGACCCTGCACAACGGCACCGTCTACCGGTGGAACCGTCCGGTGTACGCGGTCGTGGACGGTGTTCCGCACCTGCGCGTGGAGAACCGGGTGCTGCCCGCCGGGCCCACGGTCGTCGACGTCGCGGCCAACGCCGCGTTCTACTACGGGCTCATGCGCGTCCTGCCGCACATGGAACGGCCGCTGTGGAGCCAGATGTCGTTCGCGGCAGCGGAGGACAACCTGAACAGCGCCGCGCGCAACGGCATCGACGCCCGCCTCTACTGGCCAGGACTGGGCGAGGTGCCCGCCTCCGAGCTCATCCTGCGCAGGCTGTTGCCGATGGCGCACGAGGGCCTGGCCGCGTGGGGCGTCGACAGGGGCGTGGCCGACCGCCTGCTCAGCGTCATCGAGGGGCGCTGCCTCAGCTTGCGCACCGGGGCCACGTGGCAGGTGGACAAGGTGCGGGCCATCGGCGGCGACCGGCACGAGGCGCTGCGCAGGATGACGCTGGAGTACCTCGACCGCATGCACACCAACGAGCCGGTGCATCTATGGGACGTGTGATCCTTCTGGTCCTGCTCCTGCTCACCGGCTGCGGTACGTCGCCAGACGTCTCCGGCGACACGTTCGAGGAGGACCTGCGGCTCGCCCAGGAGCAGACCGAGGCGTTCTGGACGCAGCAGTTCTCCGCGCTCGGCAGGGCCTACCGGCCGGTGCGCGGGTTCATCGCCTACAGCGGGGACGGCGGACCGGCGTGCGGCGGCCAGCCGTCGGTGCCCGACAACGCCTTCTACTGCTCCGACGGGCACTTCATCGCCTACGACAAGGGCTGGCTGAAGGGGCTCTACGAGGAGCTGGGCGACGGCTCCGTCTACGTGATCATCCCGCACGAGCTCGGCCACGCCGTACAGCAGCAGCTCGGCACCGCCTTCGAGCTGAACGTCCAGCGGGAGCTGCAGGCCGACTGCTACGCGGGCGGGGCGCTCGGCGGGCTGGTCTCCGCCAAGGTGCTGCAGCCGGAGGCGGGCGACGACACCGAGCTGCTGGTCAACCTGGCCGCGGCGGGGGATCCGAGCCAGGACTGGTTCAACCCGCAGGCGCACGGGACGGCACGGGAGCGGCAGAACGCCTTCACGACCGGATACCGCGACGGTGTCGGAGGTTGCTGAGCCCGTACGCCGCTGAGCGTATGCGGGTGTCCACCGCGAGAGGGATGCGGGCCGCGGGCGCCGCGTCTACGGTTGAACCATGCCACTGGGCGAGATCACCTGGCTGCGTAAAGGCGCATGCCGGTCAAGCGATCCTGAGCTGTTCTTCCCGCTCGCGCCGTCCCCCCTGCAGGCGGCCAGGGCCAAGGCCGTGTGCGCGGGGTGCCAGGTGCTGGCCGAGTGCCGCGACTACGCGCTGCGCGCCGGGGAGTCCGAGGGCATCTGGGGCGGGATGACGCCGGAGGAACGCAGGCGCAGCCGCTTCCCCGCGGGGTGGCGCAGCCCGGCGGCCAGCTAGTCTTCATGGGGTGCTGGGCAGATCCCTCGCCGTGCTGGCCGCGGCCAACGTCCTGAACAACCGCGTCGCGCCCCGGCTGGCGCCGATCACCTCGGCATTGGCCACGGCGGCGCTCGTCGCGATGGCACGTAAGTCCGGTGTTTCGTGGCGTGAGCTGGGCTTCGAGCACGGCGCGCGGGGGGCCGCCGCGGGTGGGGCGCTGGCCGCGGGGGTGGCCGCCGTCTACACGGTCGGCATCGCCGTGCCGCGCACGCGGCCGCTGTTCCACGACGAGCGGGCGCTGTCGCTGACCCGGGCGCGGGTTTTGGAGGAGGCGCTGCTCCAGGTGCCGGTGGGGACGGTGCTGCTGGAGGAGGTCGGCTTCAGGGGCGCGTTGTACGGCATGCTCCGCCGTACCTCAGGTGCCGGGACCGCCACCGCGGTTTCCTCGGCCCTGTTCGGCCTCTGGCACATCCTGCCCGCCATGGACATGGCCAAGGCGAATCCGGCGCTGGGGGCGTTGACGGCCGGGGAGGAACCCTCCCATGTCGATACAGCCCGGGTCGTGGCGGGCAGCGTGGTGTCGACGGCGGCCGCTGGGGTTCTCTTCTGCGAGCTGCGGCGGCGGGGCGGGCTGCTCGCGCCGGTCATGCTGCACCTGGCGACGAACTCCCTCGGCTACCTCTTCGCGAGGATCGCCCCCAAGCCCCGGTCCTAGGCGGTCGGGACCACCTGGAAGCCCTCGGCCGCGCTGCCCTCCGGGAGGCCTGCGGCCTGGGCGACCTGGGCGAATCTGTTGCGTACGAAGGTCTCGAAGCCGTCCACGTGGCTCACCTGGCTCACGTGGGACAGCAGCGCCGCGAGCTTGCGGTCCACCGCTGACGTGATGTCGACGAAGTGGTTCGGGGTCGAGCCGCCCGTCAGCCACACCTCGCGCACCGTCCACGCCTCCAGCCCCTCGTCCTTCACCAGCTCGGGGAACGCGTAGGGGTTGCGCGCGTCGGGATAGACCGCGTCCAGCGTGGAGCCGCCCACGGCGCGGTGGTCCGGGTGGCTGGGGGCGATGAACTGGTAGTTGCGCTCCGGCGTGTGGGTGATCACCACGTCGGGGCGGACCTGGCGGATCACCCGCGCGATGTCCTTGCGCAGGTCGAGGGACTGCACCACCCGCCCGTCCGCATAACCCAGGAACCGCACGTCCGTGACGCCCACCGACTTCGCGGCCGCCGTCTGCTCGGCGCGGCGCAGTTCGGCCATGCCCGTGTTGTCCAGCGTGCGCTCGTTTCCGCCCGCGTCGCCGTCCGTGACGACGAGGTATGTGACCTCCACGCCCCTGTCGACGAACTGGGCGATCGTGCCGGAGGCCCCGAAGTCCACGTCGTCCGGGTGGGCCGTCACGGTCAGAACTCTGGTGATGTCGCTCTCGGTCAGCATGCTCAAGTCAACCGGCCTTCTGTGGAGAGCATTCCTCGATTGTCGGTGCAGCGCCCTAACCTAGAGGACGTGCCGACCCCAGTGTCTCTTGACCACCCGCTGCTCGACGGACTCAACCCCCAGCAGCGCGAAGCCGTGATCCACCATGGCTCCCCGCTGCTCATCGTCGCGGGCGCCGGGTCGGGGAAGACGCGGGTGCTCACCCACCGCATCGCCTACCTGCTGGCCGAGCGCCACGTGCACCCGGGCGAGATCCTCGCGATCACCTTCACCAACAAGGCGGCGCGCGAGATGAAGGAGCGCATCGACAAGCTCGTCGGCCCGCGCTCCAAGGCCATGTGGGTGATGACGTTCCACAGCGCGTGCATGCGCATCCTGCGGCGCGAGGCCAAGCGGCTCGGGTTCCCGTCGAGCTTCTCCATCTACGACCAGGCCGACTCCCAGCGCCTCATGGCCATGGTCTGCCGCGAGATGGACCTCGACCCCAAGCGCTACCCGCCGCGCTCGTTCTCGGCGCAGGTCAGCAACTTCAAGAACGAGCTGATCGACTACGAGACCGCGCTCGACCGGGCGGGTTCGCACCTGGAGAAGACGCTCGCCCAGGCGTACAAGAACTACCAGCAGAAGCTCACCGAGTCCGGCGCCATGGACTTCGACGACATCATCATGAACACGGTGACGCTCTTCCAGCTCTTCCCCGACGTGGCGGAGCACTACCGGATGCGTTTCCGGCACGTGATGGTCGACGAGTACCAGGACACCAACCACGCGCAGTACATCCTGATCAGGGAGCTGGTGGGGCATCCGTCCGTGCACACGGCGGACGGTGATCTGGTGCGTACGGGCGCGGACATGTCGGAGCTGTGCGTGGTCGGTGACGCCGACCAGTCGATCTACGCCTTCCGTGGCGCGACGATCCGCAACATCCTGGAGTTCGAGCGCGACTACCCGGACGCGCGCACGATCCTGCTGGAGCAGAACTACCGCTCCACCCAGACCATCCTGACCGCCGCGAACGCGGTCATCTCCCGCAACGAGGGGCGCAAGCCCAAGAACCTCTGGTCCGACCAGGGTGACGGCGCCAAGATCGTCGGATACGTCGCGGACAACGAGCACGACGAGGCCATGTTCGTCGCGCAGGAGGTCGACCGGCTGACCGACGAGGACGGCGTGCGGCCGGGCGACGTGGCGGTGTTCTACCGCACCAACGCCGCCTCCCGCGTCTTCGAGGAGATCTTCATCCGCACCGGCCTGCCGTACAAGGTCGTGGGGGGTGTGCGCTTCTACGAGCGCAAGGAGGTCAAGGACCTGCTGGCCTACCTGCGGGTGCTGGCCAACCCCAACGACGTGGTGTCGTTGCGGCGCATTCTCAACGTCCCCAAGCGCGGCATCGGCGACCGGGCCGAGGCGATGATCGAGGCGCTGTCGTCCCGCGAACGGATCACGTTCTGGGAGGCGCTGCGCAGGGCGGACGAGGCGTACGGCATGGCGACCAGGTCGCTGAACGCGGTGAAGGAGTTCGTCGCGCTGCTGGAGGAGCTGATCGCCAAGGCCGAGGGCGTGCCGCCGTCGACGCTGGCCGAGGAGATCCTGGTCTCCACCGGCTACCGCGCCGAGCTGGAGGCCTCCGAGGACCCGCAGGACGAGTCGCGCCTGGAAAACCTCAACGAGCTCGTCTCCGTGGCCTCCGAGTTCGAGGAGGCCAACCCCGAGGGCACGCTGGTGGAGTTCCTGGAGCAGGTGTCGCTGGTGGCGGACGCCGACCAGATCCCCGAGGCGGACGGCGGGCAGGGCGTGGTCACGCTGATGACCCTGCACACGGCCAAGGGGCTGGAGTTCCCGGTGGTGTTCCTGACGGCGATGGAGGACGGCGTGTTTCCGCACGTCCGGTCGCTGGGGGAGCCCAAGGAGCTGGAGGAGGAGCGGCGGCTCGCCTACGTGGGGATCACCCGGGCGCAGACGCGGCTGTACATCACGCGGGCGGCCGTGCGCAGCTCGTGGGGGGCGCCGTCGTTCAACCCGGCCTCGCGGTTCGTGTCCGAGGTGCCCGGGTCGTTGATGGACTGGCGCACTCCGCCGGAGAAGACGGCGTGGAACGCGGCCACCAAGCGGGAGGCGACGCCTGCGCCGTCGCGGAAGGGCGCGCGGACGGTGCCGTCGTTGACGCCTGGGGACCGGGTGACGCACGACGCGTTCGGGCTGGGGACGGTGGTGTCGGTGGACGGGGTGGCGGAGAAGACCAAGGTCAAGATCGACTTCGGGAGTGGGGGGGAGAAGACCCTCCTGCTGGCGTATGCGCCTTTGGAGAAGCTCTGAGGCTCGTCGGGGCTCGCGTAAGGAGCCCGACCTCCCCTCGTCGGTGGCCTGGCCCCCAAAGAGCGCCTAAACAGAATGGCGCCGTTGGGTGTTCCAAGACCCCCGCCCTGCGGGAAGAGGAGGCGCACGCGGCCGCCGAGCGGCGGTGGTTCAGGGCGCGCAGCGGGGAGGAGGGGTAGACCCATTGTGCGGTCCGCCCCGCCCCGTGCTCTATGACCTGAGGGTCAGGGTCAGGTGGTGAGGGTGTCGTCGTGGCCGGAGCTGAGCCGGGGCCACTGGGCGCTCGGGCGGCCGTCCGTGCGGAACTGGCCTCCCTGGGAGCCCCAGTGCTGCGGCCACCCGCCGGGTGAGTCCTCCCAATACTCCTGCCGCCCGTAGACGGTCAGGTCGAGCAGGCCGTACGACGGAGCCATCAGCTCGTTGCCCCGACCGGTCGTCCAGTACGTCTCGTAGGTCTTCTCGCCGTCCCGGACGTAGGTGACGAGGATGCCGAAGTGGCGGTTCGCCACCAGACGCTCCACGGACTCCTCGGGAACCGCGTACCACGGCATCGTCCAGCCCATGAAGTCGCGATAGCGGGAGCTCTCCGCGTAGGGGCCCTGGCAGAACGTCGCGTAGCTGACGTCGCGCGCGTGCAGGTACGACAGCTCGTTGATGTGCGCCGTGGAGAACGTGCACCCCTCGCACTGCTCCGCCGCAGGCTTACCGGGGTGCCACATCTGGAAGTACGCGATCAGCTGCGACCGGCCGTCGAAGACGTCGATCAGCGGCACAGGACCGTCGGCCCCGACCAGCGGCGTCAGCGGATCGACCTCGACCATCGGCAGCCGCCGGCGCTCAGCGGCCAGGGCGTCCCCGGCCCTGGTGTGGGCCTTCTCCTTGACCCGGAGTTCGTCGATCTTCGTCTGCCAGGCCTGCCGGTCGGAAATCTGGGGAAGAGGGAGCTCCTTCATGTGACCTGTCTAACACTCACGTGGTGGTTTTCGCGCTGGGCGGCGGTGTGAGGGTCACCGGGATGCCCCACGAGGTGAGGCGCAGGTCGCTGGACTTGTCTGCCCTGCCCATCGCGTCCGCCTCCGTCCAGCCGGTGGCGAGCCGCCTGGGCAGGCCGTCCTGGTCCGTCCACAGCTTCCAGGTGATCATGGTGGCGGCCGTTTCGAGGGTCGGCTGCCTGCCCAGCCGGTCCTTGAAGGAGGGCGACGTCCGGTACAGCTCGCCGTACGTGATCACGCCCTTGTAGACGCGGCCGTCGCCGCGTTTGGGGATCCGTCCGTCTATGGGGGCGGCGGTGGTCAGGAGGGCCTTCAGGGTGTCCGGTTCCAGCGGGTAGACCGGGGTGAAGAAGGGGGTCCTGGTCTTGCGGTCGCTGTCCACGCGCAGCCAGTCCTTGCCCTCCGGGAGCGCGTTCTTGATCGGGCCGCCCGACTGGTAGGTGTAGCGGCCGACGGCCAGGACGGTGACGAGGCCCGCCTCGGTCTTGTTGGTGGTCGAGTAGCCGGTCACGCCCGCCGCGGAGAACTGGACGACGCCCCTGCGGGTGCCCTTGGCCGAGCCGGTCCTGTGGCGTTCGCGGATCTCCACGCCGCGGTTGGGGGCGAACTGCTTCCTCAGGGCGGCCACCGGGTCGGGGGGTGAATCCGGGTTCGCCACCTGGGTCGTCAGGGCGGCGGGGGTCACGGGTACGGGGCAGCCGGCCGTAAGGGAGTTGAGCAGCGTGGTAGCCAGCAGTCCTGTGGTCATCACGGTCAGCACATGGAGGTCTAACGACTCATCGGCATCGGGGTCACGGGTAGGGTCGGCCGTGTGCGTGTACTGATATCGGGTGGAGCTGGCTACATCGGAAGCACGATCGCATCGGCCTGCGAGGATGCCGGGATTTCCCCCGTCATCCTCGACAACCTGGTCACCGGTCGCAGGGAGTTCGCCGAGGGGAGGGACTTCTACGAAGGGGACATCGCGGACGGCGCGCTCGTCGATCGGGTGTTCGCCGAGCACCCTGACATCGAGGCCGTCATCCACTGCGCGGCGCTGATCGTGGTCCCCGACTCGGTGGCCGACCCGGTCGGCTACTACCGCGCCAACGTGGCCAAGAGCCTCGACTTCGTGGGACATCTGCTGCGGAACGGCTGCCGCCGGATGATCTTCAGCTCGTCGGCGTCGATCTACGCGGCGGGCGACGACCTCACCGTCGACGAGGACTCGCCGCTCGACCCGCAGAGCCCCTACGCGCGGACGAAGGCGCACTGCGAGGCCATGTTCGCCGACATCGCCAGGACGCAGCCGATCAGGATCCTGTCGCTGCGCTACTTCAACCCGATCGGCGCCGACCCCAAGATGCGCACCGGCCTGGCGCTGCGCCGGCCGAGCCACGCGCTGGGCATGATGATCAGCGCGCACGAGAACGGCGTGCCGTTCCAGGTCACCGGGGTCGACTGGGCGACGCGGGACGGATCCGGCATCCGCGACTACATCCACGTCTGGGACCTGGCCACGGCGCACGTCGCCGCGCTGGAGCGGTTCGACGACCTGCCGGTCTCGGTGATCAACCTCGGCACCGGCGAGGGGACGACGGTGCGGGAGCTCGCCGCTGCGTTCAACGCGGTGGTCGAGCGGCCGGTCGAGGTGGTGGAGGCGGAGCGCCGCCCCGGCGACGTCATCGGTGCCTACACCACGACGGACCGGGCGAACGAGCTGCTCGGCTGGCGCGCGCAATACTCGGTCGAGGACGGCATCAGGCACTCCCTGGAGTGGGCCGCGCTCAGGGACTCGAAGCTCAGCTAGCAGGAAAACGGCTGGTCAGCGCCCACGGGGAGCCTTTACCGTGGGCGCCGTGACCAAGCAGATGATCGTTTTGAACGGCGGATCCAGCGCGGGCAAGTCGGAGATCGTCCGCCGCCTGCAGGCGGTCCTGCCGGAGCCGTGGCTCGCCTTCGGCGTCGACGCCTTCGTCGACGCGCTGCCCCCGGCCATGCAGGACTCCGGCGAGGGCATCGAGTTCGCCCCGGACGGCGGGGTGATCGTCGGCCCCGTGTTCCGGCGGCTGGAGGCGGCGTGGATGGCGGGGATCGTCGCGACGGTGCGCGCGGGCGTCCCGGTGATCGTCGATGACGTCTTCCTCGGCGGCGCTGCCTCCCAGCAGCGGTGGAAGCGGGCTCTGGACGGGCTCGACGTGCTGTGGGTGGGCGTCAGGTGCGACAGCGCGGTGGCGGCCGAGCGGGAGAAGGCCCGCGGTGACCGGATCCTCGGCATGGCCGCCGCCCAGGCGGACATCGTGCATGAAGGCGTGGTCTACGACCTCGTAGTGGACACCACGCACACCGCCTCGGAGCTGTGTGCCCGGACGATCGGCGGTGCGGTATGAGATCCAGAACGAACGGCATGTGGTGGGGGACCGCCATCGAGGCGCCCGACCCCGGAGCCCTCGCCCGCTTCTACGCGCAGCTCCTGGACTGGCCGATCGTGCACGAGGAGCCGGGGACGACCGTCGTCGCGCCGCCGCCGGGATCCGTGTACATCGTCTTCCAGCGGGCGGACGGCTACCGCCCGCCCGCGTGGCCGCCCGCCGAGGGCGAGCAGCGCCCGATGATGCACTTCGACTTCCAGGTGGGCGATCTGGACGACGCGGTCGCCGAGGCGGTGGCCCTGGGCGCCACCCTGGCGGCGCACCAGCCGCAGGAGAACGTGCGCGTGCTCGTCGATCCCGCTGGACACCCGTTCTGCTTGTGCCGCGACGACGGCTGAGTATAATTCGTATACGAAAAGTTCGTGTGCGAAGGAAATGATGGACGAGGCCGAGGAGATCGCGCGGCTCTACCCTGCGGTCTACCGCCGGTTCAAGGCCACCAGAAGGACGTTGCCCGGCTCGCCGGGCCTGACCGCGCGCATGTACGGCGTGCTGAGCCATCTGGTCGCCGCTGGACCGCTGACGCTGGGGGAGCTCGCCGAGCACCTGCAGCTTTCCAGGGCCGCGACCACGGAGCTGGTGAACAGGGTCGAGGAACGCGGCCTGGTCGCCAGGTTCAGGGACGAGCGTGACCGGCGCAGGGTGTTCGTGTGGGTCACGGAAGAGGGCCGTACGGCTGCCGCGGCGGCGTCGCCCAGCGTGCTCGAGGCGGATCTGCTGGCGAGAGCCGTACGGCAGATGACGCAGGACGAGCGCGACGGGCTCGTTGCCGGGCTGCGAGCGCTGTTGAGGGAGGACTCATGAACTGCGAGAGCTGCGGGATGCCGATGGAGCACGGGCAGGGCTCCTGGTGTCAGCACTGCACGAACCCGGACGGCACGCTGCAGGACTTCGACGAGCGCTTCGAGCGCATGGTGCAGTGGCAGGTGCGGCGCGAGGGCCAGTCGAGGGCGGAGGCCGAGGTGGCGACGCGGGCGTACATGCGCACGATGCCCGCCTGGCGCGACCACCCGAAGCTGGCGCCGTGAAGATCCTCGGAGTGGACAACATCCTGGTAGGGGTGGGGTCCGTCGAGGCGGCCAGGTCGTTCTACGGCGGGGTGCTCGGCCTGACCGAGCGGTTCGCCACGGAGGAGCTGGCCCTGTACGCGATCGGCGACGAGACACCTGGCTTGCTGGTGCGCGTGCAGGACGATCCGCGGCCTGGGTCGATGCGGGTGTGGCTGGAGGTGCCCGACGCCAGGCTCGCCGCAGAACGCGTCGGCGGCGAGCCGTTCGAGGTCTTCACCGGGTGGACGGTCGAGGTGTCCGACCCGTGGGGAAACGTGATCGGCCTGACCGACTACACCAAGCAGCCGTCACTCGGGAGATAGGCGACTTACTGGTTGACCGGGTTACCGCCGGGGAAGGGCAGGTTGGTCAGGTCGTCGCCGCCGTTCTCGGTGTCGAGCTTGGTGGTGACGTCGTCGGCAGGCGGGGCGGTGATGGTGATCGGGGCGCCCCAGCCGGTGAAGCGGGTGTCGATGCTGAACGACTCGTTGGACTCGGCGCCGAAGGCCTTGGCGGAGAACGTGGTCACCAGGCGCTGGGCCAGCGACCTGCCGTCGAGTGCGAGCTTCCAGGTCACCACCTGCTTGGCGGCCTTGGCCGTGGGCTTGCCGAAGGACGTGGCGCGCAGTGACGGCGAGACCTTGTAGAGCTCGCCGTACGTGATGGACCCGCTGTATCCGCCCTTGCCCGCCTTGGCGGTCCTGAGCACGACGGCCAGCGTCTTCGCCTCGGCGACGTTGATGATCTGGCCGTACATGCCGGTGAGACCGCCGCCGAGCTCGTCGCGCGTCTTGAGCCAGGTCTTGCCCTCGGGCATCATCGCGCCGAACATGCCGCCGGAGATGTAGGACGTCTTGCCGATCCTGATCGTGCGCTCCGGGTCGGCCATGGCCTTCATCATGTCCGGAGCGTCTTCCGGAATGTCGCCCTTGTTGAAGTTGAACCGGCCGGTGATGTCGGAGGCGGCGATGCCGGACTTGGAGAACTGGTAGCTGCCCGACCGCCGCACGACGATCTCGCGGCCCATGGAACGGATCATCGTCGTGCGCTCGGTGAACTTCACGCCCTTACCGGAGACGAACTGCTTCTGCAGCGCCTTGACCGGGTCGGTGGACGCGGCTGCGTGGGCGGGGGCGGCGGTGAGGAGGGCGGTGGCGGCCGCGACCGTGATGCCCGCGATCAGTCGCTTCATCAAGATTTTCCTTCGCTCTGTTGGGAGGGGTGAAGGAATCTTGGCGGATGCGGATCACGACATAGTCTCGGATATCGGGACATTCTGTGCAGAAAGGGCCCAACTTCCGCGAAGCTGGGCCCTTCAGGGTGACTACTCGGTCTTGCCGTTGTCGTCAGGCGGGACGCTGACGTAGTTCTTGTCGACCACGGACGGCAGGTCCGGCGGGTTCTTCGCCAGGTCCTCGATCTTGGCCACCGACTCGGCGGGCGGAGCGGTGATCTTGACGGAGGTGCCCCAGTCGAAGTACCTGGTCTCGGCCACGACCTTCATCTTGAGCTTCTTGGAGATCGGCAGGACCAGCGAGATCGACAGGCGCTTGGCCAGGCTCTGCTCGTCCAGGTAGAGCTTCCAGCCGATCGCAGCCTTCGCCTCCTTGCCCTTCGGCTTGAGCGGCACCATCTCCCTGAGCGTCGGTGACACCGCGTACAGGTCGCCGAGCGTGATCGACCCCTTGTACGCCGAGGCACGCTTGCTGGTCGCCGTGGCGAGCAGCTTCTTCAGCGTCGCCGGCTCGAAGATGTTGATCAGCTGGTCACCGTACGCCGCGGAAGCGTTGCTCGCCTTGGCGGAGAACCACAGCTTGTCGTCGGGCAGCAGCAGCGAGAAGATCCCGCCGTTCACGTACAGCTTGTTGCCCACGCTGACCTGGTAGATGCGCTCCATCAGCGTGTCGACGGCGTCGGCCGTCTCCGGGTTCTGCTTGACGGCCAGCTCCAGCTGGTTCCTGACCGCCTCGGACATCACCGGGTTGCGCACGGTCTCCGCGCCCACGACCCCCTTGGCGCCGAGCTCGATCGAGCCTTCCCTCGTGGCGCCCGCGTATTCTTCCCCGTTCACCCAGGTAGAGGTCGTCTCCCGCAGCTTCACGCCCTGGCCGGCGACGAACTGCTTCGTCAGGGCCTTGACCGGGTTCGGCGTACCCGCGGCCTGCGCGTATGCGGGGGTAGCCGCGATCACCGCGGAAGCGGTCAACGCGGCGGCGATCCATCGCCTCATGTGTCAGATGCCCTTCTTCTGGTGTATTCGGGCATTCTGTCGGAGTGAGATCACCGTCACATCACAAGGTTTCTCAGCCCCGGTGACCAGGTCAGGGTCTGCCAAAGGCTAGGCTTCACTGGCGGAAAACGCCCGGCTTACGGGGTGGCCCGGGCCGTCGAACATCAGTCGGACAAGCAGGGAGTGAACCCGACGCAGCGAGCGGAGTGGAGACTCGAAGAAGGAGAGGCTCCGCGGAGCGAGTGAGGAGGGTGAGCGACCCGATGAGCAAGGACGGACCCTCGTGGACCTGTTCGAACATCAGGCGAAGGAGCTCTTCGCGGACTACGGCATCCCGGTGCCGCGCGGCATTGTCGCGCACACTGTGGAGGAAGTACGCGCGGCAGCTGAAGAGCTGACCGGTCGCGTCGTTGTCAAGGCACAGGTCAAGACCGGTGGCCGTGGCAAGGCGGGTGGCGTCAAGGTGGCTGACGACGCCAACGACGCCGTGGAGAAGGCCACCGCCATCCTCGGGATGGACATCAAGGGCCACACGGTCCACAAGGTGCTGATTGAGGAAGCCAGCGCGATCGCGGAGGAGTACTACTTCTCCTTCCTGCTCGACAGGTCGAACCGCACCTTCCTGGCGATCTGCTCCGCGGCCGGCGGCATGGAGATCGAGGAAGTGGCGCACACCGCGCCGGAGAAGGTCGCCAAGATTCCCGTCTCGGCGCTCACCGGCGTCGACCGGGCCAAGGCCCGCGAGATCGCCCAGGCCGGCGGTCTCCCGGAGGTGGCGCTGGACGGCGCAGCCGACATCATCGAGAAGGTGTGGTGCGCCTTCGTCGACGAGGACGCCACGCTGGTCGAGGTCAACCCGATGATCCTGTCGGCTGACGGCCAGGTCAAGGCGCTCGACGGCAAGGTCACGCTCGACGACAACGCGACGTTCCGCCAGTCGGACCACGCGAAGTTCGAGGACAAGTCGGCCGAGGACCCGCTGGAGGCCGCGGCCAAGGCCAAGGACCTCAACTACGTCAAGCTCGACGGCAACGTCGGCATCATCGGCAACGGCGCCGGGCTGGTCATGTCCACGCTCGACGTCGTGGCCTACGCGGGCGAGGCCTTCCCCGGCCAGCCCAAGCCGGCGAACTTCCTCGACATCGGCGGCGGCGCGAGCGCCGAGGTCATGGCGGCCGGTCTGGAGATCATCCTCTCCGACCCGGCGGTCAAGTCGATCTTCGTGAACGTCTTCGGCGGCATCACCGCCTGCGACGCCGTGGCCAACGGCATCGTGGCGGCGTTCAAGCTGCTGGAGGACCGCGGCGAGGCGGTCACCCGCCCGCTGGTCGTCCGCCTCGACGGCAACAACGCCCTTCTCGGGCGCCAGATCCTGCACGACGCTGCGCTCAAGGGCGTCGAGCTGGTTGACACGATGGACGACGCGGCCAAGCGCGCCGCCGAGCTCGCGGCAGGTGCGTAACCCATGGCTATCTGGCTCACCGAAAACAGCAAGATCATCGTTCAGGGCATGACGGGCGGCGAGGGCACCAAGCACGCCAAGCGCATGCTCGCCTCAGGCGCCAAGGTCGTGGGCGGCGTCAACGCCCGCAAGGCCGGCACCACCCACCTCGACCTGCCGGTCTTCGGCACGGTCGCGGAGGCCATGCGCGAGACGGGCGCCGACGTGTCGGTCGTCTTCGTCCCGCCGGCGTTCACCAAGGACGCCGTCAAGGAGGCCATCGACGCGGAGATCCCGCTCTGCGTCGTGATCACCGAGGGCGTGCCGATCCACGACTCCACGGAGTTCTGGGCGTACGCGATCGCCAAGGGCAACAAGACCCGCATCATCGGGCCCAACTGCCCCGGCATCGCCTCGCCCGGCGCGTCCAACGCCGGCATCATCCCGGCCGACATCACGACCGCCGGCCGCATCGGCCTGGTCTCGAAGTCGGGCACGCTGACGTACCAGCTCATGTACGAGCTGCGCGACTTCGGCTTCTCCACGGCTGTGGGCATCGGCGGCGACCCGGTCATCGGGACGACGCACATCGACGCTCTCCAGGCGTTCCAGGAGGACCCGGGCACCGACGCGATCGTCATGATCGGCGAGATCGGCGGTGACGCGGAGGAGCGTGCGGCTGCTTACATCGAGCAGCACGTCACCAAGCCGGTCGTGGCGTACGTCGCGGGCTTCACGGCTCCCGAGGGCAAGACGATGGGTCACGCGGGCGCGATCGTGTCCGGGTCCGCGGGCACTGCGCAGGCGAAGAAGGAGGCCTTGGAGAAGGTCGGCGTCCGCGTCGGCAAGACCCCCTCCGAGACCGCGCGCTTGATGCGCGACATCATGGCAGCGCGCTGACAAAGGCGTCATAAGGGGCGTGCGGGGCTTCTCCCGCACGCCCCTTCGCGTCTTCGGGGGTACGGCGGAGCCGAGGGACACCCAGTCGCCGCACGTGGCCGGGCTCCCTCCAGGGACACGGCCGGGTAGCGGACAACCGGGCCGCCGTAACGTTCCAAAGCCCCGGCGATGGGCAGGACGGCGTAACGGCGGCCGGCCACGCACGCTCGTCGGCTGTGCCCCTGGAAGGAGCCCGGCCACGTGCGGCGGTTGGGTGTCTGCTGGCTTCGCCGTACCCAAAAGAGGACTCGAATGGGAGAAAAGGCATCGGGATCGGCGGGGCGGTGGGGCTCTTGACGGAAAACTTGAGAACATCGAACACTGTGACGGCGCTTCTCGACCAGCTACGGACGGCCCCCCGCAACGTCCTCGGCAAAATCCCCGGGGTCTCGAGCGACGACGACGAGACCCGGCGGCCCCTGCCGGTCTCCGGCATGCTCGCCGCCGCGGCCACCCTGGGCGTCGGCCTGGCGGTGCTCACCACGCTCACCCTCATCGGCTGGATCGCCGCCCCGCGCGGCGCGCTCGGCTCCGGACTGCCCGGGGTCTTCCGCACCGCCGCCCAGCTCTGGCTGGCCGCCCACCACGCCGGGTTCGCGATCCCCGGCGGCCGGGTCGGGCTGCTGCCGATCGGGCTCATGGTGCTCCCGGCCGTCCTCCTCTACCGCGCGGGCCGCTGGATGGCGCGCGACGCGGACCTCAGGGTCAGGATGCCCGCCAGGCTGCCCAAGAACAGCCCGCGCGAGCAGGCCAACGCCCGCCGCCGCGCCCAGCTCGTGCTGGTGGCGCAGGCGGGCATCTCGCTGGCCGCGCCGTACGCGCTGCTGGCCGGGATCATCGCGGTCGTCGCGCGCAACGAGATCACCCAGCCGTACATCGGCGAGGCGCTGATCAGCCACCTGCTGCTGGCGTTCCTCGTCGGCGCGCTGGCCACCGCGCGCACGATCGGGCCGTGGAAGTCGATGCTCCAGCTCCTGCCCGAGCGGCTCAGGGCGGTCACCGTCGGCACGGCCGTCGCCACGGCCGTGCTGCTGGCTGCCGGGTTCCTGCTGGTGCTGGCCGCGATCGTGTGGAACTTCGGGCAGATCCGCGAGCTCACCGAGGTGCTGTCGCCCGGGTTCGTGGGCGGGCTGCTGCTGTTCGTGGTCCAGGCGCTCTACCTGGCCAACGCCGCCATCTGGGGCATGTCATACATCTCCGGGCCGGGGTTCGCGATCGGCACCGGGACGCTCGTCGCGCCCACCGGCGTCCAGCTCGGCGCGGTGCCGAGCCTGCCGCTGCTCGGGGCGCTTCCCGACAGCGGAGCCGTACCCGGCTGGGTCATGGTCGTCATCGCGCTGCCGTTCGCGGCGGGAGCCGTCGCCGGGGTGGTGGTCGTCAGGATCGCGCCGTCGCCGTCCTACGAGGCCGCGCCCTTGTGGGGGTTCGTGACCGGTGTCACGACCGGGCTGGTCGCCGGGGTGCTCGCGGCGCTGTCCGGCGGGCCGATCCGAGGCGGGATGCTGGCCGCGATCGGGCCGTCGCCGTGGGAGGTGGCGCTGTCGGTCAGCCTCGAAGTGGGCGTGGCAGCGGGCATCTCCGCCGGGCTGGCCAACTGGTGGCTGCTCAACCGGCGCCCGGTGCTCAAGGCGGCGCCCCCGGCGATCGCGACGCCGGTCGCCAAGGCGAGCGCGGCGATCGCCAAGGTGGCGAGCAGGGTGGGGTTCGCCGAGGCGGACGTGCGCCCGCTGCCCGGCCACTGGATGGACGCCACCGAGGCCGACACCCAGCCCATCCCGGTCATCAGGGACGACTGGACGGACGAGCACGCGTCAGCGGCCGTCGAGGCGGAGAAGGCCCCCGAGCCACCACGGCCGGTGCGCAAGGACATCGTGGACGAGTCGGACGACCGCGGCGGCCACGTCATCTACGTCGATCCGTACGCCTGGGACCGCGACTAGGCGGCGCCGATCAGCTCCAGGAGGAAGCCGGGCACCTTCAGCTTGGCCGCGTCCCTGAACTGGGTGAAGCACTCACCCTGCGCGGAGACGGTGCCCGCGCCCTTCATGCACTCGGTGTAGGCGGCGTACTCGTTCATGAGATAGAGCTGCAGCGCCGTGACGAACGCCGACAGCACCAGCGCGATCGCCGAGACCGTGATGCCAGCCGTCGCCAGCCCGGTCGGCTTGGCCGCCGCACGCAGCAGCGGCAGGGCCTTGACGCCCGCGACCAGCGAGAACAGCGCCATCACCACACCGGCGAAAGGCAGCATGAACGACATCGCCACGGCGGCGATGGACAGCCAGATCGCCCTCTTGCCCGCCGCCTCGGCCTGCTCGTCGCCCGCCGACGCGTGCACAGGTGTCGTCACCTGACCTCCCTCTGCGTTGCCGGGCTCCGGGTGCCGATACCCTGGCAGCCCACCCCTGAACTTTCGAAGTGGAGTGCGCTCGTGTCCAAGGCTGGGCGGCTCGTCGTCCTGGTTTCCGGCTCTGGAACCAACCTACAGGCCCTGCTGGACGCAACAGCCGATCCGTCGTACGGCGCGGCCGTCGTGGCGGTCGGCGCCGACCGCGAGGGCATCGAGGGCCTGGCCCGCGCGTCGCGGTCCGGTGTGCCGACGTTCGTGGAGAAGGTCGGCGACCACCCGTCACGAGGTGACTGGGATGTCGCGATCGCTGAGCGCATCGCCGCGTACGAGCCCGATCTCGTGGTGTCCGCCGGGTTCATGAAGATCCTGGGCGCGCCCACGCTCGACGCCTTCACGGTGCTCAACACGCACCCGGCGCTGCTGCCCGCCTTTCCCGGCGCCCACGGCGTACGCGACGCGCTGGCCCACGGGGTCAGGGTCACCGGCTGCACGGTCATGCTGGCCGACGCCGGGGTCGACACCGGCCCGATCATCGCCCAGGAGGCGGTGCGCGTCTATGACGGCGACGACGAGGCCAGGCTGCACGACCGCATCAAGACTGTCGAGCGAGGTCTGCTCGTCGAGACTGTCGGCCGGATGGCCCGCGAGGGCTGGACGGTCACCGGACGCCATGTCCGGATCGGAAACTAACCAGGAGGGGATGCGTGGCTGAGACGCGAATCGCGATCCGTCGTGCGTTGATCGCGGTGTACGACAAGTCCGGGCTCGAGGAGCTGGCCAGGGCTCTCGACGCGGCGGGCGTGGAGATCGTCTCGACCGGGGGTACGGCTGCCGCCATCGCGTCGTACGGCGTGCCGGTCACCAAGGTCGAGCAGCTGACCGGGTTCCCCGAGTGCCTGGACGGCAGGGTCAAGACGCTGCACCCGCGGGTGCACGCGGGCCTGCTCGCCGACATGACCAAGCCGCACCACGTGGCGCAGCTCGACGAGCTGGAGATCGACCCGTTCCAGCTCGTCGTGGTCAACCTCTACCCGTTCAGGGAGACCGTCGCCTCCGGCGCGGCCGACGCCGAGGTCGTCGAGCAGATCGACATCGGCGGCCCTGCGATGATCCGCGGCGCGGCGAAGAACCACGCCACCTGCGCCGTGGTCGTCTCACCCGCCTCCTACGGCGACGTGCTCGACGCGGTGAACGCGGGCGGGTTCACGCTGGAGGACCGCAGGAAGCTGGCGGGACAGGCCTACGCGCACACCGCGTCGTACGACGTGGCGGTGGCCAACTGGTTCTCCGGCGACGCCTCGTTCAAGGGCGCCACCTGGGACCTCAAGGCCACGCTGCGCTACGGGGAGAACCCGCACCAGCAGGCCGCCCTCTACACCGAGGGTTCCGGCGGGCTGGCCAACGCCGAGCAGCTGCACGGCAAGGAGATGTCCTACAACAACTACCTCGACGCCGACGCCGCCTGGCGTGCGGCCTGGGACTTCACCGAGCCGGCCGTCGCCATCATCAAGCACCAGAACCCGTGCGGCATCGCGGTCGGCGCGGACGTGGCCGAGGCGCACCGCAAGGCGCTGGCCTGCGACCCCGTCTCCGCCTACGGCGGCGTGGTGGCGGTCAACGGCACGGTGACGGCCGCGCTGGCCCAGCAGCTGACCGACGGGTTCACCGAGGTCCTGGTCGCCCCCGGCTACGAGGAGGAGGCGCTGGCCGTCCTCAAGGAGCGGTGGAAGAACCTGCGCATCCTCCTGGCACCGGAGGCGCCCGCTGCCGCGAGCGAGTTCCGGCGCATCGACGGCGGGCTGCTCGTGCAGACCGTCGACAGGGTGGACGCTCCCGGCGACGCCCCCGAGGACTGGGAGCTCAAGGCGGGTCCTGCGGCTTCGCCCGAGGTGCTGGCCGACCTGGCGTTCGCCTGGCGGGCCTGCCGTTCCGTGAAGTCCAACGCCATCCTGCTGGCCACCGACCGCGCCACAGTCGGGGTGGGCATGGGCCAGGTCAACCGGGTCGACTCCTGCCGCCTCGCGGCGAGCAGGGCGGGGGAGCGGGCCGCCGGATCCGTGGCGGCGTCCGACGCCTTCTTCCCGTTCGCCGACGGGCCCGAGGTGCTCATCGAGGCCGGGATCAAGGCCATCGTGGAGCCCGGTGGGTCGATCAGGGACGAGGAAGTGATCGCGGCCTGTGAGAAGGCGGGCGTCACGCTCTACTTCACGGGGACTCGCCACTTCTTCCACTGAGCAAGCGGACCCGGGGCAGGGTCAAGCAGTCGTCAACTGCGGTTAATCTGTTGGCTTCGCCGCCTGACTGCCCCGGAGTCCTTTCATGGCCTTGCTCGACACGATCCTGCGCGCCCTGGTGACCTTGAACGGGTTCATGACGAGCCCGTTCGTGCTGCTGGTGCTCGCCTTCGTCGGTGCTTACCTCGGCGCGAAGGTCGTGGAGGTCATCCCCTTCACCCGGCGGATCATCGAGCGCCGGGAAGCGCAGTAGACCACGCGAGCCTGGCCGCACCGGCCAGCGCGGCCCGCACGCCGAGCGTGGAGCGGTGGATGCGCACCGCCCTGACGAACCCGAGCCCGGCCAGCTCGTCGACCACGCGCTCCAGCGGGTCGAACAGCACAGGACCGGCGTTGGAGACCCCGCCGCCGATGACCACGGCGGTCACCTCGACGGCCGCTGCCGTCGACACCACCATCGCGCCCAGCGCCCTGGCCGCCCGCTCGAACGCGGCGAGCGCGACCGGGTGGCCTGTTGCCGCGTCGGCGGCGAGGGTGGCGGCGTCCGCGCCCTGCCAGCCGTTCTCGTGCGCCCATCTGACCAGGTTCGGGCCGCTGGCGTAACGCTCGACGCAGCCCCTGCCGCCGCAGGCGCACGGCTCGCCGTTGAACGGGTCGATCGACATGTGCCCGACGTGCCCCGCGTTGCCGGTGGGGCCGAGCAGGGGAGCGCCGTCGATCACCAGCCCGCCGCCGATGCCGGTCGACACGACCACGCCGAGCAGCGCCGGGCTGCCCTGGCCGGCGCCGAGCCAGTGCTCGCCGAGCGTGAAGCACTGGGCGTCGCCCGCGAGTACGGCAGGCAGCCCGGTCAGCTCCGCGACCCGGTCGCGCAGCGGGAAGCCGCGCCAGTCGTGGATGTTCACCGGGCTGACGGTGCCGTTCTCCAGGTCGAGCGGGCCGGCGCAGCCGATGCCCACGGCGGCGGGCGCAGGTCCGTCGTCCAGGACGTCGGCGATCAGCCCGGCCAGGGCGTCGAACACGCCGGTCGCCGGGGTCGGCGCGGTGCCGTCGCGCACCACGGCGCCCGCCGCGTCGACGAGCGCCGCGGCGAGCTTGGTGCCACCGATGTCGATGGCCAGGACGTGCGTCATCAGTGTTTGTGGTGGTTGTCGGGCTGGCGCGGGTCGCCGGGGTGTTCGAGGCCGGGCACCAGCTCGACGCGTTCCGCCCTGCGCTCGTCCAGCCACCTGGCGAACGCCCGCCGCCGCGCTGCGCCCACCCGGCCGTCCTCGCCCTGCTGGGACGCCGGGGTGACGGGCTGCGCGATGGCGAGGTGCCAGCCGAGCGCGTCACGCACGGGTCCGACCAGCGTGCCGTACGGCTGGCGCGCCAGCTCCTCGGCGATCGCGGAGGGCAGGGACGTCAGGGAGGTGACGCCGAGATCGTCGAGCCGGTCCTCCGTGACGTCGGCTTCGTTCTCGAACAGGCCGTGCCGTACCAGGACCAGGGTGTCGGGAGCAGGCTCCGGCGCGGGACGCCAGGCCGAGGGGATCTCCACGGCGGCGGTGACCGCCTCGAAGAGCGCGCGCACCCACGGGCTGCCGTTGTAGGCGGAGGCGTTGATGGAGCCCAGCTCGACGGCCGCCAGCCGGTCCAGCGGCGGCCCCTCCAGCGGGACCAGGCCGCGGGCGCGGCCCTCGTCCTCGCACAGCACCTCGGTCAGGATGACCTGGGTCAGCCAGCGGGCGAGCTGCCTGTCCTCCGAGCTGCCCTCGACCGGCAGTGCGGCGTTGAGCGGGCCCTCGCGCAGCTCGCGGATCCTGGCGTCGAGCGGCGCGCGGGGGACCGGCTGCCCGCCGACGTAGCCGATGACGTCCAGCACGTGGCCGTGGCCGTGGCCCGTCATCGGGTGACCTCCAGGCGGACGACCGGCGCGTACTGGCACCGGCCGAACCACATGATCTTGGCGAGCGCCCACGCGTGCCCGGCGGCCGCGTCTGCGGGCACCTCGACGGGGAAGGCGACGTCCACGCTCTCCCCGGCCGCGACCGTGAAGCCCTGGATGACCTCGGGCAGCAGCTCCCACGTCCCCCACGGCGAGGCGAGCTGCGCTTCACCGCGCACCTCGCCGCCCGTCGTGTTGGCCAGCCGTACGACGAGGGTGGTGACGTCGCCGGGACGCAGGGAGAGCGACTCGGTGACCGCCGTGACGACCAGGCCGGTCGGACGGCCCTCGCCGGTCTTGGTGCCCTGAGCGGCGACGCCGTCCTCCGGGACGGGGCCGGGCACCGGCAGGGAGGGGACCTCGCCGATCGCGACGGTCAGGACGTCCTCGACGCCCGTGTCGAGGGTGGCGGCGACGAAGTGCAGCCCGTCCTCGGTGGCCGCCGGGGTGACGGTGACCGGGAAGCGCAGGTGGCCGCTCGGTTCGAGGCGGAAGGCGCGGCGCGCGGGGGAGACCGTCCAGCCGTCGGGCGCCGACAGGGTGACGACGCCCTCGTGCGCGGCGTCGACCAGGTGCGAGGCGACGACGACCGACGCCTCGAACTGGCCCTCGGGCGAGGTGACCAGGCCCGGAGTGATCGCGACGGAGATCGGCAGGTAGCCGAGCGGGGCCGGGCCCTTGTTGTGCAGCCAGTAGCGGCTGTAGACGGGCTGGGCGAGCTCGGCCGTGGCGCCCAGCTCGCGCTGCGCTTCCGGCAGGTGGACCGGGGCGACGAACGTGGCGACCTCGGACCCGGCCAGGGTCAGGTCGGCCGCGTCGCCTGGCCGCTCCAGCAGGTCGGCCTGCCGGAACTCGTCGAGCAGGGGCGAGCTCAGGGTGGCCGTGGTCCCCAGTCCGGTCGACTCGATCAGCCTGATCGTGATACCCGAGTCCGTGGTGGAAGCCCCGTGTGCCAGCGGGTTGCCCGTCGCCTTGACCGTGCCGAGCAGCACGTCGCGCGCGGGCTCCACGCTCAGCAGCGAGTGGACCGGCGGCAGGTCGCCGGTCCCCTCGACCACCTTGGGCAGCATGGGCGTGATGTACTCCTGGCCCGCCGCGGGCAGGCCCAGCGCGCGCCAGTCGCCGTCACCGGCGGCGAGGGAGTAGCTGAACTCGTGCGTCCAGTGCTGGAGCTGGAAGGACGACCCGTCAGGCGTCGTACGGCGGGGCGGATCGAGCCAGACGCCCGACGGCCAGCCGGTGCACGAGCGCATCAGCGACAGGTGCAGCGCGCCGGTCGGGTCCACGGCGAACCCGGGCAGGCCGTACGTGAGCAGCGCGACGGTCCTGTCCTCCAGGGTCTCCGTGCCGAGCGGGCACACCGCCTCGATCCTGGCGTCGGCCAGGTCGTCGATGAGCTCCTCGACGGACCCCGACACGATCAGCGCGGGAAGGGCGCGGACGTCGCGCAGGTCGGCGCTCGGCTGCCACACCTCGGCGAGCGGCTTCTCCGCCGGGACCCAGACGCGGCCCGAGCGCTTCAGCTCGGCGGCGAAGGCGTGGTCGACGCGGTCGAGGAGCTCGGCGGCCAGCGGGTTCTCCTCAGGGCCGCCGAGGATGATCCGTACGTCGGGGAGGTTGGAGTCGACGTCCAGCCAGCCGTACCTGCTGCCTGGGGCGGACGACGTCGTGGCGGTCACGCCCGCCCTGACCAGCGCGACCACCAGGTCGCGCGCGCCTGGGGCGTCGTCCAGCGTGGGCACGACCACCTCGGCGACGCCGAGGGCGCGCGCGCCCGCCTCGCCCAGGTCGACGCGCGCGGTGGCGGACAGGCCGAACCAGGTGTTGGCCGGGTTGTCGAGGGTCCAGGGGTGCTCGGCGGAGTCGGCGTCGGGCAGGGCGTAGCCGCGCCCGACCACGGCGCCTGCCACGTCGGAGACCGGGAGGGCGCCCTCGACCTGCGCGGGGAAGCGGACCCTGAGCAGGCGGTCGGCGCCGGTGTAGTCGAGGACGCGGGTGGCGAAGTCGACGCGGTCGCTGCCGTGGAGGAGGGTGACCGTCTGCTCGTAGGCGAGCTCGCCGACGTGGCCGGTGATGATCAGGCGTTCGCCGAGCGTGGATTTTTCCGACTTTATGGTCGCTTGGGTGTCGCTGGAGCCGGTCGCGGCGCCGGTCGGCATGAGGTGCCACGGGCCCTCACCCATGTCCGGGTGCGCCGGGTACTCCTCGTAGACGCGCAGCTCGTTGCCCGCGCCGGTGAGGATCTCGCGGCCGGTGGCGCGGTCGAAGATCGACGACAGGGTGCCGCCCCTCGCGGGGTCGGCGTTCACCCGCCAGCGGTCGTTCTCGATGCTCGTGCTGTCGGTGCTCTCCCAGGTCGGCGCGTCGCCTTCGACGATGGGGAAGGTGCGCCAGCCCATCGACGGGACGTCGCGGGCCAGGAAGACCGTGGTGCCGTTGTCGTTCACGGCGCCCTCGACGGTCTGGCCGGGCGCCAGCCGTACGCGGACCAGACCGTCACGCGGGAAGGAGAGCGTGTTGGTCACGACCACGCCGGTGCCGTCGATGCGGGAGGTGAGCGCGTCGAGGGCGTTGTCGCGGGCCTCGGCGGCCAGGTCGTAGGCCTCGCGCCAGCCGGTGAGCAGGTCGATGTAGACCTGGTCGGACTCCGAGCCGGTGATCGCGTCGTGGTGGGCGCCGTAGGCGAGCTGGCGCCAGACCTTGTCCAGGGCGGTGTGCGGGTAGCGGCCCAGGCCGAGGAGGGCGGCGAAGGCGGACAGCTTCTCTGCGTCGGTCGCTGCTACCTCGGCGGCGCGCTGGGCCTGCTTGGTGTCGATGTAGGAGACGTCTTTGCCGGTGTAGACGGGGTTCATGTCCCGCGTCTGCGGGCTAAAGTCCGATATTTCGGCTCTTACGGCGTCGAGGAAGTCTTTCGGGGTGCCGCACACGAACCTCGGCCAGACGTACTTTGACGCGAAATCTCGGTGGATGTCGGTGACCCACTTGTTCGGCGGGGTGTAGTCCGTACCCACGGGAAGCAGGATGTTCTTCGTCGCCGCGACCGGCTTCAGCGCCTTGTAGAGGTCGAAGACCGCCTCGGTGGCCGCCTCCAGGGTCGGCGAGGAGTCCATCCACCAGCCCGCCGAGTAGTGCGCGGGCATGTAGTGCGTCAGCACGCCCTTGCCCGACGGCGAGATCCACTCGAACTCGCTCGGGAACTGCATCAGGGACGCGTCGTTCTTGGCTTCCTTGAAGTTCTTGCTGATCGGGCCCCACTGGTGGAACGGGCCGCGCGCCCACGCGCTGCCGGTCAGCCCGGCGTCCGCCAGGTAGCCGGGGAACTGCGGGTCGTGGCCGAACACGTCGAGCTGCCACGCCGTCGTCGGGTCGCCGCCGAGGATGTCGCGCTGGTAGCCGACGCCGTAGACGATGTTGCGAATCGTCGTCTCGGCGCCGGTCAGGTTGGTGTTCGGCTCGTTGTAGGTGCCGCCCATGAGCTCGACCCGGCCCTCGGCCATCAGGGCCCTCAGGTCCTCCCTGCGCTCCGGGTGGGTGTCGAAGAACGGCTTCAGGTAGTCGATCTCGGCCAGCACGAACTTGTAGTCAGGGTCGCGCAACGCCAGCTCGATGTGCGCCTCCACCAGGGCGAACGCGTTGCGCTCCCACAGCGGCCGAGTCGTCGAGTCGCCGGACAGGAACTCCCACGGGCTCGTGTAGGCCGCCTGTGTGTTCCACCAGACCGGGTCGTAGTGGAAGTGCGACACCATGAACATCGTCCAGCCGGGCTCCTCGGCGACCACCTCGGTCTCCAGGGACTCCTCGCCCGCGATGACCACACAGGACACCCGGCTCCCGGAAACCTTCAGCGGCACCTCAAGGGTGACGACACCCGTCCCAGCCGGTACGGTCACCGCCCCCGCCTGCTCGACACCCGCACCGCGAACCTCGAGCGGCACCGCCTGTTCGCCCTGCTCGACGGTGACTTTCAGGACTTGGTACGGCTGCGCCTCCGACCCGACGAACAGGTCTGTCGATTCCGCTGACAACAGGCGAACGGGCACGTGGGCTCCCTGGATGAGCGCTTTGCTGACGCCCGTCACCCTAATGGCAACGTTGTCATTCCGCTAGACGAGCGTCTGCGGGCGCACGTCGTCCAGGTAGGCGCGCGCGGCGGCCTCGTCCCTGTCGGAGAACAGATAGGAGATCCACGCCTGCTGCTCGTGCACGATGGCGCCCATCTCCCAGACGCAGAACGTGGCCTTGTGCGTGTCGTCCATCTTGACCAGCTCAAAGGCGCCGTCGGTCTTGAAGTAGACGGTCTCCCACAGCTCGTTCTCGTTGCGCCAGGTGTTGATCAGGAGGAGGTAGTTGTCGCCGACGCGGTGCAGGATGACGAAACCGAGCTCACCGGCCTCCGCCGGGATCTCCCGCGCCGTGACCGCTCGGGCCTCACGGGTCACCTCGTAGGGGATGGGGCGGTCCTCCGGATGCAGGCCGTACCACTTGAGGCTGATTTCGGGGGTGACAATCGGCTCGCCCGAGGTCAGAAGCTTGCGGATGTGCTTGTAGCCACGCTCTACACTGATCATGCGGTGAGGTTACGTGGTGTCTGCCTCAGGGCGAATGGCCACTTGGTCCTGGTTGTGACTGACCACTGCCTGACAACGATGTCATCCCTGCTACGCTGGCGCGGTGCATCGTCGTGCGACCATGAAAGACGTGGCCGAGGCGGCCGGGGTGGCGCTCAAGACCGTCTCCCGCGTCGTCAACGGCGAGCCCACCGTCTCGCCGGAGACCACCGACCGGGTGCGGCACGCCATCGACGAGCTCGGCTACCGGCGCAACGAAGGCGCCAGGCAGTTGCGGCAGGGGCGGTCGCAGGCGATCGCCATGGTCGTGCGGGACATCGCCGACCCGTTCTTCGCCGCGATCGGCAGGGCCGTCGAGACCAGGGCGGAGTCCGACGAGCTGGTCGTGATGATCGGCTCCAGCCATGACGATCCGGCGCGGGAGCGCGAGGTCGCCCTGGGGTTCTGCGCTCGGCGGCCGAACGCGCTGATCATCGCGCCGATCGCCAAGCGGCAGGACTACCTGCTGCCGGACCTGCTCGACGGGTTGCCCGTGTGCGCGGTGGACCGTCCGGCGCAGGGGATCGCGGCGGACAGCGTGCTGTCGGACAACACCGGCGGGATCGCCATGGCGGTGGAGCATTTGCTGGGGTTCGGGCACCGGCGCATCGGTTACCTGGGGGACGATCCGGCGGTGTTCACCTCGCGGGAGCGGGTGGCGAGCTTCCGGCAGACGATGGCGTCGCACGGCGTGCAGGTGAACGAGGACGAGGTCCGCCTGGGCACCCCTACCCCTGACGCGATCACGGGCGCTCTGCGCGGGCTCCTGGACCCCTCGGACCCGGTGACCGCCTTGATCACCGGCAACAACCGCATCACCGTGGAGGTGTTGCGGCGGTTGGCTGACTCGCCTGGGCGGCCGGCGTTGGTCGGTTTCGACGACCTGGAGCTGGCCGAACTGCTCCGCCCCGGCATCACCGTGGTGGCCCAGGACCCGGACGCGATCGGGACGGCGGCGATGGACCTCCTCGCCGACCGCCTGACCGACCCGGGGCGCCCGCCGCAGGAGATCCGCATCCCCGTCCGCCTGATCCCCCGCGGCTCCGCCGAATCCCACCCTTAGCCCCACTCCCACCCAGCCCTCCTACAACCCTCCCGCGCCCACCCTCTCGAACGCCCTCACCCTCCCGCGCCCCCACTCCCGCACACCCTGCACTCCCGCGCCCCGCCCTCCCGCATCCCGCATCCCGCGCGGCCCCGCACCTCGCGCGGCCCAGCGCCCCCGCCCGCACTCCCGCCCCCACGCCCCGACACCCCCGCGCCCCGCGCTTGTGCGCGCCCCCACGCTCTTGTGCGGCCCCGGGCTCCTGCGCGGACCTCCGCTCGCTCGCGCGCCACGCATCCGCGCTGCCCCTCGCCCTCGCATTCCCTCTGACCCCCACAGCCCGAAACCCCCGCTCGCCCGCAGGACCCTCCGGCCTTCCCCCACAGGGGTGGGATGACCCGATACCCCCTATCAACGGACCGGCGGTGCCGCAGGTGGAAGGGCGCGTGGAAGGATTACCACCCATGAGCGCAGTGAAGCTGGACGGCAAGGCCACAGCCGCGAAGATCAAAGCAGACCTGACCACCAGAGTCACCGCGCTGAAGCAGCGAGGCATCACCCCAGGCCTGGGAACAGTCCTGGTAGGCGACGACCCGGGCTCCCAGATCTACGTAGCAGGCAAACACCGCGACTGCGCCGAGGTAGGCATTGCCTCCATCCGCGTAGACCTCCCAGCCACGGCAACCCAGGCCGAGGTCGAAGCCGCCATCGACACCCTCAACGCATCACCCGACTGCACCGGCTACATAGTCCAGCTCCCGCTACCCAAGCACCTGGACACCATGGCCCTGCTCGAACGCATGGACCCGCACAAGGACGCCGACGGCCTCCACCCCGTGAACCTCGGCCGCCTGGTCCACATGGTCAAAGCCCCCCTCCCGTGCACCCCCCACGGCATAGTCCTGCTCCTGGAGGAGTACGGCGTCCCCCTGAAGGGCGCCGACGTAGCAGTGGTAGGCCGCGGCATCACGGTAGGCCGCTCCCTGGGCCTACTCCTGACCAGACGCACGGAAAACGCCACCGTGACCCTGTGCCACACCGGCACCCAGGACCTGGCCAACCACGTCCGCCGAGCCGACATCGTGATCGCCGCCGCCGGAGTCCCCGGCCTGATCACTCCCGACATGATCAAACCAGGCGCAGCAGTCCTGGACGTGGGCGTCTCCCGAGTGGAGGGCAAAATCGCCGGCGACGTAGCCCCAGAGGTGGCCGAGGTAGCAGGCTTCCTCACCCCCAACCCCGGCGGCGTAGGCCCCATGACCCGCGCCCTCCTGCTATCCAACGTAGTAGAAGCCGCCGAACAAACCCCCTAAACGCCCATAGCCCACCCACCCCACCCCGGGCCCGTCCGGCTACGCGTCAACCCCACCGCGGGCCCACCCCACCACGCCCCCACCCCACCGCGGGCCCGCCCAGCTACGCGCCCACCCAGCCACGGGCCCGCCCGGCCACGCGTCCGCCTTGTCACGGGCCCGCCACGGCCCCACCATGCACCCGCCCCGCCACGGGCCCGCCCAGCTATGCACCCGCCCCGCCCCGCTTCGCAACGCGCCCGCCCCGCCACGGCCCCCTTCGCAACGGGCCCGCCTCGCCGCGCGTCCGCCTCGCAACGCGCCCGCTTCACTATGCGGCTACTCCGTCCGCGTCCGCCCCACCATGGGCCGCTCCGTGAGGGGCCTCGCGCCGTCCATCGGTGAGGTCGCGCCCGCGGCGCCGCGATACACCACGGGGGCCCGTACACCCCAAAGCCTCCGTAACCCCCCAAGACCCCGCATCCCCACAGGGAGTGCGGTCGGCACTCGCGGAAAGTGTGTGCGTCAGGTGGTTGCGAAGGGTGCCAGAAAGTCGCCGACGAGACGGTCATACCGGGCGCGGTCCACGTTCCAAGCCTCCACGTGGTCCCCGCCCTTGAACTCCTCGTACCGGATCTCCCACCCCAGCCGCCCACCCGCAGCCGCCAGGTCGCGTGATGCCTGCACGGGCGCCTGGAGATCCGCATCCGTATGGATCAGCAACATACGGGGGCGTACGGCGGGCGGGTGGGACAGCAGGTTGAGGCGATCCATGGAAATCCCCGTGCGCCACTCCGCCACCCGGTTGCTCAACCATCCCACAGCGCCAGGCAGGTGATACTTCTGCACCGACCACGCTGCCACGCGGTCGAAGTCGTACGGCGGAGCGTCCATGATCACCCCCGACACCGTCCCCGCCAGCCGCGACCGGTCGAGGAACTGCCCGGCGATCACACCGCCCATCGAAGTGCCGTAGATGACGATGCGTCGCGCGCCCATCCCCTGCGCGGTCCGTACCGCAGCCTCGAGATCACGCCACTCGGAGTCCCCCAGGTGGAGCAGCCCGTCCGGTGACGCGGGCGCCCCCTCGTCGTTGCGATAGCTGACGACGAGCACCGGCAACCCCAGCCGATGCACCACCGGCACCACCGACAGCTCCGCCTTGCGCCGCCCGTTCTGCCCATGCACCGCGATGACCCAGGTGTCTCCCTTGCCCGGGACATACCAGGCAGGCGCCTCCCCGAGCTCCGTCTTCACCATGATCTCGGAGAAGTCGATGTCCCACGTGACCTTGGGGTCGCCCGGCGGGACGGCCCCGAAATAGCCGGAAGAACCCACAGAAGGTACGGCGCCGCCGACCACCTTGCGCGTCACCCGGCCTGGCGTGCGTGCCACGATGTCGCCGACCATCGTGTGCGCACCGCTCCACTCGAACCAGTACGTGCCGGGCTGCGAGGTCTTCGCGGTCTCCTTGAAGGTCACGGTGCCGTTCCCGCTGGCCAGGACGCTGTCGCTGCCCGCACCGTAGTGCACCACCTCGACCGACTGCCCGCTGCCCCACCACACCCCGTACCCCGCGCCCCCGATCAGCACGACCAGGACGGCGGCGACGCCGATCCATAACCGTTTACGCCTGGATGCCATGGAGGATCCTCCTGATGGTCCGCGTGCACAGCGCCCGGAACTCCGTCTCCGACAGCGCGATGCGCCCGCCGAGATAGAGCTGGACGAGCCCCTGGGTCGACGACGTGATCACGAGGGTCACTTCGAGCGGATCGTCCTGTCGCAGCAGGCCGAGCCGCATCCCCTCGGCGATCAGCTCGACGACGGGCGAGAACGCCGGGGAACCTCCGCCCTGGAACCCCTCGGGAAACTGCCGCGCCTGCTCCCGCCGCTCGGTCATCAGGAACGCATAGAGATGCGGAGTGCCGAGCGCGAAGTCCAGGAAGTCGCCCATGAGCCCGAACGCACGATCGTCCCAGTCACCCTCGGGAACCCGTGCGCCCCAGGTGGCGGCGAGCTCCCCGAAAGTCCGTTGGGCGACGGCTTCGAGGAGGGCTTCCCGGTTGGCGAAGTGCTTGTAGATCGCCATGGCGGTGACGCCGACCACGTCGGCGACCCGTCGCATGGTCACCGCTGCGCTGCCCTCGGCGACGAGAATCCCTTGCGCCGCTTCAACAATCCTGTCACTGGTTCCCATGGTATACAACGTACACCTCCAAGGTATACGCCGTAAACCCCATGCCGCACGCCCTCGGTGGGGTGGCGGTGTGGGGTCCTCGGGTGAGGCGGCGGAGAGGAGCTGGTGGAGGGCGCTGCGTGGGGTGGTGGGAGCGGGGCCGGGCGGGGGTGGAGGGTGCCGGGCGTTGGGCGGTCCTCGGGTGAGGTGGCGGAGAGGAGCTGGGCGGGGCGGTGGAGTGGGTCCGGGCGGGGTGGAACGTGGTGGAGCGGGGCCGGGCTGGGCGGAGGGTCTTGGCGGTCTTCGGGTGGGGCGGTGGGCGAGGCCAAGCGGGGTGGAGGGCCGAGCGGGGGAAGGCCCCTGGCGGGCGGAGGGTGGTGGGTGAGGTGGGTGGTCCTTTGAGGGGTGGTGGGTAGCCAAGCGGGGGTGGAAGGCCTGTGGCAGGCGGTGGGGAATGCTGGAGGTGGGTGGGTTAGCGGGTTCGGTAGCGTTCTGTGGCTTCGCGGGTGGCGCGGATGGCGGCGTCAGCCGTCTCGTAGGTGCGTTGGGCCAGGCCTACGAAGAGGCAGTCGACGATCAAGAGCTGGCTGATACGGCTGGCCAGGGCGCCTGGGCGGAAGGCGGTTTCTCGGCCTGCCGAGATCAGGGTGTGGTCGGCCAGCTCCGCCAGTGAGGATCTGGGGTTGTTGGTGATGGCCACCGCCATGGCGCCCGCTTCCTTCGCTGTGCGGGTGGGGACCAGGACGTCGGGGGTTTCGCCGCTGCAGCTTATGGCCACCACCACGTCGCCTTTCCGCAGCAGGGCGGCGCTGGTCAATGCCAGGTGAGCGTCGCTGAAAGGGTGGCTGGACAGGCCTATTCTCAGGAGCTTCTGCGACATGTCTGTAGCCACCAGGCCTGAGGCGGCTACGCCGTAGACGTCCACGCGTCTTGCTTCGGCTATCGCTGTCACCACCTCGCCCAGCTGTGCCGGGTCCAGTTGGGCTGCTGTGTCGTCCAGCGCCTCGGATTCGGCTCTGGCGACCTTGGCGATCACGTCTGTCAGCGGGTCGTCCGGGCCCAGATCGCCTGGGACCAGGCGTTCCGGCTTCTCCCTCGCCACGGCTGCGGCCAGGGAGAAGCGCATCTGGGAGTAACCGGTGAAACCGAGCGCCCTCGCGGTGCGGACGATGGTGGCTTCGCTGGTCCCTGACACGGCGCTGAACTCGGTGATCGTGCTGCGGACGATCACGCCCGGGTCTTCCAGGATGAGCTTGGCGATGGCCTGGGCGGCGGGGGTCAGGGAGGGGAGTACGCCTCTGATGGCCGCCACGGGGTTGGGGGGCTGGGTCATGAGGTCAGCCATTCGGCGGCCGCCTGGGCGGAGACGCGGGAGATGCCGTGGGTCGCGGCATACGCGGCGCCTACCGGGGTGTCGGGGATGCCGGTCTCGATGACGATCGCGTCTGGGCGCTGGGTGAGGGCTTCGGACAATGCCTGCCGTACCCACTCATGGCGGGCGGTGTCGTGCACGACGAGCACTACCGGGCGGTCGGTGTCGAGTGACGGCAGGGTGCCTTCCGCGGTCATGGTCGCGCGGATGGAGCCGGGGAGGGCGGCAGCCAGTCCGGTGGGCGTGGAGGGGTCGATGGCCTGGTTGAGGCGGGTATTGACCTCGACGACCAGGGGAGGGGCGGTGAGGTTGGGCGTCCCGGTGGTGGTCAGGGCGGCTCGGGCGGCTTCCAAACCGGCCGAAAAACCCGCCGAAGGAGCGGAGGAAGAAGCGGTTGAGGGAGCGGAGGGAGGAGCGGCTGAGGAAGTAGCGGAAAGAGCGGAGGGGGGTGCGGTTGAGGGGGTGGCGGTAGGGGTGAGGGTGGGGGAGGAGGTTAGGGCGGCGGTGCGGAGGGGGGATTGCTGGGCGTACCAGGAGGAGAGGGTCAGGACGCGGTTGGCGGCCGAGGCCAGGCGTTCCTCGGCAAGGGTGCCTGAGCGGACGGCGGAGACGATGGCGTCACGAAGGGAGTAGAGGCTTTCCTCGGTCGCGATACCCACGCAGATCGCGTCGACCCCGGCGTTCAGCGCGCGGACCGCGATCTCGCCAGGCGAGTACAAGGCTGCGACGGCCTTCATCTCGATGGCGTCCGTGACGAGCATCCCGTCGAAGCCGAGCTCCTCACGCAGCAACCCGGTCAGGATCGTACGGCTGAGCGTCGCAGGCAGCGCCGGATCCAAGGCAGGCATCAGCAAATGTCCGCACATAATGGCTTGGACGCCTGCCTTGATGGCCGCTTCAAAAGGAGGAAGGTCACGCGACGAGAGCAAGGACCGCGACGCGTGCACCGTCGGCAGCGCCAGATGCGAGTCCGTCACCGTGTCCCCGTGCCCGGGAAAGTGCTTGGCGCACGCGGCCACCCCCGCGCCCTGCAACCCCTCGATCCACGCCACCGTATGCCGGGAGACCAGCGAGGGTGTGGGCCCGAACGACCGGATCCCGATCACCGGGTTGGCCGGGTTGGCGTTGACGTCGACCGAGGGCGCGTAGTCGAGCGTGATGTCCGCCGCGGCCAGCAACCGCCCGATCTCCGCCGCCACCCGATGCGTCAGATCGACGGAGTCGACCACGCCGAGCGCCCTGTTGCCCGGGAAGGAACTGCCCGTCCGCGCCTCCAGCCGGGTGACGACGCCGCCCTCCTCGTCGATGGCGACCACGACACCGGGATTCTCCGCACGCAACGAAGCGACCAGGGAAGCAACCCCCGAAGAAACGTTGCGGGCGAAGAGTACGGCGCCGCCCAGTCCCTCGCCGAGCGCGCGCCGCATCCAGTCCGGCGCGGACGTGCCCTCGAAGCCGGGCTGGAGCACGGTCATGGCCAGGCGGTTCAGGTCAGCAGTCACGATGACATTTTCCTTCATCAATATTGATCGGAAGGTAATTTTCTGTCATCGTCGCCCCAGACACAACCACTTCCCGAGAGGCCACCCCCCAATGCCCAGCAGACGGACCGTTCTGAAAGGTCTCGCCCTCGCCGCCGCAGCTTCGGTCGTGCCGCTGCCGGCCTTCGCACAAACAGGGGAAACCCCAAACAATCCGCTCCGCCAGATGCGCGGTATGTGGATCGCCTCCGTGGTCAACATCAACTGGCCGTCCAAGCCGGGCCTCACCGCCGACGAGCAGAAGGCCGAGTACCTGGCCTGGCTCGACGTCGCCCAGAGCCGCCGGCTCAACTCGGTCTTCGTGCAGATCAGGCCCACCGCCGACGCCTTCTGGCCGTCGCCGTTCGAGCCCTGGTCGCAGTGGCTGACCGGCACGCAGGGACAGGACCCCGGCTACGACCCGCTCGGCTTCGCCGTGGCGGAGACCCACAAGCGCGGGCTGGCCTTCCACGCCTGGTTCAACCCCTACCGCGTCTCGATGCAGTCGGACCCGGCCAAGCTGCACCCCGACCACCCGGGGCGCAAGCACCCGGACTGGATCCTGCCGTTCGGCGGCAAGCTCTACTACAACCCCGGCATCCCCGAGGTACGCAAGTTCTGCCAGGACGCCATGATGGACGCGGTCACCCGCTACGACATCGACGGCCTGCACTTCGACGACTACTTCTACCCGACCAACACCACGGCGTTCGACGACGCGGCGACGTTCGCGCAGTACGGCGCGGGCTTCCCCGACCTGGCCACCTGGCGGCGCCACAACGTCGACCTGATGGTGTCGGAGATGCAGCAGCGGGTGAAGGAGGCCAAGCCGGAGATCGCCTGGGGCATCAGCCCGTCGGGCATCTGGCGCAACAAGGCCACCGACCCGCTCGGCTCCGACACGAACGGCGGCCAGTCGTACGACAACCTGCACGCGGACACGCGCGGCTGGGTGAAGAAGGGCTGGCTCGACTACATCGCGCCGCAGCTCTACTGGTACATCGGCCAGCCCCCCGCCGACTACTCCAAGCTGGTGCCGTGGTGGTCGGACGTCGCGGCCGGCACCGACGTGCAGCTGTGGATCGGCCAGGCCGCCTACAAGGCGGGCGACCCGGCGCAGGTGGCGCAGTGGCAGAACCCCAAGGAGCTGTCGAACCACCTGACGCTCAACAAGAACCACCCGCAGGTCGGCGGCGACATCTGGTACAACGCCAACGACGTGCGCGTGGACCGGATCACCTCGGTCACCACGGCGGTCAACGACCACTACGTACGGCCGGCGCTGTCTCCCGTCCTGCCGCGCCTGGCGAACGGCACCAAGCCGCACCGGCCGGTGCTGGCCGTCGCGCGCACCCGTCCCGGTGGCGTCGAGGTCAAGATGGTGGCGACCGGGCGCGACGAACCGTTCCAGTTCGCGGTCTTCAGGTCGGCCGAGCGGCTGAGCAGCTTCGACGACGCCACCAACCTGGTCGCGGTCGTGCCCGGGGACAGGATCGTCAACTGGCTCGACCCGGACGGCAAGCGGGGTGACTACTACTACGTGATCGCGGTGGACCGGGCGAACAGGACAAGCAACCCGAGCAACCCGTTCAAGGTGGTGTTCTAGAAATATGCGGGTTCTCGGGTTGATGTCAGGTACCTCCCACGACGGGATCGACAGCGCCATCGTCGACTGGTCGCTGGAGGACGGCGTGCTGACCGGCGTGATCGAACAGACCGGTGAACGCCCCTACGACGACGACCTGAGAGCCCGCATCATCGCCGCCCTCCCACCCGGCAAGGTGGACATGGCGGAAATATGCCGACTCGACACGCTCATCGGCCAAGCCTTCGCCGGAGCGGCAGAGGAAGCGGGCCCGGCCGACCTCATCGCCTCACACGGCCAGACCCTCTTCCACTGGGTCGAGGGCCCGAGGGTGTACGGCACGCTGCAGCTCGGCCAGCCCGCCTGGATCGCCGAGCGCACCGGTACCCCCGTCGTCTCCGACCTGCGCGTGCGCGACGTCGCAGCAGGTGGGCAGGGCGCCCCGCTGGTCTCCTACCTCGACCTGCTGATGCTCAACGGGATCGAGGGCCGCTCGGGGGCGCTCAACCTCGGCGGCATCGCGAACCTGACGGTCAAGGACCCGGCGATCGCCTACGACACCGGCCCCGCGTGCGCGCTGATCGACGCGGCGGCGCCGCCGTACGACAGGGACGGGCTGCTGGGAGCGGCGGGAAAGATCGACACGGACCTGCTCCAAAGCCTCCTCGACGAGCCCTACTACGCCAAGGAACCGCCCAAGACCACGGGCAAGGAGCTGTTCACCGCCGGATATGTCCAGGCGAACCTCCCGCAAGAGGATCTCGTCGCCACCCTGACCGCGCTGACCGCCGAGACCGTGGCGGCCGAGGTGCGAAGGCACGGCCTCGAGACCCTCGTCGTCTCCGGGGGTGGCGTCCGCAATCCCACGCTGATGCGGATGCTGGAAGAACGCATGTCGGCAAGAATCGTGCGAAGTGATGAGCTGGGGATCCCCTCCGACGCCAAAGAAGCCATCGCCTTCTCCCTCCTCGGCTGGCTCACCGCGCACGGCCTGCCCGCCACCGTCCCGAGCTGCACCGGAGCCAAGGGCTCCCGCATCCTGGGCACGATCACGCCGGGAGCGGGACCGCTCCGCCTGCCCGAGCCGATCGAGGCGGACATAAGGTTCATCCATGCGATTCGGCGTCCTGGGCCCACTGGAGATCAGGTCAGCTGACGGGGAGCCGATCTCCGTCGGCGGCCCGCGCCCCCGCGCGCTCCTGGTGATGCTCCTGCTCAACGCCGGCCACGTGGTGAGCGTCGAGCAGCTGATCGACGGCCAGTACGGCGAGGAGCCGCCGGCGGGCGCAGCCAACGCCGTGCAGGCCCAGGTGTCCAGGCTCCGCCGCCACCTGCCCGACCTCATCGAGTTCAACGGCACCGGCTACCGGCTCGCGATCGACCCGGACGACGTGGACGTGCACCGCTTCGAGCGGCTCGTCAGGGAAGGCCGCCACTCGGCGGAGAGCCTGCGCGAGGCGCTGAGCCTGTGGCGCGGGGAGGCGCTGGCGGACCTGCCCTTCGGCCAGGCGCAGGCCGCGAGGCTGGACGAGCTGCGGCTGACCGCCATGGAGGACCTCGCGGAGGCCGAGCTCAACCAGCCCGAAGGCACGTCCGTGGCCGAGCTGCAGCGCCTGGTCGCCGAGCACCCGCTGCGCGAGCGGCTCACCGGCCAGCTCATGCGCGCCCTGCACGCGGCGGGCAGGCAGGGCGAGGCGCTGGCCGCCTACGAACGGACCAGGCGCGTGCTCGCCGACGAGCTCGGCGCCGACCCGTCGCCGGAGCTGGCCGAGCTGCACCTGGCCCTGCTCCGCGCCGACCGGCCGCGCAGGAGGCGTCCTGCCGCGCAGCTCACCAGCTTCGTCGGACGCGAGGAGGAGCTGGCCAGGCTCAGGGCGCAGCAGGCCCGGCTGGTCACGATCGTCGGTCCTGGCGGCACGGGCAAGACGCGGCTGTCCGTCGAGGCGGCGCCCGACGGCGTCTTCGTCGACCTCTCGGCGGGCGACCAGGTGGCGCCGGCCGTGCTCGGCGCGCTCGGGGTGCGCGACGGCGGCCTGCAGTCCTTCCACTCCGAGGACCCGGTCGACCGCCTCGTCGCCGCGCTCGCCGACCAGGACGTGCTGCTCGTCCTGGACAACTGCGAGCACGTGATCGACGCCGCGGCGGCGCTGGCGCGCACGCTGCTCGGCGAGTGCCCGCGCCTGCGCGTCCTGGCCACCAGCCGCGAGCCGCTCGGGATCACGGGCGAGGTGCTGGTCCATCTCGCGCCGCTGACCGAGGACCAGGCCGTGCGGCTGTTCACCGACCGCGCGCGGGCCGTGCAACCGTCCTTCGAGGTACGGCCGGCCGTACGGGAGATCTGCGCCACGCTGGAAGGACTGCCGTTGGCCATCGAGCTCGCAGCGGCCAGGCTGCGCACGTTCGGCATAGACGAGCTGGCCACGCGGCTGGCCGAGCACGGCAGGTTCAAGCTGCTGTCGCGCGGCGACCGTACGGCGGCGTCCAGGCACCAGACGCTGCAGGCCGTGGTCGAGTGGAGCTGGGACCTGCTCACGCCTGCCGAGCGGGAGCTGGCCGCGCGGTTCTCGGTGTTCGCCGGGGGCGCGTCGATGGAGGCGGTCGAGGCGATCTGCGGCGACCTGCCCGACAGCCTGGTGGACAAGTCGCTCGTCGTCGCCGAAGGCAACCGCTTCAGGATGTCGGAGACCGTCCGCCTGTTCTGCCGCGAGAAGGCGACGCCACCGAACAGGGAGCACGCCGCCTACTTCCTCGACCTGGCCCAGCGCGCCGACCCGCACCTGCGGCGGCCCGAGCAGCTCGACTGGCTGGCCAGGCTCTCCGCCGACCACGGCAACTTCCTGGCCGCGCTGCGCTGGGGCGCAGAGCACGACAGGCGTACGGCGATGCGGCTGGTCGCGGCGCTCGCCGCCTACTGCTTCCTGGCAGGAAGGCGCGGCGAGGTCGGCTCGATCGCGTCGCGGCTGCTCGGCGGCCCCGAGGAAGGCCTGGAGGAGGAGTACATCATGTGCGTGGCGTACGCGATCCCCAGGGCGGACCAGGAGGACTGGGACCGGGCAGGGGAGATCATCAAGGCGTTCGACCGGGCGCTGCGCTACCCGTTCACCGCCGTGGTGTGGGGGATGTCGGCAGGCCCGACGCGGACCATCAGGCCGGACGACCCGCTGCTCGGGGCGGACCCGTGGAACCACGCGCTGATCAGGCTGAGCGAGACCCTGCTGCTGTGGCTCGGCGGCGTGCCCGCCCAGGCAGAGGCCGACCTGGTGGAGGTGCTCGGGCTGTTCCGCGAGGTGGGCGAGCGGTGGGGCATCGCGCAGGGGCTCGACTGGCTGGCCGAGCTCGCGAGCTGGCGCGGGGAGTGGGCGCGCGCCCACTCCATGTGGGACGAGGCGATCGGCCTGCTCGGCGAGCTGGGCGCGGGGGAGGAGCAGGCCGACATCCTGATCCGCCGCGCCGACGCACGCGTCAGGCAGGGAGATCTGACCTCGGCGTCGGCCGACCTGGCGCTGGCGGCGGACCTGTCGGTCGACGTGTCGGCCAACGTGCTGCTCGGCCGGGCGGAGATCGCGCGCTTCCGTGGCGACGATGACCATTGCCGTGCGCTGCTCCAGGACACGCTCGCGGCGACGCGCGAGGGGTTCGGCGCCGACGGCATGCGCGCCGCCGTACTCGCCGCGATGGGACGGCTGGACGGCGACCGTGCGTGTTTCAAGGCGTCCCTGGCCGCCGCGCGAGCCTCGGGTCTGAGCCCCGACCTGGCCGACGCGACCGAGGCGCAGGCGGAGGCGGCGCTGCTGGAAGGCGCTGGCGAGCGGGCAGCGCTGCTGCTCGGCGTCGCGGTGGCGATCCGCGGCACGGCCATGGCGGGCGACCCCGACGTCGCCAGGGCCGCGGCGGCCGCCCGTGACCTCGTCGGCGCCGAGGCGTTCGCCGCCGCCTACTCCAGGGGCGCGTCCATGACCCGCGAGGAGGCGCTGACAGAACTGTCAGCCGCCTGTCCATGAGCTGTCAGCGGGGTTCGCGAAGCTCTGGGACATGAAGAAGAACACGACAGTCCTCATCTCCGGCGCCAGCATCGGCGGCCCCGCTCTCGCCTACTGGCTCACCCGCTACGGCTTCCAGGTCACCGTCGTCGAGAAGGCGCCGGAACTGCGCTCCGGCGGCCAGGCCATCGACTTCAAGGGCAAGGCCCACCTGGACCTGCTGGAGCGGATGGGCATCCTGGATGAGGTGCGGCGCCGCCGTACCAAGGGCGAGGACCAGGAGTTCGTCGACGCGAAGGGACGCAGGATCGCCCTGTATCCCAACTCGTTCACCGGCGGCGACCTGGAGATCCAGCGCGGCGAGCTGGCCCTGATCATGTACGAGCGCACCAAGGACGCCTGCGAGTACGTCTTCGGTGACTCCATCACCTCGCTCACCGAGACCGCGTCCGGCGTCCACGCGACCTTCGAGCGCGGCGCCCCCCGCACCTTCGACCTGGTCGTCGGCGCAGACGGCATCCACTCCAACGTGCGCCGCCTGGCCTTCGGCCCCGAGGCCGACTACGTCAAGCACCTCGGCCACTACTACGGCATGGCCCAGATCAAGGAGACCTTCGCCCCGATGGGCCAGCTCTACAACGAGCCGGGCAGGCTCATCGCCGCCGGTGGCAACAAGGCGCCCGCCTTCTTCGTCTTCGCCGCGGAAGCCCTCACCTACAACCGCTACGACATGGAGGAGCAGAAGGAGATCATCGCCGGTCACTACGCCGGGATGGGCTGGCGCACCTCGGAGATCATCGCCGCCATCAGGCGCTCCGACGACGTCTACCTCGACTCGATCAGCAAGGTCACGATGGACCGCTACACCAAGGGCAGGGTCGCCCTCATCGGTGACGCGGGCTACGGCAACACCCTGGCCGGGTTCGGCTCCGGCCTGGCGTTCGTGGCCGGATACGTGCTCGCCGGCGAGCTCGCCCTGGCGGGCGGCGACCACCAGGCCGCCTTCCGCCGCTACGACGAGATCATGCTCGCCCACGTCAAGGGCACCGAGACGAGCAGAGCAGGGCGATTCCTCGCCCCGCTCACCAAGCGCGGCATCTGGCTGCGCAACCTGCTCTTCAGGAAGCAGTTCCTGCTCAACTCGATGCAGAAGGCCGGCAACAAGATGGCCGAGAGCGTCGAGCTGGCCGACTACCCGGCACTCATGGCAGCCGGACGCCGGGCTTGATCCGGTCGCCCAGCAGCTCCGAGACGGTGACGAGCTCGTACCCGCGCCGCTTGAGCTCGGCGATCACCTTCGGCATGGCGGCGACCGTAGTGGGGTGGATGTCGTGGACCAGGACGATCGAACCACGCTTGGTGTGGGCGAGGACGCGCCTGGCCACGACGGCCGAGTTGCGCACCCGCCAGTCCTCCGGGTCCACGGTCCACAGGATCTGCGCCAGGCCCGCCCGCTCGGCCGCCCTGCCCACCGTCCCGTTGGTCGCTCCGTACGGCGGGCGCATGAGGGTCACGGAGGCGCCGGCCGCCTCCAGGTCGGGCATCGGGCCCATGATCTCCTTGTACGCCTTCTCGGCGGAGAGCCTGGTCAGGTTGGCGTGGTTCTGGGTGTGGCTGCCCAGCTCGTGGCCCTCGGCGACCATGCGCTTGAGCACGTCGGGGTAGCGGGCGGTGTTCTGCCCGACCACGAAGAACGTGCCCTTGGCGCCCGCCTCGTCGAGCAGGTCGAGCAGCTTGGTGGTGTACCTGCTCGGCCCGTCGTCGAACGTCAGCGCCACGCACCTGGCCGTGGCGCAGTCGACGAGCCGCTTCGTGCGAGCCTGCGCCCCCGCCGCCGTCGGCACGACGGCGATGAGGGCAGCAAGAATTAACGTGATGAGCTTCCCCACGATTTCCCCCCGTGGTGTTGCATTCCTACGGGGTTAGACACGCGGCTCAGCCCAAAGGTTGGCTCAGGAGGCCCGCCTGCCCGCGGCGGACGGCTGGTTCTCCGTAGCCGGGGTCGTAGCGGAACGCTGTGGCGGCACCACAGGTGTCGGCCTGACCAGACCGAGCGCGACGACCTCGTTGGCCAGCCGCGTACGCCGGTTGGTTCCCTCGGGAATCCTGAACTTCTGGTAAAGCCGCAACAGGTGCTGCTTGACCGCCGCCTCGGTCACCACCAGGTCGTCGGCGATCTCGCGCGCCGTGGCGGGTGCCACGAACGCCTCGTCGGAAAGCGCCGGCCTGCACAGTGATGTCAGGACGTCGACCTCGCGCCTGGTGAGCTCGGGCGCCGCCGCGCGGCGCAGCTCGACCTCCGGTGCGAAGTCCTCGCGTGGGATCCCACCTATCCGGCCTCTGGCCGCACCGAAGGAGACGACGTCACCGTCGTCGAGTACCCTCCGGGCGATCGGCCGGCCGTTCACTCGCGTGCCGTTGCGGGACAGGCCCAGGTCAACGACGTACAAGTAGGGTCCTCGCCGCACGAACTCAGCGTGGAGCCGAGAAACACTCGGGTCGGTGAGCCGGATGTCAACACCGCGGCCCCTCCCTACCGTTGTGATCTCGGGGCGCAAAGGGACTACCTCGCCAGTGTCCTCTATGCGTATGAACGGCCCCTCCACGGCAGTTCCTCCCGGGGTCGGTGATGATGCCCTTTGTCACGGTAGGTTCCCTCCCCAGGTAGCCTGCCGTAACTATTACTACAGCTCCGGCTTACCCAAACGAGGGGATGCGGAATCTCCTTTGCCATAAGGAGAATCCAGCGTGAAATTGGCCTAGACCTTTGCGGACGGTTTTGCCAGCTCACGGGTAGACTTCGGGCGACGTTAAGCGGAGGAAACACTCATGGCGGACAAGCCCACAAAAGGCCTGGCCGATGTCGTAGCCGCGTCCACAGCGCTCAGCGACATCGACGGGAAGGCCGGTCGCCTCTTCTATCGTGGATACGACATTCACGATCTGGCCGGTCGAGCAACCTTCGAAGAGACCGCCCACCTGCTGCAGCGCGGCAAGCTACCCACCCGCCAGGAGCTGGCGGACTACGGCGCGGAACTCGTCAGGGGACGCGAGCTCGGCGCGCTGGTCTCGGCGAACATCGCCGAGATCGCCGAGAAGCAGAAGCCCATGGAGGCGCTGCGCTCGCTCGTCTCCCTGGCCGGAGCCGACGACCCGGACAAGGACTCCATCGCGCCGGAGGCGAACCTCGGCAAGGCAGCGCGCCTGACCGCGCAGCAGCCGCTCCTGGTCGCGCGCTACCACGCGGCGCGCAAGGGCATCGACGTGCCCGAGCCCGACGCCTCGCTGAGCATCGCGGGCAACTTCCTGCTGCAGGTCACCGGGAACACGCCGTCGCCGCGCGCGGTGGAGATCTTCGACACCTGCCTGGTGCTGCACGCCGACCACACGATGAACGCCTCGACGTTCGCCGCCCGCGTCTGCGCTGCCACGCTGTCGGACATGCACTCGGCCATCGTCGCGGCCATCGGCACGCTGAAGGGCCCGCTGCACGGCGGGGCCAACGAGCAGGTCATGAAGACGCTGGAGTCGCTGTCGCCGACCGGGGTGGCGGAAGCCGTACGGGAGAAGCTGGCGGCCGGCGAGAAGATCATGGGGTTCGGCCACCGGGTCTACAAGACCGAGGACCCGCGCGCCACGCACCTGCGCAGGCTGTCCGAGGAGCTCTCGGCGGACGATCCCACGTACTTCAGGATGTCCAAGGAGATGGAAGAGGTCGTCTTCGAGACCAAGGGTTTGTACCCGAACGTCGACTTCTACGCGGCGACCGTGTACCACTACCTTGGCATTCCGACCGATCTGTTCACCCCGGTGTTCTCGATCAGCCGCATGTCCGGATGGACGGCGCACGTCATCGAACAGCACGCGGACAACCGTTTGATCCGCCCCGACAGCGAGTACATCGGGGAGCGTGACCAGAAGTGGAAGCCTATTGACGAGCGACAGTGACTCCCGCTGGGGGGCGTACCCGCTGATCCTGGTGGGTGCGCTCGTCGCGCTGCTGGTGATCGTCCTGGTCGACCTCAAGTGGGGCGGTTTCGCCCTGGGAGGCGTGCTCATGCTGGGCGCGGTCTTCCGCTTCTCCGGGTACGGCGGGCAGCTCGCCGTACGCGGAAAGACCGCCGACGTCATCATGATCGGCGGTCTCGGGTTCGTCATCGTCTGCCTGTCGATGCTGGTCGACAACGACGCGCTGAAGGCGGCCATCCTCGACCTGTTCGGTCGCTGAGGACGGCCGCCTTCGCGGCTTGTCAGCCCAGGCTGGCGATGGCCTGGTTGAACGTCTGCGACGGGCGCATCACGGCCGCCGCCTTCGCCGGGTCCGGCTGGTAGTAACCACCCAGGTCGACCGGCTGACCCTGTACGGCGAGCAGCTCGCCGGCGATGGTCTGCTCCTGCTCGGCCAGCGTCTTGGCCAGCGCCGAGAACGCCCCGGCGAGCTGCGCGTCCTCGCTCTGCGCCGCCAGCTCCTGCGCCCAGTAGAGCGCCAGGTAGAAGTGGCTGCCGCGGTTGTCGATGCTGCCCAGCTTGCGGGCCGGCGACCGGTTCTCGTTCAGGAACGTCGCGGTCGCGCGGTCGAGCGTGTCGGCCAGGATCTGCGCGCGGGCGTTGCCCGTCGTGGTGGCCAGGTGCTCGAAGCTCGCCGCCAGCGCCAGGAACTCGCCCAGGCTGTCCCAGCGCAGGTAGTTCTCCTTGACGAGCTGCTGCACGTGCTTCGGCGCCGAGCCGCCCGCGCCGGTCTCGAACAGGCCGCCGCCGTTGAGCAGCGGGACGATCGAGAGCATCTTGGCGCTGGTGCCCAGCTCCAGGATCGGGAACAGGTCGGTCAGGTAGTCGCGCAGCACGTTGCCGGTGACCGAGATGGTGTTCTCGCCCCTGCGGATGCGGTCGAGGGAGAACGCGATCGCGTCGACCGGCGCCAGGATCCTGATCTCGAGCCCGTCGGTGTCGTGCTCGGGCAGGTAGGCGTTGACCTTCTCGATCAGCTGGGCGTCGTGCGCGCGGTCGGCGTCGAGCCAGAACACGGCCGGGTCGCCGGTCGCGCGGGCGCGGGAGACGGCGAGCTTGACCCAGTCGCGCACCGGCAGGTCCTTCGTCTGGCACATGCGCCAGATGTCGCCCTGCTGGACGGAGTGCTCCAGGACGACGTTCCCGTCGCCGTCTACTACGCGTACGGTGCCGTCGGCGGGGATCTCGAAGGTCTTGTCGTGGCTGCCGTACTCCTCGGCCGCCTGCGCCATCAGCCCGACGTTCGGCACCGAGCCCATGGTGGCCGGGTCGTAGGCGCCGTGCGCGCGGCAGTCGTCGATGACGACCTGGTAGATGCCGGCGTAGCTGCTGTCGGGGATGACCGCCAGCGTGTCCGCCTCCGCGCCGTCCGGGCCCCACATGTGGCCGGACTGGCGGATCATGGCGGGCATGCTCGCGTCCACGATGACGTCGCTGGGGACGTGCAGGTTGGTGATGCCGCGGTCGGAGTCGACCATCGCCAGCGCGGGGCCCTCGGCGAGCTCCTGCTCGAACGACGCCTTGACCTCGTCGCTCGCGTCCTTGAGGATGCCGCCGAGGCCGTCGTTGGGGTTGAGCCGGTCACCGTACTGCGCGAAGGTCTTCGGGAAGAAGGCGCGCACCACGTGACCGAAGATGATCGGGTCGGAGACCTTCATCATCGTGGCCTTCAGGTGTACGGAGAACAGCACGCCCTCCGCCTTGGCCCTGGCGATCTGCGCGGACAGGAACTCCTGCAGCGCGCCGACCCGCATGACGGCCGCGTCGACGATCTCGCCCTGCTGGACGGTGAGTTTGTCGCGAAGGACGGTGGTTTTGTCGCCCGAGACCAGCTCGATGCGGAGATCCGTCTTGTCCTTGATCACCGCGGAGGTCTCGGTGGAGCGGAAGTCGTCGGCCGTCATGTGCGCGACGTTCGTCTTCGACTCGGGGGTCCAGGCGCCCATGCGGTGCGGGTGCGTCCTGGCGTAGTTCTTCACGCTCGCCGGGGCGCGGCGGTCGGAGTTGCCCTCGCGCAGGACCGGGTTGACGGCGCTGCCCTTGACCTTGTCGTAGCGGGCGCGGACGTCGCGCTCCTCGTCGGTCTGCGGGTTCTCGGGGTAGTCGGGCAGCGCGTAGCCCTGGCTCTGCAGCTCGGCGATGGCGGCCTTGAGCTGGGGGATGCTGGCCGAGACGTTCGGCAGCTTGATGATGTTCGCCTCGGGGGTCTTGGCGAGCTCGCCCAGCTCGGCGAGGGCGTCGCTGATGCGCTGGCTCTCGGTGAGGCGCTCGGGGAAGCTGGCGATGATCCGCCCGGCCAGCGAGATGTCACGGCTCTCCACCCGGACTCCGGCCGTGGAGGCATAGGCCTCGATCACCGGCAGGAACGAATACGTCGCCAGGGCTGGGGCCTCGTCGGTGTGCGTGTAAATGATGGTCGAATCAGTCACCGGATGTCCGCTCCACGTATGCGAGATTGCTCGACATCAAGATATCCCGTCACCGAACCCCCTCGCGACGGCCCACGTTCCACTCACCGGACCCGCGCGGTGCGCCCGGTCGCAGGATCAAGGAAGAACTCCTGCTCACGGCCGTACCGGGTGACCACGAACCGCCCATCGCCCGCCGCCACGTCGCGTACGTCGTAGGTCGGGCTTGCCTGGCAGCGTGCGGATGCCCTGAACCTGCCTTTCTGATCCTTTGCCGATCTTGCGTGCGTGGCAACTCCTGGTAGCGGGGTAGGAACTCCCCGTATCTGGCGTAAGCGTGTTCGGGGGTTGCCATGCGTCTGCGGGTTCTCGGGATGGTCGCGGTCGGTGTGGTCGTCAGCGGGTGCGGGTCGCAGGCGCCCGCTCCCGTGGCCCACGTCGACAGTGCGGCGAAGATCAAGCAGGCCAAGGCGGTCTCCTCCGCGGCCGCAGCCAAGGCGAAGGCCAACGAGCTGGGGCAGATCCCCGTCCTCATGTACCACCGCATCGTCGAGCACCCCGGCTCGCAGGACGACAGGACGCCGGACAAGTTCCGCGCCGACCTCGAACGGCTCGCCAAGGACGGCTACGTGCCGATCACCGCGGCCGAGTACGTCACCGGCAAGATCGGCATCCCGGCCGGGAAGCACCCGGTGGTGTTGACGTTCGACGACTCGTCGCCGTCGCAGCTGTCGCTCGACGACCTCGGCGTGCCGCGCAAGGACACCGCGGTGTCGATCCTGCGCGAGGTGGCGGCCAAGCACGAGGGCTTCCGTCCGGTCGCGACCTTCTACGTGACGCGTGACATGTTCGGCAAGTCCACGCCGGAGGAGCAGGCGCAGACGTTGTTGTGGCTGAAGGACAACGGGTTCGACATCGGCAACCACACCCTGGACCACTCCAACCTGGCCACGCGCTCGAAGGACGAGGTGGCCAAGGAGATCGCCGCGGTGCAGAAGCTGGTGGGCGCCCTGGCGTTCACCAAGCCGGTGACCCTGGCTCTGCCGTACGGAAATCAGCCCAGGAAGAAGGAGTGGGCCAGAAGCGGCAAGTCCGGAAATACCGCCTACAACCACACAGGCGTCTTCCTGGCCGGTTACACCCCCGCCCCGGCCCCGTACAGCAAGACCTTCGACCCGCTCGGCATCCCGCGCATCCGCGCGATGGACAAGAAGGGCGACTGCGCCCAGTTCTGCTCCACCGCGTGGCTGGACTGGCTCAAGGACAACCCCGACATGCGCTACACCTCGGACGGCGACGCGAACACGGTCGCCTTCCCCAAGTTCAAGGCCCCCTTCCTCAGGAAGTCCTTCGCCACCAAGGCCCTTCCCTACTGACGAGGCGCACGGCCGAGGACGACGGCGTACTCGGCCGGCTCCATCGGGAGGTCCGCGACGTCGGCGCCCTCGGTGCCGTAGGGACGCATGTGGCCCCCCGCCAGGTCCACCACCTGGTGGGACACCCTGCCCCGCGGCCCGCTGAGGCGTACGACCAACGCGCCGTCGCCCTCCCATCTCGCGACCTCCGCGAGCTTCCACCCGGCAGGCGGCCGAGGCAGCACTGAGCCGACCCGGGCGCCCTTGGTGTCGAGCAGGGCGATGCCGCCGTCCGCCGGAGTGGCCAGCATGCGGCCTGAGGGGGAGACGGCCAGTCCCTGGCCGAGGTTGCCCGGCATGGTGAAGCGGCGCACCAGCTTCCCCGCGGGGGAGCGCACGGTGTAGATGACGGACGAGACATGGCCCGGCGTGCCGGTGTCCTTGGCCGCGCGGGTCAGGACGAGCCCCTCGCTCGTCCAGCCGGACATCGAGCCGTCGGATCCGGTCATCACCCGCACCGCGCCGGTCTCCGCGTTGACGATCATCGGGGGATCGGCCACGACCTCGTCGTCCTTGTCCAGATGGTCGCGGGGGATGGCCAGGTACCGGTCGTCCAGGGAGAACGCCAGGTCCGTGCCGCTGAAGAGCGGCCCGATGCTCTTCTCTCCCTTGGTTTTCACGCGCGTGAAGTGTCCGGTGGTCAGATTCCTGATCACGTACCCGTCCTTGACGGGATAGGCGGCCAGCGTGCCGTCGTGGCTCAGGGCGAGCGAGCCGTCATCGGCGGCACCGGGCAACCACCAGCGATCGCCGCGCTCGGAGACGAGGACCCAGTGGGTGCACGGCGGTGATCCGTCCATGCAGGCGGGCACGTACGCGAATCGGATGGGTGTGGGCACCGCCTTCGGAGCCTCGACCGAGGCGATCGCGACAGCGGTGGCCGCCCTCGCCTGCGGGCGGACCATGACTGGCGTGCCGGACGTCCACAGGGGCAGCAGCGCCCAGAGCAGCGCCATCAGCCCGGCCGCCACCAGCGCGATCCTGGTCATGAGGCACTCCCGCCGACGACGATCCCGTCGTCGACGCTCGCGTACGGCTTCGCCTTCCCGGTCGCGGGATTGACCAGGTAGACGCTCTCCTGGCCGACGACCAGAAGCCGCGACCCGCCGTCCCACGCCAGCATCGACGCCCCCCACGTGTCGTCGGGCGCGGTCAGGTCGTGGCGGCCGGTCACCTTGCCGGTGGCCACGTCCATGGTGGCGACCTCTTCGTGGGTGAGGACCGCCAGCGAGCGGCCGTCCGGCGCGAGCCGTACGTCGAGGGTGGGGTCGAACGGGACGCGCGAGCGGACCGTGCCCCGATGGTCGAGGACGACCAGCGAGGTGTCGAAGGAACCCGGCTCGGCCTTGGGGCCCGTGGTGGCGACCACGGTGTCCGAGGTGACGCCGATGACCCGGGCGATGCCCGGCAGGCGCGTCCTCGCACCGGTCGTCGTATCCACGAGGACGACTCCTTCTGGCCCGGTCAGGGTGAGGTAGCGGCCGTCGTGGGAGAGCGCGGGCTTGGGGACCTCGGCGACCTCCAGCGCGCCCGTCACCTCGCGGCGCGCGCCGTCGGAGAAGCTGAGGTGGACGAGCTTGCGCGAGTCGGTGTCGAGGTAGGTGATGCTGTGTCCGTCGCCGCTGATGGCGAAGGGAGCGGCCTTGACACCGACGGTGAGCGCGGCCTGGGGGAAGGGCTCTCCCGCACCAGGCTCCCAGAACAGCTCCCACGCCCCTCTCATCCCGGTGAGGCTGGCATAGCGGACCGGCTCGCCGGTGGTGACCCGCTGGGCGGCGGTGATCCGTACCTCTGGTGAAGGAATCGGCCCCCAGACCAGCCACCCGGCGGTGAGCGCGACGGCCAGGAGCGCGGAGCAGGCGCCAGTGGCCCAGCGCCAGCCCGGCCGGTCGGCGGCGAACCCCGCCGACCACGGCCGGACGGAGATCGCCCAGGCGAGGATCGCCACGCCGTACGTGAGTACGAAACCCGCCGCGTTCGCGCCGGGCAGGCCGGGTAACGCCGCCCGGACAGCGGTCCACAGGGCGACGACCGCCCCGGCGGCCAGCAGCCGCCGGGCCGACCAGGCGCGCAACGCCACCTCCGCGCTCACCATGTCGGCGGGCCCCAGGGGGAGGGGGCGCGTCGCGAGGTCTCTGACCAGCAGGTGTACGGCCAGCACCACGCCGAGCGCGGCGACCGCCCACAGCCGCGGGCCGACCGGCACCTCGATCCAGAACGAGCGCAGCACGGCGCTCAGCGCGATGCCGAGGGAAAGCGCGGCGGAGACACGCCAGATGGCGACGAGCGCCGGGGACGCGAGCCGCAAGCCCAGCGGCATCCTGAAGCGCGGCCGGGGGCGCACCCGGGCGAGCATCGTTCCGGCGAGCCACCCGGCGAGGATCGGATAGACCTCCACGCCCAGGCGTCCGTCGACGATCTCCGACAGGCACGCGGCGATCCCCAAGGCGAACCCGGTCGAGGTCAGCCGCCTGGCGGTGCGGAGCTCCGCGATCACGAGGCGGCCGTTGAAGGGGGTGATCTCGAGCAGTTGCCGCTGGTGGAACCGTCCGAGCGTCGTCACCTGGATCGGGACGCCAGATGAGTTCCAGGCGATGGCGGCGAGGACGATGGCTGACACCGCGAAAACGATGAGCTGCACCGGCCCCCTTCCGTGGTTGCCGGGAAACCTAGCAGAATGCCGACAAATGGTCATTCATGAGGATGTTTGGGCTCAGCTCGATCTGGCCTCCGGGCAGCCCGAGCGCCTCGGGCGCCGCTGGCGCGTCGCAGGGGCCATCACCGCGCTCGCCGTGGTCATCGCAGCCCTGCTCGGTCTGAGCGGCGCCGTCGTGCCGCGGATCTCGCAGTGGTCTGGCGGTGGCAGCTCGAACACTCGATCCTCGGATGAGCTCTCCATCGACCAGGAGTTCAGGAACGACAGCTGGCTGCCCATCACGATCACCGGCGTGAGCATCCGCGCGGAGGGCATGCGTCTCAGCTCGGTGGGCCCCTACTCTCCCGTGCTCCGGCCGGGCCAGCGGGTCACCCTGGATCTCGGGATCCAGGTGGTCGACTGCACGGCGGCCCTCACTGAGCGGGCGGTCGTGCTCTTCGAGGTCCACCGGTGGTGGGGCTCGACGGTCGTGGCAGCAGAGCAGGGCGACGACTTCGACCCATGGCAGAACTTCTACGTCTCCTCTAGGTGCGAACCGAGAAGGTGATGCCCGCGTTGTGGAGGCGGGTGATCAAGGGTTCGCCCATGGCGGCCGCTGTGGTGAGGCAGCCGGCGCGGGCGGGCAGGTCGTCATAAGCCAGGCACAGGGCGGACTCGCCCAGCATCTTGGCGGTCTCGCCGTAGCCGGGGTCGCCGCCGGCCACCTCGGTGATCACGCGTTCTCCGCCTCCCTCGCCCAGGAAGGTGACCTTGAACCAGCTCTTCGCCCGCTGCTCGGCGGTAGGGCCGTCGCCCGGGTGCAGGCGGTTCAGGAGCCAGGAGCGGGTCGGGGGGATCTGGGCGAGGGTGACCAGCGATGCGGTGCCCAGAGAGATGGCCAGTGCTGCCGGGAGGGTTTTCGTGGCGAAATGCTGGCGGTAGGTGAAGTCGGGGCCGTAGCGGTCCAGGAGCCTCGCGGAGTGGCCGACGATCAACGGGTCGATGGTGGGCATCGGCAGCGCCCAGCCCCCTACGTAACGGATGCCGCCGGGCCAGGAGCTCACCTTGCGGCCCGCAGGCGGGATCTCGGCCGAGCGGCGCTGCGTGCCCGCCTCCATGGCCTGGCGCAGGCGGGACATGATGGCGACCATCGAGTGGAAGGTGCCGCCCGAGGCTCGGCCGTTCCCTCTGAGGAACCCGCTCACCTTCAGGGGGACGCCCTCCGGCAGCTGCAGGACCGTGAACAGGACGCCCAGGTCGTACGGGATCGAGTCGAAGCCCGCCGCGTGCACGATCTTGGCGCCGGTACGGCGGGCGATGGCGTCGTAGCGCACGTACATGCGGTCGACGAACTCCGGCTCGCCGGTCAGGTCCAGGTAGTGCGTCCCCGCCGAGGCGCAGGCCCTGACGAGCGGCTCGCCGTACCTGATGTAAGGGCCGACGGTGCTCACCACCACGCGGGCCTGCGTGGCCAGCCACGAGGGGTCGCTCGCGTCGGCGACCAGGATCGGGACGTCGTGACCCAGCGCCTCCAGCTTGGCCTTGTCGCGACCGGCGAGCGCCCACCGCGCGGACGTGCCGGCCAGATAGGAAGCGGTCAGCGACCCGGTGAAACCGGACGCTCCGAACAGCACGATGTCAAAGGGGCGATCCACATCAAGCAGGATGTCACGCCTGAACTGTGACGTCACGAAGGGTTAACGGTTCCCTGAGGAGTTCCTGGGCGTCGTAAAGTTTGCGTCGTCAGGCTTTGTGCTACGTGGGGATGACGAATGCCGCAGATCGCGCCGTTGGTGGCGGGCGATCCCAGCCAACTGGGCTCCTTCAGCCTGGTCGGACGCGTGGGGGAGGGCGGCCAGGGGATCGTCTACCTCGGGGAGAACGAGCAGGGTGAGCGGGCGGCGATCAAGCTGCTGCACATCAAGTTCACCGGCGACACGATCGCCAGGTCGCGCTTCGCCAGGGAGCTCAAGGCGGCCCAGCGGGTCGCGTCGTTCTGCACGGCCAGGGTCATGGAGGCCGACCTCGACGGCGACACCCCCTACATCGCCAGCGAGTACATCGACGGCAGGTCGCTGCGCGAGATCGTCGACACCGACGGCCCGTTCAAGGGCACGGCGCTCGACAAGCTGGCCATCGGCACGGCCACCGCGCTGACCGCGATCCACCAGGCGTCGATCATCCACCGCGACTTCAAGCCGGACAACGTCCTGGTCGCCGTGGACGGCCCGCGCGTGGTCGACTTCGGCATCGCCAGGATCATCGACTCGACCGGCACGATCACCAGCAGGGCCATCGGCACCCCCGCCTACATGGCGCCCGAGCAGATCGCCGGTGACGACGTCGGCCCCTATACCGACGTGTTCGCCTGGGGCGCGACGATCGCGTTCGCCGCCACGGGCGTGACCGTCTTCGAGGGCACCTCGATCGCCGTCGTGCTCAACCGGATCCTCAACCACGAGGTCGACGTCTCCGGCCTGCCGGAGCCGCTGAGAAGCGTCGTCGGCGCCGCCCTGTCCAAGGCTCCTGAAGACCGTCCGACGGCCGACCAGATCCTGCTCAGGTTGCTCGGCCGCCCGGAGACCTCGGGCGCCTCGACCTCGGTGCTCAACGAGGGCGTGCTGGTCGCGGGCGACGACACGGCCCCCTTCGCGAAGGTGACGACGGCGGAACCACCCGCGGAGAAACCGGTGCCCCAGCCGCCGCGCAGGACCGGGCGGTGGATCGCGCTGATCGCGGCCCTGCTGCTGGTGCTCGGCGGGCTGGTCTTCGTCGCGATGAACGGCTGGCCGCCCCTGGCCTTCAGCCGTACGGCGAGCCCCAGCCCGAGCCCCACGCCGACGACGACCCGCACACAGCCGAAACCGCCCACCGAGTTCGCAGCCCTCATGGACCGGGTCGCCACCACGGGCAAGGTCAAGATCGGGGTGAAGGCCGACCTGCCCGGCGTCTCGCTGCCGAGGCAGGGCGAGTTCAAGGGCTTCGACGTCGACGTCGCCAGGCGCATCGCCAGGGAGATCGGCGCCAGGGAGGACGGCATCACCTTCGTCCCCGTCACGCTGGGGAACCGGGCGCAGATGCTTCGCGACGGCGACGTGGACCTGGTCGTGGCGACGTTCTCGATCGACGACTCCGACCTGGAGTTCGCTGGGCCCTACTACCTGGCCCACCGCGACGTGCTCGTGCGCGACGACGCGCAGATCGACGAGCTGGCCGACCTCAAGGGCAAGCGGCTGTGCGCGCCCAACAGCCCGGCGGTCGGCGAGGTGCAGTCGCGGGTGAAGGTCAACCTCATCCTGGGCACCACCGACATGGCCCAGTGCCTGCAGCTCCTGATCAACGGCGGGGTCGACGCCGTGCCCGGCGACGACCTCATCCTGGCCGGCTTCGCCGCCAGGGAGAACCTGCGCCTGAAGGTGCTCGGCGCCAAGCTGGACAACGAGCGGTACGCCGTGGGCATCAAGAACGGCGACGGCAAGACGTGCGAGGCGGTCAAGGCCGCGATCAAGAAGATGTACAAGGACGGCGACATCAAGGAGCTTCTCACGAAGCACTTCGGCAACGTGGAGTTCACCCCGGAGCTGAAAGTGCCCGCGATGGAACCCTGCGGATGACGAGCGGGTAACATCCCACCAGTCACCATCAAATCCCGTTGAGTTGGGGGAAGGCCATGGCCACGCCCGTCAAGGTAACCGTCACCGGAGCCGCCGGCCAGATCGGCTACGCGCTGCTGTTCCGCATCGCCTCGGGGCAGCTGCTCGGCGCCGATGTCCCGGTCAAGCTGAGCCTGCTGGAAGTCCCGCAGGCGGTGAAGGCGGCCGAGGGCACCGCGATGGAGCTCGACGACTGCGCCTTCCCGCTGCTGTCCGGCATCGAGATCACCGACGACCCGAACGTCGCGTTCGACGGCGCCAACGTCGCGCTGCTCGTCGGCGCCATGCCGCGCAAGGCGGGCATGGAGCGCGGCGACCTGCTCGGCGCCAACGGCGGCATCTTCGGCCCGCAGGGCAAGGCGATCAACGACCACGCGGCGTCCGACATCAAGGTGCTGGTCGTGGGCAACCCGGCCAACACCAACGCGCTCATCGCGCAGCAGAACGCGCCCGACGTTCCGGCCGAGCGGTTCACCGCGATGACGCGGCTCGACCACAATAGGGCGCTGTCGCAGCTCGCCGCGAAGCTCCAGGTGCCGGTCACCGAGATCCACAAGATGACCATCTGGGGCAACCACTCGGCGACCCAGTACCCGGACCTGTTCCACGCCGAGGTCGGCGGGAAGGTCGCGGCGGAGCAGGTGGACGGCGACTGGCTGCGCGACACGTTCATCCCGACGGTCGCCAAGCGGGGTGCGGCGATCATCGAGGCTCGTGGGGCTTCTTCCGCGGCGTCGGCTGCGAATGCGGCGATCGACCACGTTTATGACTGGGTCAACGGGACTGACTGGACCTCGATGGCGGTCGTTTCCGACGGCTCGTACGGCGTGGCCGAGGGGCTCATCTCGTCGTTCCCGGTCAGGACCAGCGGTGGCTCCTGGGAGATCATCCAGGGGCTGGAGATCGACGCTTTCTCGCGGGAGCGGATCGACGCGTCGGTGGGCGAGCTCGCCGAGGAGCGGGACGCTGTTCGGGAGTTGGGGCTGATCTAGTCACCCGTAGGCACTTTCCCGCTCGTGGAGAGTGACCGTCGGGCGGCGGTACATGGCCCTTCGGAGATCCTCAGGACCTGACGGAAGGCGCGCGTCCCCTGCGGGCGCGCCCTTCTCATGAGGTGCTTGTCCAAAAGGACAGGTACCTCTATCCAAGGGTCACTCCTTCGAAGGACCTCAGGGGTCTACGGGGAGAAGGCGCGTCTTTTTGCTGTACGGCGCTGCGTGTCGTGGGGGTGTCGGCCCAGGTCACAGCGTTGAATAGGATCATGGTGGGTTTCCCGGCGAAGGTGTTTGCCGGTTTTATCAGTGTTGTCGTAGCAAGTGCACCCGCAGCCGTCCACGCGGACGGCTGGGGCGGGGCTGATCTCTCGGTGGTGGTGAAGGCGAGCCCTGCCGTAGCCCAACCGGGCCAGCCCATCGAGTACAAGGTGACCGTACGCAACGCCGGCCCAGGCGACGCCGTACTCCCTGTCCTCAAGGTCCTCATCCCCAGAGACGTCGACATCGTCGGCGTGGACGTGGCGACCTGCCGGCCGGGCCGTACCCCGAGTGAGGTGATCTGCCCCTCGCCCGTCGACGTCCTCGTCGGCGGCACGGGCGCGGTGACGATCAACGGCGTCGTGCGTCCCGGCGCACGCGGCCCGCTCAGGGCGGTGGCGAGCCTCACGTCCGAGGTGGAGGACGCGAACGAGGCGGACAACACCCACGCGGCCATCACGAAGGTGGACGAAGGGGCCGATCTGGGGCTGAGGCTGACGGGCCGTTCCAGGCCGGGCAGGTTCTCCGTGGCGGCCGTCGTGCGCAACCGCGGCCCGCGCACGGTGCGCGACGCCTACGTCATGCTCAGGGCCGGCTCGGCGCGGCTGATCTCCGGCCCGTGTTACCGCCGCTACCGCTGGCTGACCTGCCGGGTGCGCCCGGTGGAGTCCGGCGAGCAGGTACGGCTGAGCCTGGCGCTGCGCGCCCCGCGCGTCCCGGTCAGGGCCGAGGCGAGCGTCTTCTCCGCCGGTCTCGGTGACCGCCGCCCGACGAACAACCGGGCGATGATGCGCATCGCGCGCTGAAGGGCGTCACCGCGCGGTGACGCAATGCCTGGGCAGGGTGCTTGCTGAGGTCGGGGTGGTGGCGAACACCACCCCGCCGGCGGCGAGCCCGCTGCCCAACAGGAGAACGATGCCGAAGAGCAGCTTCGTGACCCTAGGTGAAAAGCTCCTCACATTTCGGTATCACAGCACACATCCCACCCCGGCAGGGGTCATTTCCCGGAAAGCGCTGCCCAGGCGTCGCCGACGATGCCGCGCATCGCGGTGTGCTCAGGCTTCCAGCCCAGCTCGCGCTGGATCTTGTCCGACGACGCCACCAGCACGGCTGGGTCGCCGGGACGCCGGTCGCCCACGATCGCCGGGATCTCGTGCCCGGTCACCTCGCGGCAGACCTCGATGACCTCCTTGACCGAGAAGCCGGTGCCGTTGCCCAGGTTGAAGATCTGGTGGCTGCCCGGCGCGCAGGCCTCCAGCGCGAGCAGGTGCGCGCGGGCCAGGTCGGCGACGTGGATGTAGTCGCGCACGCAGGTGCCGTCGGGCGTCGGGTAGTCGGTGCCGAACACGCTCACCGAGGGGCGCTCGCCGAGCGCGACCTTCAGCACGTTGGGGATCAGGTGCGTCTCGACGGCGTGGCGCTCGCGGAAGCGGCCGTAGGCGCCGGCCACGTTGAAGTAGCGCAGGCTGACCGCGCCGAGCCCGTACATCCCGGCGAAGGCGGTCAGCGCGGTGTCGACGGCCAGCTTGGAGGCGCCGTAGGGGTTGGTGGGCCGGGTCGGGGCGTCCTCGACGATGGGCGAGCGCTCCGGCTCGCCGTACGTCGCGGCCGTGGAGGAGAAGACGATCCTGCGCACGTCCTTCGCCCGCATGGCGTCGAGCAGCGCCAGCGTGCCGCCGAGGTTGTGCGCCCAGTAGCGCCCCGGCTGCTCGACCGACTCGCCGACCAGCGACCTGGCCGCGAAGTGCAGCACCGCCTCGACGCCGTCGAGCGCGGCGCCGGGCTCCCTGATGTCGCCGCGGACGAACCTGGCGCCCTCGGGCACCGCGTCCTCATGCCCGGTCGACAGATCGTCGAGTACGGTCACCTCGTGACCCACGTCGACCAACTGCGCGGCGACGACGCTGCCGATGTATCCGGCGCCTCCGGTGACCAGAACTCTCATGTTCATCCCTGTTGATTAATGTTCGATTTTGTACGGCTAGCATACTCGGACGGGCACCCCGCATGAACTCGGTCGCAGCCAACATCGCCCTCGTCCTGCTCTTCATCATGATCGGCGGGTTCTTCGCCGCAGCCGAGATGGCGCTGGTCTCCCTGCGCGAGAGCCAGGTGCGCAAGCTGGAGCAGAAGGGCCGCAGAGGCGCGCGGGCGGCGGCGCTGGCCCGCGATCCCAACAGGTTCCTGTCCGCCGTGCAGATCGGCGTCACGGTCGCCACGATGCTGTCCGCGGCCTTCGGCGCCGACCGGCTGGCGGGCGAGCTGCAGCCGGTGCTGTCCGGCTGGGGCGTGCCGCAGGCGATGATCGAGCCGCTCGGCCTCGTGCTGGTGACGCTGGCGATCTCCTACTTCTCCCTCGTGCTCGGCGAGCTCGCGCCCAAGCGCCTGGCGCTGCAGCGCGCCGAGGGGCTCGCGCTGGCCGTCGCGCCGTTCCTCGACCGGCTGGCCTCGCTGTCGCGCCCGGTGATCTGGGCGCTGTCGAAGTCGACCGACCTGGTCGTCAGGCTGCTCGGCGGCAACCCGGCCGCCGACCGCGAGGAGATGACCACGGAGGAGCTGCGCGACATGGTGGTCGGGCACACCGACCTGACCGCCGACGAGCGGCACCTGATCGCCGAGGTGTTCGCCGCTGGAAAACGGCAGCTCCGCGAGGTGATGCTGCCGCGCACCGAGGTCGAGTTCATGGAGGCCGACACCCCGCTGGCCGAGGCGGCCGTGCTGGCCGCCGCGATGCCGCACTCCAGGTTCCCCGTCTACCGCGACTCCTACGACGAGGTGCTGGGCTTCGTGCACGTGCGCGACCTGCTCGACCCGGTGCTGACCGGCCGCATCGAGCCCATCGACCAGCTCGTGCCGATCCGCCCGGTCAAGCTGGTGCCCGCCTCCAAGCGCATCCTCACCACGCTGTCGGAGATGCGCGACGAAGGTCACCACCTGGCCATCGTGGTGGACGAGTACGGCGGCACGGCGGGCATCGTCACGCTGGAGGACCTGGTCGAGGAGCTCATCGGCGACATCAGGGACGAGTACGACAGCGAGGACGACACCGTCCGCCTGCCCGGCGAGATCGAGATCGACGGCCTGACCAACCTCAACGACTTCCAGGCGGAGACCGGGATCCGCCTGCCCGATGGCCCCTACGAGACGCTGGGCGGCTTCGTCATGGCCGGGCTCGGCCACCTTCCCGCGCTCGGCGAGGGCATCGAGATCCCCGGTTTCGAGATGACCGTGACCGAGCTCGACGGCCGCCGGATCAGCCGCGTCAGAGTACGGCGGCGCGCGGTGATCGAGTCGCCGCCCGAGCAGGATTCCTGACACAATTGGCCACTATGGCCAGACCTCGTGTTCTCTCCGGCATCCAGCCCACCGCGGACTCTTTCCACCTGGGCAACTACCTGGGTGCGGTCCGTCAGTGGGTCAGCATGCAGGAGACCCACGACGCCTTCTACTGTGTCGTCGACCTGCACGCGATCACCGTGCCGACCGAGCCTGCCGACCTGCGCCGCCGGTCCCGCGTGGCCGCCGCGCAGCTGTTCGCCTGCGGCCTCGACCTGGAGCGGTCGACGATCTTCGTCCAGTCGCACGTGCGCGAGCACAGCGAGCTCGCCTGGGTGCTCAACTGCCTGACCGGCATGGGCGAGGCGGCTCGCATGACCCAGTTCAAGGACAAGTCAGCCAAGTTCGGGGAGAGCGCGGCCAGCGTCGGCCTGTTCACCTACCCGATCCTCATGGCCGCCGATATCCTGCTCTACCAGGCCAACCAGGTGCCGGTCGGCGTCGACCAGAAGCAGCACCTGGAGCTGACCCGCGACCTGAGCCAGCGGTTCAACCACCGCTTCGGCGACACCTTCACGGTGCCCGACCCGTACATCCTCAAGGCCGTCGAGAAGATCACGGACCTGCAGGAGCCGACGTCGAAGATGTCGAAGTCGTCCTCCAGTCCCGCGGGCATCCTGGACGTGCTGGAGGCTCCGGGGCCGCTGCGCAAGAAGGTCATGCGCGCGGTGACCGACACCGGCAGCGAGGTGCTGTTCGACGAGGAGAACAAGCCCGGCATCTCCAACCTGCTGCGCATCCAGTCGGCCCTGACGGACACCCCGATCCCCGAGCTGGTCGAGCGCTACGCGGGCGAGGGTTACGGCACGTTCAAGAAGGACGTCGCGCAGGCCATCGAGGACACCTTCGCCCCGATCAGGGAGCGTACGGAGAAGCTGCTGGCCGACGAGGCCGAGCTCGACCGCATGCTGGCCGTCGGCGCCGCCCGCGCGCGCAAGGTCGCCCAGGACACCATGGCCGTGGTGCGCGACCGCGTCGGCTTCCTGCCGGCCCCCTGACGTCAGCGCAGGCGGCGTTTGCCGATCACCAGGAGGATGTCCCTGAGGGCGTCCGCCGCCTGCCGTAGGGCCTCTTCCGGGACGCCCGCCGTCACTTCCTCGCACGAGCGCGCCGAGGCGTCCAGGGCGGCCTTGGCCATCGTGCCGCCCTCCTCGGTGAGCCGTACCAGCCTGCTGCGCGCGTCGCCCGGGTTGTCCGAGCGCTCCACGTATCCGGCCGTGGTCATGCGCTGGAGCACGTTGCTGATGCCGCCCGAGGTCAGGAAGAGCGACTTCGACAGCTCGCTCGGCTTCATCGGCCCGATGCGGTAGAGCGCCGCGAGCACGTCGAACTCGGCGTAGGTCAGGCCCAGCTCGGCCAGCTCCGCTCCCAGCGCCTGGGAGAAGATCATCCCGATGCGGCTGACCCGCTTGGTGACCTCCAGCGCCGTGACCGTCTGCGGCGGCAGATGCTGCGCCCAGACCGCTGCCAGCGCGTCCACCTCGTCTTTCTGCTGCACTCTTCGAGAGTACTGCCTGCCGGTATTGCTTTCTTAAAAGCTTTTCTCTAGTCTTTCGAGTATGAGAACTCTGATCAAGAACGAAGCAGCGGACATCCTGGTGGACGGCGAGCTGATCGCGGGCGTGGGCAGGAACCTGCCGGTGCCCGAGGGCGCCGAGGTGATCGACGCGACCGGCATGATCGTGCTGCCCGGGTTCGTCGACACCCACCGGCACACCTGGCAGACCGGGCTGCGGGCGCTCGACCCCGACATCACGATCGGCCAGTACATCCAGCGCGTGCTCGGCGGGATCGGCCCGCGTTTCCGTCCCGAGGACGTGCGCGTCGCCAACCTGGCGGGCGCCCTGGAAGCTCTGGACGCCGGGATCACCACCGTCGTCGACTGGTCGCATCTGCACAGCACCCCCGAGCACACCGACGCGGCGCTGGACGGGTTCAGGCAGGCGGGCATCAGGACCGTGCTCGGCTACGCGGGCGACGACGCCCGCCGGGTGCGCGACAGCCTGAGTGGCAACCTGATCACCATGGCCATCGCCGCCAACGGTCCGGTGATCGCGGGCGAGGCGGCCGCGCTGCGCGAGTGGCAGACCGCGCGCGAGCTCGGCCTGCGGGTGACCGGGCACCTCGGGGCCGACCCGGTGATCGACTTCATGACCGAGCACGGGTTCCTCGACATCCCGACCAACCACGTGCACGGCATCGGCTACAGCGACGAGGCGCTCAAGCGGATCGCCGACAGCGGCGGCAGCGTCGCGCTGTCCCCGCTGAGCGAGATGGCGCTCGGCAGCGGCTACCCGATCACCGGGCGGGCGCGGGCGGCGGGCATCCCGACCGGGCTCGCCATCGACACGGTGATCGCCGGGGCGGGCGACATGTTCACCATGATGCGCGGGGCGCACGCGCTGGAGCGGGGGCGCTCCGGGCCCGGGTTCACCGTCCGCGACGCGTTGCGCATGGCGACCATCGAGGGCGCCGAGGCGATGGGGCTGGACGGCGTGACCGGGTCGATCGAGGTGGGGAAGCAGGCCGACCTCGTGCTGCTGCGTACGGACCGGGCGGGGATGGCCGGGGCGCACGACAACGTCGGGCTCGTCGTGCACAACGCCGAGACCCGCGACGTCGACACGGTGCTGGTCGCGGGCCGGGTGGTGAAGCGGGACGGCAGGCTCCTGCACCACGACCTGGGCGCGGTGTTCACGGCGCTGGCTGCTTCTGGACGGTATGTAGCCGAACTGTAGGGCGAATCGTGGCGAACTCCCGGGAAGCCCAGCTACGTGGGGGAATACACGACGAACATCGCCATCGCCTTCATCATGGCGCCGTTCTTCATCGTGCTGGGGGCGCTGCCGTTCGTCGAGCGGCAGTACCGGATCTTCGGCAGGGTCGGCGTCTGGTCGGGGATCGTGGCGGCGGCGATGGTCCTCTACGTGTGCGCGATCGTGGCGTTCACCCTGTTCCCGCTGCCCACGATCACCGACGAGGCGGTCTTCTGCGCCTCTCGGGCGAGCCTGGCGCATCCGCAGCTCGACCTGTTCGCCTCGATCGACGACATCGCGACGGTCGGGCAGCAGGCCTTCCTCCAGGTGTTCTTCAACTTCCTCCTCTTCGTGCCGCTGGGGTTCTTCCTGAAATACCGGTACAGGAAGGGCCTCGTCTTCACCGTCCTGGCCGGGTTCGCGCTGTCGCTCACCGTCGAGTTCACCCAGCTCACCGGCGACTGGGGGCTCTACCCCTGCCCGTACCGGCTGTTCGACGTGGACGACCTGCTCACCAACACCGTGGGGACGGCGGTGGGGTGGGTGCTGGCCGTACCGCTGCTGAAGGTGCTGCCCGCGGCCTGGCCCAGGCCGCGCGCCGACACCGCGCCTCCAGGCCTGGTACGGCGGGGCCTGGGCAACCTGCTCGACCTCGCGCTCTGGTGGCTCCTGGCGGGGGTCGCCTGGGTCGGGCTGGAGCTGGCCGGGGTCACCAGCGAGCTCGTCAGCGACCTCGTGCTCTACGTGATCGGGTTCGTCGTCCTGCTCGGGATCCCGCTGCTGCGGCGCGACCGCTCGGGGCCGGGGCGGGCGTCACTGCATCTGGCGCTGGTCGGCGGCAGGGGACGGCTGGCCGTACTGATCAGGTTCGCGGTGTTCTGGTTGCCCTTCGTGGTGCTGTTCGCGTTCGAGGCGGTGCTTCTGATCGCCCTGCTCGCGGTGGCACACTTGGTCGTCGTCCTGGTGCGTACGGACCGCAGGAGCATCGCGGGCCTCGCGGCCGGTACGAGGACCGTGACGAGGGCAGTCGCCTTGGACGATCCGCCCGACGCCCTGGAGTTCCCCGAGCGCTGGCTGGCCGATCGCTGAGCGGGTAGGAGAGAGCGCATGGCAAGCCTGCTCGAACGGGTCGCCGCGATCAAGGCCCGCGGGCTTCGCCTGGTCAACCACTACCGGGTGCGCTGGCCGTGGTTCGACCACCTGCTCAGGACCGTGCGCAGGTACCAGCAGCAGTTCGGCGACCGGCTGGCCGGCTCGGTCACCTACTTCGCGTTCCTGTCGCTCTTCCCGCTGCTCGCCGTGGCGTTCGCGGTGTTCGGGTTCGTCCTGGCCTCCAACGTGAAGCTCAAGGACGCGCTGAACCAGGCGATCCAGGAGCAGTTGCCCGGCATCGCCGACAAGCTGGATCTCAGCGGCCTGTCCACGGTCTACACGAGCGTCGGGATCATCGGCGTCGTCGGCCTGCTCTACGCGGGGCTCGGGGCGATCGACGCGTTGCGCGGGGCGCTGCGCGAGATGTACATGACCACGACGCACCCGCTCAACTTCTTCGTCGGCAAGGCGCGCGACCTGGTGTCGCTGGTCATGGTCGGCCTCACGATGATCGTCTCGTCGCTGGTCAGCGGGTTCGCCACGCAGGCCGCCGACACGGTCGCCGCCTTCCTCGGCTTCGACCAGGGCGACCTGGTGGCCAGCGGCTCCGTGTGGCTCGTCGGGACGCTCGGCAGCCTGCTGGCCGACTGGCTGATGTTCGTCATCGTGCTGGGGTGGGTGGCGAGGCCCACCCAGCCCTTCAGGGTCATCGCGCGCGGCGCGCTGATCGGCGCTGTCGGGTTCGGCCTGCTCAAGCAGCTCGCCTCGCTGCTGCTCGGGCACACGATGTCCAACCCGGTCTACGGCACGTTCGCGGTGATGGTCGGGCTGCTGCTGTGGATCAACTTCTCGGCCAGGCTGGTGCTCTACGTCGCCGCCTGGACGGCCACCGCGGGCTTCTCCCCGCCGCCCTTCCCGACCCCGTTCCCCTCGAACGGCTCCTCCGAGCCTTAAAGCCCACCGACCCCCGTAGACCGCTCAGACCCATAGGGGTCTTGAGGTCTGGGAGGGTTGGGGTCCTTTGGGCGGCGGGTGAGGCTCGTGAGGTGGACTGGGGCCTCTTTTGGGGTGTTCTCAGAGGCGTGAGCTGCGCCTGCGGCGGATGCCGTACAGCAGCCAGCTCAGCCCGCCGACCAGCCCGATGCCCACGACGGCAGAGCCGACCATGCGCGAGGTGCCCGTCTGCGCCTTGACCGCGCTGTCCAGCAGCGCCGTCCGCGCGGCCGGGACGCTGCTGGGCGCCGGGGTGGCCGCGACCTGCTCGGCGACGGTGGGCAGCGGGTCGACGAGGGCGCCGACCGGCGTGACCTTGCCGGTGGCGGAGAAGCCCCAGTCGAGCAGCGACTCCACCTCGTCCCAGAAATAGCCCTCGTGCTTCATGATCGCGACGATGATGGTGTGCCCGTCGCGGGTGGCCGCGCCGACGAAGCTGCCCAGGGCCTTGGAGGTGTAGCCGTTCTTGACGCCGATCATGCCCTTGTAGCGCCACAGCAGCTTGTTGTGGTTGGCGATCTCGTAGTAGCTCTTCGGCGCCGGGAACTTCGAGGACTTCGTGCTGACATAGCGGGCGAAGGCCGGATTGGCCAGCCCGGCCCTGGCGATCAGCGCCAGGTCGTAGGCGGAGCTGCTCTGCCCAGGCTTGTCCAGCCCGCTCGGCGTCTTGGCCACGGTGTCGTTGGCCTGCAGCCGCTTGGCCTCGGCGTTCATGTCGGCCATGGTCCTGGCCACGCCGCCGTTCGCCTCGGCGAGCGCCATCGCCGCGTCGTTGCCCGACGACATCATCAGCGCCCTGAACAGGTCGTCCACCTTGTAGATGGGCTTGGTGGACAGGCCTACGGCCGTGCCCTCCTGGTTGACGGCGTTGCGGCTCGGCTTGACCTTGCGGTTGGCGTCGAGCTTGGGGATGAGGGTGAGCGCCGTGAGCATCTTCTGCGTACTGGCCGGAAGGTAGCGGCCGTGCGGGTCCTTGGCGGCCAGCACCTCGCCCGTGGTGGCGTCGGCGATCACGAACGAGTGCGCCTTGGTCTTCGGCGGCGCCTTGACGCCGGCCGGTTTGATCAGGCCCTTGCTGCCCAGCAGCTCGCCCCCGACAGGGGTCTGGGCGTGCGCGGGCACCGTGAACGTGACCGTCGCCAGGAGTGCCGCAGGCACCAAGAGTGTCTTCCGCATAGCGATCTCAGCGTAGCTTCGTGTCTTTGCGCATGTGGCGTGACTTGCCCCGAAGATCCACCCTCGATACTTGGTTAGGTGTACATGTCGCGAAAGATCGCCGGTTTCCTGATCGCGCTGGCCGCTTTCATGATCTTCGAGTGGATCAATCTTGGTTTTAACCTGGCCGACGGCCACCCGACCGCGTTCTACGTGGTGCACGGCATCCTGATTGCCGTGAATCTCGTGCTTGCGGGGGTTTTGGGGGTTATCGGGTGGCGTGGCTTCCGCAGAGGGCAGCGCGGGTGAGCCTGTGCAGCTCGTCGGCCTCCTCCCTGGAGTTACCGATCGAGGTGAAGCCCAGCTTGCCGTGCTCGGGGATGGCCCCGAGCAGGTGCAGGACGTTGCCCGTACGGCGGGCCGGATCGAACCCCAGGCCCTCGGCCTCGACCATCTTGACCACCTCGCCCGGAGTGCGCCCGCGCAGGCACGGAGCGGCGCAGTTGTCGGTCGCGGTGTAGTACTTGGGCTGGTCGCCCACCATGAGCAGCCCCGTGTCCGGGTCGTAGGTGGCGCCCGTGGTCAGCAGCGAGGCGCCGAACGGGTGCGTGGTGCCGCCGATCCGCAGGTTGATCTCGCACAGCAGCGCCCGGTAGCCCGCGTCGGTCTTGAGCGCGAAGAAGTCCATGCCGAACAGCCCGACCACGCCACGGTCCGCCAGGACGCCGGCGATCCTGCGCGCCGACTCGCCCACCTCGGCCCGGTACTCCGGCCGCGCGGGGAACGTGCAGCCCTGGTAGACGTCGTTGTTGGGCCCGCCGAGCACCTGGTCGTGCGTGGCGACCACGTCGAAGTGCCCGCCGGGGGTGATCCTGGCCAGGGCGCTGGGGTAGTAGAGCGGCCGGTGCTCGATGTACTCCTCGACCACCGCGCCCCTGTCCTGGATCTTCTCCGCGAACGTGGTCCAGGTCTCGCCGGAGGCGGAGAAGCTGGTGCCCGCCCAGTCGTCCTTGTCCAGGATGGCGTTGCCGAGCCCGGAGTAGCCGTCGTTGAGCTTGACCATGACCCGCTCGCCGGGCAGGGAGGCTGCGGCGTCCTCGATCTCGGCCATCGTGCGCAGGTCGCCGAAGCCGCGCGCCATGGGCACCCCGGCCTCCAGGCCGACCTCGCGCGAGCCGCTCTTGGAGCCGTAGTAGGCCAGCGACGTGGCCGGACCGTAGAGGGGCACGTTGAGTAACGCGGCCAGCTCCTCCTCCAGCTCGCTCAGGACGAACGGGACCAGCCAGGCGTCGCCGTCGACGGCTCCGCGCAGTTCCTCGACGATGTCGGGGCGGGAGAGCACGGTTCTGGTGAGCGGCTGGGCGCACGGATCGTCGACGCTGATCAGACGTAACCGCTTGGCCGCGTCATCCGGGTCGGGCAGGAATCCGAAGTAGTAGTCGACGATCGCGGGGTCGATGGGCGCCGAGGAGAGGTAGACCACCTTGATCCCCGGCTGCCTGAGGCTCAGCAGGAGGAAGAGCAGACGCTCCTCGTAGCACCTGGCCCCCGTGATGCGGCGCAGCTCGTCCTGGGGAAGCGAGAGTGAGGGCACGACCACCAGGGTCCCCTCACTCGGCTCGAAGATGCTCAATCGCGCATGCTTCTCCCCGAACGGGATATTAGTGATCATATAGCGAGTGAAACACGCATTCTTCACATTTACATGCATCCAGGGAGTGTGATCGCCAGCACGAGAGGTGACAGGATTCGGAAGTTTGGGTGTGGCGACTTTGGGTGACATATCTATGATCCATTGTGACTATTTCTGGGCCACCTGAGGGCTCACGCACCGTGACGACCTGCGGTTACGGGCATGCAGTCACCCATCTTTTGGTGTAGTTGTCCGCGGGAAGTGCCGCGAGAGAGCTAAAGTCGAGACACCGCCATCGGGCACACACGGCCTCTGGGTGCGGTATTCACCTCGCTGGGTAGTTGGCCTGACCGGACGACACTCGCTTGTACGACAAAGGACGAAAACTCGGCGCTGTGGCGCATTTGACGGGACGGTGACTCATGCGGGGACGTGAGCTGCGGGGGGAACTCGACGCGTTCCTGACCGAGACGGAACAGGACCTGGTGGCCTTCCGCCGCGACCTGCACCGTCACCCAGAGCTGGCCTTCGCCGAATACCGCACGACGCGGCGCATCGCCGAGCGGCTCACAGCGGCCGGGCTGACGCCGGCCATCATGCCCCGCGGCACCGGCATCATCTGCGAGGTCGGCAGCGGTGACGGCCCGACCGTCGCGCTCCGCGCCGACATCGACGCGCTGCCGCTGCAGGACGAGAAGGACGTGTCCTACCGCTCGACCGTGGCCGGGGCCTGCCACGCCTGCGGGCACGACGTGCACACCACGATCCTGCTCGGCACCTCGATCTTCCTGGCCAGGCAGGCCGAGGCGGGGCTGCTGCCCGGCCGGGTGCGCCTGCTGTTCCAGCCGGCCGAGGAGCTGCCGGGCGGCGCCCTCGAAGTCATGGCGCAGGGCGGCATCAGCGGCGTCGACCGCATCTTCGGCCTCCACTGCGACCCGCGCGTCGACGTCGGCCAGGTCGGGCTCAAGCCAGGACCGATCACCTCGGCCTGCGACAAGCTGGCCATCAGGGTCAGCGGCCCAGGCGGGCACACCGCCAGGCCGCACCTGACAGCCGACCTCGTCTTCGCGCTGGCCAAGATCCTCACCGAGCTGCCCGCCGCGCTCTCCCGCCGGGTCGACCCGCGCTCGTCGCTGTCGCTGGTCTGGGGCCGGGTCGAGGCGGGGTCCGCGGCCAACGCGATCCCCGACGACGGCATCGCCGAGGGGACCGTGCGGTGCCTGGACGAGAACGCCTGGCACGCGGCGCCCGACCTGATCAAGGCGCTGCTGGAGTCGGTGGCCAGCGCCTACGGGGTCGAGGCGACCATGGACTACACCCGCGGGGTTCCGCCGGTGGTCAACGACGAGGTCAGCGTGCAGATGCTGGCCGAGGCCGCCGCGCGTGCGCTGGGCGAGGGGTCCGTGGTCCCCACGCAGCAGTCGCTGGGCGGCGAGGACTTCGCTTGGTACCTGGAGTCGATCCCCGGCGCCTTCGCCAGGCTCGGCACCCGGTCGCCGGACGGCGGCGTGGAGTACGACATCCACCAGGGCACGTTCGACGTGGACGAGCGCGCGATCGGGCACGGGGTGCGCTTCATGGCCGCCACCGCCCTGACCGCCCTGTGGGAGGGCGCCCGCGCCGACATCCCGGACGAGCTCCCGACGCTGGCCGACTCGCTCTGACCATCACGGCCGCCATCGCCTCGACCGCCCTGTGGGGGCGCGCCCGCCCTGCCATCCCCGGCGGGCCTCGGTGGCGGCCCCCTCGGAGAACGGGTCGCCTTCGCGGAAGACGGTCCCGCTGAAGTTGGCGAGCGCCACGGCCGCTTCGTCGAACTGCGCGTCGCGGTGGAAGACGACGTCGGCGAAGTCGGCGGCCAGGAGGGACGCCTGGGAGAACGAGGCGTCACCGAAGAAGACCGAGTCGCGGAACTCGGCGCCCGCCGGCAGGGTCGCCCCGCGGAAGTTCGCGCCACCGCGAACGGTCGCCCCGGTGAAGAGCGCGCGCAGCTCGAAGACCGCATCGCTGAACACCACGCCGTCGTCGAAGGTCGCGGACTCGAACCTGGCGCGGTCGTGGAAGGTCACCTCGACGAAGGCCGCGCGCTTGTGGAAGGCCACCTCGACGAAGTCCGACCCCGCGTGGAACTCCGCCAGCTCGTAGTCGGCCGCGCCGTGGAAGGTCGCGCCCCTGAAACTGGCGCGGCCGAAGAAGATGGCGCCCCTGAAGTCGGCTCTGCCGTGGAAGGCGGCGCCGGTGAACAGCGCCTGGCTGGTCCTGCACATGCTCAGGTCGAGATCGAAGAGGACGGCGCCGGTCAGGTCGATCCTGATGTCCGTCCAGAACCGGGCGGGCGGCCGCTCCCGGCGCTGCCACCAGTGGCGGCGGCCGGGGAGCAGGCAGCGCAGGTGACCGGTGAGAACGCGCTGGGCGGTCAGCCTGACCTGCTTCTCCTCCTGCGCCTGGGAACTGTCCAGGTCGTACGGCATGCGGAGGTAGGCGCAGATGACGTCCACCACGGTCTGGCGCAGGGCGGGGGAGTTCTGGGCGAGCTGCTCCAAGGCGTAGAGCCCGGCCAGCCGGACCGGGGCGGCCGCGTGACCGAGCTGCTCGGCCGCCTTGCCGTACCTGTCGGTGTCGTGGCCGCGTTCGCCGAGCTGGAAGGTACGGCGGGCGGTGTCGGCGTTGCGCGCCGTGTAGAAGACGGCGGTCAGGGCCGCCACGCCGGTCGCGACGGCCAGCGCCCTGCCGCGGATCGCGTCCAGCGCGTCGGCCAGGTCCTTGCCGGTCAGTCCCGTCCTTCCGCCGACGGACACGCCGTCGACGTGCTCCAGGATCCAGCCGGCGCCAGGACCGAGCACCCAGACGGTCACCGCTGCGAGCACCAGTCCGGACACGATCGAGGCGGCCTTCATCCCCTCACCTTGCCGGGAGCGGGGCCGTACCGCCAGATCGGCGGTACGGCCCGGCGGTCAGAGACGGCCGAAGACGACGGGCAGGCTCACCGAGGAGACGCCCGGCGTGACCTCGACCTTGGTGCCCTCCGGGTAGCGGAGCGTGTAGGCGTAGTCGGTCGAGATGACCACGACGCCGATCTTGTGACCCTTCTTGAAGATGTGGTCCTGCGGCTGGAAGTCCCAGCTGAACTGGTACGCCTTGCCCGGCGTCACCGGCTGGGAGGCGTCCTCGCGGTGCCGGTTGCGCACGTCCAGCCAGCCCCGGGTGACGATCTTGAAGGGGGTCTCCGCCACCGCGTGCCTGCGCAGGTTCGTGCAGCCGGTGTCGCCCGGCACGCCCTGGCCGTAGCAGAGCGTCTCGCCGGTGTTGACCAGCGCGCCGGTCGGCCGGACGTCGGTGCCGTAGTCGACCAGCAGGGCCGTCAGATACGGCGAGGCGCCGTCACGCATGGAAGCCCGCAGCGTGATCTTGGGGGTGCCCGAGATGCGGACGTCGGTGTCGAGCGCCGTGCTCAGGTACGCCAGCCGGTTCGCGTCCGCGCCCGGAGCCGTGGCCACGAGCTGCTCCGCCGTACGTGACTTCTGGTCGACGAACGACTCGCGCGGCGACAGCGGACGGGGGAGCAGGGAGAGCTTGGACCCCGCGCCCATCCACAACCGCACCGGCAACGCGCCGGGCAGCGGCCACGAGGCGTGCGTGCCCCACTGGCCAGGGGCGTACTCGACGTCGGCCTGCGGCTCGCGCATGATCCCGCTGTCGATGCCGTAGAGCCAGTAGTCGAACCAGCCGTGCAGCTGGCGCAGCCACTCGGCGGTGCGCAGGCTGAACGGGTCGCGGTGGGTGCCCTGGTGCAGCCAGATCTTGCGCGGGATGTTCCTGGCGGCCAGCGCGTTCCACCATTGGACGGACTGCTTGGTCTTGACGTTCCAGTCGTTGAGCCCGTGCGCGACGAAGACGCTGGCCTTCACCTTGGAGACGTCGTTGAGGTAGTTGCGCGCGTCCCAGAAGGCGTTGTAGTCGCCGGTGATCCGGTCCTGGGCCGCGGTGATCTGGTCCATCAGCGCGCCGCAGACGGCTTTGCCGTTCTCCCTGGTCAGCACGTACTTGGCCAGCACGTCCGCGTCCTCGCCCTGGTAACCGCCCGGCGCGAGGACGCCGCCGTTGGCGCGGTAGTAGTCGTACCAGTTGGAGATGCCCGCGATCGGCACGATCGTCTTGAGCCCCTCGACGCCTGTGGTGGCGACGGCGTTGGCCAGGGTGCCGTTGTAGGAGGTGCCGATCATGCCGACGTTGCCCGTCGACCAGGTGGCGTCCACCGGGTTGCCGTCGGCGTCGAAGCCCTTCGCCCGGCCGTTCAGCCAGTCGATGGCGGCCTTCGGGCCCGCGGTCTCGTTGCTGTCGCCGGTGGTGGGGCAGCCGGTGGCGCGGCCGCTGCCGAGGTTCTCCACGAGCGCGATCGCGTAGCCGAGCGGCAGGAAGTAGTTGTCGTAGTAGCCGTCGAAGGGCTGGTCCCACGTCTTGGTGGTCGCCGAGCGCAGCGTGGGCAGCGGGTTGCCGTTCTCGTCCACGTCGACGACGTGGTTGGGGACGGAGTCGTCGCCGCCCGCGTAGTAGGGGCTGGACTCCATGATCGTGGCGACCTTGAGTCCCTGGTCGGTCTCCTTCGGGCGCAGGATGTCGACGGCGACGCGGTCGGGTTTGCCGTCGTTGTCGCTGTCCGTGCCCTCCACTTCGACGAACACCGTCTGCTTGACAGCGTCGGCTCGGGAGTAGACGGGCTGGGTGGCGTTGTTGGCGATCGCCAGAGTGGGTACTGAGGCTAAGGCGGGGGTTGCTGTCGTCACGACGATGACCGCCGCGACCAGGAGTCTGAGCATGAAGGGGCTCCAGTGGTATGTGATACCTCTGATGCGCAATCTCCGCCATGATCGGCTTGACCGCAAGGTCTTGACAAAGTGCAAATTTCAGTAAAAGTTGGCCAAGGCCTTCCGCCTTGCGTCCCCGGAGTCACCGGGGTTCCAGGTCACAGACGCGACTGATGTCGATAACGGAGCGGTTGCGGACCTGTGTGCCGGTTTGGTCTGCCCTGGTCAAGCAACTATCTTCCGTGCAGGGTTGCCGTGCGTTTCTTCGCGCCTGCGATGAAGTTGACGGCGGGGAAATGGAAGGAGTCGCCTTGCTTAGCAAGCGATTCGGCAAGATTGCCGTGGGCACTGTGGCTGGTGCCATGCTCATGGCCGTAGCTGCCTGTGGTGGCAGCGGCAGCACGGGCAGCACGACGAGCGCGGCGCCGTCGAGCGACGCGAGCAGCTCGGCGCCCGCGGAGTCCAAGCTCAAGATCGGTCTGGCGTTCGACGTCGGCGGCCGTGGCGACAAGTCCTTCAACGACTCGGCCTACGCCGGTCTGGAGAAGGCCAAGACCGAGCTCGGCGCCGACATCAAGGAGCTCAGCCCCGCTGCTGACGGCTCCAACCGCGGTGACCTGCTCAAGCAGCTCGCCGAGGCCGACTACAACCCGATCATCGCGGTGGGCTTCGCCTACGGCGAGGACGTCAAGAAGGCCGCCGAGACCTACCCGGACATTCAGTTCGCGGTCGTCGACTCGGCCTCCAACGCGCCGAACGTGACCGGCCTGCTGTTCGCCGAGGAGCAGGGCTCCTACCTGGCGGGCGTCGCTGCGGCCACCAAGTCGAAGACGGGCCACGTCGGCTTCGTCGGCGGCGTCGAGAACGACCTGATCAAGAAGTTCGAGGCGGGTTACGTCGCGGGCGTCAAGTCGGTCAAGAAGGACGCCAAGATCGACATCAAGTACCTCACGCCCGACGGTGACTTCTCCGGCTTCAAGGCCCCCGACAAGGGCAAGGTCGCGGCCGAGAAGATGTACCAGGACGGCGCCGACATCGTCTACCACGCCTCGGGCGACTCGGGCCAGGGCGTCTTCCAGGCGGCTGCTGCTGCCAAGAAGCTGGCCATCGGTGTCGACTCCGACCAGCGTCAGACCGTTGACGCCGCGCTGCAGCCGGTCATCATGACCTCCATGCTCAAGCGCGTCGACGTCGGCGTGTTCGAGTTCATCAAGGCCTTCCAGGGCGGTGCCAAGGGCGGCAGCAACACCATCTACGACCTCAAGGTCGATGGTGTGGGCCTGGCGACGACCGGCGGTGCGATCGACGACATCGCCGACAAGATCGACGCGGCGAAGAAGGACATCGTGGACGGCAAGATCACGGTTCCGACCAAGCCGTAACCTGGGTAAGAACAGGTTCTGAGGTCCCGGGGAGTGGATCAGATTCCATTCCCCGGGCCTTGACGTATTAGCCCGGCTCCCAGGAGACCGCATGAGCTCGGACACCCTCGCCACGGCCAAACCCGCCGTCGAGCTGGAGGGCATCACCAAACGCTTTCCAGGTGTCGTCGCCAACCACGACATCCGCATCACCGTCCAGCCCGGCACGGTGCACGCGATCGTCGGTGAGAACGGGGCGGGCAAGTCCACCCTGATGAAGATCCTGTACGGCATGCAGAAGCCGGACGAGGGCCAGATCAGGGTCAACGGCGCGGACGTCAGCTTCCGCACGCCGAGCGACGCGATCGCCGTCGGCATCGGCATGGTCCACCAGCACTTCATGCTGGCCGACAACTTCACCGTGCTGGAGAACGTCGTCCTGGGCGCCGAGCCCACCAAGGCCGGCAGCCTCGACACCGCCAGGGCCCGCGCGCGCATCAAGGAGATCGGCGACAGCCACGGGCTGCGCGTCGACCCCGACCGCCTCGTGGAGGACCTCGGCGTCGGCGACCGGCAGCGGGTGGAGATCCTCAAGGTGCTCTACCGCGGCGCCCGCGTGCTCATCCTGGACGAGCCGACGGCCGTGCTCGTGCCGCAGGAGGTCGACGAGCTCTTCGACAACCTGCGCGAGCTCAAGGCCGACGGGCTGACGGTCATCTTCATCTCGCACAAGCTGGACGAGGTGCTCAGCATCGCCGACGCCATCACGGTGATCAGGCGCGGCACCACCGTGGCCAGCGTCGACCCGCGCGAGGTCACCGCCCGGCAACTGGCCGAGCTGATGGTCGGCAGCGAGCTGCCGACCCCGGAGACCCGCGAGTCGACCGTCACCGACCGCGTCACCCTGTCCGTCAAGGACCTCACGATGGAGGCGGACGGCTTCCGCAAGGGCGTCTCGGTCGAAGCGCTCAGGGCAGAAGGCAAGCGGCTGCTGCTCGACGACGTCTCCTTCGACATCCACGCCGGCGAGATCGTCGGCATCGCGGGCGTCGAGGGCAACGGCCAGTCCGAGATCATCGAAGCCATCATGGGCATGCGCCTGGCGCACGGCGAGATCACCCTCGGCGGTACGGACATCAGCACGTGGTCCACGCTCAAGCGCCGCGAGTCCGGCATCGGCTACATCCCCGAGGACCGCCACCGCCAGGGTCTGCTCCTGGAAGCCTCCCTCTGGGAGAACCGCGTCCTCGGCCACCAGACGAGGAAGCCCGCGCGCAGCGGCATCTGGATCAACAGGAAGGCCTCCAAGGCCGACACCCAGCGCATCGTCGAGGAGTACGACGTGCGCACCCCGAGCGTCGACACGCTCGCCCTCGCGCTGTCCGGCGGCAACCAGCAGAAGCTGATCGTCGGCCGCGAGATGAGCGGCGACCCGGTGTTCCTCATCGCCGCGCACCCGACCAGAGGCGTCGACGTCGGCGCCCAGGCCGCCATCTGGGACCACCTGCGCAACGCGCGCGCGGCCGGGCTGGCCGTACTCCTGATCTCCGCCGACCTGGACGAGCTCATCGGCCTGTCGGACACTCTCAACGTGATCTACAAGGGCAGACTGGTCGCCAGGCTCGATCCTGGCGACGTCACGCCGGAACGGCTCGGTGGCTACATGACCGGCGCTATCGGAGGCGAGAACTGATGTCCTTCGGGCTGTACCGCGCGCTGCTGACCGTCGCGGGCGCGGTGGTCGCGATCGTGCTCGCCATCGCGATCTGCAGCGTCGCGATCATCGTGGCGGGCGCTGATCCGATCGCCGCCTTCGGCGCGTTCTTCGACTTCGGCGACACCCCCCGCCAGCTCGCCCAGGGCATCACCACGGTGCTCAACCGGGCCGTGCCGCTGTTCATCGCCGGTCTGGCCGTGGCGGTCGGCTTCCGGATGAACCTCTTCAACATCGGCGTCGAGGGGCAGTACCGCCTCGCCGCCGTCGTCGCCGCCTACGTGGGGTCGACGTTCTCGCTGCCCGGCTTCCTGCAGATCACCGTGATCATCGTCGTGGCCGCCGCGGTCGGCGGGTTCTACGCGCTGATCCCCGCGGTGATGAAGGTGGGCCGAGGCGTCAACGAGGTCATCGCGACGATCATGCTGAACTACATCGCGATCAACCTGGCCGCCTTCCTCGTGCGCGGTCCGTTCCAGGGCGAGCGCGCCAAGGGGCAGCTGACCATCTCCACGCCGCAGATCCCCGAGTCCGGCTGGATGCCGAACCTCAACTTCGTCTTCGAGTGGTTCGGCCTGCCCGCACCGCGCGGTGGCGGCCTGTGGGGCTTCCTGCTCGTGGCGATCCTGCTCGGGGTCGGCCTGTGGGTGCTGCTGGAGCGCACCCGCTTCGGCTTCAACGTCAAGGCCAGCGGGCTCAACGCCACCGCTGCCGTCGCCTCGGGCGTCAACTCCAAGAAGATGATCATCGCGGCGATGGTGCTCTCCGGGGCGATCGCCGGGCTGATCGGCCTGCCGGAGATCCTCGGCGACAAGCACGCCTACGGCTCCAACTTCACGCCGGGCCTTGGCTTCCTCGGCATCGCGGTCGCGCTGCTCGGCAGGAACAAGCCGGTCGGCATCGCGATCGCCGCGCTGCTGTTCGGCTTCCTGGACAAGGCGCAGGGGCCGCTGCAGTTCGCCGACGTGCCGCCGTCGGTCATCACCATCATGCAGGGCACGATCGTGCTCCTGGTGGTCGTCGCGAACGAGGTCACCAGCCGCATGGCGCTCAGACAGGAAGAACGGCGGGCCGCCCGCCAGCTCGGCAGGAACACCCCCGTGGAGGTGGCGGCATGAGCACCGCGACGCTGAACGAGGCGCGCCGGGTCAGGAAATACCACCTGGGCCTGATCGGCGCCGCCGTACTCATCCTGGTGATGTCGCTGGTGCGGGTGATCAGCGGGTACGACGACATCACCTCCTCTGGCACGTTCTCGGCCGCACTGCTGCTGGCCGTACCGATCGGGTTGGCCGGTCTGGGCGGGTTGTGGTCGGAACGGGCCGGTGTGGTGAACATCGGCCTCGAAGGCATGATGGTCATGGGCACCTGGTTCGCCGGGTGGGCGGGCTACCAGTGGGGCTGGTTCGCCGCGCTGGTCGCGGGGCTGCTCGCGGGCGCCATCGGCGGCCTGCTGCACGCCGTCGCCACCATCACCTTCGGTGTCGACCACATCATCAGCGGTGTGGCCATCAACCTGCTCGGCCCCGGCGTCACCCGCTTCCTGTCCGAGGTGCTCTACAAGGAGGGCACTGCGGCCTCGAAGATGGGCGCGGGCATCACCACCTCGCCGCCGATGTCAGGTCAGCCGAGCACGTGGAGCCTTCCGTTCTTCTCCGCGCAGACGGACTGGCTGGGCAGCCTGGAGAAGACCCACTGGTTCCTGATCTCGGACGTGGCCGGGATCCTCGGCGGGCTGACCCGCAACGTGAACCCCCTGGTGATCGTGGCCGTGCTGCTGCTGCCGCTGACCTTCTACATCCTCTGGCGTACGGCCTTCGGCCTGCGGATCAGGTCGGCGGGCGAGAACCCGTGGGCGGCCGAGTCGCTGGGCGTGAACGTCTACTTCACCAAGTACGTCGCCGTCGTCATCTCCGGCGCCATGGCCGGTCTCGGCGGCGTGTTCCTTGTGTTCATCACCACCAAGTACGTCGAGGGGCAGACGGGCGGGCGCGGCTTCATCGGTCTGGCCGCCATGATCTTCGGTAACTGGCGACCCGGCGGGCTGGCCGTCGGTGCCTCGCTGTTCGGGTACGCGGACGCGCTGCAACTGCGCAGCTCGCAGGCCGTCACCTCGTTCTTCCTGTTCGGCGCGATCCTGCTGCTCATCTACGTGGGCGTGAAGGTGCGCGGGCTGCTGTCGGCCAGGAGCCAGCCGGTCGAGGCGGCCGTCGCGGGCGCCAGGGAGTACACCGTGCTCGCCGCCGCCTTCGGCGGAATGATCGTCCTGGTCTGGCTGTTCATGACCGTGGACAAGCTGCCGAACGAGTTCGTCTTCATCACACCGCACGTCCTGACCCTGCTCGTGCTCCTGGTGGCTTCCCAGCGCCTGCGGATGCCCGCGGCGGACGGCGTGCGCTACCGCCGCGGGGAGAACCACTGATGGACATCGACTGGGACGGCCTGCGCAACGAGGCCGTCGAGGCCATGCAGCATGCCTACGCGCCGTACTCCAAGTTCCCGGTCGGCGCCGCCGCCGTGGTCGAGGGCGGCAGGGTCGTGACCGGCTGCAACGTGGAGAACGCCTCCTACGGGCTGTCACTGTGCGCCGAGTGCGGGCTGGTGTCCGCGCTGCAGGCGTCGGGCGGCGGCAGGCTCGTCGCGTTCACCTGCGTGGACGGGCACGGCGAGCTGCTCATGCCGTGCGGGCGCTGCCGCCAGCTGCTGTTCGAGTTCGGCGGCGAGGAACTGCTGGTCGAAACCGTCGACGGGCCCAAGCGGATGGCGGAGATCCTGCCGTACGCGTTCGGTCCCGACGATCTGAGCCGGGGGGCTTGAGCATGGACGTCATCGAGGTCATCGTCACCAAGCGCGACGGCGGCGAGCTGTCGACGCAGCACATCGACTGGGTCATCGACGCCTACACGCGCGGCGAGGTCGCAGACGAGCAGATGTCGTCGCTGGCCATGGCGATCCTGCTGAACGGCATGAACCGGCGCGAGATCGCCGACTGGACCCAGGCCATGATCCGCTCGGGCGAGCGCATGGACTGGTCGATGCTCGACCGGCCGACCGCCGACAAGCACTCGACGGGCGGCGTCGGCGACAAGATCACACTGCCGCTCGCGCCGCTGGTCGCGGCGTGCGGCGCCTACGTGCCGCAGCTGTCCGGGCGCGGGCTCGGCCACACCGGAGGCACGCTGGACAAGCTGGAGTCGATCCCCGGCTGGCGCGCTTCGCTGTCGAACGACGAGATGCTCGGTGTCATCAGGGCGTCCGGCGCGGTGGTGTGCGCGGCGGGCACCGGCCTGGCTCCGGCCGACAAGAAGCTGTACGCCCTGCGCGACGTCACGGGGACGGTCGAGTCGATCCCGCTGATCGCGTCGTCGATCATGTCGAAGAAGATCGCCGAGGGCACGGGCGCGCTCGTGCTGGACGTGAAGGTCGGCTCCGGGGCGTTCATGAAGAACGTGGACAACGCCCGCGAGCTTGCCGAGACCATGGTCGCGCTGGGGACGGACGCGGGGGTGCGCACGGTCGCGCTGCTGACGGCCATGGACCGGCCGCTCGGGCGCGCGGTGGGCAACGCCCTTGAGGTCGCTGAGTCCGTCGAGGTGCTGGCGGGCGGCGGGCCTGAGGACGTGGTGGAGCTGACCGTACGGCTGGCGCGCGAGATGCTGGAGCTGGCCGGGGTGTCGGGCGTTCGCGATCCGGCGGACGCGCTCAAGGACGGGTCCGCGATGGACGCGTGGCGGCGCATGATCTCCGCGCAGGGGGGCGACCCGGACGGGCTGCTGCCGGTCGCCGCCGAGTCGATGACGCTGGAGGTGCCGTCCACGGGCGTCATCACCAAGCTGGACGCCTACGCCGTGGGTCTGGCCGCCTGGCGCCTGGGCGCCGGTCGGGCGCGCAAGGAGGACCCTGTGTCCTTCGGCGCGGGCATCACGCTGCACGTGAAGCCCGGGGACGTCGTGCGTGAGGGGCAGCCGCTGATGACGTTGCACGCGGACGAGACCTCCCGCTTCGACCGCGCGCTGCAGGCGTTGGAGGGTGGCTACGCGGTGGGCGAGGCGGGCAGCGAGGAGCTGCTGCCGCTGGTGATCGACCGCATCACCTGACCCGTCGCGACTTCCTCCGCTCCGCCGTACCCCCAAAAAGGGTAAAACCCCCGAAGGGAGCCGCACCCTCGCGGAGGGCGGCACCCAAGGGGGTTTCCTCAGCTGGAGGTGGTCGCGGGGGCGAGGACCGAGGCGAGGACCGCGCGCTGCGTGGGGAGGGCGGCCGCGTGGCGGGCTCTCCCCTCGTCGGTGATGCACACGAACACGCCGCGGCGGTCCGACGAGCAGACGCCGCGCGTGACCAGACCGGCCTTCTCCAGGCGCGCGACCACGCGCGAGAGGGCGCTCTGGCTCAGGTGGACCTCGTCGCACAACGACTGAACGCGCAGGTTGGTGTCGTGGTGGACGATGCGGTCGAGCACCTCGAACTCGCTCGGCCCCAGATCGTGCTTCTCGCCGAGCTCGCGCTCAAGGGCGCACATCGTCCTGGCATGCATGGCAAGCACCTGATGCCACGTCTCGACTAGGGAGTCGTCGTCCATGTCGCGGAGGTTACCATCTCGCTAAATCTTATGCAACGTCATTAAATGCGTTTGCATTAGATGCGAATGCATGTAATCTTCTGATCCATGTCCTCCTCCTCAACTCGTTGGGGCGCGCTCGCCGTGCTCAGCGCTGTGGTCTTCCTTGACGCCCTGGATGTGTCGATGGTGGGCGTGGCCCTGCCGTCCATCCAGGCCGATCTCCACCTCACTACTTCCTCTCTCCAATGGGTTGTCAGCGGCTACGTGCTCGGCTATGGCGGTCTTCTTCTGCTCGGGGGCAGGACCGCCGACCTTCTTGGGCGACGCAAGGTCTTCTTGGTCGCACTAGGCGTCTTCGCGGTTGCCTCCCTGCTGGGCGGCATCGTCGACGACGGCACCCTGTTGATCGCCGCCCGGTTCGTCAAGGGCGTGAGCGCCGCGTTCACCGCTCCCGCGGCTTTGTCGATCATCACCACGACCTTCCCCGAAGGTCCCGCTCGCAACAAGGCGCTGAGCATCTTCACCGCCTCTGGAGCCAGCGGATTCTCTCTTGGACTCGTGCTCTCCGGCTTCCTGACCGAGCTCGGCTGGCGTTGGACGTTCCTCATGCCGGTCCCGGTGGCCGTCATCGCCCTTGTCGCGGCGCTGAAGGTGCTGCCGAAGGTCAAGGAGGAGCGGGCGGAAGGCGGTCACGACCTGATCGGCGCCGTGCTGATCACCGCCTCGATGTTGCTCCTCGTGTTCACCGTGGTCCAGGCGCCCGAGGTCGGTTGGACCTCGTTCCGCACGATCGGTTCGCTGATCGCGGTCGCCGTCCTGCTCGCCCTCTTCGTCTTCGTCGAGAACCGGCTCAAGCACCCGCTCGTCCGCCTCGGCATCCTGCGCTCCGCCCCGATCGTCCGGGCCAACCTGGGACTGATCGTCCTCATGGGCTCCTACGTCGGGTTCCAGTTCGTCGCCATGCAGTACTTCCAGAACCTGCTCCACTGGTCGGCGCTGGAGACCGCGTTCGCCTTCCTGCCCGCCGGGCTCCTCGTCGCGGTCACCTCGACCAAGATGGGCGACTTCGCGGACAAGTTCGGTACGGCCAAGCTGATCGCGATCGGTTCCGCCGCGCTGGCGGGTGGCTACGGGATCTTCATGGGCATCAGTGACACGCCCAGCCTCGGCGGGCTGGTCCTGCCCGGCATGATCCTGCTGGGTGTCGCCTTCGCGCTGATGTTCCCCTCGCTCAACATCCAGGCCACCAACGGCGTGGACGACGACGAGCAGGGCCTGGCCTCGGGCATGCTCAACACCTCCGGCCAGGTGGGCGGCGCGGTCGTGCTGGCCGTGGTCGCCGCGGTCCTGGCCGCGGGGTCCACGAACGGGATGACGATCGAGTCGCTGCGCTCGGCGATCATGGTGCCGCTGATCCTGGCGGTGGCCGGGGTGGTCATCTCGCTGACCGGCCTGTCGTTCCGCAAGGCTCCGGCGGTCGAGACGGAGGAGAAGGTCCTCGAGACCGTCTGACCTGCTCGCAACGCTGAAGAGAGCGGGAACCCCGGACGGGGTTCCCGCTCTTTCGTCATTCCAGCTTGCCGAGGACGGCGAACTCCAGGTCTTCCTGCCTGCCGTAGTCGCGTACCTGGCCGGTGCGGACGTCGGCGGCCACGAACTGCTCGCTGTCGTCGACCATCAGGCGGACGAGCACCTCGTCGGCGCTGAGCCAGCGCTCGACGTCGGCTCTCTGCGTGGTCGTGCTGCTGAGCTGGATGGCCTTGCGGGTGTTCTTGCCGGTCCTGGTGTCCAGGGTGACGAGCGACCCCTTCTTGGAGACGACGGCGAGGGTGTGTCCGTCAGCGGCCAGGGCGGCGTGGTTGTCGAACAGTCCGGAGTCGACGCGCGCGCTGGTCAGCTCGTGGTACTCCCGGTCCTCGGAGACCAGCCTCGCGGCGGTGTCGGAGAACACGACCTGGAGACGGCTGCCGTCGTCGTTGACCGCGATGAGCTGGGTGTCGTCGAGGAGGTCGCTCACGCCGGTGGAGAAGTCGAGGGCGTCCCCGGTGCCCGTCCCGCGCACCGCGATGAACCGGCCGTTGGGAGAGGAGAAGAAGGATGAGACGGAACCATCGGTATAGGTCGTGATGGTCTTGCGTTCGCCGGAGGTCAGGTCCCTGGCGACAGCGGCGCTGTTGTCGAGGAGGTAGGCGATGCGGGTGCCGTCCTGGGTGACGTGGAAGTCGCTGTCCTGGCCGTGCGCGGCATCCGTCACCAGCCACTCCTTGCCCGACACGGTCACCGCGCGCCACATCGTGCACTCGTCGCTGTCGTCGTTCTCGCAGTAGCCCCTGTAGGCGTAGGCGATCGGCTCGGTGAGCTTGTCCGGCAGGGACCTCGACGCGGGGGACTCCGCGGTCACCGCAGGGAGCCTGGACAGGTTGCCCGCCACCGTGACCACCTCCATGGCCACCAGCCCCACCAGGGCCAGGCCCGCGACCGTCGAGACCCCCGCGATCAGGCCCGTACGGCGGCGCCGGTGCCGGCGGAGCGCCCCCATCACCTCGTCCGCCACGTCGACCTGCGGCGGGACCGCGGCCAGCGCGGCCAGGTCGACACCCTCTGCCTGCGCAGCAGCCTGCTCCCACTCCTGGCGGAGCGTCTGGAAGAGCCCGGTGACCTCGGCCGCCACGTGCTCGGGCAGCCTGCCGTACGCCAGGGCGACGAAGGCGGCCCGGCCGGTGGGCGACTGGCGCGCCAGCGGGAAGTCCTGCGGGACCGTGGGCCGCGCGGCCAGGTAGCCGCGGTAGATCTCGCGCACCGCCGCGTCCTGCGGCCGGTACCACCCCGGCCACCGCCGCCCGATGGTGACCAGCGCACGCACGGTCAGTGCGCGCGCTGCGGCGGGGTCGCCGGTCAGCAGGTAGGCGGTCCGCGCCAGGTGGTCCGCGTGATCGGCGATGAACGGCAGCAGACCGTCTGTTTTGCCCACTTTTTACTCCTTATGAGGAGTTTAGGGTAGGCGGTCCAGGCGGCTGCTCAGTCCAGTTTGCCGAGCGTGGCCGAGGAGTAGATCTCGTCGTCGCCGTCCAGCGGGTAGGGGCGGGACTGGCCGGTCGTGACGTTCACCACGGCCAGGACCGCGTTCTCGTCGTCCCACATCCGGACCAGCAGCTCGTTCGCGCCGAGCCAGCGCTCGATCGAGTCGACCTCGTCGGTGTCGGCGTCCAGGACCGGGCGCGTCCTGGCGATCCTGCCGTTCCTCGCGTCCATCCTGACCAGCCGGTGGTCGTCGGTGATGAGCGCCAGCGTGTGGCCGTCGGGCGCCAGGGCAGCGCCGTACTCGACCAGGGCGGGGTCGATCCGGTAGGCGGGGCCGTCCGCCAGGCTGAAGCTCGTGATCGCCGCGTGGCCCGGCACGTCGTCGACGTTCCTGCGCTCGCTGGTGACCTGGCGGCCGTCGTTCCTGATCGCCACGACCTTCGCGTCCAGCTCGAAGGTGCTGACGCTCCTGGCGAAGTCGAGGACGCCGCCCTCGCCGTCCGCGTCGCCGAACGTCACGCCGAAGAAGCGGCCGTTGGGGGAGGAGACGAAGTGCGGGTCGGTGCCGTCGATCCTGACGCCGATCTTCTTGGTGACGCCGGTCGGCAGGTCGCGGACCTCGTACACGTCCTTGGTGGACAGGTAGGCGATGCGGGTGCCGTCTTGGCTGACGTGCATGATGCCGAGCGTGTCGTGCCTGGCGTCGGCGACCCGCCACTCCTCGCCCGAGGTGGTGACCAGGCGCCACTGGGCGCACTCGCCGCCGTCCGCCACGCAGTAACCGGTGTACGCGTAGGCGACGGGGTCCGTGAGCGCCGCGGGGAGCGCCTCGGGCACGTCCTCCTCTGTCTCGTCGATGGGGAACACGGCCTTGAGCTCGCTGGACTGGTCGGCGACGAGGACGGCGCCGAAGGTGACGGCGCCCACGACGGCCGTGGCCAGGACGGTCGCACCGGCTGCCGCGAGCGCGACGCGGATCCGCCTGCGCCGCCTCACCGGGGCGTACACCTCCTCGCCCAGCTCGACCGGGGGCGGTTCTGCCGCCAGCCGCGCCAGCGACGGGCTGCCCGCCGCCTCGACCTGGGCCAGGGCCAGCGCGGTCTCCTGGCGCAGGGTGTGGAACAGGCCGCAGACCTCGGCGGCCACGTGCGGCGGCATGAGGTCGTGGTACTGCGCCACCAGCGCCGCCCTGCCCACCGGCGACAGCCCGGCCAGCGCGAACCCCTCGGCCACCGGGGCCCGCGACTCCAGGTAGGCGCGGTAGACCTCGCGCAGCGCCAGCCCGGCCGGCTGATGGTGGCGCAGCGCGGGCCACCGCCTGCCGATCGAGGTCACCGCCCGTACGGCCAGCGCCCGCGCGGCTTCCTGATCTCCCGTCAGCAGGTAGCCCGTGCGCGCCAGGTGGTCGGCGTGCTCGGCGACAAAAGCCGGGAAACTATCTGATCTGCCCACAATTCGCTCCTCGTGAGCTGATCAGAGTAAAGGTGATGGTCGGAGCTCGGCCATACCCAACACGGCCGATGCCGCTTGCACGGCTGTGAGCTGGGCATCTACTGGGCATGCGCCCCTCACGCATCGCCGCTGTCCTGGTCTGCTTCGCCGTACTGGCTGGTTGCGGCACCGAGAGAACGACCACGGCCACGCCTGCCGCGCAGGCCACACCGTCGCCTTCAGGGCCCACGTCCACGGCCGAGGTGGACGTGCAGCCCAAGGGCGGCGAGCCCGCGCTGGTGGCCGCCGTGCGGTTCGCCGCGCACGACGGGTACGACCGGGTCGTGATCGACCTCAAGGGGGACCAGCCCGGCTATCGCGTGGAATGGGTGGACGAGCTGGTGCAGGACGGCACGGGCGAGCCGATCGACGTCAAGGGCGGCGCCTACCTCCAGGTCACGCTGATGCCCGCGAACGCGCACACCGACAAGGGTGACCCCACCTGGACCGGCGGGCCGGTCTTCCAGGCCAACCTGGGCAACGTGCAGAGCGTGGTCAAGACGGGTGACTTCGAGGGGCACGTCGGGGTGGGCATCGTGCTCGACCACAGGGCCGGGTTCGAGGTGAAGGCGCAGACCGGGCCTGAGCGGCTGGTCATCGACGTGGCACACTGACCGGGTGAGAAAGATCGAAGCGGCGACCCGGATCCCGGTGCCCGGCGGCAAGGTCATCGACGAGCACATCGGCCGCGTGAACAGCGGCGACGAGGCGCTGTCCATCGCGCACATGGTCGCGCCACCCGGATGGGACGAGCCGGCCCAGACGCCCGAGTTCACCGAGTACACCGTCGTCCTGCGTGGGACGGTGTTCGTGGAGACCGCCGAGGGCACCACCGAGGTGAACGCCGGGCAGTCGATCGTGACGGAGGCCGGGGAGAAGATCCGCTACAGCTGCGGGCCCGAGGGCGCCGAGTACGTCGCGGTCTGCCTGCCCGCCTTCTCGCCGGACTCAGCCCACCGCGACGACTAGCCGGTCGACGGCTGGCGCTGGTGGAGTGGCCCGCGGCTCCACGTCGGCGCTGGTGACGATCCTGTCCATACCGTCCTCGTTCCGTATGATGGCCTGATGAGCCAGCGACCGACCCTTGAAGAGATCCGCCGGGCGCCGAAGGTGCTGCTTCACGACCACCTCGACGGCGGTCTGAGGGCCGAGACGATCGTCGAGCTGGCCCGGGAGACAGGCTACGGCGCGCTCCCCACGACCGACCCGGACAACCTGCGCCAATGGTTCGAAGAGGCCGCGGACTCCGGGTCGCTGGAGCGCTACCTGGAGACGTTCGACCACACCGTCGGCGTCATGCAGACCCGCGAGTCGCTCGTCCGCGTCGCCAGGGAGTGCGCCGAGGACCTCGCCGCTGACGGCGTCGTCTACGCCGAGGTGCGTTACGCCCCCGAGCAGCACACCACCGCCGGGCTCAGCCTCGACCAGGTCGTCGAGGCCGTGCTCGAAGGGTTCAAGGAGGTGCCGGGCATCAGGGTCGGCACCCTCCTGACCGCGATGCGGCACAAGGCGCGCTCGATGGAGATCGCCGAGCTGGCCGTACGCTACCGGGACGTCGGCGTGGTCGGGTTCGACATCGCCGGTGCCGAGGCCGGCTACCCTCCCACCAGGCACCTCGACGCGTTCGAGTACCTGCAGCGGGAGAACGCGCACTTCACCATCCACGCCGGTGAGGCGTTCGGCCTGCCGTCGATCTGGCAGGCCATCCAGTGGTGCGGCGCCGACCGCCTGGGCCACGGCGTACGGATCATCGACGACATCTCCGCCGACGGCGTCAAGCTCGGCCGCCTGGCCGCCTACGTGCGCGACAAGCGCATCCCGCTGGAGATGTGCCCCACCTCCAACCTGCAGACCGGCGCAGCCGCGTCGATCGCCGAGCACCCGATCGGGCTGCTGCGCCGCCTCAACTTCCGCGTCACGGTCAACACCGACAACCGGCTGATGAGCGGCACGACCGTGTCGCAGGAGTTCCACAAGCTGGTCGAGGCGTTCGACTACGACTGGGACGACCTGCAGTGGTTCACCGTCAACGCGATGAAGTCGGCCTTCATCCCGTTCGACGACCGCCTCTCACTCATCAACGGCGTGATCAAACCCGGCTTCGCGCAGCTCAAGTGGCGAGCATGAAATCCACCTACCGCTCCAACACGGCCTTCGTCTTCGGCTGGATCTGGGTGGCGTTCGTCGCGATCAACGCGGTCGACCTGACGCTCCGCTACACCGGCAAGTCGTCGCTGGTGGCCGGGGCGGTGCTCGGCGCGCTGACCGCCATCGTCTACGTCACCGCGCTGCGGCCCGGCACGGTGCTGGGCGAGGAGGGGCTGCGCGTGCGCAACCCGTTCCGCACCTGGTCGATGCCGTGGGCGTCGGTGGACGGGGTGCGGGTCTCGCACTCCATCGCGGTCGACTACGCCGACGGCAAGGTCCTGCGGCTGTGGACGCCGACGGCGTCGGCCAGGGAGCGGGCCAAGGCGACCCGGCGCGGGGTGCCCAAGGGGCAGCGCGGCGGGCTGCTGCGTACGGAGGCGGTGCGGACCAAGGCAGAGCAGGCAGCCGCCGAGGCGCTGGCGGGCAAGACGCACGCCGACTGGGTGGGCGAGCAGATCGTCGAGCGGTCCGAGGCGGCCAGGCGCCGTGACCAGGCGCCGCCGCCGGTGCGCGGCACCTGGGCGATCGACGCGCTCGTCGCCTGCGCGCTCGCGATCGCCCTGGTCGTGGCCGCCTTCCTCGTCTAGGAGGGCAGCTCGAAGGAGTTCAGCAGCTTCCTGCCGTCGGAGACCTGGAAGACGCCCTGCTTCGCGGTGGACAGCACCAGCTCGTCGCGGCCGTCGCCGTTGTAGTCACCGGCGGCGAGCGGGCTCGACGGGCCGAGCGCGGTCAGGTCCTCGCCCTGGCGCAGGCCGTTCCGGCCGCCCCAGAGCACGCGCGGCGGCCGCGCCTTGTAGTCCCACCAGGCGTAGCCGCCGAACGCCAGGTCGTCGCGGCCGTCGCCGTCGAGGTCACCGGCGGCGAGCCGGCCGCGCATGCCGGTGCGCACGGTTTGCCGGTCCTGCCCGTAGACGGTCAGCACGCCGTCGACCTCGGGCTCCTCGGTCTCGTAGCCCGGCTCGTCGTTGCGGCTGCCGTCGTCGGCGACCACCGGCTCCCTGGAGCCGTCGCCGTCGAAGTCGCCGAACGCGACGGCCAGTCCCTCGTTGAGCAGCGTGCCCTGGGTGGCGAGGCCGTCCTTGCCGCCCTTGAGCAGGTAGGGGGCCTCCTGCTCGCCGTCGTCCGCCCGGTGGACCAGCAGGTCGTGTCCCTTGGCGTCGGCCGTCATCCGCCAGAATTCCGCGCCCGTCGGGGAGGGCTGGACGGTGTGGCGGGCGGGCCTGCCGTCGCGCGTGAAGGGGCCGTAGAGGACGGCCAGGCGACCCTTGTCCGAGTTGGGGGCGGTCGCGCTCATCGCCACGTCGCCGACGCCGTCGGCGTTGAAGTCGCCCGGTGTGACGTTCGCCCGCTCCGGGTCTGTGCCGTCGGGCACCCACATCGGCACCGGCTTGCCCGCACCCCGCTTGCCGCCCCAGCTGATGTACGGCCGGGCCGGTGTGCCGCCCGACAACGGGATGTCGGCGTAGCCGTCCGCGTCGAGGTCGAGGGTGGGGACCGCCTCGGGGAACCAGTAGATGATGTTCCACGGTGTCACGACGGTCGCGGTGGCGGGGGCGAGGCCGTGGGCCGAGCCGTACACGACCACGAAGCGGGGGTCGTCGGGCGAGCCGTCGAACATGGCCAGGTCGGCGAAGCCGTCGCCGTTGACGTCGTCGGAGCCCTTAACAGGCGTCGCGGGCGTCGTCACGGGCGTCGCCGAAGGTGTCACGGGCGTGGCGGAGGGGGTCGTCGCGGTCCTCGTCGGCGTGCTGCGGGCGTCCACCTGGCCGCAAGCGGTGAGGGCGAGCAGACACGCCAACGCGCCCGGCACGAGTCTCATCCGCGCTCCCCGATCTTAGGTTCAAGAAAGCGTACCTTCGCGTGGCTTTGCGGCGATGCTCGCCGCTCGGTCGATATGCCAGCGGTATGTGGAGACCCATCGCCCTCGCGCTCGCTCTGACCTGCGGCTTCGCCGTACCCGCCCAGGCCTCTGACGACCTCGGCGCCGCACGGGCGCTGGCCGACGTGCCGGTGCGCGGCGCCAACGACTGGTCGTGCCGCCCCTCACCCGCTCATCCGCGCCCCGTCGTGCTGGTGCACGGCACGTTCGCCACCCCCGACCTCAACTGGATCAAGCTGGCCCCGCTGCTCAAGGAGGAGGGCTACTGCGTCTTCGCGCCGACGTACGGCAGGCTCAGGCGGCTGCCGCTGGTCGCCGCCGTGGGCCCGATCGACAGGTCGGCCGAGCAACTGGCCACCTTCGTGGACGGCGTGCTCGAAGCGACGGGCGCAGACCGGGTGGACCTGGTCGGGCACTCGCAGGGCGGCATGATGCCGCGCTGGTACCTGCGCTTCCTCGGCGGCGCGCAGAAGGTCAGGCGGTTCGTCGCCTGGGCGCCGAGCAACCACGGCACCACGCTCAGCGGGCTGGTGCCGCTGGCCAAGCTCGTCCCCGGCGCGACGGCCATCGTGCGCGGGATCTGCCCGGCCTGCGCCGACCAGATGGCCGGATCGGCGTTCCTGGAGACGCTCAACGCCGGGCACGAGACCGAGCCTGGCGTGGAGTACACGGTCTTCGCCTCGGACCACGACAGCACGGTCACGCCCGTCGAGAGCGCGTTCCTCGCCGGGCAGAATGTGCGTAACGTGATGCTGCACGACGGTCCGGACCACGCGCTGATGGCCGTCGACCCGGACGTGCTGCGCAGGACGGTCGCGGTCCTCGCCGTTGACCCTGACACCGTGTGAGCCCCTAGACCTGGAGGAGTCATGTTCAGCATCGGAGACTTCGCCAGGCTCGGCCTCGTGTCAGTGCGCATGTTGCGCCACTACGACGCGATCGGCCTGCTCAGGCCCGCCCAGGTGGATCCGGCGACCGGATACCGCTCCTACCAGGCCGCGCAGCTCGCCCGGCTCAACCGCATCGTCGCGATCAAGGACCTCGGCTTCACGCTGGAGCAGGTCGGCGCGATCCTCGACGAGAAGGTGAGCGCCGAGGAGCTGCACGGCATGGTACGGCTGCGCCGCGCCCAGCTGGAGGCGCAGATCAGCGCCGACCTGGCGCGGCTGCGCGGGGTCGAGGCGAGGCTCCGGATGATCGAAAGAGAAGGTCGTCTGATGTCACACGAAGTCGTCGTCAAGAAGGTCGCACCGGTCAGGGTCGCCGAGCTCAGCGCGCGGGCGGCCAGCTACGAGCCGCACCACATCACCCCGGTGATCCAGCCCCTCTACCGCGAGCTGTGTGACAGGTTGGAGGCGGCGGGTGCGGCGATCTCTGGACCGGCGATCGCCTACTACCTGCCCGAGGACGACGGCGGCGTCATGGTGCACGCCGCCATCGAGGTGGCGGGCGACGGGGTGGAGACCCACTTCCTGCCCGCGATCGAGCGGGCGGCGACGGTCATCCACCACGGTTCCATGGACGGGGTGGGCGAGACCTTCCAGTCGCTCGCCCACTGGGTAGAGGAGAACGGGTACGAGGCGCTCTCCCTGGCCAGGGAGGTGTACCTGCACTCGTCGGAGAACGTCGAGGAGTGGGTGACGGAGTTGCAGATGGAAGTGAGGGAGACGGCATGACCGAGATCGTGGAACATCCCGAGCGCCCCTACCTGGGGATCAGGCGCGAGATCACCATGACCACCTTCGGACTGGTCGGTGACCGGATCGGCGAGATGATCGGCTGGCTGATCGAGCGCGGCGCCTTCCCCGCTGGAGCGCCGTTCTTCCGCTACGACGTCGTCGACATGGACAACGACCGGCTGGTGGTCCAGGCGGGCGTGCCCATCACCCAGGCGGTGGAGCCCGAGGGCGACTACTTCACCGACGCGCTCCCGGCCGGCCGCTACGCCACCGTGCGCCACCACGGCCACCCGGACGGGCTGATGGCCGTCACCGCCGAGCTCCTGAGCCATGACCTGAAGTGGGACATGACCCAGGAGGCCGACGGCGAGCACTGGGCCGGGCGCACCGAGCACTACCTGACCAACCCGATGGAGCAGCCCGACCTCAACGAGTGGGACGTCGAGCTGCAGTTCCTGGTCAGAGACTGAGGACGGTCCTGAGGTCGGCCTTGATGGCGTCCAGGTCGGCGGCCGCCCGGTCGCGGTCGTCGGAGACCACTTCGAGGTAGCACTTGAGCTTCGGCTCGGTGCCCGAGGGGCGGACCACGACCCGCGCGTCGCCCTCCAGCAGGAACCGCAGGCCGTCGGTGGGCGGCAGGCCGCCGTCGCCCTTGGCCAGGTCGTCCGTCCTTCGCACGGACCGGCCGCCCAGCGTGGACGGGGGCGTCGCGCGCAGGCGGGCCATCGCGTCCGCGATCAGCGACAGGTCGGCGACCCTGAAGGCGAGCTGCGAGGTGGCGTGCAGGCCGTACGTCGTGGCCTGGTCGTCGAGGAGGTCGAGCAGCGTGCGGCCGTCGCGCTTGGCGGCGGCCGCGATGCCCGCCACGGTGAGGGCGGCGCCGATGCCGTCCTTGTCGTGGACGGGCAGGCCGCGGTCGGAGCCGACGCTGTAGCCGATGGCCTCCTCGTAGCCGAAGACCATGCCGTCACCGGCCCGCATGATCCACTTGAAGCCGGTGAGGGTCTCCTCGTAGCGCACGCCGTGCGCCGCCGCGATCTTGCCGAGCAGCGTGGACGACACGATCGTGGTCGCCACCAGGCGGTCGCCCGTCGTGTGCCTGATCACGTGCTCGCCCAGCAGCGCGCCGAGCTCGTCGCCGGTCAGCATGCGGAAGGCGCCGTTCCTGTCCCGCGCGCCGACGGCGCACCGGTCGGCGTCCGGGTCGTTGGCCAGCACCAGGTCGGCGTCGATCTTCGCGGCCAGCGCCAGCGCGAGGTCCATCGCGCCCGGTTCCTCCGGGTTCGGGAAGGCCACCGTCGGGAAATCCGGGTCCGGGTCGCGCTGCTCCTCGACCGCCACCGGGCTGTCGAACCCGGCGGCCAGGAACGCGCCGGTCAGCGTCGCCCCGCCCACCCCGTGCATCGGCGTGTAGGCCACCCGCAGCTCGCGGGCGTCGCCCAGGGGGAGCGTGGTGAGCGCGGTGATGTAGTCCTCGACGATCGCGTCGTCGAGCTCGGTCAGCGTGCCGGGGCCGTCCAGCGGCAGCTCGTTCACCGGGCCGACCGCGTCGATCGCGGCGGAGATCTCGCTGTCGACCGGCGGCACGATCTGCGAGCCGTCGCTCCAGTAGACCTTGTAGCCGTTGTCGCGCGGCGGGTTGTGGCTGGCCGTGACCGTCACGCCCGCGTCCGCCCCCAGGTGACGTACGGCGAAGGCCAGGACGGGCGTCGGGAGCGGCCTGGGCAGGAGAGAGGCGTGGATGCCCGCGCCGGTCAGCACGGCCGCCGTGTCGCGGGCGAAGACGTCGGACTTGTGGCGGGCGTCGTAGCCGATGACCACGTGCCTGCCCGGACCGAGCACCTTCGCCAGGCCGGCCGCCGCGCGCATCACGGTGACGCGGTTCATCCGGTTGGGCCCGGCGCCGAGTTCGCCGCGCAGGCCTGCCGTACCGAACTCGAGCTTGGCGCCGAAGCGCTCCTCGAGCTCTTCCGGGGAGTCGAGCATCGCCTCCAGCTCGGCCCGGGTCTCGGGGTCCGGGTCCTGGGCCAGCCACGCCAGCGCGAGATCCTTCACAGCCTGTCGACCACCTTCGCGAGCAGGACGCCCATGCGGGCGGCAGTGCTCCTGCCGACCTCCAGGACCTCTTCGTGGTTGAGCGGCTCGCCGACCAGCCCGGCGCCCGGGTTGGTGACGAGCGAGACGCCCAGCACCTCCAGGCCCGCCTCGCGGGCGGCGATCGCCTCAAGGACCGTGGACATGCCGATCATGTCGCCGCCGAGCGTGCGCAGCATGCGGATCTCGGCCGGCGTCTCGTAGGTCGGGCCGCGGAAGGCGACGTAGACGCCCTCGGCGATCGACGGGTCGATCTCGTGCACCAGCGCGCGCAGGCGCTTGGAGTAGACCTCGGTGAGGTCGATGAAGGTCGTCCCGGTGATCGGGTTGGCGCCCGACATGTTGATGTGGTCGGAGATCAGCACGGGGTCGCCGACGTTCTGCGTCTCGGGGCGCAGGCCGCCCGCTGCGTTCGTCAGGACGATCGTGCGGACACCGGCGGCGGCGGCCGTGCGGACGCCGTGCACGACCACCTCGGGGCCGCGGCCCTCGTACAGGTGGGTGCGGCCGAGGAAGATCAGCGCGTGCTTGCCCGACTCGGTGCGCACGACGCGTACCTTGCCGCCGTGCCCGGCGACGACCGGCGGCGCGAAGCCGGGCAGGTCGCCCACCGGGACCTCGGCCACCGTCTGGCCGATCACGTCCGCCGCGGGAACCCACCCGGAGCCCATCACGAGGGCTGCGTCGAAGGTGTCGAGTCCCGTCGCGCTCTTCAGCGCGGCGGCGGCGTCCTGGGCCAGGTTGTATGGATTGGTGCTCACCTCAGTAGTTTAGGAGCAGCCGCTCCAGGACCCTCACACCGAACTGCAGCGCGTCGACAGGCACCCGCTCGTCGACGCCGTGGAACATCGCCGAGAAGTCCATGTCCTTGGGCAGCCGCAGCGGCACGAAGCCGAACCCGCGCACGTCGAGGTCGGCGAAGAACGTCTTGTTGTCCGTCCCGCCCGACATGCAGTACGGCACGGCCCGCGCGGTCGGGTCCTCGGCCTTGAGCGCCGCGATCATCGACTCCACGAGGGGGCCGTCGAAGGTGGTCTCCAGCGCGATGTCGCGCTGCACGTACTCCCGCTTGACGTTGGGCCCGATGAGCGAGTCGACCGTCTTGAGGAACTCCTCCTCCAGGCCGGGCAGGAACCGGCCGTCGACGACCGCGCTGGCCTGCCCGGGGATCACGTTGGCCTTGTAACCGGCGTCGAGCATCGTCGGGTTGGTGGTGTGCTGCAGCGTCGCGCCGACGAAGCGGACCAGCGGCCCGAGCTTGTCGAGGACGAGCTGCGGGTTGGCCTCGTCGAACGGGATGCCGAAGGCGTCGGCGATCTCGGTGAGGAACCTGTGCACGGTCGGCGTGTAGGTGACCGGCCAGTCGTACGCGCCGAGCGTGGCCACGGCCCTGGCGACCTCGGTGACCGCGTTGTCGGCGTTGAGCATCGAGCCGTGGCCCGCCGTACCGTCCGCTGTGAGCTTGAGCCAGGACAGGCCCTTCTGGGCGGTCTCGATGAGATAGAGGCGCAGCGACGGGTCGACCTCCAGGGAGTAGCCGCCGACCTCGCTGATCGCCTCGGTCACGCCCTCGAACAGCTCGGGGTGCTTGGCCGTGAGGTGCTTGGCGCCGTACACGCCGCCCGCCTCCTCGTCGGCGACCCAGGCGAAGACGATGTCGCGCTTGGGGCGCTTGCCCTCGCGGACCATCTGGCGCAGGACGGCCAGCATCATGGCGTCCATGTCCTTCATGTCGACCGCGCCGCGACCCCAGATGTAGCCGTCGCGGATCTCGCCGGAGAACGGGTCGACCTGCCAGTCGGCCTTGCTGGCGGGCACGACGTCGAGATGGCCGTGCACCAGTAGTGCGGGAAGGTCTTTTTCTGTGCCCTCGATGCGGGTCACGACATTTCCCCTCTTGGGGGCTGACTCGCTGTAGTGGGCCTCCAGGCCCACCTCGGCGAGCCTGGCCATGACGACCTCGGCCGCCTCCCGCTCGCCAGGACCGCTGCCGTCCCCGTAGTTGGTGCTGTCGACCCTGATCAGCTCGGCGGTGAGCTCGGCGACTTCGTTCTCGGCGGGGGTCATGGCGTTCTCTCCATCGTGAGCAGGCCCGACTTGCGCAGGTGACCACGCTTGTAGGCACGGGTGATGAGCGTGACGTTGAGGTCGGTGACGTCGTCGAGCGGTCCGACGACCTCGGTCAGGAAGCGGTACAGGTCGGCCTCGTGCGCGACGGCCACCTGGATGATCAGGGTGTGCGTGCCGCTCGTGGCGGCGCAGTAGCGGACGTTGGGGTGGGCGGCGAGCGTCTGGCCGACGTGGTCGAGCCCCTGTGGGCGTACGGACAACCAGAGCTTGGCCTCCACCTCCAGCCCGAGCAGTGCGGGCTCCACCTCGGCGCGGAGCAGCAGCACGCGGCGCTCCAGCAGCGAGGCCACCCGGCGGCGGGCGGTCGGCACCGAGATGTCGAGGCGCTCGGCGATCGCGGTGAAGGCGATCCTGCCGTCCTCGGCGAGGAGCTCGGCGATCTCCTGGTCGAGGGGTGAGAGCGCGTCCTGGTCGGGAAGGGGTTCCGTCGGGGCCGGGGGTCTCAGCTGGGCGACCTCGTCGTCGGTGAGGTACGGCGCGTGCCACTCGGCCACCGTCGTGAAGGTGTGCAGGACGACGTGGGTCTGCGTCCTCAGCACGCCGTCGATGCCGCCGAGCTGCGAGGAGACGATGTCGTGCAGGGCGTCGCGGGTGGGGGAGACCAGCTCGCAGCCGACGTCGGCCACGCCGGTCACGGCGTAGACGGACCTGGTGTCCGGCCTTTCCGCGAGGGCTTCGGCGACCTTGCAGGACGTGCCGGGCCGTACCTGCACGTGCAGGTGCACCGGGCGGCCGTGGCCGGAGCGCAGGTCGTCGTAGATCGCGGTGACCCTGAGCTCGCCCTCGGCGATCAGCCTCTGCAGGCGTCTGGCGACGGTGCGCTCGTTCTCGCCCACCACGCGGGCGATCTCGCCCCAGGACGCGCGAGGGCTGACCTGCAGGGCGGCGACGAGCCGCCGGTCGAGAACATCCACCAGAAGCGCCTTCGATGTCGGGTTTGTAAATATATTCCGAGATATTTGACTGTATCGGTCGTCCGCATGCACAGTAAGCCATCTCCGCACCTGAAGCAAAGGAGCCCCTGTGGCCACCCCTCCCCTTGCCCAGTCGCCACTCGGCATCCCCAGAAGCCGAGTGCGTCAGTTGCTGGCCGCCTCGATCGGCAACGTCGCCGAGTGGTACGACTGGTACGCCTACTCGGCGCTCGCGCTGTACTTCTCCGGGCAGGTCTTCCCCAAGGACGCGCCCAACAGCCTGGTCCCCTTGCTGAGCGTCTACGGCATCTTCGCCGTCGGCTTCCTGATGCGCCCCCTTGGCGGACTCCTCGTCGGCTCCTTCGCCGACCGGTTCGGCCGCAAGGCGGCGATGACCTTCACGATCGTCCTCATGGGAGTCGGCTCGCTGATCCTGGCGATCACGCCGACCTATGAGGCGGTGGGCGTGCTGTCGCCGATCATCCTCGTGCTGGCCAGGCTGATCCAGGGCCTTTCCGTGGGCGGCGAGTTCGCCTCCGCGACGACCTTCCTCGTGGAGTCCGCCCCTCCAGGGCGCCGTGGCCTGTTCTCGAGCTTCCAGTACGTCAGCACCACCATCGGCCAGCTCCTCGCCCTCGGTATCGCGGCGATTCTCGGCTCCACCCTGGCCAAGGCCGACATGGACTCCTACGGCTGGCGCATCCCGTTCGTCATCGGCGCGGTGATCAGCCTGGTGGGCCTGTGGATACGCAAGGGCGCCGACGAGACCTCGGCCGTCGCGGAAGACGTCAAGCAGGGCAAGGTCCAGCGGCCGGGGTTGTTCGACTTCCTCAAGCACTACCCCAAGCAGGCGGCGCTGATCGTCGGCATCACGATCGCGGGAACCGTGGCCTACTACACCTGGACCACGTTCCTCCCGACCTACGCCAACATCGCGGTCAAGTTCAACAAGGAAGACGCGATCAGCCTCGGCACGATCTCGCTGTTCTTCTTCGCCATCCTGCAGCCCCTCATGGGCATGCTCTCCGACAGGATCGGACGCAAGCCGCTGCTGATCGCCTTCGGCCTGGGCTTCACGCTGCTGCCGGTGCCGCTGCTCGGGCTGATGTCGAACTCGGCGGGGAGCTTCGTGACCATCCAGCTCATCGGCATGGTCTTCCTGGCCGGGTTCACCTCGATCTCGGCCGCGGTCAACTCCGAGCTCTTCCCCACCCGGGTCCGCGCGGCCGGGGCGGGCGCGCCGTACTCGCTGACCGTCGCCCTCTTCGGCGGTACGGCGCCGCTGATCGGCACCGCGTTCATCAACGCGGGCAACCCCGGGTTGTTCCCCTGGTACATGTCGGGGCTGGCGCTGATCTCCACGCTCGTCTACGTCTTCGCGCTCAAGGAGACCAAGGACCAGCCGCTGCAGTGACCCCTCAGGTGCCGACCGACTTGCAGGGGCGGCCGCGGAGCGCACGGACGTAGTCGTCCGGTGCGCCCGCGTGCTCGGCGGCGTCGGCGAGGATGCCCAGGTAGCGTGCGGACGGCAGGCCGCCCTCGTAGCCGTCGAGCACGTAGAACCAGGCCACGACGTCGCCCTCCAGGGTGTGCACCCTGAGCCTGACCTTGTGGTAGAGGCCTCTCGCTGCGCCCTCCCACTGGTCGAGGGAGTCCTCGTCCCACTCGGGGACGTCGTAGAGGATGACGAAGACGTGCTCGTCGGGGTCCTCGACGATGGAGGCGAGCGCGCCCTCCCAGCCGATGTCCTCCCCGCCGAACGTCAGGCGCCAGCCCTGCAGCCAGCCCACACCCCGCATGGGGGAGTGGGGGGCGCGCATGGCCATCTGCTTCGGGTCCATGTTGCTGCCGTAGGCGGCGTAAACAGGCACAGCGACCTAGGGTACCCGTACTCGGCGCACCCATGAGTAGCCACCGGACCGCAGGCGTATGAGGGCTTTGGGGTGGGGTGGGGTGCCGGGCCCTTCACGGCACCCCGCCCATGGCGCCTCCCACACCGCCCTCGGACCCTTCGCAGGGCACCCCGCCTCCCGGCCACACCATCCCCGCACTCTTTGCACGGCGCTCGGCATCTCCGGCACATCGCACCCCGCCGTTGGGGCCGTGCGGGTGGCCACTCCGTGGGCTCTGCGCGGGAGGCTCCGTGTGGGGGTGTCTCTCGTCCCTCTCGCCGGGGTGTCGTGTTCGTCGGGGGTTGGGGTGGGCAGGCGGGCTGCCGAGGAGGCGCTGGCGGCGCTTGGGTGGGGATGCGGGAGAATGGTACCTGTGACGAGGATCGTGATCATCGGTGGCGGACCTGGCGGCTACGAGGCGGCGTTGGTGGCGGCGCAGCTGGGGGCGCAGGTCACCATGGTCGAGCGCGACGGTCCCGGCGGGGCGTGCGTGCTGACCGACTGCGTGCCGTCCAAGACGCTCATCGCCACCTCCGTACGCAAGCAGGCCCTTCTCGACGCCCCCTCCCTGGGCGTCCACTACTCCGGCGGCGCCGACGGTGACGTCGGTGCGGCGGAAGTGGACATGCCGCTGGTGAACAAGCGCGTCAAGGAGCTGGCCCAGGCGCAGTCGACCGACATCGGCGCCCGCGTCGCCGCAGAGGGCGTCGAGATCATCAAGGCGGAGGGACGGCTGGTCGATCCGCGGGTGGTCCGTGCGGGTGACCGTACGATCAGGGCCGACGTCGTGCTCCTCGCCACCGGCGCCACCCCGCGCATCCTCCCCGGAGCCGAGCCGGACGGCGAGCGCATCCTCACCTGGCGGCAGCTCTACGACCTCGACGAGCTGCCCGAGCACCTGATCGTGGTCGGCTCAGGCGTGACCGGGGCCGAGTTCGCCGGAGCGTACCGGTCGCTGGGGTCGGAGGTCACGCTGGTGTCCAGCCGTGACCGCATGATGCCCAACGAGGACGCGGACGGCGCCGAGGTGCTCGAAGAGGTCTACCGGCGGCGCGGCATGAACGTCATGGGCCGCTCCCGCGCCTCCTCCGTCAAGCGCACCGAGCACGGCGTCGTCGTCACCCTTGAAGACGGGCGCACCGCCGAGGGGTCGCACGCGCTGATGACGGTCGGGATGGTGCCGAACACGTCCGGGCTGGGGTTGCAGGAGGCGGGGGTCACGCTCGACAAGGGTGGGTTCATCCAGGTCGACAAGGTTTCGCGCACCTCGGCGCCCGGGGTCTACGCGGCCGGTGACTGCACGGGTGTGCTGATGCTGGCGTCCGTGGCGGCCATGCAGGGGCGGATCGCGGTGTGGCACGCGCTGGGCGAAGCCGTACAACCGCTGCGGCTGGCCACGGTGGCGTCCAACATCTTCACCGACCCCGAGATCGCGGCGGTGGGGGTGGCGCAGAAGCAGATCGAGGCAGGCGAGATCGAGGCGAACGTCGTCAAGCTGCCGCTGTCGACCAACGCTCGGGCCAAGATGTCGGGGTTCAACGACGGCTTCGTCAAGCTGTTCTGCCGTCCGCACACCGGCATCGTGCTGGGGGGCGTCATCGTGGCGCCGCGGGCCTCCGAGCTGATCCTGGCGGTGTCCGTGGCCGTGCAGCAGCGGCTCACCGTCGACCAGCTGGCGCACACGTTCGCCGTCTACCCGTCGCTGTCCGGCTCGATCACCGAGGCGGCCAGGCGTCTGATGCAGCCAGGGTCGGCGACAGGCATCTGAGTACGGCTAAGCCCCGGGTAAGAAGGTCGACCGCCTCTTCTGGAGGTCGCTCGGCCGAAGAGTCATTGATGGCATAGACGCGCGCTCGTCGGCGATCCCGCGATGCGGGGCGGCGAGCGCCCACTCCGTGACGCCCGCCGCTGGAACGACATCGCGGCGTGGCCTCGTGTTGATCTCTCGCGCCTTCCCGCGATACGCGGGCGCGCTCACGCCGTAGCGTCCGCCGTGGAAACACCCCCCTATTTGGCTGGAGTCCAAACTAATGCCGGTTGACGATTTGTTGGTATAGACGGCAAACTAATTCATGAGCTGAGCTAAGGAGCATCAATGCCCTACCGACCCCCCTTGGTCGCCCATGAGTACTTCGTCGCCGACCCTCCCGAGCTCCCCGTGCGGGCGCACGGCGAGGCGGGACTGTCGGCGCTGACCGCGGCCGAGCTGGTGGCCACGGACCAGGCCGGGGTGACACTCAAGGGCGTGACCTCGGCAGAGGAGTCGCTCGTCGTCCAGGTGGGCGTCGCGGGGGAGGGCGTGATCCGCGTACGGCTGAGCCAGGACGAGGACGCGACGACGCGCTCGGCCCGCGCGACGACCATGGTGACCCCGGGGACGTACGCGGGAGCGCGGATCGAGGCGCGCGAGGGCATCGTGGTGGACGCGGGATCGTTGCGCGCCGAGATCACCCTGTCGCCCTGGCACCTGCGCTTCACCGACGCCGCCGGCCGTACCCTGGTCGAGCAGGACCGCGGGCACGTCGACATCAGCGGCAGGATGCGCACGCTCCCGTTCGGCCGCTCGACCAAGGACGGCGCGGTCGTCGGCTACCACGAGTCCTTCGCCGCCCCGGCCGACGAGGCGTTCAGCGGGTTCGGCGAGTCGTTCACCCCGCTGGACAAGCGCGGCCAGCGCCCGGTCATGTGGAACTACGACGCGTTCGGCGCCGAGTCGCAGCGCGCCTACAAGAACGTGCCGTTCTACCTGTCGAGCAGGGGCTACGGGATCCTCGTCGACAGCGGGGCGCCGACCGAGTTCGACATGTGCCAGTCGACGCACAGCACGGTGCAGATCGTGGTGCCCGACGACCTGATCGACTACTACGTGATCGCCGGGCCGACGCCGCCCGAGGTGCTCGACCGCTTCGACCGGCTGACCTGCCGTCCGCTGCTGCCGCCCAAGTGGGCGTTCGGCACCTGGATCTCCTCCGGGTTCTTCGTGGACACCCAGGAGCGGGTGCTCGACCGGGCCAGGACCATCCGCGGGCGCGGCATCCCCTGCGACGTGTTGCACCTGGACACCTACTGGCAGACCGACGGGCACTGGTCGGACCTGCGCTGGGACCCGGCCAACTTCCCCGACCCCGACGCCATGCTCGCCGAGCTCGACGGCATGGGGTTCAAGGTCTGCCTGTGGATGAACCCCTACATCTCCCACCTCAGCCCGGCCTTCCCCGAGGCGGCCGAGGCCGGATATTTCCTCAAGACCGCGCAGGGCGAGCCCTACGTGGCCGACTGCTGGCACGGCTCCTATCCCGCGTGCGCCATCGTCGACTTCACCAACCCCGAGGCGGTCACCTGGTTCCAGGGGCTGCTGCGCCCGCTCCTCCAGCAGGGTGTGCAGGTCTTCAAGACCGACTTCGCCGAGGGCGTGCCGTACGACGCGGTCGCCTTCAACGGGATGTCGGGCACCGACCTGCACAACGTCTACACGCTGCTCTTCAACGACGTCGTCTCCGAGGTCACCCGCGAGGTGGCCGGTCACGGCATGGTCTGGGCGCGTTCGTCGTTCCTGGGCGGCCAGCGCCACAGCGCCCAGTGGGGCGGCGACACCTACACCAGCTACGCCGCGATGGGCAGCACGCTGCGCGGCGGGCTGGCGCACGGCCTGTCCGGCGTCCCGTTCTGGAGCCATGACGCGGGCGGCTTCACCGGCACGCCGACCGACGACCTCTACGTGCGCTGGGCGCAGTTCGGCGCGCTGTCCCCGCTGGTGCGCTTCCACGGCACCACCAGCAGGGAGCCGTGGGCGTTCCCCGCGGTGGAGGAGCAGGTCAAGGAGGCCATCAGGCTCAGGTACCGGCTCATGCCGTACCTCTACTCGGCCGCGGTCGAGGCGGCGCGCACCGGAGCGCCGATGATGCGGGCCCTCTGCGTGGACCATCCGGACGACCCGGTCGCCTGGCAGGCGGACCTGGAGTACCTCCTCGGCCGTGACCTGCTGGTCGCGCCGATGACCTCGCCCGACGGTGTGCGCAAGGTCTACCTGCCGCACGGCGAGTGGGTCGATTACTGGACGGGCGAGGTGCTGTCCGGCGGCCGTTACGTGACGGTCGAGACCCCGCTGGAGCGGATCCCCCTCTTCGTCCGGCACGGCGCGCTCATCCCCGTCACGGAACCCGGTGACACCACGGACGTGCCGGCCGAGATCACGGTGGTCGCCTTCGGGGGCGGCGACGGCCGTACTGCCATTCACGACGAGGACGGCGAGACCCTCGTCGTCGCCACCCGGGACGGCGACGCCCTGCGCGTCACCGTCACGGGACCGAAGCGGGTCGCCACGGTCGAGTTCGCCCCCGTGGCAGGCGCTCCCACCCAGGCCGTCATCACGCAGGCCTGATTCGTTCTTGGAGAGAAGCATGTTCAGGTGGAGAAACATGGCGGCGCTCGTCGCCGTGTCGCTGGCACTGACCGCGTGCGGCGGAGCCGGCCAGGAGCAGAAGCCGGCCGCGAGCAACGAGCCGCGCGTGCTCAAGCTCTGGCACTACGAGAGCGCCGACGGCGCGATGGGCAAGGCGTGGGCAGCGGCCGTCAAGAAGTTCGAGGCCACCCATCCGGGCGTCACGGTGAAGTTCGAGGAGAAGGGCTTCGAGCAGCTCCAGAAGACCGCGAGCATGGCGCTCAACTCCGACGAGGCGCCCGACCTCACCGAGTTCAACAAGGGCAACGCCACCGCCGGGCTGCTCGCCAAGCAGGGGCTGCTGACCGACATGACGGAGGAGGCGGCCAAGCGCGGCTGGGACAAGCTGCTGCCCGGTGGCCTGCAGACCACCTCGAAGTACGACGACCGGGGCATCATGGGCGCCGGCAAGTGGTACGGCGTGACCAACTACGGCGAGTACGTGATGGTCTACTACAACAAGGACCTCTTCAAGAAGCACGGCGTCGAGGTGCCGACCACGTTCGAGGAGTTCACCGCAGCCCTCGACACCTTCGCCAAGGCCGGGGTCACGCCCATCTCCAACGCGGCGGCCGAGTACCCAGCCCAGCAGATCTTCTACCTGCTGGCGCTCGCCAAGGCCAACCGGGCCTGGGTCGACTCCTTCGAGCTCTACAAGGGCAAGGTCGACTTCCACGGACCCGAGTTCACGTACGCGGCCGAGACCATGGCCGACTGGGTGAAGAAGGGCTACATCGACAAGAAGTCGGCCGCGCTCAAGGCCGAGGACATGGGCGTCGCGTTCATGGGCGGCAAGTTCCCGATCATGATCTCGGGCAGCTGGTGGTACGGCAGGCTGCAGAGCGACATCAAGGACTTCGAGTGGGGCTCGTTCCTGTGGCCGGGCAACCAGCTCGCACCCGGCTCGGGCGGCAACCTCTGGGTCGTCCCCGAGAAGGCCAAGAACAAGGACCTGGCCTACGACTTCATCGACATCACGATGAGCAAGGAGATCCAGAACCTGCTCGGCAACTCCGGCGGCGTCCCCGTCGCGGCCGACCCGGCGGCGATCACCGACGCGAAGAGCAAGGAGCTCATCGACACCTTCAACAAGGTGACCGCGCAGGACGGGCTGGCCTTCTACCCCGACTGGCCCGCCCCCGGCTACTACGACGTGCTCGTCAGCGGCGTGCAGAACCTGATCAACGGCAGCAGGACGCCGGCGCAGGTGCTCGACGAGATCGCCAAGCCGTACGAAGAGGGCGTCGCGGACCTTGGCAACTAGGCGCGGCTACTGGATCTACCTGCTCCCCAGCCTGGTGCTGTTCGCCGGGGTGATCGTCGTCCCGTTCCTGATGAACGTCGGGACGAGCTTCACCAGGTGGTCGGGGGTGGGCACGCCGCGATGGGTCGGCCTGGACAACTACGTCAGGCTGTTCCAGGACGAGCGGTTCTGGGCGTCGTTCAGGAACAACACGGCGCTGATCGTGGCGATGGCCGTCATCCCGACGATCATCGGGCTGGTCCTGGCCGCCGCCCTGTTCGACTACATCGGCAAGAAGTTCGGCGCCCGTACGGCCAGCGCCCTGCGCGCCGCCTTCTACCTGCCGCAGGTGCTGCCCGTGGCGGTCGCCGGGGTGGTGTGGGGCTGGATGCTGCACCCGTCCTACGGCGCGGTGAACCAGATCTTCGGCCTGGACGCGGACTGGCTCGGCGACCCCGACCTGGCCCTGGCCACCGTCATGGCGGTGATGGTCTGGTTCCAGCTCGGCTATCCGGTCGTCATCTTCATGGCCGGTCTGCAGCGGGCCGATCCCGCGCTGCACGAGGCGGCGGAGATCGACGGGGCGGGGTGGTGGCGCAGGTTCTGGCACATCACGATCCCGCAGATCAGGCCGGAGATCTTCGTGGTCCTGCTCACCTGCACGATCGCGGCGCTCAAGGTCTTCGGCCCGATCTACGTGCTCACCAGGGGCGGTCCCGGCGGCGCGACCAACGTCCCGTCCTACTTCTCGTACCTGAACTTCTTCCAGAAGGCCAACGTCGGGTACGGCTCCGCCATCGCGACGATCCTCGCGCTGATCATCGTCGTGGTGACCTTCCTCTTCCTGCGCGTCCAGGAGCGTGCGGAATGAAGTATCCGATCCTGACCGCGCTGGTCGTGCTCGCCCTGGTGATGCTGTTCCCGTTCGGCATCGTCACCATCAACGCGATCAAGTCGCCTGCCGAGTACAGCTCAGCGGGCCCGCTGAGCCTGCCCGGCGGGCTCTACCTCGACGGCATCGTGTCGTTCTGGAACCGCGTCGACTTCGGCGGCAAGCTCTGGAACAGCTTCCTGATCAGCGGTTCCGTCTCTGTCCTGGCTGTCGTCCTGTCGGTGCTGAACGCCTACGCCATCGGCATCGGCCGGGTGCGCGGCAGGCTTTGGGTGCTGGTGCTCTTCCTGGTGGCCAACACGTTGCCGCAGGAGGCGCTGGCCTACCCGCTGTACTACCTGTCCAAGGAGCTGGGCCTCTACGACACCCGGCTCTCCATGATCATCATCTTCACCGTCATCCAGGCGGCGTTCGGCACCTACCTGCTGAGCGCGGTCCTCGGCCAGTTCCCGAAGGAGATCCTGGAGGCCGCCGAGATCGACGGCGCGGGCCGGTTCCTGGCGCTGTGGCGCATCGTGGTGCCGATCAGCAGGCCCACTCTCTCGGTGTTGATGATCTTCTTCTTCATCTGGACCTGGAACGAGTTCTTCCTCCCGCTGATCTTTCTGATCTCGAACGACAACCAGACGGTGCCCGTCGCCCTCGGCGTGCTGCAGGGCGAGAAGTTCATGGACGCCACCACGTCCAGCGCCTCGGCGCTGCTCGGCATCGTTCCCGCCGTGGCCTTCTTCCTGATCTTCCAGCGCACGCTCACCCGCGGAATCACCGTAGGAGCCATCAAATGAAGCGTTCCCTCGCGGCTCTCCTCCTCCTGCTCCCCTTATGCGTCGCGGCAACCCAGGAGCCTCCCTTCCACGACACTGGGCTGCCCATCGCCCAGCGGGTCGACGACCTGCTCGGCAGGCTCACCCTGGCCGAGAAGGTCTCCCTCCTGCACCAGTACCAGCCCGCGATCCCGCGCCTGGGCATCGGCCTGGTCAAGAACGGCACCGAGGCCCTGCACGGGGTGGGCTGGTCCAACGACGTCGACGACAACGGCAACTCGGTGCTCGCAGAGGGCACGGTTTTCCCGCAGGCCATCGGCCTGGCGAGCACCTGGGACCCGGAGCTGCTCAAGCGGGTGGGCGCCGCCACCGGCGACGAGGCGCGCGGCTACAACGCGGAGAACCCGCGCCTGTGGGGGCTGAACCTGTGGGCGCCGGTCGTCGACCTGCTGCGCGACCCACGCGCCGGGCGCAACGAGGAGGGTTACTCCGAGGACCCGCTGCTGACCGGCGCCATGTCGACCGCCTACACCTCGGGCCTGAGCGGCGGCGACCGGACGTATCTGAAGACGGCGCCGCTGCTCAAGCACTTCATCGGCTACAACAACGAGACGTCCAGGGACGTCTCCAACTCCAGCCTGCGTCCCCGGGTCATGAACGAGTACCAGATCCCCGCGTTCAGGACCGCGCTCGCCGCGGGGACCGCGCACGGCGTCATGACGTCCTACAACCTGGTAAACGGGCGCCCCTCCACGGTCACCGACCTGAACGCCACGGTCCGCTCGTGGGCGAAGGGGCCGGTGATGAACGTCTCGGACGCCTACGCCCCAGGCAACCTCACCGGCTCGCAGGCCTACTTCGCCACCCCGGCGGAGGGCGCTGCCGCCATGCTCAAGGCGGGCAACGACAGCTTCACCGACCAGGGCACCAACCCGGCCACGACGCTCGCGGCCGTCAACGGCGCCCTGGAGCGCGGGCTGATCACCGAGGCCGACGTGGACAGCGCGGTGAGCCACGTGCTGACCATCCGCTTCAGGCTGGGCGAGTTCGATCCTGACGGCGGGCCGTACGCGAAGATCACCAAGGACGTCGTCAACAGCCCGGCGCACAAGGCGCTGAACCGCGAGGCGGCGACCAGGGCCATGGTGCTGCTGAAGAACGAGGCCAGGGCGTTGCCGCTGGCCAGGAGCGTCAAGAAGGTGGCCGTGATCGGGCCGCTGTCCGACTTCCTCTACGGCGACTGGTACGGCGGGCGCCTGCCGTACCAGGTCACCCCTGTGGACGGGATCAAGGCCGCCCTGCCCGGCGCCGAGGTGACCGCCTACGAGGCGGTGGACAAGGTCGCGCTGAAGACCTCCACCGGCAAGTACGTGACCTTCTCCGCCGACCCGCAGGGCGGACCTGTCGTGGCCGACGCCGCCCAGGCGGGGCCCGCGCAGACCGCGAGCCTGTACGACTGGGGCGGCGGCCCGCTGTTCTTCAGGGCCCAGGCGAACGGCAAGTACATGTCGTGGGCCTTCGACGGCTCGGTGAGGAACGACCAGGACCAGCCCAACGGCTGGTTCGTGCAGCAGGGCTTCACTCCCGTGCCGCAGGCGGACGGCTCGATCCTGCTCTCGCACAACCCCGGCTGGGGGCCCTTCTACCTGACCGTCACCGGGACCGGCGCGCTGTCGTTCTCGAACGACGTGGCGCAGGCGGAGCACTTCACCATGGAGACCCTGTCGAAGGGCGCGGACGAGGCGGTCGCCGCGGCCAAGGACGCCGACGAGGTCGTCGTGGTGGCGGGCAACATGCCGTTCGTCAACGGCAGGGAGACCGACGACAGGGAGAGTCTGAAGATCTCCGCCAAGCAGGACGAGCTGATCAGCGCCGTGCACGCCGCCAACAGGGACACCACGCTGGTGCTCGAGTCCGGCTACCCGCTCACCTGGAGCGACCAGACGGTGCCCGCCGTGCTCTGGACGTCGCACGGCGGGCCCGAGCTGGGCAACGCGCTGGCGTCCGTGCTGTTCGGCGCGAGCAACCCGGGCGGCAGGCTGACCCAGACCTGGTACAGGTCGGAGGGGGAGCTGCCGGGCATCCTCGACTACGACATCATCAAGAACGGCGTCACCTACCTGTACTACCAGGGCAAGCCGCTCTACCCGTTCGGCCACGGGCTGAGCTACACGAGCTTCGCCTACGAGGGGCTGAAGGTCGCCGGTGACCGGGTCAGCGTCAAGGTGACCAACACCGGCTCCAGGACGGGCGACGAGGTGGTCCAGCTCTACACCCACCAGCACGCCTCACGGGTACGGCAGCCGGTCAAGCAGCTGCGCGCCTTCGAGCGCGTGACGCTCGGCCCCGGCCAGAGCAAGAAGGTCGTCTTCACCCTGAAGAAGGCCGACCTGGCTCTCTGGGACGTCACCAGGAACCGCTTCGTCACCGAGACCGCGACCCACGACGTCCTGGTCGGCTCCTCGTCGGCCGCCATCCGCCAGCGCACCACCATGCACGTCAACGGCGAGACGATCCCGCCGAGGGACCTGACCAGGGTGACCCGCGCGGCCGACTTCGACGACTACTCCGGCGTGGAGCTGGTCGACGAGACCAAGGCCTCGGACACGGCGGTCGGCGCGTCTACCGGGGACTGGATCTCCTTCGGTAACGCCCGGCTGGGCAGGGCCTTCACCGCCGGGGTCGCCTCGGCGAGCGGCGGCTCCATCGAGCTGCGGCTGGGCTCCCCGACCGGGACGCTGCTCGGCATGGCGCAGGTCGCCGCGACCGGCGGCGCCTACCAGTGGGGCACCGCCTCGGCTACCGTCGGTGGCGGGACGGGCGATCTCTACCTGGTGTTCAGGGGAGACCTGAGGATCAAGGATTTCGCACTCGCCAGGTGATCTTGGAGGGCATGTGACGGCGACGGCCGGGCGAACAGGACTTCTGGGCGCGCGGCTCGTCGCCGTGTGCGCCGCCTGGGGCGTCTTCTGGGGGTCGTGGTCGGCGCTGCTGCCCGCGATCCGCGAGCAGATCCACGCCTCGCCCGCCGACCTGGGGTTCGCGCTGGCGGCCGTGCCGATCGGCGCGATCCCGGCGATGGCGTTGACCGGGCGGCTCATCAGGGGGAGGGAACGGCTCGCGCTCGCGTTCTGCACCGCGCTGTTCGCCCTGACCACCGCCGGGATCGGGCTGGTCGGCTCGCCGGTCCAGCTGGGGCTGGCGCTGCTCGTGCTCGGTGCGACCAGCGGCGCGCTCGACATCGCGCTGAACGTGGCCACCGGCAGGGCGGAGCGGGAGACCGGGCGCAGGCTGTTCCAGCCGGTGCACGCCGCCTTCCCGATCGCCGTCATCGTCGCCGCCCCGGCCACCGGGCTGGCCCGCCAGCTCGGCCTCGCGCCCGTCCAGGTGCTGCTGGCGATCGCGGTGATCGTGCTGGCGGCCGCGGCCTTCGCGCTCGGCCTGCCGGTCGGGCGCGGGGTCGGCGAGGTGGAGCCGCACGCCAGGAGCGCCTGGCGGCGGGCGCTCGTGCTCGGCGCGCTGGCGGCGTGCGCGCTGGTCATCGAGAACTCCGTCGAGCAGTGGTCGGTGCTCCTGCTGGAGGACTTCCGCTCGGCGCCGGTCCTGCTGGCCAGCGCGGCCCCTGCTGCGTACATGCTGGCTCTGACGGCTGGGCGGCTCGTCGTGCAGGCGCTGCCGCCGGTGCCCATGCGGCTGCTCTCGCTGGTGGCCGCGCTGGGCGGGGGAGGCGGGATCGTGCTGGCCGGGCTGGCACCGTACGCCTGGCTCAGCCTGGTCGGGTTCGCGCTGACCGGGCTGGCGCTCGGGCCGCTGGTGCCCGCGATGCTCAGCAAGGCGGCGGTCGGCGACGATCGGGGCACGCTCGTCTCCGCCGTCTCCACGGTGTCCTACACCGGGTTCGTCGTGAGCCCGCTGCTGGTGGCCGGGCTGTCTGCAACTTTCACGCTTCCCGTCGCGCTGGCGCTGCTCGGCCTGCTGGTCGTGCCATTGCTAATAAGTTCGTTGTGACGCCAAACTATTGACCGGGTTTTGCGCCTGTGTGAATCTCTGGATGACCTGTTCAGAAAGGATTCCCGTATGCGCAGAACCCTCTTATGCCTGTGCGCGGCAGCCCTCGTCGTGCTCGCGATGATGGCGCCGGTATCGGCAGTGACGGTTGATCCGTACACCTTCAAGGGGGTGAAGATAGGCGGCGGCGGGTTCGTCCCAGGCCTGGTCTTCAACCAGAAGGAAAAGGACCTGATCTACGCCAGGACCGACATCGGCGGGGTCTACCGCTGGGACAGGTCGAAGTGGGTCCCACTGCTCGACGGGATCGGCTGGGACAAGTGGAGCCACGTCGGCGGCGTCAGCGTCGCCACCGACCCCGTCGACCCGAACCGGGTGTACGTCGCGACCGGGATGTACACGAACGACTGGGACCCCAACAACGGCGCGATCCTGCGCTCCACCGACCGTGGCGCCACCTGGGCCGTCACCGAGCTGCCGTTCAAGGGCAGCGGCAACATGCCGGGCCGCGGCATGGGCGAGCGCCTGGTCATCGACCCCAACAGGAACAACATCCTCTTCTACGGCACGGCCAACGCCAACGGCCTGTGGAAGAGCACCGACTACGGCGCCACCTGGGCGAAGGTGACGAGCTTCCCCAACGCCGGAAACTTCGCCCAGGACCCGAACGACACCACGTACAACTACAACACGATGACCCAGGGCATCCCCTGAATCACCTTCGACTCGCGCACCGGCAGCGCGGGCAGCGCCACCCAGACGATCTACGCGGGTGTGGCGGACAAGGACAACAACCTCTACCGCTCGACCGACGGCGGCGCCACCTGGAGCCGCGTGCCGGGCCAGCCGACCGGCTTCGTGCCGCACAAGGGCGTGCTCGACCACGTCAACGGCTACCTCTACCTCGCCACGGGCAACACGGGCGGGCCGTACGTCGGCGAGGACGGCGAGGTCTGGCGCTACACGACCGCCACGGGCGCCTGGACCAACATCACCCCCGACCCGGACCCGTATTACGGCTTCAGCGGCTTCACCGTCGACCGCCAGAACCCGAGCACGATCATGGTGGCCAGCCAGGTCTCGTGGTGGCCGGACATCATCCTGTTCCGCAGCCTCGACAGCGGCGCCACCTGGACGCGGATCTGGGACTGGAACGGGTACCCGAACCGCACCTTCCGCTACACCCAGGACATCTCCTCTCACCCGTGGCTGACCATGGGCAAGACCTCCACGACCCCCGAGGTCGACCCGAAGCTCGGCTGGATGACCGAGGCGATGGAGATCGACCCCTTCGACTCCAACCGCCTGCTGTACGGCACGGGCGCCACGATCTACGGCACGACCAACCTCAAGCAGTGGGACACCGCCGGAGGTAAGATCACCATCAAACCGTTCATCGAGGGGCTGGAGGAGACCGCGGTCCTCGACCTGATCAGCCCGCCGTCCGGGCCGCCGCTGCTGTCGGCCGTCGGGGACATCGGCGGATTCGTGCACACCGACCTCGGCGCCGTGCCGCCGATGATGTACACCCAGCCCAACCTCGTCACCACGCGCAGCATGGACTTCGCCGAGCTCAGCCCGTCGAAGGTGGTGCGGGTCGGCGACAACGACACGGCGGGGGTGCACCGGATCGGCTTCTCGTCCAACGGCGGCGGCAGCTGGTGGCAGGCGAGCAGCGAGCCCGCCGGGGTCACCCAGGGCGGCAACGTGGCCATCTCGGCGGACGGCGGCGTCACGGTGTGGTCGCCGACCGGCGGTGCGGTGAGCCGCTCGACCGACTCGGGCAGCTCGTGGACGGCCTCCAGCGGCATCCCGGCCAAGGCCCAGGTACGGTCCGACCGGGTCAATCCGGCCAAGTTCTACGGGTACGCCGGGGGCAAGTTCTACGTGAGCCTGGACGGCGGCGCGTCCTTCACCCAGGCTCCGGCGACCGGCCTGCCGACCGGGGGAGCCGGGTGGGGCGTCGAGGGGGCCGGTGCGACGACGGTCAGGTTCAAGACCGTGCCCGGTAAGGAGGGGCACGTCTGGCTCGTGGGTGGTGCTCCTTCTACCGGCAAGTACGCGTCGGACGGCGTCTACGGCGTGTGGCGCTCGACGGACTCGGGCGCCTCGTTCACCAGGCTCACCAACGTGACGGCTGCCGAGAACGTGGGCTTCGGCAAGGCGGCGCCGGGCGGGTCGTACATGGCGATCTTCCTGGTGGGGCAGGTGGACGGGGTGCACGGGTTGTTCCGCTCCGACGACGCGGGGGCGTCGTGGGTGCGGATCAACGACGACAGGCACCAGTACGCCAACATGGGCGAGGCGCTGACCGGCGACCCGCGTGTCTACGGCCGCGTGTATCTGGGCACGAACGGCCGCGGCATCATCTACGGCGACCGCACCGGCCCAACCCCAACCCCAACCCCAACCCCAACGCCCACGCCAACGCCCACGCCAACGCCAACGCCCACGCCCACGCCCACCCCCACGGGTAAGGCCTGCTCAGCCACCTACACGCCGGGCGGCCAGTGGCAGGGCGGTTTCCAGGCCGAGGTGACCGTGAAGAACACCGGCTCGATCGCGTCCACCGCGTGGACCGTGAAGTGGGCCTTCCCCAGCGGCCAGACCATCACCCAGCTCTGGAACGGCGCCCACACCCAGACGGGCGCCAACGTGACGGTCACCAACGTCGCCTACAACGGCGGCCTGCAACCCAACGCCACCACCAGCTTCGGCTTCACCGGAGCCTGGTCCAGCGCCAACACCGCACCGACCGCTGTCACCTGCACACCCGCCTGACAACCCTCACCTGAAAAATCCCGATAAAAGAGACTGCCGCCCTCACAAAGGGGGCGGCAGCCGTACGAAGATCAGCCCTTCACCGCGCCGATGATCACACCCTTGATGAAGTGCCGCTGGATGAACGGATAGATCAGCACCACCGGCACCATCGCCAGCACCAACACCGCCATCCGCACCGACGTGACAGGCACCGCAGCGAGCCCCAGCCCGCTGGCGTCCATCACCCCACTGGCCGTCTGCATCGGCTGCCCCTGCAAGATGTACGTCCGCAACACCATCTGCAACGGCCACTTCCCACTGTCATCCAGATACAGCAACGCGTTGAAGAACGCGTTCCAGTAGGCGACCGCGTAGAACAGCCCGATCACCGCCAGAGCCGCCTTCGACAGCGGCAACACGATCTTCCGCAGGATGTGGAAGTCGCTGGCCCCCTCGATCCGCGCGCTCTCGATCACCTCAATGGGGATCGCCATGAAGAACGCACGCAACACCACCAGGTTGAACGCCGAGATCGCCGTGGGCAGGATCAGCGACGCGTAGGAGTTCATCAACCCCAGGCTGTTGACCATCATGTACGAAGGAATGATCCCCGGCCCGAACAGGAACGTGACCAGCACCAGGAACAACAGCGGCCGATGGAACAGCGACCCCGGCCTGGACAGCCCGTACGCGGCCAGCGCCGTGACGGCCAGGCTCAACGCCGTCCCGACCACGGTGATCCCGATGCTGACCATCAGCGCCCGCACCACGACGCCCCCGCCGAGCACCTCCGCGTACGCCTGGAAGCTGAACCCGTCGGGCACGATGACCAGCCCACCGGCGTCGTTGATGGCCTTGGGCGAGGAGATGCTGGTCAGCACCACGATGTAGATGGGAAACACCACGACCAGCGTCGTGAGGAGCAGGGCAAGCGCCTTGCCGATCTTGCCGGCGACGGACGGTTCCTCGTCCCAGGCCGGACGGATGACAGTACTCATGATCGTTGGTAGATCCCCTGCTCGCCGATTCTGTGCGCGATCTTGTTGGCCACGAGGATCAGGACGAGCCCGACGACGCCCTTGAACAGCCCGGCGGAGGCGCCGATGCTCCAGTCGCCGGTCCGCAGCCCCATCCAGTAGACGTAGGTGTCCAGCACCTCGGCGGCGCCCATCCCCACCGCGTCCCGCTGCAGGATGAACTGCTCGAACCCCACGTTGAGCGCGTCGCCCAGCCGCAGGATGAGCAGCAGCACGATGACCGGGCGCAGGCCGGGCAGCGTGATGTGCCACAGCCGCTGCCGCCGGGAGGCGCCGTCCACGGCTGCCGCCTCGTAGAGGTTGGGGTTGATCGTGCTGAGCGCCGCCAGGAAGATGATCATTCCCCAGCCCGCGTCCTTCCAGATCGCCTGGGCGGTGACCAGGCCGAGGAAGGTGTCCGGGTTGGTCATCAGGTCGATCGGGTTCATGCCCCAGTCGCGCATGGTCTGCGCGGTGAGTCCCGCGCCGCCGATCATCTGCTGGAACACGGTGACGACCAGCACCCAGGAGAAGAAGTGCGGCAGGTAGACGATGTTCTGGATCGCCGCGCGCAGCTTGGGCCTGAGCACGCCGTTGAGCAGGACCGCCAGCGCGATCGGCACGGGGAAGTAGAAGACGAGCTGGAACAGCGTGATCGTCAGGGTGTTCCGTACGGCATGCCAGAAGGCGGGCTCGCCCATCAGGTAGGTGAAGTTGCCCAGCCCCACGTAGGGGCTGTCGATGATGCCGTCGATCGGGCTGTAGTCCAGGAACGCGATCACGTTCCACAACGTCGGCACGTAGTGGAAGACCGCGAGCAGCCCGATCGCCGGCAGCACCATCACCAGGAGTTGCCAGTCGCGCCGGAGCCTAGACACGCCCGTTGTCCTTGAGGACCTTCATGAAGAAGGCCCGCGCCTCCTCACCGCCCGCGGTCTTCCACTCCTCGACGACCTGCGCCAGGTCGGTGAGGGGGCGGCGGCCCTTGACGATGTCCTTGACCTTGTCCTCTGTGGGCTGCTGCGCGGCGGCCAGCTTGGACGGGTCCTGCTTGCGGATGCCCTCGAAGGGGTACTTCTCGCGGCTGTTGTACCAGTTCAGCTTGTACTCGCCGGACTCCTTCAGGTAGCCGGGGTAATACTCGCTGTCCGGCTCCAGCTGGCTGGACAGGAAGAAGAACGTGGGCGGCTGCGCCTCCTGCTGACCCTTCTTGGTGTAGACGGGGAACTCGCCCGCCTTCTGCGTGTAGTGGGTGCCCTCCACGCCGTACCGCCACAGGTGGTACTCCTCGGTGCCGATCGGCGAACCGAACCAGTTGAGTATCCGCAGGATCTCCTCGACCTTCTCCTTCGGCAGGTCCTTGCGCAGGAACAGGTACATCCAGGCGGGCTCCTGGTACCAGCCGAACGGCGCGCCCCCGTCCGCCGTCCAGTAGATGGGCGCCATCGCGAACTCGGGGTTGATCGTGGCCTGCCGCTGGACGGCCTCGTGCCAGGCGCCGAAGCCGTCCTCGGCGATCACGGCCTGCCCGGCCTCGAAGAGTTCCTTGCCCGCGGGCGCGGTGATGCCCTGGGAGACGATCGTCGGGTGGACGAGCTCGGCCTCGTAGATCTTGCGCTGGAACGCGACCGCGTCCGCGTACTCCTTGGTCTCGTACCGGTGCACGAGCTTGCCGCCGTCCAGCCGCCAGTCTCGCGGGGCGCGGAAGGCGCGCTCGATCTCCTGCTGGATGCCGCCGAACGCCCAGCGCTTCTTCTTGGGGTCGGTGATCTTCCTGGCCAGCTCGAACAGTTCGTCCGCGGTCTTCCACGGCTGCGCGCCGAGCTTGGCGAGGATGTCCTGGCGATAGTAGGTGACCTTGACCGGGCTCATCCCCGGGTGGGGGACCGACATGAGCTTGCCGTTGAAGACGCCGAACGCCCACGCCTCCTCGGAGATGTTGGCCAGCATCGGATAGGCGGCCGACTTGTCGCCGGACAGGTAGGGGCCGAGGTCGGTGAAGAGCTTGTCGATGGTCCTGTCGAAGTCCGACAGGGTCTGGAGGATCCAGCCGGGGACCGCGGTGATCTCCGGGACGTTCCCGGCGGCGAGCATGGGGGCGAGCTTGTCGCCGTAGGAGTTGCCGTCGACGATGTTCAGCTTCACGGTCGCGCCGAGCGCCTTGTTGACCGCGTCGTTGTAGGCGTTGGGCGTGGGTGGCGGCGGGCCCCACAGCGGGGTCATCGCGGTGAACGAGCTGCCCTTGCCGGGAACCTCGGTGATCGCCTTGACCAGCGTGTCCGGATATTTCGTGAATCCGATGGAGACCGGGGTGTTCACGTCGGGGGTGACGCCCGCGTAGGGGATGTGCTTGGGAAGGAGTTGGGCCAGCTTGTCGACCGCCTCCGCCGTGCCGGCGCCCTTACGTGAGACTGGTGCGGTGGTGCATGCCGACAGCAGTCCGAGGCCGGCGAGGGCCAGAAAGCCGCGGCGGTTGGGCGTTGACATGGCGCGCTCCCTTCCTAGATGTAGGATTAGTTCGTCTGATAGCCAAACAAATTAGTCCAGGGTGACCGCCGCCACAAGGGCACACCGATAGGGCATGATGGAGCCAGCTTGGCCGAGCGGGAACGGAACCGATCTTGATCACTTTTACGACGAACCCCCAGCCGGCCGACTTCGCCGACGTCCGGGCGACCAACCTCGCGGTCGTGCTCCGCTTCGTCCGCGAGAACGCGCCGTGCTCGCGCGCGGACATCGCCGCCACCACCGGGCTGAACAAGGCGACCGTGTCGAGCCTGGTCGCCGACCTCATCGAGCGCAGGCTCGTGCGCGAGACCGGGCTGACGGAGAACCGGGTCGGCCGCCCCGCCACGATGCTGGTCCTGGACGGCTCGCCGTACGCGGCCATCGGGGTGGAGATCAACGTCGACCACATCACCGCGGTCGCCGTGGGCCTGGCGGGGGAGCAGTTGCTGTCGTGGCGGCGCGCCTTCTCCGCCGACCAGGGCGTGGCGGCCGTGGGCGCGGTGGTCAGGCGGGTGGTCAACCGCATGGCGAAGGACGAGCGCCAGGTGCTCGGGCTGACGCTGGCCGTACCAGGACTGGTCGACGTGCAGGGGCTGATCAGGGTCGCGCCCAACCTCGGCTGGCACGACTGCGACCTGAGCGGCGACCTGGCCAAGGTGCTGCGCGCGCCGGGCTTCCCGATCTCGGTGGACAACGACGCCAACCTGGCGGCCCTGGCCGAGCAGCGGTTCGGACCGCACGGCGGCGCGTCCAACCTCGTCTACCTCACCGGCGAGATCGGCGTGGGCGTCGGCGTCATCCTCGACGGGCAGCTGCGCCGCGGCGGCGCCGGCTACAGCGGCGAGCTCGGCCACGTCCAGCTCGACCAGGACGGCCCCGAGTGCAGGTGCGGCAGGCGCGGCTGCCTGGAGGCGCTCGCGGGCATCGGCGCGCTCGTCGGGCACGACCTGTCCCCGGGGGAGATCGAGGCCGAGGTCGAGGAGGTCGTACGGCGGGCCCGCGCGGGCGACGTCGCCCGCCTCGAACGGATGGGCCGCGACCTGGGCAGGGGCGTGTCGATCCTGACGAACGTGCTCAACCCGGAGGTCGTCGTGCTCGGCGGCTACTACGTGCCGCTGGCCCCGTGGCTGCTGCCCGCCGTCGAGGCCGAGGTGCGGGCCAGGACGATCGCCCCCGACGCCGGAGGGAGCCGCATCGTCGCCTCCACGCTTGGGCTCGACGCCGCCGCGCTGGGCGGCGCGGCGCGCGTCCTGGATTCGGTGGATTCGGGGAGTTTGCCGCACAGCTCTTGACGTGGTTCACACCGGGGAGCACCCTACGGTGATATGGAATCGAAGCGCTTCGACAGCGCCGATCTCACGCTGGACGAGAAGCTCGGACTGCTCCACCAGTACCAGGCGCCGATCGACCGGCTGGGCCTGCGCGCCTTCCGCACCGGGACGGAGGCGCTGCACGGCGTCGCCTGGCTCGGTCCCGCAACGGTGTTCCCGCAGGCGGTGGGGTTGGCCGCGACCTGGGACCCGGAGCTCGTCCGCAGGATCGGCGAGGCGGTCGGCGCCGAGGTGCTCGCCTTCCGGCACAAGGACGCCGGGCGCAACGTCTGGGCCCCGGTGGTCAACCCTCTGCGCGACCCCAGGTGGGGGCGGAACGAGGAGGGCTACTCCGAGGACCCCTGGCTGACCGGCGTCATGGCGGCGGCGTACGCGCACGGGCTTCGTGGGAGCGATCCCAACGTGCTCAGGACCGCGCCCACGCTCAAGCACTTCCTCGGCTACAACAACGAGACCGACCGCTGCGTCACCTCGAGCAACCTGCCGCCGCGCGTCCTGCACGAGTACGAGCTGCCCGCCTACCGCCCGGCCCTGGAGCAGGGCGCGGCCGTCGCGGTCATGCCGTCCTACAACCTGGTCAACGGCCGACCCGCGCACCTGTCGCCGCTGATCAACGAGGTGCTGCGGGCCTGGGCGCCGGACGACCTGCTCGTCGTCAGCGACGCGTACGCACCCGCCAACCTGGCCGGGCTGCAGGCCTACTACGAAGACCTGCCCGAGGCGTACGCGCACGCGATCAGGGCGGGCCTGGACAGCTTCACCCAGGACGACGACCGGCCAGAGGCCACGATCGCCCACCTCCGCGCCGCCCTGGAACGCGGCCTGCTCACCGAGGACGACATCGACCGGGCCGTCGGCCACACCCTGTCGATCAGGCACCGGCTCGGCGAGTCCGAGGAGATCGGCGAGGACGTCGTCAACTGCGCGGAACACCGGGCGCTGGCCAGGCGGGCCGCGCGCAGCTCGATCACGCTGCTGGCCAACGACGGCCTGCTGCCGCTCGCGGGCGTCACGAAGGTGGCGGTGATCGGCCAGCTCGGCGACGCGCTCATGGAGGACTGGTACAGCGGCACCCTGCCCTACGCCGTCACCGCCAGGGACGGCCTCGCCGCGCGGTGCGAGGTCGTCTTCTGCGAGGGCGTCGACCGGGTCAGGCTGAGCGCCGAGTACGGCGAGTTCGACCTGTTCGACTGGGGCGGTGGCGCCTACGCGCTGCGCGCCGTCGCCAACGGACGCTACCTCTCCGTGGACGCCGACGACCGCGTCGTGGCCGACCAGCCTGGGCCGAACGGGTGGGAGGTGCGGCAGACGTTCCGGCTGCAGGAGCGGCCGCGCGGCTCGATCGTGCTGCGCCACGTCTTCACCGGCCGCTACGTCGGCGCAGGGGGCAGGCTGGTGGACGACGCCGACGAGGCCGTCTCGCTGACCGTGGAACGCCAGGGCGCCGAGGAGGCGGCCGCGCTCGCCGCGCAGGCGGACGTCGCGGTCGTGGTGGTCGGCGACCACCCGCTGGTCAACGGCAGGGAGACCGAGGACCGCACGGACCTGTCCCTCCCGCCGGCACAGGAGGCCGTCGTCGAGGCGGTACGGCGGGCCAACCCGCGCACGGTGATGGTGATCAGCAGCGGCTACCCGGTCGCCTGGACCTCGCCCGTGCCCGCGGTGGTGTGGTCCGCGCACGGCGGCCAGGAGTACGGCCACGCGCTGGCCGAGGTGCTGTTCGGCGACGCGGACCCCGAGGGGCGGCTGACCCAGACGTGGTACCGGTCGGCGGGGGAGCTGCCCGAGCTGCTCGACTACGACATCATCGCCACCGACGCCACCTACCTGTACTACCGGGGCATCCCCGCCTACCCCTTCGGCCACGGCCTGTCCTACACCGACTTTTCCTACTCCCGGCTCGTGGTCGAGGTCGGTGAGACGGTGCGCGCGCAGGTCACGGTGACCAACACCGGCACCAGGCCAGGCGTCGAGGTCGTGCAGTTCTACAGCCACCAGCGCCGATCCCGCGTCAAGCAGCCCCTGCGGCGGCTCCGCGGCTTCGAGAAGGTACGGCTGGCGCCCGGCGAGAGCCGTACCGTCTCCCTGGAAATCCCCGTCGCCGACCTCGCCTTCTGGGACGTCACCCGGTCCAGGTTCGTCGTCGAGACGGCGCCGCACCAGCTCATGGCCGGGCGCAGCGCCACCGACCTGCGGGTCAGCGCGGCCTTCTCGGTCGAGGGCGAGACGATCCCGCCGCGCGGCTGGCCGCTGGTCGCCACTGACCACGACGCCTACGACGCGATCGCCTTCGTGGACGCGGCCAAGGTGTCCGGCGACGCCGTACGCTCCGAGGCGGAAGGGGCGTGGATCGCCTTCCACGACGTGGACATGGACGGAGGGACCGGCGTGATCGAGGCGGGCAGCGCCGAGGGCGGCGTCGTCACCCTGCGCCAGGGCGACCCGCTGCACGGGCGGGTGCTGGCGACCTTCCCCGTTCCGCGCACCGACCGGTACACGTTCGTCCAGGTCAGGTCGGAGCTTGCGGAGACCACCGGGGTGCACGATCTTTATGTGGTGTTCGAAGACGTCGGCATCACTCTCAGGAGCCTCGCTTGAGCGGCAGGACCGTCACGATCGCGGAGGTCGCCAAGCACGCGGGGGTGGCCGTCAGCACGGTCTCCTACGTGCTCAGCGGCAAGCGCACCATCTCCGCGGACACCCAGCGGCGGGTCCTCGACAGCATCAAGGCGCTCGGCTACCACCCCAACGCGGGCGCCCGCGCCCTGGCCAGCAAGCGGGCCAACGTGATCGCGCTGGTGCTGCCGCTGCGCGCGGGCATGCACGTGCCGGTGCTGATGCAGTTCGCCACCGCCGTGGTCACCGCGGCCCGCGCCTACGAGCACGACGTGCTGCTGCTGACCGCCGACGAGGGGCCTGAGGGCATCCGCAGGGTCGCGGCGAGCGCGCTCGTCGACGGCCTGGTCCTCATGGACATCGAGGAGCACGACGGGCGGGTGCCGCTGCTGCGCGAGCTGGCCGAGCCCAGCGTGCTCATCGGCTTCCCCGCCTCCTCCGCCGGGCTGACCTGCGTCGACCTCGACTTCTTCCAGGCGGGCGCGCTCTGCGCCACGCACCTGGCCGACCGGGGGCACACCGAGATCGCGCTGCTCGGCGCGCCAGCCGTGGTCTACTCGCGCGGCACCGGCTTCGCCCGCCGCACGCTCGCCGGGTTCACCTCCGTCGCGGGAGCTTCAGGGGTGGCCGTGCCGTGCGAGGAGACGTTCGACGAGGTGCTGGCGACCGTGCGCGGGCTGCTGGACGAGCGGCCGGGCCTGTCCGGGCTCGTCGTGCACAACGAGGCGGCCGTCAACCACGTGCTCGCCGCGCTCCGCCAGCTCGGCAGGCGGGTGCCCGAGGACGTCGCGGTGGTCGCGCTCTGCCCGGACGACGTGGCCGAGCGGGCCGGACCGCCGCTGACCTCGGTGCTGATCCCCGCGGAGGAGGTCGGCAGACAGGCGGTCATGCTGCTGATGGAAAAGCTGGAGGGCCGCGCCGTAACCGACGCGACCCTCCTCGAACCTCGGCTGACCGTACGGCAGAGCACATAGAAAAAGCGCGCCCCCTCGTCACGAGGGAACGCGCTCTTCTGCTTTTACCCAGAACCCAGGACACCAGCCCTCACGGTCTCATGACGACGGCCCGCCCCCTCGAGTTGAGGGTATGAAACCTCGTGCGTCACATAGCCGCAGCAGCTGACGAGCCTTTACCAGTCTCCTCCACCGAAGTCTCCGCCGCCGAAGTCGCCTCCGCCGAAGTCGCCCCAGCCGCCACCGCCGCCGTCGCCACCTCCGAAGTCGCCTCCGCCGCCGAAGTCACCGCCGCCGCCGTCGCTGTAGCCCTCGGAGTAGCCGGCGCCGTAGCCGCCGAAGCCGCCGCCCCACATGCTGCCCATCATGGTGCCGATGAACATGCCGGTCATGATGTCGCCGAAGCCGCCGTAGTAGCCGTAGGCGTACGGCGCGTACGCCGGGCCCGCGTCGTAGTAGGGCCTGCGCTGGCCGTTCACCATGACCTCGCGCATCTGCGGGTCGAAGCCGCGCTCCACGGCCTCCGCGTCCATCGCGCAGGCGGGCACGTCGCGCACCGCGCCACCGGGCGGGGCCCAGCGCACGTCGCGCACGGACGGGCCGTGCTGCGGGTTGAAGAAGCAGGGCGCGCGGCGCTCGGGGATCGGGGTCTTGTTGACCTTGGCCTTCACCACGGCCAGCGCGTAACGGCCGTCCTCGAGCGTCGTGGTGACGTCGCGGACCTGGTCCGCCTTGGTCACCGCGGCGAGCTGGGCCTTGGACTTCTCGTAGGAGTCGAGGGCCTGCTGCCACTCGGTGATGTGCTCGCCACCCGCACCGGCCAGGGAGACGTCGGTGTCGAGCGCGGTGATCTCCTCACCGAACTTCGTGACGTCCTCCTCCACGGTCTGCTTGACCATGGCCAGGTCGCGGGCCTCCTGCTCCAGGCGCTTCTTCTTCTTGTTCTTGGAGTAGAGGAAGTAGCCACCGCCGCCGACGACCGCGAGACCGCCCAGGGCGATCAGCACGCCGCTGCCGCCGCCGCCCGAGGCGGAGCCGGAGTCGAGCGCGGACTTCTTGTTGTTGGCGGCGAGGTCGACGCGCTTGGTGAAGTCGGCCATGCCCTTGACGATGTCGTCGTTGTTGCTGACCGCGAGCTGCGAGAGCCGGTTCACCAGGCCGGACTTGCCGAAGTTGCCCCCGGCGTACAGCGACTTGCCGTCGAGGACCGCGACGGCCCAGCGGCCGCCCTTGCCCGACGACTGCAACGTCTTGCCCAATGTGGTCAGGTAAGCCTTGGGGTCGGACACCGAGCCGTTGGGCAGCGCGGCGACGAACACCGGAGTGTTGGCGCTCTTCAGGTCGTCGCGGATCTCGGACTGCTGGTCCGAGGTCAGCGCGGAGCCCGACTCGACGTAGAGCGGGTCACCGCCCTTCCATTGCGCGACCACCGTGTTGGCGTCGGGTTCGGCCGCGGCGTGCGCGGCGGGGGATAGCGCGAGAATGACAAACAGACCGGCGGCCAGCGCAACGAGCGCGGCCCCTGCCCGGCGCAGCGAGTGGGTCATCGGCAGCAAGCCTCCTTCGCCCTTGAGGACGAACGGGCGATCGGCAAAGTTCCTCACGGTGAACGCTACCCGCTACACGTCCTTGATCTCGCAAATCACGGCACCTGACGTGACGGTCTGCCCCACCGCGGCAGCCAGCCCCGTGATGGTGCCCGCCTTGTGGGCGGTGAGCGGCTGCTCCATCTTCATCGCCTCCAGCACCACGACCGTTTCGCCCTCGGCCACGGTGTCCCCGTCGGCCGCCACGACCTTGACGATGGTGCCCTGCATCGGGCTCACCAGGGCGTCGCCGCTCGCCGCCTTCTTGGCCGCGCCGCCCGCCGTACGCTTCGGGGTCTTGTTCGCCGAGGGCGTAGAGGCGCCGAACCCCGCAGGCAGGACCACTTCGAGGCGCTTTCCACCCACTTCGACGGTGATGCTCTCCCGCGGCGACGGCTCGTCGACCTCGGCCGCGCCGGAGTAGGGCGGGATGGTGTTGTCGAACTCCGTCTCGATCCACCGGGTGTGGACGGTGAACGGCTCGGCCGTGAACGCCGGATGTTCCACGATCTCCCGGTGGAAGGGGAGAACGGTCGGCATCCCGTCGATCTCGAACTCGCCGAGCGCCCTCCGCGACCTTTCCAACGCCTCCGTACGGCTGCGCCCGGTCACGATGAGCTTGGCCACCAGCGAGTCGAATGTCTGCGGCACCGTCATCCCGGCCTCGTAGCCCGAGTCGAGCCTGACGCCTGGCCCGCTGGGCGCGCGCATCGCGGTCAGCGTGCCCGGAGCGGGCAGGAAGCCGCGCCCGGCGTCCTCGGCGTTGATCCGGAACTCGATGGAGTGGCCGCGCAGCGCCGGGTCACCGTACCCCAGCTCCTCGCCCTCGGCGACGCGGAACATCTCGCGCACGAGGTCGATGCCCGACACCTCCTCGGTCACCGGGTGCTCGACCTGCAGCCGGGTGTTGACCTCCAGGAAGGAGATCGTGCCGTCCTGGCCGACGAGGAACTCGCAGGTGCCTGCGCCGACGTAGCCGGCCTCTTTCAGGATGGCCTTGGAGCTGGTGTAGAGCAGGTCCATCTGCTCCTGGCTGAGGAAGGGGGCCGGGGCCTCCTCCACGAGCTTCTGGTGGCGGCGCTGGAGCGAGCAGTCGCGGGTGCTGACCACGACGACGTTGCCGTGCTGGTCGGCGAGGCACTGGGTCTCGACGTGGCGCGGCTTGTCCAGATATTTCTCGACAAAGCACTCGCCGCGCCCGAAGGCCGTCACGGCCTCGCGGACGGCCGACTCATACATGTCGGAAATCTCGTCAAAAGTGCGAGCGATCTTGAGGCCGCGCCCGCCACCGCCGAAAGCAGCCTTGATGGCGATCGGCAAGCCGTGCTCGCGGGCGAAGGCGAGCACCTCCTCCGCGTCCGCGACCGGGTCCTTGGTCCCCGCGACCAGGGGCGCGCCGACCTTCTGCGCGATGTGCCTGGCCTGCACCTTGTCGCCGAGCGCCGAGATCGCCGACGGCGGCGGGCCGATCCAGGTCAGCCCGGCGTCGATGACGGCCTGGGCGAAGTCGGCGTTCTCGGCCAGGAAGCCGTAACCGGGGTGGACCGCGTCAGCGCCGGTCCTGGCGGCGACCGCCAGCAGCTTGGCGATGTCGAGGTAGGTCTCGGCTGGCGACTGGCCGCCCAGCGCGTGCGCCTCGTCGGCGACCTTCACGTGGAGGGCGTCGAGATCCTGGTCGGCGTAGACGGCGACGCTGCCGATCCCCGCGTCCCTACATGCGCGGGCCACGCGCACCGCGATCTCGCCGCGGTTGGCGATGAGAACCTTCTGCACCGACGTCTTTCCTCTCTTTTTCACGGAGCCTATCGGCCCAGGTAGGCGCCACCGTTGACGTGGACCACCTGCCCGGTCAGGTGTCTGGCGCCCGGGGAGGCCAGGAAGAGCACGGTGTCGGCGACGTCGGACGGCGTGCCCGCCCTGCCGTTGCGGGTGCCCTCGACGCGGCGCTTGACGCCCTCGTCGGTGAGCCTGCCACGGAAGAACTCGGTCTCCACGATCAGGCCGGGCGACACGACGTTGGCGGTGATGCCGCGCGGGCCGAGTTCGGCCGCGAGGTCGGCGGTCCACGCCTCGATGGCCGCCTTGGCCGCGCCGTACGAGCCCGATCCTGTGCCGCGGGCGGCGATCGAGCCGATCGTGACGACCCGCTGGGTCAGCCTGGGGGTCAGCGCGGTGGTGACCAGGACGGCCGACATCAGGTTGGCGTTGAGGTTGGCCCACCAGGCCTCGGCGACGTCCATGAGGTCCTCGTCGGACTTGGCGCGGTCGAGGTTGGTGTTGCCGCCGGCGTTGTTCACCAGCACGTCCACCCGCTGGGGCAGCCTGGCGGCCGCCTCCTTCACGGCGAGGGGGCTGGCGGCGTTGAAGGGAAGGTATTCCGCGCCCAGCCGGGCGGCCGCGTCCTTGAGCACGTGCTCGCGGCGTCCCGTGATCGTGACCCGGTCGCCGAGCGAGACGAATGCGGCGGCGATCGCGTAGCCGATTCCGGTGCCTCCACCGGTCACCACAACCTCGCGCATAGGTGGAATGCTCCTTTGATCCGAATAATCCTCTGGACGACCATAGCCGCTCGGTATAACCCGGGGCGACGGCCGGGTGGGCCGCCTATGGTGAGGGCGCCTATCCCACGTTCAGGAGGTACGCATGAGCCAGAGCCTGCTCGGTGGCAATCCCGGTGAGATGCAGCAGATGGCCACGCAGTTCACGCAGCAGTCGGAGACCGTGCGCGCCACGATGACCGCACTCGACCGCGAGGCGGCCAAGGTCGGCACCGCCTGGACGGGCCCTGGAGCCGAGCGGTTCAACGGCGCCTGGCAGAACTACCGCGCCGCGTTCCAGCGGATGGCGGAGGAGCTGCAGGAGGCGTCCCGCGTCATCAACACGTATCGAGGCAACATCGAGTCGGCCACGCGCTGAATTCTTCGTGACGAAGCCCCGGTTCGCCGGGGCTTCGTCATGTCTGGGGCGCGTGGGACTGATGTGATGGTTTTGGCAAAAACTACAAGATGTGGCGATTCATGACTATTGTGTTGACCGCTACTCCAGAGACTGACGCATAGGGGAGAGTTCTATGGGCGACCAGAAAGTCGGCGGTGTCATCGCTGACATGGAGAAGATGTCCTCGACCTTCAAGACGCAGGCGGGGGCTGTGACCGACGCCAAGAAGGCGCTCGAGGCCGAGGCGGCCAAGATCCCGGCTTCGTGGTCCGGTCCGAACGCCGACAAGTTCAAGACGGCTTGGGACGCCTACAAGGCCTCCTTCGACAAGGTCTCCCAGGCTCTCGATGAGGCTCAGGACGGCATCCGCAAGAACAAGGAGGCCATCGCGGCCGCCACGGGCGCCGGCTGATCGCTTGACGGAAAGGAGCTCCCCGGCCGTGGCCGGGGAGCTCTTCTCGTTCTGGTGGGCTCAGTCGCGGGTCAGCGGGGTCGCCACGCACACCTCGTTGCTCTCGGGGTCGGCCAGGACCCAGAACCCCGGAGCCTCCTTGTCCGACACCAGGCGCCCGCCCGCCGCGAGCGCCGCGGCGATCCGCTCCTCGGCCAGGTGGTGCGGGACCCAGACGTCGAAGTGCACCCGGTTGCGCTGCGGGCGCGGGGCGTCCATCTGCTGGAACCAGATCGCCGGGCCGCGACCGCGCGGGTCCACGATGTCCTCCGGCCCGTCGCCGCGGTCCACATAGGCGAGTACGGCCCGCCAGAAGGGCAGCACGTTCGCGATGTCCAGCGCGTCGATCGTCACCTGGACGGTCTGCACCGCCGACGGGTCGGCGGGAATGCCCAGCTCGCGCGCCGCCGCGGAGATCCGCCGCGCCAGGTCCACGGCACTGGCGCTCAGGCCGTAGTAGCCGTCCTCGATGGTGATCAGCCGTACGGTGACCCCGTCGTGGCGCAGGTCGAGGGCCACGCCGTCCAGATCGGCTATCGCGGCCACCAGCTTGGCGCCGCTCGCCGTACGGAAGTGTGCGCAGGCGCCCTCGCCCAGCACCCGCCAGTCCTCGACGCCCTCTGACTCGCGGAACTGCCGCGCGGAGATGTGTTCGCTCATGGAGTGCACTCTTCCGTGAGTTCCCGACATCTTCTGTCGTATATATGAGAACGTGCGCGCCTCCCGGATGATGACCCTGCTTCTGCACCTCCAGGTCCACGGCCAGGTCAGTGGCAAGGAGCTGGCCAGGCTGCTGGAGATCAGCGAGCGCACCGTGCAACGCGACGTCGAGGCGCTGGTCGCGGCCGGGATCCGGGTGCGCTCCACGCGCGGGCCCGCCGGTGGGTACCGGCTCGACGGCGGCTATCGCACGCGGCTCACCGGGGTGGGGCTGGACGAGGCCGGAGCGCTGGCGTTCCTCGGGCTCGCCGGGCCGGCGCAGCAGCTCGGGTTGGGTGAGCTGCTCGAAGGGGCGCGCATCAAGATCTTCGCGTCGCTGACGGGGGAGGCCCGGGAGCGGGCCCGCCGTACGGCCGAGCGGTTCCACCTCGATCCGGTGCGCTGGTACACGACGCCGGAGCCGGTGCCCTGCCTCACGCAGCTCGCCGAGGCGGTGTGGCGGGAACGGCTGGCGCGCCTCGAATACGTGCGTGGAGGGTCTGCGGTGTTCCGCGAGGTCGCGCCGATGGGGCTCGTCCTCGCGTCGGGCGACTGGTACCTCGTGGCGATGCGCGACGGGCAGCGCCGCACCTACCGGGTCTCGCGGGTGCGCTCGGTGGAGCTCCTCGACGCCCCGGTCGTCCGGCCTGCGGGGTTCTCGCTGGAGCAGGCGTGGGCCGAGGCACGTCAGGAGCTGGAGAACGAGAAGACCTCGATCGTGGTACGGCTCCGCGCCTCGCCCGCGGTGATGCCCCGCCTGAGGCGCCTGGCCCCGGTGCCCGGCCAGGCCGGCATCCCGGTCACGGCCACCGAGGAGCAGGAGCTGACCGTGCCTTTCGACGACGAGGCCTGGGCCTGCGAGGCGATCCTCAGCATGGGCGCCGCGGTCGAGGTCCTCGAACCCGCCTCCCTCAGGGCGAGGGTGGCCGACGAGCTCCGAGCCGCCGCCCGCCGGTACGGTGGCGGGCCATGAGGGTGGTCGTTGTCGGAGGTAGCGGGTTTCTCGGTGGCGAGCTCGTCCGGGTCCTGGCGGCGGGCGGGCACACGGTGGTCGCGACGTATCTGAGCCGTCCCGGGGATTTTGCCGGGGTGGAGTGGGTGCGGGTTGACGTGCGGGATCGTGAGGCGGACTACGGGCTTCTGCCCGACGTCGTGGTCAACGCCGCATACCGCCAGGCGGACTGGGAGACGACGGCGCTGGGCGGGGCGAACGTGGCGCTGGCCGCAGCCAGGGCGGATGCGCGGCTGGTGCACGTGTCCAGCGACGCGGTCTTCTCCGGGAAGGCGGTGACCTACACCGAGGACAGCGTCCCCGATCCGGTCACGCCGTACGGCGCGGCCAAGGCGGCGGCCGAGGTGGCAGTTCAGGCGATCGTGCCGGAGGCGGCCGTCGTCAGGACGTCGCTGATCGTGGGGGACGGCGGGTCGTCGCACGAGAGCTTCGTGCGCGCACTGGCCGACGGGCGGCAGGACGGGGCGCTGTTCACCGACGTGGTGCGGTGCCCCGTGCACGTCGCTGACCTCGCGGCTGCGCTGGCCGAGCTGGTCGTAGCGCCTCGGCCGGGGATGCACCACGTGGCCGGGGCCGATGCGGTGAGCAGGTACGAGCTGGGCCGCCTCATCGCGGAGCGCGACGGTCTCGACCCGGCCGCCCTGCCTTCCACCGCCCGCGGCGAAGGCCCGCTGGACATCCGCCTGGACTGCGCCGCCACCCAACGCCACCTGCGCACCCGCCTGCGTGGCGCGCGGGAGTTCCTTTCAGGCGCCTGACAGGTCGGGTGGGCTCTCGCCGTTCACTCGCTCCCCTGTGCGACCTGGATGAGCTCCCACATGCCGCCGACCACCATCAGGCCGCGGCCCGCCGGGCCTGAGCCGGTGGCCAGGCTGCGGGGGAGGCGGACGCCGAGCAGGTCGCCCTGGCCGGTCGCGGTGGGGCGCAGGAGCAGGCCGGTCCTGGTCTTCTTCATCGCGACCACAGGGCCGCGGTACATCGAGTCCAGGTCCTCCACGCTGCCCGCCGCGATCACCAGGTTGCCCGAGTCGCGCAGCTCGGCCACGTAGTCGGTCAGCCACTCGGCCAGCTCGCTGTCGTTGCCCAGCAGCTCCAGGTCGTCGACGAGCAGGACGAACCGGCCGGGGCAGGCCGCGAGGGCCGCCTTCACCTCGTCCGGCGCCGAGTCGCCGGTGAACGACGCGGCCAGGCCTGGCAGGTCGCGGACCGGGCTGCGGCGCGGGGTGAGGGCGATGGCCGAGTAGCCGCGGCCCAGCAGCCACTGACCCATCGTGAGCAGCGCCGTGGAACGCCCCGTCTTGGGCGGACCGGCGATGATGATGCCTGGCCCGTGCTCCTCGGCGCGGAAGTAGCGCAGCCCCAGCGTGTCGCCGCCGACGCCGAACAGCACCGCGTCGGACGGAAGCGCGTCGTCGGCCAGCGCCAGCGCCTCGTTCACGCTGATCGTCGAGGGCAGCGCGTCGACGCGGAACGGCCGCAGGTGGCGCGGCACGTCCCCGGCGCGCAGCTTGGCCTCCTTGCCGATGTGGTGCAGCGCCGCCACCTGCGCGGTGCCCGCCGCGTCGGCCGCCAGCAGCGCCGTCTGCACCTCGCGCAGGCCGACGGAGGCGCGGAAACCGCGTCCCGGCGGGAAGTGGTCGGGCACGTCCTTGGCGCGGATGCCGACATAGCCGTAGTCCATGGTGTCTGTCAGCTTGAGCACGAGGCGGTCGTCGAACAGCGTCGAGATCCGCCCGACCAGCGTCGTACGGTCGCCCGACATGATCACCTTGACGCCCGCACCCGCGCCTTCCTGGAGGATCTGCAGCCACTGGTCGATGAGCTTGCCGCTGTCGTAGGACTCGAAGGCGGCGTAGAAGCCCTCCCACCGGTCGAACAGCACCAGGATGTACGGCATGCGCTCGTCGGGCGGCACAGCCGCGCGCTGCTCGGTGACGTCGGCGAAGCCCTGCGAGGCCAGGAACTGCTGCCTGCGCGCGATCTCCCCGAGCAGCCGCTCGGTGAGCCTGGTGAGCCGGTCGGGCGAGTCGCGCCCGATGACCGCGCCGGTGTGCGGCAGCCCGACGAGCGGGAGCAGCGCGTTGTTGCCGCAGTCGACCGCGTAGACGTGCACGTCGCGCGGGTCGGTCTGCTGCCCGACCGCGCCCGCGATGGCGCGCAGCACGGTGGAGCGGCCGCTGCGCGCCGAGCCCGCGATGAGCAGGTGCCCCGAGGCGGCCAGGTCGTAGGCCTCGCTGGCCCGCTGCTGCTGGGACGGGATGTCGGCGAGGCCGAGGGGCAGCTTCGTCCAGGCGCCGGTCGGCTCCAGCGAGTCGAGCATGAGCGACTCGGGCAGCGGCTCCAGCCAGGGGCTGCGCTGCTTGTCGATGCCCATGGCGGCAGCCGTACGGCTGATCGTGTCCACGAGGACGCCGAGGTCGGTGATCATCGAGCCGTCGTCCTCGTCGTCGCCCTTGCGCGCGGGCGGCGGGCCGCCGAGTCGCGACCAGTTGACCGGGTTGATCTCGATGAACTCGGCCTTGGCGTTGCCCTGGCCGGGCCGCCGCCCACCGATGCGGGCCGACTGCACGGCGTGCAGCGAGGCGGCGCCGGAACGCACGTAACAACGGCCGGGCGTGGTCTTCGAGATCTGCGCGGCGATGGGGGAGTTGATCACGTCGACGGACTCGTCGTTGCTCGTCACGCGCAGCGCGATGCGCAGGTTGGTGTTGGCGGCGATGTCGGGGGTGACCACACCGCCGGGCCGCTGGGTGGCCAGGATGAGGTGCACGCCCAGCGAACGGCCCCGCCTGGCGATGTCGACCAGGCCGACGATGAAGTCGGGCAGCTCCTGCACCATGGCGGCGAACTCGTCGATCACCAGCAGCAGCCTGGACATGGGTTCGAGCGGCGTGCCCTGGTCCTTGAGGTCGTTGTAGTCCTCGATGTCCTTGGCGTCGGCGTCGAGCAGCATGTGCTCGCGCCGCTTGAGCTCGGCGGCCAGCGACTCCAGGGCGCGCTCGGTCAGGTGACCGTCCAGGTCGCTGACCATGCCGACGGTGTGCGGCAGCTTGGCGCAGTCCTTGAACGCGGAACCGCCCTTGTAGTCGATGAGGACGAAGTTCATCTCGTCCGGCCGGTTGGCCACGGCCAGCGAGGCGATGATCGACTGCAACAGCTCCGACTTGCCGGCGCCTGTGGTGCCGGCGACGAGGCCGTGCGGGCCGTCCAGGCGCAGGTCGATGGTGTAGATGCCGTCCTGGCCGATGCCGATGGGCACCCGGGTGGTACGGCCGCGCGACCAGAACGACTGGATCTGCTCCGGCGCCGGGTCGGGCATGCGCAGCAGGTCGAGCAGCCGGGCGGCGCTGGGGATCGCGGCGTCGGCGTCCTCGCGGCTGACGTCGCGCAGCGGCGCCATCGCCCGGCCGAGGCGGTCGCACCACGGCACGCCTACCTGGTCGGCGATGACGTCCTCGGTCTGCATGCCGCCGCGCAGCCGTACGAAGGCAGGCCTGTCCATGTCGCAGACGGCCACCGTCGTGCACTCTTCCGGCAGCAGGCGCTGGTCGTCGTCGATGCAGACGGAGTAGACGCCCACGGTAGGTCCGTGCTGCAGGACCTGCGGCATGCCGGGCAGGCTGCGCAGGACGCGGGCGCCGTCGAGCACGACGAGGATGTTGTAGGGGCGCTCGGTGGCGTAGCCGTCGGCGAAGACGTTCGGCTTGTTGCCTCCTGCGAAGCCGCCGCCGAAGTCCATCGACGCCTTCTTCGACGCCCGGCGCGCCTGGATCTTGTTGACCAGCTCGCCCACGCGGCGCGCGGCCGACTCCGGGTCCGAGCCGACCATCGCCACGCACTCCTCGCCCTCGTGCGGCGCGCTGTGCGGCAGCCAGCGCACCCAGTTCCAGCTCGCGTCGCCCTCGTGGTCGGCGGACAGCACCACGATGGCCAGGTCGCGCGGGCTGTGCATGGCGGCGGCCTGGGCCACCAGCCAGCGGGCCAGGCCGCGCGAGGTCTGCCGCGCGCCGGTCAGGCCGAGCACGCCGACGTCCGGCATGGGGATGGACATGGGTACGGCGTGCGAGAGCGGAACCTTGGGCAGCGCCCGGTCGTCGGCCCTGCTGCCGTGCTCCACGATGAGCTCGATCATGGCCGGCTGGTCGGCCACGCCGATGCGCAGGTGCAGCGTGTCCGCGTCGTGGATGCGCCGCTCCCACAGCCTGCGCCGGGGCCCGGTCGCGGTCAGCAGCACGTCGGCCGGGTCGGGCAGCTCGTGGCGGCGGTCGGCCTGGTCGTCCAGGCGCAGCATCTCCAGGGCGTTGGCGAAGTTGTCGCGCTTCTCGCGGAAGTCCTTCATCGCCTGCTTGTGCGACTTGCGGCCGTGCCTGCGGTCGCTGTACCACTGGCCGATCATCGACATCGGCGTCAGCAACGCCATCAGCAGGAACAGCGCCTGGCCGAACGCGATCGCCATGACCACGCCGCCCAGGCCGAACAGCACGCTCGACAGCAGTTGCAGCCGCTGGTACTGCGGGCGCTCCGGCTCGATCGGCACCTCGATGGGCCGCGTGCGCGGCGGGCCGCCCAGGCGCGGCGGCCGGTTGTAGGCCAGCCCCGCGCCCTCGGGCAGCGGCGTGAGGTGCGCGTCCGGCGTCTCCGGCAGGCGCAGCATCATCACCGAGGCTCCGGCGATGAGCACCTGACCGGGCAGCCACGGCGTGGGCGCCATCAGCTGAACGCCTTCCAGCAGCACGTAGGAGCCTGGCGCTGCCTCGACGATGACCTGCTGGGCCGTCACGTGGACGGAGGCGGCGTGCGGCATCGTGTTGGGGTCGTCGAGCGCGATCGTGCAGCCGCGCGAGGTGCCCATGGTCGCGGTGCCGAACCCGAGCCGGTGCACGGAGCCCGCGTTGGGGCCGCTGGCCAGCCGGACCTCCACCACTCCTGTGGGCTCGCCGCGATGGGTGGCCGCGGCGGCGGCCGGGTCGAAGGCCACGATGTCGCCGTCGCGCAGGACCATGCCCGCGGGGGTGCCCGGGTCGACCATGCGCCCGTTGACCCACATGCCGCCGAGTTGGCCGGCCTGCTGGTGCACCTGGCCGCTCTGCCAGGCAGGGTGGGCGTAGACCTGGGCGCGGGACTCACCGAGCGATTCCCCGAGGACGGCGGCGAAGCGGCCGGCGGTGGTGGCGTCGTCGGCTTGCGCGACCACGTCTCGCGGCCCGTGTTGCGTGAGGGCCGTGAGGGAGATGCGCATCTTGTCTCCTCGCGAGGCTTCTGTGACGTCACGGCACAGCCTACTTGGGCTTCTTTTCCTCTTCGTCGAGTTTGGTGGCTTTCTCCTCGAGCCTCTTGGCGTAGTTCTCGAGATCGGTCGCCAGCGAGCCGAGATCCTTGATCCCGCCCTCCAGCGCCTTGTTGAAGTCGTCGGCCGCCGGACCCTTCCAGAACTTCTGGTACGGGTAGGCGCGCCTGAGATCGGCCGGCTTGTCGTCCAGCTCACCGGCCAGCGTGCGCAGCCTGGTGGCGGCCGTTCTGAGCTTCTCGCTGTCCTTCATCGTTCACTTCCTTTTCATCTGACCCACAAATAGTGGCAAACTGTCAGGAACTTTGTCTGCTTGGAGGGGTCTTGGGAGATCGCGTCATCGATCCGGAGAAGGTCCTTGACATGGGCAAGGCCGCCGCGAAGGCCGCGATCGACGTCGACGCCAAGGGCCGCGCGGCCAAGGGCATCATCGACGACGTCATTCACCTTGTCGGGGACGCTCCGGACGCCCAGGGCAGGACGCAGAAAGTCGCCGGTCCGCTGGCCGAGCAGGGCGGCGAAGCCGTACGGAAGTCGATCAAGTACGTCGACGACGTCAAGGCCATCGACGAGCTGAAGACGATGGAGTACTGGCTGCCGAACCTGGCCAACTTCACCGACCCAGACAAGATCAAGGTCGTCACGTCGGACGAGTTCGGCGGCGCGGTCATCGGCGTCGCCGCCTACCTGATGGAGAAGTTCGACAAGGGCGGCACGCTCAACCTCCCGCGCCCCGGCGCGCCGATCCCCACCATCCCGCGCCTCGACCGGATGCCGCCCGCCCCGGGCCAGGTCACCGTCCAGGGGCGCGCGTGGGTGCCCACGTCAAGCGGCCTGCTCGTGCCGCAGGGCACGGTCGGGCTCGACCCGCGCTTCCCGCCGATGGCGACGAACCTGCCGGACAACTGGCGCACGATCCACCCGGGCCGCGGCATCACCGTCACCCCGATCAACCCGCCCAAGTGGGCCGTGGTCGGCTCCAAGACGCTCGGATGGGCCGGAGCGGGGCTGACGGTCGCCGGAGCCGGCTACAACCAGTGGCAGCAGGACAAGGTCTTCCACCCCGAGATGGGCAACGGCGAGCGTTTCGCCAGGGCGGCGGGCAACGCGGCCGTCGAGGGCGGCCCCTCGGCCGCCGGGGCGATGGCCGGGGCGTGGGCGGGGGCGAAGGGCGGCGCCATCGTCGGGGCCGCGATCGGCAGCTTCTTCCCCGGGCCTGGAACGGCGATCGGCGGCGTCGTCGGCGGGCTGGTCGGCGGCATCGCCGGTGGGTTCGCCGGAGGCAAGGCAGGTGCGGCGATCGGGCGCGGGATCAAGTCGGGATGGAAGAAGCTGTTCGGATGACAGCCGCCTTCATGGCAGCCACCGCGCTGCTCTTCGTCCTGCCCGGCGCGCTCGCCTACCTCGGGCGGTGGCGGGGCTGGGCGAGCAGCGCCCGGGTGCTCTTCGCGCCGCTCGCCCTGCTGTGGATCGGGGCCGGGGCGGAGCTGGTCTTCGCCGGGGTGTTGTGCGCCGACGCCGGGCTCCAGAAGTTGGGGCAGATCGTTGGCTTGATCGGCTTCGCGGGGGTGGTGCTCGGCGCGCTGTTCCTGTTCTGGACGCCGCTGATGTTCCGCCCGCGCTGGCACAGGGAGCTGAAGGGATGACCGTCGTGTACGACACCGTCGAGGAGTGGCAGGCCGCCTGCCCGTGGGAGATCTTCCACGACAGGCAGACCGGCGCCTCGCTGCCGAGCCCCCCGGAGTGGGAGGCGTTCACGACGCCGGAGACCCGGGTCGTGATCAGGCATCCCGAGGAGCGGGGCGCCTTCTCGGCCAACCTGGTGCTCACGGTCGAGCGGCCGGAGGAGCCGTTCGCCGAGATCTCCGCCTACACCGAGGCCATGGTCGCCAACATGTCGGTGACGCTGACCGACCTGCGGGTCCTGTCGCTCGACCCCTACGAGTTGTGGGGCGTCCAGGGGCGCAGGGTGCTCAGCGCGCACCGTACGGGACCGTACTCGGTCGCCCTGGAGCAGTACTGGTTCGTCAGGGACGGCGTGGCCACGGTCCTGTCCGGCTCGTGCGACGTCGCCGACCACCTGGGCCAGTCGGAGACGTTCGCCTTCGCAGCCGCGGGCATGTCCGTCGCCACGAGGCTGCCGCATGAGTGAGCCGCTGCTGCTCACCCACGAGGGGCTGCAGCTGCTGCTGGAGTCGGAGTCCGACCCGTTCAGGCGGCGCGACCTGGCCCCCGAGCAGGCCGAGCAGTACGACCGGCTGCAGAAGGCCGGGCTGCTCGACGAGCGCGGACGGGTGACGCCGGAGTCGGCTCCCGCGCTCGCCGCGATCAGGCAGCCGGTCGTCCGGCTGGAGATCGAGATGGCCGTGGGCAGGACGGGACGCAGGTGGTACGCGGCCATGGGGGAGACCCGGTCCGTCATCCTGGCCCCGCCGAGCCTCGCCCTCGGCCCGGACGTGTCAGCCGCCCAGGTCGCGAGCTTCGCCGAGCCGCCGTCGGAGTTCGAGCTGCTGGTCGTAGAGAGGGCCTGGACCCCGGTCGAGGCCTGCTCGTGGCTCGGCGTCGGCCCGCGCGAGCAGCGCGCCGACCTGATCGAGCTCCCGGCGGACGCGCTCCAGCGCAGGCTCGCCGACCCGGCCGAGCCGGTTCCGCCCGGCGTCGACCCCGAGGTGTGGTCGCAGCCACTGCTCATGTGGGGCTTGACCGCCGACCCCGGAGGGCACAGCATGCTCGTGCTCGACGCGGGAGCGTCGGGCCTGTGGGCCTTCGCCGGGAGGGACCCCAGGGCCCGGCTGGTGCCCCTGCCCTCGTACGAGGCGTGGCGGCTCGTCCTGCAGGCCATCACCGAGGCGTTCACCACCGCTCAGACCAGCTGAAGAGGACGGCCCGTATGCGCGCGATCCACCCCGTCGGACTGCTTGCCGTACTGATCCTGGCCGGTTGTTCCGGCGGTGACCCGGCCGGCCAGCAGGTCGAGGTCGTCGCGAAGGTCGACGGATCGCTGCGCGACATCGAGGTCGGCCCGGACGGCACGCCGAGACTGCTGGTGGACGGCGCCGTGTGGGAGGTCAAGGGGGGTACGGCGCGCAAGGTCGACTTGGGGCTCACCTCGGCTGAGCAGCTCGCGGTGGCCAAGGACGGCACGATGTACGTCTCCTCTGGCACCGGACTGTGGCAGGTGCCCCCGGGGGGTAAGGCCCAGCAGATCGTCGGCAACGGGCAGAAGGGCTTCACCCCCGACGGCCAGGACGCCACGGGCCCGGCGGGGCCGATCTCCGGGGTCGCCCTCGACCAGCAGGGCCGCGTCGTCTACACCGAGAGCCTGACCACCGGCACGGGGCTCAACGCGCTGGTGCGCCGCGTCGAAGGCGGCAAGATCGTCACTGTCGCCGGGACCTCTGCCGACGGCGAGCAGGCGGCGGACCCGCCCGCCGGGACCAAGGCCACGTCACTGGCGCTCACCGGCGGCTACTACACCACCCTCGCCTCCGGCGAGGATGGCACGCTGTTCGTGAACGGCAAGCAGAGCGTCCTGGCGATCGCCCCCGACGGCACCGTCCAGGCGTCGGTCGCCGGGCGCGACCCGAAGGCGGTCAAGGACGCGGCCAGCCCCTTCGAGCCCGAGGGCAAGGCGACGGACGCGGCCCCGATGTTGTTCGGGCCGGACGTGCCGCCCAACCTGTCGTCCGAGGCGGGGTCGCTCGCGCTCAGCTCGTGGGAGCAGGGTACGGCTCCGCCCGCCGCCTACCGGTGGACGGGGGAGTTCACGAAGGGGCAGCAGGCCATCGTGGACGCGGTGTTCGGCACCGAGAACCACTCCACGACCACGTGGCCGCGGATCAGGCTGGTGAGGAAGGACGGCACCATCACGACGGCCGCGTGGTCGGCGCGCAGTGCGGCCCTGCGTAACGGCTGGCTCTACCTGGGCATCTCCGACCCGGAGAAGGGCGTCCTCGTCGCCCGGGTGAAGGTCCCCTAAGAGCACCTCCTAGAGAGGGGAGCGTCCCCTCTCTAGGAGGTTTGGGTCCCCAAAAGGGGAATGTCCCCTCAGGGGCTCAGGTCGCTCAGAGAAGCCAAGGGAGCAAGAGGTTGCCTCCAAGAGGCCCGGAGGGGTTGGTCCTCCGGGGCCCGTGGTCGGCGCTAGTTGGAGGCGCCCGTGCCCTGCTGGTCGGAGCTGAACTCGTTCCACGTCGCGTTCTGGACCGCCGGGTCCTTCAGCCACTGCTCGTAAGCACGCAACGCGGCCGGGTCCTTCTTGAGGTCGTCCATCGGCTTGATCTTGCCGTCCTCGGTGAACTTCCCGCCGTACAGGTCCTCGTACAGCGACGGGTCACCCTTCCACGTGACGTCCGGGTCCTTGACCGGCGGCACCTTGCCCGCCTCGTAGAGCGCCCTCGCCTTGTCCTGGTACGCGGTCGTGGATCCCGCCCAGTCCGTGTCGACGTCGTACTTCGGCATGTCCTTGTGCCAGATGTCGCCGATCCACTTCTTGGCCTTCTCCACGCCGAGGTCCTGGACGAACCCGCTGATGGCGTCCTTGCCCGCCGTCGCGGCCGCCCCACCGGCACCGGGCCCCGCGGCGGCCGGGTCGGCGGCAGCGTCGGCGCCCGACGTGGACGAGGCGGCGCCCGCCGCCGCTCCGGCCGCCGGACCTGCGGCGGCAGCCGTACCGGCCGCGACCGCGGTGTCCACGAACAGGCCGACCCACTTGTCGACCTCGGCGTTGTAGTCCTCGACGTCCTTCTCCGCCGCCGCCTTGGCCGCCTCGTACCGCTTGAGGAACCAGCCCTTGAGCTGCCCGTTCTGGTAGTTGGACAGGTTGTTGGCGTCCTTGAAGTCGGGGTTCTCCCCACCGGCGATCCGGTCGGAGTCCTCCTTGTACTTCCCGGCGAAGAAGACGTTGAGCTCGGCGGCGTTCTTGGGGTCGAGCATGGCCTGCTCGGTGATCGTGGCCCAGACGTCCGGCGGGAGCTCGATGCCGGGGCGCCCCGGGTCGCCGTCCTTGGCCGCCCAGTACTCGGGGACCATGGAGGTGGTCGAGCCCTTGAGGTCCTCGAAGTAGGTCTCGATGATGGCCACGTAGGCGTGCCGTACGCCGGCGAACTCCGTGACGTCCTTCTTGTTCTTGTGGATCTCCTCCAGCACGCGCTTGGTGAGCGCGTCGGCCGGGTTCTGCCAGTCCTTGCCCTGGCTGTAGCGCATGCGCTCGTAGACGTCGTGCGCGCCTGCCGTCGCCGCCGTGACGAAGCGGCCGAGCGGGTCGCCGATCTTGTCGTCATCCATGTTGACGAAGCCGAAGGCCTTGCCGCGGATGATCGCGTTGATCTTGTCGAACTCCTTGCTGTACAGCTCGGAGGCGGCGATGGGGTTGCGCGCGATGCCGTCGAGGAGCTTGGCGAAGCGGTAGTTGCCGCCGGCGGCCATGTCGGCGGACAGACCCTTCTGGCCGATCTTGACCAGGGTGTCCTTGTTCCAGGTGCCGTACTGGACCAGGGTGGCGATGGCGTCGAGGTGCGGTCCGCCGCCGCCGTACTCGGCGAACTGCTCCAGGAACTTGTCGTCGATGACGCCGCGGTGGCTGGCGGTCGCCATGAGGGTCGCGATCGCCTTCAGCGCGTCCTCGTCCTGCTTGCCCTTCTTCGCGGTGGAGCTGGCGCGGAGCGCCATGAACATGTTCTCCGCGCCCATCGCCTTGACGAAGGCCTCGGCGAAGTCGGGGTCGTTCTGGTACTTCTCGATCTCCGCCCAGGTCTCCTTGTCGAACCCCTTGTACTTGTCGAAGGTGCTCGCCAGGTCCTCGGCGTACTGCTTGGCCTCTTCCTTGGTCTTGAACAGCCCGGTCCACTCGGTCTCGACCATGTTGCCGGTGAAGCCGTACTGGTTGTTCTCCTTGGAGATCTGCTCGGCCATGCTCTGGCGCCGCTTGAGCATCGGGGTCTCGCCGCCGATCCACCCGGCGACGCCGGTGAGCGTGGTGAGGTTCTTCGACTCCAGGCCGACCCTGCCGAAGTCGCGGGTCAGCGTGGGGATCTTCTGCTCGACCAGCGACTTGGTGTCCTCGAGGTCATTGATCATGGCCTTGAGCTGCACGGGGTCGATGCCGGCGAAATCGCCTTGCGGTTCGGGAGCCATCAGAACCTCTGGGTGCGGTTGTAGCTGTTCTGCTCCCGGTACCAGGCGTCCGCCTCTTCCTGGGAGCACTTGGCCGGCGTGCGTTCGAGCAAGGCCGACAGCTCGTCGTCGAGGGCGTTGACCGCGCTGTTGTAGGCGCCGGTCTTCTCGCCCAAGGTGCCCTTCCAAGCGGTGGCGGTCTTGCTCGTCCAGACCTTGCCGCTCTCCATGTTGCTCGTGGGCTTGTCCAGCTTCTTCTGCAACTGCCCCTGGATCTCCTGCACGCGTGTCAGGAGAGCTTTCAAGTAGGCGTGCTTCGGGTTGTCAACTTCCGCCACTTCGGCAGCATATAGTCACTCGTTCACCTTCTGTAAGGCTGTTGGTCATTTAACGATCACCGAATCGGGCCTGATCTCGAGTACGGAGAACCGCCGCCCGGCCACCTCCGCCACGTCCCCCACGTGCAGCGTCAGCACCTCGGGCGCGTCCGCCTCAGGGTCGCGAACCCCCAGCAGAACGGCGTTCTCCCTGAGCGCGCGGATGCCCAGCCGCAACCCCCAGGCGCGGGTGTCGACCCCTCGCCGGATCTCGATCTCGACCTCACTCACCGCCCATCACATCCACCGACCATCTGGGCAGATTTCGTGACTCGCTCCTGAGCCAGCTCAGCGGGACCACCACTTCCTGCGGCGCGGAGGCGTACTTGCCCCACGGATTGACCAGCTTCACCATCTCCTGCCCGTTGGCGTCCTTGAAGACGTCGCCGAGCACGTACACGTGGTTCGTCACGATGTCCTTGTGCGGTCCCGTGCGCTGGTCGTCGTCGAACCACAGGCTGTCGTCCGGCGTGCCCACGGTGATCGGCACCTTCTGGTCGTTGAGCTGCTTCAGCCGGTCGTAGGTGATGGCCGAGCTGTCCAGCTCCTTGCGCTTCTTGCCGTTGATGTCCGGCCACGGGTCGGTGACGTGGCCGCCCTCGATGGCCTCGAAGGAGTTGCCGCCCTTGAACATCGCGTACGCCTTCTCGTAGATGCTCAGCAGCGGCGGGTCGACCCCGGCCGAGTAGCTGTCGGAGTTGACCTTCATCACGACCGGCTTGCCGTCCTTGAAGAAGGTCACGTCGTACGTGCCGTCGGCGTTCAGTGTCATCCGCTTGGCCAGGAACTGCGGGTCGCGCCTGATCTCGGCCTGCACGGCGGCCAGGAAGTAGCAGTCGCCCAGGCCGCCCTGGGCGACGTCCTTCCAGTCCATCGGCAGGGTCGGGTCCGGCGGCGGCTTGCGCGGGATCCACCCGCCGCCGCCCGCGTCGGCGTCGGGGTTCGGCTGCACGACCTTGCCGTCGAACGCCCTGACGGCGTCGAGCGCCTTCTGCACCGGGCCGAACGGGCTGCCGAAGCCGTGCTTCGACTTCTGCAGGGTCAGGATCCTGCCGATGAGAATGTCGGCCGGGTTGATCCAGCCCGTGTTGCCCGGCGGGCGCGTCATCTCGTAGGTGTCCTTGGCCGTCACCGTCGCGGCCGTGACGAACCTGGCCAGCGGGTCGATCAGGTCACCGTCCTTGACCCCGGCCCAGCCGGGCCTGGCGCCGGAGACGATCGCGTTGATCTCCTGGAACCTGTCCGTGTAGAGCTTGCTGGCGGCGAACGGGTTGCGTGCCACGCCGTCGAGGATGTCGGCCGTCACGGTGTTGCCGCCGCCGAGCTGCATCGAGGAGACCGCGTGGCCGCCGATGAGGACGAGCGCGTCCTTGTCCCAGGTGCCCTGCCTGATCAGGGCGGCCAGGTCGTAGAGGGCGGGGCCGCGGCCCTTTTCGGTGGAGAAGCGCTTCAGCCAGTCCTCGGTGACCAGGCCGCGGTGGCTGGCCACGCCGACCAGCCTGCCGAAGGCGGCCAGCCGTACGTCGTGCTCCTTCTCGTCCCAGGTGCGCAGGCGGGCGGTGATCCAGGCCGCCTTCTCCGGTCCGAGCTCCTTGAGGAACGCCTCGGCGAAGTCGGGGTCGAACTGGTATTTCCCGATCTGCTCCCAGACGCCGTCGGGGAAGCCGCCGGGCTCCTGGTACTTGCCCGCCAGCTCCTTCGCCTTGGCCTGGGCCTCCTCCTTGCTCTTGAACAGGCCCTCCCACTCGGTCTGGACCATGGCGCCGGTGAAACCGTACTGGTTGTTCTCCTTGGAGAGCTGCTCGGCCATGGAGTGGCGGCGCTTGAGCATGGGTAACTCGCCGCCGATCCAGGAGGAGACGCCGGCCAGGGCGCTGATGTGCTTGGCGTCGAGCCCGGCCCTGGCGAAGTCGTCCTTCAGCCTGGGCATCCGCTGGTCGATCATCGACCTGGCGGTTTCCATGTCGCCGATCATGGCCTTGAGCTGGACCGGGTCGATCCCGGCGAAATCCTCCTGAGGTTCAGGAGGCATCGTTCGGATCCCGCAGGAAGGACATGAGCTCGGCGACCTCCTCGTCGCTGAGCGGGGGATCGGCGTCCAGCGGCTCGAAGTCCGCGATCTCCGCCGCCTCGCCTCCCTGGTCGGGCGAGGCCTCCACGAGCACCCAGAACACGCCGGGGAACCGTACCTCCGGGTCGTTCCACACGAGGTCGGCGTTGGACTCGTCGCCCTCGGGGGTCGCGTCGATCCCAAGCTGTACGGCCAGCGCGCGCACCTCCTCGCGGGCGTCGCCGTCCGGGCGCGGCTCCAGGACCGTCGTGGCCATCAGCGTTCCGGGGAACTTGTCGTACGGGACCGGGTCCCAGCGCTCGGCCACGGGTACGGCCAGCTCCCGCAGCAGCGGGGTCAGCGCGTCGGCCGACTCGACGTTGGCGGTGACGAGGACTCGCACGATCATCAGGCCTTTCCGTGGGTGATGCGGCCGGTTTCCCACTCGACGTTCAGGTGGTTGCCGTCCCCGCTCAGCTTGCCGAGGCTGCTGTTGGACGGCGTCTGCACGTCCCATTCGTAGTCCGCCTTACCCACACCGCGCCCCTTGTGCCAGACGTTGCCATAGGCGTCGACGAACCCCTCGCGGCCGTTGAGCGTCAGCTTCTGCGGGTTGCTCGGCTGCCAGTTCTTCGGCGGCACGAACGGCACGGGCCCGTCCGTCGGCAGGTGCAGGCTCTTCGCCTTGTCCAGGAACTTCGGCCGTTTGAGATAGATCGCGGCCGCGTCGACGTGCAGCCGGTTGGCGATGGTGAGCGCTTCCAGCGCCTGCTTCGGCCCGCGCTTGACGGCGATCTTGGTGATGTTCTCGAGGTCGGCCTTGGCGCGCTCCAGACCTTCCTTGATCTTGACGATCTCGTCCTTGCTCAGGTCGAGCGGGTTGTCCTCGATCTTCTTCAGCAGGGCGGGGTCGAGCCTGAGCAGCGTCTTGAAGCCCGGGTAGGACTCCAGCAGCGTCTTGACCACCTTGATCGGCTTGGCGGCCGCGTCGCCGAGGTAGGGGATGAAGGCGATCGCGGAGAGCATCGCCCCCTTCCAGTCGCCCTTGCCCAGCGACATCAGCGCGTCGATGCCGTCCGAGATGGGCGTCGGGTCGAAGATGCCCGCGATGCCCGCCGTCAGCTGGATCGCGTCGCCCCAGGTGAGGCCGCCCTCGCCGTGCAGGTCCTCGATGTAGGTGCCCTTGAAGAACGCCTCGACGATGCTGACGTAGTTGTCCTCGACGCCCTGGAACGGGAACTTCGGGTATCCACCGCCCGCGACGTGGTCGAACAGGCGCATGGCCAGCGCGTCCGCCGGGTTCTTCCAGGTGTCGTCGCCCGGCGGGCGCATCCGCTCGAACGCGTCGCCCGCGTCGACCGTCGCCGCCTTCATGAAGCGGCCCAGCGGATCGCCCAGGTCCTTGCTGTGCGTGTTGATCCACCCGATGTGCTTGCCGTCCGCCATCGCGTTGATCTGCTCGAAGTTGGTCGAGTAGAGCTCGTGCGCGGCCAGCGGGTTGCGCGCGACCGCGTCGAGGATCCTGGCGGTCATGAGGTTGCCGCCGCCGAGCTGGATGTTCTTCAGCGCCCGGTCGCCGACCTTCAGCAGCGTCGCCTTGTTCCACGTGCCGTGGCTCATGAGGTCGGCGAGGGTGTTGAAGTCGGTGCGGCCGTTCGTGCCGAAGGCGTCCAGCCACTTGTCGTCGATGACGCCCCGGTGGCTGGCCACGGCGAGGATGTTGGCGATGGCCTGGAACCGGCCCTCTCCGGCCGCCACGTCGTCGCCCCACGACTTGGGGTTCTTGGTACGGCCGGCCAGCCAGCCGATCTTGTCCGGGCCGAGCTCCTTGGCGAAGGCCTCAGCGAAGTCCGGGTCGAACTGATATTTGCGGATCTGTTCCCAGGCTGCGTCCGGCAGCTCGGCGGGCTTCCTGTACATCCCCGCCAGCTCCTTGGCCTTGGCCTGCGCCTCCTCCTTGCTCTTGAACAGGCCCGTCCACTCGGTCTCCACCATCGCGCCGGTGAAGCCGTACTGGTTGTTCTCCTTGGAGATCTGCTCGGCCATGGAGTGGCGGCGCTTGAGCATGGGTAACTCGCCGCCGATCCAGGAGGAGACGCCGGTGATCGTGGCGAGGTTCTTGCCGTCGAGGCCCGCCCTGGCGAAGTCGCCCTTCAACTGCGGCAGCTTCTCGTCGATCAGCGACCTGAGGTCCTCCAGATCGCCGATCATGCCCTTGAGCTGGACCGGGTCGATCCCGGCGAAATCCCTGTCCTGAGGCTCGGGAGCCACGTGATCCCCCTACTTGACCGCGTCGCGGAGCTGCCTGGCGCTCTTGCGCAGGTTCTCCGCCGCCGACCGGCAGTCGGACGCGAGCGTCTTGATGGCGCCGTCCTGGGTGGTCAGGCCGGTCTTGAACCGGTCGGCCGCTGGACCGGTCCAGATCTCCCTGCCGCCCTTGGAGATGGTGACGCCCTTGAGGAAGCCGTCGAGCTGGCCGGCCCAGCCGTCGAACTTCCTGGCGAGCTGTTCCTTGCTCTCCGCGTCGCGCAGCGCCTGCTGCTTGTCCGGATCGGCCACGACTAGCCCCCTCTCTTCTTGAGCGCCTTGATGAGCGGCTCGAAGTACAGCCCTTCGATGGAGTTTCTCAGCAGGGCCGTGTCCGCCGGGCTCAGGGGCGGCTGTCCTGCTGCCTTCAGCCGCTCCTGGAACGCCCTCATGTGCTCGTCGGCCAGCTCCCTGGCCAGGTCGCTCGCCTCGCCGTTGTCGTTGTCGTCCCTGAACAGGCCGCCGACGAGCGGCAGCTTCCCGAGGAAGCCGCCGTCGTCCTTGTCGAGGTTCTTGGCGATACGGTCACCGGCCGGCCACTTGCCGACCTCTTCGAGCATGTTCTTCCAGATCGTGCTGCCGACGTCGGTCGGCACGAGCTTGCCGAGCTTGCCGATGGTCAGGTCGACGGGCAGGAGCAGCATCTCCGTGACGAACCTGCGGCGCTCCTCGGCGTCCATGTCGAGGTCGTGCACGGCGCCGACCATGATGCCGCCGAGCCCGGCGGCCTGGGCCATCGCGGTGATGAACTTCTTGCGCTGCTCGGGATCGTCGAGGTTGCCGTTGCCAGGATCGAGGGTGGCCTGGAACTTCCTGACCGCGTCCGTGAGGCCCTCGCGGCCCTCCTTGCGCTGGAACACCCCGGCGAAGAGGTTGTCCAGCTCGTCGTCGCTGAGCTTGTCCCAGCCGCTGCCCGGGTCGAGCTCCTTGAGCTCCTTGTCGTTCCTGGCCGCCTGCAGCCCGGCGAGCGCGGGCAGGTAGGTGCTCAGGTGCTTGGTGAACAGCGTGTTGACGTCGGCGTCCTTGAGGATGCTCGGCGGCTTGCCGCTGTCGGAGAACACCTGGGCGAGGTCCTGGAAGAAGGCCTTGCCGTTCGTCTTGTCGTCCAGGTCGCGGCCGAGCGCGTCGACGAAGGCGCGCTTGAGGTCGTCGTTCTTGACGACCGACTTCCAGACGCCGCTGTTGCCGAAGACCGCGGACACGTTCAGGAGCGCCATCCTGCGCGTCGCGTCTGGCTGCGTGTGCATGGCCCGGTCCAAAGCTGTGGAGATGAGCGCCTTGAACCCCGGGGTGCCGCCCTCTTCGAGCACTTCCGGGCGGAGCAGCATCTCCGCGTTCTTCCTGTCCTTGGCCAGCAGCGCGGCGAACGCCTCCGGGTTCTCGCCCAGCGCGGTGAACAGCCAGTGCAGGCGCCAGTTCTTCTCCGGCCCGGTGTGCCCGGTCGCGGCGGCGGCGAGGTACTCGCCCGCGGCGACCACGAAGTCCTTCGACTGCGGCGTGACGACCAGCATCGCGCTGATGAAGTCGGGCGAGCCCTTCTCGACGATGAACTTGCGCAGGTTCGGCACCATGCCCGCCGCGTCCGCCGTCGCGAAGGCCTGGGCGAGCGGGCCCAGGTCCTTCCTGAGCTCCTCCAGCTCCTTGGGCGTCAGGCCCTTGCCGTACGGGTCCTTGTTGTAGGTCATCCAGTCGTCGAAGATCTTCCGGTACGCCTCGGGCCCCAGCTTGTTGAGCATCCCGGCCATGTAGGCGGGGTCGACGCCCTGCACCTTGAGCTTCTTCAGGAAGTCGTTGTAGGAGCCCAGACCGGGGTTCTTGAGGTATTCCTCCCAGGCGTCCCTGAGCTTCTGCCCGTCGGCCTCGCCCGCCGCCTTGGCGGCGTCAGGACCGGCGTAGGGGAAGTCGGCGACCCGGAAGTCGTCACGGACCCGCTGGTTGCCGGGGACCTTGGTGATCGTCTCGATGCGCCACTTGAGGTCGCGGTCCGCCTCGGTCAGGAACGTGCCCACCTGGCTGACCACCTCGGCGCCCTTCGCTCCGGCGAAGTCGGCGCCCGCGGCGGAGATGCCGTCGGACAGCGCCGACTTCAGCGATCCCGCGCCGTCGGCCGCTGTGCGCATGGTGGTGCAGAGCTCTGTCGCTGCCCCGGTGTTGAGGCCAACGAACTCCGTCATTCGGCGCCCTGCCCTCGCGTGTCATTTCGATAACGGTCCGGGGCAGGCTAACGCGGCACCTCACGCCATGTCCGGGCGTGTAGTTGATCTTCAGGAAGAGTTCACCTAGCGGACATCCAGCGCGTTTTCCGGCTCCTCCTGATAAACGTGGGTCTACAAGGTGTTTATGTTGTCCGTGTGACTTAGGAAGCTCTGGCTAGGTATTGTCGGTTTTCGTCACCAGCGTCCCCAACCCTGGAGCACCTGTCGATGAGGGTCACCGAGCAGTCCTCCTTCCGCGGGTCAGAGGCGCAACGTCTGGCTGATCAGAGCCCTGCCCAGGCGTCTCGCACGTCGAGGAAGCTGCCCAGCGCGCCCCGCGAGCGCAAGCCTGCCCTCGCGGCCATCGCCGTCCTGCTGATCGTGGGCGGCGCGTTGCTGACCGGTCTCCTGGTCCTGAAGATGGGCGACAGGGTCTCCGCGATCAAGATCAAGAGCGTGGTCGGCGCGGGCCAGCAGATCCCTCAGGCCGCCCTGGAAGAGGTCCAGATCCCCGCTGACACCGAGATCCCGTACGTCGGGTGGGAGTTCGCCGGGGAGGCCATCACCCGCTACGCGAAGGTGGACCTGGTCCCCGGCACGTTGCTGAACAAGGACATGACCACGGACACCTCCAACGCCCTGACGCCGGGCAAGGCGGTCGTCGGCCTGTCGCTCAAGGCGGGCCAGACCCCCGGCCTGCTGAGCGCGGGACAGCGGGTGCAGGTCATCTACGTTCCCGGCCAGGACGGCGAGGTCACCGGCGGCAAGGTGCTCGCCGAGCGCGCCGTCGTGAACTCCGTGTCCAACGGGGGATCCACCGGCTCGGGCACCCTGATGGTCGACATCGTCATCGACAAGGGGTCTGCGGCCACGATCTCCGCCTACGCCTCAGCCGGACGCATCGCCCTGGCGTACCTGCCCGGGGTGAAGGACGGCCAGCAGCCCGCCCCCACCGCCTCGCCGTCCGCGACGCCTGAGCCCACCGACACCACGCCCGTCGAGCCCACCGCCGTGCCCACCGGCAAGACGTCGAAGAAGGGCACCCCCTCACCCACCGCGACGACGGGCGGCTGACCCATGGCGCTCATCGCTCTGGCGGCCGACAAGGGCGCGCCCGGTGTCACCACCGTGGCGACCGCCCTCGCCGCCGTCTGGCCGCGCCAGGCCATGCTCGCCGAGTGCGACCCGGCCGGCGGTGACCTCGCCTACCGGCTGCCCGGGGAGCACGGCGGCGCTCTCAACCCCGCGCACGGCCTGCTCAGCCTGGGCGCGGCCGCGCGCAAGGGCCTCGGCCCGCAGCAGGTGCTCGAACACTGCCAGCGCCTCATCGGCGGCCTCGACGTGCTGCTCGGCATCACCGGCGCCGAGCAGGCGGCCGGGCTGACCTGGCTCTGGGACCCGCTCGCCGACGCGCTGCGCGCGCTGCCGGACACGGACGTGGTGCTCGACTGCGGGCGCATCGGCTCCTACCCGGCGCTCAACGGCCTGCTCGCGGCGTCCGACATGGTGGTGCTGATCGTCCGCCCGCACCTCGACCAGGTCGCGCACCTGCGCGACCGCGTCGCCTCGCTGGGCGCCGCCCTGGCCGAGCGCACCCGCACGCCGCCGCCCGTGGGCGTCGTGGTCGTGGCCGAGCCCAAGGAGTACGGCAGGGCCATCGGCGAGGTGCGCCGGGTGCTGTCCGGAGCCGGGCTGCCCGACCTCGTCCTGGGCGGCCTCGCGCACGACCCCAAGGGCGCTGAGCTGCTGCGCGGCGAGTGGGGCGGCCGCCTCGACAGGACCCTGCTCATCCGCTCGGCCCGCGAGCTGGCGACGACGTTGACCGGCCACCTGGCACGTACCGGCTACGGGACGATCGCATGAGCGAGCGCAGCATCATCGACCACACGCTGGTCAAGCGGTTCCGCCAGGAGGTGGGCGACCGGCTGGCGCACCAGCGCAGGCTGGACGCCGCCAACGGGCTGCCCGTCATGTCCGGCGAGGACGAGCGGCAGTTCGCCCGCGCCCTCATCTCCCAGGTTCTCGAAGAGCACGCGCGCAACGAGATCGGCATCGGCCGCACCCCGCCGAACGCCGAGCAGGAGGAGGCGCTCGCGGCCGGCATCCACGCCGCGCTGTTCGGCGTCGGCCGACTGCAGCCGCTCCTCGACGACCTCGAGATCGAGAACATCGACATCAACGGCTGCGACCGCGTCTTCGTCTCCTACGCCGACGGGCGCGAGGAGATGGTCGAGCCGGTCGCCGAGTCCGACGAGGAGCTCATCGAGCTCATCCAGATCCTCGCCGCCTACTCGGGCCTGTCGAGCAGGCCGTTCGACACCGCCAACCCGCAGCTCGACCTGCGCCTGCCCGACGGCTCGCGACTGTCCGCCGTCATGGACGTCACCGTCCGGCCGTCGCTGTCGATCCGGCGCGCCCGCCTGGGCAAGGTGTTCCTGCCCGACCTCATCGGCAACGGCACCATCAGCCAGGACATCGGCCGCTTCCTGGCGGCAGCCGTACAGGCTCGCAAGAACATCATGATCGCCGGGTCCACGAACGCCGGGAAGACCACGCTGCTGCGCGCCCTGGCCAACGAGATCCCGGCACACGAGCGCCTGATCACCGTGGAGCGCGCGCTGGAGCTGGGGCTGGACCAGTTCCAGGAGCTGCACCCGAACGTCGTCGCCTTCGAGCACCGCCTCCCCAACGCGGAGGGCCAGGGCGAGATCACCATGGCCGAGCTCGTACGGCGGAGCCTGCGCATGAACCCGAGCCGCGTCATCGTCGGTGAGGTGCTGGGCGACGAGATCGTCACCATGCTCAACGCCATGACCCAGGGCAACGACGGCTCCCTGTCGACCATCCACGCCAACTCCAGCATGGAGGTGTTCAACCGCATCGCGACCTACGCGCTGCAGGCCAACGAGCGCCTCCCGATCGACGCGACGCACATGCTCATCGCGGGCGCGATCAACTTCGTGGTGTTCATCACGAAGCGCAACGACTACGGCAGGGGCGGGCGGCTGCGCCGGTACATCTCGTCCATCCGCGAGGTCACCGGACACGACGGCCGCGTGCTGTCCAGCGAGATCTTCGCGCCGGGCCACGACGGGGCGGCGATGCCGCACGCGCCGATCCAGTGCGCTGAGGAGCTCGCCCACTACGGTTACGACCCCTCCTACGGGGGGTGGCGATGAACAACATGCTCATGGCCACGATCGGTGGCGGGTTCTTCGTGGCCGGGCTGTTCCTGCTCGCGATGTTCGTCCGCGGCACCGAGGTGCGCCCCAAGGCGGGCAACGACGTCGACCGCAAGGAGCAGCTGCGCAAGCTCGCCGCCAAGCTCGGCCTGGCCGTCGTGGTCGGCGCGGTCGTCCTGGTGCTCACCCGCTGGCCGGTGATCGCGGTCGGCTCCGGCCTGCTGGTCATCGGCTGGAACGGCATCGCGGGCGGCGCCGCCGAGGAACGCCTGGCGATGAAGAACCTCGAGGCCCTGGCCGCCTGGACCGAGTCGCTGCGCGACACGATCGCCGGCGCCGCAGGTCTGGAGCAGGCGATCCCCGCCTCGATCCGCGCGGCGGCGCCGACCCTGCAGCCGCACATCAGGGCGATGGTCGACCGGCTGCACACCCGCATGTCGCTGTCGGACGCGCTGCACAGGTTCGCCGACGACATCGGCGACCCGTCGGCCGACCTGGTCATCGCCGCGCTCATCCTCAACTCCAAGCTGCGCGGCCCCGGCCTGCGCGAGGTGCTCTCCGCGCTGGCCGGCTCGGCGCGCGAGGAGCTGGACGTCCGTACCAAGGTCGAGGCCGAGCGGCGCTCCACCCGGCGCAGCGTCCAGATCGTCGTGGGCGCCTCCGTGGGCTTCGCCGCCATCCTGGTGATCTTCAACCCGTCCTACGTGCAGGAGTACTCCGGCTGGATGGGCCAGGTCGTGCTCCTCGTCGTGGCGCTGCTCTTCGGTGCCGGATTCGCCTGGATGCGGCGCCTGGCGAAGTTCACCAAGCCCGAGCGCCTGCTGGCCAGGGTCACCCCCGTAGACACCGAGGCGGTGCCGCGATGACCATGGCGCTGATCGCCGGAGCCCTCGTCGGGCTCGGCCTGTTCGTCCTCTCCAGGGCGCTGTTCCCGTCCCGTCCTGGCCTGGCCGCCAGGCTGTCGGCCACTGACGGGCTGCGGCGCGAGTCCGCCGTGGCCATCAGCGTCATCACCAGGGAGGAGGTCAGCCCGTTCAGGCAGCGCCTGGGCCAGTCGGTCAGCAACTTCTACGCCCAGCGCGGCTGGGAGATGCGTTCCGTGCGCGCCGACCTGGCCCTGCTCGCCCGCTCCTGGGACGGCTTCCTCGCCACCAAGGCGCTGCTCGCCACCTCGGGGCTGCTCGCGGCCCCGCTGCTGGCCGGGTGGATCTCGCTGATGGGCTGGAACTTCCAGCTGTCGATCCCGATCTGGTCGGCGATCCTCATCGCGGCGATCTTCTTCTTCCTGCCGGACGTGCAGCTCAAGCGGGACGCCGCGGCCAAGCGCCGCGACTTCCGGCACGCGGTCGGCGCCTTCCTCGACCTCGTCTCCATGAACCTCGCCGGCGGTCGCGGCGTGCCGGAGGCGCTGATGATGGCGTCCTCGATCGGCGACGGCTGGGCGATGTCGCGCGTGCGTGACGCGCTGTCCAACGCCCGCATCGTCGGCATCACGCCGTGGCAGGCCCTGGGCCAGCTCGGCGAGGAGGTCAACCTGGACGAGTTGCGTGACCTGTCCTCAGCGCTCGGGCTGGTGGCGGAGGACGGCGCCAAGGTGCGCCAGTCGCTCGCCGCCCGCGCCGAGACCATGCGCCGCCGCGAACTGGCCGAAGTCGAAGGCCAGGCCGGCGAGCGTTCCCAGTCGATGCTCGTCGCCCAGCTCCTGCTGTGCGCCGGGTTTCTCATCTTCCTGAGCTTTCCTGCCGCCATGAAAATGTTGGGATCATGAAAGGGGACGTGTCCCATGAATCCGATTAACTCACCCGTAGTGATCTACTTGCGGGCGATGCTCGCCTCGCGCGTCGAAAGGGCGAAGAACGCCCCCAGCCGCGGCGCCTCCGCCGTCGAGTGGGTCATCATCACGGCCATCATCGCCGGTGTCGCCCTGGCCCTCGCCACGGTGATCCAGGGGCTGGTGACCTCGAAGTCCGCCGAGATCAGCAAGGGCTTCGGCACCGGCACGGGCGGATAACCGAACAGTGACCGCACGCTCTCTACTGCGCGGACACCTGCCGCCGCGTTGGCGGGAGGTGGTACGGCGACGCCTGAAATCAGGCGATCGCGGGGTGTCGGTCGTCGAGCTGGCGATCCTCATGCCGGTCGTGCTGATCGTCATCCTGCTGATCGTCCAGTTCACGCTGATCTTTCACGGCAGGCAGGTGGCCGACGCCGCGGCCAGGGAGGGCGCGCGCGTGGCACGCGCGGCGGGCGTCGGTGACGGTTCGGGAGACTGGCAGGGCGCCGCGACGAAGCGCGCCCAGGACATCGTCAAGTCCGTCGGGCCCAAGATGCTGGACAAGGTCTCCGTGCAGGCCTGGGAGAACGGCAGCCAGCGCGGCGTGACCGTGCAGGGCGACGCCGTCGCGGCCGTCCCCCTGCTGCCCGGAATGACGTTCAGGATCACCTCGAAGTTCGGTGGTCCGATCGAGTGCTTCCGCCCCGACGACGGCTCCGGAGGGTGTGGATGAACCGCGAACGCGGCTCCATGGCCGTGGAGACCGTCCTCCTCGCGCCGGTGCTCCTGATCTTCATCCTCTTCCTGGTCGGTGCGGCCGTCATGGTCGAGTCGCAGGGCGAGGTGAACGGCGCGGCCCGGGACGCGGCGCGCGCCGCCTCCGTGATGCGCGATCTGGGCGCGGCGGAGCGGGCGGCGGGCGAGGTGGCCAGGTCGTCACTGAGCGGGGCGTGCAAGTCGCCCGCCGTGAACATGGCGGGCACCAACTGGACCCAGGGCGGCCAGGTGCGCGTGCAGGTCACCTGCCAGCTCGACCTCGGCGCCGTCGCCGGGTTCGGGTTCTCGGCGAGCAAGGAGATGACCGCCTCGGCGGTCGCGCCGCTCGAGCAGTTCAGGAGGATCGGGTGAACGAGCGCGAGAGGGGGAGCACCGCCGTCTTCGTGGTGCTGTTCTCCGTCGCCATGTTCGCGCTGGCCGGGCTGCTCGTGGACGGCGGAGCCGCGATGAACGCGCGGCTGCGCGCCGCCGACATCGCCGAGCAGGGCGCCAGGGCGGGCGCTGACACCATCGACGAGGACGAGCTGCGCTCGTCCGGAAAAATCGTGATCAGGAATGAAGGGGAAGCCTGCGGCAGGGCCGGGCGGATCGTCTCGGCGCACGCGGAGGCGGCGGCCGTGATGAACAGCTGCCAGGTGAGCGGCGGCAACCAGGTGACCGTCTCCATCCAGATCAAGTGGGACGCGTTCCTGCTGACCGTTCTGGGGATCAAGGGCGGCACCATGTCGGCCACCATTACCGCCGGACCGCAGACAGGCGTGGGGTAAGAGGAAATGTCTAGACAACCCGTGCGTGTGGAGTCGCGGACCTTCGGCGACATCCTGCTCGGCATCCTGTCCGTCATCGCGCTTCTCGGGCTCGCGGGCGGCGTGCCGTACGCCTTGATCAGGTTCTACGGCAACCCGCTGCCGACCAGCTTCTCCCTCGAAGCGCTGACCAGGCAGGTCGGCTTCAGCACGGTCATGGACATGCTGGTGATCCTCGTCTGGCTGGCGTGGGGGCAGCTCGTCGTGTGCATCTTCGTCGAGCTCTGGTCCGGCGTGCGCCGGGTCGGGGTGCCGTCGCAGGTGCCGTTCGCGCGCGGGCCGCAGGCGCTCGCCCACCGCCTGGTCACCGCCGCGCTCCTGCTGTTCACCGCGGCCGCCGTGGTCGCGCCGATCGCCACCGCGGTGTCCAGCGCCGCAGGTCCCGCCTCGTCCGCCTCGCAGATGGCGAGCGCCGAGCAGGCGCAGGCCGGGGCGCACGACGAGGTCGAGCAGCTGACCACGGTGAAGAAGGTCAAGAAGGTCTACAGCGTGCAACCGCCCGAGGGGCGGCACCACGAGTCGCTGTGGGAGATCGCCGAGAAGTGCCTCGGCGAGGGGCGGCGCTACAAGGAGATCTACGAGCTCAACAAGCACAAGGTCCAGCCGGACGGCACCAAGCTGCACATCGCCAGCCTGATCAGGCCGGGCTGGGTGCTCGAGATGCCGGACGACGCGCGCAACGTGCACATCGTCGACGCCGACCAGAGCCGCAAGGAGACGCTGGACCAGCACCCGGACAAGCCGGCCGAGCTCGGCGGCAAGCAGGCGCACGTCCAGGCCGACATGGAGAGCATGCCGTCCATGGTCGAATCGCAGGTCGATCCCGAACAGACGATGAATGTTCGCGAGTACGTCCAGCCTCAGTCGCAGGTCCAGGCCGCGCAGGACGAGGGCTGGGACCTGTCGGCGCTGCCCGACTACGTCGCCGCCGCCTCGCTGGCCGCCGCCGGGCTGCTCGCCGCGCTCGGCAGGCGCCGTCGCGAGCAGCTGTGGAACCGGGCGTTCGGCCGCCGGGTGCCGCTGCCCTCCGGGCCTGGCGCGCTGGCCGAGAAGGCCATGCTGCTCGGCGCGGACGTCCAGGGCACCAGGCTGCTCGACCTGGGGCTGCGCCACCTCAACAAGGAGCTCGGACAGCAGGGCCGTACCCCGCCGACCGTCTACGGCGCCTTCCTCGCCAGTACCCACCTCGACCTGTGGATCCACCCCGGCGACAAGGAGGCGCCCGCGCCCTGGACCGCCGTCGACGGCGGCCAGGTCTGGCGGCTCGACGCGACCGAGGGGCTGCGGATGTCGGAGCACGCGGTCTCCGGCGTGCTCGCCCCCTACCCGGGGCTGGTGTCCATCGGCGCCAACGACGGCGGCCGCGTCCTGGTCGACCTGGAGGCGGCGCACGGCATCGTCAACCTGCGCGGCCCGGCGCCCTACACGACCGCCGCGCTCGCGGCCGTCGCGGTGGAGCTGGCGACCAACCGCTGGTCCGACCACATGAACCTGGTCCTGGTCGGGTTCGGCGCCGAGCTGGCGCTGATCGCGCCGGAGCGGATCAAGGTGGCGGGCAGCCTGGCCGAGGCGCTGCCCGCGCTGGAGGCCCGTACGGCCGAGGTCCAGCAGGCGCTGGCCGCCGTCGGGGCGGACTCCGTCCTCACCGGCCGGGCCAGGGGCTCGTACGGCGAGGCCTGGATGCCCACCTACCTGCTGTCGGCCGTCGCGCCCACCCCGGAGGAGGGGCAGCGACTGGCCGAGCTCGCCAAGACCGGCGCGCGCCTGGCCTCCGGCTACCTGATCGCCGGCGAGGCCACACCGGGCGCGGTCTGGCAGTGGGAGGTCGACGCGCACGGCCAGGCGGCGCTGCCCGCGCTCGGCTTCAACGTCAAGGCGCAGCTGCTGCCCGACGACCAGTACCGGCAGGTCATCGACCTGTTCAGGACCGCCTCCAGCCACGACGGGCTGCCGCTCAACGACCCGGAGCCCTCCGGTCCCGCCGCGCACCAGCTGCACGCCGGGTTCCGCCCGCTGGTGGACATCCGGGTGCTCGGCGCGGTCGAGGTGCTCGCGCCGCACCCGCTGGAGCAGGACCGCCTGGCCCAGTGCCAGGAGCTCGTCGCCTACGTCGCCACCCACCCCGGCGGCGTGCACCCTCGGGTGCTGGCCGGCGCGCTGTGGCCGCGCGGCGTGGAGGAGTCGGTGCGCGACGCCGTCATCGACCGGGCCATGGACTGGCTCGGCGACGACAGCAACGGGCGCCCCAACCTCTACCTCGACCTCGAAGGCCGCCTCCACCTGGGGCCCGAGGTGCGGGTCGACTGGGAGATCTTCAAGGAGCTGGGACGGCTCGCGCGGCACGACCGGGTCAACGAGATGGCCATGCTCGACCACGCGCTCAACCTCGTCAGAGGTCCGCTGCTGGCCGACCGGCCGCAGGGGCGGTACCTGTGGCTGGCAGGCGACCAGGCGGAGTCGGAGGTCATGGCCAGGGTGTCCGACGCGGCGCACCGGCTGTGGGAGCTGCGCTTCGGCGCGGGCGACGCTGAGGGCGCGATCACCGCGGTCCTGGCGGGGCTGCGGGTCTCCGAGGGCGACGAGGCGCTGTGGCGCGACCTGCTGCGGGCGGCGCACGCCACAGGGGACATGAACACACTGCAGTTCTGGGTGTCGACGCTGCGTCAGCGGGCGGCCAACGCCCAGTACTGGGGGCGGCTGGTGCCGGAGACCGAGGCGCTCATCGAGGAACTGCTGCCGTCGGCCGTACCCGCGCAGGCCGTGTGATGAAGCGGGGGATGGTCGTCGTCCTGGCCGCGGGGCTCACCGCGGCCTGCTCGGCGCCGGAACACGGTTTCACAGCCACAGCCACAGCTGCATCGCCTGTCCCGGTGGTGTCTGCCGCTGTTTCCCCTTCTGTTAAGCCTTCACCGGTAAAACTCCCTGGTGGGCTGAAGGTGAACTTCCCCGGCTACACCGGGGACGGCGCGGACGGGGTGCGGGCGTTCGGCGAGTTCTGGCGCGCCTTCTGGGCGACCGACGCGTCCTACCGTTCCTACCTCGACCTCACCGACCCCTACGGCGACACCAAGGACTTCGTCACCTCGGTCGGCACCTGGACGGCCGTCGGCGCCAAACCCGCCGGGACCGTCAAGGCCGACAAACTCACCTTGCTTTCCGCGACCCCCACCCGTGTCGCGTTCGTCGTCTGCGCGGACGAGACGCGCCTGCGTGCGAACGGCAGGACCGGGTGGGGATCGCACTACAAGATGCGGATCGTGATGTCCCTCACCGACGGATGGCGCGTTTCGCGATTCCAGAGCCTGCCCGCGAAGGAGTGCGGAAGATGAAGCGGCTGTTCGCGGTCATGGTCGTGCTGGTGAGCGTTTTAGGCGCGCTCGCCGTACCGGCTCAGGCCGACGGTGACGGGAAGAACTACTACGTCGAGAACCTGGTGCGGCTGCAGGGGCCCGGCTATCACAAGGGCGGCGGGCACGTGAACGTCCCGCCGGGGTTCGACCCGCCCAAGTGCTGGTACCAGCCTGAGTACAACTACGAGGAGATGAAGGACTTCATCGAGCGGGTGTGGTTCGCGATGCACCACGACCCGGACGGGCAGAAGGAGGCCGGGCCGTGGAAGGAGAAGGCTCTGGCCGAGATCGCGCCGCACTCGGGGGAGTCCGGCAAGATCTTCTGGTTCCTGACCAGCGACGGGACCGACGCCGGGTGGGACTGCATGATGGCGACCGACCCGTTCTGGAAGTACGTCGGTCCCACGCCGCCGCGTGTTGGCGGAGACAAGATCATTGACCCGATCGACCTGGCGCGGATCGCGCGGGCCAACCTGACGCTGCCTGACCCGGTGATCACGATCAACCCTCCCGGTGGGACGTCGTATGTGGGGCTTGAGACGTGGGTGGGGGTTCCTGCGCACGAGCCGCTCTACGTCGAGGCGTTCGTGGAGGGGTTCCCGCAGATCTCGGCGCGCATCGACGCTGTGCCTACGCGGGTGGAGATCACCACCAACGGGCCTGGTCAGGTGCAGGACGGTAAGGCTGACTGTCCGGTTTATCAGAAGGGGGCCTCGCTGGCTTCCGGGTGCTGGATCAAGTTCAGCAAGTCGTCGCTGGGGGCGCGGTACACGATCACGGTGACGCAGCACTGGGAGGTGACCACGAACGTGGGCATCGGCCTGCCGCCGGGTGAGGTCTCCTCTACGGCGACTGTGCGTGTTGACGAGATCCAGTCAACGGTTCGCAAGTAGGCTGTGATTTCCGTTAATAGGGGGATTTTTGATGCGATGGTGGCCGGTGGTGGGTGTGGTGCTCATGCTCACCGCCTGTGCCCCTTCAGCGTCCTCCGGCTTCGATGCCGCTCCTTCGGGCGCCTCGCCGTTGGGTGCTTCGCCTTCGGGGTCTCCTGATCTTTCTCCGCGTCCTTCCTCGGCGGCTCCCAGCCCTGCTTCCACCCGCTTCGCCTTCCCCTCCGACTTCAAGGTCATCTATCCGGCCTACAAGGGGGACGGCGAAGCCGCCGTACGCGCCTTCGGGGACTTCTGGCGCGCCTGGTGGTATGCGATCACCGCCCAGGGGAGCGACCGCCGCTACCAGGCATTCCTGCCTGAGATCGAACCACTCAGCGGCCTGGCCGTCTTCCCCCAGACCGTCGCCAGCTGGCGTGGCGAGGGGGTACGGCCGACCGGCGTGCTCCGCGCCCGCCTCCTGAAGGCCCACTCGACCACCAACGGCGTGAACCTCGTCCTGTGCGCCGACGAGTCTCGCGTCGGCACCAAGTCCATCAGTTCCGGCGCCGAGCGATGGACGTTCGGCCAGCGCGCCACCTCCCGATACCAGATGCGGATCCTGATGCGGCAGCCCGACGGGGGCGGCTGGCAGGTGGCCGCGTACATGACCGACGCCACGGTCCAGGAGTGCCGATGACCAAGCGCCTGCTCGCCCTGCTGACGACGCTCGTCGTCGCCCTCTGTACGGCCTTACCCGCCTCCGCCGATCCCACGGGAGGTGGGGACGGCAAGCAGTACTACATCGAGACCCAGGTGCGGCTGCACGGCAGCGGGTACTCGCCCAGCGGCAAGGTCAACCTGCCACCCGACTTCGACCCACCCAAGTGCTGGTACGAGCCCCGGTTCACACCTGGCGAGCTGGAGGCGTTCGTCAAGATGATCGCCGACCTGGTCGGCATCATCATGCCCGGGCTGGCCAAGGTCTGGCTGGAAGCCTGGATGAAGGAGATAGAGCCCCACAAGGGCGAATCCGGCAAGGTCTTCTGGGCGCTGACCCACGACAAGACCCCCGAGGGCGAAGCCTGCTTCCAGGCGACGAACCCCTTCATCAAGTACGTGGGTCCGACGCCTCCCATTGCCGCCAACGACCAGCTCATCGACCCCTGGGACCTGGCCAGGATCGCCCGCGCCAACCTCACCCTGCCCGACCCGGTGATCCGCATCAACCCCCCAGGCGGCCGCTCGTACGTGGGCCTGGAAACCTGGGTAGGCACCCAGAGAGTCCGCCCGGTGAGGGTAACCGCCGAGGTACCAGGCTTCCCGGCTCTGTCCGCCACGATCACCGCCCGGCCCAGCCGAGTAACCATCACCACCAACGGCCCAGGGCAGGTCCAGGACGGCAAGGCCCAGTGCCCGGTTTACCGTAAGGGGGCATCGCTAGGATCGGGCTGTTGGGTCCGTTTCAGCAAGTCCTCGCTGGGCTCCCGCTACACCATCACCGTCACGCAGCATTGGACGGTGACCAGCAACGTAGGCATCGCCCTGCCGCCAGGCGAGGTGTCCTCCAGCGCCACCCTCCAGGTAGACGAAATCCAATCCACCGTCCGCAAATAACCCCCCAACGCCGCCCCCCATGGGCACACCCCCACCGCCGCGCCACCGCCGCGCCACCGCCGCGCCGCGCCACCGCGCCCTGCCGCGCCGCCCCCTTGGGCACACCCGCGGGGAAGACCCCTTGGGCGCACCCCTACGGGCGCACCCCCTCAGGCGCACCCCCACGAATGGGACCCATGGGGGAGGTCTCGCGAGGGAGAGGCCCTGGGGCGCCCTCACTCGGGTCCACTCTCGCGAGGGTGGGCGCCCCTTCCGTGATCCCCACACCCTTCGTCTGCGAGGGGGCGGCGAATACTCGCTGTCTTTGCGCGAGGGCCCAGTGGCACAGTGGTGGGCATGGACTACGTTCCTCACTTCCAGCGAGAGGTCCAAGCGTTCACAACGGTGATCCGTACGGTGGCCCAGAGCGGTGAAGCCCCGATGGTCCCCTCCTGCCCCGAGTGGTCGATGGCCGATCTGGCCCTGCACCTGGGCATGGTCCACCGCTACGTGACCCACGTCATCCGCGAACGCTCCTCCACCGCACCGGAGCACGACGACCCGTCCATCTACAACCCGCCAGCCGACCGCACCGGCTGGCCAATCCCAGGCCAGACACCCCACCGAGGCCCACTGCCGACAGCGCTCGTCGACTACTGCGTCGAGGGCGCCGCCACGCTCACCAGCGTGTTCGCCACCACCGACCCATCAGAGAAGGTCTGGACCTGGTCCCCGGAGCAGACCGTCGGCTTCTGGCTCCGCATGCAGACCATCGAGGCCGCCATCCACCGATGGGATGCCGAGAACACCATCACACCCCCAACCCCCATCCACCCGGAACTGGCCGCCGACGCCGTCACGCAGACCTTCGAAGTGATGGCCCCAGCCAGACGCATCTGGACCCAGGCCCCACCTGGGGACGGCGAGCGGTACATCTTCCGCCAAACCGACGGCCCCTCCACCTGGACCGTCACGTTCGACGGCCCCGACGTGCACATGTCCGTCAGCTCGGGTGTGGACCGGCCTGCTTCACCCGGAGGGGCGGAGGTGGCGTTGGCAGGCACTGCGTCGGACCTGATGCTGGTCCTGTGGCACAGACTCCCAGCGGAACAGCTTGAGGTGAGTGGCGACAAGGCGCTGGTCGAGCGCTATTTCGTCCTCGTCCCTCCCGTATAGCCAGTCGGACGGCAAGGCGTGCGGACATGAGGTCCGCTGCGGCACCCCATCGAGAGGGTGCGGGCCCCCGCTCTGCGGAGGCGTTCGGGGGAGAGGCGTGCCATGGAGTACGGGTGCGCTATGGGTGGGGTGCGTGAGCGGGCGGGAGGATGTCGTGAGGTGGGGCGCGGGCTGAGGGTTGCGGGGCGGGGCTGGAGGTCGTGGGTTGGGGTTACGGGGTGGGGAGGGCGGATTGGATGGGGGTTAGGGCGCCCATGGTTACCAGGAGGCCGCGTCCCGGGGGGCCGCCCACTGCGCCGCGCGGGAGCCGTACCGTGAACAGGTCGCCGTCGGCTGGGCTTTGCACCGACAGCAACAGGCCGGTGCGGGACTTGCGGGTCTCTGCTACGAACCCGCGGTACGCCGTGGCGAGGTCGCCTGTGGCTCCGGCGAGGATGAGGCCGTGTTCGCCGTCCCTGCCGGTTCTGAGGATGTCGTCGAGCACCAGGCCCAGGGGGGCGTCGGGGTTGATCAGCTCGGCGTCGTCGACGATCACGACGTAGCGCTCCCTGTCGGCGATGAGGTCTTGGAGGCCGGTGCCGTTGCCGTCCAGTACGGCCAGGGCTCCTTCCAGGTCGCGTAGCGGGCTGCGGCGGGGGACGACGGCGATGACCGGCGTGCCGTACGCGATCAGGGATCTTGCGGCGGTGAGCAGGACGGAGGAACGGCCGGAGCGGGTGGGTCCGGCTATGACCGCGCCTGGGCCCTGGGTGAGCAGGTCGATCCCGAGCGGCGCCAGCGAATCGCCGCCCGCGCCCAGTAGGGCCCATAGGGGGGACGGGTTGGTGAACCCTGGGGTCAGGTCCAGGGCTTGACGTGCGGTTATGCGCATGGGGAGGGCGTCTACGCGGAGGGGTGGCTCGCCGTCCCACAACCACCGCCGTCGTCCATTCGGCTCTGTGCCTGCGTCCGGCTGATCGCCGATGGTTGCTGCCGCACTGTGGGCGGTCTGGAGGTCTTCGATGGCGGTGAAGGGTGTGCTGGGTTCGGTGCTGGTGGGCATCGCGGGGTCGGGCTGGGCTGTCGGGGTTTGGGAGCCTGCGCGCCTCGTGGGGTTGGGCTGGGTTGGCGGGGTTTGGGAGCGTGCGGGCGTCGTGGGGTTGGGCTGGGTTGGCGGGGTTGGGGAGCCCGTGGGTGTCGCGGGAGTGTGGGGGTTTGTGGGGGTCCAGGCTTGGCGGGCCAGGGACTGGAGGGTGGCTACCTGGGCGGGGCCGGAGGGGTCGGCGGCCAGGAGGGCGATCTGGCTTTCGGTTATGCCGTGTTCGCCCAGGGTGAGGGCTCGGCCCTGGGGGATCGTTGTGGGGAGGTCCTTGATGGGGAAGCCCGCAAGACCGTAGTCGGCTGGGTCGGCGAGGCGGAGGAGCAGGCGGTCGTCGAAGACCGTGGACACCTGGCCGAGCAATGCGGAACGGTCGCCGGTCACCACTGCGCGCAGCCCTACGGCGGCACCTTCGCGGAGGAGTTGGAGCAGGGCTTCTGTCAGCCTGCCGTAGTCGTAGCCCTCGAACGCGGCGACGTAGCCCTCCCAGCGGTCGAGCATCAGGACCAGCCAGGGCAGGCGGTGTCCGGCTCGGCGGTACTCGGCCAGTGACGCGTGGCCGGCTTCGGCGAGGAGTTGCTGGCGGCGGCCGATCTCGGCGCGGAGTCTGGCGAGGAGGCGTTCTACGCGGTCGAGCTGGTCGCGGGTGACTACGGCGCCGCAGTGGGGGAGGGCGACGAGGGGGAGCAGGGCGCCTGAGCCGCAGTCGATGGCGTGGATGTGGACGTCGGCTGGGGAGGTGTGTGCGGCGATCGCGCCTGCGAGGGTGCGGAGGGCTGTCGACCTGCCGCTGCGGCCGGCGCCGGCGATGAGGAGGTGGCCGCCGTGTTCGAGGTCCAGGGTCAGGGGGCGGCGGTCCTGGGCCCAGGGGAGGTCGGTCACGCCGAACTGCAGCGGCTCCACTTCTGGCCAGTGATCGTCGGGGGTTGGGGGGCCTTCTGCGCGGGTGAGGCGGACGGGCAGGCCTTGGGGGTGTGTGTTGAGGCCTGGGGACGCATCTGCCGCTTCGGTGGGGTTGGTGGCCGTCGTCGCGCCCGTCGCGCCCGTCGCGCCCGTCGCGCCCGTCGGGTCCGTCGCGTCCATCGCGTCCATCGCGTCCAGAGGGGATGGGGCCTCTTGGGGTCGGGTGGGGAAGGGGACGACGATGTGGGTGGGGAGGGGGTCCAGCCAGGGGCTGGGCTGGGTGGGGGTGTTGGACAGGTGGGCTGCCTCTATGAGGGCGTTCGTGAGGGTCGTCAGGTCGGTCACTACGGAGTCGTCGGTGGTCTCCTGGGGTGGGGGGAGGGGCTTGCCTAGGGTGCGCCAGTTGAGGTCGATGACTCTTACCGGGCGGGCTAGGTGGGTTGTGCCGCTTCTGCCGCCGATTCTGGCTGTCTGTACGGCTTGCGCGGTGCCTGAGCCTGACTTCACGTAGCAGCGGCCTGGGGTGGACTTGGAGATGTGGGCGGCGTCTGGGAGGTCGATGACGTCTGTGGATTCTGCTGGTTCGGTCACTCTCAGGGCGATGCGCAGGGAGGTGTTGGCCTGGATGTCGGCGGTGACGACTCCGGCTGGGCGTTGGGTGGCGAGGATGAGGTGGATGCCCAGGGAGCGTCCTCTGCGGGCGATGTCGACCAGGCCGCTGACAAAGTCGGGGAGCTCGGCTACGAGGGCCGCGAACTCGTCGATGATCAGCACCAGGCGGGGGAGTGGCTCTCGGGCCGGCGTGGGTTGGTCGGGTGGTTGGGAGAACGCTGCGCGGGTCGTGGGTTTGTCGAAGAGACGGCTCGCCGGGGTGTTGCGGAAGGCGGCGACCCAGGCGCCTGTGCGGGGCGAAGGCTCGTCCAACGGCCGTGCCGGGGAGGCGTCGAACGCGGAGGCTGGAGAGGCGTTGGGCCGAGGCTGAGATGAGTCCTGCGCGTGAGTAGGGGAGGTGCCGGGCCGGGGCTGGGACGGCGCCTGCGGGTCGGACGGGGTGCCGGGTCGGGGCTGGGACGGGGTCTGTGGGTCGGACGGGGTGCCGGGTCGGGGCTCGGACGGGGTCTGCGAGTGAGGCGGGGTGTCGGGCCGAGGCGGGGTCTGCGGGTAGGGCGGGGTGGCGGTGGACGGGCTGGGTGAGGGGGTGTTTGAGGGGGAGGAATCCGTGGGGTTGGTGGAGGGCTTGGGGCGGAATGGGGTGAGGGTTTGCGGTGGGCGGGGGTGGGCTGTTGGAAGCCTTGAGGGGGTGGTGGAGAGGAGGCTTTGGTAGTCGTCTATGTCTTTTGCGTCGGCGTTCAGGAGGAGGCGTTCTCGGCGTTTGATCTCGGCGGCCAAGGAGTCCAGGGCTCGGCGGGTCAGATAGGCGTCCAGGTCGCTGACCATGCCGACCGTGTGCGGGAGCCGTACGCACTCCTTGAAGGCCGCTCCTCCCTTGTAGTCGATCAGGACGAAGGTCAGCTGGTCGGGGCGGTTGGCTACGGCCAGGGAGCAGATCAGGGACTGGAGGAGCTCTGACTTGCCTGCGCCTGTGGTGCCTGCGATCAGGGCGTGAGGGCCGTCCAGGGTGAGGTCTATCGTGAACGGGCCCTCTGGGCCTATGCCGATCAGAGCCTTGGTTGAGCCTTGGGGGGTCCAGCGGGAGGCCAGTTCTGCGGGGGTCGGGGTGGGGAGGCGCAGGAGGTCCAGGAGGCGGGCTGCTTCTGGGAGTTGGCCTGCTGGGTCGTCTCGGCTCACGTCGCGGATCGGGGACAGGGCTCTGGACAGGCGGTCGCACCATGACTCGGACACCTGGTCGGCCAGGATCGGGCCCAGGGCGTCCAGGCCGCCGCCGCGCAGCCGTACCAGGCCGTCCGGGGCGCAGGTGGCGACGGTTGCGCACTCCTCGGGGAGGAGGCGCTGGTCGTCGTCGATGGCCAGGGTGTAGACGCCGGCTCGGGGGCCCTGGCGGAGGACCTGGGGCATGCCTGGGAGTCCGCGCAGTACCTGGGCGCCGTCGAGGATGACCAGGACGTCGTACGGGCGCTCGTCGTAGGTGGCGAAAGCCTGTTCCTTCGGGGTTTCCGGTCCGCCTAGGTCGTCCCAGCCTGTGGGGGTTTTGCCAAAGTCCGGGATGGTGGTGTTGAGGCGTTCGTCGATGAGGGTGGCGAGTTCGCCCACTCTGCGGGCGGCGCCTTCCGGGTCGGCGCCGATGAGGGAGACGCAGTCCTCGCCGCTGTGCGGGGTGCAGTGCGGGAGCCAGCGCACCCAGCCCCAGCGTTCGTGGCCGTCGGCGTGGGCGGACAGGACCACGACGGCGAGGTCGCGCGGGCTGTGCAGCGTGGCTGCCTGGCCGATCAGCCAGTTGGCCAGGGCGGTGGCGGTGCCGCGCGGGCCGGTCACGCCGGCGACGCCGAGGCGGCGCATGGGCAGGGCGACGGGTACGGCGTGGCAGAGCGGGGGGTCCACGGGGTCGCCGTGCTCTTCGGTGATCTCGAGGTTGGCCGGGAGGTCGGACAGGCCCACGCGCAGCCTGAGGGCGTCGGGGTCGTGGATCCTGCGTTCCCACAGGCGTCGGCGGGGGCCGGTGGCGGTGAGCAGGAGCTCTGCCGGGTCCGGGGCGTCGGATCTGCGGGTGAGCTCGTCCTGGTGCCTGGCTTCTTCGAGGGCCTCGTTGAAGTCGGTGATGTCGATCTTGAACTGTTTGAGGGCTTGGCGGTGTTGCTTGCGGCCGTGGCGGCGGTCGCTCAACCACTGGCCGATCATGATGAGCGGGGTCATGAAGGCGATCAGCAGGTAGTACCACTGGTCGAGCACCAGGGCCAGGGTGACGCCCAGGACGGCTGGGAGGAGGGCGGCCAGGAGTTGGAGGCGGATGCCGTCGGATCTGCGTGGTTCCTGGGGGCGTTCCAGGTGGCGTTCCGGCTCGGGGCGGCGGAGTCTGGGGGGTCGGTTGTAGGCGACGCCGCCTTCTGGGCGGGGGGCCAGGTGGGCGTCGGGTGGCTCGATGGCGGTGAGGGAGAGGAGGGAGGAGCCGCAGGTCAGGAGGGCGTGTTCCGGCCAGTCCGCCGGGTCGGTGAGGGGGTGGTCGGCCAGGAGCGGTTGGTGGGCGACGGTGCCGGTGCGGGGGGTGGGGGCAAGATCCTCTGGGGCGCGTCGCCTGGGGTCGCGTCCTGATGGGTCGCGGGAGTCGGGGGCTTGGCGCTTGGGGTCGCGTGCTGACGGCTTGTGTCCCGATGGGTCGTCGGGGTCGCGCCGTCTGGGGTCGCTTGCCGGTGTGGTGCGGGGCGACGGGTCGTGCGGGTCGGGGGTGCGTCGCCCTGGGGATGGGTGGGTGGAGGCCTGGTTGATCGGGGTGGGGTGGGAGGCTCGTTCGGCGCGTTCTACCAGGTCGGCTACGTCTTCTGCGTAGCGGCCCTTGAGTTTGAGCCTTGGGGCGGGGGGTGCGTGGCGGACGGGTTCGATGGTTATGGCTTCTGGGGTTATGCGGAGGATTGCGGCTTCGGGGGGCAGTGTGGGGTCGGGTACGGCTATCGCGCAGGTGGTGTCGGAGCCGATGACGTGGACGCCCAGGCCCAGTCGGTGTACGGAGCCTGCGCCTGGGCCGCCTACTACGCGGATCTCGGCTACGCCGCCTGGTTCGTCGATGACGGTTCTGCGGGCGAGGTCGGGGGTCAGGGCTACTCGGTCGCCGTCGTGGAGGACTGCTCTTGCTGGGGCTCTTGGGTCCAGGGTTTTGCCGTTGCGCCACAGGGTGGGGCCGTCGTCGTGGCTCAGGCGGTCGTCGCGGTCTGGGGGACGGGGGGTGGGGGTTGTCGTGGAGGGGGTGGACATGCCGTAGGGGGCGCGGGTGCGGGTCAGGCGGACGACCTTGGCCAGGGGTTCGTCGGTGCTGGTCAGGGTTTCTGCGACCTGGGCCACTGTGGTGTGGGGGTCGCCTTCCACGATGACGTCACGATCGCCGCGCTCGTCGAGCACGGTGAGCATGATCCGCATATGCCGTCTCCTCGGGGTTCGGCGGGGGAGTGGGGGTGCTCGCTGGTGGGGTGGAGGTCGGGTGAAGGGCGGGAGATGGGGGCGGTCGGGTGAGAGCGGGGGTAGTGGGGTGGGCGGAGTGAGGCGGAGGGGCGGGGTTGGGGCCGAAGGCAGGGCCGGGTTGGGCTGAGGTTGGCGTTGGGGCGGAAGGCGGCGGTCGGGTTGGGCGGGAGGCGGTGCGTTGGGGCTGAAGGCGGGGGCTAGGGCTGAGGTCGGGGGTGGGGGCGGGTGGAAGGCGGTGCGTTGGGGCTGATGGCGGGGGCTGGGGTTGGGGTTGGGGTTGGGGCTGAGATCGGGGTTGGGGTTGGAGGCTGATGGCGGGGGTGGGGTGGGTGGGGTGGGTGGTTGGGGTAGGGGTGGGTGGGTGGGTGGGGGTGGGGGTGGGCGTAGGTCGGCGTCAACGTAGCGCCATCGAGGAGGTTAGGCGTCCGGGTTGACGGCACGGGTATGGAATCCGCCAGGTGTGGATAACGCACGGTGATGACCCAAGGCCTGTGGACAACGCTCAGGGTTGTGGAAAACGGGAGGAGATTTTGCCCGACAACCCGGCAAATCCTGTGGATAACCTGTGGAGAACCCCTGCCCAAGGCCTCAGGGTCAGTGGTCTGACGTGCGGCGGGTGCGCTCTCGCAGCTCCCCGGCCTTCTCCTCAAGGAGCCCTGCGTACGCGTTCATTTCGGACGTGACCTCAGCCAGGTTCGTAGCCGCCCGATGCAGCCCGCCCGTCACCCGCCCCACCAACGGCGACTCAGCCGCAGAGCGGCGCAGCCGTACCCCCAAACGGGCGAAGAAGGGGCGAAATCGCTCCCCGCGCAGCCGGGCCATGCCGCAAGGATGTCACAGTTTGAATGAGTTCAGGAAGACACGACAGAGAATAAAGTGATAAATGTGATTCAAGTGACAGATATCACGGAATAGCGATACCCGGCAACTCAAACAAAACAATGGGTTTAGTTCAATTCTTGTTGACAGTGTCCCACCTGCGAAACGAGCATGGGTCCTCGCATTTGAGCCCCGTCCCCCCAATCGGGTGCACATAATGGCGTGAATTCCGTAATTCACAAATATGGGAGCCCCCCACCCATGAGGACCAGTGAAAAGCCCGCCGTTAACGCGACGGGACCGAGCGGCGCGCTCTCCGGTCCTGCAGCGCGCAAGCTCCCCGTCCCCCCGCGCGAGCGGAAACCCGCGCTCGCGGCGCTGGCCGTCCTCCTCATCCTCGGCGGCGCCCTGGCCACCACGCTGCTCGTCATGCGCAGCGGCGACCGCATCTCCGCCATCAGGGTCACCCAGCAGATCGGCAACGGCCAGCAGATCACCCCGCAGGCCCTCGAAGAGGTGCAGATCGCCGATACCGGCATCGCCTACGTCCCGTGGAAGAGCAGGTTCGAGGTGATCCAGACGTTCGCCGCCGTCACGATCGTCCCAGGAACCCTCCTGACCAGCGAGATGACCGTCAAGGCCAGCGAGGAGCTAGGCCCAGGCAAGGCGAAGGTCGGGCTCGCCCTCAAACCAGGCCAGGTGCCCGCAGGTCTCCACGAAGGCGACAGGGTGCAGATCGTGCACGTCCCCGGGCGTACCCAGACCCAGGCCAGGGTCCTCGCGCAGAGCGCGCTCGTGCACAGCGTCGGCGAACCAGGACGTACCGGCCTCGCCGGGCTGGTCACCGTGATCGTCGACTCGTCCGTCTCCCCCGAGATCCTCGGGTACGCGTCAGCGGGCGAGATCGCGATCGCCGAACTGCCGGGAGCGCGCTGAGGTGGCGCTGATAGTTCTGGCCGCCGACAAGGGCGCGCCGGGCGTCACGACGGCGGCGACGGCCCTGGCAGCGGTGTGGCCGCGCCCCGTGCTGCTCGCCGAGTGCGACCCGGCGGGCGGCGACCTCGCCTACCGGCTGCCCGCAGCCGACGGCGGCGTGATCAACCCCGGCCGCGGCCTGCTCACGCTCGGCGCAACGGCCAGGCGCGGCCTGGAGCCCGCCCAGCTGCACGAGCACACCCAGAAGATCGTCGGCGGGCTGGACATCCTTGCGGGCGTCACCCACGGGGAGCAGGCCGCCGGGCTGACCTGGATGTGGGGCCCGCTGGGCCGCGCCTTCGCCGCCGTGCCGAACGCCGACGTGCTCGCCGACTGCGGAAGGATGGGCGCCCACCCCGAGCTCGGCGACCTGATCGCCGAGGCCGCGCACACCGTGTTCATCACGAGGGCGAGCCTCGACCACGTCGCCCACCTGCGCGAACGGCTCGCCATCAGCAAGGCGGACGCCGTCGTGGTGATCGCAGACCCACGCCAGTACAAGTCCTCGATCGACGACGTGCGCAGGATCGTCGGCCAGCACGTGGCCCACGTGCACGGCCTCGCCTACGACCCCAAGGGCGCCGAGCTCCTGCGCGGCCAGTGGGGCGGCAGGCTCGACAGATCCCTCCTGATCCGTACGGCACGCGAACTCGCCGGGCGGCTGTCGGCCCAGGTCAGGGGGGCGCGATGATCGACCACACGCTCGTCAAGCGGTTCCGCCAGGAGGTGGGCGACCGCCTGGCCCACCAGCGCCGCCTCGACCAGTCCAACGCCATCCCGCCCATGTCGGGCGAGGACGAGCGCCAGTTCGCCAGAGCCCTCATCTCCCAGGTCCTGGAGGAGCACGCGCGCAACGAGATCGGGCTGGGCCGTACCCCTCCCACGATCGAGGAGGAGGAGGGCCTGGCGGCCGGAATCCATGCGGCGCTGTTCGGCGTGGGCCGCCTCCAGCCGCTGCTCGACGACGAGGACGTCGAGAACATCGACATCAACGGCTGCGACCGCGTCTTCGTCAGCTACTCCGACGGCCAGGAGATCATGCGCGAGCCGGTCGCCGAGTCCGACGAGGAGCTCATCGAGCTGATCCAGATCCTCGCCGCCTATTCCGGGCTGTCCAGCAGGCCGTTCGACACCGCCAACCCCCAGCTCGATCTGAGGCTCCCCGACGGCTCCAGGCTGAGCGCCGTGATGGACGTGACCCTCAGGCCGGCGGTTTCCATCCGTAGAGCCCGCATGGGCAAGGTGTTCCTTTCCGATCTAGTAGGCAACGGCACGATAAATCCGGAGATCGAGGCGTTTCTTACTGCAGCAGTGAGAGCGCGCAAGAACATCATGATCGCCGGTTCCACCAATGCCGGTAAAACGACCCTGCTCAGAGCGCTCGCCAACGAGATCCCCCCGGCGGAACGCCTCATCACCGTGGAAAGAGCGCTCGAACTCGGCCTCGACCAGTTTCCCGAACTCCACCCCAACGTCGTCGCCTTCGAACAACGCCTCCCCAACTCCGAGGGCCAGGGCGAGATCACCATGGCCGAGCTCGTACGGCGGAGCCTGCGCATGAACCCGAGCCGCGTCATCGTCGGCGAGGTCCTGGGCGACGAGATCGTCACCATGCTCAACGCCATGACCCAGGGCAACGACGGCTCCCTGTCGACCATCCACGCCAACAGCAGCATGGAGGTCTTCAACCGCATCTCCACCTACGCCCTGCAGGCCAGCGAGCGCCTTCCCATCGAGGCCACGCACATGCTCATCGCCGGCGCCATCGACTTCGTCGTCTTCATCGAGAAGCGCAACGACTACAGCAGGGGCGGCACCCTGCGCCGCTACGTCTCCAGCATCCGCGAGGTCAACGGCGTCGACGGCCGCGTCCTGTCCAGCGAGGTGTTCGCGCCAGGCCCGACCGGCGCAGCCGTACCCCATGCCCCCGTCCAAGCCGAGCTGGAGGGCTGGTGATGATCACTCTCGACCCGCTGACGATCCTGTCGGGCGCCGCAGCCGGCGGCGGCCTGTTCCTGCTCATCCTGGCCGTGTACGGCCTGCGCCCCCGACCCGACAAGCCCACCAATGGGCGACAAATCCTGAAAGCGCTCTCGACCAGGGCGGCGATCGCCGGAGGCAGCGCCGCGCTGATCCTCGTGGTCACCGGATGGCCGGTCATGGCGGCCGGAGCCGTCCTGCTGGTGTTCGCCTGGCGGGGAATGTCCGGCGGCGCCAAGGAGGAACGCGCGGCCATGCACCGCCTGGAAGGCCTCGCCGCCTGGACGGAGTCGCTGAGGGACACCATCGCCGGCGCCGCCGGCCTGGAGCAGGCGATCCCCAGCTCGATCAGGGCCGCGGCCCCCGAGCTCCGCCCCCACCTCAGAGCCATGGTCGACCGGCTGCACACCAGGATGGCGCTGCAGGACGCGCTCAGGCTGTTCGCCGACGAGCTCGACGACCCGTCCGCCGACCTGGTGATCGCCGCGCTCATCCTCAACTCCAAGCTGCGCGGCCCCGGCCTGCGCGACGTGCTCGGCGCGCTCGCCGTCTCCGCCCGCGAGGAGCTCGACATGCGCCGCCGCGTCGAGGCGGAACGTCGCTCCACCCGGCGCAGCGTGCAGATCGTCGTGGTCACCGCGCTGGTGTTCGCCGGGCTCCTGATCGTCTTCAACCCGTCCTACGTCGCCGAGTACGGCTCGCTGCTCGGCCAGGCCGTCCTGCTGGTCGTGGCCGGGCTGTTCGGCGCCGGGTTCGCCTGGATGCGCCGCCTGGCCAGGTTCGACAAGCCGACCCGGCTGCTGATGGGAGGCGGTCATGGTTGAGGGCGTCCTGAGCGGGGGAGCCCTCGGGCTCGGCCTGTTCCTGCTGCTGAGAGCGCTCTTCCCGGCCCGTCCCGGCCTGGTCGCGCGCCTGCTCGCGCTCGACGCCGTCCGCGAGGACGCCGGAGCGCCGCGCCTGCAACTCGTCCTCCCCGACGAGGACGTCAGCCCCTTCAGGCGTGGCCTCGGCGTACGGCTGGCCCGTGTCTACGGCGCACGCGGCTGGGAGGCGAGGAGCATCAAGGCCGACCTCACCCTGGTCGGCCGCTCCTTCGAGGGGTTCCTCGCCACCAAGGTGCTGCTGGCCGTCGCCGGGCTGCTGGCGTTCCCCGTGCTGCTCGGCTGGCTGGTGCTCATGGAGTGGGGAACCTCGCTGGCCATCCCGTTCTGGGCGGCGGTCGTCGTCTCGTTCGTCTTCTTCCTGCTGCCCGACCTGCAGATCCGCCGGGATGCTGCCGCCAAACGCCGAGATTTCAGGCATGTGGTGGGGGCCTTCCTCGACCTGGTCTCCATGAACCTCGCCGGTGGCCGCGGCGTGCCTGAAGCGCTCATGATGGCCGTCTCGGTCAGCGGCGAGCAGCCCAACTGGGCCATGTCCCGCATCAGGGAGGCGCTCAACGGCGCCCGCATCGTCGGCATCACCCCGTGGCAGGCGCTCGGCCAGCTCGGCGAGGAGATCAACGTCGACGAGCTGCGCGACCTGTCGGCCGCGCTCGGCCTGGTCGCCGACGACGGCGCCAAGGTGCGCGCCTCCCTCACCGCCCGCGCGGCCACGCTGCGCCGCCGCGAGCTGGCCGAGATCGAGGGGCGCGCGGGCGAACGTTCGCAGTCGATGCTCGTCGCCCAGCTCCTGCTCTGCGCCGGTTTCGTGATCTTTCTCAGTTTTCCCGCCGCTATGAAGATGTTGGGGTCGTGATGAACCACCCGTGGATCGTCTACCTGGTGGCGTGCCTGTCGGTACGCATCCACCGCGCACGCACCGCGCCGACCAGAGGCGCCTCAGCCGTCGAATGGGTGATCATCACCGCGATCATCGCGGGTGTCGCCCTGGGCCTGGCCACGCTCATCAAGACGCTGGTCGAGCAGAAACAGGGCGACATCCAGAACAGCTTCGGCGGGGGCGGCGGCAAGGAGTGACGCGGAAGGACCGGGGCGCGACCGTCATCGAGCTGGCTCTGCTCATGCCGGTCATCCTGGCGACCGTGCTGCTCATCGTGCAGATGGCGCTGTGGTTCCACGGCCGCCAGGTGGCCGACGCGGCCGCGCGCGAGGCGGCGCGGGTCGCCAGGGCGGCGCCGTACGACTCCTCTGGCTGGGAGACGGACGCGGAGAACAAGGCCATGGACATCGTGCGCGCCATCGGGCCGAAGCTGCTGTCCAACCCCGACGTCAAGGCGACGGAAGAGGGCGTCAACGAGCGGTTCGTGACGGTGACCGGCAGCGCGGTCCAGGTGATCCCGCTGCTGCCCGAGCTCACCTTCACGATCACCTCCCGCTTCGGCGGGCCCGTCGAGTGTTTCCGCCCGGACGACGGGAGCGGCGCGTGCGGATGAGCGAGCGCGGGTCGATGGCGGTGGAGACGGTGATGCTCGCGCCGGTCTTCCTGCTGTTCCTCATGTTCCTCGTGGGTGCGGGACGGCTGGTCGAGGCGCAGGGCGAGGCGAACGGCGCGGCCCGCGACGCCGCCAGGGCCGCCTCCGTGCAACGCACGTTCGCCGACGCGCAGGCGGCGGCTGAGGGCCAGATGGCCGACCAGTGCACGGTCTCCCTCGCCGGATCCAGCTGGAAGGAGGGCGGCCAGGTCAACGCCGAGGTGACCTGCCAGCTCGACCTGTCCTTCCTCGGGTTCGACGCGACCAAGCAGCTCACCGGCACGTCCGTCGTCCCCCTGGAGCAGTTCAGGAGGGTGGAATGAGCGCGGAACGCGGGTCCATGTCGGTCTTCACCGTCCTGTTCTCCGTGGTCGTCTTCCTGCTGGCCGGGCTGCTCGTGGACGGCGGAGCCGCCATCAACGCCCGCCTGCGCGCGGCCGACGTCGCCGAGCAGGCCGCCAGAGCCGGGGCCGACCGCATCGACGTCGAACATCTCAGAGCCACGGGTACGGCACGCCTGCTCGGCGAGGGTGAGGTCTGCGATCGCGCGGCCGAGATGGTCAAAGGCGACGGCGTGACCATGGGCGCGTGCACGGTCGGCGGCGCGCAGGCCGAGGTGACGGTCGCGGTGCGGGTGAAGTGGACCGCCTTCTTCCTGGGCGCGCTCGGCTTCCCCGGCTCCGAGATGGAGGGGGAGGCGACGGCGGCGCCGGACGCGCGGTGATCCAGACCGAAAACGACCACTCGATGGCCCGGCGGTCGGCGAGCGCGGACCCTGGGAACGAAGGAAGGAGAGCCGATGGCCAGGCGGGTGCCTGTTCGCATTCCTGCCAAGCGCACGCCGGGTGACGTGTTCGCCGGGCTCGGCGCGCTGGTCGTGCTCGTGGCGCTGGTGGGCGGCGTGCCGTACGCGCTGCTCAGGTTCGTCGGGCCGCCGGTCTCTCCCGAGCTGCTCGACCTCGACCTGCTGACCACCAGGCTCGGGCCGAGCGTGATCGTGGCCGTGCTGGTGCTGCTGGTGTGGCTGGCCTGGTTCCAGCTGCTGGTCTGCGTGATCGTCGAGATGTACGCCGGGGTGCGCAGGGTCGGGATGCCCGCCAGGGTGCCGCTGTCCGGGGGGACGCAGGCGCTGGCCAACAAGCTCGTCTCGGCGGTGTTGCTGCTGTTCACCGCCGGGGCGGTCGCCGTGCCCATCGCCAGGCTCGCCCCGCCGCCGTCGCAGGGGATGACGACGATGGCCTACGCGGCGCCGGTGGTCGAGCAGGTGATGGAGACGCAGAAGGCCAAGAAGGTGTACGTCGTGCAGCCGCCACACGGGCGGCACCACGAGAGCCTGTGGGAGATCGCGGACAAGTGCCTGGGGGACGGGCGGCGCTATCCCGAGATCTACCGGCTCAACCAGCACAAGGAGCAGCCGGACGGGACGAGGCTGCACATGGCCGACCTGATCCGGCCGGGCTGGGTGCTGGACATGCCGGACGACGCGCGCAACGTGCACGTCGTCCCGGCGGGTCAGGCGCGGGCGACGACGCTCAGACAACACCCGGGTACGCCGGAGGAGGAACGGCAGCAACACAAGCCGATAAAGCCCGACAAAGCCGCAGAAACCCCAGTCGCAACCCCCACAAAAACCCCAGAAAAGACCCCCACCAAGACACCGGTCAAAACACCCGCAGAAGCCCCCACAGCCCAAGCCCCCAAGACCCAGCAGCCCAAGGCGCAGGAGCCCATCGCGCAGGAGCCCGAGGAGCAGAGCCCCGCGCTCGACCTCGTCGACTACCTCGCGGGCGCCTCCCTGGCCGCCGCCGGTCTCCTCGTCATCCTCGGCAGAAGGAGGCGCGAGCAGCTCTGGCGCCGAGCCTTCGGCCACCGCGTCGTCCGCCCCAGAGACGACGCCGCCAAGGCCGAGGTCGCCCTCAGGCTGGGCGCCGACGCCCCGGGCACCCGCATGCTCGACATCGGCCTGCGCCTCCTCGGCACCGAACTGGCCGCCCAGGGCCGCACGCCCCCCACCGTGTACGGCGCGCACCTGTCGTCACGCACCCTCGACCTTTGGGTGCACCCGCCCGACCCCGAGGCCCCAGCCCCCTGGGTGGCCCAGGACGGCGGCCAGGTCTGGCGCCTGGCCGCCCACGAGGGCAGGCTCCTGGAGGAGCGGAGGAGCTCGTGGGCCGGGAGCGAGGCTCAATCCGATGCCAGCGGGTCACGAAGCGGCCGCGACCATGGGCACGCGCAGGCGGGCGGCGCTCCCTATCCAGGCCTGGTCACGCTAGGGACCGACGGCCAGGGCCGCGTGCTCGTCGACCTGGAGGCGGCCCAGGGCCTGATCAACGTGCGCGGCCCCCAGACCACCGCCGCCCTGGCGGCGCTCGCCGTGGAGCTGGCCACCAACCGCTGGTCCGACCGCATGCGGGTGACCCTCGTCGGCTTCGGCGAGGAGCTGACCGCGATCGCCCCCGACCGGATCAGGGCCGTCTCCAGCCTGTCAGAGGTGCTGCCCGAGCTGGAGGCGACGGCCGCGCCGCGCCAGGAGGTGCTCACCGGCCGCGTCAACGGCAGCCCGCGCGACGCCCACTACCTGCTGTCCGCCGTCGCGCCCACGCAGGAGGAGGCGCGCAGGCTGGCCGCCCTGGCCCGCAAGGACACAGCGGGATATGTCGTGACCGGGGAGGTGCCGCACGCCACCTGGACCCTGCGCGTCACCGACGACGGCAAGGCCAGGATCGACGAGCTCGGCTTCGAGGTGACCGCGCAACTGCTGCCCCGACGCCACTACAAGGCGCTGGTCGACCTGTTCGCCACGGCCGAGGAGTTGGGCGGCGAGGCCGTACCCGACCCCGAGCCGCTGGAGTCGCTGCAACCTCCCGCCGTGGAGGTCAGGATGCTCGGCCCGATCGAGATCGTCGGCCCGGACGCCCTGGAAGAGGGCAGGATGACGCTGGCCACCGAGCTGCTGGTGTACCTGGCCACGCATCCGGGCGGCGTGCACCCCGTGGTGCTCGGCGGGGTGTTGTGGCCGCGCGGCGTGCAGTCGATGGTCCGCGACGCCACGATCGCCAGGGTGGCCGAGTGGCTGGGCGAGGAGCACCTGTTCACCGACGAGGCGGGCCGCCTCAGGCTCGGGCCCGGCGTGCGCACGGACTGGTCGCTCTTCCGCGAGCTGGTACGCCGGTCGCACGGCGACGAGACGGCGCGGGCCGTCCTCATCGAGAAGGCGCTCGGGCTGGTCAGAGGGCCGCTGCTGAGCGGGCGGCCGCACGGGCGCTACGCGTGGCTGGCGGCCGACGAGCTGGAGTACGACGTCATGGCCGGGGTCGCGGACGCGGCGCACCGGCTGTGCGAGATCAGGCTCGCGCACGGCGACACCGACCAGGCCGTCGCGGCCGTGCGCGCCGGGCTGCTGCTGGCGGCCGACGACGAGGGTCTCTGGCGCGACCTGCTGCGCGCCACGCACGCCACGGGCGATCTGGGGCGGATGCGTGCCGTGGTCGACGGGCTGACCAGGAGGTCGGCCTCGCACCCGTATGGCGGGGGCATGGCGCCGGAGACCGAGGCGCTGATCGACGAGCTGCTGCCGTCGTGGCGCATCCATGTGGTCAGGGAGAGCTCCGCATGATTCATGCTGATTCGTACCGCTGGGTGGCTCGGTGGGAAACGGTGGTTCTAGCGTGATCTCCATGCGAGGGCTGATCGCACCGGTGGCCGCCGCCGCTCTGCTCACAGCGGGGTGTGCGGCCACCGGCGTCGATCGGTCGTTCACCCCGCGCGAAGCCCCGGCCAAGCCCCCCGTGGCGGAAGAAACGACCCCGGCACCGGAAACCGTCCAGGTAGGAAAGACGATGACGGTGACCATCGAGCGGCCGGTGGGCGCGGACCCCGTGTTGCTGAAGGCGTTCACCGACTACTACCTCGCCTCCTGGCGGGCCGTCGTCGGAGACGACGACACCGGCTACACCGAGCTGGTCGAGGACCCGGCGGCCCGCGAGGCCTACGACTGGGTGGCGAGCTTCGCCGGGCAGCGGGTCAAAGGCACCGCCAAGGTCTACGCGATGCGCGTCACCGCGGTCGTCGGCGACGGCGCCCAGGTCAACGCCTGCGTGGACGAGACGGGACTGCGGCTGACCAAGGGCGCGCCCGCCTGGACGCGCAAGCCGTACCTCCAGGCCGTGGTCGTGCACCGCGGCGATGACGGTGTGTGGCGGATCAAGGGATTCCGCCACAGCTGGAAGGGATGCGCCAGATGAACCGCCTGCTCTCGGTCGTGACCGCCGCGCTGCTCCTGCTGGATCCCGGGGGCCCGCGCGGTGAAGGTTTCCAGGACGGCCGTACGGCAGGCGTCAACCTCTCCAACTCCAAGATCGTCATCACCGGCAACGGCGTGAAGGGCGGCAGGAGCGACGGCTACGAGCTCAAGCGCCCCTGCTGGTACGAACCTGGGCCGGACGCGACGAACATGCTGAAGACGCAGGAGGACGTGCGCGCCTACTGGTTCAGGATGCATCCGAACGGCTCCGAGGCGGAGTTCCAGAAGTTCCTGGCGCAGTTCAAGGACAAGATCGGCAAGCCGGGCCGCTGGTGGACCCCCGCCTACAACGAGGCGGACGCCAAGGGCAGGGCCTGCTGGGGCGGGCTCGACCAGTTCGTCTGGGTGCCGCCGGGCACCACGCCACCGGCCGGGATCACGCTGGCCGAACTGGCCGACATCGCCCGCGCCGCGCTGACCGTGCCCGAGCCCAAGATCAAGCTGAACCCCGACGCCAAGAGCTACGTGAACCTGGCGACGTGGGTCTGGCTCGACGGCATCGGGCAGCCGCGCCGCTCGGTCACCGCGTCGCTGCCCGGCATCATGAGCGCGACCGTCACGGCCACGCTGGAGGACATCAAGATCGACGCGGGCACCACGGCCGACCGCGCCGAGGTGCGCCAGCAGTGCGGCACGTCCGGCAAGCCGTACGCCAAGGGGGCCGACTTCACCTGCGGGGTGCGCTACCTGCGCGCGTCTGTCGACCAGCCGCGCGAGGTCTACGTGCTGACGGTCACCACGGTCTGGCCGGTGGAGGTGGAGGACGACGTCGTGCCGTTCATCTACGACCCGGTGCAGGTGGGCGCCACCCGCGACGTGCCGGTCGGCGAGGTGCAGAGCAACGTCAAGCCGTAGGCGGGGCGTCTCCCAGCGATTCGAGGAGCTTGCGCATCGACCCGGCGAGCTGGTCACGCTCGCCCGGGTCGAGGGCGGCCAGCAGGCGGGCCTCGTTGGCGACGTGCAGCGCGACGACCTCGTCGACGATCTCCAGCCCGCGCGGGGTGAGCCTGACGGAGACCGAGCGCCGGTCGTGACCGGTGCGCACCCGCTCGACCAGTCCCTTGGCCTCCAGCCTGTCGATGCGGTTGGTGATGGCCCCCGAGGTGACCATCGCCGACCTGAGCAGCGCCCCGGCCGTCAGCTCGTACGGCGAGCCCGACCTGCGCAGCGTGGCCAGCACGTCGAACTCCCAGTTCTCCAGCCCGTGCCCGGCGAAGAACTCCTTCAGCTCCCGCTCCAGCAGCCGCGACAGCCGCGAGAGACGGCCGACGACGCCCATCGGCCAGACGTCGAGCTCGGGGCGCTCCTTGCGCCACTGCTCCATCACCGCGTCAACGGCGTCACTCATCTGTGACCTCTCAACGGAAATAGTCTCAACGCTAAGATACTTATCTCTCAATGTTGAGATTATCAATGAGAGGCGATCATCATGGCCACCATCCGGCGTGATCTTTTGCTCACCGCGTTGGCCCCCGCGAGCTGGGGCACCACCTACGTGGTCACGACGACGTTGCTGCCGCCGGACCGGCCCATGCTCGCGGCCGCGATGCGCGCGCTGCCCGCGGGACTGGTATTGCTGGCCATGACGAGGAAGCTCCCGCAGGGCTCCTGGTGGTGGAAGACCGTCGTGCTCGGCCTGCTGAACTTCGGCGCGTTCTTCCCGTTGATCTTCTTCGCCGCCTACCGACTGCCCGGCGGGGTCGCCGCGACGATCGGCTCGGTGCAGCCGCTGATCGTGACCGCGCTCTCGCTGGTCGTCCTGCGCGTGCGGACCTCGCGCGCCGTCCTCGGCGCCGCCCTGGTGGGTACGGCCGGCGTCGCGTTGCTCACGCTGACCGCCGCGGCGCGGATCGATCCGCTCGGCATCGCCGCCATGCTGGTCGCCACCACGCTCATGGGGCTGGCGATCGTGCTGGCCAAGAAGTGGGGCCCGCCGCGCGAGCCGCTGGCGATGACCGGCTGGCAGCTCACCATCGGCGGGCTGGTCCTGGCGCCGATCACGCTCGGCGTCGAGGGCCTGCCCGCCTCGGTGACGATGACGAACGTCCTCGGCTTCGCCTACCTCGGCGTGATCGGCACCGCCCTGGCGTACACGCTGTGGTTCCGTGGCATCGACCGGCTCGCGCCCGCCTCGGTCTCGCTGCTCGGCCTGACCAACCCGCTGGTCGCCACGCTGGCCGGGCTGCTCATCCTGGGGCAGACGCTCACCCCGTGGCAGATCGTCGGGTTCGCCGTGGCGCTCGGCGCGCTGGTCGTCGGGCAGCTCAGTGGTAATAGCCCTCGACGGGGATCCGGGCCTCGTCGAACAGCTCAGGGCCCGTCTGCGGCACCTCGGGAAAACCTCCACTCGGCTTCAGCCCGTTGAGCTGGTCGCCCGACATCGCGTAGACGACGTGGCCGAGCCCGGAGCGCGCGAGCGCGCCGGTGCACATGCCGCAGGGCTGGCAGCTCGTGTACATCGTGGTGCCGGCCGCGGTCTCCGGGTCCAGCTCCGCCGCCGCCCACCTGGCCAGCTTCAGCTCCGGGTGGGCGCTGATGTCGTTGTCGGTGATCGTGGTGTTCTGGGCCTCGGCCAGGATCTCGCCGTCCGGCCCGACGAGCAGCGAGCCGAACGGCGGGTTGCCGTTCTTCCTGGCGAGGGCGGACAGTTCGATGGCGCGGCGCAGGAAGTTCATGAGAGCAGTTCCTTCACGGTCGCGAGCGCGCGCCAGGCCGTTTCCGGGTGGAGCGTCTCGTCCGGGTCGTCGTTGAACGGGTCGAACACGATGGACTGGGCGCCGAGCCGGCGCAGTTCCTCCAGGTCGGCGGCGACCTGTTCGGTCGTTCCGTGCCCGGCCAGGCGGTCGGGATCGGTGATCGGGGCGTCGGTGAACCGCAGGGCGATGCGCGGGGCGAAACCGGGCAGCGCCGTCTCCCGCTCCAGCACCTCCCGCACCCGGCTGAGGCGGAAGCGCAGCGGGTGCCAGGCGTCGCCCACGCGTACGGCCCGCCGTACGGCGACGTCGCTGTTGCCGCCCACCCAGATAGGGATGTCGCCCTTCCCGTAGTCCTCGGTGTTGGCCAGCGCGGCCCTGATCGTGTCCAGCGACTCGTCGGTCTGCCGCCCGCGCCGCTCGACGCGCTGGCCCAGCGCCTCGAACTCCTGACGCGCCCAGCCCACGCCGACGCCCAGGACCAACCGGCCGCCGGAGAGCTGGTTCAGGTTGGCCGCCATGCGCGCCACCAGCAGGGGGTGGCGGTAGGGCACGATCAGCACGGTCGTGCCCAGCCGTACCCGCTGGGTGATCCCCGCCAGCCACGACAGCGTCGTGAACGGCTCGTAGAACGGAGCCGGGTACTGCTCGGCCACGTCCGGCGTGATGACCACGTGGTCGGACACCATCAGCAGGTCGAAGCCCAGCCCCTCGACCGTCTGCGCCCACGCGCGCAGGCGGCCGGGGTCGGTGCCCGGCCCGAAGTTCGGCACGTTCACTCCCAGTTCCATGCGGACCAGGCTATCCAGGCCCGCGTGAAGCCCAGAAGACAGACCTAACGGCCTTTATGGCTGTTTGAAGGGATTTTCCCGGTAGATTCGCCGCATGGCCGAGAATCTCGACGCGACCGACTGGACGATCCTCGCCGAGCTGCAGAACGACGGCCGCCTGCCGCTCACCGAGCTCGGCAAGCGGATCAACCTCAGCGCCTCGGCCACGACGGAACGGGTCAGGCGCCTGGAGTCGCTCGGCGTCATCACCGCCTACCGCGCCGAGATCGACCTCGCGGCCGTCGGCCTGCCCATCCTGGCGGTGGTGCGGCTGAAGTATCCGGGCAGCAAGCACGAGCCGCTGCACCGCCTGCTCGCCGAGCGCACCGAGATCCTGGAGTGCCTGCGCACCACGGGCGACGACTGCTACCAGCTCAAGATCGCGGCCACCTCGATGCCGCACCTGGAGCAGGTCGTCAACGAGCTGGCCGCGTTCGGCAGCACGGCGACCAGCATCGTCTACAGCCAGCCGCTCTCCTACCGGGGCCCTAGGCGATGACCGCCACCAGGGGCGCGAGCTCCGGGATCTCGGCGGACTCGGCGAGGACCAGCTTGAGCACCTCGTCGTGGGTCGGCCTGGCCAGGGCGAGCAACTCGCCGCCCGCCTGCGTCACCTCGGTGTAGATGCCCCTGCGGTCGTCCGGGCACAGGTAGCGCGAGAGCAGCCCGCGCGCCTCCAGCCGCGTCACGAGCCTGGTCGTCGCGCTCTGGCTGAGCGCCACGGCCCTGGCGAGCTGCTGCATGCGCATGTACCAGCCGTCCTGCCTGGCCAGCACGTCGAGCACGGTGTACTCGCTGACGCTCAGGTCGTGGTCCTTCTGCAGCGCCTTCTCCAGGCGCTCCTCGATGCGGCCGTGCAGTGCGGCGAGCGTGCGCCAGCCTTGGGCGCGCGCCTCGACGGCGTCGTCGGGCAGGGACATTTGACGCCTCCTCCTTGTTCGGGCATATAGTCGGCGTGTGCAACTAATGCACACGCTGACTAACGGCTTCTAGGAGTATTCTATGCCTCTCGCCCTGTTCGCCCTGGCGATCAGCGCCTTCGGCATCGGCACGACGGAGTTCATCATCAACGGCCTGCTGCCCGAGCTGGCCGACGACTTCGGAATGACGATCCCTGCCGCTGGGTTGCTCGTGTCCGGATACGCGATCGGTGTGGCGATCGGCGGACCGCCGTTGACCATGCTGGGCGCCCGGTTGCCGCGCAAGACCATGTTGATCGCTCTGATGGGGTTGTTCATAGCGGGCAACCTGCTGTCCGCCCTCGCTCCCTCGTACGGCGTGCTGATGGTCGGGCGTTTCCTGGCCGCCTTCGCGCACGGCGCGTACTTCGGGGTCGGCTCGGTGGTCGCCGCCGACCTTGTCGCACCGCAGAAGCGGGCGAGCGCGATCGCGTTGATGTTCACCGGGTTGACGCTGGCCAACGTGGTCGGGGTGCCTTTGGGGACGTGGATCGGGCAGGCGTTCGGCTGGCGCTCCACGTTCTGGGTGGTCGTGGGGATCGGCATCGTGGCGCTGATCGGGGTGATCGCGCTGGTGCCCAGGCAGCCGCGGCCCGAGGGCGCCGGGATCAGGGGTGAGCTGGCGACGTTCAAGAAGGGCAGCGTCTGGCTGGCCCTGGCGATGACCGTGTTCGGATTCGCGCCCGTCTTCGCGATCATCACCTTCATCGCGCCGATCATGACCGGGGTCGGTGGGTTCTCGCCCGGTGCGGTGCCTGTCGTGATGGCGCTCTTCGGCGTGGGGCTCGTGGTGGGGAACCTGGTCGGGGGGAAGCTCGCCGACCGGGCGGTCATGCCCGCGATCTACGGGTCCGTCGCTCTGCTGGCCGGGCTGTCGGTCGTGGTGGCGCTGGTGGCGGGCAACCAGATCGCGTTCGTGGTGGCGATCATGCTGTTCGGCGCTGCCGGGTTCGCCACTGCTTCGCCGCTGCAGACGCGGGTGCTGGATGCCGCTGCCGGGGCGCCGCTGCTGGCGTCCGCTGCGAACATCGGGGCCTTCAACGTGGGCAACGCGCTGGGGTCGTTCGTGGCCGGGCTGACGATCGACGCGGGGCTCGGGTACGTGGCTCCCGCTTGGACGGCCGCCGTGCTGGGGGTCGTGGGGCTCGGGGTGGCGGGCATCGCAGGCCTCCAGGCCCGCCGCCACGCACTGGTCACGGCATGAACCTCAGGGGCCCGGTACTTCCCGGGCCCCTGCGCTTTTCTACCGGCCCGCCTCGTGGGCGAGCAGCCACTCCTTGACGTGGGTGCCGTAGTAGTAGCCGCCGAATCCGCCCGAGGCGGGCAGCACCCGGTGGCACGGGACGAACGGCGCGATGAGGTTCTGCGCGCACGCCGACCCCGCCGCCCGCGCCGCCGTCTTCGGCATCCCGGCGCGCTCGGCCAGCTCGGCGTAGGACACCGTGGTGCCCGCCTTGACCTCGCGCAGCGCCTCGTGCAGCTTCTTCCTCGTGGGCGTGCCCGGCTGCTCCACCGGGACGGTGTCGAGCGCGTCCAGGTCTCCGGCGAGGTACGCGCGTACCGACCGGGTGACCTCGCCCAGGTCGTCGACGACCTCGAGGCCCTCGCGCTGGAGGTCCTGCGGCAGCCGTACGAACATGGCCGTGGGGTCGGCGGTGAACCCGGCCGCCACCAGCACGCCGTCGCGGACCAGCAGGGACAGCGGGCCGATGGGGGTGGGCTCGATCTGTGCGGTGATCATCATGAACTCCAGAGATGCAGGGCGGCGTAGGCCCGCCAGGGGCGCCACCGCTCGATGTGGTCGTCGGGAATGCCTAGTGCGGCCATGCGTTGCTTGAGCACGAGATCGCCGTGCGGCCAGGCGTCTGGATCCCTGAGCGCGCGGAGGGCGACGTAGCTGGCGGTCCAGGGGCCGATGCCGGGCACTTTGAGCAGCTCGGCGACGGCGTGCCCCGGCTCCTGGCCACCGTCGAGGTCGATCTCCCCGTCGGCGACCCGCTGGGCGAGTTCCCTGAGCGTCGCCACCCGCCGGTTCGTCAGCCCGATCCCGCTGAGATCCGCCTCGGCCAGCTCGGCGGCCGTGGGGAAGAGGTAGATCAGCCCGCCGTCCGGCTGAGGCCCGGTCGGCTCCAGCAGGTTGACCACCGGTAGCTCTCTCTTGTGCGGGGCTTCTTCAGACGCCGCGTCGGCGAGAAGGGGTACGGCGGGGCTCGGCGTCTCCGAACGGTGCCCAACCCTTGCCACGATCCGCCCGAGCAACGTCCGAGCCCCCGCGACGGAGATCTGCTGCCCCACAACAGCACGAACAGCGATCTCGAACCCGTCAAACGTCCCAGGCACCCTGAGCCCAGGCCGAGCGGCGACCAGCGGCGCAAGAGACGTCAACGACAACGCCTCGGAAATCGCCTCAGGGTCAGCGTCCAGATCCAGCAACCGCCGAGCCCGAGCCACGATCCGCGCCAACTGCCGAGTGTCATCCACCAACACGTCCAGCGCGATATACCCGTCCACAGGCGTCAACGTGATCGTCCCACCGGGAACCGACCGGCTGTAGGAGGCGGGGGAAGCCACCTCCAACCCGGGAATAGCCCGAGAAGCCAGGAACGAGAAGATCGACCCCACGTCGTACGGCTCCCGCCGGTGCAGCCGCAGCCGCATGCCCGCCGTACCTCCCACCTCACGAGCCCCCCGAGCGGTGGCCCGCAGCTCGCTGGGCGTGAACCCGTACGTCTCCCGCATCGTCGCGTTGAACTGCCGCACGCTCCCGAACCCCGCAGCGAACGCCACATCCGTGACCGGCAAAGCCGTCTCCGTCAGCAACTGCTTGGCCAGCAGCAACCGCTTCGTCCGCGCCACGGCCAGCGGCCCCACCCCGAGCTCGGCCACGAACAGCCGGTGCAGGTGCCGCTCGGTGATGTGCAGCCGCCTGGCCAGCCCGCCCACGCCGGAGTCGTCGGCAGCGCCGTCGTCGATGAGCCGCAGCGCCCGCCCGACGAGGTCGCCGCGCACGTCCCAGCCCGGGTCGCCGGGCGACAGCTCGGGACGGCACCGCTTGCACGGGCGGAACCCGGCCGCCTCGGCCGAGGCCGCGTGCCGGTAGAAACGCACGTTGCGCGACGCCGGCGTACGCGCCGGGCAGATCGGGCGGCAGTAGATGCGTGTCGTCGTGACCGCCGTGTAGAAGCGCCCGTCGAACCGGGCGTCCCGCGCGGAGGCCGCCCGGTAACAGGAGTCGAAATCGAGCTCTACAGGGGACATGCGTACGACTCTACGCGCTGAAAAAGAGGGTCGACTGGCGGAAATCGGACCTCAACGTGAGTCACGCAGAGAGGAGAAGTGGAGCGGCACCCAGCTGAGGCTCATGAAGGCCGCTCCGGCCCACATCGCGGCGTGCACCCCCCACACCTCGCCGATGATCCCGGCGAGCAGCCCGCCGATGCCGACCGCGCCCATGAGTAGCAGTCGCATCGTAGCCGTCATCCGTCCCAGCATCTCGTCGGGCGTCACTTCCTGGCGGAAGCTGACGAGCAGGACGTTGTTCAGCCCGGTCCGGTACGTCAGCACGAACCACGCGGCGGCGGCCACCCAGATCCACACCCCGCCGTCCAGGACCGGCACGAGCAGCCCGGCCGGGGTGGTGACGAGGCTGAGCAGCCACGCGGCGCGCCCCCTGCCCAGCCTCTTGCCGACCACGTGCGCGGTCGACGACCCGGCGAGCACGCCGAGCCCGCCGACGGCGAGGAAGAGGCCGAGCACCCATTCGGGGTAGCCGAGCTGCTGGACGATCAGGATGGGCAGCAGCACGGACATGAGCGGGAAGCCCAGGTTCGTCATCGTGCCCATGAGCAGGATCGGCCGCAGGACCTGGTGGCCGAACACGAAGCGGACCCCTTCGGAGATCTGCGCGGCGATGCCCTCGCGCGCCGGGGGAGCGGGCAGCTCGGGCACCGCGACCCGCCACACGAACGCCGCGGACCACAGGTACGTGACCGCGTTCAGCAGCAGCGCCACCGGCGCACCGGCCGCGCCGACCAGGACCCCGGCGAAGCTGCGCCCCGAGATGTCCATGGCCGCATTGGTGCCGACCAGCATCGAGTTGGCCGCCGTCAGCCGGTCCCTGCCGACGAGCTGCGGCGTCACGCTCATGGAGGCGACGTCGAAGAAGAGCGTGCCGACCCCGGTGCACACGGCGACCGCGTAGAGCTGCGGCATGCTCAACCCGCCGAACCAGGCGGCCACCGGCAGCGAGAAAAGGAGCGCGGCGCGCAGCAGGTCGGCCACGATCATGACCGGCCGCCGGCGCACGCGGTCCACCCAGGCCCCGGCGGGCAGGCCCACGAGCAGCACCGCGATGGTCCCCAGCCCGCTGAGCAGCCCCACCTCGCCCGGCCCCGCGTGCAGGGCGGTCACCGCCAGCAGTGGCAGCGCCACGTAGCCGACCTGCGCACCGAAGGCACTGCCCGCAGAGGCGAGGTAGAGGTTGCGAAAGCTCACATCCTGCAGCAAAGAAGTCATGGGCCCAGCTTGGAGACGGCACCCGGAGGGCGGTATCAATTAAGGCATGCTTGAATTGACCTTCACCGCACAGGACATCGCGAACACCAGGTTCGCGATCTCCCCGCTCGGCGAGGTCGTCGCGAGCGCCAGGGTGGTCAAGGATCCGGCGGCCCACCCGCTGCTGCGGCCCTGGGCGGACGAGGTGGCCAGGCGGCTGGCGGACGTCGACTGGCGGCTGCTGTCGGATCTGGTGCCGGTGCCGACGGTCGCGATCGCCGGGTTCACCTGCACGCCGCCGTCGACGTCGCTGCCCGACCTGGAGCTCGAACTGGCCACGATGCGGTCCGTCGCGGACACCGTACGGCGGGAGATGGACGTGGTCGGCGGCCCGCGCACCAAGCGGCTCGACGCGCTCTACGCGGATCCGGACAAGGGGCTCGAACGGCTGGCGCGGGAGGTCGGGGACTACTGGGAGGCGGCGATCGCCCCTTACTGGCCGCGCATCCGGGCACTGCTCGAAGGGGAGATCCTGTATCGCGCCCGGCTGCTCGCCGAGGGCGGCGCGCAGCGGATGCTCAGCGATCTCGACGACACCGTGACCTGGACCGGCGACCGGTTGCGCGTCAAGCACCGCTTCGTATCCGGGGTGCGGCCTTTGCGCGGGCTCGGGCTGTTGCTGGTGCCGTCCGTCTTCGTCTGGCCGCGGGTGTTCTCCGTGTCCACGCCGCCCTACCAGCCGACGCTCCGCTACGCGCCGCGCGGGATCGCCACGTTGTGGGAGCGGCGCGAGCTCGCCGCCCCCGAGGCGCTGGCCGCCGTGCTGGGCCGTACCCGCGCGGGGTTGCTCGCCGCGCTCGACCAGCCCGCTTCGACCCGCGCCCTCGCGCAGCGGGCCGGGATCACCGAGCCGGGCGCCAACCAGCACCTCACCGCGCTGCGCCGGGCCGGGTTGTGCACCGCGCACCGGACAGGGAGGTACGTGCTCTACGCGCGTACGGCTGTCGCGGAAGCGCTGCTCTCTGGTGGTTAACTGCTCGCATGGATGCGATCGACGGGGTCCTGGAGGAGTGGCGGCGGGAGCGGCCCGATCTTGATCTGTCGGCCATGGGGGTGCTGGGACGGCTGGCGCGGCTCACGCGGCGGATCGAGGACGAGGTCGAGGCGGTGTTCGCGCGGCACGGGCTGCGGCCGGGGGAGTTCGACGTGCTGGCGGCGCTGCGGCGGTCTGGCCCGCCGTACATGCTGATCCCTTCTGAGCTGGCGGCGGTGCTGATGATGTCGCGCGCGGGGATGACGAACCGGATCGACCGGCTGGAGTCGGCGGGGCTGGTCTCCCGGACGCTGGACGCGACGGACCGGCGCAGCTTCCGGGTCACCCTCACGCACGAGGGGCGCAGGGTCATCGACGCGACGGTCACCGACCACGCGGCGAACCTGGAACGGCTGGCCAAGCATCTGAGCGCCGACGACGCAGCCACCCTCGACCGCATCACCCGCACCATGCTCACCTCCCTGGGGTAACCCCAAGACCCCCTTTGGGTCTCAAAGATCCTTAGTGGTTAGTCATACGTCTTTGTAGATGCCGTTGCGCCAGAGGGTGGTGATGGCGGTGGTGGCGTCGATGTCGGTGGTCGGATCGCCGTCCACGAGCAGAAGGTCGGCACGCAGGCCCGGCGCGATCCTGCCTCTGTCGGTCAGGCCGAAGTGGTGTGCCGTGACGCTGGTGGCTGAGGTCAGTGCCTGCGACGGGGTGAGGCCCGCTGAGGTGAGCAGAAAGAGCTCCCTGTGCAGGCTGGAGCCGTGTCGCGGTGCCCACGGGTTGGCGTCCGTCCCAGCGAGCAGCGGGACCCCCGCCTCCAGCAACGCCCGAGCAGCGTCCACCGACCGCTCCGCCGCCCGGTCAAGGCCGGGGACGGCGCTGGACTCGAAGTAGGCCAGCGTGGTGACCACGAAGACGCCCTGTGACGCGACCCTGGAGGCGAGCGAAGCCCCCATCCCAGGAACCACATGCGCCAGCCCGTCCACCCCCGCGTCGAGCACGACCTGAGCGTCCCCGACCGTCACCGCGTGCGCGACCACCCGCAGCCCCGCCGCGTGCCCCGCCTCCACGAGCGCCACGACCACCGCAGGGGCAAGCACGGGCAACCCATGGCTACTGTCCACGACGATCTTGAGATAGTCGGCGCCCTCAGAAAGCCGCGCCTGCACGAAGGCCTCAGCCCTGGCCGGATCGTCGATGGTGTCGAACGGCCCGGCCGCGTCGCCGTACGAGCCCGCCGACGCCATCAACTGGCTCGGATGCCCCCCAGGCGCAGTGGCGAGCACCCCCGCACTCCGCAGATCGGCGACGTCGTCACCGATGGCCAGTCGCCGCTGCCTGGCCAGGTTCCCGGGCAGGCAGAACATGTCCAGCTCGGTCGTCACCCCGAACGTCAGGGCACGAGCCAGGTCGCCGTCGAAGACGTGCGTGTGGGCGTCGATCAGCCCGGGGAGAAGGGTCTTTCCTGTGCCGTCGACCCGTACGTCCACGGGGGAGTCATCGGGCTCTGCGATGAAGCGGCCATCGATGAGGACGTCGGCGCTGGGCACGGTCCGCTCGCCGTCGAAGACGCGGACACCGGTGATGAGAGTGCGCATACCGCAAGATAGTAAGCAGTCAAACTATTAGGCATCAAACTATGTCGGCCACACGCGCCCGTGGCCGACCTCGAGTCACAGATCAGTGGAGATGATCTTCTCGATGTTCCGTTCGGCGAGCGCCGTGATGGTGACGAACGGATTCACGCTGGTGTTGCCCGGGATGAGGGAGCCGTCGATGACGTACAGCCCCGGGTATCCGGCCAGGCGGCCGTAGTTGTCGGTGGCCTTGCCGAGGACGGCGCCGCCGAGCGGGTGGTAGGTGAGGTGGTCGCCCCAGATCTTGTAGACGCCGAAGAGGTCGGTCCGGTAGATCGTCCCCTCCTTGGAGTTGATCTTGTCGAAGATGGTCTTCGCCATGTCGATCGAGGGCTGCTTCCACGCCGTCTGCCAGTTCAGCTCCACCTGCCCGGTCGAGGGGTTGTAGGTGAACTGGGCGCGGTTCGGGTTCTTGGTGATCGACAGGTAGAACGACGCGTACGTCTCGATCCCCGTCGGCAGCGGCGCGACCTCGGCGAACGCGCCGCCCGCCGCCCAGTTGTCGATGCCCGAGCAGGGGATGGTCGACTGCAGCTTGCCCGTCGGGTCCCACAGGTGGTTGGCGCGGCCGCACATGACGTTGCCGTTGTCGCCCCAGCCCCTGCCGACCTCGCCGTTGAGGTTGGGCAGCGCGCCGGTGGCCTTGAGCTTGACCAGCAGCTTGCTCGTCCCGACGCTGCCCGCGGCGAAGAAGACGCGGTCGGCGGTGACGGTGATGGTGCCGGTGGTGTCGCCGCTGGTGTTGAGCTGGTCGATGACGACCGCGTAGCCGCCGCCTCCTGCCGGGCTGACCGAGGTGACCTTGTGCAGGGCCGAGATGGTGACCCTGCCCGTGGCCTTGGCCTGCGCGAGGTAGGTCTTCTGCAGCGACTTCTTGCCCGCGTTGTTGCCGTAGAGGATCTCTCCGGCCAGGGCGGACTTGGGTACGGTGCCCGCTGCCTCCTGCTTCATGTAGTCCCAGTCGTAGACGTCGGGCACGAACGTCCACGGGAAGCCGGAGCGCTGGGCGTGTTTCCGCCCCACCCTGGCGAACTGGTAGCAGGCGGTCGTGTCGAACCAGGCGGGGTCGATGAGGCCCACGCCGAGCCCGGCGTTGGCGCGCGGGTAGTAGACGTTGTACATCTCGTCGGCGTTCACCGTCGGGAGCACGGCGCTGAAGTTCTCGCGCTTGGGGGTGACGGCCATGCCGCCGTTGACCAGCGAGCCGCCGCCGACGCCGCGGCCCTGGTAGACCGTGATGCCGCCGAAGTCCTCCGCGTCGAGGACGCCGGTGTAGCGGGAGATGTCCCTGTCGATGGGGAAGCCGAGGAAGTAGTTGAGCGGCGCCTTGGTCCTGGTCCGCAGCCAGTAGGAGCGGTGGTCGGGCTGGAGGGTGTTGCAGAAGATCTTGCCGTCGGGGCCCGGGATGTCCCAGGCCATGCCCATCTCCACCATGTGCACGTCCACGCCCGCCTGGGCGAGACGCAGCGCGGCCACGGCTCCGCCGTAACCGGTGCCGACGACGAGGGCCTGGACGTGGGCCGGTGGGCTCGCCTGCGCTCTTCCGGGGAGCATGGCGAGCCCGAAGATGGAACCTGTTCCTGCGATGAATCCGCGGCGTGATACGCCTGTGTGCATGTGAGTTACCTCACTCTCGGATGGAATTAGAACAAGTTCTATCCTCTTGTGCACGGCTTGGCACTACCCCGCTGAACCTGGAGCGCCAGCGTCTACCGGAAGTCGGCGACGTGGTCGCGTGCCCAGGTGGCGTAACTGTGCGGCGGCCGCCCGGTGACCAGCTCCACGTCGGGCCAGACGCGCATCAACGCCGACCAGTCCTGGTCGGCGTAACCGCCCTGTGCCTCGGCTCCGCCGTACTCGACGAAGCCGAGCAGCAGGTCGGCCGAGGCGGCGGCGAACCCGCCCTGGGCCTTCATCAGCTCGCGCGCCCGCTCCCTGCTGACCTCCTCGTAGCGGACCTCCTCGCCGAGCGCCGCCTCGATGGCCGCGACCTGCTCGCGTACGGTCACCAGCCCGGGACCCGTCAGCGTGTACGCCCTGCCGTGATGCCCGTCCTCCAGCAGCGCGGCCACGGCGACCGCGGCGATGTCCGCCTCGTGGATCAGGTTCATCGGCTCGTCGGCGAACGGGTACCGCACCACGCGCTCCGACCTGATGCCCGGGGCCCAGACCTGGAGGAGGTTCGTCATGAACCCGCACGGCCGGACGTGCGTCCACTCCAGGCCCGACGCCTCGACCGCCTGCTCGGTGGCGCTGGCGTGCAGCCCGACCGTCACCGAGGCGGCGGAAAGGACCACGGCCCGCCGTACACCTGCCTTCTCCGCCGCCTCGACCACGGCTGCGGCGGTCTCGTCGACCGGGAAGAGGTACATCCGGTCGATCCCCTCCATCGCGGACGCCACGCTCGCCACGTCGGTGAGGTCGCCCCTGACCACCTCCACGCCCTCGGGCAGCCGCGCCGCGCCGGGGTCTCGGGTCAGCGCCCGCACGCTCACCCCCGCCCGGACGAGCTGGTCCACCACGTGGCGTCCGACGATCCCCGTCGCTCCTGTCACCAGAATCTTCATGCCGTCCACGCTAGGAGCGATTCCGGTCACTTTCCGGCCGGAATAGCCTTGGGTCATGGCGAACACGAGCGGGCGGATGCTGCGGCTGCTGTCCCTGCTGCAGAACCACCGGCACTGGCCGGGCGCCGAGCTGTGCGAACGGCTCGGCGTCAGCGAGCGCACGCTCCGCCGCGACATCGACCGGCTGCGCGAGCTCGGCTACCCGGTCGACGCCCATCGCGGCGTCGCCGGTGGGTACCAGCTCCGATCGGGTACGGCGATGCCGCCCCTGCTGCTGGACGACGACGAGGCGGTGGCGATCGCGGCGAGCCTGCTGAGCACGGTCGAGGAGACGTCGCTGGGAGCGCTGACCAAGGTCGTCCAGGTGATGCCGCCCCGCCTGCGCCGGCGGGTGGACGCGTTGCGCCTCGCCACCTCGACGTCCGCCCCTCAGACCGCATCGGTCGACGCGAGCACGCTGACCACGATCGCCCAGGCGTGCCGGGACGCGGAGCGCCTCACCTTCACCTACTCGGAGCGGCCCCGGACCGTCGAACCGCATCGGCTGGTCTCGCTGAAGCGGCGCTGGTACCTGGTCGGCTGGGATCTGGACCGGGCAGACTGGCGCATCTTCCGCCTCGACCGCCTCACCGGGCCGTCCACGACCGGAACCCGCTTCCGGCCCCGCGACCTGCCCGACGCCGCGGCCTTCGTGGAGTCGCGCTTCGGGTCCCGCGCCACGCGATGGTCCATCATTCTCCGCATGCGGGCACCGGCTCCCTCCGTGGAGCGGGTGGTCGCGGTGACCGGCGGGCGGGTGGCCCCGGTCGACGCGGAGACCTGTGACCTGCACCTGGATGTGGACGACTTCGACTGGCCCACGCTGGTCCTGGCCGCTGTGGGGGCCGACTTCGAGGTGCTGCAGCCGGAGGAGTTCCGCGCCTACCTTCGTGATCTCGGGGGTCGCTTCCTTCGAGCATGATCTGACCCCCAAGCCCAGCCCACGCACCCCGACGACCTGCACGCCCTCTGACCCCCACAACGCAACGCGAAAGGCCTTACGGCGAGACCGCGAAAGGTGAGGCCCTGGCGGGGCTACTTGGAGGAGACGCCGACGCCGAGGTCGAACTCGCGGTAGACGCGGGCCCAGAAGCCGTCACGCAACCACACCCTCGCCTCCGGGTACGGCCGCAGCGAATGGCCCAGCTCCTTCTCCGCCTCGATCAGCAGCTCCGTGTCGATGACCGTCGGCAGGATCGGCCCAGGCAGCAGGTCGCGGATGTTGTCCCGTCCGCGCGTCAGGATCCACTTCTGCGCCACGTGCTCCCCGACGTCCTCCACCCGAGGCCGCGACGGCCCGAGCTTGGCGACCTGGCCGGGCTTGGCGTGGGGCTTGGGCGCAGCCGTACGGCCGGCGAAGACCTGCGCAGGCGACGGCGCGGTGGCCGCGGCAGCGGGCGGCACGACGGTCACGGGTTGCGGTGCGCGGCTGAAATAGGGCCTCAGGAAATCAGCGGAGATGACCTCAACAGTGTCCGACTCCCAAACGAGGCGTTCCGCCTGGTTGGTGCCGTAGGGCGGTTCGACCCCCCAAAGGTGGATCCGGACGCCGTAGGCCTGCGCGGCCTCGACGGCGGGCACCATGTCCTCGTCCCCGGCCAGCAGGATGGTGTCGGTCACCGCGTGATGCCTGGCCAGCGCCTCCAGGTCGCTCCTGATCTGGGCGTCGACGCCCTTCTGCTGGCCGCGCGCGTTCAAGTTGCCAAGACGGACCTTGACCCAGGGCAGCTGGGCGATGACCCGCTGGTCGACGGTCGGCACACGGTCACGAGCTGCGTCATACCAATAGATCCGCAGGAGTTCCCCAGAAATACGTGCTTCTGCATGTTTCTGGAGCCCCTGGATGAGCTCATCGGCGGCCACTCGATATTCCTTGCGTTCCTTCGCGCCAAGGAGCACTTCACCTGCGGCAGCATAGAGATAACCGACGTCCACCAGGACGGCGTACTTCGCTGCCACAGGATGCGGCGTGAGGTCTGGGATGGCCATGTCGTCCTCCAGGCCGCGGCGTTAGTTGATCGGCTGACTATATACGCCTACTTTTCTAGATAGTCCCAACTCCCGGGGAAGTTGACACCCGTTTCTTGGGATCTCTCTACGGTAGAGCGCTGTTACGCCAAGCCGACTTCCCAGGTACGAGCGGCTTACGCATCGCTCGGGCCGGGTTTCGCCATGTTTGCGGGGCTGGAGGGGCGGGAGTCGCCTGAGGGCGTGCGGTCAGGACCGCTACCAGGGCGGCGATCTCCTCAGCCGTGGCGTTGCCGCGAACAATTCGCAAAAAGCCGCTCATAGTGGGATGTTCCCATGTTTCTTCGGCGGCAGGCTGGCTCTCTTGTTGCGCAGCGCCCGCAGCGCCCTGACGATCTGCGCCCGGGTCTCCGACGGCTTGATCACCGCGTCCACGTAGCCCCGCTCGGCCGCGATGTAGGGATTGGCGAGCGTGTCCTCGTACTCGGTGACGAGCCTGGCCCGCTCGGCGTCCTGGTCGTCCGAGGCGGCCAGTTCGCGCCGGTAGAGGATGTTGACCGCGCCCTGCGCGCCCATGACCGCGATCTGCGCAGTGGGCCAGGCCAGGTTGATGTCGGCGCCGAGGTGCTTGGACCCCATGACGTCGTAGGCCCCGCCGTACGCCTTGCGGGTGATGACGGTGACCAGCGGGACGGTGGCCTCGGCGTAGGCGTAGAGGAGCTTGGCGCCGCGCCGGATGATTCCGTTCCATTCCTGGTCGGTCCCGGGAAGGAAACCCGGAACATCGACAAATGTAACGACCGGAATATTGAAAGCATCACATGTTCGGATAAAGCGGGCGGCCTTCTCTGAGGCGTTAATATCCAAGCAACCTGCGAAATGCATCGGCTGGTTGGCCACCACGCCCACCGAGTGCCCGTCGATCCGGCCGAAGCCGACCACGATATTCGGCGCGAACAACGCCTGGACCTCGCAGAACTCCCCGTCGTCGAGCACGTGCTCGATGACCGTGTGCATGTCGTAGGGCTGGTTGGCCGAGTCGGGGATGAGGGTGTCCAGGTCGAGATCGGGGGAAAAATCCTCGGATGTCGCGAAGGAGGGGGCCTCGTCCAGGTTGTTGGACGGCAGGTACGACAGCAGCGTCTTGACGTACTCCAGCGCGTCCGCCTCGTCCGAGGCCAGGTAGTGCGCGACGCCCGACTTGGTGTTGTGCGTGTGCGCCCCGCCGAGCTCCTCGAACGTCACCTCCTCGCCGGTGACCGTCTTGATGACGTCCGGCCCGGTGATGAACATGTGCGAGGTCTGGTCGACCATCACCACGAAGTCCGTCAGCGCGGGGGAGTACACGTGACCGCCCGCCGCGGCACCCATGATCAGCGAGATCTGCGGGATCACCCCGGACGCGTGCACGTTGCGCTTGAAGATCTCCGCGTAGAGGCCGAGCGCCACCACGCCCTCCTGGATGCGCGCCCCGCCGCCCTCGTTGATCCCGATGATCGGGCAGCCGGTCTTCACCGCCATGTCGAGGATCTTCACGATCTTCTCGCCGTACACCTCGCCGAGCGAGCCGCCGAAGATGGTCACGTCCTGTGAGAAGACGCACACCTGGCGGCCGTCGACGGTCCCATAACCGGTGATGACGCCGTCCGAATAGGGGCGCCTCTCGGACAGGCCGAACATCGTGGAGCGGTGCCTGGCGAACTCGTCGAACTCCACGAACGAGTCCTTGTCGAGCAGCGCGAGCACCCGCTCGCGCGCCGTCATCTTGCCCCTGGCGTGCTGCTTCTCCACGGCCGCAGCCGATCCTGCGTGCGCGGCTTCGTCGAGCCTTCGCTCCAGGTCGGCGATCTTGCCTGCCGTAGTGTGAATATCCGCGGCGGTCATGGCGTAAGAGTAGTCACTAGGCTGCAAACATGACGGAAGCGGTACGCACGCAGGCGCTCTTCAAGAGGTTCGGCCAGCAGGTGGCAGTTGCAGGGGTCGATCTCGTCGTGCCCGCAGGCAGCTTCGCCGGGCTCGTCGGACCCAACGGCGCGGGAAAGACCACCACCCTCAGCATGGTCACCGGCCTGCTCAGGCCGGACGGCGGGCTCGCCGAGATCGGCGGGTTCAACGTCTGGCGCGACCCCGCCGAGGTCAAGGCGCGCATCGGCGTGCTGCCCGAGGGGCTGCGGCTGTTCGAGCGCCTGTCCGGCCGCGAGCTGCTCATGTACAACGGACGGCTGCGCAACATCCCCAAGGCCGAGGTCGAGAAGCGCGCAGAGGAGCTCCTGCGGGTCATGGACCTGACGGACTCCGCCGACAAGCTGGTCGTCGACTACTCCACCGGCATGCGCAAGAAGATCGGCCTGGCCGCCGCGCTGCTGCACAACCCGTCGGTGCTCTTCCTCGACGAGCCGTTCGAGGGCGTCGACCCGGTCAGCGCCAACACCCTGACCGAGGTGCTGCAGCGCTACACCGCCTCAGGCTCCACCGTCATCTTCTCCAGCCACGTCATGGACCTGGTCGAGCGGCTCTGCGACTGGGTGTCGGTCATGAACGGCGGCTACATCGTCGCGCAGGGTCCGCTGGCCGAGGTGCGCGGCGAGCGCAGCCTCAACGACACCTTCCTCCAGCTCGTTGGCGGTTCGCGGGAGAACGGAGAGGAGGGCCTGTCGTGGCTAGGCTCGCACTGACGCTCGGGTTCTGGCCGACGGTCAAGCTCTTCGTCCAGCTCAAGCTCCGCCTGATCTCGGGCAACCTGCGCGGTGACGCCACCCGCAAGATCGGCTTCGTCTTCACCCTCATCGGCGCGCTCTGCGTGGCCGGTTTCGGGTTCCTCGGCATGTCGGCCATCAGGTTCGCCGACGCGGACCTGGCCACCGACATCGGCGTCGTCGCCTTCACCGTCTTCCTCATCGGCTGGGCGATCGTGCCGCTTCTGGCCTTCGGCCTCGACGACACCCTCGACCCGTCCAGGCTGACGCTGTTCCCGCTGCGCACCCAGGACCTGGCGGTCGGCATGTTCTCCGCCTCGGCGACCGGCGTCTGGCCGGCGGCCAGCCTGATCGTGCTCGCGGGCGGGGTGGTCGGCCTGTCGCGCAGCGTCGGCGGCGCGCTCATCGGCGTGCTGGCCGTACTCCTGGAGTTCGCGCTCTGCCTGGTCACCTCCAGGCTCATCACCACGGCGCTGTCCGGCGCGCTGCGCACCAGGCGCGGGCGCGACGTCCTGGCCGTCGCGGCGATCTTCGTCGTGGTGCTGGCCCAGCTGCCCAACCTGATCATCAACCGCGGCCTCGGCGGCGACATGGGCGCGATGGTGCACGGCCTGGCCAACGCGCTGCGCTGGGTGCCGTCCGGCATGGCGGCGCACGCGATCGCCGACGGCGGATTGCTCGGGATCGGCGAGCTGGTCGTGGTCGCGCTGCTGGCCGGGTTGATCGGCTGGCTGTGGATCAGGTCGCTCGGCCGGGCGCTGGTGACCACGGATGCGTCCACGCAGGGGGCGTCCGTACGCAGGTCGAGCGGGTTCGTCGACAGGTTCCTGCCGGACGGCCAGCTCGCCGCGGTGGTGGACAAGGAGCTGCGTTACATCAGGCGCGACCCGAGGTTCCGCGTCGGCTGGTTCTCCTCCGTGGTGGTCACCGCGATCATCGCCTTCTCCCTGAGCGGGAAGTCGGGACCGTCCGGGGCGATCATGGTGGTCGGCCCGGCCTGCCTGGGTGCGCTGATGCTGGGTATGCAGACGGCCAACGTCTTCGGCATCGACGGCCGCTCGCTGTGGATGAACTCCATGGTCTACAGCTCGCCCCGCGACCTGCGCACCGACCTGGCCGGGCGGCACATCGCCGTCGGGCTGCTCGCCACGCCGCTGCTGGCCATCCTGGCCCTGGCCGTCGGGCTGTTCACCGGGGAGCTGTCCGGGGTGGTTCCCGCGATGCTGACCGCGTGGGGCGTGCTCGGCGTGGGGCTCGGCGTCGGCGCCGTCACCAGCGTGATCGTCCCCTACACGACGCCCGACCGGCTCAACGCCTTCAGCGGCGCCGCGCCGGGGCAGGGCGGGCTGGCCTTCCTCGGCTCGTTCGGCTCGATGCTCGGCACCGGTTTCCTGGTGCTGCCGCTCGTTCCCGTGCTGTTCGGCGTCACGTGGGTGGCCTTCCTGGCTGTGCCGTACGGCCTGCTGATCTCCGCGCTGGGCCGCCGCCTGGGTGGGGTCATCGGCTACCCGCGCCTTCCCGAGCTGCTGGTGGCGGTCTCGAAGCCCACCTGATGAGACCGGTCTCCGCCTGTTAAGACGGACTCGATACTCTTCGAGACATGAGTGCGCGCCACGATGCCGTCACCGGCATGCCAGAAGAGCTCCGGCACGACGTGCGGCTGCTGGGCAAGCTGCTGGGCGAGGTGATCGCCGAACAGGGCGGCGCCGACCTCCTCGAGGATGTCGAACGGCTGCGCAAGGCGGTCATCGCCGCGCGCAGGGGCGAGGTGGCCGGCGACGAGATCGCGGCCATGGTCGCCGAGTGGGAGATCGACCGGGCGGTGCAGATCGCCCGCGCGTTCACCTGCTACTTCCACCTGGCCAACCTGGCCGAGGAGCACTACCGCATCCGCACCCTGCGCGAGCGCGACACCGGCGAGACCGTCACGCCGGAGTCGCTGGCGCAGGCCGTGCAGGAGCTCGGCGCCGACCGGGTGACCGAGCTGGTCCAGGACCTGGAGCTGCACCCCGTGCTGACCGCGCACCCGACGGAGGCGCGCAGGCGCGCGGTCGTCACCGCGATCCAGCGGGTCAGCAACCAGCTGACCGAGTACAGCACCCCGGGCCGCGGCGCGACCGAGCGCGAGGAGAGCAGGCGTCGCCTCCTGGAGGAGATCGACCTGCTCTGGCGTACGGCCCAGCTGCGCGACACCAAGCTCGACCCGCTCGACGAGGTGCGCACGGCCATGGCCGCCTTCGACGAGACGTTGTTCCGCGTCGTGCCCCAGGTCTACCGCTCGCTCGACGCCGCGCTCGCCGAGGGCACCGGCACCCGCGTCCCGCTGGCCAGGCCGTTCATCCGCTACGGAAGCTGGATCGGCGGCGACCGCGACGGCAACCCCAACGTCACCGCCCGCGTCACCCGCGAGGCGATCCAGATCCAGGCCGAGCACGTGCTGGCCGCGCTGGAGACGGCCGCCACCCGCATCGCGCGCACGCTCACCGTGGCCGCCCAGTACACGCCGCCCTCCGCCGCGCTGAAGGCGGCGCTGGAGCTGGCCGAGGACGACAACCCCGACCTGGTCTCCGAGATGGCGACCCGCTCGCCGCAGGAGCCGCACCGGCAGTGGCTGATGTTCGTCGCGGCGAAGCTGGCCGCGACCCGCCGCCGCGACATGGACCTCGCCTACCGCTCGCCCGGCGACCTGCTGGCCGACCTGCGCCTGGCCCAGGACTCGCTGGCCCGCGGCGGCGCCTCCCGCCAGGCGTACGGCGAGGTGCAGCACCTCATCTGGCAGGTCGAGACGTTCGGCTTCCACCTGGCCGAGCTGGAGGTGCGCCAGCACTCGCAGGTGCACGCGGCAGCGCTGGAGGAGGTACGCGCGGGCGGCGAGCTGTCGGAGCGCACGGAGGAGGTGCTGGCCACGATCAGGGCCATCGCCGGCATCCAGGAGCGGTTCGGCGTCACCGCCTGCTCCCGCTACGTCGTCTCCTTCACCCGCGGCGCGGCCGACATCGCCGCCGTCTACGAGCTGGCCGCGCACGCGCTCGGCGACCGGGCCCCGGTGCTCGACGTGGTGCCGCTCTTCGAGTCGGGCCAGGACCTCGACAACTCCGGCGACGTGCTGACCGGCATGCTGGAGCTGCCGCAGGTGCAGAAGCGGCTCAGGGACAACGACCGCCGCATGGAGGTCATGCTCGGCTACTCCGACTCAGCCAAGGAGCTCGGCCCGGCCGCCGCGACGCTCAAGCTCTACGAGACCCAGGAGCGGCTGACCTCCTGGGCCGCCGAGCACGACGTCAAGCTGCGCATGTTCCACGGCCGCGGCGGCGCGCTCGGCCGCGGCGGCGGCCCGGCCAACCGTGCCGTGCTCGCCCAGGCGCCGGGGTCGGTGGCCGGCCGGTTCAAGGTGACCGAGCAGGGCGAGGTCATCTTCGCCCGCTACGGCCACATGGCCATCGCCAGGCGCCACATGGAGCAGGTCGCCAACGCGGTGCTCATGGCGTCCTCCCCGACCGTCGGAGCCAGTACGGCTGCCGCCGCCGCGCGGTTCCGCGGCGTGGCGGAGCGGGTGGCCGCCTCCTCCGAGAAGGCCTACCGCGCGCTGACCGAGGCGCCCGGGTTCCCCGAGTGGTTCGCGCTGGTCAGCCCGCTGGAGGAGATCGGCACGCTGCGCCTGGGCTCGCGCCCCTCCAGGCGCGGGCTGGGCGCGCCGCGCTCGCTCGACGACCTGCGCGCCATCCCGTGGGTGTTCGCCTGGGCGCAGACCAGGGTCAACCTCCCCGGCTGGTACGGCCTGGGCACCGGTCTGGCCTCCGTCGGCCTCGACGACCTCAAGGCGGCCTACGCGCAGTGGCCGCTGTTCAACGCGATGCTCGACAACGCCGAGATGTCGCTGGCCAAGACCGACCGCTCGATCGCCCAGCGCTACCTGGCGCTCGGCGGCCGGGCCGACTTCGCCGAGCAGGTGCTGGAGGAGTACGACAGGACGCGCACGCTGGTGCTGCTGGTCACCGGGCACACCAGGCTGCTGGAGAACCGGCGGGTGCTCTCGCGCGCCGTCCAGCTCCGCGACCCCTACGTGGACGCGCTGTCGCACCTGCAGCTGCGCGCCCTGACCAAGCTGCGCACCTCGGACGTGAGCGAGGAGGAGCGCGAGCGGCTGTCGACGTTGCTGCTGCTGTCGGTCAACGGCGTTGCAGCGGGGCTGCAGAATACCGGGTGAAGGCGCGCAGGCCCGCCTCGATCGGGCCGTTGGCGTGGCCGCGCATCCACCAGGCGCTGAACACCAGCAGGACCGTGTAGATCAGCGCGGCCACGCCCATGACCGCGACGGGTGCGAGCTTGCCCGCCAGGGCCAGGCCGTACCCGCTGAAGACCAGACAGGCCAGCACGGACTGGCCGATGTAGTTGGAGGCGGCCATCCGTCCGGCCGGGGCGAGCACCCCGTGGATCGAGCGGAGCCGCAGCAGCGTGACCACGTAGGCGGCGGCCAGCGGCAGCGAGGTCACGTTGTTCACCGCAGCGCCGACCAGCTCCAGCGCCTCTCCCTGCTGTGACGACCAGGTGACGAAGACGGCGGCCGGGAGGCCGACGCCGTAGCCGGCCCACATGATCCAGGACGGCAGGGGCCGCTCGAACAGCCCCGACTTGCCCGCCGCCAGGCCGAACAGGAACAGCGCCAGCGCCATCGGCCCCTGGCCTATCCAGACGAACGCGGCCAGCATTGGGTACGTCTCCGCCTGGAACCTCAGGACGCCCAGCGGCCCGTCGGTGAACAGCTGCTCGGCCCTGAGCCCGGCGGCCACGTCGGCCGCGGGGGCGGCAGCGGCCGGTTCGAGGAGCGTCAGCGCGGCCAGGCCCAGCCACAGCAGCGTCCAGACACCGATGATCGAGCACCCGATGATCACCGCGGTCCTCGGCCTGATGTTGCGCAGGGCCAGCAGGATCAGGCCGAGGGCCGCGTAGAGGGTGAGGATGTCGCCGATCCAGAGCAGGAGGCCCTGCGCGACGCCCAGCACGAACAGGCCCAGGCACCTGCGTATCGTCTGCGCGGGTTTCCAGGTGTCCGAGCGCATCTGGAGGGTGAAGGAGTAGCCGAACAGGAAGGAGAAGATGACGTAGAACTTCGACAGCACGAGGGTGCTGACGAGGAGGGCGACCGGGCCCTCCGAGATGGGCATCGTGCCCAGGGACACCGCGTATCGGGGGTCGGCGAAGAAGCCGATGTTGGCCACCAGGATCCCGGCGAGCGCGAACCCCCTGACGGCGTCGACCTCGTGGATGCGTGTCATGCCGTCGACGCTAGGGATCAGGGGGCGTCGCCCACATCGAACCTCAGGCGCTGTCCGCACCGACCAAAGTCGCGCGCCAGATCGTGCTCTTCAGGTCGCTGCCCCTGATGACCTGGATGCGCCAGGGCTCCAGGCGCAGCAGGTGGTACTTCGGGTCGTCCGGCCCGGTCCAGAAGCGCCCAGGGTCGTAGCTGTCCCTGCGGTAGAGGTCCCAGATCCGTGCCTTCTCCGCCGGGTCGTCGACCCAGCGGGCGACGGTGTCGACGGCCACCGCGTTCTGCCGCCGGTCCCAGTAGGAGAAGGTGGTGTGCGGGTTTCCCGCCAGGTGTGCGGCTTTGACCGGCGTCTTGTAGGTGACCAGCCAGCCCAGCGGGGCGCCGCCCACGATCTCCCAGACCGGGATCAGCACCCGGGCGCGCGGGCGGCCCTTGGCGTCGACCGTGGTCATGGTCGCGTAGACGATGTCGTTCACGTAGGACTCGAACTGCTGCTGGATGTCGGAGAAGTCGTGCGTCATGATCAACCTGCCAATACGGGGTCGGCGGACCGGCGGGTGCGCAGTCCGGGAAGGGTGACGAGCAGGGCGAGTACGGCTGCCGCCAGCGGCACCATCAGCGCGGTGCGCAGGCCGTCGATCCCGGAACCCGCACCGACGTTCACCGCGGTGACGATGGAGATGCCGAGCGCCGTGCCGAACTGGATGGCCGTGTAGAGGAGGCCACCGGCGAGCCCGTGCTCCTTCTCCTCAATGCCCTCGGTGCCCGCGATCGTGAGCGGGCCGTACACCAGGGCGAAGGCCAGGCCGAGCAGGAGCATCGTCGGGACCATCAGCGCGTACGACCAGTCGGTGCCCGCCTGGAGGAACAGCGCGTACCCGGCGGCGGCCAGCACCAGCCCGCCCGCGATGACCTTGACGTTGCCGTACCGCGCGACCAGGCGCGGCGTCAGCGTGGGCGCGAGGACGGTGTCCACGCCGACCAGCAGCATGGCCAGCCCGGTCTGGATCGTGCTCCACCCGCGCAACTCCTGCAGGTAGAGCGTGGCCAGGAACTGGAACCCGGCGAACGAGCCGATGAACAGCAGCGCCGCCAGGTTGGTCCGCACCAGCGCTCCGGACCGCAGGATGCCGAGCCGTACCAGCGGGCTGGCCGCGCGCCGCTCCACGGCGACGAACAACCCGAGCAGCGCCAGCCCCGCCACGAAGACAGCGGCCGTCAGCAGCGGCCCGTCCGACGGGTGCTCCAGCCGTACCACCCCGTAGACCAGCAGCAACATCGAACCGGTCACGCTGAACGTGCCGAGCAGGTCGAAGCCCTCCTTGGAACGTTCCTGCGGAGCGGTGTCCTTGAGCAGGACGAGCGCGGCGCCCAGGATGACCGCGGACAGGATCACCGGCGCGAAGAACACCCAGCGCCAGCCGAGCGCGGTCAGCAACCCGCCCGCGACCAGGCCGAGCGAGAAGCCGCCCGCCGCCGTCCCCGCGTAGACCAGCAGCGCCCTGTTGCGCTGCGGCCCGTCGGGGAAGTTCGTGGTGATCAGCGACAGTCCGGCCGGCGCCATGAAGGCCGCGGCCACCCCGGTCACGAACCGGGCCAGCAGCAACATCCACCCTTCCGTGGCGATCCCGCCCAGGCCGGAGAAGGCGAGGAAGACCGCCAGCCAGAGCAGGAACATCCGGCGGCGGCCCAGCAGGTCGGCGGCCCGGCCGCCGAGCAGCATGAAACCGCCGTATCCCAGGACGTAGGCCGACACCACCCCGCTCAGCATTCCGGTCGACAGCCCCAGATCCGCCCTGATGGACGGCAACGCCACGTTCAGCATGGCGACGTCGATGCCCTCCAGGAAGATCGCGCCGCAGAGGACGAACAACACACCCCACGTCCGTGTATTCACAGCTAGCTCCTTAGTTCCCTTTTGTAACCAGGGGAATCATGCGTTACTTTTGGGAACCATGGAAGACGGCACTTCTCTGTCCCCCGGTTACTGCGCGGATACCGGCGCTGACTTCGACGTTCTCCACTGGGACACGCGCGAGGACTGCGAGGTCAGGCAGATCCTCGACCGCGTGGCCGACAAGTGGTCGCTCCTGGTGATCGCGCTGCTGGACCAGCGGACGCTGCGGTTCAGCGAGCTGCGCCGCACGATCGACGGGGTCAGCCAGCGGATGCTCACCCGCACCCTGCGCCAGCTCGAACGCGACGGGCTGGTGGCGCGGACCGTCTACCCGACGGTGCCGCCGAGGGTGGACTACGAGCTGACGCCGCTCGGGAGGAGCCTGCACGCGACCATCAAGGCGCTGGTCACGTGGACGGAGGAACACCAGCGGGAGATCGCCACCGCCCGCACCGCCTACGACGTGAGGTCCGCCGAGGGGGCAGACCTGGAGAGGTACGGCGCAGCCCACGTCTGAGGCTTCCCGCCGTCCGTCGCGGCGGCTCGTCTGCGCGGCCGGTGAGCGTTGCCCTGGAATGCCGCCAGCCCCGAACGCCGGGTGGCGCTCGGGGCTGCTTGGCCGTACCAGATGGTCCTATTCAGCCTTGGGGAGCATCAGGCCGATGACGAAGGTGAGGGCGATCATGCCCGCCGCCACCCCGAAGGTGATGATCGCGCTGCCGGTGCCGAAGAAGACCGTGCCCAGGATCGCCAGCCCCAGCGCCCCGCCCACCTGCTGGATCGCCGTCAGCGAACCCGAGGCGGAACCCGTCTCCTTGGGGTCGACCGCCGCCATGACGATGTTGAAGTAGGGGCCCATGATCAGGCCGCTGCCCAGCCCCACGAAGACCAGCGCCGGAGCGAGCTGCCACGGCGTGACCCCGGGACCCGCGATCAGCGCCAGCGCGATCACCGCGAAGAACATGACCACGGCCCCGCCGAGCAGCACCTTGCGGCCGAACCTGACGGTCGCCGAGGCGATGCCCATTCCGACGATCATGCCGACCGACGAGGGAACGCTGGTCAGAGCCGCCTTGAGCGGGGAGTAGCCCAGGCCGAGCTGCGTGTAGAGACCGAGGACCAGGAACACCCCGCCGAAGGCCGCGAAGTAGATGGCGCCGACCGCGAGACCCGAGACGAAGGCTGGCTTCCTGAGGAGCGACGGGACCACCAGCGCCGCCTCACCCTTGCGCCGCTCGTAGGCGACGAAGACCGCGAACGTCACGACCGAGGCGGCCATCATCGCGAACGCCCACCACGGCCAGCCGTGCTCGCCGCCCTGGACCAGCGGGAAGACGATGAGTACGGTCCCCAGCGAGGCCAGCAGCGCGCCCGGGATGTCCAGCTTGACGCCTCCGGTGGGCCGGGTGGCGGGCAGGAAGCGCAGCGCGGCGAGCACCGCGCCGATGCCCAGCGGCAGGTTGACCAGGAAGATCATCCTCCAGCCGGTGCCGAACAGGTCCGCGTCGACCAGCCAGCCGGCCAGGATCGGGCCGCCGATGGCCGAGATGCCCATGACCGGGCCGAACATGCCGAACGCCGCCTGCAGCTCCTTGGGCGGGAACATCTCCTTCATCAGCCCCATTCCCTGCGGGATCATCGCCGCGCCGAACAGGCCCTGGATGACCCGGGCGGCGATGATGGCCTCGGGCCCGGTGGAGATCGCGCAGAGCAGCGAGCCGATCGTGAAGCCGGCGACGCCGATGAGGAACATCCGCTTGCGTCCCACGATGTCACCGAGGCGGCCGCCGGTCAGGAGGCCCGCGGTCATGGCCAGGGTGTAGGCCGCGCCGAGCCACTGGATGAGCGAGGTGCCGCCGCCGAGGTCGGTGCGCATCGTCGGGCCTGCGATGTTGGTGACGGTCGCGTCGAGCAGCTCCATCACGGAGCCGGCGAGGATCACTCCCAGGGCGGGCCAGCGCCACTTGTAGGCTGTGGGGGTCTCCACTGCGGCCTCCACGGGGCGGGTGTCGAGGGCGGTCATCGTTGCCTCCATATATCGGAACGGCTTGTTCTGTTCCAACTTTAACAGAACGGAATGGTTCATTCCATAGTTTCGTCAAGATCTTTTGGGGAGGAAGAACGCTCTGATGTCCTCGGCCAGCAGCTCGGGCACCTCCATCGCGGGGAAGTGGCCGCCCCGGTCGTACTCCCGCCAGTGCTCGGCCGCGCCCGCCGGGCCGACCTCGGACCTGATCGAGTTGTCACCCGCGAACACCGCCACCCCCATCGGCGGCCCCTGCACGGCCGGGGGCTCCTGCCCGGCGAAGGCCCGCCAGGCCCGCATGCCCTCGTAGACGCAGTTGGCCGACGCCGCGCCTGAGCCGGTGAACCACGTGACGCTGACGTGCGTGAGCAGCAGATCGCGGCCGACGGCCGCGTCCGGCGTCTCGGCCGCCGGGTCCGTCCACTCCTTGAACTTCTCCGCCACCCAGGCGAGCTGGCCGACCGGCGAGTCGTTGAGCAGGTAGCCCAGCGTCTGCGGCCTGGTCGACTGGAGCTGCAGGTAGCCGATCCCGTCGGACTGGAAGTCGTTGAACCGCTCGGCCCGCACCTTGTCCGCGTCCGAGAGCCCGTCGAGCTCCACCGGCGGCCCGAAGACGAACGGGACGGGCCCGTTGATGTGCACCCCGACCACCCGGCCCGGCGCCACCATCGGCAGCAGCCCGGACACCCCGGAGCCGACATCGGTCCCCTGTACGGCGAAGCGGTCGTAACCGAGCCCGTCCATGAGCGCCGCCCAGGCCTGCGCGACACGGAAGATGTTGCCCCAGCCCTCCTGGGTGACCGGGTTGGAGAACCCGTAGCCAGGCAGGGACGGGATGACGAGGTGGAAATCGTCCTTGAGCGGGTCGATGAGCTTGACGAACTCGACGTTGGAACTGGGCCAGCCGTGCGTGAGGATCAGCGGCAGGGCGTCGGGGTTGGCGGAGCGCACGTGGAAGAAGTGGATCCGCTGCCCGTCGACCTCGGTGGTGAACTGCGGGTAGGTGTTGAGCCAGGCCTCCTGCGCCCGCCAGTCGAACCCGTCGACCCAGTAGCCGGCGAGCCCCTGGAGATAGTCGAGCGGCACGCCACGCGCCCAGCCTTGCCCGGGAATCTCCCCAGGCCAGCGCGTACGGCCCAGCCGCTCGTGGAGATCGTCCAGCTCGGCCTGCGGGATGTCGATGTGAAACGGTCGGATCTCGGTCATGTGCTCACGCTAGAACGGCATGCGGAAGACTTCTTTCCGCATTCAAAGCGCACTTCAAACAGCCCGTCATCACGAGCACGACCGCCTCGCCGGTGGGGGGGGCACGATCACGGTGAAGAGCAAAGCGGGTGTGCGCACGACCGCGCCGCGCACCGGCTCGCTCGCCCTGGCGGGGCACGTGACGGTGGTGGACCAGCAAGACCAGAGCGCCACGGTCGCACCGGCCACCGTGACCGAGGGCGAGCGGTGCCGCACGGGACCCGCCCAGGCACTGAGCCGCTGACGGTCACGGCGACCGACCGCAATGGCGGGACCGCCTCGGTCAACGGCGTCGTCGTCGTGGACCCGGACCACCAGCCCGTGATCTCCGGCGTCAAGCTCCCCACGTGGGTCAAGCAGGGGCAGAAGGTGGTCGTCGAGGCGCGCGCCACCGCGTTCAAGGGCGTGGAGTCCGTCAGGGTCCTGGGCGGGGGCACGCAGCTGGGCATCCCGATGCGCCGCGTGGCGGGCGACGCCAGAAACGGCCTCTACCGGGGCGAGTTCGTGGCCAGGCAGACCATGAAGGCCGTCATCGAGGCCAGGGACGTGGACGGGCGCGTGGCGACCACGGATCCCCGACGGCTGGAAGTGCAGCTGGCGACCAAGCTGACCTTCGACGCGAGCCCGGAGCCCGTGCGCAAGGGCGGGAAGCTCCACGCCCGTGGCACCCTCAGGGCGGGCTACGTGGACCTGGCCGGGCGGCAGGTCAAGATCCAGTTCGCGAGGAGCGGCTCCTCCACGTACCGCACAATGGCGACCGTCACCATGACGGCTCTCGGCGGGTTCGATCGCGTGCTCAAGGCGAAGGACGACGGCCGGTGGCGGGCGGTCTACACGGGCACGTCCGCGTACGCCTCCGCCGTCTCCGCCGGCGACTACGTCAACGTGCGGTGACGATGCGCTCCTCTCCCGCGTAGACGTTGCAGCGCTCGTCGCGGAGGAAACCGACCAGGGTCATGCCGAACTCCCTGGCCAGGTCGACGGCCAGGGAGGAGGGGGCGGAGACGGCGCAGACCATGGAAAGGCCGGCGGCCAGGGCCTTCTGCATGATCTCGTAGCTGGTCCTGCCGCTGACCATGAGGACGTGGTCGGTCAGCGGGAGGAGGCCCTGCATGCTTGACCAGCCGACGAGCTTGTCCACCGCGTTGTGCCTGCCGACGTCCTCCCTGGCGATGACCAGGTCGCCCTCGGCTGTGAAGAGGCCGGCGGCGTGGAGGCCGCCGGTCTTTCCGAAGACGCCCTGGGCCGCCCTCAGGCGGTCGGGCAGGGCGTAGAGGGTGGCGGGCTCGACGGTGAACGTCGAACGGACCGGTGAGCAGCGGTCGTGCAACGCGTCGAGGCTTGCCGAGCCGCAGACGCCGCAGGCGCTGGACGTCAGGAAATGCCGGTCCAGCGACGGCAGGTCGGGGATCGGGCCGCGCAGCCGTACGGTCACCGTGTTGTAGCGCGCCTCGGGTGGGACGTCGTCATCGGTGCAGTACGCGATCGTGGCGATGCCGTCGGCGAGACCCTCCGCGTGCAGGAATCCGGCGGCGAGCTCGAAGTCGTGCCCGGGGGTGCGCATGGTGATGGCGACCGTCCTGCGGGTCTCGCCGTCCGAGAGCCTGATCTCCAGGGGCTCCTCGGTGGCGAGGTCGTCACGACGGTCCCGGGCGACATTTCCGGAAATTTGATGGATTCGGGCGCGGGTGGTCGGGCCCGGTCGGGTCACGGTCACAGCGGCTGGAGGGTGACGACGGCGTTGTAGTCGGGGATCCTGGCGTCCGGAGAGCGACGCGACTCGTCCAGCAACACGTTGCCCTCCGGCCAGTGGATCTGCAGGTTGCCCGGCATCACCGGGGCGCGCAGCACCTTGCCGGTGTAGGTGCGCTCGCCGGAGCTGAGCCGTACCGCGGCCCCGTCGGCCAGCCCCAGGCGGTCGGCGTCGTAGGCGCTCATCAGCACCGCCTCGCGCATCGCGCCGTTGAAGCCGTCCCGCCGCTCGTGGACCATGCTGTTGAACTGCTTGCCGCGCCTGGTCGCGACCATGAACGACCCGTCGGGCCGCTCCAGCCGGGGCAGCTCGACCGCGGAGAACCTGGCGAGCCCGTCCGGGGTCTGGAAGCGGCCGTCGGCGAACAGGTGGCGCCCGCCGTACTGCACGTTGTCCCCGAACTTCCGGAGACCCGCGATGCCCTCGTAGAACGGCACGGCTCGCTCGATATCCTCGCGAATGGCCGGGGTGCCGGTGTAACGCACGTCGATGGACGTCGCGCGCGACACCAGCTCGGTGAAGATCTTCCACTCCGGCCACGCCTCGCCGATCCTGCGCCCCTCGACCTCGGGGGAGAAGATGATGCGCCGCTCCGTGGAGGTCTCGGTGACGCCGCCGACCATCTCGTAGCGCGTCTGGGCGGGCAGCAGCAGCACGTCGCCTGCGGACGGCACGAGCATCTGCGAGGACAGCACGATGTCGATGTGCACGCGCAGCTTGAGCCGTTCGAGCGCTTCGCGGCAGTAGGCGGGGTCGGGGAGCACTTCGAGGAAGTTGCCGCCACTCGAGATGAGCACGTCCAGCTCACGCCGGTGAGCCGCGTCGATCATGTCGGTCGCGGTGAGGCCGGGCGTCGCCGGGACCTCGAAGCCCCACATGTCCGTAAATTTCGCGGCATTCTCTGGCGTGATCGGCAGGCCACCGGGCAGGCCAGTCGCATAAGCGCCCATCTCGGCCCCGCCCTGCACGCCGCTGTGCCCGCGGATCGGCATCAACCCGCAGTGGTCGCGCCCCAGGAACCCGCGCGCCAGCGCCAGGTTCACGATCGCCCTGACGTTCTCCTCGCCGTAGGTGTGCTGCGTGATGCCCATCGACCAGACGAGCACCGCCGACTTCGCCTCGCCGAGAAGCTGGGCGAGCTTGAGCATCTCCTGCCGGGTGGAACCGGACAGCGCCTCCAGCGACTCCCACGACTGCGCGGCCACGACCTGACGCGCGGCCTCGAAGTCCTTCGTGGCCGAATCGATGAATGATTTGTCGATCCAGTCGTTCTCGATCAGGTGCTTGAGCACGCCGTTGAGGAAGCCGATGTCGCCGCCGACGTTGACGCCGAAGAACTCGTCGGTGATCTTCGTGCCGAACAGCGCGGACTCCGCGTTCGACGGCACCCAGTACTTGTCCATGCCGGGCTCGCGGTAGGCGTTCACCATCGCGATCCGGGTGCCCGCCTTCTTCGCGTGATAGAGGTATTTCATCGCGACCGGCTGGTTGTTCGACGGGTTGGACCCGATGAAGACGATCAGGTCGGAGCCGATCCAGTCGGTGTAGGAGCAGGTCGTCGCCGCCGCGCCGATCGTCTGCTTGAGCGCGACGGTCGAGGGCGAGTGGCAGATGCGCGCCGCGTTGTCGACGTTGTTGGTGCCGAGCGCGCGCATGGCCTTCTGGGCGGCGAAGTAGTTCTCGTTGGGCACGCCGCGGCTGGTCAGATAGGCGCCGACCCGGGCCTCGCGCACCTGCTCGGCCGCGAGGTCGAGCGCCTCGTCCCAGGAGATGCGGGTGAAGCCGGGCTCGCCGTTCCTGCGCAGCATGGGGTACGGCAGGCGGCCGAGATCGCGCAGCTCGGCGGACTTCTTGCCGCTGAGCCCCTCGACATCTTCGAGAAGCGCGATGTCGAGGGCGGGCATCGTGTTCAACGGCAGCAGCCGGAGCCTGATGTTGCACAGGTGGATCTCCGGCATCGTCCAGTCGCGCATCCCCTGGGTGCCCAGAGCGCACCCGTCGCAGGTCCCTTGGTTCAGGATCCGCCATGCGAAACGCCTGTTTCCCTTGACCGACTTGAACGCCTTCCACAACTCCAGGTAGTTGTTCGGCTTGCGGAGCCCGAGGCCGAACGGTCGCCACGAAGCCCAGTTGCGCGGGTCAAGTCGCTTGCTCATCCCCCCATCTTCCCCCCGACGGCTCCCCGAGTCACCGCGACGTTCCTCGATACGGACCATAGAAGTACTGGAAAGATGGAGAGATGCCCGACTCGCCCTACACCGATCTGTCCAGGCCGCCGCTCAGCCAGGCGGCCCTCCAGCGCGCCCTCGTCCGCCCCGGCGCGCTGTGGACGTCGGTCACCGTCGTCGACAGGACCGGCTCCACCAACGCCGACCTGGCCCAGTCCGCCAAGGCCGGAGCGCCGGAGGGTGAGGTGCTGATCGCGGAGGCCCAGTTCGCCGGGCGCGGACGGCTGGGCCGGGTGTGGAACGCGCCGCCGCGCTCCGGCCTGACGTTCTCCGTACTGCTGCGCCCCGACGTGCCGGTGATGAAGCAGGGCTGGCTGCCGCTGCTGGTCGGCGTCGCGGCCGCGTCGGCGGTGCGCAACGTGGCCGAGGTGGACGCGGTTCTGAAGTGGCCCAACGACCTGCTGGTCGGCGAGCGCAAGCTGGCCGGGGTGCTGGCAGAACGGGTCGACGGCGCCGCCGTCGTGGTCGGGATGGGCCTCAACGTCTCCCTGCGCGAGGACGAGCTCCCCGTCGACACCGCCACGTCCCTGGCCGTCGAGAAGGCGCACTCCACGGACCGCGACCCGCTGCTCAGGGCGATCCTGCGGGAGATCGACACGCACTACCGCGACTGGGTCGAGGCGCGTGGCGACGCGGACGCCTGCGGGCTGCGCGCCGCCTACCAGGCGATCAGCGCGACCATCGGCAGCGAGGTGCGGATCGAGCTGCCGGGGGAGCGGGTCATGACCGGGCTGGCGACCGGAATCGACCAGTCCGGCCAGCTGCAGGTGAGAGCGCAGGACGGAGATCACTCGCTCAGTGCGGGAGACGTGGTGCACGTTCGTCCAACGGCATAGCCGACCAGCATCCGAAGTGGCACGATTTGCGACATGACTCTCCCCGACCACCATCTCACGCAGGGCGAACGGCGCATCCGCTCGTTCCACCCGCACTGGAAACGGCTCATCGGGCCGTTCTTCGCCCTCGTGCTGCTCGTCGTCGCGTGTGGCGCGGCGCTCTTCTTCATCCCGGGTGACTGGCAGTACGCGTTCTGGGGCCGCGTCGCCGTACTCGTGATCACGGTGATCCTGCTGACGATCTGGTCGTTCGTCCCCTACCTGAAGTGGAAGAACACCGGCTACGTGCTGACCACGCACCGCTTCACGATCAGCACCGGCGTGCTCAACAAGTCGACGGACGAGATCCCGATGACCAAGGTCAACACGGTCAGCTCCGACCAGACCTTCGTCGAGCGCATGCTCGGCTGCGGCACGCTCACCGTCGAGTCCGCCGGTGAGAAGGGGCAGATCGTCGAGAAGGACATCCCCAAGATCCAGGAGGTCAGGGCCGAGCTGTTCAGGCTCGTCGAGGACGCCTCGGACGGCGACGTCGACGGCCGATAGCCTCAGACCATGACCAGGCCGACCGCTGAGGACATCGAGCGGCTCTTCGTCGGGCCGGGCGCGCGCTACACCCGGGCCGAGGTCGCGGCCCACTCCGGCGTGTCGCCCGAGCTGGCCGAACGCCTGTGGCGGGCGCTCGGCTTCGCCACCCTCGCCGACGACGCCGTGGCCTTCACCGACGCGGACGTCGCCGCCATGCGCCAGGTGTCCACGATGCTCGGCACCGGCCTCATCGACGACGACACCGCGATCCGCATGGCCAGGGCGCTCGGGCAGACCACGGCCAGGCTGGCGCAGTGGCAGGCGGAGATCATGATCGGCGCCATGCTGCCGCCGGACGGGTCGCCGACGGACGAGCAGATCGGCAAGGTCCTCGAGGTGTCCGAGCGGCTGCTGCCCGGGTTCGAGCAGGTGCTCGTCCACGTCTGGCGCTCCCAGCTCGCCGCAGCGGGCACCAGGCTGCTGACGATCGCCGACATCAACGAGGAGGTCGCGCCGACCCGCGCCACGATGGCCGTCGGCTTCGCCGACCTGGTCTCCTTCACCAGGCGGGCCAGGGAGCTCGACGAGCGCGAGCTCGCCGACCTGGTCGAGGGGTTCGAGTCGCGCGCCGCCGACGTCGTGGCCGCGCACGGGGCCAGGCTGGTCAAGACGCTCGGCGACGAGGTGCTGTTCACCGCGCCGACGCCGGAGCAGGCGGCCGCGATCGCGCTGGAGCTGGTGGGGGAGGAGATGCGGGTCGGCATGGCGTACGGTCCCGTGCTGCCGATGATGGGCGACGTCTTCGGCACCACGGTCAACCTGGCCGCCAGGCTCACCGCGCTCGCCAGGCCGGGCACGATCGTCGTGGACGCCGCTCTGGCCGAGGCTCTGGACGCCTTCGAGGTCGTACGCATCAGGCGGCGGCCGGTGCGCGGCCTCGGGATGGTCCAGCCGTACGTCTTGCGGAGATCTTCGTCTTGAAAGCAAGATGACCTGCATGCCGTACGAAGTCCAAGGTGTCATCGCCCGCGGTAAGGGCCAGGAAGTGTCCGTCGAGACCGTGCTCGTGCCCGACCCGGGTCCCGGCGAGGCGGTGGTGAACGTGCAGGCCTGCGGGGTCTGCCACACCGACCTCCACTATCGGGAGGGCGGGATCAACGACGACTTCCCCTTCCTGCTGGGCCACGAGGCGGCCGGGGTGGTCGAGGCGGTGGGGTCCGGGGTGACCGGGCTGGAGCCCGGCGACTACGTGATCCTCAACTGGCGGGCGGTGTGCGGGCAGTGCCGCTCCTGCCTGCGCGGGCGGCCGCAGTACTGCTTCGCCACGCACAACGCCAAGCAGAAGATGACGCTCAAGGACGGCACCGAGCTGTCTCCCGCGCTGGGGATCGGCGCGTTCATCGAGAAGACGCTGGTCGCGGCCGGGCAGTGCACGAAGGTCTCGGCTGAGGCGCCGGCGCAGGTGGCCGGGCTGCTCGGGTGCGGCGTGATGGCCGGGCTGGGCGCGGCGATCAACACCGGCGGGGTGACGCGGGGGGACACCGTCGCGGTCATCGGGTGCGGCGGGGTCGGCAACGCGGCGATCCTGGGCGCCTCGCTCGCCGGGGCCTCTCGGATCATCGCCGTCGACGTGGACGCGCGGAAGCTCTCCTGGGCCCAGGAGTTTGGCGCCACCCACGTCGTGAATTCTCGCGAAGAAGATGCTGTCGAGGCCATTCGTGGCCTGACAGGCGGCAACGGGGCAGATGTCGTGATCGAGGCGGTCGGCCGTCCCGAGACCTACAAGCAGGCCTTCTACGCCCGTGACCTGGCCGGGACCGTGGTGCTGGTCGGCGTGCCGACGCCGGAGATGCAGCTGGAGCTGCCGCTGCTGGACGTGTTCGGGCGCGGCGGGTCGCTGAAGTCCTCCTGGTACGGCGACTGCCTGCCGTCGCGCGACTTCCCCATGCTCATCGACCTGTTCCTGCAGAACCGGCTGCCGCTGGACAAGTTCGTGTCAGAGACGATCGCGCTCGACCAGGTCGAGGAGGCCTTCGCCAAGATGCACCGCGGCGAGGTGCTGCGTTCGGTGGTGCTCCTGTGATCGATCGCGTCGTTACTTCCGGCACCTTCTCCCTCGACGGCGGCACCTGGGAGGTCGACAACAACGTCTGGATCGTCGGCGACGCGCGCGAGGTCGTCGTCATCGACGCGGCGCACTCCGCCTCGGCGATCCTCGACCGCGTGCACGGGCGCACGATCAAGGCCGTGGTGTGCACGCACGCGCACAACGATCACATCAACGCCGCCTCCTCGCTGGACGCGCCGATCCGGCTGCACCCTGCCGACCAGGTTCTCTGGGAGCAGCAGTACGGCGACGCCGTGCCGTACGAGCCGTTGAGCGACGGCGAGAAGATCGAGGTCGGCGGGATCACTCTGGAGGTTCTACACACGCCGGGACATTCGCCCGGCGCGGTGTGCCTCTACGCGCCCGACCTCGGCGTGGTGTTCACCGGGGACACGCTCTTCAAGGGCGGGCCCGGCGCGACCGGGCGCTCGTACTCCTCCTACGACACGATCGTCGAGTCCATCAAGGGGCGGTTGCTCGTCCTGCCGCCGGAGACGGTGGTGCACACCGGACACGGAGACTCCACCACCATTGGCGCGGAGGCCTTCTGACCTGGTTTTATGCGGGGAAGCTTCTTGTGGCCTATCTAACATAGGCAAGCCTTACCAAAGTGGGTTATCTTAGGTGTGCCTAACCTACTTCTGCGCGAGAGGCTTCCCCCGGATGTACGTGTGTGTCTGTCGTGCTGTGACCGAGAACGAGGTCCACGACTGCATCGCGGCGGGCGCCAAGAGCGCGCGGCAGATCCGCGACACCACCGGTGCCGGTGGCGACTGTGCCTCTTGCGTGCGGAAGATCTGTGCGATCCTGAAGCGGTCTGAGGACCTGATTCCGACCGCATAGCACGAGGGGCCCGTCCATATGCAGGGCGACAAGCAGATCATCGAGCTGCTCAACGAGCAGTTGACCGCGGAGCTCACCGCGATCAACCAGTACTTCCTCCACGCCAAGATGCAGGAGAACTGGGGCTACACGAGGCTGGCCAAGCACACTCGCGACGAGTCGATCGACGAGATGCGGCACGCCGAGAAGCTGACCGACCGGATCCTTTTCCTGGAGGGGCTGCCCAACTACCAGCGGCTTGGCACGCTGCACATCGGGCAGACGGTGGAGGAGCAGCTCAAGGCCGACCTGGAGGTCGAGCTGAGCGTGGTGCAGCGGCTCAAGCCGGGCATCCAGCTGATGCGGGAGAAGGGCGACACGACGTCGGCGCGGCTCTTCGAGGACATCCTGGAGGACGAGGAGCACCACATCGACTACCTGGAGACGGAGCTCTCGTTGATCGAGAGCTTGGGGGAGCAGCTCTACCTCGCCCGCTACGCCGAGCCACCTTCGGCGGACTAGCGTTTTTCAGCTTTGGACGCCCGCCCGACTCCGTGTCGCGGCGGGCGTCGCGCATCCCACCCCCACGCACCTCCCTTCCACATTCGCCTCCTACTTCCTTCCGCACACCGTGACCCGCCCACCCTCCGCCCGCCCACCCGCCCTTGGCCCCGCTCGGGCCGGCCACCTCTGGCAGTGCCCGTCCGTACATGGGGCCCTCTAAGGGGGCGACCGGGGTCCCGACGGCCACCCGTCGGCATCGATGGGTTGGTGTCTGGGCAAACCCCTCAGGAAGCGATGGTCAGGCGACACGCCTGCAGGATGACTTTCTCGCGGCGGTGTCGGATTTACTCTCGAAAGAGTTTCCCCGTGTTGGCCGGGCAGGGCGGTTATTTAACCCCGACTAACCGACATTTATCAGCGTTTGCCCAGGTCAATGGATAGGTCAACGACGAGTCAAACTGCGCGCTGCACCCGGGAAACGATCGCCTAAGGTCCTACGATCGCTCCATGACCTGCGTACTTCTCGCCGAGGATGACACCTCGATTTCCGAGCCACTCGCGCGCGCCCTGCGCCGCGAGGGCTACCAGGTTGAGGTGAGCCCCGACGGCCCGCAGGCCCTCGAACGGGCTCTGTCGGGTGGCATCGACCTCATCGTTCTCGACCTGGGCCTACCTGAGATGGACGGCCTCGAGGTCGCCCGTCGCATCAGGGCCGAAGGCCACGGCACCCCGGTGCTGATCCTGACCGCCCGCGTCGACGAGGTCGACACCGTCGTCGGCCTCGACGCCGGCGCCGACGACTACGTCACCAAGCCGTTCCGCCTCGCTGAACTGCTCGCCCGCGTGCGCGCACTGCTCAGGAGGGGTACGTCGGAGACGCCCGTCGTCCAGGGCGTGCGCATCGACGCCGACTCCCGCCGCGCCTGGATGGGCGAGAAGGAGCTGCACCTGACCACCAAGGAGTTCGACCTGCTGCGCGTGCTCGTGCGCGACGCCGGCAAGGTCGTCACCCGCGAGCAGATCATGCGCGAGGTGTGGGACACCAACTGGTGGGGTTCGACCAAGACCCTCGACATGCACATCTCGTGGCTGCGCCGCAAGCTCGGTGACGACGCCGCCAAGCCGCGCTACATCACTACGGTCCGGGGAGTCGGCTTCCGGTTCGAGCGAGAGTAGGCAGTGCGCCGCCGCCTACTCTCCTCCACCCTGGTCGTCGCGGTCATCGCGGTGTTGCTGCTCGGGGTGCCTCTGGGCATCGTGGTCAGCCGCCTGATCGTCGACGAGGCGGCCCAGGAGCTGCAAGGGGAGGCAAGCCGCCTGGTTCAGGAGGTGGAATACTCCCGCATCCAGGAGGTGCCGCTCGACCCGCAGCAGCTGGAGCAGAAGTACCCCGACAGGTACATCCAGATCTACGAGAACGGCACCCCACCCAAGGCCACGATCGTCGGCACCCCTCCGCCGTCGGGCCATTCGATGACCGAGCCGGCTACGTCGGACAGCGGCATCTATGTCCGGGTGAGCCGTGACAAGGACCAGGTTGAGCAGGACGTTCGCGCCCGCCTGCTACTCATTGTGGCCCTGGCCGTCGCGGCTCTCTCGGTGGCTGTGGGGCTCGCGCTCGTCCAGTCCCGGCGGCTGACCCTGCCCCTCCAGGATCTCGCCAAGATCGCTGAACGGCTCGGCTCCGGTGACGCCAGGCCGTCCAAGCACCGGTACGGCATCCCCGAGCTCGACCGCGTGGCAGAGGTGCTCGACCGCAGCGCGACCCGCATCTCCGACCTGCTGACCCGCGAACGCGAGTTCGCCACCGACGCCTCGCACCAGTTGCGTACCCCCCTCACCGGGCTCACGATGCGGCTGGAGGAGATCGTCGCGGCCTCCGACCAGCCCGCCATCGTCCGCGAGGAGGGCGAGGCGGCGATCGTGCAGGCGGAGCGGCTGACCGCGGTGATCGACGAACTGCTCGCCGCCGCTCGTCGTCAGCGGCACGCGCAGGCCGAGCCGATGTCGGTGGACGAGATCCTCATCCAGCAGATCACCGAGTGGGAGCCTGTCTTCCGCAGTCATGGCAGGACGATCGTCCGGGACGGCACGCGCGGACTCAAGGCGCTGGCCACGACCGGCGGCTTCGGCCAGGTGATCGCGTCGTTGCTGGAGAACTCACTGCAGCACGGCGGCGGGCCGGTGACCGTCACCACCAGCAGTAGTGACAACTACATCGTCATAGAGGTCGAGGACCAGGGGCCCGGCATCGCCGACGACATCGCGCCGAAGGTCTTCGAGCGCAACGTCAGCGGTGGTGGCGGCACAGGTCTGGGCCTGACGCTGGCCCGCGCCCTGGCCGCTGCGGACGGTGGAAGACTTGAGCTGGTACGGCGGCGCCCGGCGGCTTTCGCCCTGTTCCTACGCCCAGCTGATGACAACGGCAGAAACCGCGTAGTAAGCGGCCCCGCCTAACCCGTAAGCCCAGCCGTACCCCCAGGAGCCCCCTCCCTCCAGGCTGGCAGTTCACCCCGTGAGGGGGTCTTGCCTCGTGAGGGGGTCTTGCCCCGAGCGGTTCCCCTCTTTGAGGGTTTTACTCTCGTCGGAGGTTCGCCGGGTTGTTACTGGTGGGGGCGGGAGGAGGCGTTGATTTCCTGGTCGGGGAGTTCGCGGGGGATGGGTTCCGTGGCCGCGAGGAAGACCCACCGCTTGTACGACCAGTAGCGGAACAACGTGCCCAGCCCCACGCCGATCACGTTCGCGATGTTGTAGCTGACCAGGTCGTGCAACCCCAGCGTGTACGTCGTGAACCCGATGACCAGCAGCCCGATCAGCAGCCCGATGCCGTTCAGCAGGAAGAACAGGAAGTACTCCCGCCCCAGCCCGCTCTGCTCGCGATCCCGGAACGTCCAGTAACGGTTGCCCAGATAGGCGAACGTCGCCGAGATGATCGTGGCGAACACCTTGGACGTCAGCGGCCCCAGACCAACAGCGCCCTTGAACAGGTTGAGAAACCCGAAGTCGATCACAAAGGCAAAAGCCCCGATGGTGCCGAACTTCGCCAGCTCGTGAACCAGATGGGCGAACTGCTGGTAGGCGCGTCTAAGGAACTGCACGTCTCCTGCACGGTCCTTTCCAGGGTCCACAGCATGGCCACGATCAGGCCATACCCACCTAGGCTACCGGGCGCAGCCCGAGCTCTGTGCGAAGCCTAGGACAAAGATGCTGCTACGAAATATCGTCTTATGAGCGGCAAATCCGATAGACGACCACTACGCTGACGCGCAGTGTCGGCCATGACCCCGGGGGTCAACCCTTGCCGCGTCGACTGTTCGCTCTGTTAGTCGGCCTGTCCATCATGGCGGCCGGCTGTGGTGGCACGGCCAGTGGCGGTTCCGCGTTGCCCGAAGAAGAACCGGCCTCACCCGCATCCGCCCACCCCGTCGACCCCGCGACAGCGCAGCAGGCGTTCGACCTGCTCACCCAGCTCGACCAGGCCTGGAAGAAGCAGGACTGCGCGACCGTCGGCGAGCTCACGGCAGGGGCGGAGCACGCGCTGGGCGGTCGTGCCTGCGAGGCGACCCGGAACGGCCGCCCAGCCCCCACCGGCGACCCGGAGCTCCTGCTGCCCTCGGAGGGCGGCTGGTTCGCTGCCCTGGCGGACAAGGCCTATTACGTGTTCGCCCAGGACGGCGGCCGCTGGCGGCTCGCCGCGGGTCCCATCCCGCTGGTCGGCGCGGCGCCCCCGACCGAGGGGACGGCGTCGCCCGCACCGGCTGCAGCCGTACGGGCCAGGTTGGTGCCCCAGCGGCACCTGACCTTCCTCACCGACCCGGCAGGGGTCGCGGGCGTCACGTTCCCGGCGAACGACCCGGTCGCCAAGCTCATGCGCGAGCTCACCACGCGCAAGGCCAAGGCCGACGTGGAGCTGCTCGGCGACCCCGTGCACGCCCTGGCCATGGCGGACGGGTCGATGCTCGTCTTCCACGCGTTGCGCATCACCTCCACGCAGAAGAGCTCGCTCTACCCGAAGGCCGTGCTCAAGTCCTTCGGCGTACAGGACGGCACGACGACCGTCACGGTGACCGAGCTCGTCATCCTCGCGACGAAGGTCAGCGCGGGGAACAAGCTCCAGACCGTCGGCCTGCGTAGGGCGCTCGCCGATATCGTCGGAGGGATTCGGTAGGCTCACTCGCCGTGAGCGGTCACTCTTCCCCAAGCCCCATCGGGCCCGTCGTCGGCATGGTCGGCGCAGGCCAGCTGGCCAGGATGACGCAGCAACCGGCCATCGCGCTGGGCGTCGAGCTGCGCGTGCTGGCCAACTCCCCTGACGAGAGCGCCGCGCGGGTGATCGTCGACACGCGGATAGGCGACTATCGCGACCTGGCCGACCTGCGGGAGTTCGCCCGGGGTTGCGATGCGGTGACCTTCGACCACGAGCACGTCCCGACCGAGCACATCTGGGCGCTGGCAGCCGACGGCGTCGCCGTACACCCCGGGGCCGACGCCCTGGTGCACGCCCAGGACAAAGCGGTCATGCGCGAGCGGCTCACCGCGATCGGCGCGCCTTGCCCGGCGTGGCGGGTCGTGTCGTCGGCCGACGAGGTGTCGGCGTTCGCCGAGGAACACGGCTGGCCGGTGGTGCTCAAGGCGATCCGCGGCGGTTACGACGGGCGCGGGGTGTGGGTGGTCCGTACGCCGGAGGAGTTCCCCGGCGGCGAGCTGCTGGCCGAGGCGTTCGTGCCGTTCCAGCGCGAGCTGGCCGTGCTGGTCGCCCGCTCGCCGCACGGGCAGGGCGTCAGCTACCCGGTCGTGGAAACGGTTCAGGAGGACGGCATCTGCGTCGAGGTGCTCGCGCCCGCGCCGGGGCTCGACCCTGAGGATGCCGCTCAGGCACAGCGCATCGCGCTGAAGATCGCCGAGGATCTCGGGGTGACCGGGCTGCTGGCGGTGGAGATGTTCGAGACCGCCGACGGGCTGGTCGTCAACGAGCTGGCCATGCGCCCGCACAACAGCGGCCACTGGACGATCGAGGGCGCGACCACCTCGCAGTTCGAGCAGCACCTGCGCGCGGTGCTCGACCTGCCGCTGGGCTCGCCCGCGATGACCGCTCCCTACGTCGTGATGGCCAACCTGCTCGGCGGTGACGACCCCGACATCTTCAAGCGCTACGAGCACGTGATGGCGCACGATCCCGGCGTCAAGGTGCACTTCTACGGCAAGGACGTACGGCCTGGCCGCAAGATCGGCCACGTGACCGCGACCGGCGCCGACCTCGACACCGTCCGCGCCCGCGCCAAGCACGCGGCCGTCTACCTGACCACGGGGGAGTACACATGACTGACGTAGGCATCGTGATGGGGAGCGACTCCGACTGGCCGGTGATGCGGCTGGCGGCCGAGGCGCTGGCGGAGTTCGGCGTGGAGTTCGAGGCCGACGTGGTGTCCGCGCACCGCATGCCGACCGAGATGATCGAGTACGGCAGGCAGGCCGCCTCGCGCGGGCTCAAAGTGATCATCGCGGGGGCCGGCGGCGCCGCGCACCTTCCCGGCATGCTCGCCTCGGTCACGCCGCTGCCGGTCATCGGCGTCCCGGTGCCGCTGAAATACCTCGACGGCATGGACTCGCTGATGTCGATCGTCCAGATGCCGGCCGGCGTGCCGGTGGCGACGGTCGCGATCGGCGGCGCGCGCAACGCGGGGCTGCTGGCCGTACGCATCCTGGCCGCGTCCGACCCCGAGCTGCGCGCGCTCATGGAGCGGTTCCAGGAGGAGCTGAAGGAGCAGGCGTACGCCAAGGGCGAGAAGCTGCGCGCGGAGGCGGCCAAACTCGCAGAATAGGTGCCTATGGACCTTAATGCGGTGGTTGAGGAGCATGGGACGCGGGTGGCCGCCGCCGATCCGCTGGTCGCCGGGCAGAGCTGGCTGCCCGAGCCCAACGGCAACGAGCGGCTGGTGGAGGCCTGGCGCAGCGTCGGGCTGGCCTCGGTGACCCGCAACGCCCCCGATTCGCTCGCCGCGACCTGGGGGCCGCTCGTCACCCACACGCTGCGCGCCCGCGTGTGTGGCGACGATCCCGCAGGGGCGCTGGGTGCGTTGCTCGATCGCTGGGAGGAGACGGTCACCGAGCGCGGCAAGGACAAGGCGCTCTCGGTGACCTGGCCGAGCCGCGACACCGCCGCGGTGGGTGCGTTGATCCGGCACGCCTACACCCCGGTCGTCGCGATCGCCGCGCGCAGGGCGGGCACGCCGATCCCGCCGCACGATCCTGGCGGCTGCCGCATCAGGCGGGCCAAGCCGTCCGACCTCGATGCCATGAACGAGCTCTACCAGGGGTTGATCGCCTACGACGGGCAGTTCACCTGGCTCACGGCGCGTCCCAACACGCCGGTCAGGACGCGCGAGCATCTGGCCGAGCTGCTGGGGTACCGCGACAGCTGGTGCTGGGTCGCGGAGCTGTCCGGCGAGGTGGTCGGCATCCTGACCGTCGAGCCGCCCGCCCAGACGCGATGGATCTCACCCCTGGTCAACGCGGCACCGGTGGCCTATCTGGGCGTGATGTACGCGGATCCGTCCATCAGGGGCAGGGGCGTCGGCGCGGCACTGGCCGCTACGGCGCACAAGCACCTGGATGCGGCGGGTGTGGCGCTTACCCTGCTGCACCATTCGATCCCGAATCCCCTGTCGTCGCCGTTCTGGGCTCGGCAGGGGTATCGCCCGGTTTACACGCAGTGGGGAAGGCATCTCGCCCCGATGTAACGGCGGGCAACCGTCTACGGCGAGTGCCAATGGGAGAGGCCGCCCGCCCACGTCGGCGGGTGGCCGTTCCACGGCTCTGCCGTACCTTATGGTCTTCCCAGCGCCTTGTAGTGCCAGCCCGCCGCGCGCCAGGCGGGGACGTCGAGGGCATTACGGCCGTCGACGATCTTGCGGGTGGCGACGACCGAGCCCAGCTCCTCCGGGTCCAGGTCGACGAACTCCTGCCACTCCGTCAGCAGCAACACCACGTGCGCGCCGCGCGCCGCCTCGATCGCCGACGTCGCGTAGTTCAGCTCCGGGTGCGCCTTGCGCGCGTTGTCCAGCGCGATCGGGTCATACACCGACACGAGCCCGCCCTGCTGCCCGATCTGCACCGCCACATCCAAGGCGGGCGAGTCGCGGATGTCATCGGAGTTCGGCTTGAACGCCGCGCCCAGCACGCCCACCGTGCACCCGTGGAACGACCCGCCGGCCAGCTCGCGCGCCAGGTCCACCATGCGCGCCCGCCGCCGCAGGTTGATCGCGTCGACCTCACGCAGGAACGTCAGCGCCTGGTCGGCGCCCAGCTCGCCCGCGCGCGCCATGAACGCGCGGATGTCCTTGGGCAGGCAGCCGCCGCCGAACCCGAGCCCGGCGTTGAGGAACTTGCCGCCGATGCGGTCGTCGTACGACAGCGCCTTGGACAGCTGGTTCACGTCCGCGTGCGCCGCCTCGCAGACCTCGGCCATCGCGTTGATGAACGAGATCTTGGTGGCGAGGAAGGCGTTGGCAGCCGTCTTGACCAGCTCGGACGTCGCGAAGTCGGTCACGACCATCGGGATGTCGCCCAGCGGCTGGTAGATCTCCCTGAGGATCTTCTCCGCCTGCTCGGAGCGCACGCCGACGACGATGCGATCGGGGTTCATCGTGTCCTGTACGGCGAAGCCCTCGCGAAGGAACTCGGGGTTCCAGGCCAGCTCAGCCTCGTCGCCGACGGGGGCGAGTCTGGCAAGCTTGTCGGCGAGGCGAGAGGCGGTGCCGACCGGCACGGTCGACTTGCCCACGATGAGGCATTCGCGCGTCAGGTGGGGGGCCAGCGATTCGACGGCGGAGTCCAGATACGACACGTCTGCGGCGAACTCGCCCGCCTTCTGCGGGGTGCCCAGGCACAGGAAGTGCACGTCGCCGAAGGCGGCCGCCTCCTCGTAGGAGGTCGTGAAGCGCAGGCGTCCCGATTCCAGCCCGCGGCGCAGGACGGGTTCGAGGCCCGGCTCGTGGATCGGCAGCTCGCCGTCGCGCAGACGGTTGATCTTGTCTGCGTCGATGTCCAGCCCGAGAACGTCGTATCCGAGGTCAGCCATGCATGCCGCGTGGGTGATCCCTAGGTATCCGGTCCCGATCACCGTCAGGCGATATGGCACGAGTGAGCTCCTTTCGATCGCCCAGGCATGCTACCGGCCCTCGCTACCGCCTCTGTGCCACCTGCAAACTCCTGCAAACCGTACCGGCTGGTAACAAGATGCATGGACGTCCTACTATCTCTGTATGAGCTTCCCTCTCTACGCGCCAGCCGAGGAGCACGACATGCTCCGCGAGACGGTCCGCGCCATCGCCGACGAGAAGATCGCCCCGCGCGCCGCCGAGGCTGACGAGAAGGGGGAGTTCCCTGAGGACTCCTACAAGGCTCTCGTCTCCGCCGACCTGCACGCCGTTCACATTCCTGAGGAGTACGGCGGCGCCGGAGCCGACGCGCTCGCCACGGTGATCGTGATCGAGGAGGTGGCGCGCGCCTGCGCGTCCTCCTCGTTGATCCCCGCCGTCAACAAGCTGGGCACCGTACCCCTGCTGTTGTCGGCGTCGTCCGAGTTGAAGGCCCAGTACCTGGCCCCGGTGGCGCGTGGTGAGGCCATGTTCTCCTACGCCCTGTCGGAAGCCGAGGCTGGCTCGGACGCGGCCGCCATGAAGACCCGCGCCGTCCTCGACGGCGACCACTATGTGCTCAACGGCACCAAAATGTGGATCACCAACGCCGGCGTGTCCGAGTACTACACCGTCATGGCCGTGACGTCACCGGGTGAAGGCGCACGCGGCATCTCCGCCTTCGTCGTAGAAAAAGCCGACGAGGGCGTCTCCTTCGGCCCCAAGGAACGCAAGCTAGGCATCAAGGGCAGCCCGACCCGGCAGGTCATCATGGAGAACGTCCGCATCCCGGCCTCCCGCATGATCGGCGACCCGGGAACCGGCTTCAAGACCGCCCTGGCGACGCTGGACCACACCCGCATCACCATCGCCGCCCAGGCGTTGGGTATCGCCCAGGGGGCGCTGGACTACGCGATCGGTTATGTAAAGGAACGCAAGCAGTTCGGCAAGGCGATCGGCGACTTCCAGGGCGTGCAGTTCATGATCGCCGACATGGCGATGAAGCTGGAGGCGGCGCGGCAGCTGACTTACCATGCGGCGGCGAAGTCGGAACTGGCCATGCACGGTCAGCCCCAGAAGGACCTCACCTTCCTCTCTAGTGCCGCGAAGTGCGCCGCCTCGGACGCGGCCATGGAGATCACCACGGACGCGGTGCAGCTGCTGGGTGGATACGGCTACACGCAGGACTTCCCGGTGGAACGCATGATGCGCGACGCCAAGATCACCCAAATCTACGAGGGCACCAACCAGATCCAGCGCATGGTGATGGCCAGGCAGCTCCTCAAGTAGCCCTTGACCTGCGCGAACCCGATCCTGCCCCTGTGGTTGGATCGGGTTCTGCTCAGGACCAGTCCTCCTGTGCGGCCCACTGCGCGAACGTCCGCCCCCCGTGGCCGAGGATCTGCTTGATCTCCGGCGACATCGTCTCGGGCGACCCCTCCCACGGCGTGAGCATGTAGTCGGCCACCTCCTCCGGCATGCCCTGGGCTGCCCAGATCGCGCGTGCCTCGGCGCGGGCCAGCTCGACATAGTTCACAGATCGCCCAATAGCCTCGGCGATGATGCGTACCTGCTCCCGTTTCGTCAGTGCCTCCGGGCCGTGGACCACGTGGATGCGCTTGGTGCGCCCGTCCTCCGTCAGTGCCGCCGCGATGATGTCCGCAACGTCGGCCGGGTGGACGGGCGCGGTCGCCTGGTCGCCGCCGACGTCGCGGACGAGGGAGTCGCGCCGGATGCTGTCGGGCCAGAAGTCCAGCCGGTTGGTCATGAACTCGCCGGCACGGACATGGGTCCAGGAGGCGCCGGACTCCTCGACGGCCTGCTCGACAGGACGGTGGAAGTCGTATCCGAGGCCTTCGCCGTCCGCCACCCCCGAGGAGGAGAGCACCACGATGTGACGAACCCCAGCCTGTACGGCACGCCCGACGACCTCCCGAGCCGTGTACGGGATCGGGAAGAGCATCATCCGCTCGACCCCGTCGAAAACGCCGGCGAGCGTCTCCGGCTGGAGCAGGTCGCCCGTGACGTCGGCGCCCCTGCGGGCGAGGGTGCGGACGGCGTGGCCGCCTTCGGCCAGCCGCGCGACCACATGCCTGCCGACGTTTCCGGTCGCGCCGGTGATGAGAATCGTCATAAATCCATTATGGAACATCAATGTTCCAAAAGGAAACGCGTCACGACTGCTGGTCCCAGAACTGTTCCTTGCCGTTGTTGCAGGGCCACTGGATCGCGGCCTTGCCCTTCACCCTCGCTCCGCTGCCGATCGCCATGCACATCCCCGTCGCGTAGTTCTTGAAGCGTGTCGGGTTCTGTCCTTCGCTGTCCCACTTCTGGTCGTCGTAGCCGTTGCAGGGCCACTGGATGAGCCGCTTGCCCTTGCGCACCTCCCCGCTGCCGACCGCGAGGCACATGCCGGTCGCCTCGTTGACCAGCAGCGGACCTTCCCTCAGCCACCGCTGCGCCGGAGTGCCGATGCACGGCCACTGGATGGCGTTCTTGCCGCGCCGCGCCTCGCCCTTCCCGATGGCCAGGCACATCTGGGTCTCCGCGTTGACGAGGTACACGATGCGGGCCGACGACGGCATGGTGAGCGAGCTCACGGCCATCGTGACCGCGGTGATCAGATGGAGCATGATCTTCTCCTCGAACTAGGCGAAGTAGGCGAACGAGTCGAACCCTAAGAAGGGCACCCGAAGGGTGTCGTCAACCGAGGGGTCGATCCGGATCTCCACCCCCAGTTGCAAGCGATTCCAGGCGGTTCGCCCTAACATGCGCTGATGCGGCGGTGGTTGTTCGGGCTCAACCCCTACCTGGTCGACAGCGCGTCGGCCGTGGTGTTGTGCGTCGGCAGCCTGCTGTGGCTGGTCCAGGAGCCCGACCGCGGCTCATATCCGGTCGACGCGCGCGCCCTCCTGCTGACCGCCGCGGTGAACCTGCCTTTCGCTTTACGCAGAAGGGCGCCACTCGCCGTACTTGTGGCCTCGTGCGCTGCCGCGTTCGCCTTCCACGCCCTCGGATATCACTACGGGCTGAACAACATGGCGCCGCTGCTCGCGCTCTACACGGTGGCCGCGCATCGGGGCGCGGCGCAGGTGGCGGTCGGTGCGGTGCTGGTCGTGGGGGAGTGGACGCACGCGTCCGACCTCATTCCGGGCATCGCGCTGTGGTCGGCGGCCGGGGCGGCGGTGATGGTGTCCGCGTGTGCGATCGGCACGGGCGCGAGCGTACGGCTCCTTGGCGAGCGTACGGCGCAGCTGGCCGAGCTGGCCGCGCAGCTCCACGAGGAGCAGGAAGAACGGGCACAACGCGCGATCATCCAGGAACGGGTGCGCATCGCCCGGGAGTTGCACGACATCGTCGCTCACCACATGTCCGTCATCTCCGTCCAGGCGGGACTGGGGCGGTACGTCGTGCTCACCGACTCCCTGACCGCGCACAAGACGTTGCAGATCATCGCCGACACCAGCAGCGAGGCGCTGACCGAGATGCGGCGATTGTTGTCGGTGCTCCGGATCAACCCCGACGACGAGGACGAGGACCTCTACTCGGCCGCGGTCGGCCTCGGCTCCCTCGACGCGCTCGCCGAACGCATGCGTATGGCCGGGCTGACGATCGGCGTCTCCGTCGAAGGCGTGCCGTACCGTCTGTCGCCCGGGCTGGACCTGTGCGCCTACCGCATCGTCCAGGAGGCGCTCACCAACGTCCTCAAACACGCGGGTCATGCGAAAGCCGACATCTCGCTGCTGTACGGCACGGCCGAACTCGTCATCCGGGTGACCGACGACGGCACCGCCGTACCGCAGCCTGGCGGGCACGGGTTGATGGGGATGGCGGAACGCGTCAGACTCTTCCGCGGAACGATCACCACCGGGCGGCGGCCGCAGGGCGGCTTCGAGGTGGTCGTGACCTTCCCTCGGGAGGTGGCTGAGTGATCACGGTGCTGGTGGTCGACGACCAGGTCCTGATCCGGGCCGGGCTGGCCGCTCTGGTGCGTACCGCCCCCGACCTCGACGTGGTCGGCGAGGCCGCCGACGGCTCCGAGGCGGTACGGCTGGCCGAACAGTTCGCGCCGGACGTGATCCTCATGGACGTCAGGATGCCCGGAATGGATGGGATCACGGCCACGGAACGCATCCTGGCCCGCGGCGCGTCCAAGGTGCTGATCCTGACGACCTTCGACGTCGACGAGTACGTCTACCGGGCGTTACGTCTGGGAGCGTCCGGGTTCCTGCTGAAGGACACGCCGCCCGAGCGGCTGCTCGCCGCCATCCGTACGGTGGCGTCCGGTGACATCCTGCTGGCCCCGTCCGCGACCCGCCGCCTGGTCGAGGCGTTCACCCTTCCGCCCGTAGCGGACGTCGGCGACCTCACCAGCCGCGAGACCGACGTATTGCGCCTGGTCGGGCGGGGTTTGTCCAACAGGGAGATCGCCGCGGAACTGTCGGTGGCCGAGGCTACGGTGAAGACCCACCTCAACCACCTGCTCGCCAAGCTCGGCCTCTCCAGCCGAGCCCAGGCCGTAGTCCACGCCTACGACTCCGGCCTGGTCCGTCCTGCCCGCTAGCGCGACTTGCCCGCCGCGATCGCCTTCTGGGTGTCGGTGATGAACGCGCCGACGTAAGGGTGCTGCGGGTAGAGCGCCTTGACCTGGCGGAACTTCGGCAGCGCCGCGCGGTAACGACCGGCGAAGAAGTCGTCCAGCGCCGAGTTGTACACCCGCGTCGTCGCCGACTCCACCGGCTTGACCCCGGCCTTGGCGAGGTGCTTCTGCACGATGCTCACCGGAAGGATGAAACTGTGGTTTTCCGGCTGCGTGCCGTCCTGATCCACCGTGCCCGCGATCAGGATGCCGATGACCTTGCCGTCCTTGCTGAACACCGGCCCGCCCGAGTTGCCGTGATACGACGGCGCCTGTGACTGGATGTACGGCACGCCCTTCACGCTGAGCCGCTTGGCGTTGTACGCGCCCTCGGTCAGCGTCGGGTACAACCGCGAGCGCAGGTCGAGGTTCTCGTCGAAGGTGATCGGCCCGGGGAAGCCGTTGATGTAGAGCGAGTCGCCCACCCGCACGTCGGTGTCCAGGCCGAGCGACACGGTCGGCAGGTTCTTGGCGCCCTTCATCTTGAGCAGCGCGAAGTCCTCACCCGGCCACGCGGCGCCCTTGGCCACCAGCGTCAGCGGGGTGGCGGTGTTCTTGACGCTGATGACGAACATCCCGTGCTTGAGCCCGACGAGCTGCATGTGCTTGGTGTTGAAGGCGCCGAACAACTTCATCGCGAGCTGGCCGATCTCGGGCGTCGGCTCGGCGTTCCTGCCGTACTGCGCGAGCATCGCCAGCGCGTCCGCCTCGTTGAGCTTGGGCAGCACCTTCTGGCCGAGGCTCGTCCTGATCATCGGCTTGGCCATCTCGACGCAGTGCGCGCCGGTCACCATGTAGCCGTTGGGCGTCATCCACCAGCCGGTGCACAAGGTGTTGGTGACCTCGGCCTTGGTGCGCTTCTGGCCGGCCGCCGGGTCGAGGTAGCGGTCGGCGTCGAGTACGGCCTGGCCGAGCGCCCACTTGAGCTGGCTCTGGTGGTCAGCCGGAATGCGCCCCGCCTTGGCGTTCTGCTGCGCCTTGAGCATCAGCGCCTTGAAGGCCTTGTTGACCTTGGGCTTCGGCACGACGACTTTGGCACCGTACAACTGCTGGATCAGCTGGACTGCCGGGTTCGTCCTGGCCGCGAGTCTGGTGCCGGTCGCCACATCCTTGGGCGTACTGGCCATCGCGGGCGCCTGTGAAACGGTGAGTGCGGCAGCGGCCAGGGCCGCCGCTGCCAGCACGCGTCGCCGTGATCTGTGCATCGCTTCCACCTCATCGTTGTCGTATGAGTGGAGTGTGCGATCGCTGACTGAATCGGCGGTTGCATGCTGCTTTCCGAAGAATCTTGCAAGTGGGGAGAGGCCTGGTCAGGCCCCTCCCCACGCGCGTGCTACTTCTTCACGACGGGCAGGATGTTGCCCGACCACGAGTTGGCGGCCGCGTTGTAGACGCTCGCCGTCTCGCCGTCGAAGTACGGCGAGGTGATCGCGTCGAGGCGCTTGTTGCCGTCGGTGTCAAGGAAGATGCTCGTGACACCGTTGACGTAACCGAGGCGCTTGGCGTTGCTGTACTTGAGCAGCCAAGGTCCGCCGTTGGCGCCACCGGTCATGGCGCACTTGAGCGCGATCTGCTCCTCGACCTTGTACGCGGGCACCTTGACGGCCTTGGCGCCGGTCTTGCCGTAGCACCACTTCGGCGTGACACCGGTGTAGGGCTTGTTGCCGTCGGGGTGCGGCTCGTACGGGTAGCCGAACACGCGCACGTACTTGCCGGTCGGCTGGTTGTAGGCGAAGCCCTGACCGCCGACGTTGTTGCCGAGCGCGCCGACGTCGACGAGCCCGCCGTCACGGACGAAGTACTTCTCCAGGTACCAGGAGACCTTGACGGTGCCCTTGGTCCACTTCACGACCCAGTACTGGGTCTTGAACCAGGCGATTTCCTTGCCGTTGGCGTCCTTCTCGACCTCGAGGTAGCCGAGGAAGTTGCCCTTGGCCTTCTCGGCCATCAGGCGGTCGGACTCCTCCTTGGAGATGGCGACGCGCTGGCCGTCGTTCTTGCAGAACTCCGGCTTGCACTTCTCGCCGTTCTTCCACGCGGTGGTGCCGGCGGCGGCGCGGTCGTACTCGGCCTTGGTGACCTCGACGCCGAAGACCTTGTAGCCGTCCTTGCCCTCGGCGTAACCGCCCTTACCGGTGATCTCCTCATCGGTGAAGGTGGCCTTGGGCGGGGCGACGGTCTCGATGTTGGGGTCGCTGACCTTCTCCTTGTACGGGCCGTTGTGGCCGTACTTGGAGACACCGTCCTTGTACTCCTGCTCGGTGATGGCCTTCTCTTCGACCCACTTCTCACCGACGAACTTGTCGTACTCGTCCGCGTTGACCTGCACGACCTTGCCATCGACGAACTTCAGGCCGTTGTAGACCGTCACGAACGCGTAGTCGCGGTCGCTGTCCTCGTAGGTGGAGTAGTCGTAGTGGGTGAAAGCGGTCTTACCGACGTAGATGCCGGCCGGAGCCTTGCCCTGGTAGTACATCGGGACGAAGACCCAGTAGTCGAGCACGTCGTCGTTGCCGGCCTCGTCGTAGACGCAGTGGCCGGCCGTGGAGACCAGGTTGCGGTACTTCGACTGGATCGACGTGGCCGAGCACCAGCGCGGGTCGCCCTTGGCGTCCAGGAAGAAGACCTTGCCGATGGTCTTCGGCAGGTTGACGTTCTGCGACTTGGCGGCGACCTTCTTCTCTTCGCCGATCGGCGCCACGATGCCCGGCTTGCCGTCCGGGTTGTAGCCGCCGCCCTGGAACAGGCCGGTGGTGCTGGCCTTGTGGTCGTAGTAGTAGGCGTCTGCGTCCTTGAGTGCCTTGTAGTCGGACTTGGTCCAGAACTCAAGGACTCGCTGTACGGCTGCCGCGTCCTTGGCGAGCACATCGGAATCGATGTCGCCAGCCGCATTCGCGGTGCCGGTCAGTCCAGCGGCCAGAAGACCGGTGGCCATGATGATGCCGCCGGCCGGGATGAGGATGCGCTTCACTTCGATACTCCCTGGGGTCTGTCGTGGAACGCCATTTGCGTCCCATGCGTCAGAAACGGAATGGCCATGAACTTACACAGCATTTTTCTGACAGCAAGAGGCTGTTTTTGGTCTGCTGTGATGTTTGCGCAGGTAGTTACAGGTGTCGCGATTTTTGATGTGACGCAGATCACGGCACCGAATTAGCTTCTCGTGCGTCTGGGGATTTGTTTTGGAAATGCGCAATGGCACGCCTCTGACAATGGTTCAGAGGCGTGCCGTTGCTATCCCTTTATTGACGCTTCCGTGCGTATAGGAGCTCCCTCGTCGGATGGAAAGTCGAGGGGATTACAGCAGGGCGCTTTTGACGTGGGATCGACGTGGTTTCGACGTGGCGTCAAATATCGAGTGGTTATGCGACGTCGACGATCCGTCAACACGGGGTGGGCAGGGTGACGCGCATGATCGATATCTCTTGCGCCACTGGCGGCTCGCGCTCCCCGCGCGCCGCCCTACAGGTCCCGCCGCACCACGCACCTGCCACTTGGTTTAGCCCGCTTGGCTCCCCGCCCAGCGTCGGACGCCGCGACCCGCTTTGCTCCGTGTCCACCGGTTGGCGTGGCGTCCCGCCTTGCTCCACGCCCCGGGCTTGGCGCCGAGCTCAACATCTGTTTTGCCCCATTTCCTGGGCTTTGGAGGCTGACCTGCACCTAGGCCATGGTCCGCATGTCGCTCATGGGCAGCGCGGCGAGCGGGTGTCCCGGTTGCCGCTCGACAACCGAGTGCGAGCAACCAGAGGACCACGAACCTCGCGCCTGCCGCACGCCCTTGAGCACCGGACTCGCAACGCGACCTGCCGCGCCCCACGTCTTCCGCACTTCCTTGAGCGCCAGATTCCCAACGCGGCCTGCCAGATCGCAGCCCTGTCACACGCCCTTGAGCGCCAGTCACCGCATTCAGCCCGCCAGGCTCGGACGGCGAGCAGCACGGTCAGCCGAGCGCGAGGACCCCAGGTCGTCGACCCCGCTATGTGCCCGGCACGAGGACCCCAGGCTGTCGACCCCGCTATGTGCCGGGCGCGAGGACTGCAGGCTGTCGACCCCGCCGAGTGCCGGGTGCGAGGGACGCGGTAATGCTGATCGACCTGCTCGGCCAGGTCCGCCTGCGCGACGACGACCGCACCCCGCCCCCCGGCACCCCACAACAGCGAGCCGTACTGGCCATGCTCGCCATGCGCGCGGGCGAGTTCGTCGCCATCGCCGACCTGGTCGACGGCGTCTTCGGCGACCAGCCGCCACGCAGCGCCCACACCACCGTCTCCACCTACGTGACCCGGCTCCGCGCCGTCCTCGGCCCAGGTGTCCTCGTCTCGGTAACCGGCGGCTACCGGCTCGACCTGCCCCAGAACCACGTAGACGTACACCGCCTGGCAGAGCTCATCGCCAGAGCCGCCACCTCACCCCCAGCCGACGCACTGGCGTTGTACCGCGAGGGAGAAGGACTCTGGCGCGGCGACGCACTGGCCGACGTGCCAGGCCCGTACGCCGCCCGGCAACGCGCCGCCCTCGAAGAACGACGGCTGGCCGCGTGGGAGTCGCGCCTGGCCATCTCCCTCGAACTCGGCGACCACCACATGGTCGCAGCCGAACTCCAGGGCACCGCCGGTTCGTACCCCTTCAGAGAACGCCTGCACGCCATCCGCATGCTGGCCCTCTACCGCGCGGGACGCCAGGGCGAAGCGCTAGCCGTCTACGACTCGGTCCGCCGAAGTCTGGCCGAGGAACTCGGCGTAGACCCAGGCCGCGAACTGACCGACCTCCACGCCATGATCCTGGCCACCGAAGGCAGCCTCGACCTCCCCTCCTCCTTCGCCCGCCCACGCCAGCTCCCCGCCTCGGTGGCCGGCTTCGCCGGACGAGAGGACGTGCTGGCAGACCTACTGAAGACCCTGCAACAGACGGGCCGAGACGCCTCCCCGACGGTGGTGGCCGTGAGCGGTATGGGCGGCGTAGGCAAGACAGCCCTGGCCGTACACGCCGCCCACCAGGCCCGCCACCTCTTCCCCGACGGCCAGCTCTACATAGACCTCCGCGGCACCCCCACCCCGACGGCACCCACCCCCGTCACCTCAACGGCACCCACCCCCACCCCGACCAAACCCACCCCTGGCACCCCAGCGGCACCCACCCTTCTCACCCCAACGGCACCCATCTGTGTCACCCCAGCGGCACCCACTCCCACCACCCCCGCCCTAACCGCTCCACCCACTCTCGCCACTACTTCTCTCGCCCCTGCCCACACACCCCCACCCGCTTCCGCGCGCACCCAGCCACTCTCCGCGTACGCCCAAGAGACCCCAGCCTTCGGCCTTTCGCCCATCCAGGCTTCCCACCCCGCGACGGTTTCTCCAACCACTCCACCAACCGTCACCCCGTCGCAGACCTTCGCTTCCCTGTCGACTCACACACCCCCGCACGCCCCTACGCCCTCCGACCCTGCAGCTACGCTCGTCGAGTCGCCCTCCTCGCACACCCCACCGAGTGTCGAGTCGCCTTCCTCGCACGTCCCTACGTACGCCGAGTCGCCCTCCTCGCACACCCCACCGAGTGTCGAGTCGCCTTCCTCGCACGTCCCTACGTACGCCGAGTCGCCCTCCTCGCACGCCCTTACGCGCGCCGAGTCGCCCTCTGCGCCCACCCCCGTCGACGCGCTAACCCGCTTTCTGACCGCCCTCGGCGTCCCCCTCGGGTCCGTCCCCGACAGCGAGACCGAGCGCGGCGACCTGTTCCGCTCGCTGATCGCAGACAAGCGCATGCTGCTCATCCTCGACAACGCCCGCGACGCCGACCAGGTGCGCCCGCTCCTCCCCGGAACCTCCACCTGCGCCACCCTGATCACCTCCCGCCGCATGCTCGTCTCCCTCTCGTCAGCGACCCACATCGCCCTGGACGCCCTGCCCCCAACGGAAGCCATGCATCTGCTGACCTCCATCCTCGGCACCTCCCGCGTAGCCGCCGAGCAGCAGGAAGCAAGGTCCCTGGTGGCCGCATGCGGCGGCCTCCCGCTGGCGATCAGGATCGCCGCCACCCGCCTGGTCGCCCGCCCCTCCTGGACCCTCGCCTCCATGGCCACCCGCCTGGCCGACGAACGCCGCAGACTCGCCGAACTCCGCTCCGGCGACCTCGCCGTCGAGGCCTGCTTCGCCCTCTCGTACGCAGAAGCCACCCCGGAGCAGGCCCGAGCCTTCCGCCTCTTGGCCATTCCTGACGCGGTGGAACTCCCGCTAGCCGCCTGCGCCGCCGTCCTGGACCTCCCGGAAGACGCCGCGGAAGACCTGCTCGAAAGCCTCGTCGACGTGGCCCTCCTCCAGTCCCCAGCCCCCAGGCGCTACCGCTACCACGACCTCCTCAAGCTCTACGCCCGCCAACCCTTCGCACCGACGCCCTTCGCACCGATGCCCTCCCTGCCTAAGCCCTCCGTGCCGAAGTCCATCGCACCCACGTCCTCCGCACCTGGGCCCTTCGCGCCCGCGTCCTCCGCACCTGGGCCCTTCGCGCCCGCGTTCTTCGGACTAACACCTTCCGCACCCACGCCCCACCTGCCCCAAGCCTTCCCAGCCCCCGGCCTCACCCCTCCAGCGCCGACGCCTCAAGCCCCCGCAGCCCCACCCTCACCCGCGACATTCGCCGACAGGTCCAGCGAAGAGGCAGTCAACCGCGCCCTGGCCGACTTCTACATCGCCTCCCTGCGCACCGTGATGGCCAGCGTCGCCCCGAACGACCCCATCTACCGCTGCTACGGACAAAGACATCCAGTCCGTACGGCAGGCGCCACCATCGCCCCGACCAGGCAAGCCGGTTGGACCTGGATGGAAGAGGAACGCGAAGCCATCTTCGCCGCCCTGACCCACTGCGCCCCGGAGCAACTGGGTGACCTTGTGGAGCTCCTCTACACCACCGCCGATCGCTACATCCCGGTATCCACCCTCCGCCCGCACGCCACAAGACTCCTCAACCTCGCCATCGCCGCGAACGACCCCTACGACCAGGCCAGAGCCTCCTACCTCCTCGGCGCGCTCCTCCTCGACGAAGGCCAGGACAAGGACGCCGAGCCCTACCTCCTCGCCGCCCTTCCGCCCGCCCAGAACGCAGCCCTCAGGATCGAGGCGCGAAAGGGATCAGGCGCGCCCCGGGGGAGAACGACCTCGGCCAGGCCCATCGCGCTCCAGAACGGCAGAGCCCTGAAGGAAACGACTCCCGGCGAGGGGGACTCCGGCGCCCACGATGTGACCCCCGGCAAGACGACCCCCGATGCGACTGGGCGAGGGGAGGGGATCCCGAGGGGGTGGGGCGCGACTGGGGGAGAAGAGATCCCGGAGGGTCGGGACGAGAGAGCCTCGGTGTCGTGGGAGGTGGCGCAGGCGGAGGAGACCTCGGCGGGATGGGTTGACGCGCTGCGGGATCAGGCGTCGAGTGAGCCGGGCGTCGCCGAGCAAGCAGGGCCCGGTCGGTGGGGAGATGCCGTCCATGAGCACGGAAATGGTGACGTGCCCGAGTACGTGGTGTGTCTGGCGCTTGGTGAGCTGACCGCGGCCCTCGTCAACCGCCGCGAATGGGCCCAAGCCCGAGTCCACGCCGAGCGCAAGATCGAGCTTGCCGAACGCCTCGGCAGCCCCAACCACGTCCTCAGCGCCAGCAGCTACCTCGGCGTCCTGCTGGCCGCCACCGGCGGCACCGAGGAAGCCCTGACCTTCTACCTCCACACCCTCGCCTACGCCGCCCGCCACGACGTCGACCACCTGGTAGCCGCGATGCTCCACAGCGACATGGCCAAGGTGCAGTGCCGCGCCGGCCTGTTCAGGGAGGCGGTCGCAGCGCTCACCGAGGCGGAGCGCCTGTGCGGTGCGGACACCGTCTCCGGCATCAGAACGACGATCAACTACCGGCTGGCCGAACCGCACCTCGCGCTCGGCAACACCGACCTGGCCCTGGCCCACGCCAGAACCGCACTTGACCTCGCCCGCCACACCGCCGACCAGCCACGCCAGGCCATGGCTCTGGTCGCGCTGGCCAAAACCCAGCTGGCAACCGCGGACCACACCGCCGCCCATGGCAGTCTCCACGCCTCCCTCGCCATCTTCGAGCGGTTCCACCTGCTGGAGGACGCCGCCGAAGTCCGTCACTTGCTCGAAACCCACGCCGATTCCCACGGGACCGCCGCAGCCCCGCCGAGAAGCTAGTACCAGAGGGTCAGGCGCGGATGCGGATGCCCTTGGGGTCGTAGCGAGGTCCGTCGTGCCGTACCGCGGAGAAGCGCTCGCCCATGATCTCCACCTCGAACTCCCGCTCACCCGCCAGTTCCACCGGTACGTAGGCCGAGAACACCGTCGCCCCCACCGTGTGCCCGAAGCCCGCGCTCTTCACGCTGGACAGCGCTCGCCCCTCATACGCCACCAGCTCACCCCCGTGCATCACCGGCTCAGCACCCGTGGTGAACCAGCACAAGCGCTGACTCACCCCCCGATCCCGGATCTCGCGCAGCGCGGGACCCGCCAGTAGCTCCGGCTTGTCAGGACGGGTGCAGAAGTCGAGCCCGGCCTCGAACGGGTTGTTGTCCGAGGTGATGTCGGCTGCCCACGCGAGATACTGCTTCTCCATCCGCAGGGTCTGCACCGCGCGGTAGCCGACGTCCCTGATCCCGAAGGCGGAGCCCGCGCCGAGCAGCCGGTCGTAGAGGTCGCGGGCGTACTCGGTGGGCACGTGCAGCTCCCAGCCCAGCTCGCCCACGTAGGTGGCGCGTAAGGCGAGCACCGGGGCGTATCCCAGATCGAGCTCCCGGCCCGTCATGTAGGGAAAGGCCAGGTCGTCGTGTGTGAGGTGGGACAGCACGTCGCGCGAACGCGGACCACAGACGTTGATCACGGCCGTCGCGGAGCTGACGTCGGTGATCGCGACGTCGGGTGTGCTGTGGGCCAGGAGGAACGCGGTGTCGTGCGGTCCGAAGGCGCTCCCGGTGACCAGGTAGAAGCGCTCCTCGGCCAGCCGCGTGATCGTCACGTCCGCCTCGATCCCGCCCCTTCTGTTGAGCAGCTGCGTGTAGACGATCTTTCCGACGGCGACGTCCATCTCGGCGCCCGCCAGCCGCTGGAGCAGCGGTAGCGCGCCTGGGCCGTTGATCTCGTAGGTGCTGAACGAGCTCATGTCGATCAGGCCGACGCCCTCGCGCACGGCCCGGTGCTCGGCGGCCACCCGATCCCAGGCCGCGGTTCTGCCGAACGACGGTTCCTCGCCCGGCCCGCCGTACCAGAGAGGGCGTTCGTAACCGAACTTCGCCCCGTAGACGGCGCCGCGTCCGGCGAGCCGGTCGTACAGCGGGCTGCGGCGCTGGCCGCGGACCACCCCCTGCTCGTGCTGCGGATAGGCGATCGCGTAGTAGCGGGAGTAGGCCTCGACCGCGCGCTCGTAGAGCGCTGACCGGACGAGGTGGGGTTGTCCGAATCTGCGCACGTCGAAGGGCCACAGATCCATGCCAGGGTCGCCGTCGATGATCCAGTTGGCCATGGCCAGCCCGGCGCCGCCGGCCGCGGCGATGCCGGAGGAGAAGCCGCAGCAGTGGAAGAGGTTGTCGAGGTCGCCCGTCGTGCCCATGAGCGGCTCGGCGTCCGGAGTGAAGGGGATGGGCCCGTTCACCATCTCCCTGATGCCCACTTCGCCCAGGAACGGCACGCGGGCCGTGGCCGCCTCTCCCAACGGCTCGAAACGCTCGTAGTTTCCAGGCAAAAGCCGCGGGCCGAAGTCTCGGTCGATGCCGCCGCGACCGAACGAGGCCGTGCCGCTCTCCCAGCCACCGACCGCCAGGGCCGACGCCTCCGGCTTGATGTAGAAACGCCCGTCAGGGTCGCGGAAGGTCGGCAGGTCCCACGGGATCTGATCGGATTTCTCGGTCACCAGATATTGATGCTCAAGCGCGCAAACCGCCACGGACGCTCCAGCCATGCGCGCCGTCTCGTCACCCCACATACCGGTCGCGTTGACCACCACGTTCGCTTCGATCCTGCCCTGCTCGGTGCGCACGGCGGTCACCCGGCGCCCCACCCGTTCCATGCCCTCGACCCTGCAGTGCTGGACGATCCGCACCCCGCGCGCCCTCGCCGCCGCTGCGAAGGTATGGGTGAGCTGGGAGGGATCGGTGTAACCGTCCGACGGGATCCAGGTCGCGCCCACAATGCCGGAAAGGTCGAGCAGCGGATAGAGCTCCTGCGCCTCCCTCGGCGTGATCAGATGCACGTCGAAACCGAAGCTCTTGCCCGTGGTCGCCGCGCGCCTCAGCTCCTGCCAGCGCTGCTCGCTCGACGCCACGCGGATGCTGCCGACCCCGCGCCAGCCCGCCTCCTCGCCGAACCCCGCGTAGAGCTCGGCGCTGTGCTTCATCAACCTGGTCAGATTGCTCGAACTGCGCAGCTGCCCCACCAGCCCGGCCGCGTGCCAGGTCGTGCCATGGGTGAGACCGAGTCGCTCGATCACCACCACGTCTGTCTTGCCGCGTTCTGCGAGGTGAAAGGCGATGCTGCAACCGATCACGCCGCCACCGATGATCACGATCTCACTGCGGGAGGGGAGGGCCATGCCGCCAAACATTAATGGTTGGCTAATGGTATGGCAAGGCGATCACGACCATTCGCGTGCGGTCTCCTCTGAACACGTCGCGCCCGAACTCCAGCGGCGACCCGTCCGAGGTGAACGCGATGCGCTCCACGAACATCAGCGGCGCACCCTCCTCGACCTCCAGCGCGGCCACCTCTTCCGGCCCCGCGAGGATCGGCTCGAGATACTCGATCGCGCGCACGGGGTCCTGACCATAGTGGGTGCGCACCAGCTCGTCGAGCGAACCGTCGAGCGGATGGTCGATGAGCCCGGGCAGTCGGCCGACAGCGTAATAGGTGTGCTCGAGCGCGACCGGTTTGCCGTTCGCCAGCCGTACCCGCACGATCTCATAGACCCGCTCACCCGCGCCGACCTCGAGCGCTGCGGCGATCGCCGGGCTGGCGGCCCGCTCGCGCGCCGACAGCACGCGCGCGCCGCCCTGGATGCTCTGCTCTCTCAACTGGTCCGCGAGCCCGGCATAGCGCGACAGATCCCTGCTGACCTTGGGCTCTGCGACGAACGTGCCCCCGGAACGGCCCACCGTACGCACAAGTCTGCCGTGCCGCTGGAGCTCGCCGAGCGACTGGCGGACCGTGTCGCGGCTGACCTCCAGCTCGACGGCCAGATCGCGCTCGGCGGGGAGCCTGTCGCCGGTGGCGAGCCTGCCGTCGGCGATGGCGGCCGCGATGGCCTCGGCGATCTGCATGTAGAGCGGACCGCCGTCCTCGTCGAGCTCCAGTGGGCCGATCCGTTCCACGAACACGACTTGACCTCTCGATAAATGGTCGGTAGATTCACCGTACCAAATCCGAGAAGGTGGGTACGGTGCTGGAAACCTACAGGCCAGGCTACGCACTTGACCAACGCTCCTACCTCGATCCCGAGGTGTACAGGGCGGAGTTCGAGCTGATCTGGCAACGTTCGTGGCTGTTCGCCGCTGTGGGCGGTGAGCTGCGCGAACCTGGCGATTATGTGGTCTACGACGTGGGCGACCAGTCCGTGCTCATCGTACGGTTGCCCGACGGCGGGGTGGCTGCCCACCATAACGTCTGCCGACACCGAGGGTCGCTGGTGGCGACCGAGGCGTCGGGCAGGGTGCGTTCCTTCGTCTGTCCCTATCACCAGTGGGTCTACGATCTGGACGGCTCGCTGCGCGCCTGCCGCAGTATGCCGAAGGAGACCGACAGATCCGTGCTCGGGCTGCGGCCTGTCCAGGTACGGGAGCTGGAAGGGCTTATCTATATCTGCTTGGCCGACGATCCGCCCGACTTCGAACCCGCCGCGCGGTTGATGGGGCCGATGGCGGCTGTGCAGGGGTTCGGCGCGGCCAAGGTGGCGGCGTCGGTCGACTACGAGATCGCGGCGAACTGGAAGCTGGTCTGGGAGAACAACCGCGAGTGCTACCACTGTGACGTCAATCATCCGCAATACATCAAGGCCAATTTCGACCGGTACGACGCGATAGACATGAACGAGCGGATCGAGCTCAGGATGGCCGAGGCGGCCGAGCGCTGCGGCCTCGAGGTCACCCACGCGGAGGCGGGGCTGGCCGAGTTCCCCGACGCGACGGGCCAGATCTGGTACTCGGCGAACAGAACGCCCATGGTCGAGGGTTACGTGAGCGAGAGCATGGACGGCACGCGCGTCGCCCCGCTCATGGGCGGCTACACCAGCGAAGACGTGGGCGTGCTTCGCCTGCGCACCCTGCCCAACTTCTGGCAGCACGGCAGTTGCGACCACTCGGTGATCACCAGGCTGACGCCTGCCGGGTTCGGCGTGACCAGGGTGCGCGTGACGTGGCTCGTCGACGGCGACGCGGACGACTACCGGCTTGAGGACTTGATGCCGTTCTGGCAGCTCACTTCGGAGCAGGACTGGGAGATCTGCGAACGGCAGCAGCGCGGGGTGCGCTCTTCTGCCTACCTGCCGGGGCCGCTGTCGCCGGACAAGGAGTACAACGTGATCAACTTCCACCGCTGGTGGGCGGGTTTAGTGGGGCAGTCCACCACTCTGAGGCGATCGTCAGGCCTGCCTGCCTGAGGGCGGCGCGCTTGGGCTCGTCGGCATGGCCGCACACGACCACGACCTGCGCGGCGCCTCTCTCCTGCGCTTGGTCCGTGGTCGCGGTGAGTAGGGCGAGGCCGACGGTGGGCCAGTCGGCGTCGTCGACCACCGCGTAGTCGTCGAGCGTGCACGTCGGGCCGCCCGGGTTGTAGACAGGCGGGGAGGGGACGAGTGACGCGACCGAGAAACCGGCGAACACGCCATCGCGCTCGGCGACCAGTGCGATGACGTTGGCTTTGGTGATCAACGTGGTGAGGAAGGCGGCGTGGCCCTGGGTCGCGTTCTCCGCTCGGCGCCAGAAGACGGGCTGGAACCGTTCGTAGACCTCCCTGCGGGCGGCCATCAGCTCGGCTATGGCGTCGATGTCTCCTGCTTCTGCTGCTCTGAGGTGAAAAGTCATGATCGACAGATTAGCGAGGGCCGTCTGGGGCTGGCTGGCAGCCGTTCCCGTCTCCTTGCCTTGTTGATTCCCTGTGTCTCGCGTGTGGTCCGGGATGGGTTCTGCCGCTGCGGGGGCTGTGGCCATCTCCAGCGATGGTGCTAGCGGTTCGACACTCGTACGTTGCCGTCGATGCTCTTGGCGATGATCGTCCGACCGTCGCCGGTCTGCTTCACGTCGGAGGTGGCTTTGCCGTACTTGCTGGAGACCGTCACCTTGTACGGCGCGTCGGGGACGGTGGTGATCACCCTGCCCTCCCTGGAGAGTGCGTCGACATTGGTGGGCGGGGTGGCGAACGCCAGCAGGATCTCGCCGTCTGAGGTGCGCGCCCGCACTTCGGACGACGTGATGCCCTCGGCGTGGATGGCTCCGTCCTTGCTGAGCAGGCGCAGCTGGCCTGAGCCGCCGTTGACCTTGATCGTGCCGCCGGTGGTGGTGACCGCCACGCGCTGGGACAGGCTCGACACGCTCACCGGGTCGTCTCCTGCCTCGACCACCAGCTCGACTCCTGGAGGGACGTTGATCGCGTATTCGGCCCCGCAGTCGCCGAAGACGAGCTGGCAGCGGGCGGTGAGGGCCAGGGTGCCGTCCTTGAGCGCCCAGCTGTTGTCGTTGGCGGCCTTGCCGCGTAGCCAGCGGGTGACGACCACCTGGTTGGCGCTGCCCTGTGAGATGCGCAGGGCGCCGAGGCCGGAGGTGATCGTGAGGCGGGTGCTGGTGAGGGGGAAGGTTTGGGTGGAGCGGACGGGGGTGGCGTCGAGCTCGAAGCCACAGCCTGTCAGGACCAGTAGGGCCGCTGCGGCGGTCAGGATCCTCTTCATGCCGATGATCGTCGCGCCTCGCGCACCGCCCGCCATCGTCCATCCGACCGACCCCACCTCAGCCCTTCGGCCTTTTCTCGTCGAGGATCTCCTGTCGAGCGGAGGCACCTCGCCCGGACTGGGGACGTCCCCGGACTTTGGGTGTCCCCCGGACTGGGGTGTCCTTTGTGCTTGGGCATCCTTCGTGCTTGGGCATCCGGAGGCGTCTCGCGCTCCGGTGCGTGGCTGACGCGCGTTTGTCCGAGCGCGCTTGTCGGGGGGCGCGCATGCCCGAAGGGGCGCATGCCCGAGGGGGCGCATGCCCGAGGGGGCGCATGCCCGAGGGGGCGCATGCCCGAGGGGGCGCATGCCCGAGGGGGCGCATGCCCGAGGGGGCGCTCGCCCGAGGGGGCTGAGTGCCTCTTGGGGCACTTTCCATGCCCAATGTGTGGGGCGGGGGCGAGAGGGCCTGGTATCGCGTGGGTGTGGCGCGTGTAGCGCGTGTGGCGCGTGTAGCGCGTGTGGCGCGTGTAGCGCGTGTGGCGCGTGGTGACGCGGGGCAACGCGGCTACAACGGGCCGCGCGGGCAACGCCGCTATACGGGGCGATACGGGGAGCTGAGGCGATGCGCCTGCAGGGGGCGCGGCGTGGCGATGCCCGGGGTGCTTCTTGGGAGGTGCTGTTTGGGGGAGCGGTGGTTGTTCGGAGGGTGGGTGGACTGGGGGGTGGGTTGGTTGGGGTGAGGGGCGGTGATGCGTTGGGGTGGGTTAAAGGATGGCGAGTACGTGGGGGAGGGGGTCGGGGCCCACTGGGCGGAGCACCACGGTGTCGGCGCCTGCGTCGTGGAGGGTCTTTATGTAGGCGGTGATCTCGGCTGGGGATCCGGTGGCCATGGGGACGTCGGCTGGGGCCTTGCCGACGAACTCGCCAACATCTCTGCGGATCGGGTCCAGGAGGTCTGGGGAGTCGCCGACGTACAGGTGGGTGAAGACCACCAGCTCGTGGTCCCCAGGGGCCGCTATGTGGGTGAGGGCGTCGCGGATCTCCTTGGGGCCGAAGCCCTCGGGGACGATCGTGCCCTGGGCTACTCGTCCGGACACCGCGAGGGATCGGGGGCCCAGGACTCCGGCCATCACTGGGGGGATCGCCTCTGCGGGGTGTACCAGGCGGATGCCGTCCAGGGTAACTTCTCGGCCGTGCAGGGTCACCTGTTCGCCGCGCATCAGGGATTGGACGGAGATCAGGGTTTCTTCGAGCAGGGCCAGGGGGGAGGCAGCTGCGGCTCCTACCTGGCGCATCCAGGACTGGACGCCGTGGCCTATCCCTGCGACGAGACGGCCGGGGTGGAGGCGGGCCAGGTTGGCCAGTTCCATGGCTAGCAGGGCTGGGTTGCGGAGAGGGGCGGGGGTGATGCCGATGCAGACGCGGAGTCGTGAGGTGACTGCCAGGGCTGTGGCAGCGGCGGAGATGGCGCCTGTCCAGCCGAGGTCCTCGACCACCCATAGGTCGTCGACTGACGTGTCGTCCAGTTGACGGGCGAAGGGGATGAGCTGCTCGGGAGGGAGGTCCCGATCGAACATGACGCCTAGCCTCATGCCTGCGATCTTAGGCGGCGCTCTCCCTGGAGGAGGCGTGAGGTGTCGCATCGTGCCGGGCGCAGGGGCTGGCGCTCGGGTGTGGGCTGCTGTGGAAGGGCCCTTCTCGGCGCTGGGTGCGAGCGAGGGCGCGGGTGGCCTGAGGTCGTATTCGGGGCGCGCGGGGCGTGGGGGCGGACTGGGTGGGGTGTGCCCGGACTCTGGGCGGGGCGTGGGGCGTGCAGGGGTGTGGGGTCGAGCTGGGTTGGCTGCGGTGGGGTGGGGCCAGGTGGGCGAGGGTGAGGGTGCCGGGCGGGGGCTGGGCTGAGTGGGGACGCACAGGGCTGGGTGGGACGTGCTGGGAAGGGCGCGGGCATAGGGGCGGGCTGGGCGTGCGGAGTGTGGGGCCGGGGTGGGCAGGGCGGGTTGGGTGGCGTGCGCTGGGTCGGGTGGTGGGGAGGGGGCTTGGGCACGCGGGGTGTGGGCTTGGGCGCGTGGGGAGGGGGTTTGGGCAGGTGGGTGGTTTGGGCGGGTGCGGTGGGGTGGGGTTTGGGCGGGTGAGGGTGGGGTGGGGTTAGGAGGGGTGGGGCATGGCGGCCAGGGCTTCGTCCATGGAGGCTCGGGTGTCGAAGTGCTGGTCCAGGTTGGTGATCACCAGCAGGTTGGCGATCATCCCCGGGGACACCACGAGGATCAGCCTGCCGCCCGCTGACCGGATGCGGTTCAGGGTTTCCACCAAAACCCCCAAACCCACCGAGTCGCAGAAAGGCACCTCGGTCAGGTCGATCACCAGGTTGCCCGCCGACGCCCTCTCCAGGATCGCGCGTAACCTCGGCGCCCCCGTCATGTCCAGTTCCCCGCTAACCCTCACCACTGTGCAAGGGTCCTCGGTCCAGGATCTGACGACCATGACGCCCACCTCCGGCCTGAACAGTGCCCGGAGTAAGGCCGACTATGCCGGTTTCTTGCAGATGTTCTGGGTCGCGGTCCGAGTCGTAGGCGTGGCCGTTGTGATGGGAGTGGGTGTCGCAGCGGGCTTGGCCTTGCGGATTTTGGGTTGGTCGCTGCCTACAACGACCTCGATGCCTTGGATGTCGACCTGGCGCAACGCAGCTCCAGGAATCGCCGCCGCGACCACGCGGGCGGCGTCCGCACGGGCTGGGCCGTACCGGACGATGGTCTGCTTGAAGTCCTTCTTGCTGGTGTTACCCGGCTCGCCGGGCACCTGGAAGCCGGCCGCGAGCAGGCCCGCCTTGGTGCGGGCGCCGAGGCCGGTGATGAGCGTGCCGTTCAGGACCTTGACGGTGATCTGGCCAGGCGGGATGGCGGCGACAGATGCGGAAACAGTGGGCGAAGGGGTGGGCTTGGCGGACAAATCCTGGTCTGCGGCTATGCGGCGGAAAAGTTCGGCTGCGCCTGCCTTGTCCCAGAGGACGGCTGACTCGCCTGAGGGGGTTTTGAAGTCGACGTCGGAAATGGGGACGTTGGTGAACTTCACGTTGTCCAGGGAGGTGTCTCTGAGTTGACCGGCCAGCGAGGTCAGGTCGCCCGCCGGGTCGATTCTGATCGTGTCCTTCATGGTCCGGACGAAGGCGCCCAGCGTGGCTGGATTGGCGAGCGTGGAGCTGCTCAGCGCCTTGTTCAGCAACGCGGAGATCACCTGCTGCTGCCGGTCGATGCGGTCGAAGTCGGAGCGCGCCGTCGACCGGGTCCGCGCGTAGGCGAGCGCCTGCACCCCGTCGAGCTCATGGGTGCCCGGCTGCAGCACGAAGTTGAGCTTCTTGTCGTCGATCGGCACCGGCGTGCACACGGTGACCCCGTGCAGCGCCTCGATGACATCGATGAAGCCCAGCACGTTGACCTCGACGTACATGTTGATCGGCAGGCCAGTCGCCTGCTGCACCGTCTTCATGGTGAGCTTCGGCCCGCCGAACTGGTAGGCCGAGTTGATCTTGTGTTGGCCCTGCCCGGGAATGGTCGTCCAGGTGTCCCGCGGCAGGCTCACGACGGTCACCTTGTCGTGGTCGGCGGACAGGTGGATGAGCATCATCGTGTCGGTGCGCTGCCCGACCTCGTGACCCAGCTTGAGCCGGTTCTGGTCCTGCCTGCTGAGGTTGTCGCGCTTGTCGACGCCGACGAGCAGGATGTTCATCGCGCCGCTCGACTCGATGCCGGCGGCGCCCGCCTCGACGGACTGGATGCCGCCCAGGCCGTAGGTGTTGGTCGCCCACACCACGCCAGACCCGGCGAGCACGACGGCGGACAGGGCACCGGCCAGCGTGAGGTTGCGCCTGCGTTTGCGCGCGTTCCTGCGCGGGCGCCCGCCGGAAGGATTGAGCTTGACGCCGCCGTAGGCGTCACCGCCGACGTGGACTCCAGCGTCCTCCTCGGCCGGGTCGCGCATGCCGTGCCCCCTTAAAATGCTGGCGGAGATTGCCTTCCTCCCCTGGTCGTACAGTAGCGTGAGGGCCGCCATGAAGCAGTTCCCCGACTCGCCGCACGCGCCCGCGGAGACCCGCGCGTGGCCGCCGATTTCCGTGATCATGCCGATCCTCAACGAGGAACGGCACCTCCGCGACGCCGTCGACCAGGTCCTCGCCCAGGCTTACCCGGGTGAGATCGAGGTCGTGCTGGCCATCGGGCCCTGTGCCGACCGCACCCAGGAGGTCGCCGACGCCATCGCGGCGGCCGACCCGAGGGTGACGCTCGTGCCCAACCCGACGGGCCGCACCCCCAACGCGCTCAACGCCGCCATCCGTGTCGCCCGCAACAAGATCATCGCCAGAGTCGACGGGCACGCCATCCTGCCCGCCGACTACCTGAAGGTGGCCGTGGAGACGCTGGAGCAGACGGGTGCGGACAACGTCGGCGGCATCATGGCCGCCGAGGGCGTCACGCCGTTCGAGCAGGCCGTGGCCCGCGCGATGACCTCCAAGATCGGGGTGGGCGCCGCGGCCTTCCACGTCGGAGGTACGGCGGGGCCGGCGGACACCGTCTACCTGGGCGTCTTCCGCCGCCAGGCGCTGGAGCGCGTCGGAGGTTACGACGAGCACTTCCAGCGCGCCCAGGACTGGGAGATGAACCACCGCATCCGCGAGAGCGGCGGCCTGGTGTGGTTCCAGCCGGCCATGCGCGTCTCCTACCGGCCCAGGCCCAGCGTCAAGGCGCTGGCCAAGCAATACTTCCACTACGGACGCTGGCGCAGGGTGGTGGCCCGCACCCACGAGGGCACGATCAACCTGCGTTACCTCGCGCCACCCGCCGCCGTCCTGGGCATCATCCTGGGCCTGGTGGCCGCGCCGTTCCTCCCGATCACGCTGATCGTCCCGGGAGGCTACGCCGCGGCGATCGTCGTGGGCTCGGTCCTGACCGGCCGCGGGCTTCCCGCGAGCGCCCTGGCCAGGCTGCCGATCGTCTACGCCACCATGCACGTCTCGTGGGGCTGGGGTTTCCTCACGAGTCCGAGAAAGCTCGCTCGACCGCAGCGCTGAACCTGGTCATCGCGTCCGGATAGTCGGGGCCCAGGAGGTAGCACTTCAGCTTCCTCCTGGCCTCGGCGAGTTCGTCCGGCCCGTCCAGGAGCCCGGCGAGTTCCTCCAGGCCCGGCGTCAGCAGCACGCCCGCCTCCGTGCTCGGATACCGCTCGTGGAAGGCCCGCTCGGGCTGCCCGGAGACGTTGGTGACCGCGTACGGCTTCCCGCTGGCGATGAAGTCGGCCACGACGCTGGAGATGTCGCTGATCATCAGATCCGACTGGTTGAAGCAGTTGTAGAGGTGCGGTTCCGCCCCGGTCACGATGAGATGTCCGATGTGCGCCCCGCGAGGACCGCCTCCGGATGAAGGGTGGCGGGCTTTGGCGGCGCGCAGGTTCGCCGCCTCGATCATCTGGATGATCTTCTTGTTGGCGCGGGCGGCCGCCTTGTCCCGGTGCCCGGTCAGCGGGTGCGGCTTGTAGATCACCCGCAGCGCCGGATCGTGGTCCAGCAGCCTGCGCACGATCCGCTGCCCCATCGTGATCAGCGACGTGTGGAACAGGTCGTCGGTCCAGCCCTCCCAGGTGGGGGCGTAGAGAACCGTCCGGTACGGCAGCGCCGGCCCGTCGTGCGCGATGCCGTCGAGCTGCGGACGCCCCACCTCGCGCACGTCCTCGTCCCGCACCCCGACCTTGGCGCGCAGGTAGCGGTCCCTGCCGCCCTGCCCGGCCACCCAGACCTCGTCGTACACCTTGGAGAAGGGGTTGAACGAGGCCTCCTTGTCGCTGTCGCCGTGCCCGATGAAGGCGCTGCGCAGGCCGGGGATGCGCAGCATGTGGATGTTCCTGCCGACGTTGGCGACATACAGGCACAGCCGCGCGCTGCCCAGCGCGTGGAAGCCCATGAGGTCCGCCGAGGACGGGATGCACACCACCGGCAGCGACGTGGGCCCGAGCCGTTCCGCCATGCCGCGCTCGCGCAGCACCACGATCGCCCGGCGGTCGATGCGCTCCAGCGTGCTGAGCCACATCCTGGCCTGGTAGACGGCGTCGGGGGCGCCGGAGAAGTAGAGGATCACCTCGGGCGCGTACGCCGTGACCTGCGCGCCGACGACGTCCAGCACGCGGGCGGCGTTGCCCAGCGGCGCCGCCCGCCGTACATAGGGGATGAGGGCCAGGACGCCGCAGGACCCCAGCGCCAGCCCCAGCCCCGCGCCCATGGCGGCGGCGAAGCCGCCGAGCGCGGCCCCGAGCACCGGCAGCACGTCGAGGTAGAGGAAGCGCACGCCGCGGTAGTTGACCAGCAGCTCGGGCGGCATCGACGGGATGCGCAGCGCCGAGACGTCCAGATTGCGGGCCGTCACCGGCATCTGGTTGAGCGACTGCCGGAACCGCATCGCCAGCCCGGTCTGTACGGCACGCACCCCGTGCATGGCGAACAGCCCGCAGGCCAGCGCGATGAACCACACCGAGTCAGGCCCGGTCGTCCGCGCCACCAGCAAGATCGCGGCCATCTCCCGGATGACGAAACGCAACGTCACCCCGAGATGCACCTTCGACAGCAGGTCCACCAGCGGCCTGGCGACGCGCGGCGCGAGGAACTCGGCCGCGTACGACACCATGGCGATCGCCGCGAACGCCATCGGCGACGGCCACAGGGCGGCGACGAGCAACGCGGGATAGCAACCGAGCAACAGGGCGATCGCGGACAGTCTCCTCATGTGATCACACGGTAATCACTCCATCCAGCCTGACGTCGATGACCTGGCCGGTGAGGTCGGAAATGAGCACGTCAAGGCTGGTCTGGGCGACGGCCCTGGGGGAGAGCAGGGTGTGCGCGGGCTCCTCGCCGAAGGCGCGCTCGCGCATGGGCGTGCTGGTGCGTTCGGGATTGACGCAGTTGACCCTGATGCCGTCGGTGGCCCATTCGTCGGCCAGCGCCTGGGTGAGGTTGACGACGGCGGCCTTGGTGGAGGAGTAGAGGCTGTAGTTCGCGCGCCCGCGCGTGTAGGAGCTGGAGGTGTACAGCAGGAGCCGGCCGCGCGAGGCGCGCAGGTACTCGTAGGAGGCTCTGGCGACGTTGACCGGGCCCAGGTAGTTGACGTTGACGGTGTCGGCGATCGTGTCGTCGGTGACCTCGGCCAGCTTGCCCATGTGCAGGACGCCCGCGGTGTTGACCACGTAGTCGACGTGCCCGACCTCGGCCAGCGCCTTGGCGACCGAGGCGTAGTCCTCGACGCGCACGCCGTTCTGGGTGCGGGAGAAGGAGTGCACCTGCGCGCCGTACGATCCGGCCAGGTCGACGATGTCGGCGCCGATGCCGTAGCTGCCGCCGAACACGACGAGCGACCTGCCGTGCAGCGCCTCGCGGTAGGCCTGCGGGGTCGGCTTGGGCGCGGTCGCGGCGGCGAGCTGAAACAGCTTGTCGGCGATGTGCACGTCGACCGGGTGGGTGACCTTGATGTTGTGCTCGCTGCCCGGCACCAGCACGATCGGCACGTCGGGCAGGTAGCGCAGCACGACGCCGCAGTCGTCGGTGGCCGGGTGCTTGTCGAAGTCCGGGTCGTTGAAGGCGCGCTCGTAGGCCTCGCGGATCACCGACAGCCGGAAACACTGCGGCGTCTGCCCCCTCTTGATGCGGGACCTGTCCGGGATGTCGCGGATGATCTCTCCGCGCGGCCCGGGGGCGGCCACGACGACCGTGTCCGAGCTGGGAATGGCGACGTCGACCGCCTGGTAGGTCTGCAGGGCGTTGACGCACTCGGTGATGATGCGCGGTTCGAGCAGGGGGCGCACGGCGTCGTGCAGCAACACGTTGCACTCGTGCGGGCCGAGCGCCTTGAGCGCCCGCCAGGTGGTCTCGGTACGGCTCTCGCCGCCCTCGATGATCTGGCTGACCTTGCCGAACCCGCCGCGCGCCACGATGTCCTCGACGTCCGAGGTGAAGCCCGGGGTCATCAGCACGATGATCTCGTCGATCTCGGGGCTCCGATCGAAGAGCCCGAGCGTGTGCTCCAGGATCGTCTTCCCGGCGATCTTGATGAGCTGCTTGGGGGTGTTCAGACCGACCCGTTGCCCGACACCACCCGCCAGGACCACACCGACGGAACGCAGACGAGATTCGGTAGGCATGTGCTGAGCGTAAAGCCACGGCTGTTCAATCCGTGATATCGGGCAGTCGTGTCGCTACGCTTTGCTCATGGTCGCGCGAGCTGCGGAAACCCGTGAGAACGTGACGACTGCCGCTGTCGTGCTCGCCACCACTCCCGCCTCCAGGCTCTCCTGTGCGGACGGCACGCTCCTCGACCGGATCAGCGACCAACTCGTCACGCTTCCCGTCCGCGACGTGCACATCGTGCCGCCCAGCAGCGGGCTCGGCGCCGACCTGCGCGGCGTGGCCAAGATCGCCCGCATCTCCACAGGACCCGTGGTCGTGCTGCCCGCCGACCTGGTCGCCCACACCGAGGCGCTGGCCTCGCTGCTCGAACACCCGGCGCGCGACACAGGGGCGCTGGTCAGCCTCGACGCGGCCGGTGGCCCGCTGCGCCCGCCGGTGCGCGTCGAGAGCGGCAAGGTCGTCGCCTCGGGCAGTTCCTTCCACGTCGTGCCTGAGGCGAACGCCACCTTCAGGGGCGTGCTCCAGGTCGGCGAGGCCGACCTCGCCACGCTCGCCGACATCGCCGACGAGCTGGCCGAGCTCGCGGACACCGGCAGGATCGGCCCGGTCAGCGCCGTCGAGGCGGCGGACCTGCTGCTGGTCGGGCTGGTCAGGTCGGGCGTGCCGGTCAGGGCGGCCGCGATCGGCCCGCTCCACTGCGACCGCGTCACCGGCCAGTCCTCGGCCGACCTGGCCTTCACCCGGCTGGCCGACGTCGACGAGGCCAAGGTACGGCTGGACACCGCGGTCAAGACCGACGACGGCTTCTTCTCCACCTACTTCGTCTCGACCTGGTCCAAATGGATCGTACGGCTGGCCGCCAAGCTCAAGCTGAGCCCCAACTCGGTCACCGGCATCTCGATCGGCCTGGCCGTCCTGTCCGCCGTGTGGTTCTCAGCCGGCACGCGGGAGGCACAGGTCGCCGGTGCCGTGCTGCTCTATCTCTCGTTCGTGCTCGACTGTGTGGACGGGCAGCTCGCCCGCTACACGCGCGGGTTCACGCCGCTCGGCGCGTGGGTGGACGCGATGGCCGACCGGCTGAAGGAGTTCGTCGTCTACGTCGGGCTCGCCTTCGGCTACGCGGCGGGGCTCGGCAACCCCGACCACATCTGGCAGCTCGCGGTCGCGGCGATGGTCCTGCAGGTCGTCAGGCACTCGATCGACTTCTCCTTCTCCGGCGCGATCGCCGACGCGGCCCGGGTGGGATCCTCGTGGGCCAGGCCGCCGCGCTCGCTCATGGAGGCCTCAGACCACCCGGTGACCAGGCGCGGCGTGCTGGGGCTCTCGCAGCGGTTCGAGCGCGAGACGGTCCTGCGGTGGATCAAGAAGATCATCGTGCTGCCGATCGGGGAGCGGATGGCGCTGATCGCGATCACCGCCGGGGTGTTCAACGCGCGGGCGACCTTCGTGGCGCTGCTCGGCTGGGGCGGCGTGGCCGCGCTCTACTCGCTCGTCGGGCGGATAGCGAGGTCGTTGTCGTGATTTCAGTCCACATGACGCCGGTGCCGAGTAGCACCGTGGTGGCCTACCGGGACGACGGGCCGCTCTCGCGGGGGATGGGCGTGCTGGTGGCGGGGCAGTTGCCGCCGCTGCCGCCGCTGATCGCCGGGACGTTCGTCAGCGCCGTCCTGCTCGTGATCGGGGTGGCGGGCAGCGACGGGCTCGCGGTGTTCGCGCCCGCCGTGACGCTGCTGCTGGCCGGGCCGGGCAGCTCGCACCCGCACGACGGCAGGCTCGACTGGCTGGTGCCGCCGATCCTGCGCATCACCGAGTACGTCTTCATCGCAGCCGTGGGTTTCGCGCACGACCTGCCGCCCGCGCTGATCTTCCTGCTGCTCGGCGCGATGGCGTTCCACCACTATGACCTGGTCTATCGCCTCCGGCAGCGGGTCTATCCGCCCGCGTGGCTGGCCACGTTCGGGCTCGGGTGGGACGGCAGGATGCTCGCGGTGGCGCTCGCGGTGATCGCCGGGCAGGTGGCGTGGGGGTTCGCGATCCTGTCGGTCTACCTGTGGGGGCTGTTCGGCTGGGAGAGCGTCACGTGCTGGCTCGCCGTACCCCGATCCGGGATGGAAGCTACCGATTTGGAAACGCAAGACTAAGAGCGGATTACCCGATCAGGGCCTCCAGGCAACTAACCTTTGGGTGCTACGTAGTCATGCTCGACCTAGGAGTGCACGTTGCTGGGAATGGTGCTGGCCGCTGGAGCCGGACGACGCCTGCGGCCGTACACCGACACGCTGCCCAAGGCGCTCGTGCCGGTCGACGGAGATACGACGATCATGGACATCTCGCTGCGCAACCTCGCCGCGGTGGATCTGCGTGATGTGATCATCGTGGTGGGCTATGCGGCGCAAGCCGTACACGAGCGCAAGGCCGGATTCGAGAAGCGCTACGGCGTGAAGATCGAGCTCGTGCACAACGACAAGGCCGAGGAGTGGAACAACGCCTACTCCATGTGGTGCGCCCGCGACTACTTCGCGCAGGGCCTGCTCATGGTGAACGGCGACACCGTGCACCCCGTCTCCGTCGAGGAGACGCTGCTGTCTGCCCCGGTGACCAGCGACATCCTGCTCGCGGTCGACGACGTCAAGTCGCTGGCCGACGAGGAGATGAAGGTTACCCTCTCCGAGGGTAACCTCAAGAAGATCACCAAGCTCATGGACCCGGCCGAGGCCTACGGCGAGTACATCGGCGCGACGCTGCTCAGGCCCGGCGCGGCCGAGCGGCTGGCCGACGCGCTGCAGGCGACCTTCGAGCGCGACCCCCAGCTCTACTACGAGGACGGCTACCAGGAGCTCGTCGAGCGCGGCGAGTCCATCCACGTCGCCCCGATCGGCAAGGTCGACTGGGTCGAGGTCGACAACCACGACGACCTCGCCAAGGCGCGCACGATCGCCTCCACCTACTAAAGAGGAGCCCAGATGCCGCTTCTCGCCAGGATGCTGCCGGCCCCGCTGACCATGGAGGTCAGGCGCGGCGCTGTCGCGCAGCTCGGCGCGCTGCTCGCCGACAGCAGGGTGGCGACCTCCGGCAGGGTCGCCGTGGCGGTGGGCCCCGGCCAGGGTGACCACATCGAGGGCCTCATCGCGCCCACGCTCAGCGAGGCGGACGTCTTCCGCGTCTGCGACGGTTCCGTGGACGCGGCGGTCTCGCTCGGCGCCGACCTGCGCAAGGGCGCCTACGAGGTGGTCGTCGGGGTCGGTGGCGGCAGGACGATCGACGCCACGAAATACGCGGCCTCGCTCGCCGGCATCCCCATGGTGGCCGTGGCGACCAACCTGTCGCACGACGGCATCTGCTCGCCGACGGCGTCGCTGACGTACGAGGGCGGCAAGGGTTCCTTCGGCGTGCCGATGCCGCTGGCGATCCTCGTCGACCTCGACTTCGTGCACAGTGCGCCCCCGGCCCTGGTGCGGTCGGGCGTCGGCGACGTGATCAGCAACCTGTCCGCGATCGAGGACTGGCAGCTGGCCAACCTGGAGCGCGGCGAGCCCATCGACGGGCTGGCCTGCTCCATGGCGCGCACCTCGGCAGAGGCGCTGGTCGGCAGGCGCGACTCCATCGAGAGCGATGCGTTCCTGACGGTTCTGGCCGAAGCGCTGATCCTTTCCGGCATGTCGATGGTGGTGGCTGGCTCGTCTCGGCCCTCCAGTGGCGGAGACCATGAGATCCTTCATGCCGTGGATCAGCTCTTCCCCGGCACCTCCAACCACGGCGAGCTCGCCGGGATCGGTGCCGCCTTCTGCTTCTTCCTCAGGGAAGACGCCCCCCGGCTGACGCAGGTGGCAGACTGCCTGCGCCAGCACCAGTTGCCGATCACCCCCGGCGACATCGGGCTCAGCACCGAGCAGTTCACTCAGGCCGTCATGCTGGCTCCCGCCACCCGACCTGGCCGCTACACGATCCTCGAGCATCTGCGCCTGTCAGAGCACGAGGTTCGGGATCGGGTGGAGGACTATGTCCGGGCCGTCGCTCACTGAGCGGAGGAGCTCCCCGTGAGAGAGCGAGGAACGATGCCAACGAGCGGGGAGCGGCCGCGACCATCGGTAGCAGCGATCCGGGATGTGGCGCAGCCCCCCGGCCACCTGGAGCGCAAGAACGGCGAGCACTGGGCGGGCGTGCTCTACATGCGCGCGATCTCCATCCGGGTCACGTGGCTGCTGACCAAGACGCCCGTCACGCCCAACCAGCTCACCTGGATCATGACGCTGGCAGGCGTGGCCGCCGGGTTCGTGATCGCCCTGCCCGGCCTGTGGGCCGCGGTGGGCGCGGCGCTGCTCATCCAGGTCTACCTGCTGCTCGACTGCTCCGACGGCGAGCTGGCCCGGTGGACGGGCAAGACGTCGCTGGCCGGGGTCTACCTCGACCGCGTCGGCGCCTACTTCACCGAGGCCGCCCTGCTGGTCGGGCTGGGCTGGCGCGCTTCTGCCGTGCTGCCCGACTGGTACACGGTGCTGGGTGTGGCAGCGGCGCTGGGCGCGATCCTGATCAAGGCGGAGACCGACCTGGTGGACGTGGCCAGGGCCAAGGGCGGGCTGTCCACCGCTACCGAGGCGTCGGTCGCCCAGTTCCGCTCGGGGCTGCTGGGGCTGGGCCGCCGGATCCTGTCGGCGACGAAGTTCCACCGGATCGTGCAGCCGATCGAGCTGTCGATGCTCGCGCTGGTGGCGGCGGTGATCGACCTGGCGATGGGGGACCTGACGGCGACCCGGGTGCTGGTGGTGGCGTGCGCGATCGCCGCCGCGCTGCAGACGGTTCTGCACCTGGTGAGCATCATGGCTTCGAGGCGGTTGGGTTGAATCGGAACCGTCTGGGCGTGGCGCCCGTCGTATTGATCGGACGTCCGCCGTTCGGTAGGGGTTCACTGTCGGTTCCGATACGCTTAGCCGCAGCACACTCGTCAAAATCAGGAAATAGGCAGACCAGCAGACTCGGTGATCATGAAAGAATGCTCCGCCCGTGTTCTCGACGCGTCAAGGCGATGACCCGTTGAAGATCTCGTGCGTCATCCTCACCATGGGCAACCGGGTCGCGGAGCTGAACCGGGCGGTCGAGTCCGCGCTCAACCAGATCGACGGCGACGTCGAAGTGGTGATCGTCGGCAACGGCGCCGACGTGCCCGAGGTGTCGGCGACGCCACCCGAGGGCTCTGCCGCGACCGTGAAAACGGTCAGGCTGGAGCACAACGCCGGCATTCCCGCAGGCCGCAATCGCGGCGTCGAGGAGTGCTCCGGCGATGTCGTGCTGTTCCTCGACGACGACGGCTGGTACGCCAACCAGAAGGTGGTCGCGCACGTCCGCGACCGGTTCGCGACCGAGCCCGATCTTGCGGTCATCTCGTTCCGGGTGATGGACCCCGAGGGCAGCGGGTCGCAGCGGCGTCACGTGCCGAGGCTGCGGGCGGGCGACCCCGAGCGGTCGTCGCCGGTGACCACGTTCCTCGGGGGTGCCTCCGCGATCAGGCGGTCGGCGTTCCTGCAGGTGGGCGGGTTGCCTGAGCGGTTCTTCTACGCGCACGAGGAGACGGACCTGGCCTGGCGGCTGCTGGGCGAGGGGTACCGGATCGAGTACGACGCGGAGACGGTGATGTACCACCCGCAGGTGCCGCCTACGCGGCACGCGGAGTTCTACCGGCTGAACGCGCGTAACCGGGTGTGGTTGGCGCGGCGCAACCTGCCTTGGCCGCTGGCGGCGCTTTACCTGATCGACTGGGTGGTGCTGACGCTGGTGCGCGAGCGGTCGGGGGTGGCGCTCAAGTCGTGGTTCCGCGGGTTCTTCGAGGGACTGCGCACGCCTGCGGGCGAACGCCGCCCGATGGCCTGGGCGACGGCTTGGCGCATGATGAAACTCGGCCGCCCGCCGATCGTTTAGAAGGGGTACGGCGGAGCCGCCAGATGCGCCGCCCGCCGTACGTGGCTGGGCCCGTCGGGAGGGTGACGCTCACCGAGCGGACGGGGCTGGCCGCCGTAACGGCGACAAGTCAGCCCGTGCGCTAGAAACCCTCCCGCAGGGTTCTTGCTTCGTCGCCGTGGACGATCAGGGCGTACAGGATGAGGCCGTCGATGACGATGGCGATCAGCGACCACCACGGGTAGATCGGGATCGACAGCACCTGGGTGATGAGGTTGACCGCCACCAGCACCACGCCGATGATCCGCGCCCACTCCTTGCCGACCGCGAGCGCCGTGCCCACCACGAGCAGCAGGATGCCGATGATCAGGTGGACCCAGCCCCAGCCGGCGACGTTGAGCACCAGCCCCCTGGCGCCGATGAAGAAGCCGTTGTTGAAGATGGCGGTCAGCCCGTGGATGACGTTGAGGATGCCGTCGACGATCATCATGATGCCGGCGAACCAGATCCAGCCCACCCACCCGGTCACGCGTTCGTTACTCATGTGCCGGTGATCCCCAAGGACGGGTGCTGGGATGTTCCCCCAAGGGGAAAGAACGGGTCAGGCGAGCTCGGCCACCTCGGCGGCGACCCTGGCCACCTCCTCCTCGGTGTTGTAGTAGTGCGGTGACAGGCGCAGGCACCAGTCGACGTCCTTGTCGCCGAAGTCGAACTGGGCGAGGTCGCGGAAGCTGAGCGCCGAGTTGATCCCCCGGGCGTCCATCGCCGCCTTGAACGGCCGCGCCTCCCACCCCTCGATCGCGAACGTCACCAGGGCGCCCAGCCGCGGCCCCCGGTCGAGCACCCGCACGCCGGGCACGGCCGCGAGCTGCGTGCGCAGGGAGGCGGCGAGCGCGGGAGTGCGGTGCGCGATGGCCTCGACACCGACCTCGCGGGCGTAGCGGGCGGCAGCGGCGCACCCCAGGACGGTGGAGTAGGGGAACTCCCAGTCCTCGAACCGGGCGGCGGTCTCCACAGGCTCGTACTGCCCCGGTGCGGTCCAGCGCGCGCCGTACATGTCGATGAAGAGCGGCTCGTAGCCCTCGCGCAGCACCCGGTCGGAGACGTACAGGAAGCCGGATCCGCGCGGGCCGCGCAGGAACTTGCGGCAGGTGGCGGTGAGCAGGTCGCAGCCGATCTCCGCCACGTCGATCGGGAACTGGCCGACCGACTGGCAGGCGTCCACCAGGTAGAGCAGGTCGAGCTCGCGGCAGATCGCGCCGATCTCGGCGACCGGCTGGACCAGGCCGGAGTTCGTCGGGATGTGCGTGACGCTGACCAGCCTGGGGCGGAGCGTCCGCATGAGCTGGGCCATGGCGGCCACGTCCACGCCGCCCTCAGCGGCGTCCGGCGCGTGGACGATCTCGACGCCGAACCGTTTGCGCAGCGACAGGAACGCGATCTGGTTGGAGATGAAGTCGTTGCGGGTGGTCAGGATGACGTCGCCGGGCTCGAAGGGGATCGCGGACAGCGCGGTGGCGAAGGCGTGGGTGGCGCTCCCGGCGAAGGCGAGGTTGTCCGGAGCGCAGTTGATGAGCGCACCCAGCTCGGTGTAGAAGCCGCGCACCTGGTCGGCTCGGGCCGCCGAGGCCTCGTAGCCGCCGATCTCGGCCTCCAGGCGCAGGTGGTCGAGCATCGCGGTCAGCACGGGGGTGGCCAGCAGGCCGCAGCCCGCGTTGTTGAAGTGCACGACCTTCTCGGCGCCCGGGGTGTCTGCTCGTAGCGCTTCTACATCCAGGCTGGTAGCGCTATTGTGATCTCTCATGTCAGACGGTAGCACTTCTGTGGAGCTGGTGAACAGCCTGCGCGGGCTGATCGCCGGGCTGGCGGCTGGCGACCGCCTGCCCAGCAGCCGCGAGCTGATCCAGCGCTTCCACGTGGGGCCGGGCACGGTGTCGCGGGCGATAGCCGTACTCGCCGCCGAGGGGGCCGTGGTCACCAGGCCGGGCAGCGGCACGTTCGTGGCGCAGCGCGCCAGGTTGGACGCCCGGGTCGCGAACACCGCCTGGCAGACCGTCGCGCTCACCGACCGCACGGTCGACGTCCGGTCGGTCACGGACGTGTTCGGCACCCCGTCGGAGTCCACGCTGATGCTCGACGGCGGCTACCTGCACCGCTCGCTACAGCCCGTGCGCGCACTCAACGCGGCGCTGACCAGGGCCGGGCGCGGCCCCGACGTCTGGGACCGGGCGCCGACCGCCGGGCTGACCGGGCTGCGCGCCGCGTTCGCCGCCTTCACCGGCGCCGGGGTGTCCGGCTCCGACGTGCTGGTCACCGGTGGCGGGCAGAGCGCGCTGTCCATGGCGTTCCGCGCGATCGCCGGGCCCGGCGACCCCGTGCTGGTGGAGTCGCCCACCTACCCGGGCGCGCTGGCGGCGGCCAGGGCGGCCGGGCTGCGCCCGGTGCCGGTGCCGCTCGACGACGAAGGGGTGCTGCCCGACCTGCTGGCCGAGGCGTTCGCGATGACCGGGGCGCGGCTGTTCTACTGCCAGCCCGCCTTCCACAACCCCACAGGGACCGTGCTCGCGGCCTCGCGCAGGGCGCAGGTGCTCGACGTGGCCAGGGCGGCGGGGGCGTTCGTCGTCGAGGACGACTTCGGACGCCACCTCGGCCACGCCGGAGCGCCCCCGCGCCCCCTGCTCGCCGACGATCGGGACGGAACGGTCGTGTACGTGACCTCGCTCACCAAACCAGGCGCGCCGAGCCTGCGCATCGGGGCGCTGATCGCGCGCGGACCGGTCATGGAGCGGATGCGGGCGATCCGGCGGGTCGACGACTTCTTCGTCGCCAGGCCGCTGCAGGAGGCGGCGCTGGAGCTGGTCACCTCGCCCGCGTGGGAACGCCACGTGCGGACGCTGGGCACGGCGCTGGGTGAGCGGGCCGTGGCGCTGGCGGCCGCGGTGGCCCGCGACCTCCCGTCGTGGACGGTCACCCGGGTCCCTGCCGGTGGGCTGCACCTGTGGGCCAGGGCGCCGTCGAGCGCCGTCCGCATTGCCGGGGCGGCCAGGCGGTACGGCGTGGCCGTCAGTGCGGGGGATCGCTATTTCGCCGCCGAGGCTCCCGGTGACTACGTGCGCCTCACGTTCGGCGCGACGGCGGCGCTGCCCGATCTCGCGGAAGCCGTACGACGCCTGGTGAGATGTCAGGATGGAGACGCTGACTGAGATCTTCGCGAACGTGGCCAACGGATCGTTCCCCGAGCTGCCCGGGACGGTGACGGTGGTGGGGCAGCCGTCGCCGCGTGACCTCGGGGTGCTCGCGCTCACCGGGCACAGCGTGATCTTCGCGGACCTCGACCCGGCCTGGGTCCTCGCCCAGCTTCCCGATGACGATCTGTCCGCGCCGCTCGGGCCGAGGTTCCTGCGGGCGCTGGAGATCGAGACCGGGCGTCATGTGGACAACGTCGACCTGCTCATGGTCGCTACACCGCTTCTCGAGGGAGATGTCCCTCTAACTGAGGTCGTCGACCACGGGCATCCGCGGGTCGTGCGGGCCAGGAGCTACCGCGACGACGTGCGGGTGTGGACGTGCGACGGCGGCATGGTCACCGTCGGACGCGGGGTGGCCGGGCGGTGGGAGGTGGCGGTCGAGGTCGACGAGACGCACCACGGGCGCGGGCTGGGCCGTACGCTCGCGAAGGCGGCGCGCGGGCACGTCGGCGAGCCGCTCTGGGCGCAGATCGCCCCGGGCAACGCCGCGAGCGTCCGCGCCTTCCTGGCCGCCGGATTCCAGCCGGTGGGAGCGGAGGCTCTCCTGGTGACCTAGACCGGCTCCGCCGCGCCGAACGCCATCGTGGCGTGCGTCGACGTGGTGGTCAGGAGGGCGCGCTTGGGCAGGCCGAGCTCGCTCAGCTCCTTGGCGATCGGATGGTTGCCGAGCCGGATCAGCGCCCCGCCCGGCCGGATCCGGGTGCCACGCACCGCCATCTGGGCGGGAATGTGCTGGGTGACACCGTCCCGGTGCGTATAGGCGGTCATGGGCGCCGACGAGCCACCCGCCGGGACGGGGAAACCCGGCTTGATGAGCAGGTCGAGCACCAGCCGCCCGTCCTTACGGACGATGCAACGCTTGTACGGCGAGCTGAGCCGTAGATCGATGTCGGCCAGTTCCTTCGGAAAGCCCCAGATCGACCGCCCGGCCTCCAGCGTGAACCGCTGGTCCACCGGCAGCCAGTGGACGAAGGCCCCGGCGTGCCGCAGATCGGACAGCCCGACGGAACCGGAGGAACCCGGCGGGCGGGTGAGGAAGGCGACGCCGAACTCGTGGTAGGCGTCCAGGTCGCCGTCGCGGTAGTCGACGAACACCAGCACGCAGACGCCCTTGCCGGGGAAGATCTCGGCCACGTCGAGCCCGGAGTAGGCGATGACCGCACGGGCGGCGTCCGCTCTGACCGGGTACATGGCGCTGCAGACCGTCGCGTCGCGAATCCTGACGGGCATGGTGACCGTACGGCCCTGGATCAGATGCGATGCCATGAGACCAGTACATCAACCGGAAAGCCGTGTGACCATTCCTCGCCGGATCCCGTCTGGTGTGATGTGACTGTCGTAAGAGCGCGGAGGCCATCATCATCGAGGAGCTCTACCGCGAGCACTGGTCGCTCGTGTGCGGGTTCCTCCTGCGCAGGACCCGCGACCCCCACCTGGCCGAGGACCTGGCCCAGGAGACGTTCGTCAAGGCGACCAGGGCGCTGCTCGGGTGGCGCGGGGAGAACCCGGCCGCGTGGCTGCTCACCATCGCCCGCAACGTCCTGGTCGACCACGTACGGCGCAGCCGCAAGGAGCTGGCGCTGCCGGACGCGGACGAGCTCGGGGTGCCGTCGCTGGCCATCGAGACGCTGGAGATCCGCGACGCCCTCGCCCGGCTGCCGGAGCAGCACAGCAGGCTGCTCACGTTGGTGTATTTCGAGGGTTTCTCGCTGGTCGAGGTGGCCGCGATGACCGGCAAGTCCCCCGCCGCTGTCAAGACCGCCGTGTGGCGCGCCAGAGCCGCCTTCGCCGACCTGTACGGAGAACGAACATGATCCCCGACTTCGACCCCAAGAAGACCCGCAGGGCCGTCCGGCGCGGTGTGCTCAGGACAGCACTGACGTCGGCGCTCGCCCTCGCCGTGGTGGCCGTGATGCTGATCGGCGGCCTCCGCCTGCTGCAGACCAGGGGCGACAGGGAGGAGCGCATGGAGAAGGTGCTGGGCACGGCGCTGCAGATCGCCAAGCCCGCCTACCACCTCGACATCGAGCCGTGCTGCGACGTGGGCCCGCTGTCGATGTCGCTGCGGGTGTCCGCCCAGCCGATCCGCGCCATAGGCGCGTTCAACGTTGGCGGGGGCTCCACCTACGAGGTGCGGCAGAACTTCTTCGGGCGGGTCGAAGAGCTGCCGTGGGCGCAGCTCGGCAACACCGACCTGACCACGATGCTGGCCAACGTGGGCGGAACCCTGCAGAGGAGGGAGAACATACGCAAGGTGCTGGCGAGGCTGCCCCAGGACATGAACGCGCTGGCCGTGGTGGAGTTGGCGCAGCCGATGGCAGACCAGGCGTTCCGCGACTTCCTGGTCCAGGCGGGCACGGGCGCCGAGCGCGTCGCCTACGAGGTCAGGACCGGATCCGTGCCCATCACCTGGGATTTCCTGGAGGAGACGGCGCTGTCCGGCTTCCGTGCCTGGGTCGGCGAGCTGCAGGATCATGACGAGCCCAATCTGCGCAGGTTCGACCTGGATCTCGCCCGGCTGCGCAAGGCGGCCAAGGACGGTCTCGCCTACGCCTTCGTCACCGACGAGAACGTCGCCGACCTGCGCAAGCTCATCGAGGACCCACGCGTGCGTACCGTGCGGCTGGCCGATCTGGCCTTCGACCTCGAACGTCCCTAGGCGCAGCGCACTCCTCCATCCCCGCCACGAAGGCAGGCGCGTGGTCCGGCCAGTGGTGGTGCAGGCTGGCTTCCAGGTGCCCCCGCGCCCCCATCTCGCCCCGCCGTACCGGATCTTCCTTGAGGTCGAGCACGGCCTGCACGACCGCGTCCACGTCCAGCGGCACGACGAGCCCGCACCGGGCACGTTCGACGAGCGGCGCCGCCTGCGGGGTCGTGATCACGGGCAGCCCGCGTCCCATGTAGTCCAGCACCTTCGTCGGCGCACCCTCGACCTCGGGATGTGCCAGGGACAGACCGGCCAGGGCGCCTTCGGCCATGCGGAGGGCGTGGCGGTTGGGGACGTAGCCGAACCAGTCGAGCAGCCCCACCCGCTGCGCGTCGCGCAGCAAGGGGCGGATGGCCGGGTCGGCGGCGCCGATCAGGTCGAGCCGGATCCCGTGCGGGATCAGCCGTTCCGCGACGCCGATCAGCTCGCTCACGCCGCGCTCTGCCGACAGCCGCCCGATGTGCACCAGCCGCGTGTCGCCCGGCTTGGGCGGCGCGGAGGACACCTGGGTGGCCTCGGGCGCGACGAGCAGGTGGTGCCGCCGCCGGGCCCTGGACCTGGCGAAGCTCGGCGCGCTCTCCCTGTCGTCCCAGACGACGGGCGGCCGCCGGAACGGCAGTGACCGCAGCAGCGCCAGGTCGTGCACGATGAGGAGGTCGGCGCCGCGCACCCCGCGCCGCAGCGCCGACCGGCCGCTGCCGCGGTAGGGCACGTCGATCGGGGTGATCGGCGGCATCGGGGTGACGTTGAAGTAGGTGAAGGGGGCCACGTACGTCACCTCGTGGCCCGCGTCGAGCAACGCCCTGATCTGCCGATGCATGATCCGGGCGTCCTCGGGGTGGTGGACGGTGGTGGCGACGCATACCCGCATATGTCGATGCTGAGCGCCCAGCAATTCCGCGACGTTAATGCGGGCGGAACTGCCGCTTAACTTCCAGAAGGTCGCCTGTAGAGCCAGGTGAGCTTGGGCTCCAGCATCCACTTGAAGACGGTGCGCGTCTCGGGCAGGCACAACACGATCGCCAGCGCGAACGCGCTGGAGGAGATGGCCAGCACGCCGAGCGGCCCGTGCAGCCACGGGAAGTCGAGCCAGCCCTGGTCCTTGGCGACCAGGACGATGATGCCGTGGAGCAGGTAGCAGTAGAGGGTGCGGGTGCCGAGGTCGGTGAACCAGGTCTCGCGCCGCGGCACGAGCGCGAGCACGGCCGCGGACATGGTGAGCGCGGCCACCAGCAGCGCGCTGCGCATGCCCAGGCCCTTCCACCAGTTGAGCCCGAGGTCCTTGTAGCTGTGCTTGAAGTAGAGCGGGTCGAGGCTGACACCCCGCCATGACAGGAACATCGCCGCCCCGGCCGCCCCGACCAGCACCACGGCGGCCACGATCTTGATCCACCTGCGGTTGATCAGCTCGAAGTGCTCCGGCTTCAGCCACAGGCCGATCACGAAGAACGGCAGCAGCCCGAAGAAGCGGTCCATGCTGAAGTCACCGCTGATCTGGGAGAACCCGGCGAACAGGTAGATGACTATCGCCACCGGGATCGAGTATTTCATCCGCCCCCACACCGGCGTCGACAGCCGCCAGAACAGCAGCGCCAGCAGGTACCAGTTGAGCCAGGCCGGGTCGATGATCGTCAGGCTCCACTTCTGCCCGACGGCGAACCGCAGCGCGGCGTAGCCGACCTCGACGATCACGTACGGCACGACGAACGTGTCGACCAGCTTGTTGACCTTGGCGGTGGAGTTCCAGAAGTTCTTCGACAGGTAGCCGCTGATGATCACGAACAGCGGCATGTGGAAGGTGTAGATGAAGATGTACAGCGACGACGAGGAGTTGGTCTTCAGCGTCGGCACCAGCGAGTGCCCCACCACGACCAGCGCGATGAGCAGGAACTTCACGTTGTCGAGGTACGGCTCGCGGACCCGCTTCTGCGGCGGCGGCTGCAACCCCTCCGGCGAGGTGTTCTCGTCCCACAGCGGACTGGCCACCGGCTTCGGCCAGGGCTCTGCCGCGATCGGGGGAGGGGTGCGCGTGTCAGTCACGGAGGGCTGCTCAGCTTCGCTCGGGGCCGGGGGGTGCACCGGCGAAGCGAGCTTGACAGACGCCTTGACAGCGTCAGGCGAACCCGTCTCGCCGACCCGACAACCTTATCCGTAGCTGACGCGCATGTCGCGGGAGAGACCTCAGAAACCCTTGTTACACAGGGAACTCTGAGGTGATCGCGGCTTTTCTGGTGATCGGTCCCCGCCTTGACTCAGGCGCAGATGTTCTTGGTGTCAGCCGTGACGGTGTTGTTCTGCACGGTCTTGGAGACCACCGTCGGCACCCGCACGCCCCTGAAGTCGGCGCCGATGACCACCTGGACGATCGGGCCTGACGTGGCGGGCTTGGTGCCCTCGGGCGGGGTGACCCCCGCGGTCGGCACGTAGTCGTGCGACTCGGTCGGTTTGACCTTCTTGGCGCTGGCCGTGACCGTGCCGCTGAGCTTGGCCGCCGCCACCGACGCGAAGTCGGCGTCACCGGCCGACTTCTGCGAGTAGAGGACCTTCGTCGTGGCCACCTTGGCGCCGCCGGCGTCCGCCGCGTTGCCGACGCTCTCGACGGTGAACCCGTGCTTGGTCAGGAGGTCGGCCACCCGCTGGCCCTCGCCGACCTTGCCCGAGCCGTTCAGCACCTGGATCCTGACCTGCTCCGGCTTGATCGTCACCTTGCTCGTCGCGGTCGGCGTGGGCTGCGCGACCTCGATGTCCTGGGAGATCTGCTGGAAGAGCTCGTTGGCCACCGGCTGCAGCCAGATCACCCGGTTGGGGTCGGCGGGGTAGGCCGTCACGGGGATCTTGATGAACTTGACGCCGCTCGCGGACAGCGACTTGGCGCTTCCTGCGATGCTGATCAGCTTCTGCGGGTCGTCGCCGAGGTCGGGGTCCATGGTCACGGACGTCGCGACCTTGCTCACGATGTCGAGGAGCTTGGTCGGGTTGCCGAGCAGGCCGTCCTTGGTGACCTGCTGGACCATCTTGCTGAGCAGCTGCTGCTGGCGGGTGATGCGGGACAGGTCGCTGCCGTCGCCGTAGTGGCGCAGGCGCATGAACGCCAGCGCCTGCTCACCCGTGAGCTTGTGGTTGCCCGCGGTGATGTGCAGCTTGGAGTTCTTGTCGTCGATCGGCTGCTTGAAGCACATGGAGACGCCGCCGATGGCGTTGATGATGCTCTTGAAGCCGCTGAAGTCGACTTCGACGTAGTGGTCGATGTGGATCTGGGTCAGCGTCTGGATGGTCTCGATGGTGCAGGAGATGCCGCCCGAGTTGTAGGCGGAGTTGATCATGTCCAGCCGGCCGTTCATGATCGTCTTGGTCTTCGGGTCCTTGCACCGCGGGATGTTGACCATGGAGTCGCGGGGGAAGCTCAGGACCTGCACGTTGTCGCGGTTGGGCGAGATATGCATGAGCAGGATCGTGTCGGTGCGCTTGCCGAACCCCACGTCCTTGGAGGCGTCGCGGCCGTACTTCGCGTTGTCGCCCTCGCGGGTGTCGGAACCGACGATCAACACGTTGAGAGCGCCCGTGGCGTTCTTCGGCACGTTGTTGATCAGGTCTTCCTTGAAGCCCTTCTTGTTGATCGCGCCCAGGGTGTTGCGCACGAGCGCGTATCCGGTGAGCGACCCGGCGACCAGCAGGGCGGTGAGGACGATGCTGATCCAGGCGAAGACCCGCATCTTGCCGCCGCCGGAGCCGCCGCTGCGGCGTCCACGCGGGGGGTCGTCCGGCGGGGGAGGGGGCGAGGAGGCCCGGCGTGACGAGCGGTGGCCCGGGTCCGTCGGCGCGACTCTGCGGTCCTGGACGGACACGCTCCTGTGGTCACTCATATGCCCCCCTCACCTGGCCAGTTGCGCTCCACACGGCCTCCTTCTCCGGAGATGAGCCAGGCCGTATCACGCTGGCAGGGTCGTTCGCACATCGCGCCACGAGACTAGGTCACGTACAGCGTGCCCGGAGCCATGATCGGTGGAATCGACCGTGACCCAGGCGTGATGTTCCAGGCACAGAGCATACTCAGACCCGGACATTTCGTGGAATAACCAGGTGCCAGACTTTACGAATCCCGCGGAGCTCGGGTGCAGAGCGCCGCCGCCAGGCAGGCCAGGGGTACGGCCGGCAGGACGTATCGGTAGTCGAATTCGGCCAGCATCGGCGGCATGACCAGCAATGCGACCGCGCCGGTCCAAGGCAGCACCCACTCGGGCACCGAGCCGCGCCGCCTGCGCGCCACCCACACCACGGGCGGGGCCAGCACGATCACCAGCAGCAGCGTCCCTGGCAGCCGCGCAAAGGACTGGTAGGCGCGCATCCAGCCCGCGAAGGGCTCGACGACCTGGGTGGAGATGTCGCCCTGCTCGTACTTCCCGGCCAGCTCGACGCCGAGCTGGGCCGCGTGCCGTCCAGGCGGGGGCGGCGTGGCGGCGGGGAACTGGTAATAGGTGTAGATCTCCAGATCCGGATAGACCGGACGGCCCCAGGTGAAGGTGCGCGCCAGCTCCGACAGCACCGATCCGGCGTAGTCGAGCGGCTGGCTCATGATCGCCAGTCTGGCGAAGCGCCCGGCCAGCGCGTCGTTGTGCGCGGTGAACGTGTCACCGGGCAGCTTGACCAGGGGCGAGTCGCGCGACCACACGTACTCCTGGGACGGCGGCCGCTCAGAGGGCGGGCGCGGGTCGCAGAGGACCGCGAGGTCGGGCGGCGGCCGCATCCTCGCGCAGTCGGCGAACGACATCGTGCGCGCGTAGAGGAACACGCCGTTGGCGCCGACGATGCCGACGCGCTGGTAGGTGGCGTAGAACCAGGCCCCGTAGGCCACGATCGGGACCAGTGCGGCAGCCAGCATCACGCCGGTCAGCCTGACCTTCTTCCGCACGAGCAGCCAGGCGGCCAGCAGGAGGATCAGCGGCTGCCCGACGGTCCTGGTGAGGGAGGCGGCTGCCAGGAGCAGCCCGATGGCGAGAGCCGTACGCCAGGAAAGCTCTGTCCTCAAGGCGAGGAAGACGGCGCACACGACCAGGAACAGGAAGAGGGTGTCGGAGACCAGCAGGTGTTCCAGCTCGATCTGGTACGCGTCGAGCAGGACGGGCACGGCGGCCAGCGTCGCGATCCAGCGCTTCGTGCGCAGCGCCGCCACGTAGATCAGCACGCCGGTCGCCAGCCCGAGCAGGTGCTGGACCGCGGTCACCACGGCGAAGCTGTGGAACGGCTCGAAGAGCTTGATGAACATCGAGTATCCGGCCGGGCGCACCAGGTCGGGCCTGGGGCGCATCACCGTGACGATGTAGGTGTAGGAGTCGGGGAACCACAACGCCGGGCGGTAGCCGAGCATCGTGACGACCCGAAGGAGCGCACCGATGCCCAGGACGCCAAGGAACCACCCGTGCCTCCTCACCAGCCGTACGTTACCGGCCATACCGGGAACGGCGTCGCATCGGCGTGTTGTCACCGACGTTGGATACGCTCGCGATCGTGATGCGCAGACCCACGGCCGGCCGGGTGTTTGCCGTGGCGAGCGTGTTGCCCGTGCTCGCCGTGGCCGGATGGCTGATCACCGGGCTGCCGCTGCTGTTGCTCGGCTGGTTCTCGCCCTGGGCGGTGCTGCCGGGGCTCGTGGTGGTCGGGCTGCTGTGCCGGGCCGTGCTGCCCCGGCTGCCGGAGATCGTCGACGCGACCGCCTGGCACGTCGCGGGGGTGCTGGCCGTCGCCGGCGGCTCCCTCGTCTTCAACCTGCTGATGCACAGCGAGCAACTGATCGTCAGGCGCGATCCGGCCACCTACGCGCAGTACACGGCGTGGATCGCTCGGCACGGGTCACTGCCGATCCCGACACAGGCGGCGGCGTTCGGCGGCGCGGACCCGTCGCTGATCTTCGGCAGCGTCGGGTTCTACGACTTCGGCGGGGCGGTGGTGCCGCAGTTCATGCCGGGGCCGCCGCTGCTGTTCGCGGTGGGCGACTGGCTGGGTGGGCTGGTGCTGGGCCCGGCCGTGCTCGGCGCGCTCGCCGTCCTGGTCTTCTCCGGTACGGTCGCCCGGCTCGCCGGGCCGCGGTGGGCTCCGGTGGCCGCGCTGGCGTTCGGGATCAGCCTGCCGATCCTCTACACCTCGCGGACGACCTTCAGCGAGATCCCGTCGCTCATCCTGCTGGTCGGCGGGCTCTCGCTGGTGCACGAGGCGCGGTCGCGGCTCGACTACGGGCTGGCCGGGCTGGTGTTCGGGATGGCCGTGCTGGTCAGGGTGGACGGGTTGCGCGACATCCTGCCCGTCGTGGCGTTCGCCGGGCTGCTGATCGCCAGGCGGCGCGGGGCCTCGCTCATGGGCGGGCTGGCCGTGGGGGCAGGGCTGGGGTTTCTCGCCGCTTACCTGCTGGCTCGGCCGTACCTGAACTATCTGTCGCGTTCCGTGGTGCCGCTGCTGCTGATCTGCGGCGCCGTGCTGGTGCTGACGCTCCTGGGTACGGCTCTCGCGCCGCGGCTGGCGCGGTTGAGGGTGCCGCGGCGGGTGCCCGAGCTCGGGGCGGCGCTGGTGGCGCTGGTGATGGTCGGCTTCGCCGTACGGCCTTGGGTGCAGACCGTGCGGCGCACGCCCACGACGAAGGAAGACTGGCTGACCTACGAGTTCATCCAGAAGACGCAGGCGGCCAACCGCCTGCCCGTGGACGGGACGCGGCTCTACTTCGAGGACTCGCTCTACTGGGTGATCTGGTACGTCGGGGTGCCGGTCGTGGTGCTCGCGACGATCGGCGCCGCAGTGCTGACCAGGCGGCTGCTGCGCAACGGCGCGTCGTTCGAGTGGCTGCTGCCGCTGGCCGTCATCGGGTGGACCACCGTCACCACGCTGCTGCGGCCGGAGATCACCCCCGACCAGCCGTGGGCCTCGCGGCGTCTGGTGCCGCTGGTCATCCCCGGGCTGATCCTGCTGGCCGTGTGGGGGCTCGGGTGGGTGCGCGACAAGGCGCGCAGGATGGGGTACGGCACGCGCACCCAGCAGTGGCTCGCCGGGATCGGCACGGTCCTGATCCTCGTGCCGCCCGCGATCACCTCGATCGGCACGGCCTTCAGCCCGGTCGAGCGGGGCGAGGTGGCCGCGGTGCGCTCCCTGTGCGCCGCGCTGCCGCGCGACGGCTCGGTGCTGCTGGTGGAACGCGTGACCGGGGACCGTTTCACGCAGCTGGTCCGCGGCATGTGCGACCTGCCCGCCGCGCAGGTGAAGCGCGAGGACGGCAGCGACGTGGCCCCGGCGGCGGACGTCGACCGTCTGGCCGCCCGCATCCGCGAGGCAGGCAGAACCCCGGTGATCCTGGCGGCGCAGGACGACCAGGTGGCACCGTACGGTTCACCCGCGCACGTGATGAACCTGGTGACCAAGCAGGACGAACGCTCCCTGACCGAACCCCCGAACGGCACCTGGACCCTGACCGTGAACGTCTGGATGTCCATCGTCCATTGACGCCTCATTCCCTTTGTCGCGATATTCAGCGCTGTGTCGTACGAGGAGTTGGGGTTTGGGGATGAGGGGCCGGAGCGGGAGGTGCGGCTGGGGCCGTGGCTGGCGGAGCATGCTCGGCTGGTGGGCGTCCTCATAGGGGTGGTCCTGCTTGCGGTGGTTGTGGTGATTGCCGGGGTGGCCACGTTCAAGCGGTCGCTGTTACCCGTGCCGCCGCCCGACGGTCCGATTCCGGCGGTCCTGGACTTCGAGGTGGCGCTCTGTGCTGTCTGTCCGCAGGGTGAGGTGACAGTGCGGGAGAGTGTGGAGGAGCTGCTTGGGAGGCTGCCTCAGGTTGAGTCCTTTGAGTACGTGACCTACGCGCGGAGCAGCGAGGAGACGCGTGCCCTGGTGATCTCGCCCTGGCGCGAGGTCGGCGAACCGCCGGAGGGCGGCTCCTTCAGGGGCAAGGTGCGTCGCGCTGAGGACATCGCGGTGTTGCGGGAAAAGGTGAGCGGCGTCCCCGGGGTGGCGCAGGTCTTCGCGAACGGTCCCCACTTCTGGCGCGGCAAGGCCCAGGTCTTCGTCGGGCTGTGTGCGAAGGACTGGCCTGGCGTCTGCAAGAACCAGGCGGCCACCCTGGAGCAGCGCAACGCGATCGCGGCCGCGCTGAAGAGGCTGGACAACGTGGAGGAGGTCTATCTGGAGGACCAGGCGTTCAGGAACAAGCTCATGGGAGCAGGTCCGGGCCGCGACTCCTTCGAAGCGCTCTACGTCAAGGTGGACGATCCCGCCCGTGCGCGGGCCGTCGGCGAGGCGGTGAAGGACATGCCGGGCGTGGCCGTCGTCACGCTCATCGAGGCATCCTGATCGGCCGGTATCCTTGGTCACGCGGTAGTCATCGGCCAGGCAGGGTAGCCTCGACCGTCGTGAGCACGCCTGAGAGTGGAACCGCCGTGGAAAACGCCCCGTACGTCACGATCGTCCTGCCGTGCTACAACGAGCAGGATCACGTCATCGACGAGATCGAGCGCATCACCAAGGCGATGGACTCCAGCGGCTACACCTACGAGCTGGTCGCCGTCGACGACTGCTCGACCGACCAGACGCTGGCCAGGCTCGAGGACGCGGCCCCGCGCTACCCGCACATGCGCGTGCGCGCCTTCCACCGCAACGGCGGCTCGGGCACGGTCCGGCGCATCGGCACGCAGGAGGCGCGCGGCGAGATCGTCGTGTGGACCGACGCCGACATGACCTACCCGAACGAGCGCATCCCCGAGCTGGTCCAGATCCTGGAGAAGGACCTCACGATCGACCAGGTGGTCGGGGCGCGCACGACGGAGGAGGGGTCGCACAAGATCCTCCGGGTCCCGGCGAAGTGGGTGATCCGCAAGGTGGCGGAGAAGCTCGCCGGGCAGAAGATCCCCGACCTCAACTCGGGGCTGCGCGCGTTCCGCAAGTCGGTGGCGCGGCCCTACCTGCGGCTGCTGCCGCCCGGGTTCTCGTGCGTCACGACGATCACGCTGAGCTTCCTGTCGAACCAGCACGACATCTACTACCTGCCGATCGACTACGCCAAGCGGGCGGGCACGTCGAAGTTCAGCTTCGTCTCCGACGCCTACCGCTACATCCTGCAGGTGCTGCGGATGATCATGTACTTCAACCCGCTCAAGGTGCTCATGCCGCCCGCCCTGTGGCTGGTCGGCATCGGGTTCGTCAAGGGCATCGTGGACATGGTCCGGCACCCGTTCTACTTCCCGGCGAGCACGGTCATGATCTTCCTGTCCGGCCTGCTGATCGGGTCTGTGGCGCTGCTCGCCGACCTGATCGTGAGGTCGCGCGGCGAATGAGAGCGGAGAGGGAGTCGAACCGGACACAGACATCAGCCCGTCCGATGGGATGGTGCAAGGTGAGGCGGACTCGACCATGAGAATCGCGATCGTCGGCCCCACCTTCCCCTACAAGGGCGGTGGGGCTCAGCACACCACCGAGCTGGCGCATCGGCTGGCCGCTCAGGGCCACGACGTGGTGATCGAGTCGTGGAACAGGCAGTACCCGGGCTTCCTCTACCCGGGCCAGCAGACGATAGACGCGCCCGAGTGCACCCCTTACCCCAAGACGCTCAGGAAGCTCGACTGGCGCAAGCCCGGCGGCTGGGTCGCGGCAGGACGCCGCCTGCGCAAGGCCGACCTGGTGATCCTGGCCGTCCTGAGCCCCGTGCAGGTCCCCGCCTACCTCGGCATCCTGTACGGCATAGCCGGTGAGGCGCGCACGGTCGCCCTGTGCCACAACGTGCTGCCGCACGAGCGCAAGCCGTGGGACGAGCCCCTCATGCGGGCGCTCCTGAAGCGCGTCGACGGCGTGCTCGTGCACAGCGGCCTGCAGGAAGAGGTGGCGCTCAGCCTGTCCGGCACCCCGGTCAAGGTCGCCGCGATGGCCCCGCACCTGCCCTCGACGAACGCCTCGCGATCCTCGCAGATCCACAGAAGGCTGCTGTTCTTCGGCATCGTCCGGCCGTACAAGGGGCTCGACCTGCTGCTCAGGGCGCTCCCCGACGGCGTGGGGCTCACCGTGGCCGGTGAGTTCTGGGGCGGGCTCGACGAGACCAAGGCGCTGGTCGCCGAGCTCGGCCTGGGCGACCGCGTCGAGCTCAGGCCCGGTTACGTGCCCGCCGAGGACGTCCAGGGGCTGTTCGCGAACGCCGACGCCCTGGTCCTGCCGTACCGCAGCGCCACCGCCAGCCAGAACGTGTGGCTCGGCCACGAGCACGGCGTCCCGGTGATCGCGACGCGCGTCGGCGCGCTGGCCGACCACGTGACGGACGGCGTCGACGGGCTGCTCGTCCGCCCCGACGACGTCGGCGCGCTCAGGGACGCCATCGAGCGGTTCTACGCGCCGGGCGAGCCCGAGCGGTTGCGTTCGGGCGTCAAGGCGGTCGACCCAGAGCCGTTCTGGGACTCGTACGTCAAGGTCTTGCTCGGCCTCTGAAGCAGCACGGCGATCCCCGCGGCCGCGAGGTCTGCCGCGGTGAACGCCAGGCGCGACGCGATCGCCGCCACCAGCGCGGGCCCGGCGCCGACGATGGGCCCGAGGACGAGCACCATCGCGCCCTCGCGCACCCCGACGCCCGCCGGGATGAAGAACGCCAGCAGCCCGGTCGACCACGCGAACGCGTAGGCGCCGGTGCAGACCAGGTAGAGGTCCCAGCGCCCGACGAGCAGCGTGCTGTGCAGGCCGTACACGAACCAGCCGAGCACCGTCCACGCGACGGCGGTCAGGACGGAACGGCCGGGCAGCACGGTGTCCAGCGGCTCGCGCCGCGCGATGCGCAACGCCAGGTTGAGCCCCCACGTGAGCACGCGGGGATGCAGGCACACGATGATCACGGGGACGAGCAGCAGCAGGTACCAGGCCTGCGCGAACGCCTGGTAGGCGGTCGCCGCGGCGATGGAGAGCGCCACGCCGAGGTTGATCACCAGCGCCAGCGAGATGCAGGCGAAGGTACGGCGGGGCGGGCTGCCGTGGTCGCGGCCGAGATCCATCATGGCCGCGTAGGCCCAGACGGAGCCGGGGATGTACTTGCCGAGCTGGCCCACGAACATGATCCGCCCGCACACCCGCACCGGCAGCGGCGAGCCGAGCCCGGCCAGCACCTGACGCCAGGCCAGGAGCATGCAGAACTGCCCGACGAGCACCGCGAGGAACGCGCCGGCGACCGCCCACGGGGACAGGCTGGACAGGGCCGCGACGGTGTCCGTCCAGTTCCTGGCTATGCCGTACCCGAGAAAGCCCAGAGCGACCAGGGCGAGCACGATCCTTAACAGGCGTCTGAGCACCCGCTCACGCTAACCCCTGTTCACCAGGAAGGACCAGACGACCAGGGCAATCGCCACCAGTCTCCTCTCGGCTTCGAACGGCGGGCCGAACCCGTACGTCGATCGGCACGTCCTGGGTGTGTGGCGATGTCGAGGAAATCGCTGCGAATCGCGTAGAAAAGTGGCACTTTGCCCCCTCCGGTGAGCGGTCACGGTGCCTAAGGGCGGCTTGGCGAACGATTGACGTCGGTAGTGTTGCGGGGTGAGTAAGGAACGGGTCGCGCAACTGGAGTACTCCGAGTTCCAGTCGGCGATGCTCGACGAGCAGAAGCGCCGCAGGAAGGCCGCGAAGATCATCGCGGTCCTGGAGCACTTCCACGGGCCGCTCGACGGGCTGACCGTCGGCGACGTCGGGTGCTCGGCCGGGTTCATCGCCGACGAGCTGGCCGGGGCGGGTGCCGGGCACACGCTCGGCGTCGACATCGACGTGCCCGGCCTGCGCAAGGCGGCCGACCGGTTCGGCGAGCGGGTCGCGTTCGTCTGCGGCGACGGCACGGCGCTGCCGTTCCCCGACAAGTCGATCGACGTGCTGGTCTTCAACCACATCTACGAGCACGTGGTCGACCCGGACGCGGTGGTCGCCGACATGCACCGGGTGCTCAAGGACGACGGCGTCCTCTACCTGGGCCTGGGCAACAAGCTGGGCATCATGGAGCCGCACTACAAGCTGCCGTTCCTGTCCTACCTGCCGGAAAAGCTCGCCGACCGCTACGTGCGCGCCTCGGGTCGCGCCGACCACTACTACGAGCGGTTCCGCACCAGGCGCGGGCTGCGCAGGATGTTGCGCGCCTTCCACGTGTGGGACTACTCGATCCCCGTCCTCGCCGCGCCCACGCGGTTCGCCGGGTCCGAGCTGTTCCCCGGCGCCGTCGGGCGGATCGCGCAGGCCGTACTCGCCAGGACCCCGCGCGCGGTGCTGCGCCTCATGCTGCCGCTCGTGCCTACCTACCTGTGGGTGGCCACGAAGAACCCGCGCCGGCCGCGCGGCGTCGCGTTGCCCCAGCCACCCGAGCGCGTCCAGTGACCAAGAAGCTGGTACGCGCCGGGTTCCTGCTGGTCGCCCTGGGGTTCGGCGCCTGGGCCGTGGCCTCGCAGTGGGACGCGGTGGTCGCCGGTTTCGGCCGCCTGACCTGGCCGATGCTGGCGGGCTCGCTGGCCGCGGTGATCGTCGCCCTGCTCGGCGCCATGTTCACGTGGCGCACGCTGCTCTCCGACCTGGGCTCCCCGCTGTCGGTACGGCAGGGCGCCAAGGTCTTCTTCGTCGGGCAGCTCGGAAAATACATCCCCGGCGCCGTCTGGCCCGTGCTCGCGCAGATGGAGATGGGCCGCGACCTGGGCGTTCCCCGGTCGCGGAGCGCGGCGGCCTTCTTCCTGATGATGCCGATCCAGCTCGCCAGCGGCCTGCTGGTCACGCTGGTGACGCTCGGCTGGGACCAGTACGGCTGGCTGCTCCTGCTGCTCCCGGTCATCTTCGTGCTGCTCGAACCCAAGGTCATCAACCGGGTGATCGGCTTCGGCCTGCGCAAGCTCAAGCGCGAGCCGCTGGAGCGCCCGCTCACCAGGCGCGGCATGCTCACCGCCCTGGTGTGGGCGCTGGCCGGTTGGATCGCCTACGGCGTGAGCCTCTACTTCATCGTCGACGCCGGGCTGGTCTTCTGCGTCGGCGCGTTCGCGTTGTCCTGGTGTCTGGGCATCATGACCTTCGTGGTGCCGGCGGGGGCCGGGGTGCGCGAGGTGGCCATGGTGGCGGTGCTCGCTCCCGTGCTCGACCGGGGCTCGGCGATCGCGGCTGCCCTCTGCTCGCGCATCGTCATCATCGTCGGCGACCTGATCTGCGCGGGGATCGCGGGGCTCGCCGCGCGCAAAACTGTGGAGCGCGACACGGTGTGATTTGCCCCACCTTTTTGGGGAGGCTCGCCATAGAGTAATGGGAACGCAAGGTCTTGAGGGGAGAGATCTTCGTGGTGCCTCGGGTGATCATCGATGCGGCCGCCGTTCCTGCGGACCGCGGCGCTCTCAACCGATACGTGGACGGGCTGGTCGGAGCGCTCGGCCGGGCGGGGGCCGACCTCGCCGTCGTGTGCCAGCGGGCGGACGCCGAGCGTTATGGCCGGATCGCGCCCTCGGCGCGGATCATGCCGGGGCCCGTCGCGATCACCAACAGGGCCGCGCGGCTGGCGTGGGAGCAGACCAGCGTGCCGCTGCTGGCCAGGCAGGTGGGCGCGCAGGTGATCCACGCGCCGCACTACTCGATGCCGCTGCGCTCCGGGCTGCCGACGGTGGTGACCGTGCACGACGTCACCTGGTTCACCGACCCCGACGTGCACAGCCCGGACAAAGCCGCCTTCTTCCGCTCGGCGACCCGTACGGCGGCGCGGCACGCCAGGCGCGTCATCGTGCCGTCCAAGGCCACCAGGGACGAGCTCGTCCGGGTGCTCGCCGCCGACCCGACCTGCATCGACGTCGCCTACCACGGCGTGGACCAGGCGCTCTTCCACCGGCCGAGCGAGGTGGAGAAGATCACGGTCGCGGCGCGCTACGGGCTGCACGGCCGGCCGTACGTCGCCTTCCTCGGCGCGCTGGAGCCGCGTAAGAACGTTCCCAACCTCATCAGGGGGTTCGCCAGCGCGGTGAAGCACCTCGACGACCCGCCCGCGCTGGTGATCGGCGGCGGCGTGCACGAGGAGGACGTCGACGCCGCGTGCCGCGAGGTGGAGGCGACCGTGAAGGTCGTCAGGCCCGGGTACCTGTCGCTGAGCGAGCTGGCCGGATTCCTCGGCGGCGCGGTCGTGGTGGCGTTCCCGTCGCGCGGCGAGGGGTTCGGGCTGCCGGTGCTGGAGGCGATGGCGTGCGGCGCGCCCGTGCTGACCACGCACCGCACCTCGCTGCCCGAGGTCGGGGGCGACGCCGTCGCCTACACCGAGCCGGACGCCGGGAGCATCGCGGCGGCGCTCGGGCAGCTGCTCGCCTCCGCCGAACGCAGGAAACAGCTCAGCGAGGCGGGGCTGGCAAGGGCGAGGGAATTCACCTGGGACGCCTCGGCCGAGGCACATCTCCTCACTTATCAACGTGCAGTCGAATAGTTAGGTAACCTCACGGAGTGATGGAGAGCTCTTTGCCAGACCTCGAGGCGATCCTCCTGGTAGGAGGGCAGGGCACTCGCCTGCGCCCGCTGACGCTGGGCACGCCGAAACCGCTTCTGCCCACCGCGGGGGTGCCGTTCCTGGCCCACCAGCTGGCCAGGGCCCGCTCGTTCGGCGTGCGGCGCATCGTGTTCGCCACCTCCTACAAGGCGTCCATGTTCGAGCCCGTCTTCGGCGACGGCTCCTCGTTCGGGCTCTCGCTGCACTACATGACGGAGGAGACGCCGCTGGGCACGGGCGGTGCGATCCGCAACGCCGCGCAGGCGCTGACCAGCGCGCCGGACGACCCGGTGCTGATCCTCAACGGCGACATCCTGTCCGGGCACGACATCGGTGACCAGATACGTCAGCATGTGGACCGCTCCGCTGCCGTGACGCTGCACCTGACCGAGGTGGACGACCCGTCCAGGTTCGGCTGCGTGCCGACGGATCCGTCCGGGCGGGTGACCGCGTTCCTGGAGAAGACCCCCAACCCGGTGACGAACCGGATCAACGCCGGGTGCTACGTGTTCACCCGGTCGGTGATCGACGGCATTCCGGCCGGCGAGGTCGTGTCCGTCGAGCGCGAGACGTTCCCCGGGCTGATCGACGACGGGGCGCTGGTGCTCGGCTACGCCGACCGCACCTACTGGCTCGACGTCGGCACGCCCGCCGCGTTCGTGAAGGGCTCGCGCGACCTGGTGCTCGGCCGCCTCGCCTCGCCCGCGCTTCCCGGTCCTTCCGGGGAGTTCCTGGCGCTGCCCGGCGCGGTCATCTCGCCGGAGGCCAAGGTCATGGGCGGGTCGACGGTCGGCAGGGGCTCCGTGATCGAGGCAGGGGCCTCGGTGGTGGGCAGCGTGGTGGGTGACGCGTGTGTGGTCGCGGGGTCGGTCACCGACTCGGTGATCGGCGACCGGGCGCGGATCTGCGCGGGAGCCGTCGTGCGTGACGCGGTGATCGGCGACGGGGCCGTGGTCGGTTCCGGCAACGAGCTGCAGGCCGGGGTCCGGGTGTGGCCGGGGGTCGAGCTTCCCGAGTGTGCGGTTCGCTACTCCAGCGACGTCTAGTGCTCTCGCGGACGTGGACGCCGTCGTGGGCGCTGGACGTGGGCATGGTGCTCGCGCCTCGGCGCCACGGGGGTGGGGATCCCACGTTTCGCGCTGTCAACGACGGGTCGGTGTGGCTGGCGTCCCGGACGCCTGACGGGCCTGGGACGTTGCGGGTGTGCGTGACGGCCGGTTCGGTGCTGGGGCAGGCGTGGGGGCCTGGGGCTTCCTGGTTGCTGGACGGGATGCCGGGGTTACTGGGGGCTTTTGACGACGTTTCCGGATTTTCCGTGAAACACGAGGTTTTGCGGGATGTGGCGCGTAAGCACGTGGGGTTGCGGATCGGCCGGACGGGGCTGGTCATGGAGGCCCTGGTGCCGGCCGTACTCGAGCAGAAGGTCGTGATCCGCGAGGCTCATCGGGCTTGGCGGTGGCTGCTGTGGCAGTACGGCACGCCCGCGCCTGGACCTGCGCCGGAGGGGATGCGGGTGATTCCTGAGCCCGTCGTCTGGCGGCAGATCCCTTCGTGGCACTGGCACAAGGCGGGGGCGGAAGCCGTACGGGCGCGCACGATCGCCACGGCGGCGTGGCACGTGTCCAAGCTGGAGGCGGCCCCTTCCACCGAGGAGCTCGACCGGCTCTTGCGTGCGTTGCCGGGCATCGGGGTGTGGACGTCGGCGGAGGTACGGCAACGCGTCTTCGGCGACCCCGACGCGGTGAGCGTGGGCGACTACCACCTGGCCAACCACGTGGGTTACGCGCTGACCGGCCAGAAGGTCGACGACGACGAGATGATGCGCCTGCTGGCCCCCTACGAGGGGCACCGGCACCGCGCCACGATCCTCATCGGCCTCACCGGCATCCGCCCACCCGCCCGCGGCCCCCGCGTCCCAGCCCGCGACTACCGCTCCTTCTAGCCCCACAACCTTTCGGGTTTTCGTGGGGTGGCGGAGGGGCTGGGTGTTCCGTGGGGTGGGACCTGGGTGCGGTGGGGAAACCCAGGGGGACGTAATCTGCGGGGCATGACTGTTGTCAGCGACTCCGCCTTCCGCCGCGCCCTTGCCCGTGCCCGAGACGGCAAGACCCTCGACGTCACCGAGGCCACTGTGTTGCTGCAGGCCAGAGGTGAACACCTGGACACCCTCCTGGACCATGCCTCCCGCGTCCGTGATGCCGGGTTGCTGGCCGCTGGGCGGGAGGGGGTCATCACCTACAGCAGGAAGGTGTTCATCCCGCTGACCCGGTTGTGCAGGGACAGGTGTGGCTACTGCACCTTCGCCACCGCCCCAGGCAAGCTCCCCGCCCCCTTCCTCAGCCCCGACGAGGTGCTGGAGATCGCCAGGCAGGGCGCGGCCATGGGATGCAAGGAAGCGCTGTTCACCCTCGGCGACCGCCCCGAGGACCGCTGGCACCAGGCCCGCGAGTGGCTCGACGCCCACGGCTACGACGACACCCTGTCGTACGTCAGAGCCATGGCCATCCGCGTCCTGGAGGAGACCGGCCTGCTGCCGCACCTCAACCCCGGCGTGCTCACCTGGCGTGACCTGCAGCGGCTCAAGCCGGTCGCCCCGTCGATGGGCATGATGCTGGAGACGACGTCCAGGCGGCTGTTCGAGGAGAAGGGCGAGGCGCACTACGGCTCGCCCGACAAGGACCCCGCCGTACGGCTGCGCGTCCTGGAGGACGCCGGCCGGTCCAACGTGCCGTTCACCACCGGCATCCTCATCGGCATCGGCGAGACCATCGAGGACCGCGCCGAGTCGATCTTCGCGATCCGCCGCGTCGCCAGGGAGTACGGCGGCATCCAGGTAGTGATCGTGCAGAACTTCCGCGCCAAGCCGGACACCGCCATGCGCGGCATGCCGGACGCCGACCTCCAGGAGCTGGCCGCGACGATCGCCGTCACCCGCCTCGTGCTCGGACCGAAGATGCGCGTGCAGGCGCCGCCGAACCTCATCGGCGACGAGTTCTCGCTGATGGTCAGGGCCGGGATCGACGACTGGGGCGGTGTCTCGCCGCTAACCCCCGACCACGTGAACCCCGAGCGCCCCTGGCCGCAGATCGACGACCTGGCGGCCCGCACGCTGACCGAGGGGTTCACGCTGCGCGAGCGGCTGACGATCTACCCCGAGTACGTCCAGGCCGGTGAGCCGTGGCTCGACCCCCGGCTCTTCGCCCACGTCCAGGCGCTCGCCGACCCCGCCACCGGGCTCGCCCGCGAGGACGCCGTGCTCGAAGGCCGTCCGTGGCAGGAGCCCGACGGCGGTTTCGCCGCGTCCGGGCGCGTGGACCTCCACGTCGAGGTGGACACCTCGGGGAGGACCAACGACCGGCGCGACGACTTCGACAACGTCTACGGCGACTGGGACGCGCTGCGTGACCGCCTGCCCGCGGCGTCGTCGGCGATCCCCGGTGACCTGCGCCAGGCGCTCAAGCGCGCCGAGGCGGACCCGGCCGGGCTGAGCGACGACGACGCGGTGGCGCTGCTCGGCGCCGAGGAGGAGGCGCTCGACGAGCTCGCCCGCATCGCCGACCACCTGCGCAGGGAGGCCGTCGGCGACGACGTCACCTACGTCGTCAACAGGAACATCAACTTCACCAACGTCTGCTACACCGGGTGCCGGTTCTGCGCGTTCGCCCAGCGGCGCACCGACGCGGACGCCTACACACTCTCTCTCGACCAGGTCGCCGACCGCGCCCAGGAGGGCTGGGACGCCGGGGCGACCGAGGTGTGCATGCAGGGCGGCATCCACCCCGACCTGCCGGGCACCGCGTACTTCGACATCGCGCGGGCGGTCAAGGCCAGGACGCCGGGCATGCACGTCCACGCGTTCTCCCCGATGGAGGTCATCAACGGCGCCAGCCGTACGAACCTGTCCATCGAGGACTGGCTGATCGCGGCCAGGGAGGCGGGCGTGGACTCGCTGCCCGGCACGGCGGCCGAGATCCTGGACGACGACGTGCGGTGGGTGCTGACCAAGGGCAAGCTGCCCACCCGCGAATGGGTCGAGGTCATCACGACGGCGCACAAGGTCGGCATCCCGACAACGTCCACCATGATGTACGGGCACGTCGACAACCACCTGCACTGGGTCAAGCACATCAAGCTGATCAGGAGCATCCAGCAGGAGACCGGCGGGTTCTCCGAGTTCGTGTTGCTGCCGTTCGTGCACCACAGCGCGCCCATCTACCTGGCCGGCATCGCCAGACCAGGGCCCACGGCGAACGAGAACCGGGCCGTGCACGCGCTGGCCAGGATCCTGCTGCACGGCGCGATCAAGAACATCCAGTGCTCGTGGGTCAAGCTGCAGGACGACCTCTGCCGGGCCGTACTCCAGGGCGGGGTCAACGACCTCGGTGGCACGCTCATGGAGGAGACGATCAGCCGCATGGCCGGGTCGGAGAACGGCTCCTACAAGACGATCAGCGAGATCCGCGCGATGGCCGCCCCCACCGGCCGCGTGATCAGGCAGCGGACGACCGAGTACGGCGTGCCGTCCGAGGAGCGGCTCGCGGCGTCCGCGGCGAGTGACGGAGTCTGCCGGAGCGTGCTTCGATCCCTTCCTATAACAAGTTCTAGTACCCCTTGCGTCTAATACGGGAGTTGCTGGGACAATCAACTCTCCCGTGGAGAGAGGTTTCACCGTGCGGCTGGGTCGACACCGCGCCGCGCTCAACCTTGAGCAGCGACGGAGGAAGGCACTCCAGCGAGGCGTGCTCGCCGGGCTGACGGTGGTCGCGATCGTCGCGGCCACCCTCGTCGTCCTCCTCGGCGGGGGCGGAGCGCTGTGCAGCGCACGAGAGCCTGTTCTGGTCAGCGTGGCCGCGGCGGTGGACGTCGCGCCCGTGGCCATGGAGGCGGCGGGGACCTTCAACGAGACGAAGACCTCGGTGGGCGGGCGGTGCATCCTGGTCCAGGTGACCGAGCAGCCGCCCGCGACGGTGCTCCGTACGCTGATCGGGGAGAAGGCCGGGGTGCTTAGGGAGCGGCCGGACGGCTGGATCGCCGACTCCTCCGCCTGGATCAGGCTGGCGCGCAAGCAGGGCGCAGGCTCGCTGCCCTCCGGGGAGAGCGTGGTGGCGACGTCGCCGCTGGTGTTCGCCACGCGGTCGTCGCTGGCCCAGAAGTTCGCGGTCAGCAAGACCGAGATGAACTGGCGGATGGTGTTCCCCTCGACCATCCGCGGCCGGCTGCTGCCCACCTCGGGGGAGCCCGACGTGGTGCGCGTGCCTGACCCGTCGCTGGCGGGTGCGGGGATCGCGACTGTGGCGGCGGCGCGCGACGTCGTCGGCAGCGGCCCCGCGGCCGACAAGGCGCTGACCGCCTTCGTGCGCTGGGCGCAGGCGGGATCGGCGCCCGACTACCGCAGCATGCTGGCCGCGGTGGACGACCGCGGGTTCTGGCAGCGTCCCGTGGTCATCGTGCCCGAGCAGTCGGTGTGGACGCACAACCTTCAGCCCTCGGCTGACCCGGTGGTGGCGCTGCATCCGCGCGAGGGCACGATCAACCTCGACTACCCCTACGTCGTCACCGCCACCGACCCCGCGGTGGCCGAGGCCTCGACCGTGTTCGCCGACTGGCTGCGCGGGGCCCAGGCGCAGGAGATGGTACGGCGGGCCGGGTTCCGCTCGGGCGACGGGACACAGGGGCCGATCTCGCCCGGCCCCGAGATCCCGACGGAGACGCCAAAGACGCGGCCGTCGGTGTCGGCGGAGGACATCGACGCGGCGCTGCAGGCGTGGAGCCGGTTGGCTCCGCCGTCCAACATCCTGGTGATCGCGGACACGTCCAAGCACATGGCCGAGCCGATCACCGGGCAGAAGGGGGCCACGCGGCTGAGCGTGGCGCTGCAGGCGGCCCGGCTGGGGCTGCAGCTCTTCCCCAATTCCACGCACATGGGGATGTGGGAGTTCGCCGAGAAGCTCGAGCCCGCCACCGGCTACCACGAGTGGGTGGGGCTCGGGCCGGTCGACCAGCCCGAGCGGGGGCAGGTCATCAGGCGGAGCAAGCTCGACCAGCTCACGACCTCGCTCAAGGCGCACTCGGCGCTGAACAGCTCGTTGTACTCGACGATCCTCAGCGGGTTCCGCCGGGTGACCGCGAAGTACGACGAGCGGATGAACAACGCGCTGCTGGTCATCACGGCCGGCAAGGACGACGGGGGCGGGCTCACCCGGCAGGAGCTGCTCGCGCAGCTACGCAAGGAGTGGGACCCCGACAAGCCGGTGCAGATCGTGATGATCGCCTTCGGGAGCGACGTGGACAAGGCGGGGCTCACCGAGATCAGCTCGGCGACGAACGGGTCTCTGCACGTGGCGCAGCAGCCGGGTGAGATCATCGACGTCTTCCTCGCCGCGCTCGCCCGGCGCCTCTGCCACCCGACCTGCAAGTCGCCCTAGATCTTCGACAGGTCGATGATCACGTACGTGTCCTTGAGCGGGTAAGCCATCATGCGGCCGTCGCCCAACCCTGGATGGACGGACACCGGCGGGCCTTTGGGGGTGTCGCGGCGGATGCCGAGGTCACCCCTGCGTCCGGTGGACAGGTCCAGGAGCTCCTGGCCGTTCCTCCCGTCCCGCCAGACGGTCATGAAGCGGTCGGCCGCGATGCCCATCGTCGGCGCCTGGGGCAGCTCCCGCTGTCGCGAGCCATCCCTTTGACGGATGAATGGCTTCTTGCCTGCTGCCAGGCCTGTGCAGGTCTTCCTCGAGCACCGGACATATCGGTCGCCTGGGTGGATGACGGCCTTGCTTCGCTCGCCGGTCTCGACGTTGTGGATCTCCGCGAAGGTGGTTTCGACGTTCGGCGCGTACTCGCGCGAGGTACCCACCCACGGCCAGGCCATGAGGTGGTCGCGTTCCGCGCCCTTGATCGGGTCCACCTCGCCGCCGGTCAGGGGCACGGTGAAGACGCCGCCGTCGAACAGGGAGAACGCGAGCTTCTCACCTACCACTTCGAGCTCGTCCGCCATGCCGTCGATCGGCTTGTCGGTACGGATCTCCGCTGGTTCGCCGCCTTCGAGCGGGACCGACCAGAAGCGGCTGCGGCCCCCGAACGTCTGCCACACGACCCTGCCTGCGCCGATGGTGAACTCGTTGGCATCCGGGGTGGGGATCGCGGCGATCTTGCGCACCTGGCCGGTTTCCAAGTCACAGGCGTAGATCGCGTCGGCGGTCTCCAGCAGCACGCTGTGGTCGTCGATGAAGCGGCGCGGCTGGTATCTCTTGATGCCGGGCAGCTTCGCCGGGATCTTCCACACCGCGTGCGGCCACACTTTCTCGATGCCTATTTCTGTGGGTGCGGGAACGGCAGCCCTGTCCTGCTGGCCCGCGGTCCGTACGGCGAACGCGGCCCCGCCCGCCACGATGACCACCGCGGCGGCGGCCAGCAACGCGGTGCCCCTCGCCTTGCGGCGCTTCGACCTTCTGACGACGTGGTCTTTCAGGTCTGCCGGGGCCTGAGGGGCCTGACCCGCGGCGTACCCCAGGGTGCGGCGGAGGTCGTCTTCGAGGCTCATCGCGGGCTCCCGTTGGAGGTCTTGGGGTGGGCGACGGTGTCGCGCAGCTTGCCGAGTCCCAGCGAGGCGTGGCTGCGCACCGTGCCGCGGGAAATGCCCAGGACGCCGGCGATCTCGGCGTCGGTGAGCTGCTCGTAGTAGCGCAGGACCAGGACGGCGCGCTGCTTCTTCGGCAGATCCCTGAGCGCCAGCCACAGGTCGCGCTCCACGTCCGAGGGGAGGGCGTCCAGGTGGGTGCTCTCGGGCGGGTCCCAGGCGAGGCGCTCTCTTCTGCGCAGGCGCCAGGTGCTGATGTGCAGCCTGGCCATGATGACGCGGGTGTAGCTCTCGGGGTCCTGCTTCCTGCGCACCCTGGGCCAGGCGCGGTGCAGCCTGATCAGCGCCTCTTGGGTGAGGTCTGCCGCGTCGTGGGGGTTGCCGCTGAGGACGTAGCCGTAGCGCAGTAATGCGTCGGCCCGCTCGGCGACGAACTCCGCGAACCGCGCGTCGTCATCCACGTGGTGGTCGCCCTTCCGTCTTTGCTGTCTTTCCTCAGACGGCGGACCCACCCGAACTGTTGAACCCTCCTACGGAGGACATTCCCTTCTCTTCAAGGGCTCCCTTTCCTCACCTCACGGGGAGAGAAGGGCAGAGGTGGGAGGGTCTCCTCCCTGAAGGGGTCTGGGCGCGCTCGCGGTGAGGGTGCGGGAGGTCATCCTGCTGGGCGTCCTTTTGGTGGCGCGGGGTCAGCGGGTGAGGAGGTACGGCTCGGGGTCGGCGGGTGGGTGGTCGGCGGGTGGGGTGGCGGGGTGGCCGATGGCGATGACGCCCATGGGCTCCCACGACTCCGGCAGGTCGAGGAGCGCGGCGACCTCCCGGGGGTCCTTCGGGGTCCAGGACGAGCCCAGGCCCTCCATCGCGAGCTGGATCAGCAGGTTCTCCACGGCTGCCCCCAGCAGGGCGACGCGGGTGTCGCGGTCTCGGACGCCGTCCACCAGGCATGGGACCGCCAGGTAGGGGGCGGGGTGCAGGGCTGACCTGACGTCGGGGGAGTCGACGAGGACGAGTCGCCACGGCACCTCGCCGTCCACCGTCGGGGCGGTGAGCGCTGCCGACACGGCTCGCCGTACCGTCTGGTGGTCCACGGGGGCGTCGGTGAAGTCGGTGACGGTACGGCGGGCCTGGACGACGTCGCGGGAGCCGTACCTGAACATGTCCTCGTCCGCCGGGCGGATCAGCGGACGGACGCCTGGGCCGTCTTCTGGGGTGACGAGGTGGCTCAGCCCGCGTACCACCGCTACCGGGACGCCGGACAGCTTGCCCTTGACCAGCTCGGCCGCGGCGGCGATCTCGTCGATGAGGGCGGTGACGGTGGCGCTGAGCGGGTTGCCGTGGGTGTCGACGCCGCCGCGGAAGTCCTCGAGCGGCTGGACGCCTGCGGCGCCGATGGCGACGTCGGTGAGGCCGTGGCGCCAGGGGCGGCCGAAGGTGTCGGAGATGATGACGCCCACGGTGGCGGGGAGGGACTTTCTGATCTTGCGGGCTGAGGCGTCGGAGTCTTCTGGGAGGAGGAGTACGGTGCCTGGTTCGGTGTTGGAGGCGTCCACACCGGCGGCGGCCATGACGAAGCCGTGTCTGGTCTGGGAGATGACGGTGTCGCCGCGTCTGGCTACTACGCGGGTTGTTTCTTCCATGATGGCGGAGTGGCGGTCGGGGGCCTGGCGGATGCGGCCCTCCGCCTTGCTCACGATCTTGGAGGTGATGACGAGGATGTCGCCGTCTTGGAGGTCGGTGTCTTTGAGGAGGGTGGCGATGTCGTCACCTGGGCGTACTTCGCCGATGCCCTTTATCCCGAAGATCTCCAACCGACCTTCTGTGGTGCTCACAGCTTCTCCTCGCTCGTCCATGCTGTCTTGTCACCGTGCTCCTGTTGGTGCGCTTTCGCTGCTGTCGGGGAGGCACTCACGTGCCGCCCCGGGAGCGCTTCGCGCCTGGCGAGCACTACCGAGCGCGCCGCTTCACACGTCACTCCCACGTGCGCTTTCCAACACGCCGTTCACGCGTGTGCTTCCCGGGCATCGCTGCCCACGCCTCACATCCATCCGCGCCGCGCCACGCGGGTTTCCCTCCGCACGCGTTGCGCCGGGCTCCACCGTCGCCCCTGCTCGCCGTACCGGCGCTTGGGAGACCCCGCGCTTGGGAGACCCGCGCTTGAGAGGCCCCGCGGTTGAGTGGCCCCGCGCTTGAGAGGAGCGCGGTTGGGAGACTCGCGCGTGGCGGCCCCTCGTGCGTGGGGTGGTCAAGGGTTCAGGGAGTTGGCCAGGGTGAGGGTGGCTTCGGCGATGGCGCGGGTGGAGTCGGGGTCGTGCATCAGGAGCGGGCGGGCCTGGACCACGACGCCGTCCAGGGAAACCTCGGCGTCCTCCTCCGCCACCAGCCACCCGTTGATCAGGTCCGCGCCGTAAAGGTCCAGCACCGCCTGGGCGCTCGTCTCCACGCCGATCGCGGTCAGGCAGGCGTCGGCCATGCCGCGGACCGGGGCGCCACCGATGATGGGGGAGACGCCTACGACGGTCTTGGGGAGCAGTGCGTCGCGGATGCCGGGGATCTGGAGGATTGTGCCGATGCTGACCACCGGGTTGGAGGGGGGGAGGATGACTACGTCGGCTTCCTCGATCGCTTCCAACACGCCTGGGGCTGGCTTGGCGGTTTCCGCGCCGATCAGGGCTATGGATTCGGCGGGGATCGAGGCGCGGAGGCGGACCCACCACTCCTGGAAGTGGACGGCGCGCCGCCCGCGGTCGTCGGTGATCACCACATGGGTCTCGCAGCGGTCGTCGCTCATGGGGAGCAGGCGGACGCCCGGCTGCCACCTCGCGCACAGCGCCTCGGTGATCTGGGACAGGGGGAACCCCGCTTCGAGCATCTGGGAGCGCACGATGTGCGTCGCGAAGTCGCGGTCGCCCAGCCCGAACCACTGCGGCTCGACCCCGTAGGCGGCCAGCTCCTCCTTGACGACGTGGGTCTCCTTCTCGCGCCCCCACCCCTGCTCCTCGTTGATGCCGCCGCCCAGCGTGTACATGACGGTGTCGAGGTCAGGGCACACGCGCAGCCCGAAAAGGGTGATGTCGTCACCGGTGTTGCCGATGACGGTGATCTCTGCTGAGGGGGCCGCCGCGCGCAGGCCGCGCAGGAAGCGGGCGCCGCCGATACCACCGGCGAGGGACACGATTCGCATGGTCACCAGTGTTGCACCGGCCTCCGACAAGCTCGCCTGCGGACACCCTCATCGCCTGCAATATCCCGATATGTGAGGTGATTGCACGCAATTGGGATAGATGAGGTTGCTGGGACTCCCGCCGTCAAAGTCGGTGATGTGGCAAACTCCACTCCGGACCAAAGGGGTTCGTTGGGGGTAGTTGTGAGCAAAATCGACGTTGCTCGGCTGAGAGAACCGGCCGCCTGGATCATGCTCGCCAGCGTGGCGGCGGACATCCTGGCGGCCGTCGGTGGATCGCTGTCCGGTGACTCCGCGCTGTCCTTCGCCGAAAGAAGCTCCGGCTGGCTCGTGGGGCCGTCCCACCCGATCAACACCGCGTTGCTGGTCGGGGCCGTGATCGTGTGCACCAGGTTCGGGCAGCCGACCAAGAGCGCCAAGATGATCACGTACGGCGCGGCGGCGGGACTCGCGCTCGGGATCCTGCTCGGGGCGGTCGGGCTGATCCTGTCGCTGTTCGCGGCGTCGAGCTTCTGGGGGATCATCCAGAGCCTGCTCAACGGGGGGACGCAGCTCGCGCTGGCGGGGGTCGCGCTGATGTACCTCCTGCCGCAGGCGCTTCCTGAGCGGCCCACGTACGGCGTGCCCGGGGGGTACGTGCCGCCGCAGGGGTTCGTGCAGCAGGGCTACGGCCAGCAGGACCCGTCGTACGGCCAGCCACCGGCACAGCCCGCCTACGCCCAGCCCGCCAACGGCCAGGCGTTTGGTCAGCCCGGCAACGGTCAGGCCGCCTTTGGTCAGCCCGGTAATGAGCAGCCTGCCTATGGTCAGCAGCCGCCGTCGCAGCAACAGCCCGTGTACGGCCAGCAGCCCGGATACGGCCAGCCCGACCAGCAGGCCGGGTATGGCCAGCAGCCTCCGGGGTTCGGCGCGCAGGAGCAGCCGCCGGTCCAGCAGCCGCCCGTCCCACAGGCGGCGGTGCAGCAGCCTGTTGTTCAGCAGCAGCAGCCCGTTGTTCAGCAGCCCGAGGTCGTTCAGCCCAGGGCGGCACTGCCCCCGGCGCCGGTGCACGCCGAGCAGCAACCGCACGCCGAGCAGCCGCAGTTCCACACCGGGCAGCAGCTCTACGCGCCCGCTGAGACGCTGCCCGCCCCCGGCGGTTACGCGCCCGTGGAAAACGCATACGCCCAGCAGGAGAACCCCAGCGCCTTCCCGCCAGTGGAGACCCTCAACGCGTACACCCCGCCGGAGGCACCCGCCGCGTATAACCCGGCGGAGGCTCCGAGCGCCTATGCCCCGGTAGAGACGCCGAGTCCGTATACCCCGGCCGAGGCCCCCAACGCCTACAACCCGGCTGAGGCCGTCAATGCCTACAGCCCGGCTGAGGCCGCCAACGCCTACAGTCCGGTAGAGACGCCCAGCGCCTACAACCCGCTGGACACCCCCAGCGCCTACCCGGCGCCCGAGGCTCCCAGTGCTTACGCGCCGTCCGAGACGATGCCGGAGAGCGGCTACACCCCGCCCCCCTACGTCCCCGCCGACAGCCAGCCGCGCCTCTACGCCCCCGTGGACAACGGCTACACCCCGGCCGACAGCCAGCCCGGTGGATACCCCCCGGCCGAGCCGTACCAGGGCAACGGCTACACCCCCGCGGGCACCCTGCCCAACGCCTACGCCCCCCAGCCCGACAGCCAGTACGCCCAGCCGTACCAGCCCTCCGAGACCGCCCCCGGCGCGCCGTACCCCCAGCAGGACCAGAACAACCAGCAGGCCTACTACGAGCAGCCCCCCGCGTTCCAGGGCGGCCAGCCGTTCACCGGCTACTCGGGCCAGGAATACGCGACGCCGTACCACGAGCCCGACCCGCCCGTGGACCCGCGCTCCCAGCAGATCCTCGACGCCTACCAGCAGGCGGAGAGCTACCAGCAGTCGGGCGCCCACCAGCAGCCGTCCGACCTGCGCGTGCCCGACTACACCGGGCAGCACCAGTCAAGGTCGTACGACGACCCGTTCGGACACCCCCAGCAGAACCAGCAGCAGGGGTACCAGCCTCAACATCACGAGGCCGCCGAGTCAACAATGCGTCTGGACCCGTCGATGTTCCGCGGAGACGCGCTCAACGACCCCGGCGACGACCCCATAGATCCGACGGCCATCTACACCCCGAACACCGATCCGCGCAGGTAATGATCTCGCAAAGCAAAGCTAGAGAGAAGGTGAGCCACGGGAGGGCGTCAAGCCGTCCCTGGTACGGTTCCGACCGCTGAGAGCGATGAACAGAGTCAGGCTCACCCCATGGAACCTGGCTTGAACACCACATCACATGCACACCGGGGCGAGCTGGTCTTTCCCCGGATACCGGCATGCCGCTTGACGTCACGCACGGTACGCGCGTGTAATTACAGCCATGTTGTTACGCCTTCCATTGGGTGGGTAAGACGGAAGGCGTCCATGGGGGGCTCCATTGCGGGCGGGCGGCAGGGAGGTGTGCAGTGACCGATCTGGTCATCGCACAGGATCAGCTTGAGGCTGAAGAACTCGGCTGGCAGGAGCGTGCGTTGTGCGCGCAGACTGACCCGGAGGCGTTCTTCCCGGAGAAGGGTGGTTCCACCCGAGAGGCGAAGAAGGTCTGCCGGACCTGCGAGGTGCGTGCGGAGTGCCTGGAGTACGCGCTCGAGCACGACGAGAGGTTCGGCATCTGGGGCGGCCTGTCCGAGCGGGAACGCCGCCGGATCAAGCGGGCAGCCGTTTAGAGATATTGCGGAAAAAGGGTCACACATCTGTGTGACCCTTTTTCTGCATGTATGGTGTTGCGCGCCTGCGCGACCCCCTGGAGCAAGATGTCCCAGCCCCACGTCACCGCGGTCATCGTCGCCCATGATGGCGGACGCTGGCTGGTGGAGACCGTCACGGCCCTGCGCCGGCAGAGCCGGCCCGTGGACGTCGCCGTCGGCGTCGACAACGGCAGCACGGACGGCTCGGCCGACCTGCTGGGCCACGGTCTCGGCCACGACAACGTGCTCAGGCTGCCGCGCTCGACCTCCTTCGGCCAGGCCGTGTCCGCCGCGGTGGAGAAGCTCCCCGAGACCGACTGGTTATGGCTCCTGCACGACGACTGCGCCCCCGACAGGCACGCGCTGGCCCACCTGCTCGCCGCGGCGGAACGCGACCCCAAGGCGGCCGTCCTCGGCCCCAAGCTGCGCGACTGGCTGGACAGGAAGGTCCTGCTCGAAGTGGGCGCCACCGTCAACCTGACGGGACGGCGCGACACCGGGCTGGAGCCGCGCGAGTTCGACCAGGGCCAGCACGACGGCGTGCGCGACGTCCTGTCCGTCTCCACGGCGGGCATGCTCATCCGGCGCGACGTGTGGGAGCGCGTCGGCGGGCTCGACCCGTTCCTCCCGCTCTTCCGCGACGACCTCGACCTGTGCTGGCGGGTGCGGAACGCGGGGTTCAAGGTGCTGGCCGTACCGGGGGCGGTGGCCTGGCACGCGGAGGCTGCCGCCCGCAGGCGGCGGCGCATCACGGTCAGCGGCGACCATCCGCGCAGGCTGGACCGGCGCAACGGCATGTTCACCGTCCTCGCGAACCTGCCTCTCGGCGCGCTGATGCTGGCCCTGCCGCGCAACGTCGTCAGCTCGATCGTCAAGGCGCTGGTGTTCCTGGTCACCAAGCAGCCGGGCCACGCGCTGGACGAGCTGGGCGCGCTGGGCTCGATCCTCGCGCACCCGTTCCGGCTGATGAAGGCGCGCAGGCGGCGCAGGAAGGGCCGCAAGGCCGGATATTTCGTCGTGAAGACGCTGCTCACGCCGAGGGGGGCGACCCTCAGGCGGCTGAGTGACCTCATCCAGGATCTCATCGCGGGCACGGGACCCGCCGAGGGAAGCCACCAGGCGGAGGACGAGCTCCCGGCGGACGAGGGGTTCGTCAAGCGCACGCTGAGCCGCCCAGGCGTCCTGCTGGTCCTCGCGCTCACCGCGATCACGGTCGTCGCCGAGCGCGGCGTCCTCGGCGGCGCCAGGCTGGGCGGCGGCGCGCTCGTCCCCGTCACCGGCGACGCCGCCGACCTGTGGCGCTTCTACACCGAGAGCTTCCACGACGTCGGGCTCGGCTCGACCGAGTGGGCGCCGCCGTACGTCGCGGTGCTCGCCGCGCTGTCCACGCTGGCCTTCGGCAAGACGTGGCTGGCGGTGTCCGTGCTGCTGCTCGGCTGCGTGCCGCTGGCCGGCGTCTCCGCATACCTGGCCACGCGCAGGATCGTCCCCGCGCCCTCGGCGCGGCTCTGGCTGGCCGCCACTTACGCGTTGCTGCCCGTCGCGACCGGCGCGATCGCGTCAGGACGGCTGGGCACCGCCGTGGTGTTCGTCCTGTTGCCGGTCTACGCGGGTCTGGGCACGAGCCTGCTGTCGGGCAGCAGGCGCGCAGCCTGGGGGCTCGGCCTGCTGCTCGCCGTGGGGACGGCGTTCGTCCCGCTGGTCTACCCGCTGTTCGCGGTGCTGGGCGTGCTGGCCGCCGTGGCCTTCGGCGGGGTACGGCGGGGCGTGGTGACCTCGATGGCGATCGCGCTGGTCGTACCGGTCGCGTTGCTCGGCCCCTGGCTCGCCGGTCTGGTGCGCGATCCGCAGCGCCTGCTGCTGGAGGCCGGGCTGCACCGGCCCGAGCTGGTCGACTCTGCGCTGCCCGGCGAGTCGCTGCTGACGTTCAGCCCGGGAGGTCCGGGGCTGCCGCCGTACTGGGTCACCGCCGGGCTCATCGCGGCCGCGCTGGCCGCGTTGCTCATGCGGCGCCAGCGGATGATCGTCGCGATCGGCTGGGGCGTCGGCGTGTACGGCGTGCTGGTCGCGATCCTGGCCAGCCGCGTCACCGTCGAGGGCGCTCGGGCCTGGCCGGGAGTGCCGCTGGCGTTCGCGGCGACCGGGCTGCTCGTGCTCGCCGCGCTGACCGCGCACCGCCTGCCCGAGCTGCGCGCCGCTGGAGGGGTCCGGCGGTTCGGGGCGATGGTGGTCGTCACCGTGGCGTTCACCACGCCGCTGCTGTCCGCCGGGTTCTGGATCGCGAACGGCGTGCGCGGACCGCTCGGCGGCGACGCGCCCGACGTGATGCCGCCGCTCGCGGCCGTCGAGACGCGGCACGGCGAGCGCACGCTGGTCCTGCGCGGGCACTCCTTCACCGTCCTGCACGGCCGTACGCCCCTGCTGGGGGAGTCCGAGCTCGCGACCGCTCCCGAGGCGAGCGCCCGGGTCGCCACGGCCGCATCCGGGCTCGTCGCCGGGCGCGGCGGCGACGACGCGGCGGCGCTGGGCGCGGCGGGCATCACGTTCGTGGCGGTCGCCCCGCCGGTCGACCCGGCGCTCGCCAGGGCGCTCGACTCGCAGCCCGCGCTGGTCCGGATGAGCCTGTCCGAGGTCGGCGGGCTGTGGCGGCTCGCCGACCCGCCCGCGCAGATCCACGCGCCACCCCAGAACCCGCTGCACGTCCCGTGGTTGTGGGCGCAGGCGGCGCTCGTGCTGCTCGTCCTCATCCTCGCCGCGCCGGGCGCGCGACCGGTGGAGGAGCGGGCCGCCGCCGGGCTGGTGACCGCGTGAAGGGCTTCGTGGAGAACAGGTTCGGGCTGTTCCTGCTGGTCCTCATCGCTCTCGGCTGCCTGTACGGCGTCGCCTACGTCACCAGGCCCGCGCCGGCGCGGCCGCAGCCGCCGGGCCCGCGCAAGGTGGCCGTCGAGTCGGTCACCGTCGCCTGCCCGCCGGCCGGGCAGAAGGTCAGCGTGTTCCAGCAGGGCGCGCTGGTACGCAAGGCGGTCAAGGGACCGGTTTCCGGCCCGGGAACCCTGGAGGCCGGTTACACCGTCCGCGAGACGTCCGGCAAGGACCGCGGCCTGGCCGGAGTCCGCTGCGCCGAGCCCGCGGCCACCACGTGGCTCATCGGCCCTGGTCCAGCGACGGCTGACGTGGTACTGCACCTCACCAACGCCGACCGCGCCCCGGCCATCGCCGACATCCTGCTCTACGCGGCCGAGGGGCCGGTGCTCAGCGACAAGGCCGCCGGTGTGGTGATCGCTCCCGGCGAGCACCGGGCGGTCGACCTCAAGACGCTCGCCCCCTCCTCCGACGTGCTCGCCGTCGGCGTGGTCACCACGACGGGACGGCTCGCCGTCGCGGCCAGGGCGTCCTACGGCGGCAAGGGCGTCGACTGGCTGCCCTCCTCGACGCCCCCCGCCACCAGCCTGGTGGTCCCCGGAGTACCCGGGGGCGGCGGGCGGCGCGAGCTGCTGGTCGCCGCGCCAGGCGAGGCGGACGCGGTGGTGTCGATCAAGGTGGTGAGCGAGGACTCGTCGTACGCGATGAAGGGCCGCGAGACCCTGGAGGTGCCCGCGGGTTCCGTGGCCGCGCTCGACGTCACGACCGGCCTGGGCGGGCAGTCTGCCGCGCTGGTCCTCACCTCGGACCAGCCGGTCGTGGCCGGGGTCGTCGCCACGGGGACGGGCGCGTCGCAGGACGTGGCCTTCACCGCGGGTACGGCTCCGCTGGACCTCGGCAGCGTGGTCGCCGACAACGGCAAGGGCTCCAAGCTCGTCCTGACCGCGCCGGGAGCGGCCGGGAAGGTGCGGGTGGAGGTGGTGCCCGGTGGCAAGCCCTTCGAGGTCGACGTCGCGGCCGGCCGTACCAAGAACGTGAAGCTGACGGCCAAGGGCGACTTCGGCGTCGTCGTCACCCCGGTGTCCGGAACCGTCTACGGCGCCAGGGTCACCGAGGAACGCCTCAAGTCAGGACTGCTCCTCACCGTGAGCCCCCTGGCGCCAGGACGCACCTGGGCCATGCTCCCCACGCTCACCGCCGACCCCGCCGTCGTGCTGCCCTAGCGGCGGTCGTCGTAGCCGGGGTCGACGGTCTCCGGGGACAGGCCCAGCAAGGTCGCGACCTGCTCGACCACCGTGTCGTGGACCAGCGCGCCCAGCGTGTCGCGGTCGCGGGCGCGGGCTTCGAGGGGACGGCGGTAGACCACCACCGAGGCCGGGTCGGCCCCGGCCGCCGCGTCGGCGCGGCCGAACGGGATCGGGTCGGTGCCGATGCGTCCTGGACCGTCGCCCAGCTCGTCGAGCGGCGGCACGTCCTCCACCGCGAACTCCACCGCCGCCAGCTGCTTGCCCCACTGCGGGCGCAGGCGGTCGACGGCGTCGAGGACCAGGTCGTCGAAGCGCTCGCTGCGGGATCTGGCGATGGGCACGTGGGAAGGGGCCAGCGGGCCGCGAAGCCCACGACCGTGCCGGTCACGGCGCCGGGGGCCGCGCTTTGGTGTCACTCTTCGAGTTTAGGGGGTGCCGACATCGGTACAGGCTGATGGAAATGCTGTGACAGGTGTCCGAATTGTGGCGACACGCTCGTTAAGAGCGCTCAGGTAGTGGCGCCTGGCACGCTTAGCAGATACGGTCCCTCCGTGAGCCCCGTCCGCCGCTGTTCCCGCACCGCCTGCAGCCAGGCTGCCGTCTTCACGCTCACGTACGTATACGCCGATTCGACCGCTGTTCTGGGCCCCCTGGCGACGTACGCCGAGCCACACTGCTATGACCTGTGCGCAGAACACGCCGAGCGGCTGACCGCCCCCCGCGGGTGGGAGGTCGTGCGCCTGCCCACCGACGGGAGCTCGCCCAGCTCCGACGACCTCGAGGCGCTCGCCAACGCCGTCAGGGAGGCGGCCAGGCCCACCCCGTCCGGCGGCCAGGAGCCCGTCGGTCAAGGTGTCGAGGTCGGCCGTCGCGGCCATCTGCGTGTCCTGAGGTCCGCCCAGCAGCAGCGCGACCGGTAGGGTCGGGGTTACCAGCAGTCGACCTAGGGCGGAGCCGCGAGTGAGCGCCGGTCTCTGGACTGAGGAACGCAGGGAGCGGAGCGACCGGAGTGACGAGGGAAGAGACCGGGTCCGAGCGAACGAGCAGCGACGCGGAGCGGCGCCACAAGCAGGTGGGCGATCTCGCCAGGATCTTCAAGGCTTACGACGTACGTGGCGTAGTGCCTGACGAGTTCGACGAGGCTGCCGCCGAGGCCGTGGGTGCTGCCTTCGCCGAGGTCACGGGCGCCGAGTCCTGCGTCGTCGCGCACGACATGCGCGAGTCGTCCGTCCCACTGTCCAGGGCCTTCATCCGCGGCGCCGTCTCCAGGGGCGTGCACGTCATCGACGCGGGGCTGGGCTCCACCGACCTGCTCTACTACGCCAGCGGCTCGCTCGACCTGCCCGGCGTCATGTTCACGGCGAGCCACAACCCGGCCCAGTACAACGGCATGAAGATGTGCCACGCGGGCGCCGTCCCCGTCGGTACGGACACCGGGCTCACCGCGATCCGCGACAGGGCGGCCGAACTCCTGGGAACCGACCTCGGCGAGCCGACCGGCAGCGTGGTCGAGAAGGACCTGCTGCAGGGCTACGCCGACCACCTGCGCACGCTGGTCGACCTGAGCGCGATCCGCCCGCTGAAGGTCGTCGTCGACGCGGGCAACGCGATGGGCGGCTACACCGTCCCCGCCGTCTTCGACGGGCTGCCGCTGGAGCTGACGCCGCTCTTCTTCGAGCTCGACGGCACCTTCCCCAACCACGAGGCCAACCCCCTCGAACCGGACAACATCCGCGACCTGCAGAAGGCGGTCCTGGAGACCGGCGCGGACATCGGGCTGGCCTTCGACGGCGACGCCGACCGCTGCTGGGTGGTCGACGAGCGCGGCGAGTCCGTCTCGCCGTCCGTGATCACTGCCCTGGTGGCCGTGCGCGAGCTGGCCAAGCACCCCGGCTCGACGATCATCCACAACCTGATCACCTCGCTCGCCGTCCCCGAGATCGTCACCGAGCACGGCGGCAAGCCGGAGCGCACGAGGGTCGGCCACTCCTTCATCAAGGCGGAGATGGCCCGCACCGGCGCGGTCTTCGGTGGCGAGCACTCGGCCCACTACTACTTCCGCGACTTCTGGTTCGCCGACTCCGGCATGCTGGCCGCCCTGCACGTGCTGGCCGCGCTGGGCGAGCAGGACGGGCCGCTGTCGGAGCTGCTGTCCTCCTACTCGCGCTACCACGCGTCAGGCGAGATCAACAGCACGGTGCCGGACCAGGGCGCGGCGCTCGGGGCGGTCCGGCGGGTGTTCGCCGATCGCGGAACCTTCGACGAGCTGGACGGCCTGACCGTCACGGGGTCCGGGTGGTGGTTCAATCTTCGAGCGTCCAACACCGAGCCGCTGCTCAGGCTGAACGCCGAAGCGGCGGAGCAGAGCACGATGACGGCGATCAGGGACGAAGTCCTCGCCGTCGTAAGAGGAGATGCGAAGTGAAGATCGACGACTGGCTGCTTGAGATCCTGGCCTGCCCGGCGTGCAAGTCCCCGCTGCGCGCCGACCTCGAAGCCGACGAGCTGGCCTGCACGTCCTGCGGCCTGATTTATCCCGTGCGCGACGACATCCCGGTGCTGCTCGTCGACGAGGCCAGGCGGCCGTGAACTTCGAGCCGGACCGGCTCGACGATCAGACCTATCTGAGCGAGGCCGACGCGGGTGGCATGCTGCCCGCCATCGCCTCGGCGGCCGCGCACGTGCGCACCGGCTACCGCAGCGCCGTCGAGGGCGGCGTCGCCGGGGTGGCCGAGCAGCTCAGGCCCAGGGCCGTCGCGGTGGCCGGGGTGGGCACGGCGGCGATCGCCGGCGACCTGCTGGCCGCCGTCTGCGGGCGCGGCACGCCGATCCCGCTCGTGACCGTGCGCTCGCACGCGCTGCCCGGCTGGGTGGGCGCCGCCGACCTGGTGATCGCCGCTTCGGACGCCGAGGAGTCGCTGGCCGTGGCCTCCGAGGCCGTACGGCGGGGCGCGTTCCTGCTGGCCGTCGGCAAGCCGGACTCGCCGCTGAACGCGATCGCCACGCAGGGGTCAGGGCTGTTCGTGCCGGTGCCCGTCACGGGGCAGGAGCGGGCGAACCTGTGGCTGCTCGCCGTACCGCTGATCATGGCCGCGGCGTCGCTCCGGCTCGTGGAAGCGGGCGCCGACCTGTTCGAGAACGTCGCGAAGTCGCTGGAGGACGTCGCGCACCGGTGCAGGCCGTCCAGCGAGTCGTTCATCAACCCGGGCAAGACACTGGCCATGGAGCTGGCCGAGAGCGTGCCGATGATCTGGGGCTCCTCGCCGGTCGCCGCCGTGGCCGCCGAGCGGATGGCCGCGCAGCTGGAGATGAACGCGAAATATCCGGCGCTCCTCGGCGACGTGCCCGGAGTGTCGCTGTTCGACGGGCCGTTCGCCGAGCGCGACATCTTCGCCGACACGGCGGAGCGCGCGCTGCGCCTGGTGCTGCTGCGCGACGTGGACGAGCACCCGCGGGTGGCCAGGCGGCGCGAGGCGGCCATGCGGATGGCGCAGGACCGCGGCGTGCCGGTCACCGAGCTGGCCACGCAGGGCGAGCACCCGGTCGAGCGGCTGGCCACGCTGATCGAGCTGGGCGACTACGCCAGCGCCTACCTGGCGCTCGGCTACGGCATCGACCCGACCCCGGTGTCGGCGATCACTGAGCTTGCCGCCAGAATTTCCCAATAAGATCCCACTTCGGGATTTGCAGAGCTATTGAGTGGAGTAGACCGGTGAGCGCGAACGGCGGCACTAAGGCGATCATCGCGGCGTTGTCCGCGAACCTGGCGATCGCGGTAGCGAAGTTCGTGGCGGCGTTCTTCACCAGTTCCTCGTCGATGCTGGCCGAGGGCATCCACTCGGTGGCCGACTCGGGCAACCAGCTCCTGCTGCTCATCGGCGGCAAGCGGGCGCAGCGGGTCGGCGACAAGTCCCACCCGTTCGGCTATGGCCGTGAGCGCTACTTCTACGCCTTCGTGGTCGCCGTGGTGCTGTTCACGATCGGTGCGGCCTTCTCCCTGTACGAGGGCGTCACGAAGATCATCACCCCGCACCCGCTCGACTCCCCGGCCTGGGCGTTCGGCGTGCTGATCTTCGCGATCATCGCCGAGGGTTTCTCGTTCCGCACCGCGATCAAGGAGTCGAACCTCGTCCGCGGCAAGCAGTCGTGGGTGTCGTTCATCCGCAGGTCCAAGTCGCCGGAGCTGCCGGTGATCGTGCTGGAGGACCTGGGCGCGCTGCTCGGTCTGGTGTTCGCGCTGTTCGGCGTCACGATGGCGGTCGTCACGGGCAACGGCGTCTGGGACGGCATCGGCACGCTGATGATCGGCGTGCTGCTGGCGATCATCGCGGTCATCCTGGCGATCGAGACGAAGTCGCTGCTGCTGGGCGAGGGGGCTACACCCGAGGTGGAGGACCAGATCCGCAAGGCTCTGGAGGACGCGCCGGAGGTGGCGCGGGTCATCCACATGAAGACGATGCACCTGGGCCCCGAGGAGCTCCTGGTGGCCGCCAAGATCGCGGTGGACCACGACGACACGGCTGCCCAGGTGGCCCGGGGGATCGACGAGGCGGAGCAGCGCATCCGCGCCGCCGTACCGATCGCCAGGGTCATCTATCTGGAGCCCGACCTGGACAGGGCTACGACCAAGTAAGTACGGCAGGCCAGGGGACGGCCACCCGCCGACGCGGGTGGCCGTCCTTCTTTCATGGCACGCGCCGGACGGGGTGCGCGCCGCAACAGCGGGGCGTCCGGCGCCGGGCGTGGTTTCAAGGCGCGCCGGTATGGCCTTGCCCGGCGCGCCAGGTCCTTCACTCCAGGGGGAGGCCCGCTTTGACCAGGAAGCCGCCGCCAGCGATGGGTTCGGCGTTGAACCAGCCGCCCATGGACAGGGCGCGCTCGCGCATGCCGATCAGCCCGTGCCCGCCCTCGGCGACCGTGGCGGGCGGCCCGTCGTTGGCGACGCGGATCGCCAGCAGCCCGGGGCGATAGGCGATCTCGATCGACACCCGCGACCCGGGAGCGTGCTTCCTGGCGTTGGCCAGGCACTCCTGGATGATCCTGTAGGCGGACACGTCGACCGCCTGCGGCAGCGACGCCTGCTCGCCGACCACGTCGAGGTCCACCTCGCCGTCGTGCTGCTGGATCAGCTCACCGAGCCTGGCCAGCCCCGGCTGCGGCGCGGTCTCCGGCGTGGTCTTGACGTCGGCGCGCAGCACCCCGAGCAGCCGCCGCATCTCGCTGAGCGTCGTCCTGGCGTCGGCGGCGATCTCGGCGAACTCCTCCTTGGCCGCGTCGCCGAGGTTGTCGAGCGTGTACGGCGCGGACTCCGCGCGCACCGCGATCATGGAGATCGAGTGCGCCACGACGTCGTGCATCTCGCGGGCGATCCTGGCCCGCTCCGCCATGGCCGCCTGCTCGCGCAGCGTCTCCACGTTGACGGCCTTGGCCTGCGTCACCTCGGTGCGGGTGCGCCGCAGGTCGCTGACGAGCGTGATCACCACCGATGCCACGGCCGCGCCGAGGTAGAACGCGGAGCCGTACAGGGTGCCGAGGAGGTCGCCGAGGTCGAGGGTCAGCCCGCCGCGCAGGGTGTCGAACGCCGCCACCGCGAGCCAGCCCAAGGCCGCCAGGATGCCGAGCAGCCAAGCCTGCTGCCTGCTGAGCTGGCGCAGGAGCGTGTAGAAGCAGAGCATTCCCGCCAGGTAGACCGCGACGGGCATGGTGAACACGCTCTCGCCGGTCGACACGAGCAGGAATGGCCCGGTGAGCGGGAGGAACACCGCGATGTACGGCTGGCGGTGCCGCAGGGCGAGGGGCAGGGTGGCGAGCAGCACCCCCAGCAGGTGCGCGGGCAGCGGCGCGCCGTATCCCGGCTGCACCAGGCCGACGAAGGCGAGGGCGGCCGCGATGACGAGGTCCGCCTGTGGCAAGCCCCTGACGTAGGCCCATGCGTTGTTGAGGCTCGTGTCCATGGCTGCCATAGTGGCGAGGCTACCCGCAGGTCAGCGTCACTCTTTCGAGTGACTTACTCGTGCCCGGTGATGCACGAAGTCCCCGCGTCCGTCTCGTCGAACAGGCAGCGCCCGTCCTTGGCGAGCGTGATGACCTTCTTGATCGACGGGAACTGCCTGAGCGTCGCGTCGATGCTGTGCAGGGCACGCGCGTCGCCGCCGACGCCCGAGCCCCAGACCGTGCGGCAGAAACGCAGCGTCGCCGTACCCGACCTGATCTTGAGCTGGAAGTCGGCGCCGCAGTCTGACCGGCCGCGGATCCGCCCGGTCAGCTCCGAGTGCAGGCCGCGCCGCTTCTCCGCCTGGGTGGGGCCCTTGATGAGCTGCTCGACGGCGAACCTGGCGACGCCGCCGTGCGGCGCCTTCCTCTCGACGGCGACGACCTTGCCGGGGATCTCCTGGTCGGCCGAGAAGTAGACCTTGACGGTGGTGGGGGTCGAGACGGGCGACAGCGCGAGGACGGCGGCCATCATGAGTTCCTTCATGGTCTGTTGGACAACAGCCGGAGCGCTTTTTCTTTCTCGAAGTCGAGGGCTCTTCTCGGGGCCTGGATGCGCCCGATCCGCAACCCGAACTCCCGTACGGCCTGAGCCGCCGCGGGCTCGCTCATCACCCGCAGCGCGAACGCCAGCTCGGCGGGGGAGATGTCGAAGCGCCGCTCCAGCTCCACGCCCTGGGCCACGGCCGCGAGCTCCTCGTCGCCGAAGCGGCGGTGGGCGCCGCGCTCCCTGACGGGCGGCAGGAGGCCCAGTGCCTCCCGGTATCGGAGCATTCGCGGAGACATCCCCAGCCGCTTTGCGGCCTCGGTGATTCGCATTCTTACATTCTTACGTCAGTTTCGAGCACTTGGAGATGCGACCTTGGTCAAGTCGCGCCTAAACTCAACGCGACAACGACGTGATGCGAGGGGTAAACAGATGGACTTCAAGGTCGCCGACCTTTCACTAGCCGACTTCGGCCGCAAGGAGATCCTGCTCGCCGAGCACGAGATGCCCGGCCTCATGTCGGTGCGCAAGGAGTACGCGGCCTCGCAGCCCCTCCGCGGCGCCAAGATCATGGGCTCCCTGCACATGACCATCCAGACAGCCGTCCTCATCGAGACGCTGGTCGCGCTCGGCGCCGAGGTGCGCTGGGTCTCCTGCAACATCTTCTCCACCCAGGACCACGCGGCCGCGGCCGTGGCCGTCGGCCCCAACGGCACCCCGGACAACCCGCAGGGCATCCCGGTCTTCGCCTGGAAGGGCGAGACGCTGGAGGAGTACTGGTGGTGCACCGAGCAGGCGCTCACCTGGCCCGGCGGCGAGGGCCCGAACATGATCCTCGACGACGGCGGCGACGCCACGCTCCTGGTCCACAAGGGCACCGAGTACGAGAAGAACGGCGTCGTACCCTCCGCCACCGAGGACGACCCGGAGGAGTGGCACATCATCATCGACCTGCTCAAGCGCACGGTCACCGATGAGAAGAAGTGGACCAAGATCTCCTCGCAGATCAAGGGCGTCACCGAGGAGACCACGACCGGCGTCCACCGCCTGTACGAGATGTTCAAGGCGGGCACGCTGCTGTTCCCGGCGATCAACGTCAACGACTCGGTCACCAAGTCGAAGTTCGACAACAAGTACGGCTGCCGCCACTCCGTCATCGACGGTCTCAACCGCGCCACCGACGTCCTCATCGGCGGCAAGGTCGCCCTCGTGGCCGGTTACGGCGACGTCGGCAAGGGCTGCGCCGACGCGCTCAAGGGCCAGGGCGCCCGCGTCATCGTCACCGAGGTCGACCCGATCTGCGCCCTGCAGGCGGCCATGGACGGCTTCCAGGTCACCACGCTCGACGAGGTCGTGCACCTGGTCGACATCTTCGTGACGACGACCGGCAACTTCAACATCATCACCGCCGACCACATGGCGAAGATGAAGCACAACGCGATCGTCTCCAACATCGGCCACTTCGACAACGAGATCGACATGGCCGGGCTCGCGCGTATCCCGGGCATCGAGAAGTCCGAGGTCAAGCCGCAGGTCCACACCTGGAAGTTCCCGAACGGCAAGCAGATCATCGTGCTCGCCGAGGGCCGCCTGATGAACCTGGGCTGCGCCACCGGGCACCCCTCCTTCGTCATGTCGAACAGCTTCACCAACCAGGTGATCGCGCAGATCGAGCTGTTCACCAAGACCGACGAATACCCGATCGGCGTCTACGTGCTGCCCAAGCACCTCGACGAGAAGGTCGCCCGCCTCCACCTCGACGCGCTGGGCGTGAAGCTCACCGAGCTCACCAAGGCGCAGGCCGAGTACATCGGCGTGGATGTCGAGGGCCCGTACAAGCCCGACCACTACCGTTACTGATCTACTTCCGGTAGCGAGAGAGCCCCGCGCGGCCGTGCGGGGCTCTTCTGGGTAAAGGGGATAAATGGACGGGTTGGCTGAGGCAGGAGAGAAGCGCATCGCCTGGGCCGGGCGGTCCATGCCCGTGTTGTCGGCCATCGGCGTGCGGTTCGCCGGCGAGCGGCCCCTGGAGGGGCTGAAGATCGCTGCCTGCCTGCACGTGACCGCGGAGACCGCCGTGCTGATGGGCGCGCTGAAGGCGGGCGGGGCGGAGATCGCGCTGGCCGCGTCCAACCCGCTGTCCACGCAGGACGACGTCGCCGCGGCGCTCGGCACGTACGGCATCGCCGTACACGCAAGGGCGGGGGTGGACAGGGCCACCTACTACCGGCACATCCACCAGGCGCTCGACGTCGGGCCCGACCTCGTGCTCGACGACGGCTGCGACCTGGTCAACATCCTGCACACCGAGCGCACCGACCTGCTGGATCACGTCAGCGGCGGCTGCGAGGAGACCACGACCGGCATCATCAGGCTGCGCCAGATGACCGCGGAGGGCGCTTTGCGCTTCCCGGTCGTGGCGGTCAACGACACGCGGACGAAGCGGATGTTCGACAACCGCTACGGCACCGGGCAGTCCACGCTCGACGGCGTCATGCGCGCCACCAACCTCATGCTGGCCGGCCGCACGGTCGTGGTGGCCGGGTTCGGCTACTGCGGGCGCGGCGTGGCCGAGCGGGCCAAGGGGCTGGGCGCCCGGGTGATCGTCACCGAGATCGACCCGGTGAAGGCGCTCGACGCCACGCTGCAGGGGTACGAGGTGCGCCCGATGGACGAGGCGGCGCTCACCGGCGACCTGTTCATCACCGTCACCGGCAACCGCGACGTGATCCGCGGCGAGCACCTGGTGCTCATGAAGGACGGCGCGATCCTGGCCAACGCCGGGCACTTCGACGTCGAGATCGACGTGCGCGCGCTGGACGACCTGGCCGTCGAGGTGCACCGCGGGGTGCGGCCCAACACCGACGAGTACGTGCTGGCCGACGGGCGGCGCCTGCTGCTGCTGGCCGAGGGGCGGCTGGTCAACCTCACCGCGGCCGAGGGGCATCCTGCCGCGGTGATGGACATGTCGTTCTCGGCCCAGGCGCTGGCCGTGGCCTGGCTGGCCGGTGAGCGGTCGCGGCTGCTGCCCGGCGTCTACGACGTACCCGAGGAGATCGACGTGGAGGTGGCCAGGCTGAAGCTGGCCGCGACCGGGATCTCGATCGACCTGCTGACGGACGAGCAGGAGGAATACCTGCACTCGTGGCGGGTGGGCTCCTAGAGCGCCGCCTGGATGTCCTGCATGCGGCGGATCTCCGCCGTCTGCTCGACGCCGACCTCGGTGGCCAGCTCGTTGATCCGCTGGTGGGAGCCGGTGGTGATGGCCTTGGTGGACATCTCGATCGCACCCCGGTGGTGGGCGATCATCAGGGTGAGGAAGAGCCGGTCGAACGCGTCGCCGGTGGCCGCCTTGAGCTGCTCCATCTGCTCGGGCGTGGCCATGCCCGGCATTCCCTCGTGTCCCGCGTGGTGGTCGGGCACCTTCTGGCCCTGCTGCTCCAGCCATGAGGTCATGTACTGGATCTCGGGCCCCTGCGCGTCCTGGATGCGCGCGGCGATCCGCTTGACCTTGTCCGCCCGCGCCCGCGACGGCGCGAGGAGCGCCATGTCGATGGCCTGCCGGTGGTGGACGATCATGTCCTGGACGTAGGTCACGTCGGCCGCGTTGGCCTTGTCGGGGGGTACGGCTGTCGCAGCCTCGCCCGGCGAGAGCGTCTTGGCTTCCTCGCCCGGCTTGCCAGGGGCGATCACCGGCGCGGTGGAGTCAGCCTGCCTGGCCGGGGGCGGGTCGGCTGAGCACCCGCTGAGGGCAATCGCCGTGCCCGCGATGACGATGAGCGCGGCGCGCACCTGATCCTCCTGACCGGGTCTGTCGAGAGTGCGCACTCTAGAACACCGGGACGACCCGTGCAAAGAGGTCATATACGTATGAAAATTGACAGATTGCGCCCTAGCTCTTTGTCGACTCCCGAGTCAGGATGCGTATATTTATGTTCCCTTTAGGAGGATCTGAGTGTTCACCCCCCGCAGAGCCCTCACCGCGCTCGGCGCCGCAGTCGTCTTAGCCGCGACCGGCCTGCCCGCCATGGCGGCGGACATCCCGGCGCCGGGTGAGATCGTCATGAGCCCCAACTTCGAGCACGTGACCAACGTGCCCAAGCCGGCCGCGCTCGCCGACATCCACACGGACATGGCTTTCCAGGGCGACTACGCCTACGTCGGTAACTACTCCGGCTTCTCCATCTACGACATCAGGCACCCGAAGAAGACCTCGCTGGTCAGCTCGGTGGTCTGTCCCGGTGGCCAGATGGACATGTCCGTCTACGGCAACCTGCTGTTCGGGTCCGTCGACTCCTCGCGCAACAACGACTCGTGCAACAGCACGTCGCAGAGCGCGTCGATCAAGGAGTCGTGGGAGGGCATCCGGATCTTCGACGTCAGCGACAAGGCGAACCCCCGGTACGTCAAGTCGGTCGAGACGAACTGTGGATCCCACACCAACACCTTGGTCCCCGACAAGACGGGGCAGAACGTCTACCTCTACATCTCCTCCTACAACCCCAATGCGACCTTCCCCGACTGCAACGTGCCGCACGACCTGATCTCGATCATCAAGGTGCCGCTGGCGAACCCGGCTGCCGCTGCCGTGGTCTCGACGCCGGTGATCTTCCCGGACGGGGGCAACCCGGGCGAGCCGAGCCTGCCGTACCCCGACCGCACCTCGGCCACGACGGGCTGCCACGACATCACGGCATACCCGGAGAAGGACATCGCGGCGGGCGCCTGCATGGGTGACGGCATCCTCATGGACATCTCGGACCGGGAGCACCCGCGGGTGACGGCCCAGGTCAGGGACGACCAGAACTTCGCGTTCTGGCACTCGGCGACGTTCAACAACGACGGGACCAAGGTCATCTTCACCGACGAGCTCGGTGGGGGGACGCGGGCGACCTGCAACGAGGCGATCGGGCCCAACCGTGGGGCGAACGCCTACTACGACATCGCGGGTGGGCAGCTGCAGTTCCGCAGCTACTTCAAGATCCCCAGGCATCAGGACGACACCGAGAACTGCGTGGCGCACAACGGGTCGCTGATCCCGGTCAAGGGGCGGGACATCATGGTCCAGGCCTGGTACCAGGGTGGTGTCTCGGTCGTGGACTTCACGGACTCGGCGCACCCGGAGGAGATCGCCTACTTCGAGCGTGGGCCTGACAACACCGCGCCGCCGCTGGATGGTGGGTTCTGGTCTGCCTATTACTACAACGGATACATCTACGGGTCGGACTTCAACCTCGGGCTGGATGTGTTGCGGCTCAACGACCCGCGCACGAACCAGGCTCGGAGCGTCAAGCTCGACCGTCTGAACGCGCAGACCCAGGTCCGCTACGGACACGGACACAACTGACCACCCCTTAACCCCCCCAGGGATCTCAACCCCCTAAGAACCCGGCATTCGGGTCCTCAGGGGGTTGAGGTCTTTTCACGGGCCTTGGGATCCCCTATCCCGAGCCCCGCCCCCGGGGAGCCCGCCCGCCCTCGGGATCACTGTGCTAGGGCCTTACCTCTGGAGGTCCCTGCGGGGCTGGGGTCCTTAGAGCACCTCTCCTCTCGTAAAGAGGAGCAGGGAGGGGAGGGTCTCCTCTCTGGAGGGGTTATGCGGAGTGGTGATGGCGGCGCGTTTGGGGTTGAGATCCTGACATAGTGGGATCCGCTCAAAATTCCCCTGTACGGAGGTTCCTGTGGCGTCATCCCTCGGCCGCGTGCTCGCGCTGGCTGGAGCGGCGCTCGTCCTGCTGGCCCCCGCCACCCCCGCCGGCGCCGCGGACGGCGTCCAGACGAGCCCCAACGTCAAGCACGTCGCCAACGTCCCCAAGAAGGCGCCGTTCGCCGACACCGAGGCCTACGACACCGATCTCGCCTTCCAGGGTGACTACGCCTACCAGGGCAACTACGAGGGCCTGACGATCTACGACATCAGGAACCCGGCCAAGCCCACCGTGGTCAGCCGCGTCGCCTGCCCAGGCGCCCAGAACGACGTGTCGGTGAAGGGCAACCTGCTCTTCCTGTCCGTCGACGAGTCCCGCACCAGCGACTCCTGCAGGAGCGACGCCGGATCCACGACGGACAAGTCCTCCTGGGAGGGCATCCGGATCTTCGACATCACCGACAAGTCCCGCCCGAAGTACATCAAGGCCGTGGAGACCGCCTGCGGCTCGCACACCCACACGCTGGTGCCCGACAAGCGCGGCAAGTCGGTCTACCTGTACGTGTCCTCGTACATGCCGGGTGACATCTTCCCCGAGTGCAAGCCCCCGCACGACAAGATCTCCATCGTCAAGGTCCCCCTGGACAAGCCCAAGGCAGCCAAGGTCGTCTCCACCCCCGTGCTCTTCCCCGAGGGCGGCAACGAGACCCAGAACGGCCTGCTCGCCCCCACCAGCGGCTGCCACGACATCACGGTCTTCCCGAAGAAGAACCTCGCGGCGGGCGCCTGCATGGGCGACGGCATCCTCATGGACATCTCCGACCGCGAGCACCCGAAGGTCACCGCCAGGGTCACCGACGACAACTTCGCCTTCTGGCACTCCGCGACGTTCAACAACGCGGGCACCAAGGTCGTCTTCACCGACGAGCTCGGCGGCGGCGGCTCCGCCACGTGCAACAAGACCGTCGGCCCGCACCGCGGCGCCGACGCGATCTACGACATCGAGGCGGGCGAGCTGGTCCAGAAGGGCTACTTCAAGATCCCGCGCGCCCAGACGAACGCGGAGAACTGCGTCGCGCACAACGGCTCGCTGATCCCGGTCAAGGGGCGCGACATCATGGTCCAGTCCTGGTACCAGGGCGGCGTGTCGATCTGGGACTTCACCGACTCCACGAAGGCCAAGGAGATCGGCTTCTTCGACCGCGGCCCGCTCAAGCCGCGCGACCTCGGCGGCTCGTGGTCGGCGTACTACTACAACGGCTACATCTACAGCAGCGACATCCAGAAGGGCCTGGACGTGCTGAAGATCTCCGACAGCCGCACCGACCCGGCGGCCAAGGTCAGGCTGAAGGTGCTCAACACCCAGACGCAGTACGCCTACTAGACCGGCGGGGCGAACCCGCCCGGCGTGGTCCGCGGCCCCTCAGGCGTCACAGGCGTCTGAGGGTACGGCGGAGCCGCCAAGGGAGCCCCGAACCCGGGCGGAGGCGCTTGAACGGGCGGCACGTAAGCCTGAACGGACGGTCCCTGAGAAAGGTGAGCGTAGGAAGAGCGCGAGGCCAGCCGTGCCTCGTCCCGCCGCCGCCGCTCGGCCAGCACCGCGCTCAGGTAGGCGTGCGGCGGCACCCCGTGCGGCGGTGCGGGTGACACGACGGCCGCGACCTGCGTCGAGATCCGCACTCCCATCTCGTACTGCATGGCGGGCGAGAGCTGGTGCCACCGCAGCAGGTACTGACGCGCCGCCGCGGCCACCTCGGAGTTCAGCTGCGACAGCTCCAGCGTGGAAGCCCACTGCGCGAGCTGCGGCGGCATCACCGCAGGCGTCGTCGAGGCCGCCGGGCCGCGCTCGGAGATCACGATGGTCCCGGCGAAGACGTCGCCGAGCCGCTTGCCCTGCTGCGATACCAGCGAGCTGATCAGCGCGGGTGCTCCGTACAGCATCCAGAACTCCACGAACCCGGCCAGACCGCGGAACATCGCCTGCCTGAACCGCTCAGGGCTGCCGTCGTCGCTGACCACGCGCAGCCCCATGGCCAGCTTGCCCAGGCTGCGCCCGCGGGTGAGCGTCTCGACCAGCACCGGGTAGCCGATGGTGACCAGCACGACCAGCAGGATCGCGACGGCTGCGAACATGGCGGGGTCGGAGAAGACGGCGAACAGGCCGAGCAGGATGAGCGTTCCGGCGAGCACGACGACCTGCAGGACCATGTCGATGAACAGCGCCACCGCCCTGGTGGGCAACTGCGCCACCCTGACCTCGACGACGACGGCATCCCCGGTCACGACCTCCGACATATGTGGCAGCCTAGCCTGGTGGACATAGATGCGTTCGTCGCCGTACACCGACCTGCCTGGGACAGGCTGGAGCAGCTCGTCAAGCGCCGCTCGTCGCTGACCGGGGCGGAGGTCGACGAGCTCGTGGACCTCTACCAGCGGGTCTCCACGCATCTGTCCATCGTGCGCTCTGCCTCCACCGACCTGTTGCTGGTCGGGCGGCTGTCCGCGCTGGTCGCCAGGGCGCGGTCGGCGGTGACGGGCGCGCACGCGCCCGCCTGGCGGGAGTTCGTCAGGTTCTTCACCGTCTCCTTCCCCGTGGTCGCCTACCGGGCGCGCTGGTGGTGGCTGGGCGCGACGCTGGCGTGTCTGGCGGTGGCCTGGGTGATCGGGGCGTGGGTGGCCGGGAACCCGGACGTGCAGGCGGCGATCGCCTCGCAGGAGGACATCACCCAGCTCGTCGACCACGACTTCGCCGACTACTACTCGGAGAACCCGGCAGCCTCCTTCGCCAGCCGCGTGTGGATCAACAACGCCTGGGTCTCGGCGCAGGTGATCATCTACGCGATCTTCCTCGGCATCCCGATCCCTTGGGTGCTGTTCCAGAACGCGGCCAACGTGGGCGTGTCCGGCGGGCTGATGGCCTCGCGCGGCAAGCTCGACATCTTCTTCGGCCTGATCACCCCGCACGGCCTGCTGGAGCTCACCGCCGTCTTCCTGGCGGCGGCCGTCGGCATGCGCCTGGGCTGGACGGTCATCGACCCGGGCCCGCGCAGGCGGCTGGACGCGCTGGCCGAGCAGGGCAGGGCGGTGATCAGCGTGGCGCTCGGTCTGGTCGTGGTGCTGTTCGTGTCCGGCCTGATCGAGGCGCTGGTCACCCCGTCCGGCCTGCCGACGTGGGCGCGCGTCGGCATCGGTTTCGTGGCCTGGGCCGCCTTCCTCACCTACGTCATCTACTTCGGCAGGAGGGCGGAGCAGCAGCAGGAGACCGGCGACCTCGAACGCGCCCCGGACCTCGCGCCCACGGTCTAGAGGCGGCCGGCCGCCTTCAGCGCGAGGTAGGCGTCGGCCAGCGCGGGCGCGATGTCCTCTGGAGGCGCGTCGACGACCTCGACGCCGTGCCTGCGCAGGCGCGCGGTCATCCTGCGACGCTCGCCCGCCGCGTGCTCGGCGGCAGCGGCGTCGTAGACCTCCTCCGGCGTGCTGTTCGCCGTGGCGGCCATCGCCGCCACGCGCGGGTCGGACACCCCGGCGACCAGCAGCAGGTGGCGGGACGAGAGCTGTGTCAGGACCGGCATCAGCCCCTCGTCCAGCGCCGCCGGGTTCAGGTCGGTGAGCAGCACCACCAGGCAGCGCCGCTTGGCCCGCGACAGCACGGCGGCCACCATCCCGGCCGAGTCCGCCTCGACCAGCGAGGCCTCGATCGGCGCCATCACGTTGACCAGCGTCGACAGCAGCTCCGTGCGCGAGGCTCCGGCCACCCAGGCGCGCACGGCGCGGTCGTAGGCGAGGAAGTCCACCTGGTCGCCCGCCTTCGCGGCCAGCGCGGCCAGCAGCAGCGCCGCGTCCATCGACCAGTCCAGGCGCGGCCAGCCGGGCGCGGGCAGCGCGCTGGTGGGCGACAGGAAGCCGCCGCTCGGCTGCGCCCCGGCCAGCGGCACGGGCGCCGCTCCGACCCGGCCCGCCGAGGTGCGCCCGGTGTCCAGCACGATCAGCACCCGCCGGTCGCGCTCGGGCCGCCAGGTGCGCACCACCACGTCGTGGCGGCGCGCGGTGGCCCGCCAGTCGATGGAGCGCACGTCGTCGCCCACGACGTACTCGCGCAGCGAGTCGAACTCGGTGCCCTGACCGCGCACCAGCGCGGGATGCTGCCCGTCGAGCTCGCGCAGCCTGGCCAGGCGCGAGGGCAGGTGCTTGCGCGACAGGAACGGCGGCAGCACCCGTACGGACCACGGCACGCTGTGCCTGCCCTGCCGCGCCGCCAGCCCGAGCGGCCCCATGGACCGTACGGTCACCGCGACGCTGGCCCGGTCGCCCCGCCTGGTCGGATGCAGCGTGACCACGAGCTTGCGCCGCTCGCCCGAGGGAACGTCCACGGGCAGCGATCGCGGCGACGAGCCGGCAGAGGGCGGCCAGGCGTCGCGCAGCAGGCCGCGCACCCGGCGCGAACCGGGGTTCTCCACCAGGAGCTCGACCGTCGCCCGCTGGCCCAGCCGTACGAGGGTGTCGCCAGAGCGGTGGAACGCCAGCGGGCGCACCGCGCCGGCGAAGGCCAGGTCCACCACGATCGCTGCGGCCAGCAGCAGGCAGAACCCGGCCAGCGCGAAGCCGGGCGCCGGCGCCAGCAGCACCACCACGACCCCGATCGCCGCGACCAGCGCGGCGCGCCCCGTGAGCACCATCAGCGCGGGACCGGCACCGAGGCCAGGATGCCGTCGAGCAGGCCGTCGGAGGTGGCGCCCTCCAGCTCGGCCTCGGGCCGCAGCTGGATGCGGTGCCGCAGCGCGGGCCTGGCCAGCGCCTTCACGTCGTCGGGCGTGACGTAGGGACGCCCGGACAACCACGCCCACGCGCGGGCGGCGGCCAGCAGTGCCGTCGCGCCACGGGGCGAGACGCCGAGCTGCAGCGAGGGCGACTGCCGGGTCGCCCTGGCCACGTCGACGATGTAGCCGAGCACCTCGGGGGCCACGTGCACCTTGGCCACGGCCTCGCGCCCCGCGGCCAGGTCGTCGGCGGTGGCGACCTGCTTGACCTGCGACAGGTCGCGCGGGTCGAAGCCCTGCGCGTGCCGTTCGAGCACGGTGATCTCGTGCTCGCGCGGCGGCAGCGGCACGGTCAGCTTCAGCAGGAACCGGTCGAGCTGCGCCTCGGGAAGCTGGTAGGTGCCCTCGTACTCGACCGGGTTCTGCGTCGCGCACACCACGAACGGGTCGGGGAGGAGCCGCGCCGAGCCCTCCACGCTGACCTGGCGCTCCTCCATGGCCTCCAGGAGCGCCGCCTGCGTCTTGGGCGGCGTGCGGTTGATCTCGTCGGCGAGCAGCAGGTTGGTGAAGACCGGCCCCTCGCGGAACTCGAACTCGGCCGTCTTGGCGTCGTAGATCAGCGAGCCGGTCACGTCGCCCGGCATCAGGTCGGGCGTGAACTGCACCCGCTTGAAGTCGAGGGCGAGCGCCGCCGACAGCGTGCGCACCATCAGCGTCTTGGCCACGCCAGGCACGCCTTCGAGCAGCACGTGCCCACGGCACAGCAGCGCGATCACCAGCCCGGTCACGACGGCGTCCTGGCCGACCACGGCCTTGGCCACCTCGGCGCGCAACGTCCCGAGCGCCTCGCGGGCCGCGTCGCCGCGATTGGCCACGCGCGTCGTCTCCACAGGATCCATGCTCACTGGGTCACAACCGTCCTTTCCAAGAAGTCCAAATATCCGGCCAGCGCCACCAGCCCCGCGTCGTCGGCCGGTGGCCCGCCGTACAGGGCGTCGCCGATCTGGCGAGGGTCATGACCGGTCCGTACGGCTATCGCCGACACCACGGCCTCGCGCCCGGCCCCCGAGGCCAGCCCCAGCCTCGGGACGATCCGGTCGAGCGCACCCGCGCGCAACGCGTCGGCCGCCCTGCCGCGCGCCCGCCTGGCCCGGTAGAGCCTGCCCCTGCCCTCGACCGTCTCCGCGGCCCGGACGACCACGGGCAGCTGCTCGGTCACCACGGGACCGAGCCGCCTGCCCCGCCAGAACGCGGTGACGAGGACGGCGAGCACGGCCATCAGCACGGCCCAGGGGATGCTCGGCGGCATCAGCTCGGTGAGCGTCTTGCCCTCAGGCCCGGCCAGCTCGCCGCTGGGCGGCGCTTCGACCAGCCAGGTGACGGCGCGCACGCCGTCCAGCAGGTTGAGCGCCAGCGCGGCGTTGCCGTCCTCGGCCAGGCGCAGGTTGGTCATGAACTCGCCGCTGCCGACGGCGGTGAGCGCACCCTGGCGGACCAGCGTGCCGTCGTAGCACGTGGCGCCCTTGAAGGTGAAGCCGCCCATGTAGGCGCTCCCGGCCAGCCGCGCGGCCTCCAGGTCGCACCTCGGCTCCCTGGAGCGGTTGCGCACGGAAGGCTCGCCGAGGTCGAGATCGGGGTTCGCGCCGACGGTCAGGCGAGCGCCGGGGATCTTGGTCAGCCGGGCCTGGTCCTCGGAGCTGTAGCCCCTCGTGGTGCTCACCAGGAGGAGGCGGCCGCTCTCGCGGCCCAGCTCCTCGGCCCTGCCGACAGAGTCCGCCCGGTCCACCTGGACGCCACGCGCGCGCAGCAACTGGGCGAGCGCCTTGCCGCCGACGACGCTGGCGTCGTGCGGGTCGAGGTGCCGCGCAGGGCCGCCACCGCCGGTCACCAGGGCGACGAAGACGCCGACGAGCACGACCAGCAGCCCGATCAGCACCGAGCCGCGGGCGCCGCGCCACACCGAGCGGGCGGTGGGGGAGGTGGAGACGCTCATGTCAGCGCCACCGGCCTGGCCTGGCGCAGCTTCTCGTCCAGCGCGCTCATGACCTGGTACGCCTGCGGCGTGCCGGGCACGCCGCCGTAGGTGACGTCGTCGAAGTCGCGCGCGGCCCTGGCCAGCTCGCCGGCGAAGGCGGGCAGCGCACGCGCCGCGTCCGTGGCGAGTTCGTCGGCCGTACGGCCCGGCGCCCCGTCGACCAGGGCGCGGTCCTCCAGGTCGCGGGCGATCGCCCGCAGGCGTTCCTGTACGGCCTCGCCCCAGCGGCCCTCGGCGGCCAGCGCCTCAGCCGCCGCCCGGTGCTCTGCCGCGGTCATGGCCTGGGCGCCGAACAGCTCTCCGCCCCTGCCCGCCGTACCCCTGGAGGTCTTGCGGAGGCTCCAGACGATCACGAATACGATCGCCGCGAGGACCAGCACGATCACGACGGCCGCGATGACCCCGCCGGCCGAGCCACCGCCCGCCGCCGAGTCGAACAGGTCGCCGAGGAACTGCTGGACGTGGCGGAAGGCGGTGTCGACGAACGACTCGTGCTGGTAGCCGGGCTTGGCCAGCTCCTCGGCGGCCTGGCGCTGGGCCTCGTCCCGGCCGATCGGCGCTGTGACGGTCACTGTCGGGCGGCGTTGGACGGGTGCCAGAGCTCGTCGGCCGTGGCCGGCACCCAGCCCTGCCGCTGCTGCTCGATCGCGGCGGTCTGGAGCACGAGGTCGAACGCCTCGCTGCGCATGCGCCTGTCGGTGTAGAGCAGCCCGGCGACGCCCGCCTGCAGCGGGTAGGTGATCATCGCGCCGAGCGTGGTGCCGATGGCGATCATGATGGCGGACACGACGGCCGAGGCGGTCGAGCCGCCGCCGAGCATCCCGGCGAACGTGCCGATCAGCGTGAACGGCACGCTGAGCACGCTGCTGACGAGCCCGGCCAGCAGCGCGGTGAGCAGCAGGATGCCCAGGACCCGCCAGAAGTCGCCGGTCACCAGGTTCCAGGAGCGCTTCATGGCGTCGATCGGACCCCTGCCCTCCAGCACGACGGCCGGGGTGGCGAAGGAGAAGCGCGTGTTGAAGAACAACGCGTAGGGAATGTAGAGCACCACCACGAGCAGCAGCAGCCCGCCGGCGCCCGCCGCCCCCGAGCCGCCCTCCAGCGCCGTGGTGAGCGCGACGAAGAGCGGGATGATGACGACCAGCGGCGCGAGCATGATCGCCGCGAGCAGCGCCACCACGCCGAAGAGGGCACCGACGCGCCCCTTGACCAGGTTCCACGCCTCACCGGCGGTGATCTTCCCGCCGAACACCGCGCGGCCCAGGATCCTGGTGATGACCCCGGTCAGCAGCGTCACCAGCACGAAGCTGATGGCCATCGACAGGAACGTGGCCCCGTAGGAGCCGATCATCATGCCGTAGGTGCTCTCCATGTCGGGCACGGGCGTCGTCGGGTCGGTCAGCAGGCTGCCCATGTCGCCGAGCAGCAGCGCCTGCCCGATGGCCACCGGGATGGCGGCGAGCAGCGCGGCGACGGCGGACAGGCCGAGCACGGCCTTCGGGTTGGAGCGGATCAGCTTGATCGCGCCGTCGAGCAGGTCGCCGAGCGCGAGCGGGCGCAGCGGGATGATGCCGGGGCGCAGCGGCGGCGGGGGCGGCGGCATGTAGCCGTAACCCGGCGGCGGCGGTGGCTGCTGGTACTGGTACTGGCCGGGCGGCGGGGGAGGGGGCTGCTGGCCAGGCGGAGGCATCTGCGGCTGCGAACCCGGCGCGGCCCACTGGGGAGCGCCATAGGGCGGAGGCTGCTCGGCCGCCCAGCCCGGGGGCGGCGTCTCGGGCGCTGAACCGTGACCGTCTGACATATCCCAATCCTGGCATGGTGGGGGACTCATTGGGGTCTCGCGGTCGGGCGATGGCGATTCCCCGTGGCATCTTGACGGCATTCCCGGACGATTCAGGTCAAGGATCTCCCTCGGGGATGGCCGAATCATGACCCGTTACCGCAGACTGAGATTGCGGTCGTCCCATCGAGTCTAAAATTCAGCTTTTACTGTGCTGAACGTTACGTCACGTCCCATCCATGACCAGGGCAAGGGTAACCTTCAGTAATCGTGCGGGTATGTCCCACAATGCGTAGAACGAATGAGGGGCCATGAAAGGTCGCGTGCTGGTCGTCGACGACGACGCTGCTCTCGCCGAGATGCTTGGCATCGTGTTGCGCGGAGAAGGCTTCGAACCATCCTTTGTCTCCGACGGCGACAAGGCCCTCGACGCGTTCCGGGATACACGCCCGGATCTGGTCCTGCTCGACCTGATGCTGCCGGGGGCCGACGGCATCGACGTCGCACGCAGGATCAGGGCTGAGTCGGGGGTTCCGATCGTCATGCTCACCGCCAAGAGCGACACCATCGACGTGGTGCTCGGTCTCGAGTCGGGTGCTGACGACTACATCGTCAAGCCGTTCAAGCCGAAGGAGCTCGTCGCCCGGGTCCGCGCGCGGCTCCGCCGTACGGACGAGCCGACGCCCGAGATCCTGCAGATCGGCGACATCACCATCGACGTGGCCGGCCACTCGGTCAAGCGTGGCGAGGAGACCATCAACCTCACCCCGCTCGAGTTCGACCTGCTGGTCGCGCTCGCCCGCAAGCCGCGCCAGGTCTTCACCCGCGAGGTGCTGCTGGAGCAGGTCTGGGGTTACCGGCACGCCGCCGACACCCGCCTGGTCAACGTGCACGTCCAGCGGCTGCGCGCCAAGATCGAGAAGGACCCCGAGCACCCCGAGATCGTCGTGACGGTCCGTGGTGTCGGGTACAAGGCCGGACCCGCCTAAATCACCTCCATGCCCCCGAAACCGCGCCGTCGAAGGACATTCCGCCAGATTCTTGGCGGAATCCGTCGGCGTGCGCGGCGGGTGGCGGGCAAGCTCCGCCGCACCTGGCGGCGCTCGCTGCAGCTCCAGGTCATCACCAGCACGCTGCTCGTCTCCGCGACGGTGGTCGCCGTCCTGGGTGTCTTCCTGTTCCAGCAGATCAACGACACCGTGGTGCGCGGCCGTACGGCTGCCGCCATCAAGGACGCCAAGGCGGACAAGGTCCAGATCATGGCGATCCTGGACGAGCCGCTCGGCACCACCAAGACGGAAGGCGGCAAGGACGCGGCCAGGCCGGCGCTCGACCGCGCCATCGAGGCCGTGACCGGCAGCGACCAGAGCGACTGGGACCGCAGCTACGAGGTCATGATCCTCAACCCGACCGAGCCGGGGCAGAGCCAGGCGTCGGGCAGCATCACCCCCGCCGACATCCCGGAGGGGCTCAGGCGCGACCTCGAGGTCAAGCACCAGCACAACCAGCTGAACGTCATCAGCCACTGGCGCACCCTGCTGAACGTCCCCGGCGAGTCCAAGCCGCAGCTCACGCTGGTGACCGGCGTGTTCGCGCAGAGCTACGGGCCGATCAGGGAGATCTACCACTTCTTCCCGCTCACCGCCGAGGAGGAGACCCTCTACTCGGTCAGAGGCATCCTCGTGGTCGTCGGCGCCGGCCTGGTGCTGCTGCTCGTCGCGATCGCCTTCCTGGTCACCCGCCAGGTCGTCACGCCCGTACGGCTGGCCCGACAGGCGGCGGAACGGCTGGCCTCGGGCCGCCTCGACGAGCGCCTCAAGGTGCGCGGCGAGGACGACCTCGCCCGCCTGGCGACCTCCTTCAACGAGATGGCGGCCAACCTCGCGCTCAAGATCCACCAGCTGGAGGAGCTGTCGCACGTCCAGCGGCAGTTCGTCTCCGACGTCTCGCACGAGCTGCGCACCCCGCTCACCACGGTGCGCATGGCGGCCGACCTGCTCTACGACGCGCGCGAGGACTTCGACCCGATGGCGTCCCGGTCGGCCGAGCTCATGCAGGCACAGCTGGAGCGGTTCGAGTCGATGCTGGCCGACCTGCTGGAGATCAGCCGCTACGACGCAGGAGCGGCCACGCTCGACCTCGACTCCACCGACATCCGCGACGTCGTGCTGCGCGCCGTCGGCGACTCCGAGGCGCTGGCCGAACGGCACGGCACCCGGTTCGAGCTGCGCCTGCCCAACGAGCCCTGCCTGGCCGAGGTCGACAGCAGGCGGGTCGAACGCATCCTGCGCAACCTGCTGTTCAACGCCATCGAGCACGGCGAGGGCAGGGACATCGTGGTGACCGTCGGCGCCGACAGGGACGCCGTGGCGGTAGCCGTACGCGACCACGGGGTCGGGTTGAAGCCCGGCGAGGAGACGATGGTCTTCGACCGGTTCTGGCGCGCGGACCCGTCGCGGGCGCGCACCATCGGCGGCACCGGGCTCGGCCTGGCCATCTCCCGCGAGGACGCGATGCTCCACGGCGGCTGGCTGCAGGCGTGGGGCTCGCCGGGGGACGGCTCGCAGTTCAGGCTCTCGCTGCCCAGGCTGGCCGGGTCCGAGCTCAAGGGCTCGCCGCTGCCGCTGGTGCCGCCGGAGGTCGAGATGCGACGCACCTGGCGCGGCCACATCACGCCGGTGCTCTCGCCGGCCACGGGGGACGAGGTGGCACATGCGGAGTAGATGGCTCGTCGTGCTCCTGGCGGCCGGTCTGAGCTCCGGCTGCGCGGTGATCTCCAGTGGCGGTCCGACCACGGAACTGCCCAAGGGACCCGCCGCGCCGCTCAGCAAGCCGTACCACCGGATGATCGCCACGTCGCCGCAGCCGGGCTGGGTGCCCACCCAGGTCGTGCAGGGGCTCCAGGCCGCCATGGCCGCTGTGGACGACCCGTCGTGGCAGGTGCTCAAGAAGTACCTGACGCAGGAGAAGCAGCAGACCTGGAAGCCGAACGTGCCCATCACGGTGCTCGACCAGGTGAACATCAAGGAGTCCGAGACCCCGCCCAACTCGCCGGTCAAGGTCGTCGAGATCTCCGGCAAGAAGGTCGCCGACCTGTTCGAGGACGGCAGGTACGTCCCCACGCAGCAGCAGCCGTTCAACACGAGGCTGAGCCTGGTGAAGTCCGGCGACAGTTTCCGCGTGTCGGAGGTGTTCGACGGGCTGGTGCTGTCGGAGGCGGACCTGGAGCGGGCCTACCGGCAGACGAACCTCTACTACCTCAACCGGGCCAGAGCCGCCGACCTGGTCGTCCCCGACCCGGTGTGGCTGCGCATCGACCCCAAGGTCGACCTGGTCAGGACCATCGTCGAGCGGCTCATCAAGGGCCCGAGCGCCGCGCTGGCCGGGGCGGTGCACAGCGCCATCCCGCAGGGCGCGCGGCTCGACTCCGTCAAGGAGGTCGAGGAGCGCATCGTCATGGACTTCGCTCCGGGCTTCCATGTGGACTCGCAGGACGAGGGGGCGCTGCGCGCCCAGCTCGCCGGGTCGCTGAACGACATCGCCAAGGGGAAGACGATCGAGGTGACGGTCGGCGGTGAGCCATCCTTCACGGTCAACCCCCAGGACGCCGGCGCCTACACGCCGGACACGCCGGGTCAGGCCTACTACGTCGACGGCGGCGTCCTTTACGCGGAGCAGGACAAGGACCCGGGCAAGCCGGTGGAGGGCCCGGCGGGCCAGAAGTCCGACCTCTACGAGGACTACGCGATCTCGCAGAACCAGCCGTTCGTCGCCGCCAGGGGCAAGTCGGGCGGGATCTGGGTCGCGGGCACCACGGTCGACGCGCGCTGGGAAGAGTGGATCAAGGGTGCCGACCTGACCCCGCCCGTCTGGAACAGGGACGGCACCCTGTGGACGGTGAACAAGAGCACCTCCGAGGTGATCGTCTACCGGCCCAAGGAGCAGCAGCACGTCATCACGATCGCCGCGCCCAGCCTCAAGTCGGGCGTGCAGCAGCTCAAGCCGGCCAGGGACGGTGTCAGGGTCGCGGCCGTCACCCTCGACTCCAACGGCGGGCACGTCAGCGTCGGCGCCTACAACGGCCAGATGATCGGCAACTTCCAGCCCGTCCTGACCGTGACGCCGGACCAGACCATCCGCAGCATCACCTGGAGCGACTCCACCCACCTGTACGTCCTGGTGGACCTGCCGAAGTCGGGGGTCGCGGTCAAGAAGATCGACCTCGCCGAGGGGACGACGGAGTCGGTCACTCCGCAGCCGGACAAGAACACCAAGATCATCGCGGCCTCGGGGAACCGGCTGCTGGCGGGCGTCCAGGATCCGAACAGCGTCCAGGGCGCGCTCCTGGAGTGGAAGGACGGCAAGGACTGGGAGCAGGTCAAGAAGATCACTGACATCAAGGGGATGCCGCTCTTCCCGTCCGGCTGACCTTCTCGCCTTTTTGCCGGTCCCGTTTTTGTCGGTCCCGCTCGGCAGGCTGCTTTCGTGCTCGCCGCCCTGCTCGATCTCGCCCTGCCGCAGCGCTGTCCGGGCTGCGGCGCCGCCGGGGCTCCCGTCTGCTTTTCCTGTACGGCTGTCGCCGTCGCCAGGCGCATGCCCTCCCCGGCGCCCGCGGGTCTGCCCGAATGCCTGTCGGCCTGCGAGTACGCGGGGACGATCCGCGAGGCGATCGTCGCCTACAAGGAGCGCGGCAGGACCGTGCTGGCCGGGCCGCTGTCCGAGCTGCTGGCCTTCGCCCTGCTCGACGCTCCGCCACTGATCGTGCCGGTGCCGAGCTCGCGCCGCACGCTGCGGGCGCGCGGGCACGACCCGGTGGGCAGGCTGGCGGCGCTGGCCGTACGGCATCTCCGTGCGCTCGGGCGGCCCGCGTCGCTGGTGCCCGCGCTGGTGCAGGCGCGGCGGGTGGCCGATCAGGCGGGGCTGAGCGCCACGCAGCGGGCCGCCAACCTCGCGTCCTCTCTCAGGTGCGCGGAGGGGGCGGTCGCGGCGCTGAGCGGCCGCTCAGCGCCGCCCGTGGTCATCGTGGACGACGTGGTCACGACGGGCGCGACCCTGGCCGAGGCGGCCAGGGCGCTTCGGGTGGAAGGGGTGGATGTACGGCTGGCCGTCACGATCGCCGCGACACGCCGAAGATCTTGAAAACGTTGTGATTACTGTCGGTAAAGGGAGATCCAACTCTGTTCTCTCACTCCGTCGCCACATGTTGGTGTCCCACTCCCAGCTCAGTCCTTCGAAGATGCGCACGCATATGGGATTCGCACCCGCTTATGTGGACATCTCGCCTACGGTCTCCCACCTCGGAAAATCACGGAACGTGATCCTTTGGTCGACCCTCAGGCTGACATTCGCCCTGGATGCGGATAGCGTTCTGACATGGCACCCGTTCGGGTCCGTGGTTGCGCAGGGCCGGGGCTCCCGGCTCTGCTAGCCGATGCCAGCCGCAGGCAAAACGGTCCACGTAAGGCGACTCTTTGTCGACCGATCACGGTGCGGTTTAGGGATAAGTCCTGCCTTCCCGGGGGTCCAGATGTCCCCCGTCAGGAGAGAAGGGCAGTAGTGGCAATAGAGCTGCGAACCCCTCAGCAGGCGGATGTGGGGTCGAAGACCAGGTCGGCCGAGCGGGTGCCTATGGAGTTGCTGGTGACAGGGTTTGGGAAGCGGGTACCTGTGACAGAAAGGCAGACACGAGACCGCACCCGTCTACCGGTGCTCTTTCTCAGTCGTTAGACGAAGGGGGGCTGTTGCATGGACATCATCGTCAAGGGCCGGCACACAGGAGTGAGTGACCGGTTCCGAGACCACGTGACGACCAAGCTGGCCAGGATCGAGCGTCTGGACAACAAGCTCATCCGAGTCGATGTGGAGGTGTCGAAGGAACGCAACCCGCGCCTCGCCGATCAGCGCGAGCGCGTCGAGCTGACCATCCACTCCCGCGGTCCCGCCGTCAGGGCGGAGGCCTCGGCCGACGACAGATTCGCCGCACTCGACATCGCCCTCGACAAGCTCGAAGGCAGGCTGCGCCGCATCGCCGACCGGCGCAAGATCCACCATGGCAACCACGGAACCCCTTCCCTTTCCGAGTTCTTCTCCGAAACTCCGCCTCCGCCGGCGGCAGCACAGATCGTGCCGGAACCGGCAGAGCCCGAGATCCTTCCAGACGACAAGAAGTACGACGACCTCGTCGCCATCGAGATGGACGGCGACGGCCCGCTCGTCGTGCGGGAAAAGTTCCACGAAGCGGAACCCATGACCATCGACCAGGCTCTCCTCGAGATGGAGCTGGTCGGCCACGACTTCTACTTGTTCCGTGACAAGGAGAGCGGTCAGCCGTGCGTCGTGTACAACCGGCGCGGCTACAACTACGGCGTGTTGCGGCTCGTCGAGCCCTAGTCCGCCGGATCTGAAGATCCTCTCGACCACCCTGGACCGCGAAACCCGTGCCATCATGGCGGTTCAACGGCTCTGGCCCCCCACGAGGAGGAGACGTGAGCGAGCGAAGCTGTCTCGGTTGCGCGACCTGTCAGGAGTTCGCGTGACCGAGCCAGACGAGGCCCGTGAGCCCATCCGAGTGCTGATCGTCGACGATCACGAGTTGATCCGGCGCAGCCTCGCGTTGGCGCTGGCAGCGGAGGTGGACATCGAGGTGGTCGGTGAGGCCAGCGATGGCCAGGAGGCGGTCGAGATGGCCGACCGCCTCATGCCGGACGTCGCGCTGATGGACGTGCGCATGCCCAGGCAGGGCGGCATCGAGGCCACCAGAGGCATCAAGGCCTCGGTGCCGAGCACGCGGATCATCATGCTGACGGTGAGCGACGAGGAGGAGGACCTCTTCGAGGCGATCAAGGCGGGGGCCACCGGGTATCTGCTGAAGGACGTCCAGATCGACGAGGTGCCGGACGCTGTGCGGGGGGTGCATGAGGGGCAGTCGCTGATCAACCCGGCCATGGCGGCGAAGTTGATCACCGAGTTCGCCAACATGTCCCGCAAGGAGGCCGAACGGCCGCCGCAGCTTCCTGTGCCTCGGTTGACGGAGAGGGAGATGGAGGTGCTGCGGTTGGTGGCGAAGGGGATGAACAACCGGGAGATCGCCAAGCAGCTGTTCATCTCGGAGAACACGGTGAAGAACCACGTGCGGAACATCCTGGACAAGCTGCAGTTGCATTCGCGGATGGAGGCTGTGGTTTACGCGGTCCGAGAACGCATGCTGGAAATCACCTAACCCCGACCTCCCACCCTCCCCCAGGGTTTCTCCCTAGCACCCCCCTTCCGCCCACCCCCCAAACCGCACCCACCCGCCCTCCGCCCGCCCACCCCCGGTCCTGCTGTGGCTGGCCATCGCAGGCACTGCTCGTCCGTCGTCCCTGGGCGTCATTTCAGTGAGGTGGGGCCGGGTCGTGGCCCGCCCACAAGCGGCGATAGCCCACTCGCGCAGATCGACCTACGCGTTGTGCGGGTGGAGGCGTCGGTGCGGGAGATAGTGGAGTCATCGGCGCCGTGGGGTTGCCTTCACACGCAGAAGCCCAATACGGGGCGCGTGTGCCGACCGCCGCCAGCAGGCGTGCACGATCAAGGGGCCCCGCAGACGTGCGCTGCCGTGGCTACGGGATCGTTTCGAGGAGGGTTTTCAGCGTCGGGTCCGCGCGCTCCACGCGGACGGAGTCGCAGCCGACCCAAGCAGCCGCCGACCACAAAGCATCCCGCACAGCCTCAGCGGCCCCCGCAGCCGTCACCCCCTCCTCCAGCCCGATCTGCCGAGCCACGAACGTCGTCCCGTCCCGAGCCGGGTCCACCCGCCCGATCAACCGCCCCCCAGCCAGCACCGGCATCGTGAAATACCCGTGCACCCGCCGCTCCTTGGGCACATAGAGCTCCATCGTGTAAGAAAACCCGAACACCCGCTCAGTACGCCCCCGATGCCAGATCAGCGAGTCGAAGGGTGACACCAGCGTCGTCCGATGCCGCCCCTTCACCGGCGTCTCCAACGCGGCCGGATCCGCCCAAGCGTTGTGCGGGCTCTTACGCACCTCCGGCCACCCGGCCACCCGCACGGGCACCAGCCCCGCCGCCCCGCTCTCCAGCGCCGCGTCCACCAGCGCCGCGTACCGGTTGGTCACCCGCAGGAAATCCACCAGATCCCCCCGGGTCGCCACCCCGAGCGCCCGCCCGGCGATCCGCGTCAGCCGTACGATGCACTCCTCGTCAGTGAGCTCCTCAGCCAGATGCTCGGCAGGGATCGCGCGTTCCGCCAGGTCGTAGACGCGCCGCCACCCCACCCGTCGGGCGCAGACGAGCTCCCCGATGTCCAGCAGCCATTCCAGGCCGATCTTGGACGCCGACCAGTCCCACCAGGGCCCGCCGTTGCGCGCGCCGCCGACGTCGGCCGTGGTCACGGGGCCGCTGTCGCGGACCTGGTCGAGGAGCTTCTCCACCCCGTCGGGCACGGCGTGCCAGCGCTGCTTGCGCTCACGGAACGCGCGGCGACGGAAGGAATAGAGCGACCAGTGCTCGACCGGCAGGATGCACGCGGCGTGGCACCAGTATTCGAAGCTGTGCGCCGGGGAGTTCCAGTAGGCGGTCTCGACGTGGCGCCTGCCGACGGCGCCGAGCCGGGCGTAGGCGACCAGCTCGTGCGACCTGGCCAGCACGGAGACCGTGTCGAGCTGGACCGCGCCCAGCTTGCGCAGCATCGCGTGCGCGCCGCCCTTGCGCGCCTCTGCCCCGATGAAGCCCTGCGCGCCCAGGACGACCCTGCGGGCCTCGGCTGCCGAGAGGTCCGTTTCCACCATGCCGCGAATGCTAGCGACGCCGACCGACAGAACCGGAGGGCGACCGTACGGCCAAGCCGGGCGCGATTCTGTACGGCACCGCCGTACACAAAAGACGCCCTGCGCGAAAACCGCCCTGCGCAAGTGACGCCCCGTACGAGTGACGCCCCGTACGAGTGACGCCCTGTGCGGGTGACGCTCTGCGCGAACATCGCCGTGCGCGAAATCGGCGGCGGCCCGCCGTACGTGAAGAGCACGATGGGCACCGGCGGAGACCACCGGTGCCCATCGGGTGAAACAAGCCTGCTTAGCGGTGTTCCTCGGTCGTCATCCCAACCCGAGGAGCGTCGATGACCACGTCGGAGACGATGTCGAAGACCAGGGCGAGGATCCCGCCCACCACCACGATTCCCACGCCGACCCAGATCATCGCCGTGCTCGCGGCGGTCAGACCGACGCCACCCACGATGAAGCCGAGCAGCATGACGGTGACCGCGAGCCACGATGACGCACGTCCGCCGTGGCTGCCCAGGTTTGCCCCGTCCGCCATGGCCAATCCCTCCACTCTTTTCCCGCCTCGCCCTGTCAATGGTGCGAGATCGGTGTACATCGGCATACGCTCTGCCGAAAGCCCATTGTCCCAGAAGGGTCCAGCGGCCTGCTCGCCGAGTGGCTGTGTCTGGTAGCAGGACCGCCTACGATGGCAACGGGGAAGTATGTCTCGGCCTCTCCTCCTGGCGGCGCCGCCGGGGTAGACCTGCGAGGAGCTTTACATAAAGTGGCAGCCATTCTCGACAAGATCTTGCGTGCCGGCGAGGGTAAGACCCTCCGCAAGCTCAAGCGGATCGCCGACCAGGTCAACTCTATTGAGGACGACTTCAAGAGTCTGACCGACGCCGAACTGCGCGCGATGACCGATGAGTTCAAGCAGCGCCTCGCCGACGGCGAGACCCTCGACGATCTCCTTCCCGAAGCGTTCGCGACGGTCCGCGAGGCCGCCCGGCGCGTCCTCGGGCAGCGGCCCTTCGACGTCCAGATCATGGGCGGGGCCAACCTCCACATGGGCAACATCTCCGAGATGAAGACGGGTGAGGGCAAGACCCTGACCTGTACTCTGCCCACCTACCTCAACGCGCTGGCCGGCAAGGGCGTCCACGTCATCACGGTCAACGACTACCTGGTCCAGGTCGGCGCGGAGAACATGGGCCGCGTGCACCGCTTCCTCGGCCTCGAGGTCGGGATGATCCTGTCGGGGCAGAACCCCGACGAGCGGCGCAAGCAGTACGCGGCGGACATCACGTACGGCACGAACAACGAGTTCGGCTTCGACTACCTGCGCGACAACATGGCCTGGTCGCTCGAAGAGTGTGTGCAGCGCGGCCACAACTTCGCGATCGTGGACGAGGTCGACTCGATCCTCATCGACGAGGCCCGCACGCCGCTGATCATCTCCGGCCCCGGCGAGCAGTCCGGCAAGTGGTACGCCGAGTTCGCCAAGCTGGTTCCCCGCCTCCGCAAGGGCGTCGAGGCGAAGAACCCCGGCGAGGAGTCGACCGGCGACTACGTCGTCGACGAGAAGAAGCGCACGGTCGGCATCCTCGAGGCGGGCGTCGCCAAGGTGGAAGACTGGCTGGGCATCGACAACCTGTACAAGCCGGAGCACACCCACCTCGTCGGCTTCCTGAACAACGCCCTCAAGGCGAAGGAACTGTTCAAGAAGGACAAGGACTACATCGTCGCCGACGGCGAGGTCCTCATCGTCGACGAGTTCACCGGCCGCATCCTGCACGGCCGCCGCTACAACGAGGGCATGCACCAGGCCATCGAGGCCAAGGAGGGTGTGAAGATCAAGGACGAGAACCAGACTCTCGCCACGATCACCCTCCAGAACTACTTCCGCCTCTACGAGAAGCTGTCCGGCATGACCGGCACGGCGACCACCGAGGCCAACGAGTTCCACCAGACGTACAAGATCGGCGTCGTGCCCATCCCGACGAACCGGCCGATGATCCGCAAGGACCAGGCCGACCTGATCTACCGTACGGAGGACGCCAAGTTCGACGCGGTGGTCGAGGACATCAGGGAGCGCCACCTGCACGGCCAGCCCGTCCTGGTCGGCACCACGTCGGTGGAGAAGTCGGAACGGCTGTCCAAGGCGCTGAAGCGCCGGGGCGTCCCGCACGACGTGCTCAACGCCAAGAACCACTCGCGGGAAGCTGCGATCATCGCCGAGGCCGGCCGTAAGGGCGCCGTCACGGTCGCCACCAACATGGCCGGCCGAGGCACCGACATCCAGCTCGGCGGCAGCCCCGAGTTCCGCGCCGACATCGAGCTGCGCAACCGCGGCCTCGACCCGATCGAGACGCCGGAAGAGTACGAGAAGGCCTGGCCCGAGTCCCTGGAGAAGGCCCGCCAGGCGACGAAGGCCGAGCACGAGGAGGTCGTCGAGCTCGGCGGTCTCTACGTCCTCGGCACCGAGCGCCACGAGTCGCGCCGCATCGACAACCAGCTGCGCGGACGCGCCGGCCGCCAGGGCGACCCCGGCGAGTCGCGCTTCTACCTGTCGCTCGGCGACGACCTGATGCGCCTGTTCAACTCGCCGCGCGTCGAGGGGATCATGCTCCGCATGAACATCCCCGACGACCAGCCGATCGAGTCCGGCATCGTCACCAAGGCCGTCGCCTCCGCCCAGCACCAGGTCGAACAGCAGAACTTCGAGATCCGCAAGGACGTTCTGAAGTACGACGAGGTCATGAACCGGCAGCGCAAGGTCATCTACCGCGAGCGCCGCCAGGTGCTCGAGGGCGCCGACCTGCACGACCAGGTGCGCGGCTTCGTCGGCGAGGTCATCAGCGGCTACGTCGCCGGCGCCACCGCCGAGGGCTTCGCGGAGGAGTGGGACCTCGACAAGCTCTGGAAGGCCTTCGGCGAGCTCTTCCCGATCGCCATCACGGTCGACGGCCTCGTCAGCGAGGCGGGCAGCCGCGAGGAGCTCACCGCCGAGCTCATCACCACGCGGGTGACGGAAGACGCCCTTCGCGCCTACGACAAGCGCGAGGAGGAGCTCGGCTCCGAGGCCATGCGCGAGTTCGAGCGCCGGGTCATCCTGTCGGTGCTCGACCGCAAGTGGCGCGAGCACCTGTACGAGATGGACTACCTGCGCGAAGGCATCGGCATGCGGGCCTACGCGCAGAAGGACCCGCAGATCGAGTACCAGCGCGAGGGCTTCGAGATGTTCTCCGCGATGCTCGAGGGCATCAAGGAAGACTCGGTGGGCTTCCTCTTCAACATCGAGGTCGAGGTTCAGACGAACCCGATCGTCGAGGAGGAGGACGCGATGATGGCGGAGACGCGCAACATCATCGCGCGGGGGCTGCGTGGGCCTGAGCGTCCGGCTGAGCTGCAGTACACCGCTCCCGGCGAGGCGGGCGAGGTGGAGCACACGAGCGTACGGACCACGTCGGCGGAGCGTGCGGCTTACGGCAACGTCGAGCGTAATGCGCCTTGCCCTTGCGGGTCGGGCAAGAAGTACAAGCGCTGCCACGGCGACCCCAAGCACGTGGACGCCTAACCACGGCACAGCCAGAGGCCCCTGTATCCCCCTATTTCGGGATACAGGGGCCTTTTGCTGTACGGGAGGGCATGGGCCTTCGCTTGGTTGCGCGCTTCGCGCGAGTGGGCTTCGGGCTGGCCTTATTGGGGGGCCGAGCCCCCCAAGCCCCCCGCCGGGGGCAAGCCCCCGGACCCCCAACTACGCCCACCCGCCAGCCACCTCCCAGGCTGGCCCTCGGGAGCCCACCCAACAGCCCCGATGCCCATGGGCGATGGGCTGCTTGCACGGGACGCGGTTCAAGCCCACGCCGCCATTGGGTTCTCTGAGAGACAGGCAGCTGATTGGGCTTCTCGTTGGTCGTTGTCGTAGGGGTTGACCACACCCCCATCCGAGCGCACCATCAAGCAGAAGCCTGCAACATCCTGCAACCGCTAGGAGTGGCTGTGAAGATCACACGGATAGCGGTAGACCCCGATTCCCAGCCGCAAGGCTCGCCCACCCTCTACAAAACCGATCGTGGATCTTGGCTGGTCCAGGGATGGATCGTGGATGATCCCGAGGTCCTTGGCCTGATGAACATCCCGGCGCACGAAACGGTCGTAGAACTGCCCGACCGGATGGTGCCGTTCTTCTTCAGAGAGCAAGACGTCGACGAGCAGGGCCAATGAGCCTCGACTACGAGGAATTCAACGCGCTGTTCACCCAGTTCGAGCGAACCGCGATCCATCTGGAGATGCGAGACTCCTATGGAACCGCCATCGAACTTCCGCACATGGCCAAATGGGCCACGGGGGAGCCTGACGACCTGGCGTGGCTCCAGGACTGGTGTGACCTTGTCCGGGAAGGGACGCAAGCAGGTAAGTCGTTTCGGCGCGCCCACGTGATCGGGGAGCCGCTGAGCGACTATCAGCGGTGGTCCCACAGCATCATGCAACCCCACATCGACGCTGGTTCAGAAGTGCGTTGGGTTCCGCGGCGACTCGTTTCCTCCATCGCCTTTCCCGGCAACGACTTCTGGCTTTTCGACGACCGCTTGGTGGTGTTCCACAACTACGCGGGCAATGGCCAGATCATCGACTTCGTCACATCCACCGAACCGGCCGACCTACGGCTCTGCAAGGCCGCGTTCGATGCCGTATGGCCGCTGGGCATCCCGCACGAGCAGTACAAGCTCGACTGAGCCGATAAGTTCATCAAGTGCCCAGCTCAGCGCAACAGGCTCGGAGAGCCTTCGGTAACCGTCTCCGGGAAATCCGCTTGGACGCAGGTCTTTCAGGGCGGGAGTTGGCCGCTGCGATTGGCATCCATTTCACGAAGGTCAGCCGCGCAGAACACGGCAACCAGGTTCCCACCGATGGTGAGCTGCGAGCCTGGTGTGAGGTGTGCGGAGTAGCAGATCAAGCCGCTTCGCTCATCACTCAGGCGCGCGCGGCGGACTCCCTCTATCGCGAATGGCGCAAGCAGGCGCGTGCAGGCCTCCGGCGGCTCCAAGAGGACATCGGGCCTTTGTATGAGCGCACCCTGCTCTTCCGCGTTCATGAGCACTGGAGCATCCCTGGTCTGCTGCAAACCGCACGTTACTCCCTCGAGAGCATGGCCTATTGGGCCCAGCTTCTGGATCTTCCTGACGATCGTGAAGCAGCCACGGAAGCCCGCCTGGCCCGCCAGCGTGTGCTCCAAGACGGAAAGCACCGCTTCACGTTTCTGCTGGCAGAGCAGGCGTTAAGGACACGCGTCGGGTCGGTTGAGATCATGGCGGAGCAACTGGACCACGTTCTCGCCGCGATGTCCCTGCCGAACGTCTGGATCGGAATCATTCCTGCCGGTGCGGGCCTGGGCGCGCATACGCAAACGGCTTTCTGGATCTTCGATGATCAGCTGGTGAAGGTGGAAACGCTCACTGCTGCTCTCGATATCATCCGCGCCGAAGAGATACAGATTTACCTCGCGGTATTCGAGCAGATGCGGCGTGCTGCCGAGTTCGAGGAAGGCGCGCGACGTTTGATCATCCGAGCAAGAGATGAGTTGCTGCAATAGTCTGCAACACCCTGGAGTCCGGAGCGATCCTGGTCCTACCGTCGGGGCATGTATTCCGGGCAGCTAAGACCTAGTCCTCCCGACGCTGGTGTCTGGAGCGTTGGTGATCTTACGGCTGAGGAACTGGACGAGCGAGGTCCAGTGCCGGCAGACCCGCCGCCGGTCTTGTGGACGCGGGAGGCTGCTGATCTGGCCAGCCGAGAGACCTCCTCGTTTGGGCGGCTGCTGACGGTGTGCCTCTCGTCGGGGACTCGGCGTAGGGGGTCGACGTGACGACGTCGGACGCGACGCTGGTGCATCAGCCCCGGATCACGGTGCCTTACGTGGTCGCTTACAGCGGTGAGTTGGTGGAGGATCCGATCTGTTTCGTGGCGGGTCGCTCGGGCGGCGTCAAGCTCAGCTATCAGGCGGCCAAGCCGGGCGATTGGGTGGACGGCGTGTTGCGCGCCCGCGTTCGCACTAACCACAAGGGCCAGCCGCAGTGGCGCAGGTTGAACACTCGTCGTCAGTGGCTGTGCATGGCCAGGTTGTGGTGTCAGGTGTGTGGCAAGCCCGCCAGGGATAGCCAAGGCCGGTATCCGTGGATCATGACGGAGAAGGTGTTTCGGTGGGATGAGGAGCAGCCGGGCGCGATCATCACCAACGCCCCGCCCACCTGCTGGGCCTGCATCCCGGACGCGCTGGGCTCCTGCCCGCAGCTCGAAGACGCCTCCACCACGGTCTTCTCAGCGGGCGGTGCTGTCCCGGTTGGTGTGCTGGGCGATGTCTATCGGCCGTGGGTCGCCGGGGTGCGGCGGAATGTGGAGGTGCGGTTCACCGACACCTCCCTACTGCCCTACACGCTGGCCCATCAGCTCATCGTCAGGGTCTTCGACCTGCGACCGGCCGCGCCGATCACCGAGTTCGCGGCCTGACGTCCCACCCCGATCCAGCGAAAAGAGAGGATGTCTGCCCCATGACGCCAACGACGGGCCTGCGGACCGGTGTCGGGCTTCTGGAAGATCCCCGTCACCCCGGTGACGTTCAGGCTGCTGAGCGGTTGTTTGAGCGGATCGTGGCCCGCATCGTCAGCACGCACGACCTTGCCCTCCTGACGGCGCGCAGGGCGCTGGACCAGGCTCTGATCTTCGTGACCGTCGCCGCCCGGAACCCCTCACGCGCACTGTCGCCCTCAGCGCCGGTAGATGCGGCCTGGGACACCTTCTTCCTGTACAGCGTGGAGTATCACCACCACTGTCAGCGCTACGGCAGCTTCGTGCATCACACCCCCAACGACAACCCCGAGATCCTCCTGTCCACGCGACGCATCTACACCGTGGGCGAGACCGCCGAGGTGCTGCGCTCAGAAGGGTTTCGTGTCCTGGACGACCTGTGGCCCCACGACGCACCGGCCACCTCCAAGGCCAACTGCACCAACTGCTACGTCGGCGACCACGAAGGCGACGGCGGCCCGTAGCCCTCTGACACTCACCGGGCGGGGCGAGGATGTGCGGCGGTGTGAGGCGCCGTCAAGGAACCACGGCTGGCGGCTGGCGACCGGGACTGGCCGCCAGCCGTGAGACCCCCTTGGGTTGCCCGGCCCTCGGGAAGGCGGAGGACCTGTACGCCATGAATCGGGTGGCGGGTTCTTCAGGGGTGTGGACAGGGTGGATCTCATGGCGCGGATCGCTGGGATGACCCTGCGTGAGCGCTGGGCTGACTGGGGCGTGCAGCCTTCACCAGTGAGAGCAGGAGCCATGTTTCGGTCTGGGAGAACGCCTAGCGGGTGACGGCTGTCTCCCAGGTCAGGCGGGACAGCTTTTCGGGGTTGCGTACGACGTACAGCCCTGTGACCAGGCCGGACTCGATGCGCATCGCCACCACGCCCTCGATCTCCCCGCCGAGTCTCACGATCAGTGCCGGGCTGCCGTTGACCTGCGCTGCTTCCAGCGACAGGTCCGCACCCGACCGGACTGCGGTGGAGGCGAAGAATCCGGCCACGTTCGTGGCCCCCATGATGGGCTGGAGTTGCGCCTGCCTGACGCCGCCGCCGTCGGTCAACGCCACCACGTCCGGGGCCAGTACGTCGAGCAGGCTCTGCAGGTCTCCCGTCTGGATCGCCCGCTGGAAGGCCGCGAGCGCTCCCCGCGTCTCGGCCGAGGAAACCACGTCCCGTGGGCGACGTTCTGCGACGTGTGCCCGTGCTCGGTGGGCGATCTGCCGGACCGCTGCAGGGCTCTTGTCGACGGCTTCCGCGATCTCGTCGTACGACAGGTCGAACACCTCGCGCAGCACGAACACCGCTCGCTCGGTGGGTGTCAGCGTCTCCAGGACGAGCAGCATCGCCATCGAGATACTGTCCGCCAGCGCGACGTCGTCGGCGACGTCTGGGGCGGTCAGCAGTGGCTCCGGCAGCCAGGGGCCGACATAGGACTCCTTGCGCCGCTTCAGCGTGCGCATGCGGGTGAGGGCCTGGCGGGTGGTGATCCGTACCAGGTAGGCGCGTTGGTCGCGGACCGTGTCGAGATCCACGTCGGCCCATCGGAGCCAGGTCTCCTGGAGAGCGTCCTCGGCGTCGGCGGCTGAGCCGAGCATCTCGTAGGCGACGGTGAAGAGCAGGTTGCGGTGCGCGACGAACGCTTCGGTGGCGGGGTCCGGGCGGACGTCATCGGTCGTGGTCGGCATGAGGGCTCCTTCAGTGGGTCGCCCATATGACGCCGGGCCCCATCGTTTTGTGACATGACGGGCTGTTGGTGGAGGCGAAGGGCTGGCGCTCACAGCAACTGACCCTTGTGGCTCGCGCGGGGGATCGGGGCCTTGGGAGCCGATGACATGAGGTCGTCCCTGTCGAAGAAAGGGACCGCGACCGGGAAGGGCCCAAGCGCGGAGGGGCCAGGGCTATGCGGCGGATATGGCCCGATGGAGGGGAGGGGGCGAGGGCGGAAGAGGCCGGGGTTGCGTGGCGGTCATGGCCTAGTGGGAAGGGGGCCGTGGCCTGGAGGGGCTGAGGGGGGACGGGCACGGGTCGGTGGGTGGAGAGTGGGTGGCGATCGGGCATTAGATGGCGGCGAAGCTGGGCAGGTCCTGCGCCTACCTTCACGGTGTCACTCACCACCGCGAACCCGTAGGAGCCCGCCATGAACCGCACCTCAGCCGCCCTCGCCCTGACCCTCGTCCTCGGCGGCGGTGTGGCGTTGACTGCCGCGCCCGTCCACGCCGCGACCTGCGCCACGCTCGGGCACGCCTACTTCATCTACCCCGTCTCCGGCTTCAACTACATGTCCGGATTCGAGAACGACCAGCGCTACGGCGTCGCCACGATCACCGCCCGCCGGGGCGACGGGTTCGAGCTGGGCGGCAACGGCATCGACCCGCTGAGCAGGATCACCTTCCGTGCCGCCTCCTCCGGCGGCATGTTCGCCGGCAGCAACCGCGCCGACAGCAGCCTCGCCAGGTCCAACTGCGTCGTCAACCAGACCAGCAACCGCTACACCATCGGCAACGTCCCCAACGGCACCTACACCATCACCGCCGAGTACACCGGCGGCAACACCGGCAAGTTCGTGTTCGGCGAGCCGGTGGTCAAGGTCAAGATCGTGGGGTGAGTAGCCCACGCACCCACGCGGGGTCGGGGTTCACATGGGGACGGCCCGCGACCACGACGGTCGGCACCGTCTCGTCACCCCCGTTGACCGACCGCACCACCTCCGCGCCGGCCGGGTCGCTCCAGATGTTCACCCAGTGCAGCCGCCCGGCCCCGGCCCCCAGCCGGAACCGCAGCCGCAGGCAGTACTTGCACCCCGCCCGCCAATAGACGACCGGCAGCCCGTCCACGGCACTGAGCCGCTGCGCCTCCGCCGCACTGACCGACCGGGGGAACGCCAGCGGCGAGTTCACCCCGGCCAGCAGGACGAACCCCAGCAGCAGTACGGCACCGCCGACGGGAGACCCCCTGACCACCAGGGAGATCGCCAGGAGCAACCCGCTGACCACAAGCAGGACAGGCAGTACCCAAGCACGCATCACGCCGCACAACGCTACCGGCGCCCCGATCGCCCAGCGCCCTCGGCACCAGCGTCCCGGCAGCCGCACTGCGGATGGGAAGGATCTGCTGACCGCAGCAACGACTGCAGCCACCGCGAGGACGATCGCTTCCTGGCGTTCCCGTTCAGAGGGCGGGCGGGCGAAGCGCCGTGACACTTCGACGGGGGTCGAAGGAGTTCGTTCCTAGGCTGGCCGGGACAGAGGACGTCAGGTCTAGGAGAGATCAAGATGGCTGAAGAGATTCCCGGTACGGACGACCGTTCGCCCGCCGCCGTAGTGACCGGCATGGTCGATCACGTGCTCAACCTCGCCCCCACCTGGGTGCACTGGGACGGCCAGCCGCGCCACGTCGACGACCGCGTCTACACCCCGCACAAGGCCATCCGCCGCGTGGCCGACCATCTGGTCGATCACCTGGCCGAGGTCGAGGCGCGGCTGGCCGGGCGGGAGCCGTACGAGGATCGTTGGCACGCCTCGATGATCACGACAGAGGCGGACCTGGCGCCGTTCACCGAGCTGGATGTGGACGAGGCACGCAGCCGGTTGACGCGCCTGGCGCAGATCTGGGCGGTACGGCTCGACGCCCTGACCGAGGACGAGCTCGATCGCTCGCCCGGCGCGGGGTGGTCCGTACGGCAGATCGCTTTCCATCTCGAAGGGTCGGTGTATTACGCGGACTCGGTTGGTGATCTATCCAGCCGCATCGTCGGCGCATAGCGGAAGTATTCGTCCGTGCCTCCAGTCTGGTCTCACGCAGGAAAGAGGCGGGTCTCCAATGGGTCAGGAATGGAGAAGCGCCCGCCATCGCGCCGCATCTAGCGTGAAAAACGTCAACGCGGAAAGACCGGAGGCAAGCAGATGGCACAGGATCAGAAGCGTCGAAGCGGGCACAGCGCGTTCTCGCGGTGGATGCAGCATCGGATGAACTCCCGGCTGAACCGCAAGATCCGCCGCGGCCACGGCCAGTTCATGGGCATGGAGGTGCTGATCCTCAACACCGTGGGACGCCGGAGCGGGCAGCCGCGCGAGACGCCGGTGGCGTGGTTCGGCGACGGGAAGGACGGCTGGCTGGTCGTCGCGTCCGGCGGCACCACCACGCACCCGGACTGGCACCTCAACCTCATGGGCAGCCCCGACCGCGCGACCGTCGAGCTGCCGGGGAAGGAGGCCGTGCCGGTCACGCCGCACGTGCTCGAAGGCGCCGAGCGCGAGGAGGCGTGGAAGGTCATCACCGCCGCTTCACCCCGTTACGCGAAGTACCAGGGCAAGTCCGACCGGGAGTACCCGGTCGTACGGCTCACCGCCCGCGCTTGACCTACCAAGGAGTACCCATGGACATCGCAGTCATCGGCACGGGAAACGTCGGCAGGACCCTGGGCAAGGCGCTCGCCGCGGCCGGACACGACGTCCGCTACGGATCGCGCACGCCGGAGAAGTCAGTGCACGAGGCGCTGGACGGTGCTGAAGTCGTGATCGTCGCCATTCCCGGCGAAGTGGTCGCGGACTTCGCCCGTGACCACGCAGGACAGCTCGACGGCAAGGTCGTCATCGACACCGCGAACAAGTTCGGCGACGGTCCTGGACACAGCGCCGCCGACTTCGCCGCCCTGGCGCCCGGGGCCCGTTATGCCCGCGCCTTCAACGCGCTCGGCTGGGAGAACTTCGCCGAACCCGTCTTCGACGGGGTCGTGGCCGACCTCTTCTACTCCGCCGACGCCGACGACCGCGAGACGGTCGAACAGGTCATCACCGCAGTCGGGCTCAACCCCGTCTACCTGGGACCCGGGCAGCACGACCTGCTCGACCAGCTCATGACGTTGTGGTTCACCCTCGCCCTGGGCCAGGGCCGCGGCAGGCACCTCGCCTTCAAGGTCCTCTGACCCCGGAAACCGCCGAGGTCCTTCTGCCAGGTGCTCCCAGAGCTCCTGACAGAAGGACCTCTCATCTCGGGTGTGGAGAGAGCGGTCAGGCGGTTTCGAAGTCGGTGCACAGCCACTGGACGCCGCGGCGCTCCAGCCGGAGCGCCAGGACGTGGCTGCGCTCCCCGCAGTGGATCAGCAGGCACATCTCGATCGCCCCGTCCCTGGGCTCCTTGACGTGGGGGAGCCCGGCGAACGGCCCGCGCTTGGCGTCGATCATGCGCCCGGCGCGGAGGAGCTCGCGGTAGGCCTGCTCGGTGAGCCGGTCGGCGACGCTCTCCGGGGGACGCCGACCGGCGAGTACCTCGGCGAGCGCCTGCCCGAGCGACCGCAGCCGCCGTTCGTCGGGAATCGCCCCTGGCGCACCCCAGACCAGCGGCTGCGGAGGGTCGATGGCGAGCGCCAGCGACCCCTGGACGTGCGGACGCGCCGGGGTGGGGCCGCGGTCGTCGTCGTAGGGCGGCTCAGGTGCGGGGACGACGGAGATGTGCGGAAGTCGGGGGGACATTCTGGCCTCCTGTACCGAAGGAAATGCGGTCGGTACTAGGAGTTTTCGGCCCCCCTGAGAAATACATCAGCCACCAACTTTCCGTCCTGAGGCAGGCCTTCGCCCGCATTGATGGTGAAAGGCCGGCGGAAGTTGGAGTGGGCAAACCAGACACGGTTTGGCGTTACAGTCCATTTCCCAAGATCCCCTGACCGCCCCGAATGATTCTTTCCGGTCCTGATACCTCCTTCCTGATGATCACTAATGCGGGGTCAGGCCGCGAAGCCGCCGTCGACGGCGATCGCGGTGCCGGTGATGTAGCGGCCGCCGTCCCCTGCGAGATGGGAGACGGTCGCCGCGATGTCCTCGGCCGTGCCGTACCGCCCGAGGGTGGTGACGGCGCTGAAGAACCCGGCGGCGGGCCCGTCGGCGGGGTTCATGTCGGTGTCGATCAGGCCGCCGAGGATCAGCGTGGCGTTGATCCCCCGTGGGCCGAGGTCACGGGCCAGGCCCTTGGTGAGGCCGGTCAGCGCCGACTTGCACATCGCGTACAGCGTCATGCCCTCAGCGGGGACCCGTTCGGTGAGAGCGCTGCCGATGGTGATGATCCGTCCGCCCTCGGGCAGGTGCCGTGCGGCGGCCTGGGAGGCGAGGAACACCGCCCGGACGTCGACGGCGAGGATCCGTTCCAGCTCCTCCAGGGTGATCTGCTCCAGCGGCCCGCCGGTGAAGATCCCCGCGTTGTTGACGAGGATGTCGATACGGCCCAGCCCCCGTACCGTCTCCTCGACCGCCCCGACGGCGGCCTGCGGATCGGCGTTGTCGGCCTTGAGCACCAGCGCCCGGCCGCCGTCCGCCTCGATCCGCTTCGCGACCGCCTCCGCCTTGTCCACGGCGCTGGCGTAGGTGAGCGCCACGTCCGCGCCGTCGGCGGCCAGCCGCTGGGCGATCGCCGCGCCGATCCCTCGGCTGCCGCCCGTCACCAGGGCCACCTTGCCCGCTAGCCGGCCCATCAGGTGGCCGGGCAGTCGTGGTAGGCCTCGATGAGCCACCGTCCGGTACGTCGGGACAGGACCCATGTCGCCATGGACCACCGATCGGCCGGAGGTTCCGTCTCGCCGGGGAACAGAGTGCTGCTCCTGCTGATCACGACGGCGGTGTCGTCGCCCAGCGACCGCACGTTCCGCACCAGGTGCCGCCGTCGCGAACCCTTGAGCGGCCCGTCGAACGCGACGCCCATGCTGGCCTGGATCTCCGCCCTGTTCCGCAGGTGGAACCCGGGAAGGATCGCGGTCCCCTCCTCCGCGTAGTGCCCGGCGAACGCCACCGCGTCGTTGTCCGCCCACGCTCTCGTCACCGCCTCGACCACGGTGCCCACGTCGTCAGTCATGTCGTCCTCCTCGATGTCGTGATGCGTCGTCTATACGTCGCGGCACGAACACCTCTTTGGACAGGGACTCCAGCCGCCGTTCGAGTTCGGCGCGTTCGACGGGGTTGGCGCTGAGCTCGATCGCCCGCCGGTAGGCCCCTTCCGCTCCCGGCCGGTCGCCTGACCGCCTGCGGAGTTCGGCGTGCGCGGCGTGCAGCGGCTGGTAACTCTCCAGGGCGGGATCGGCCAGCAACGGCTCAAGGAGCTCCAGACCGGCATCTGCCCCGTGGGCGAACCCGACGGCCGCGGCGCGGTTGACCTCCACCACCGGTGACGGGCTGAGGTCCGCGAGAGCGCGGTAGAGCTCCGCGATCCCGGCCCAGTCGGGTTCCGGCGTCCGCAGGTGCAGGGCGGTGATCGCCGCCTGCAGCTGGTACTGGCCAGGACGGTTCGCCCGCGCGAGGGCGCGCAGTCCCTCGCTGATCCGCTCGCGGTCCCAGAGCTCGCGGTCCTGCTCCTCCAGGGCGACGTAGTCGCCGCGCGCGTCCACCCGGGCGGCGCGGCGCGCGTCGTGCAGCAACATCAGCGCCAGCAGCCCCTGCACCTCGGTGTCGCCGGGCATCAGCTCGCCCAGCAGCCGTCCGAGGCGGATCGCCTCCCCGCACAGGTCGGCGCGGACCAGGTGCTCGCCCCCGCTGGCCGAGTAACCCTCGTTGAAGATCAGGTACACGACGCGGAGAACGCCGCGCAGCCGGGCCGGGAGCTCCTCGTCGGACGGCACGCGGTAGCGGATGTGCGCGTCGGCGATCTTGCGCTTGGCCCGGACGATCCGCTTGCCCATCGTGGGCTTGGCGACGAGGAAGGCGCGCGCGATCTCGGTCGTGGTCAGGCCGCCGAGCGTGCGCAGGGTGAGGGCCACCTGGGCGGACACGTCCAGCGCCGGATGGCAGCAGGTGAAGATCAGCCGTAACCGGTCCTCTTCCATCGCGGGCTGCTCCTGATGCGTGAGCCGGGCGAGCCGCTCGGCCCGGTCGGCGATCGACTTGTCGCGGCGCAGGCGGTCGACGGCCCGCCGCCGGGCGGCGACCGTGATCCACGCCCCCGGCCGGTCGGGAACGCCGTCGCGCCGCCAGGCGGTGAGGGCCGCGGCGAACGCGTCCTGCACGGCGTCCTCGGCGAGCTGGAAGTCACCGACCTGCCGGATGAGCGTCGCCAGCACGGCCGCCCGCTCCTCGCGGAACACGGTGCTCAGGGCTGCCGCGGCGGGATCGTTCATGTCCGCCCGGGCAGCTCACCCATGACCGGACGGACCTCGACGGAGCCGTGGCGCGCCGTCGGCAGCCGCGCCGCGTGCCTCAGCGCCTCGTCGAGGTCGACGCAGTCCAGGAGGTAGTAGCCGGCGAGGACCTCCTTGGTCATCGCGAACGGCCCGTCGGTGAGCTCCGTCCCGCCGTCGCGCACCCGCACGGTGGTGGCGCTGGCGACCGGATGGAGGGGGCTGTTGGCGACGAGCACCCCGGCCTCGCGCAGGCTCTCGGTCACCTCCAGCCAGAGTGGCAGCTCCGCCCACCGGTCCCGGTCATCGTCGGCGTCAGGCGCGTACAACAGCAGCATGTATTCGGGCACCGTGCCTCCTCGACTCCACTACCTGTCCGACGCACCGGCACCGGCGATTTGGACAGTGTGGGGAGACAGAATTAGGCGGTGGGAGCGTCCTCGTCGGGTTCGCGACCGGGGGTCATGATGTTGAGCTTGCGGATGAGGAAGCTGAAGATCACATAGTAGAGGGCGAAATAGCCGATGCCGATCAGGATGATCAGCGGCAGGCCCCAGGTGTTGGACTTGCTCGCGTTCAGCAGCATGTCGATCCCGCCCGCGGAGAAGCTGAAGCCCAGCCGCGTGTCCAGGAACGCGAGGAGCGCCATCGACACCCCGGTGAGCAATGCGTGCACGATGAACAGCACCGGCGCCACGAAGATGAACGCGAACTCCACCGGCTCCGTGATCCCGGTGACGAACGCCGTGAGCGCGCCGCCGATCATGATGGAGCCCACCGCGGCCCGCTTGTGTTTGGGGGCCGCGCGCCAGATGGCCAGCGCGGCTGCCGGGATGGCGAACATCAGCACGGGGAAGAAGCCGGTCATGAAGATGCCGGAGCCTTGGTTGCCGATCGCGTAGCACTTGAGGTCGCCTGCCGCGCGCACGCCGTCGACCGTGCACTCGGGGATCACGGTCCACACGATCGAGTTGATGAAGTGGTGCAGGCCGAGCGGGATCAGGAAACGGTTGGCCACGCCGTACACGCCTGCGCCGAGCACCGAGTTGGTGGCCAGCCAGTCGCCGAAGCGGGTCAGCCCCTCGCCGATGGGCGGCCAGATGAGGCCGATGACCACACCGATGATCATCGCGGTCGCCGCGGTGACGATGGGGACGAAGCGCCGACCCCCGAAGAAGGCCAGCCAGGAGGGAAGCTTGATCCGGTAGAACCGTTGCCAGAGCAACGCGGCCGTCAGCCCGATGAGGATGCCGCCCAGCACGCCGGTGGGCTGGGCTCCGGCGGCCTGGTTGATGACCGTGCTGCCGTCCTGCAGGGTCAGCGTCACCTTCGCCTTGATCGCTTCGCTGCTCGACGAGAAGAACATGTGCCGCGCCACCTGGTCGAACACCAGGTAGCCGACAAGGGCGGCGAGGGCGGTGGAGCCGTCGGACTTCTTGGCGAATCCGATGGCGACGCCGATCGCGAACAGGATCGGGAGGTTGTCGAACAGGGCACCGCCCGCAGCGGCGAAGACCTCGGCGACGTTCGCCGACCAGGCGAATCCCGGCACGTCTGCCAGACCGCCCGGGGCGGGTCCGTTCGAGCCCAACATGTCGTTCTGGCCGAAGCGGAGCAGCAGGCCCGCGGCGGGGAGCACCGCGATGGGCATCATGAGGGAGCGCCCGATGCGTTGCAGCACGGCGAAGGCCGAAGAACCGAAGCCCGGCCCGTTCGCGACGGTCGATGCGCTCATCCCACTGTCCCCCCGACATCATGATCGGGGGATGCCCGGTATCTACCGCCGACCCGCCCTCACGAAACTCAGTCGTCGGGCTCGCGACCAGGCGTCATGATGTTGAACCGTTTGATCAGGAAGCTGAACACGACGTAATAGACCACCCCGTAGACCACCCCGAGGATCAGGATGCCGACCAGGTTGTGGGTGTTCGACTTGCCGGCGTTCAGCAGCATGTCCAGGAGACCGGCAGAGAACCCGAACCCGAGCTGCCCGTGGATAAGCGTGGTGATCGCCATGGCCAGCCCGGTCAGTACGGCATGCACGACGAGCAGCAGCGGCGCGACGAAGATGAACGCGAACTCGATCGGTTCGGTGATCCCGGTGACGAACGACGCGAGCCCGGCAGACAGCATGATGCCGCCCACGGTGGCCCGCTTGTGCGGGGGAGCGGCGCGCCACATGGCGAGCGCGGCGGCGGGCAGCGCGAACATCATGATCGGGAAGAACCCGGCCATGAACTCCCCGGAGTTGGGGTCGCCGCCGAAGTAGCAGTTCCAGTCGCCGCCGAGCGTCTTGCCGCCGACGGTGCACTCGGGCACGACGTACCACACGATCGAGTTGACGAAGTGGTGCAGCCCGAGCGGGATGAGCAGCCGGTTGAACAGCCCGTAGAGCCCGGTGCCGAGCGCGCCGGCCCCGGCCAGGGCCTCGCCCGCGCTGCGAATCCACTCGCCGAGCACCGGCCACAGCCAGCCGATGAGCACGCCGAGCACGAGCGCGGCGATCGAGGTGATGATCGGCACGAACCGCCGCCCGCCGAAGAACGCGAGCCAGGCGGGCAGCTTGATCCGGTAGAAGCGCTGCCACAACATGGCGGTGACCAGGCCGATCAGGATGCCGCCGAGCACCCTGGTGGGGTTCTGCATGCCGTAGTTGACGATCTCCTTGAACCCGGAGCCCTCCAACTGCTTGATGACGACGGTGTCCCTGATGGCCGAGCCGAAGAACATCACCTTGGTGACGCGGTCGAAGACCAGGTAGCCGACCACGGCGGCCAGGGCGGTCGACCCGTCGGACTTGCGGGCGAACCCGATCGCGACGCCGACCGCGAACAACATCGGCAGGTTCTCGAACAGGGCCGCTCCCGCGGCGGCCAGCACCTCGGCGACGTGGGTCAGCCAGGTGAAACCGGCGACGTCGGCCAGGCCGCCGGGCTCGGGGCCGTTGGCCCCGAGCATGTCGGGCTGGCCGAAGCGCAATAACAGGGCCGCGGCGGGCAGCGCGGCGATGGGCAGCATGAGCGACCGGCCGAGCCGCTGCAACACGGACATCACGCGAGCGAACGGCGAGGGAATCACGGCGGTCTCGTTCACCGGGGGTCCTCCGGGAGCGAAGAAGGGGGGAACAGGGGGGTCAGCCGCGTCGCGACGGCATCTCGAGGATCGTGCGCAGCTGGTAGCGGTCGGCGCGGTAGGTGGACACACCCAGCTCGGCGCAGACCCCGCCGGAGAAGGACCGGCGCTGCAGGAGCAGCACGGCTCCGCCACGATGAAGTTTCAGCAGGTCGGCGTCGCTGGGGTCGGCGATGCCGCCGTCGATGGTGAGCTCGCCGGCGTCCATGACGAGACCGTAGCGCGCTTCGAGCAGCCCGTAGAGCGAAGTGTCGGAAAGGTCCTGGTCGCCGAGGTCGGGGGCGAGCTTGACCGGGATGTGCGCCCGCTCGATCGACAGCGGTTCGCCGTCCGCGGTGCGCAACCGTTCGATGAAGTGGACTTCCTCGCCTGGCTGGATGCCCAGCTCCTTGGCCAGGTGGGCGCTGGCGCGCACGATCCTGCGGTCCAGGTCGCGCGAGCCTGGGACCATGCCGCGGGCCCGCATGTCGTCGGTGAACGACGTGAGCTGCAGGGCCAGCTCGATCTTGGGGCGGGCGACGAAGGTGCCCTTGCCCGGCACGCGGTGCAGGCGTCCCTCGGAGACGAGGTGGTCGACGGCCTGCCGTACGGTCATCCTGGACAGGCCGAAGCGCTGGCAGAGCTCGCGCTCGGACGGGATCGCCGCGCCGATGCTGAGCTCGTTGCTGTCGATGAGGTCGAGCAGGATCTCTCGCAGCTGGAAGTACTTGGGCACCGGACTGTCCGGATCGATGTGTGCCACGGATCCTCCTCTCGAAATGTCCAATTCGATGAAGTATGGTTCGTACTGGTCTAGTCCGGACTAGACCACATTTCGGAAATGCGAGTCAAGGGATGGGCGCGAGATGACGACGAAGATGCGCAGCGAGATCGCCGAGCAGCCGGCTGCGCTGCGGGCCACGCTGGACGACCTGCTCCCCAGGGTCGGCGAGGTGAAGGCTCTCGGCGAGCAGACTCGCCAGCTCCTGTTCATCGCGCGCGGCACCTCCGACAATGCCGCAGTCTATGGCCGCTACCTGGTCGAATCGCACGCGGGGCGGCTCGCGGCGCTGGCCGCGCCGTCGATCGCGACCACCTACAAGCGCAAGCTCGACCTGGACGGCGTGCTGGCCGTCGCCATCTCCCAGTCCGGCAGGACAGAGGAGATCGTCGAGACCCTGGAGTGGGCCAAGAGCTGCGGCGCCAAGACCATCGGCGTCACCAACGGCGGACCGGACAGCCCCCTGGCCCAGGCCGCCGACCTCGCGCTGGTCACCCTCGCCGGCGAGGAGAAGGCGGTTCCCGCCACCAAGACCTACACGACGCAGCTCGCCGCGCTGGCCGTACTCGCCCTGGGTCTGGGCGCGGACGTGGACGCAAATGATCTTAAAAAAGTCCCGGACGCGGTCGAGAAGCTGATCGCCGAGCCCGGTGACCTGGACGCCGTCGTCGAGGGCCTGGCCGACAAGCCCGGCGTGGTCGTGTCCGGACGCGGCCTGGCCTTCTCCACCGCGCTGGAGACCGCGCTCAAGCTCAAGGAGGCCTGCTACCTGCACGCCATGGGCCTGTCCTACGCCGACCTGCTGCACGGCCCGATCGCCGTCGTCGACGAGGACACCCCCGCGCTGCTGGTCGCCGCCGAGAACAGCCCGACCCTGCAGGGCACCGTCGCGCTGGCCGAGCGCGTGGTCGCCGCCGGAGCCGCCGCCTACACCATCGGTGGCGGCGCTGGCCTGGCCAAGGCGGGTACGGCCGCGCTGAACGGCCCCGACCTGCCCGAGTGGGTCGCCCCGATGGGCCTGATCGTCCCCGGCCAGCTCCTCACCGAGGCGCTCGCCCGCCGCCTGGGCATCGACCCCGACGCGCCGCGCGGCCTCAACAAGGTGACCCAGACGGACTGATCACAGAGCGTCGTTTAGCCTGGTCACAGAGTCACGAGCGAGGAGGACCGCATGGCGGCTGATGCGAACGCGATCATTGCCGGGCTCGGTGGTGCCGACAACATCATCGAGATCGAGCCCTGCATCACGCGACTGCGTACCGAGGTGCACGACGCGTCCAAGGTCGACCAGGCCGCCCTGAAGGCCGCCGGAGCCCACGGCGTGATGGCCGCGGGCAACGTGGTCCAGGTCGTCGTGGGTCCCGAGGCGGACACGATCGCCAGCGACATCGAGGACATCATCGGCTAGGGCGCGGGCGCTCGGTGTGGTCAGGGGGATCAATGACGAGTGTTCTGGCCCCGGTTGAGGGGGCAGCGGTCGGGTTGTCGGCCGTGCCTGATCCGGTTTTCTCGGCAGGCATGGTGGGCCCTGGTACGGCGATCGATCCGGCCAGGAGTCCGGGCAAGGCCGTTGCCCCGATTTCGGGAAAAATCATGAAGTTGCATCCACATGCCTACGTCATCGTGGGGGACGACGGCAAGGGCGTGCTGGTGCACCTGGGCATCGACACGGTGCAGCTCAAGGGCGAGGGGTTCCAGCTCCTGGCGGCGGAGGGGGATCGGGTCAGCGCGGGCCAGCCGGTGGTCGCGTGGGACCCGGGCAAGATCGAGGCGGGCGGCCGGTCGCCGGTCTGCCCGGTGGTGGCGCTCGACGCGTCAGCCGCGTCGGTGACGGACCTCGCCGAGGGCGCGGTCCACTTCGGGGACGAGCTCTTCCAGTGGCAGTAGCCCTTTTCGACCTGGACGGCACGCTGATCAACACCGAGGCGCGCAGCATGGCCATGTGGCAGATGCTGCTCGACAACCACGGCGTGCAGCGGGACGTGCGTGTCTTCATGGGCCGGCGCGGGCCTGACGTCATCCCCGAGGTCTTCCCTGGTGAGGACGTCGACGAGCTCATCGACGAGGTCTTCGGGTACGGCGAGCATCCCGGCCTGCCGGAGATCGTCCCCGTGCCAGGAGCGGCCGAGCTGGTGCGCAAGGTGGCCGCGCACGGGTCACCGATCGGGCTGGTCACCTCGGCCAGGCGGCCGTGGGCCGAGGAGCGGCTCGGCATGGTCGGGATCCGCGACCTGTTCGACGTGCTGGTCACCGCCGAGGACGTGGACAGGGGCAAGCCGGACCCTGAGGGATTCCTGCTCGGCGCGGCGAAGCTGGGGGCTCCGCCGTACGAGTGCGTGGCCTTCGAGGACTCGCTGGCCGGGATTGCCGCGGCCAAGGCGGCGGGTATGAGGTGCGTAGGGGTGGCGACGACGCACACGCACGACGAGCTCGGCCAGGCCGACCTCGTAGTGGCCGACCTGACTTCAGTTGACTGGCCGCCATTCGCGTAGGGTTCAGCTGGTCTGGACCGGTTTATCACCTAGGAGGAGCTTCATGGCCGAGCGCAAGGTCACCGTCGTTGCGGAAGTCGGACTGCACGCCCGCCCGGCGGCGACGTTCGTGCAGGCAGCGACCAAGTCGGCGATCGAGGTCACCGTCGAGAAGGTCGGCGGCAGCCCGGTCAACGCCAAGAGCATCCTGTCCGTGATGGGCCTCGACATCAGGCAGGGCGAGACCATCGTGATCAGGGGCGAGGGCGAGGGCGCCGAGGAGCTCCTGGACGAGCTCGCGAAGATCGCGTCAGCGCCATGACGCGGCGGGGGGTGGGGGTGAGCCCGGGTATCGGGCACGGCCCCGCGTACATCCTGGCCGCGTCGGTGCCCGAACCCCCCGAGGGCGCCACGTACGACGGTGACGCGAGCCAGGAGAAGCAGCGCGCCATGGCGGCGCTCGACCACGTCGCCGGCGACCTGGAGGCGCGCGGCCTGCACGCGGGCGGCCAGGCCAGGGACATCCTGGAGGCGCAGGCCCTCATGGCCCGCGATCCGGGACTGATCGTGGGCGTCAAGTCGCTCATCGACCGGGACGTCTCCGCCGAGCGCGCCGTCTACGAGTCCTTCGGCAAATACCGCGACCTGCTGACCAAGGCGGGCGGCTACCTGGGCGAGCGCGCCGCCGACCTCGACGACATCAGGGACCGCACGATCGCCGTGCTCATGGGCCTGCCCATGCCGGGCGTGCCCACCGACGCGGCTGAGCCGTACGTCCTCATCGCCCGCGACCTGGCGCCGGCCGACACCGCGCTGCTGTCGAAGGACGTGGTGGCCGCCTTCGTGACCGAGGAGGGCGGGCCGACCAGCCACACCGCGATCCTGGCCAGGGCGCTCGGCGTTCCCGCCGTGGTGGCCTGTCCCGGCGCGACCGCGATCCCCGCGGGTACGCGGCTGCTGGTCGACGGCGCTTCTGGCGAGGTACGGCTGGAGCCGTCCGACGACGAGGTCGGCGAGGCCGTGCGGGCGGCCGAGGCGCGCCTGGCGCTGCTGTCGGAGGTCACCGGCCCGGGGGCCACGAAGGACGGCCACGCCGTCCCGCTGCTCGCCAACGTCGGCGGGCCCGGTGACGTGGAGGCGGCGCTGGCCAACGGCGCGGAGGGCGTCGGGCTGTACCGGACCGAGTTCCTCTTCCTCGACCGGGCCACCGCGCCGACCGAGCAGGAGCAGGAGGACGCCTACCGGGCGGTCCTGGAGGCGTTCCCCGGCGGCAAGGTCGTGGTGCGCACGCTGGACGCCGGTGCGGACAAGCCGCTGGCCTTCCTGCCGCCGTCGAGCGACGAGCCGAATCCGGCGCTGGGGGAGCGCGGGCTGCGCATGTTCCGGATCTTTCCCGAGGTGATGCGGTCGCAGCTCTCCGCGCTGGCCCGCGCGCACAAGGGACTCCCCGCCGACCTGCAGGTCATGGCGCCCATGGTGGCCGCGCCTGAGGAGGCGCGGTGGTTCGCCGACGCCTGCCGTACGGCGGGGCTGCCCTCCGCGGGGGTGATGATCGAAGTGCCCGCCGCCGCGTTGCGCGCCGGTGACCTGGCTCCGGCGGTCGACTTCTTCTCGATCGGCACCAACGACCTGGCCCAGTACACCTTCGCCGCCGACCGGCAGGTGGGCGCGCTGAGCCGGCTCCAGGACGCGTGGCAACCGGCGCTGCTCGACCTGGTCGCGCTCGCCGTCGGCACGCACGGCAAGCCGTGCGGGGTGTGCGGGGAGGCGGCCGCCGATCCGGCGCTGGCCTGCGTCCTCGTCGGGCTCGGCGTCTCGTCGCTGTCGATGGGCGCTCCTGCGCTGCCCGCCGTACGGGCCGTGCTGGCGCGGCACACGCTGGACCAGTGCCGCGCGGCCGCTGGAGCCGCACGGGCCTCGGCTACTCCGGAAGAGGCCCGCGCGGCGGCTCGTGAACATTTGCCCGCCCTGGCGGAGCTGGGGCTCTAGTACTGGTTCATCATGGCTTCGCGGTACATGGACTCGAACTTGCCGACCGCGAGCTCCATGATCGCGTTCCGCTGGTCCTCGCTCAGGGAGCCTCCCCCCAGCTCCGTGAGCGTGGCGCCGAACTGCTGCATGAACGCTTCCTTAGCCGCCTCCATCTGCTTGGCCGGGTCGACACCTTTGGTCTTGCCCGCGGCGGCCTCGGCCAGCTTGTCGATCCACGGCGCGGCGGCCGTGCCGATGGCAGAGCCACCCAGCGTTCCCGCCGGTCCGGTGAAGATGCCGAGGGTGAAGCCGAACAGCGCGTTGTAAGTGGCCTTGCGGTCCTGGTCGTCCTGCAGCTCGTCGAGGTCGGCCGACTGGTAGGCGCCGAGCAGCAGGCTGGTCAGCGCGAACTCGGTGGCCAGCTTCTGCACGAACACCGGGTCGCCAGTGACCCCGTCGACCCCGCGCTCCTTCATGTAGGTGTAGAGGCCGTTCTTCTCCGAGATCTCCTGTGCCTTCTTGCCCAGCGTCTCGGCCAGGTCGGGATGGCGTACGGCGGCGCCGAGGAAGTCGGCGATCGTCTTGGGATCGACCGTCTTCGGCAGGAACGGACCGCCCGGCGGCTGCATCTTCTTCAGCAGGTCCGTGTCGCCCGTGGCCACGACCTGGAGATATCCCGCGTACTCCAGGAAGGGCACGAAGTTGTCCGTGAGCATCTGGGCGAGGTCGTGGTCCTTGGCCATGATGTCCTGGAAGTAGTCCTGCGAGCCCACCTTCAGCACGTTCGCCCAGGCCTGCGAGAGCACGGTCGGGCTGTCGGTCGTCTGGTCGAGCGCCTTGTCCAGGGCCTTGGTGATCGCGTCGCGGTAGGCGGGGTCGGCCATCAGGCTCTCCCGCAGCAGCATCTCCGCGCCCTTCTCGTCGGCCAGGACGCGCGCCAGGACCTCGGGGTTCCCGGCGAGGATCGCCATGATCCGGTCGGAGTTCCAGTCGTTGACCGTGGTGGACGAGGACAGGTGCGGCGCCATGGTCACGATGGCGGCGGCGACGAAGTCGTCGCTGAAGTCCGCCGACTCGATCAGGGCGGACAGCGCGTCGAAGCTGCAGTTGGCGGTGATGTAGTCGTTGATCTCCGGGTCGTTGGCGGCCTTGATCGCGTTGGCCAGGGGGCCCATGCCCTTCTTGAACGCCTCCAGCTGCTCGGGTGAGAGCCCGTAGGCCTCCGGGGCGTAGAGGACGGTCAGCTTGTCCAGCAGGTTCTTCAGGTTCTCCTTTCCCAGCGCCTTGAGGAAGGCGGCAGCGTACTCGGGGTCGGTGAGCTGCTTCTGGTGGGAGTCCATGTAGGCGAAGACCGGGCCGTAGTCGCCGGTCTGCTCCGCCTTCTCCCAGATCGCCGTGAACTCCTCGCAGTCCTTCTTTCCCTGCTCAGCCGCCTGCTTGGCGTTGGCGAACTCGACGTTGCCGTAGATCATCTCGCCTTGGACGGTGGCCCCGGGGGAGCCGGTGATCACCTCGATGCGCCACTGGAGGTCGCGCGTGTAGGTGTCGAGGAAGGTGCGGTACTGCTGGTAGACGGCGTAGGACGCCTGCGCCTCCAGGACCGCGTCGGACTGGGCGACGCCGAGCTGCTGCTTGAGTTCGGCCAGGAAGCTGTCGGAGACCAGGTTCCTGGCCCTGTTCATGGCGGTGATCAGCGCTCTGGCGCCTTCGGGGTGGATGCCCACGTACTCGGTCACGTCAGGTGTTCCGGTTCTTGGGGTCTTCGAGGACCTCGGCGGACTTGCGGAGGTTCGCGGCGGTGTCCAGGTAGGGATTCCGGTATCCGGGGATCTTCTTGGAGTAGTTCCGCAGCTCGGCGAAGAAGGGCTCAGAGGAGGGGCCGATCCACACCCGCTGGCCGTCCCGCTCCAGGCTGCCGTTGACCTCGCTGACGAACGAGCCCACCAGGCCCGCCCACTCGTCGAACTTCCGCGCTGCGGCGCGCTTGGCCGCGGCCTCGTCCGCCGAGCTGTTGTAGGTGATCGGCGCGAAGGCGCCCCCACCGCCGCCGCCGTCTTCGTACGCCATGACGGCAGAGCGTAGGGATCGGGGCTATACGTTGGATGTGGGTGCGCTATAGGGCGCGGTCCCTCGTGGCCCTGTCCGCGATCACCGCGGCGACCTGGCCGTGGACGACCTTCGCCGTGACGCTGCCCGTGGTCCTGATCGAGGTCTCGCCCGTGGTGACGAGGACGAGCATCTTGTTCACGCCGCAGCTCACCATGACGCTGCCTTCGGAGGAGGCCGCCACCATCGGCTCGTCGGGGCCGCGGAAGACCTGGCGGTCCTTGGCGTCCCTCGTGTAGCCCGTCTGGCCCTCGCTCGTGGTGAGGTCGAACCACATGCTGGTTCCCCCCTTGTCGGAAAGGCCGCAGACGCCCGCGGTGTGCACCCACGCCACCAGGTCGTGGCCGCCGACCTCGATGGTGGCGATCGCCTTCGTGACACCGGTCCTGCGCACGCCGGTGTCGGGCAGCTTGGCCGGGACCGCGTCCAGCTTGGCCAGCGGCCAGGTGGCCGGGTCGGTCAGGAGGTATGCGGGCGGTGGTGCCGAGCAGCCCGCGAGCGCCATCAGGGCCAGCACCGCGAGAACTGTGCGCATATAGGTGATCTTCGCAGGAATCGCCATGATCGGGCAAAGAGTGGTTCGAGCACGCCTCTCCATGGATAGCGTGGTGGGCATGGTTCGAGGCATCCGCGCAGCAGGGCTCCTGGCGATGGCGACCGTACTCGGCGCCTGCGCCTCCGGCGGGCAGGCGGCAGGCGTGGCCTCACCACCGCGACCCGACCCGACGACGGCCGCCCCCGAGTCCAGGCCAGCGCAGGCCGGCGGGGTCGAGCGGGTGCTGGCGAAGCTGAGCGACGAGGAGAAGGTCGGCCAGCTGTTCATGCCCGTCCTGTACGGCACGGCAGCCGACACCGTCTCCGGCGAGAACAACGCGCGGTACGGCGCGGCCACCCCCGCCAAGGTGATCGGCAAGTACCACCTCGGCGGCGCGATCCTCTTCCCGGAGAACGTCAAGACCGTCGAGCAGGTCATCGGCCTGACCAACGGGATGCAGAAGGCGTCCAGGGGCGTGCCGCTGCTCGTCGGCACCGACCAGGAGAACGGCCTCGTCTCGCGGATGGCCGCGCTCATCACCACCTTCCCCGGCGCCTCGGTGATCGGCTCGACCAAGGACGTGTCGCTCTCGCGCGCCGCCGCCAAAGCCACCGGCGAGGAGTTGCGGGCGCTCGGGGTGAACCTCGACTTCGCGCCCGTCGCCGACGTGAACATCAACCCGGACAACCCGGTGATCGGCAAGCGCGCCTACGGGAACGACCCGGCCGAGGTGTCCAAGATGGTCGCCGCGGCCGTGAAGGGCTTCGACGACGCGAAGGTCGCCAGTACGGCCAAGCACTTCCCCGGGCACGGCGACACCAACACCGACAGCCACACCGGGCTCCCGGTGATCAAGCACACCAGGGCGCAGTGGGAGAAGCTCGACGCCCCGCCGTTCAGGGCCGCCATCGCGGCGGGGACGGACGTCATCATGTCGGCGCACATCGTGATGCCGAAGCTCGACTCCTCCGGGGATCCGGCGACGCTGTCCAAGACCATCCTGACCGGGCTGCTCCGCGACAAGCTGGGCTTCAAGGGCGTCATCTCCACCGACGCCCTGAACATGGGCGGGGCGCGCACGAAGTACAACGACGGCGAGATCGCGGTGCGTGCCGTACTCGCCGGGGCCGATCTGCTGCTGATGCCCAACAACCTGCCCAAGGCGTACGACGCCGTGCTGGCAGCGGTGAAGTCGGGCAGGATCTCCAAGGAGCGGCTCGACCAGTCGGTGACCCGCCTGCTCAAGCTCAAGGAGCGGCGCGGGATCCTGACCTCGGCGGCCCCGGCTTCCGTGCAGGAGGCCGCCAAGGTCGTGCGATCCGCCGAGCACCGCAAGCTGGCCGCCCGGATCGTGCGCGAGAGCCGTTAGTGCTCGCCTGAGATGGCCGAGCCGATGAACATCGAGGCCAGCATGGCGAACAGGAACGCCTGCAGGGCCATGATGAACAACTCGAACGCGGTCATCAGGATCGTCATCAGCACCCCGAGGACCCCGAGTCCCACACCGAGCGGCGTGAGCCGTTCGAAGAGGAACCAGAAGCCCACCGAGCTGAAGAACGCCAGCAACATGTGCCCGGCGAACATGTTCGCGAAGACGCGGACGGCGTGGGTGAACAGCGACGTGATGAAGAACTCCGCGAACATCATCGGCGCGTAGGCGCCGTGCGCCCACTTGGGCAGATCGGCCGGGAAGAGCATGTCCGCGAGGTAGCGGCGCAGGCCGTGGTGCTTGGCGCCCAGGTAGATCTTGATGATGTACACCGTGATCGCGAGCACGGCGGGGAACGCGATGTGCGAGGCGACGGGGAACTGCAGGAGCGGCACGACGCCCATCAGGTTCCAGGCGAGGACCAGCAGGAAGATGCTGAGCAGCAGGCCCATCCAGCGCTCCGCGTCCTTGCCGAGGAACGGCCTGGCGATCTGGTCTCGTACGAAGACGTAGGCGTACTCGCCCAGGTTCTGCAGTCCGCGGGGGACCATCCTGGGATTGGCGAACGCGGCCCAGCAGAAGCCGACGACGACCGTCGAGCCGAGCAGCGCCAGGAGGACGGGTTTGGTGAGCCACTCAGGGCCACCGGGAATCAGGGGACCGAGCTCGAACAGCTCGGGGCCGGGGGCTTGGAAGACGTCCGGCAAGGGCGTGTCCCTTCAGGGGGTAACGGAATCTCACCCTAACTAGCGATATGTCTCGTCCGAAAAGGGGGTTATGTAAGGTGTGCACTGTGATGGTCAAGGGTGTGTTGATCGACTGGGGCGGCGTGCTCACCACCGGGCTCACCGAGTCCATCGCGGGCTGGCTGAGCGCCGACCGCATCGACGCGGCCCACTACAAGGGCGTGATGCGCGAGCTGGTCCACCACGCCTACGAGGGCCAGGAGGCCAACCTCATCCACGCCCTCGAACGCGGCGAGCTGAGCGCCGCCGACTTCGAGCGCGACCTGGCCGCCAGGCTCAGGACCCTCGACGGCGGCAACCCCGTCGCAGAAGGCCTGCTGACCAGGATGTTCGCCGGGTTCGCCCGGGTGGACGCGATGTACGACCTGCTCCGCGAGCTGCGCGCCAACGGCGTCAGGACGTGCCTGCTCTCCAACTCCTGGGCCAACGACTACCCGCGCGAGGAGTGGGGCGGGCTGTTCGACGCCGTGGTGATCTCCGGCGAGGTCGGCATGCGCAAACCGGAGCCGGGGATCTTCACCCACGCCCTGGACCAGGTCGGCCTGGCGGGCACGGAATGCGTGTTCATCGACGACATCGAGGCCAACATCCTGGCGGCCAGGGCGCTCGGCATCGCCGGAATCCACCACCGCGACGCGGACACGACCATCGCAGAGCTCGAGTCTCTCCTCCGGCTGTCGCTGCGACGGGCATGATAGGTCTCCCGTTGCTGTGAAAGGTTCGTGATGCGCGTCTATCTGCCGAGTACGATCCCCGCGCTGGCCAAGGCCGTCGCCGCTGGTGAGTTCGGCCCGGCCCCCCTTGTCGGTTACGCGGTGACCCCCGCGCTGACCGAGTGGTACGCCTCGGGTGACACCGAGGAGCTTGAATACGTGGCGCTGACCGAGGCCGCCAGGGCCTCGCTGCGCATGCTGGCCGCCGACCGGGCCGACGGCGTCGAGGCGGCCCCGCGCCGGGTGGTGATCGCGGTCGAGGTCCCGGACGCGGGGCTGACCGTGGGGGTCGACCTGGAGGAGCGTGGGCGGGTACGGCTGGCCGAGTCGATCCCGCTGGCGAAGGTCGCCGCCGTGCACGTGGACGACGGGTATGCGGCTCCTGACATCGAGGCGGCCGTCGCTGCGCTGCCTGCCGCCGACTCGGGGGATGATGACGCCCGGTTCACGGTGGATGGTGCTGAGGCGCATGAGTTGCTCTGGTATGCGACCCAGGAGATTCCTGACGTTCTTGACACATCTCGGTAAGATCGCGCGGGAACGAAAGACCCCCGATCAAGGAGTCGGTTCCACGTGAAGATCCGAGTAGTAGCAGTCGCGGCGGTTGCGTCGATCGCGGTGTTGGCGGCGCCGGCGAATGCGAACTCACTCGCCGGTAAGGACCCCTATCGGTCCGGGTGCGCCGACACGAAGGTGTACACGGGCAAGAAGGCTTATCTGAAGAACGAGCTGGGCGATCCGCTGGGGGTCGTCAAGCTGTTCTACTCGCGCAAGTGCGGCACCAACTGGGGTGAGTTGTGGGTCGCCAAGAACGGCACCGGCAGCATCACGGTGAGCACGAGCAAGAAGAGCGCGTCGTTCGTGTACAAGGCCGGTAACGGCGGGCACCACTGGGGGGACATGGTGTACGCCCCGAGCGGGGTGTGCGCGTGGGCCAAGGCCACGGTGAGCCTGGGCACCGGCCGCGTCAACCACGGCGCGGGCACCACCGGCCGCGCCTGCGGCTGACCCACCCGTAGAACCCATAGACACTCTCCAAAGAGGGCCACCCCTCTGACGGGGCGCTTCTTTTGGGGGAGGGGTGGGGCTGCCCCGTGGGGGCTTCTTCCCGGGCGCCCTTCCCTGGCGCTTCTAGAAGGACGGTCACCCCAAAGGGGCGGTCATCTCCGTGAGGAGGTGGCCCCGTGAGAGGGGTGGCCGCCCAAGAAGGGGTGTACCCCCGCAGGGTGTGGGGTTCGCGTTCGCGGGACGCCGCCGCGATACGCTGTAGTAGATGACGACACATATTGTCTGGGACTGGAACGGCACCCTCTTCCACGACATCGACGCCGTGGTAGGAGCGACCAACGAGGTCTTCAAGACCTACGAACTCCCCGAACTCACCGCAGACGACTTCCGCGCCGTCTACACGCGCCCCATCTGGGTCGCCTACGAGCGCATGCTCGGCCGCCCGCTCAACGAGGGCGAATGGGAAGCCCTCGACAACGGCTTCCACGAGGCCTACTTCCGCCTCATGACCACCTGCGGCCTGGCAGAAGGCGCGGAACGCCTGGTCAAGGAGTGGACGGGCACCCAGTCGCTCTGCTCGATGGCCCCCCACGCCCACCTGGTCCCCACGATCGAGGCGTTCGGCATCCAGCCCTACTTCACCAGGGTCGACGGCCTGCTGGGCGGCATGGGCGGCGAGAAGGCCGAGCACATGGCCATGCACCTCGCCGCCATGGACGTCCGCCCCCAGGAGATCCTGGTGATCGGCGACAGTGTGGACGACGGCATCGCCGCCAGGCATGTCGGCGCCAGGGCCGTCCTCTACACCGGCGGCATGACGACGAGGCAGGAACTCGAAACCGTGGGCTTCCCGGTCGTCGACACCCTCGCAGATGCCCTCAACCATGCCTGAATCGCCCGCGCAGCAGCATTTGGCCCGGCGATAGCCGTACCCTGGGCGAGAACCCCCAGGAGGCTGCCATCAACCGCCTAGTGCTCTGGAACGTCGACCTCACCCTGGTCGACGTCGCGATCGTCACCCGGGACGCCTACGCCGAGGCGTTCCGCGTCGTCACCGGGCGTCCTCTCGTCAAGCTGGCGCCCGCGATGGGCCGCCCCGACTCCGAGATCATCTTCGAGACCCTCGCGGTCAACGGGATCAAGTCGGAGGACGACCACCTGCCCAGGTTCCTGTCGGCGCTCGCGCTCGCCTTCGCCGACCGGCGCAAGCGGCTGGGCAAGGAGGGCAGGATGATGCCAGGGGCCAAGGACGCGCTGCAGGCGGTGGCCAGGCTCGACGGAGTCGTCCAGACCGTGCTCACCGGCACGATCAAGAGCAACGCCGTGCACAAGCTGAAGGCGTTCGGCCTCGACCGGCACATCGACTTCGAGATCGGCGGCTACGGCGAGGAGGTCTACCCGAAGGCGACGCTGCTGCAGGTCGCCCAGGGCCGGGCCAAGACGCGCTTCGGCGGGGTGTTCACCTCGGCGAACACCGTCGTCATCGGCGACTCCACCCGCGACGTGCAGGCCGCCAGGATCGGCGGGGCCGCGATGATCGGGGTGGCGTCCGGCCGTTCCATGGCCGCTGAGCTGCGCGAGGCGGGCGCCGACGTGGTCCTGCCCGACCTGTCGAACGCCTCGGAGGTCGTGGCAGCCGTCGCCGGGCTCACCTCGCCGGTGGACCGCAAGGCCGGTTAGGCCGTCTCGCAGATCACGTACATCTTGCCGGTGGGCGGGGTGATGCCGGTGGTCTGGCGGTTGTAGATGCCGACGTTCCAGCCGGTGGCGACGCCGTTCTCCACGACGGGGGCGTTGGTGTAGAAGAGCTGCAGGTCGGGGGCGACACCGTCGAGGGCGTAGCCGCCACCGGTGGCGACCATGCCGGACGGGCAGGACAGCTTCTCGTTGATCTTGGTGACCTTCAGGTTGAGCGTCTTCTCCACGACCTCGCGCGCGGTCTTCTGTGGCTGCGGGGCAGAGGCCCCGTCGGAGCCCTTGTCGCCCTTTTCGCCCTTGGGGCCGTCGCTGCCGCGCTCGCCCTGAGGTCCGGCGGGGCCGCGCTCGTTCCACGAGAGCCTCCGCTCCTTGCTCGTGCACCTGGTGGCCTTGGCGACGATCCGTACCGTGCCCGTGCTCTTGGCGGCACAGGCGTAGATCACGCCGTCCGTCGTCGTGGCGGCGCTCGCCACGCCCGTGCCCGCCAATACGCCTAACACCACGAGGGGAATCAGCTTTCTCATGGGACGGAAGGTAGGGTCGGCCCCTTCCGTGACGCCTGAGTACCCCCTACTCAAGTCCCGCCAGGAACCGCGCGGCGACCGGGGCCGCCACGGCAGCGCCCGCCCCCGCACCCTCCACGATCACGGCGAACGCCAGGTCACCCTTGTAGCCGATGAACCACGAGTGCGCCGGAGGCTCCTTGCCCTCGCCGTACTCCGCCGTTCCCGTCTTGCCCGCCGTACCACTGGGGAAGCGCACCGAGTGCGCGGTTCCCTCGGAGATGACCGCGGGCATCAGCGAGCGCAGGGCGCGCACGACGGACGCCTCCAGCTTGCGCGGCGCCGCGCCGCCGTCGGGCACCAGGTCGGCAGCGACGAGCCGCGGCGGGCGCCAGGTGCCGTCGGCGATGGCGGCGGCGACCGTGGCCATGTTCAGGGGGCTCGCCAGCACCCGGCCCTGCCCGATCGAGGCGGAGGCGAGGTCGGTGTCGTCCTTGGCCTCGGGAAACTCGGCCCGTACGGCGGGCACACCAGGAGTGATCGGCGCGCCGAAGCCGAACGAGGCGGCCACCTCGCCCAGCCGGGAGGAGCCCAGCTCCTCCACGCCCATGGAGCCGAACGTGGTGTTGCACGAGTGTGCGAAGGCGTCGCGAAAGGACAGCGTGCCGTAGTCGTGGAATCCGGCGTTGTGGAACGGGAAGCCGCCGATGTTCTGCTCCGGCGGGCACGAGACGGTCTTGTCCGGCTCCACCCCGCCCGCGACCAGCGCCGACGCGGTGACGACCTTGAACGTGGAGCCCGGCGGGTATTTGCCGAGCAGTGCCCGGTTGAAGCCGCCCGGCTTGTTGACCACGGCCAGGATCTCGCCGGTCGAGGGGCGCAGCGCCACCAGCGACGCGTTCTTGGTCACCCCTTCGAGCGCCGAGGCGCCCGCCCTGTGCACCGTCAGGTCGATCGTCGTCTTGAGCGGCTTGCCCTGGGTCTTGCCGCGCTCAGCCATGGTCTTCACGAGCTTGCCCGCTTCGAGGAGGTTCAGCTTGGTCGACGCGCTCCCGGTGAGCCGGGCCGCGAACGTCTCCCTGAGCCCCTCGGCCAGCTGCTGCACCGAGCCGGGCACGTCGCTGCCGTCGATGCGGGAGCCGTCGGACGCCGTGATCGGCGCGGTCTCCGGCTTCCTGGTGACGACCTCGAACGAGCGCCCTGCGGTCAGGTCGGGGTGGATGTCGGCCGGCGTCCAGGGCTCGTCCAGGCGCAGCCGCCCCTCGTAGCTCCAGTCGACGGCGCCCTTCAGCGTGGCGCGGAAGCGGTCGTCCTCGATCAGCTCGAAGCGGGCCGAGGTGAGCTTCTGCTTGGTGCGGAACCGCTCGTACTGCTTGTCGAAGTCCTTCGGCGGGTCCTTGACCAGCGTGCGCATGGTCGCGTAGTCGTTCTTCTCCCAGGCGGCGAGGAAGTCGGCCTCGGCCGACCGCTGGTCGCGCAACAGCCAGATCACGCCCCCCGCCACCAGCACGGTGACCAGGACCCCCGCCATGATGAACCGTAGTCGCATGGCCCAGAGGACATCAGAGACCCGACATTAATGTCCAATACGGATATTGACCATCTATGTATATGAATTCGGATATCATCCCTGGTCATGGACATGGTTCGGCACCTCAGGTACTTCACCGTGGTCGCCGAAGAACTTCACTTCGGCCGCGCCGCGATCCGGCTCGGCATGGCCCAGCCGCCGCTCAGCCAGCGCATCAAGCGCCTGGAGGCCGAGCTCGGCGTGCAGCTGTTCGACCGCTCGGCCCGCCAGGTCAGGCTGACCGAGGAGGGCAGGCTGCTCCTGGGTGAGGCGCGGGAGGTGGTGGCCAGGGTCGACCGGCTGCGCGACCTGCTCAGGCAGGGCGACGGCGCGGTGCTGCGCGTGGGCGTCCCGCCCGACCTGGCCGCCGCCGTCATCGCCGCCCTGGTCGCCGGTTTCCGCGAGCACGACCCCGCCGTACGGCTGGCGCCGGTCGAGATCTGGACGGCCGACCAGGTCACCGCGCTGGAGGAGGGCGCGATCGACGTCGGCCTGGTGCGCCACCCGGTCACCGCGCCCGCGCTCAGCTTCGGCAGGACCCTGGTCCAGACGCCTGGCGTGCTCCTGGCGGCCGACGACCCGCTCGTCCGCTCGGCCGACGTGCACCTGGCCGACCTGGCCGGGCGGGAGCTGGTGATGCTGCCCATGGACGGCGAACCAGGGCTGCACGCCGAGACGCTGGCCGAGTGCAGGCGCCAGGGATTCCTGCCGGAACGGGTGCATCACGGCATCGGGCTCGGCCTGGTCGTGGCCGGATCGGCGGTCGCGTTCGGCGAGCGGGCGGAGGTGCCGGGAGTCGTCTGGCGGCCGCTGCTAGGCTCGCCGCTCGCGTGGCGCGTTTCGACCGCCTGGCGTACGGCCACGCCCATGACGGAGGAGTTCGAGGCGGCAGCCGTACGGGCGCTGAAGGAGAGTGCGGGGATGGCTGACGAGGGGGCCGCGCCGGCGCGGCGCGTCAGCGGAAGGCCTGGGCTGCTGTCATGAGCGAACTGGATCTGAGCGCCGTGTTCAGGGCTGCCGGGGTCGCCGGGTGGCTGCACGCCGTCGACCTGCACACCGGTGACGAGGTGGCCTATCGGGCCGACGAGCCGGTGGTGACCGCGTCGATCTTCAAGGTCCCGCTGCTGGTGGAGTTCGCCAGGCAGGCCGACAGCGGGGTGCTGGACTGGGCGGAGCGGGTGACCGTGGGCGACGCCGACCGGGTCACCGGCCCCACCGGGGTCTCCGCGCTGCTGGACGACGCCACGCTCTCGCTGCGCGACCTGGCCTACTTCATGATCACAGTGAGCGACAACACCGCGGCCGACGTGCTCGCCGCCCGCGTCGGGCTGGAGGCGGTCAACGCCATGCTGACCGGCTTCGCTCTCGGCACCACCAGGGTGGTGCAGAACGTCCGCGAGATGTTCGCGGGTATGGAGGAGGACGCGGGGCACTCGTGGCCCTTCGTCAACCTCGACGAGCTGGCGTCGCTGCGTGCGCTGAACCCGGCGACGACCAACCGGTCCACGGCGAGGGAGACGACCAGGCTGTTCGGCCTCATCTGGGCGGACAGAGCGGCGTCGAGCACGGCGTGCGCGTGGATGCGCAGCCTGTTCGGGCTGCAGGTGTGGCCGCACCGGCTGTCGTCCGGTTTTCCGTACGACGACGTGGCGGTCAGCGGCAAGACCGGCTCGCTCCCGACGATCCGCAACGAGGCGGGGGTGGTCGAATATCCCGACGGCCGGTCTTATGCGGTGGCGGTCTACACCCGGGCCTTCAGCCCGGCGCTGAACCAGCCGCGCGTGGACGCGGTCATCGGCACGGCCGCGCGTATGGCGGTGGACCACCTACGCGGGTAGCCCGATATGTGGTGGGCGATGATGACTTTCCCCGAGGTCGAGGACAGGATGGACACATGGTTGCTGAAGGTGCGCTGCTCTGGGAGCCGACGGGTGAACCCACCCGGATCACTCGATACTTCGACAGTATCGGCCGCTCGGAGTATCGGGACGTGTGGCAGTGGTCCGTCGACAGTCCGGCGGAGTTCTGGACGTCCATCTGGGACTACTTCGGCGTGGTCGGTGAGCGTGGTGACGGGCCCGTCATCTCTGGGACGATGCCCGAGGCCAGATGGTTCACCGGAAGTTCACTGAACTACGCGGAGAACGCGCTGAAGCGTCCCTCGGGCACCGCGCTGGTCTTCCGCGCCGAGGACGGGAAGCGCTCCGAGCTCACCATGGACGAGCTCCGCGACGAGGTCGCCAGGGTCAGGGCCGGGCTCGTCAGGCTCGGCGTGGGGCGCGGCGACCGGGTCGCCGGATACCTGCCGAACATCCCCGAGGCGCTCATCGCCTTCCTGGCCGTGGCCTCGCTCGGCGCGATCTGGTCGGCCGGGTCGCCCGACTTCGGCGTGCCCAGCATCGTGGACAGGTTCCAGCAGATCGAGCCCAAGGTGCTCGTCGCCGTCGAGGGCTACTCCTACAACGGCAAGTGGTTCGACCGCTCGGCTGCCGTGCGCGAGATCGCCGCCGCGCTGCCGACGCTGGAGGCGACCGTGTGGGTGGGTGGCGAGTCGTGGCAGGCGCTGCGCTCGGAGGCGGCGCCGCTGGAGTTCGAGCGCGTGCCGTTCGACCACCCGCTGTGGATCCTCTACTCCAGCGGCACCACCGGGCTGCCCAAGCCGATCGTGCACGGGCACGGCGGGGTGGTGCTGGAACACCTCAAGTCGCTCACGTTCCACCAGGACCTGGGCGAGGGGGACGTGTTCTTCTGGTACACCACCACGGGCTGGATGATGTGGAACTACCTCGTCGGCGCGCTGCTGGTGGGGGCGACGCCGGTGCTGTACGACGGGGCGCCGGTGGAGCTGTGGGAGCTGGCGGCCACTGAGGGCGTCACCTACTTCGGGGTGGGCGCGCCGTACATCATCGCCTCCATGAAGGCGGGGGCGCGGCCCACCGGGCTGTCGGTCAAGGGGATCGGGTCCACCGGGTCGCCGCTGCCCCCCGAGGGGTTCGCGTGGCTCGCGGAACACCTGCCCGGGGTGCCGCTCGGGTCGTTCTCCGGCGGCACTGACGTGTGCACGGGGTTCGTGGGGTGGACGCCGGTGCATCCGGTGCACGCCGGGGTGATCTCGTGCCGGTCGCTCGGGGCTCGGGTGGAGTCGTTCGATCCCTCGGGCAAGGCGGTGTTCGGCGAGGTGGGGGAGCTGGTGCTCACCGCGCCCATGCCGTCCATGCCGGTCATGTTCTGGAACGACCCGTCGGGTGCGCGTTACCGCGACAGCTACTTCGCCGAGTACCCGGGCGTGTGGCGGCACGGCGACTGGATCAAGATCAACGAGGACGGCTCGTGCGTGATCTACGGCCGCTCCGACTCGACTCTCAACCGGGGTGGCGTGCGGATGGGGACGAGCGAGTTCTACCGGGTGGTGGAGCGCTTCCCCGAGATCGCCGACAGCCTCGTGATCGACACCGGGCAGCTGGGGCAGGACGGGCGGCTCCTGCTGTACGTCACGCTGGCGGAGGGGTCGTCGCTGGACGACGCGCTGGTCTCGGGGCTGCGCAAGGCGCTGCGCGAGGAGCTCTCCCCGCGCCACGTCCCCGACGAGATCATCGAGGTGCCCGGGATCCCGCGGACGTTGTCGGGCAAGAAGCTGGAGGTGCCGGTGCGGAAGATCCTCCTGGGTACGCCGGTGGAGCAGGCGGCCAACCCGGACGCCATGGCCAACCCGGAAATCCTTCGCTTCTTCACCCCCTGAACTGGAACAATGCCGAGGTATGCGTAATTGGCCGCTTTCCGCGCTTACCGTGACCACCCCTGCCCTCGAGCTGCGCCACCCCTCTCTGGCAGATCTCGACGAGCTGGCCGACCGGGCCGCGGCGGGAGTGCACGACGCGGGAGCGATGCCGTTCACCTTCCCCTGGACCGACGGCGAACCGGCCGAGCGGGCGCTGAGCACGCTGCAGTACCAGTTCCGCAAGTGGGGCGAGTGGAAGCCGGACAGCTGGTCGTGCGGGTTCGTGGTCGTCGTCGACGGCCAGGTGGTCGGCACGCAGGAGCTCGCCGCTGCGGACTTCGCGGTCAAGCGCGAGGTCAACACCGGCTCGTGGATCGGGAAGGAGTTCCAGGGACGCGGGATCGGCACCGAGATGCGCGCTGCCGTCCTTCACCTGGCCTTCGATGGGCTCGGCGCCGAGTACGCGACGACGGACGCGTTCGCCGACAACCCGGCCTCGCTGGGCGTGACCAGGAAGCTCGGGTACGCGGAAGACGGCATCACCATGCACAACCGCAAGGGTGCTGCGGCGGTGCTGCGGCGCTTCCGTCTCGACAGGGCGGCGTGGAAGCCCAGGACGGACATCACCGTCCAGGGCCTCGACGCCTGCCTCCCCCTCTTCGGCGTCACCCCGTAGTCAGGCGGTGCGCAGAGCGGTCGTCGGGTCCTGGCGGGCGGCGCGGATGGCGGGCAGGAGGCCCGCCACCGCGCCGATGGCCAGCGACGCGCCCAGCGCTCCCCCCAGCGCGGGAAGGGGCACCACCACCGCCCACCCCCGCGCGACACCGTAGACGAGCGCCACCAGAGCCCCCGCACAACATCCGGCCAGGCCGCCCGCGCCCGACAGCAGGGTGGCCTCGGCGATGAACTGGACGCGGATCTGGCCGCGCGTGGCGCCCAGCGCGCGGCGCAGGCCGATCTCCGACCGGCGTTCCAGCACGGCGATGACCATGATGTTGGCCACCCCCACCCCGCCGACCACCAGCGTGAGCGCCCCCAGGCCGAGGAACAGCCCGGCGAAGGCGGTCTTGGCCACCGCCCTGGCGACCAGCGCGTCGGACGGGCGGGAGAGCGAGACCTCGCTGGGCCGGTTCGGGTTGACCGTGCGGGCCAGCAGCGCCTGGACCGCCGCCGTCCGCTCGGGGTCCGAGCGCAGGTAGATCGCGGTCAGGGTGCCGTCGTGGCCCAGCAGCCGCCGCGCGGCGGCCGGGCCGACCAGCGCGGCGCCGTCCAGCTCCGGCGCGAGCGCCAACGGCTGGAGGATGCCCTTCACGTAGAACCAGTGGTCACCGAGCCACACCCGCTCCCCCGGATAGATGCGGTCGATGCCGAGGTTGGCCGCCGCCGAGGCGCCCAGGACCACCTCGGGCAGGTCGCCGGAAAGGAACTGACCGGCGCGCAACGCACCGCCGAGCGTGGACAGCAAGGAGGGCTCGGCCACCTCGACGGTCAGCCCGCCGGTGTGGATGGCGGGGATGTGGTCGTTGCGGTACACGTGGGCCGCCAGCCGCGCCACCGACGTGACGGCGGTGACGGACGGGATGCGGGCCACCATGCCGGGCGCGACGGCAGGAAGCCTGGCCTTCTCGCCCACGTAGTTCTGCCCCTGGCGGGCGGTGAGCAGGTTGGTGCCCAGCTCGTCGATCTGCGCGAGCACGCCCGCCTGCGAGGAGGCGGAGATGCCAAGCACGCCGACCATCGCGGCGGCCCCGATCGCGATGCCGAGCGCCGACAGCAACGCCCGCCCCCGCCTGGCTCTCAGCCCCGAGGCGGCGATCTTGATCAGCTCGTTCACGATCTCTCCCGGTGGATCAGGCCGTCGCGCATCTCCACGAGCCTGGGCAGGCCGTCGGCGAGGTCGCGGTCGTGGGTGACGACGACGATGGTGGCGCCGTCGTCGTGCAGCTCGTGGAACAGCTCGACGATGCCGGCGCCCGTGACGCTGTCGAGGTTCCCCGTCGGCTCGTCGGCCAGGATGATCGCGGGCGAGCCGATCAGGGCTCTGGCGATCGCGACGCGCTGGCGTTCGCCGCCGGACAGCTTGGTCGGCAGGAAGCCGGCGCGGTGGGCGAGCCCCACGCGTCCCAGCGCCTCAGCGGCCAGGCTTCGCCGTACGGGCTCCTCGACTCCCGCGTAGAGCAGGCCGGTCGCGACGTTGTCCAGGGCGCTCTCGTGCTCGTTGAGGAAGAAGCTCTGGAACACGAACCCGATGCGGCGGGCGCGGAGCGCGGCGAGCCCCTTGTCGGGCAGCTCGGACAGGTCCTGTCCCGCGATGCGCACGGTGCCCGAGCTGGGGCGGTCGAGGGTGCCGGCGATGTGCAGGAGGGTCGTCTTGCCCGAGCCGGACGGGCCGATGAGAGCCAGCAGGTCGCCCTCCTCGACGGCGAGGTCGATGCCGCGCAGCGCGTGCACGGGCGGCTCGCCCGGGTAGGAGCGCCACACTCCGGTCAGCTCCAGGACGTTCATGCGGCGGGCACCACCACTCGCATCCCCTCGGCGAGCTGGTCGCCGCTGACCGCGACGAGCCCCTCGACGTCGTCGAACATGCCCGGCGTGACGGTCACCAGCTTGCGCGCCCCGCCGCCGCCCACCACCTCGACCGCGTACCCGCCGCCCGCCAGCGCGACGAGCGCGTTGATGGGCACCGACAGGGCGTCGGGCGTCGTCTCGGTGGTGATGGCCACCCGCACGGGCGCCTGGTCCAGCGTCCCGGTCTTCGCCGGGTCACTCGGCGCGATCTCCACGGGCACGAGCGCGTCGGGGCCCGTCTCCTGGGAGGGTGGAATGGCCACCGCCGCCACCTGGGTGACCTTGCCGTCGACCGGCTGACCGTCCGGCAGGGTGACGACCACGGTGTCACCGGCCTTGACGTAGGCCTGCTGCCCTGCCGGGAGGTTCACCTGGATGACCCTGCTGGTGCCCGTGACGGTCATGACCGGCTGCCCGGGTACGGCGCCGCCGCCCGCGACCCCCTGGACCCGCGCCACCCGTACGGTGCCGGGAAGGAACACCGCCCGCCCCAGCTCCAGCCGCCCGCTCGGCGCGACGCCCCGCTTGACGGCCGCCTCCGTGGCGGCGCTGAACCGCTTCGACCTGGGGTCCGTCCCGTAACCGAGCCTGGCGAGAGCCGCGTTGAGCTGCTTGACGTCGGCGCCGCTGTCCCCTTTCCCCAGCCCCCTGTACGGCGGAGCCGACCCCTCCAGGAGCACGACGGGCGTCCCGTTCACCCGGTAGAGCACCTCGCCCGGCTTGACCAGCGCCCCGGAGGCGGGCAGCCAGGTGTAGATCCCCGCCACGTGGTTGGTCATCTGCCCCGCCCCGGCGTACCCCAGGAAGCCGGTCACGTTCAGGTGCACGGAGAGGTCCCCGCGGGAGATCGTCACCAGGCTCGTCGCCGGCGGCTTGACCACCTCGGCGGCGGGCCGGTCGGCGAGCAACTGCGCCCCGGCCACCAGAACCCCGGCCACCACGACCCCCGCGACGGCCAGGCGGGTGCGGGTGCTCACTGCTTCTCCTTCTCGCACGCCTGCACGGCCGCCTTGTACTGCGGCGAGTCCATTCCCTGCACCTTGAGGTCGAGGGTGCCGTCGGCGTTGGGGTCGGGGAAGTCGGGGTAGCCGTTCTTCCGCATGCAGGCGGAGAACTTCAGCGCCTCCGCCTTCAGCTTCGCCGGGTCGCCCTGGCGCGCCGGGATGAAGTGCCTGCACGCGGCGTCGGCCGCGATGAACGGCTGCGACTTCGGGTCGAGGTCGCTGCCCGCCTGCGCCTTGACGCCGACCTGGGTGCCCTCGGGGTCGGGAAAGTTGGCGATGCCGTGACTGCGCATGCACTGGGCGTACTTCAGCAACCCGGCGCGGGCGTCGCTCGGCGCGGAGGCGGGGGACTGCGCGGAGCAGGCCGTGACCAGGGCCGCCAGGAGGATCAGCGTGTGGTGTCTCATGCCAGCAGTTGTACGGATCACGACGTAACACCCGCATCGCACGCCGTGTTACGCGGGCGTTATGCAGGGAGAGTCACGATGAGCGCATGCGCGTGCTCATCGCCGAAGACGAGGCGGAGCTGGTCGAGATCATCCTGGAAGGTCTGCGGTGCGAGGGCATGGCCGTGGACGCCGTCTACGACGGGGCAGCCGCTCTGGAGCAGCTGAGCGTCAACCACTACGACGTGCTCGTCCTCGACCGCGACCTGCCCGCCGTACACGGGGACGAGGTGTGCAGGAGGCTGGTCGACGGCGGCTCGGACACCAAGGTGCTCATGCTGACGGCGGCGGCCGCGATCGGCGACCGGGTTTCGGGGCTGGGGCTGGGCGCCGACGACTACCTGCCCAAGCCGTTCGCGTTCGCCGAGCTCGTGGCCAGGATCCGCGCGCTCGCCAGGCGCACGGCGCCAGCCGTACCGCCCGTGTTCCACCTCGGCGACCTGGTGGTCGACCCGGGCAGGCGGACGGCGATGCGGGCGGGGCGCTGGCTGCCGCTCACCCACAAGGAGTTCGGCGTCCTCGAAGTGCTGCTCGCGGCGCGGGGAACGGTCGTGACCAGCGAGGAGCTGCTCGAACGGGTCTGGGACGCCAACGCCGACCCCTTCACCAACACCGTGCGCGTCACCGTGATGCGGCTGCGGCGCAAGCTGGGAGAACCGCAGCCGATCAGGACCGTCGCGGGACTCGGATACCAGCTGTGGGCGGACGCATGAGAGTCGATGTCAGGGTCCGGCTGACGATGTTGTTCGGCGGGCTGTTCCTGCTGGCGGCCACGGCGCCGATCGTCGTCAACCTGGTGGTGACCAAGCACTCCATCAACGTCATCGACATGCGGACGTCCGGTCCCGTCCCGATGATCAGCGGGGTCCGCGCGCAGGGCACGCTCGCCCTGGAGGACCAGCTGCTCGGCACCTCGATCGCGGTGTTCGCGATCACGGCGTTGCTCGGTGTGAGCGCCAGCTGGCTGATCGCCGGGCGGGTGCTGCGCCCGCTGCGCCGGATGACGGCCACGGCGCGCCGCCTGACCACGCGCAACCTGGACGAGCGCATCGCCATGACCGGGCGCCAGGACGAGCTGAAGGAGCTGGCCGACACCTTCGACGCGATGCTCGACCGGCTGGCCGACGCCTTCGACGCGCAACGGCGCTTCGCCGCGAACGCCTCGCACGAGCTGCGCACCCCGCTGGCGCTGCAGCGCGCCGCCGTCGAGGTGGCGCTGGCCGACCCCCACCCGACGGTCGCCTCGCTCACCACGATGGCCGCCCGGGTGCACTCGGCGACGCTGCGCCACGAGCACCTCGTCGACGGGCTGCTCATGCTGGCGCGCAGCGAGCGCCTGGAACACCTGGAGGAGGTGGATCTCGCCGCGTCGGCGCGGGACGCGATCATCGCCGTGCACCCGCACGTTGAGCAGCTGGGCATCCGGGTCACCAGCCGGTTGCGCAGGGCGGCGCTGGACGGCGACCCCGACCTGATCGACCGCCTGGCGGCCAACCTGGTGCACAACGCGGCCCACCACAACAGGAAGGGCGGCACGATCCACGTCGAGACGGGTGCCGACGGCGACCGGGCGACGCTCAGGGTACGGAACACCGGCCCTGTCGTCCCGCGCAGGGGACACGGGCTCGGGCTGTCGATCGTGGGCGCGATCGCCGAGGCCCACGGTGGCGCCTTCGACGCCCGGCCGGGCGAGCAGGGCGGGCTTGACGTGCTCGTCACGCTGCCGAGGTCAGAGGCTCTGCGGGAGGTTGAAGAGGCGGTCGGGGTCGCGGGCTGACTTGATGGCGGCCAGGCGGTCGGCGTTGGCGCCGTAGTAGGCCCTGCGCCACTCGGGCAGGTCGGGGTCGATGTAGTTCACGTAGGCGTGGTCGCCCAGGTAGGGGTTCATGGACGCGCGTGCCCCGCGGATCCAGGTGCGGTCGGTGCCGCCGTCGTAGTACTGCACGGTGAAGAGAGCCGACCGGTGCGGGAAGGCCGTGGCGGACGCGGGCACGCGGGCGATCGCGCCGCCCATCGCGTCGAGGAGCACCGCGTGCTGTCCAGGGCGCTCCACCCGCGCCACCAGCGCCTTCACACCGTCGGCGGACAACCGATTGAAGGCCAGGTGGGACGTGGCGACGAACGACTCGCGCCCCGGTGTACGGCACTGCGCGACGGTCTTGCCCGAGCACCCCGCCATCACCATCATCGCCGCCTGGTACGACTTCGGCTTCACGTACCGGGACGAGGGCGGGCCGATCTTGTCCACCAGCGGCTTCAGCAGCCGGTCGAGCGCCGCCTGCCCGCCCACGTAGAGCCCGCCGATCATCACGTCCAGCCCGGCGCGCTCCCGCTTGAGGTGCAGGTTCGACCACAGCTCGTCCGGGGCCGAGGGCGCCCACGACTGCCAGGCCCTCAGCGCCGCCGAGGCCTTGGCCCACGGCCAGTGCAGGAAGAACACCGTGACGTCCCGCGTGCGATGGGTGCGGAAGGTGAACGACGTGGCGATACCGAAGTTGCCGCCGCCCCCGCCACGGCACGCCCAGAACAGGTCGGCGTTGTGCCCGGCGTCGCAGGTGAGCACCCGCCCGTCGGCGGTCACCACCTGGATCGACTCCAGGGCGTCGCAGGTCAGCCCGTACTTCCTGGAGACCACGCCGATGCCGCCGCCCAGCGTCAGCCCGCCCACGCCCACGGACGGGCACGAGCCCGCCGGGATGCTCACGCCCTGCCTGCCCAGCTTGTCGTAGACGTCGATCAGCTTGGAGCCCGCCCCGACGACGGCGCGCCCGCCCGAGTGGCTCACCGCGTTGAGCCTCGACACGTCGATCACGAGCCCGGTGCCGGTGGACCAGCCCGCGTAGGAGTGGCCCCCGGACCGGGCGGTGATCCCCACCCGGTTCTTGCGCGCGAACGTCAGGCAGGTGGAGACGTCGGCGGGCGTGGCGCAGTAGGCGACCGCGCTCGGCCTGACGCGGTCGAAGGCGGGGTTGAACAGCCGGCGCGACGCGTCGTAGGTGGCCTCGCCCGGCCGGACGAGCGTGCCCTTGAGGGCGCGGCGGAGGGCTGACCAGTCGGGCGGCGGGTCGGCCAGCGCGCCGACCAGGGGGAGCAGGAGGAACTGGCGCCGGGTGTTCATGGTCTGTGAGACGACGCAACGGTCCCGGCGGTTGGGTCACAGTCCTATTACTGGTTGCGCATCCGGTCCACGTAGAGGTCCCAGAAGCGCTTCTTGTCGATGTCGAAGACGATGGTCGCCTTCCGCGTCCCGGCCGGGTTGGCAGGGGCGTTGAACTCGCCCAGGTTGTAGCCGAGCGAGCGGCCGTAGTTGGGGCCCATGCCCGCGTCCACGTCGACGTAGCGCTCCTCGGACTTCTTGATCAGCGACCGGTCCAGGAAGATCGCGGAGGTGATCGCGTCCCAGACGTAGGTCTGCTGGCCCTTCTGCAGGTCCTTGAACATCTCCTTGACCGGCGTCGAGGCGCCCGCGACGACTCTGTCGTACTCCGCCTTGGTGAACGGCACCTTCATCGCCACGTCGTTCGGGACGATCGTCTGCTTCCTGAACGGCGTGCGCACCGAGATCTTGGCGGACTCGGGGTCGAACCACCAGTTGAACTCGGCCCCCGGCGTCACGTTGCCCGGCGCGTCGAACGCGCCGCCCATGTAGATGACCTCCTTGACCAGCGGCACGATCTCCGGATGGGTCCGTACGGCCAGCGCCACGTTCGTCGCCGGGCCGATCGCGAACAGCGTGACCTCGCCGGGGTTCCGCTTCACCTGGTCGGCGATGAACTCGGCCGCCTTCGTCGTCAGCGGCCTGGTCTTCGCGTAGCCCTTGTAGGGCTCCCTGGCGAGCTGCGTGTACGAGGGTGGGCGCGGGCCTTCGAAGGCGCCGGTCCAGGGGGCCTTGCCGTACAGGTGGTTCTCGCCCTTGAGTCCGTCGAGCCTGCCCGGCATGAGCGGCTCGACCGCGCCGGGTACGACCGGGATGTCCTGGCGGCCGATGAGCTCCAACTGCCGCAGCGCGTAGGCGGTGCCCTCCTCGGCCCAGGTGTTGCCCGCGACGATGGTGACGCCGAGGATGTCGACCTGCTTCCTGGCGGTGAGCATGAACATGGCGACGGCGTCGTCGTTCAGCTCGCCCATGTCGGCGTCGATGATCACCTTCGGCTTGGGCGCGGCCGCCGTGGCCTGCGCGGGAGGACTTAAGGCCGCGGTCAGGAGGAGTGCGGCGGCGATCGGGAGAACCCGCATGGCGGTCCCTTCAACTCGTGTAGAAATGTCCCGAATGTGCGCCATCAACGGCCGTTGCACAACGGTCGAGTCCGATGAGTGACTGCTTCGTGATCGGTCGGATACCTGCAGATAACGGCCCTGTAACACTCCATCTACACGTGTTGCTAACGCCTGCCGAGCGCCTTCAAGGTGTCGGTCAACACGAGTAGATAGGACGTCCCCCATTGGTCACCCGCCGCGATGTGGCTCGCCTGGCCGGCACTTCGGAGGCCGTGGTGAGCTACGTGCTCAACAACGGCCCTCGCAACGTGGCCCCGCACACCAAGGAGCGGGTGCTGCGCGCCATCGACGAGCTCGGCTACCGGCCGAACGCCGTGGCCCGCTCGCTGCGCACCAGCAGGACGCACACGATCGGCCTGGTCGTCCCCGACAACGCCAACCCGTTCTTCGCCGAACTGGCCCGCGAGATCGAGGACGTCGCCTTCGAGCACGGGCTCACCCTGCTGCTCGGCAACGCGATGGACGACGACGAGCGCGAGGCGGCCTACGTCCGCACCCTGATCGACCGCCAGGTGGACGGGCTGATCCTGATTCCCGCCCACGGTCCCCGCACCTGGCGGTCCCTGCTCGCCGCCTCAGGCGTGCCGTGCATCGTGCTCGACCGTGAGCTCGACGAGGTGCCGGCCAGCCACCTGCTGATCGACAACGAGGGCGGCGCCCACGAGGCGACGACCCACCTCATCGAGCACGGCCGCCGTCGCATCGGCTGCGTCGCCGGGCCGGTCGGCATCCACCCGACCGTCGACCGCGTGGCGGGCTGGGCGCGGGCGCTTTCCGAGGCCGGGCTGGATCCCTCCGCTATGCCGCTGGCGCACGGGCCGTTCGGGCGCAGGCAGGGGTACCTCAGCGGGCGCGACCTGCTGTCGCGCGAGAACCGGCCGCACGCGCTCTTCGTCACCAGCGACGAGCAGGCGTTCGGGGTGATGCGCGCGGCCGCTGAGCTCGGGCTGACCGTGCCGGGGGACGTGGCGATCTGCTCCTTCGACGGCATCGCCGCCTCCTCCTACACGGTGCCCGCGCTCACCACGATGCGGCAGCCACTGGAGCAGCTCGGCAGGCAGTCGGTGGAGCTGCTGGCCCGGCAGATCAAGGACCAGTCGGTGGGGGAGCGGGTCATCCTGCCCGCCACGCTCATCCGGCGCGGCTCCTGCGGCTGTCCGGACCCGGTCGGCGGTGTCGACGATGCGTGAGGCGGTCGAGCTCGTCGTCGTGGGTGGACTCAACGTCGACCTGACGGTGCCCGTCACGCGGTTGCCGGCGCCGGGAGAGACCGTCTCCGGGCCCTGCGCCCGGAAGGCGGCCGGGGGGAAGGGAGCCAACCAGGCGGTCGCGGCCGCCAGGCTCGGCGCGAAGGTGCGGCTGGTCGGCCGGGTGGGTGATGACTTCGGGCCCGAGCTCCTGACGGCCGTCCGGCGGGAAGGCGTGGACGTCTCCCAGGTCTCCATCGGCAGCGAATCCACCGGGATGGCGCTCATCGTGGTCGAGGAGGGCGGCGAGAACATGATCACCGTCGCCCGGGGCGCCAACGGCCACCTGGACGTCCGCGACCTCGACCTCACCGGAGCCGACGCGCTGCTCCTGCAGCTCGAAGTCCCCCTGGAGGTCTGTACGGCTGCCGCGGCCAAGGCCCGCGCCGGGGGCATCCCCGTGATCCTCAACGCCGCGCCGTACCAGGAGGGTCTTGAGTCCCTGCTCCGCCACGTCGACCTGCTCGTCGTGAACGAGAGCGAGGCCGTCAGCCTGTGCGGCGCCGCCGACCCGACGGCGCTGCTCGCGCTCGGCCCGAAGGCGGCGGTGATCACGCTGGGAGCGCGCGGTGCGATCGCGGCGGAGGCCGATGACCGAGCCGTGATGGAGGTGCCGTCGTTCCAGGTCCAGGCGGTGGACGCGGTGGGCGCTGGAGACACTTTCTGCGCCCAGGTCGCCCTTGGCTATACGTATCGGCAACCCCTTCGCGAGGCGGTGACCCGCGCCTGCGCCGCAGGAGCGCTGGCCACCACCGGGCACGGCGCCCAGTCGGCCATGCCCACCGGAGAAGACGTGGAAAGGCTCCTCCACCATGCGTCGTGACGGACTCTGGCACCCGCGCCTGCTGCAGATCATCACCGCGATGGGCCACACGGACCTGATCGTCGTCGCCGACCCGGGCCTCCCGGTGCCCTCCGGCGTGGAGACGGTCGACCTCGTCTGGCGCAGGGGCGAGCCGGGGTTCCATCCGGTGCTCGACGCCATCAGGCGGGAGCTCGTCGTCGAGCACTCCTACGTGGCATCGGAGGCTCCGCCCGGCTTCCTGCCGGATGCCGAGCGCATTCCGCACGAACAGCTCAAGCAACTCACCGGCCAGGCCAGAGCCGTCGTCAGGACGGGCGAGGCCACGCCGTACGCCAATGTCGTCCTCCGGGCCGGCGTGCCCTTCTAGAAGGAGATCACCCCCATGAAGAAGCAGATCATCGCCGTCGCGGGCCTGGCACTCGCGCTCACCGCCTGCGGCAAGGAGGGCGGCGGCACCACGGCCAGCGCGCCCGCCGCCAAGCCCGGCGAGAAGCCCGCCGTCTGCCTGGTGATGAAGTCGCTGGCCAACGAGTTCTTCCAGCAGATGCAGAAGGGCGCCGAGGAGCACGCGGCCAAGCGCGGCGACCTCACCCTCCAGGTCACCGGCATCCAGAACGAGACCGACATCGACAACCAGGTCGCCGCGGTCGAGAAGTGCGTCACCCAGGGTGCCAAGGCCGTCGTCATCGCCCCGGCGGACTCCCGCGCCCTCATCGCGCCGCTCAAGCGCGCCGTGGACGCGGGCGTGAAGGTCGTCAACATCGACGTCCAGCTCGAAGAGGCCGCGATGAAGAGCGCGGGCATCGCCGACAAGGTGCCGTTCGTCGGCCCGGACAACCGCGACGGCGCCAAGCAGTCCGGCATGGTCCTGGCCAAGGAGCTCGGCAAGGACGCCGAAGTGATCATCCTCGAGGGCAACCCGGGCGCGGCCAACGCCGCCCAGCGCAAGGCCGGCTTCGAGGACGCGATCAAGGAGGGCGGGCTCAAGCTCGTCGACTCCAAGACCGCGCACTGGGAGACCGACGAGGCGCACACCGTCTTCGGCAACCTCCTGTCGGCGCACCCGACGATCAAGGGCGTGCTCGCCGCCAACGACAACATGGCGCTCGGCGCGCTGAAGGCGATCGAGGAGCAGGGCAAGAAGGGCCAGATCAAGGTCGCGGCCTTCGACAACATCCCGGCCATCCAGCAGTACGTCAAGGACGGCTCCGTCGTGTCCACCCTCGACCAGTTCGGCGCGCAGCAGGCCTCCTACGGCATCGACTTCGCGATGAAGATGATCGGCGGCGAGAACTTCAGCGGCTGGCAGAAGACCGAGATCAAGCTCATCACCAAGGACAACGTCGGATGATGAAGGTCACCGGACTCGTCAAGCGCTTCCCCGGTGTGGTGGCGCTCGACGGGGTCGACCTCGAACTGCACGAGGGCGAGATCCACGCCCTCGTGGGCGAGAACGGCGCGGGCAAGTCCACGCTGGTCAAGTGCCTGGCCGGGATCCAGCCGCCGGACGGCGGCTCCATGGAGTTCGACGGGGTCGCCTACGCCCCGTCGAGCGCCGCCGACGGGCTGGCCGCCGGGATCCAGGTGGTGCACCAGGAGCTGGCGCTGCTGCCGTACCTGACGGTCGCGGAGAACCTGTTCCTGCGCCGGCTGCCGCGCAAGGCGGGCGTCGTCGACCGGCGCAAGCTGCGCGCCGACGCCGCCGCGCTGCTGGAGCAGGTCGGGCTGAATGTCTCGCCGGACACGCTCGTCGAGCGGCTCGGCATCGCGCAGATGCAGCTCGTGGAGATCGCCAAGGCGCTGTCCGTCGACTGCAAGCTGCTGATCATGGACGAGCCGACCGCGACGCTGACCAGCAGGGAGGCCGGGCGCCTGTTCGGCATCCTGAAGGACCTGCGCGAGCGCGGCGTGGCCATCGTCTACATCTCGCACCACCTGCAGGAGGTGCTGGAGCTGGCCGACCGGGTCACCGTGCTGCGCAACGGGCGCAGCGTGGAGAGCCGCACCATGGCGGGCGTCACGGCGCCCGACCTGGTGCGCGCGATGGTCGGGCGCGACCTGGCGCAGGAGTTCCCGCCGCTGCCCGACCGGTCGCCTGGCGAGGAGGCGCTGCGGGTCGACGACCTTCGCGTCGCCGGGTTCGACGGGCCGCTCAGCTTCGCCGTACGCCGGGGGGAGGTCGTCGGGTTCGCCGGGCTGGTCGGCTCCGGGCGTACGGAAGCGATGCGGGCGATCTTCGGCGCCGACAAAGCCGTCTCCGGAAATATCGCGTTGTTCGGCAAGAAGGTGCGGATCAAGCACCCCAAGGACGCCGTACGGCACGGCGTCAGCCTGCTCACCGAGGACCGCAAGTCGCAGGGCCTCGTCCTCGACCTGCCGATCAGCGCCAACGTCACGCTGGCCAAGCTGCGCGGCGCCCTGCTGTCCTTCGGCAAGGAACGCGCGGTGTCCGAAGCGCTGGGGGAGCGGCTGCACCTGCGGTCCGCCGGGGTCGGGCAGCACGTGCGCACGCTGTCCGGCGGCAACCAGCAGAAGGTCGTGCTGGCCAAGTGGCTCAACGCGGGCTCCGACCTGCTGATCGTGGACGAGCCCACCCGCGGCATCGACGTGGGGGCGAAGTACGAGATCCACGAGCTGCTGCTCGGCCTGGCGGCCGAGGGCAAGGCGCTGCTCGTGGTCTCCTCCGACCTGCCCGAGCTGATGGGCATCTGCGACCGGATCCTGGTCTTCTCCCGAGGGAAGATCGCCGGTTCCGTCGAGCGCGCGGACTTCGACGCCGAGCACATCCTCACGCTGGCCTACTCGGGCTATCTCAAGAACGGTGACACACAATGATCAAGAGGCTCGTGCTCGGAGAGGCGGGCATCGGCGTGGCGCTGGTGCTGCTCGCCGCCTTCTTCGTGGCGGCTGCGCCCAGCTTCGCCACCGAGCAGAACCTGCGCAACATCATGACCCAGATCACGCTGAACACCGTGCTCGCCGTGGGCATGACGTTCGTGATCCTGGTGGGCGGGATCGACCTGTCCGTCGGGTCGTCCATGGCGTTGTGCGCGGTGGTTTCCGGGACGCTGATGGCCGGGTCGGGGTCGGTCGGAACGTTGCTGCTCGGGATCCTGCTCAGCATGGTCGTGGGCGGGATCGTGGGGTTCGTCAACGGGTTCATCTCGGAGCGGTGGCGGGTGCCTTCGTTCATCGTGACCCTGGCGATGTTGAACATCGCCAGGGGTGCGGCCGAGCGGTACACGGACGCGGCGACGATCTACGACCTGCCGCCCGCGCTGAACGACTTCGGGACGCTCACGCTCGCCGGGGTTCCCGCGGTGTTCTGGGTCGCGGCGGTGCTGGTCGCCGTGGGGTGGTTCGTCCTTTCGCGTACGGTGTTCGGGCGGTTGATCTACGCGACGGGGAACAACGAGGAGGCCGTGCGCCTGTCGGGGCACAGGACCTCCCGCGTCAAGATCGCCGCGTTCGTGATCGCGGGGTTCACCGTGGGGGTGGCGGCGATCCTTTACATGGCGCGGCTCAACATCGCCTCGCCGATCCTGGGGCAGGGCTACGAACTCAACGCCATCGCGGCCGTGGTGATCGGCGGGGCCTCCCTGATGGGCGGCCGCGGCTCGATGATCGGCACCTTCCTGGGCGCGTGCCTCCTCGGTGTCCTTACCAACGGCCTCCTTCTCATGGGGGTGTCCGACTTCGAACGGCAGATCATCACGGGTCTCGTGATCCTCGTCGCCGTCATCCTGGACGCCTACCGGCTGCGGCTGGCGAGGAAACTCGCCATCACCCAGACCGCCTGACCCAACCCCACCTCACGGGCTGATGGCCCTAACAACACCTCCCACACGCACCTCCCCTCAAAAGAAGTGAAGGGTCTCCTCTGTGGGGCTTCCTGGACGCTCCAAAAGGACCTGAGCCAGCGCGCCCGGGTGTGTGACGCACGAGAGGGGTGGTGTCAGGCGGGTTGGGTGGCGAGGCGGAGGGCCAGGGCGGGGCACATCTCCACGGCTCTCCGCGCGTCCCTGGCCATCCAGCCCGGGACGTTGCGGAACGACGGGAAGCCGTAGTCGTCCAGGTCGACGAACTCCGGCAGCAGATGGGCGCACAACCCGTGGCCCTCGCAGCGGGTCCAGTCGACGTCAAGCCGGTACTCGGGCTCGCCCTCCGGCTCAGGCAACGGCAACACCCCACGCACCGGCCGCCCGCACGAGCCGTGCTCCAGGTGCAGGGCGATGTCGTCGGCGAAGACGTCCAGCGCCGACAGCACGAACCTGGCGCTGCCGTCCGGATGGAAGCACGCGCCCCGCCGCTCCACCGCCCGCACGGCCCGCCGTACCGCGTCGGCGGACCCGGACCCGTCGGTCAGGGCGCACAGCGTCCTGGCCACCTCAGGCAACCCGAGCCGGCAAGGACCGCACTGCCCGGACGACTGCGCCGCCAGGTAGGTCGCGATCCTCGCCGACTCGCCCAAGGGGCACGTCGACGAGCCGAGCGGCACGATGATGCCCGCCCCCAGCTCGCCACCGGCCAGCTTCATGCCCTCCCGCGAGATCACGGCGTCGCGCGCCGCCTCCGGCCCCAGCCACGCGCCGTGGTAACCGCCGACGAGCACCCCGTCGCCGACGTCCGCGTCGCACAGCTCCAGCACCCCCCACAGCGGCATGCCCGCGCTCACCTCGATTACCGCCTCGACCGCCGCGCCGCCGCTCACGCTGAGCAGCAGCGTCCCCGGCTCGCGCGCGGTGCCCACGTCGGCGTAGCCGGGCGGCCCGAGCTCGGCGAGTACGGCGAGCTGGGCGAAGGTCTCCGCGTTGGACAGCAGCGTGGGCAGCCCGTCGACCCCCTCGTGCGCGGCGCGCTTCTTCCTGCCCGGCGGCATCGCCTCCTCGCCGTTGACGCCGCGCACCAGCGCGCCGCCCTCGCCGGAGATGAACCGCTCGGGCAGCCCGACCACCCGGATCCGCAGGTGGCTCTCCGAAGCCCCCGCGATCGTCGCCGCCCGCCGTTCTGCCACGGCGGCGGCCATCGACGCCTCGCCCACGTGGCCTTCGGCGGTCGCGACGACCACCTCGCGGGCGTGCAGCGCCTCGGCCGCCAGGATCGCGCCGTCCAGCACCAGGTGCGGCGTGCGCACCAGCAACATCTCGTCCTTGGAACTGGCCGGTTCGCCCTCGGCGGCGTTGACCAGCACGACGCTCTCGCGCGCGCCCGCAGCTTCGGCCACCGCACGCAGCTTGCGCGCGAACGGGAAGGCCGCGCCGCCCCTGCCGCGCAGGTCGACCTCGTCGACCTGCGCGAGCAGGTTCTCCAGGTCGCGCGCGGCAGGCTCGCCGTGGATGGTCCTGTGTGCGGGCAGGTCGAGCCGCCTGCAGTGGTCGAGCCCGGCCGTCAACCTGGCCGGGCCGAGCCTGAGCACGTGCGGCACGCGGTGCGGGATCATCCGGCCCTCCTGTAGTCGGCGAGGCTGATGGGCTGAACGAGGTCCGGCGCGGCCTCAGCCGGGGCAGCCGCCACCTCCGGCGCCTCGACAGGCTCGGGTACGGCGGGCGGGCGCAGCAGCGTGGCCGCCATGCGCACCATGAGCGCCGAGCCCACGGCGGCCAGGCACGCCACATACGACCACGCCACCCAGCCGGCCGGGGCGCGACCGGCGCTCAGGCCGTGCAGGATCGCGACCGGCCAGGCCAGGTAGGCGGCGCCGTGCAGCACCCGCCACAACCACGGGCGGGCCGTACCGGCGAACCTGCCGCGCAGGAAGCCCGTGACCACGACCACCGCCAGCAGGGCGGTGGCCGCCGTACCGAGCGCCGAGCCCTTGCTGAACTTGAGCGCCAGGTGACCGGCCAGGAACACCATCGCCGACGCCGCGGCCATGCGGTGCGCGAACTGGGCCCTGACCCGGTTGGGCGGCGAGAGGAAGACCCGTTCCGTCGCGATGAGCCCGGCCGCCACGGTCACGGTGAGGCAGACGAGGGCGAAGACGCCGAGGTAGAAGTCGAGGAAGCGCATGGCGTCGCCGAGCAGCTGGATGCCGCGCTCGGACCTGGTCAGCGCGAACACCGACAGCAGGACGGCCGTGCCCGACGCGCTCAGACCCAGGCGGATGTTCCTGGAGTCGAGCTTCGACGGCGCGTGGCGCGGTTGTCGTCTGTGGAGCATGTGATCCTCCCAGGGGTTCGGTTGAGGGCGTTGCCCGGGAGAGATCGCTGCTAGCAGCGGCGGCCGCGGTTGATGCAGTTCACCGCGAAGGCCATCAGCCGGTCAGGCATCACGTTGGCGAAGTCCGCGTGGTCGGTGATCGGGTTGTGCTTCTGCTCGGGGAAGGCGTCCACCGCGAACGACGGGCCCTGCGGCACCGAGTAGGTGAGGATCATCCGCAGCTGCGGGATCGCCCTGGTGCCCTGCGGGCAGGCGCCGCTCTGCTCGGGGAAGAGGACGTGGGTGCGGTGGTTGGCGCTGTCGGTGTTCTGGCCGTCCCAGCAGCTCGGGAAGTCCAGGATGCGCATCACCTGGCTGAAGCGCGGGCACAGCGGATACTGCGTGGTGATCCGGTTGGTGAACCCGGTGCACGTCCACTGGGCGCGGGCGTTGGCGCCGCCGTTCGTGGCGGCCTTGGCGTCGCCGGTGATCAGCCGCAGGAACCTCGGCATGGCCACGACCCTGCTGCCGGGGTTGCCGCGGAAGACCAGCGTGACCGATCGGGGCCTGAGCACCCGGCCGACGTTGCCGTCGGGGTCCTGGACGTTGTCGTCGACCTTGCGGTCCCTGAGCACGGGCCAGAAGTAGGTGGAGCGGTCGTTGAACCGGCACGTGGTTCCGGCCGCGGCCAGGCTCTGGTCGGTGGAGAAGCCGTTGGTGGACAGGTTGCCGACGTAGTCGTGCAGGTGGTGGGCGCCGTTGCTGACGCCGGGGGCGACGATGAAGTTGTCGGGGTTGTTGTGGCCGTTGCGGTTGGTGCCGCACTCGGAGACGAACGAGCCCCTGCCGCCGCTCAGGCCCGTGCCGTTGGGCTGGACGCGGCGGATGTCGACGAAGTCGGTGACGAACGGGCCGAGGTCGGCGCACTCGTCATCGTGGTCGGCGCTGGCACTCGGGCTGGCCGTGGGGCTGGCGCTCGGTGACGGGGTGGGGCGCCGTCGCTGGCTGGGCTCTGCCGTGGGCTCCGTTGTCGGCTCCTGCGTCGGGTCCTGGGTCGTCGGCTGCTGTGACGGCTCCTCGGAGGCGGTACGGCTGGGCGTCGGCGTCGCACTGGGGGCGGGGCTCGGTGCGGCTCTTCCGCCGCCCTGGCCCTGTTGATCTTGCTGGTCCTGCTGGTCCTGCTGGTCCTGCTGGTTCTGCTGGTCGGGCTGGGCCTGCTGCTGCGTACCCTGCTTGGCCGGGTCGCAGTGGTCGGCTCTGGCGGGGGTGGCCACGAGCACGGCCGCGGACACCAGGCCGCCCGCGGTCATGGCCAGCGCGGACAGCGCCGCCGCCATGCGTGTGGATCTCCTCATGGGTTCTCTCTCCTTGGTTCTGCCGCAACAGGAACAGGTGAGGGTGTGGGGGGTTCTGGCAGGCTGTCGAAGTCGACGAGGCCGGTGGACTCCAGCAGCGTCATGTGCTTGAGCACGACCGCGTTGGCCTGCGTGGCGAAGCGCCGCATCTCGTCGTTGCGCGTTCCGGCGCGCACCGCCGCGATGGCGGTGAAGACCTTGCCGTGGGCCAGGCGCAGGAAGTTGGCGAAGTCCCTGTCGTAGGCGGTGCCGGTCACCGCGGAGAGCTGGGCCATCCAGCCCTGCTGGTCGGCGTTGGGCTGGCTGGGCAGGACCACATCGAGCCTGGCCGCCAGTTCCCTGGTGACCTTGTCGAGCTTGGTGTGGTCCTCGACCAGGTGCATGCCGACGTCCTTGACCTTCTCGCTGCTCGCCCGCTGCTGGGCCTGCTGGCCGGTGGGGATCTCCCAGAGCCCGGCCTGCCGTACCTTGGCCAGCAGGTCGCGGTCGGCGGGGCCGAGCGGACCTCCTTCCGCCTGCGTCCACCCGGACCGGCCCTGCGTGCCCGTGGGCGGGATGACCAGCAGGATGGTGATGGTCGCCGCCAATGCGAAGCCCGCGGCCATGAGGATTTCCCCGAGGCCGAGGCGGCGGGAGAGAAGCCGGAGCGCAGGAGCTCGTGACGAGAGCGCGAGGGACGAGCCAACGAGGAGCGAAGCGGGCGCGACCATAAGCACGTGCATGGTCGGAGGTACGCGGAGTCAGGTGGGGCGGTTCATCTCATGGGGTGAGATAGTCAGAAATGACTGGAGTTATCGGAGTGACTACCGGAGTGATAACGAAGGTGTAAAGATGTGCCCCGTGCTAGGTCACCTCGACGGCAGGTTCGAGAGTGCGGACGCCGAGGCAGAACATCGCATAGCGGTGCTCTACCAGGAGTTTCGCGGCCCGCTGTTACGTCACGTGCGCAAGTCCACCGGAAACGATCTCCAATGGGCCGAAGACGTCGTGCAGGAGACGATCGTCAGGGCCTGGCGTAACTCGGCAAGGCTGCACTGGGAACCGAGCCTCATCTGGGCGTGGCTGCTTACCGTGGCCCGCCGCATCGTGATCGACGGCCGGCGCCGCAGAAGCGCCAGGCCACCCGAGGTCGAGCCCCCAGAGGCCGACACCGTCTCCGTCCCCGACGGATGCGACCGCGCGCTGTCGGCCATCGTGGTCGCGGACGCGCTGCGCAGCCTCAGCGAAGAACACCGAGAAGTCATCGAGCAGACTTACCTCAGGGACCGTACGATAAGTGAAGCGGCGGAGATTCTGGGGATCCCGCCGGGCACGGTCAAATCGAGGCTCTACTACGGGATTCGAGCTCTCCGTGAACAGCTGCGGGAGAAGGGGGTAGCCGGCTGATGCATGAAGAGGTGGCTGCCTACGCGCTCGGTGTCCTCGACGACGAGGAGAACGAGGCGTTCGAACGTCATCTCGACACGTGCCAGCGGTGTCAGGCCGAGCTCAAGGAGCTCGCCGAGGTCCCCGAGCAGCTCGACGATCTCAAGCATTCCCCCACCACGGCCGAAGAGTCACGTTGACGCGCGTGCGCTTTTCGGGTGGTATCGGTATGCCCGGCTAATGGGCAATTTTGGGGGAGGTGCGCCCTGTGGGGGTCGACGGTAATGCGACCATGCCCCCCGACAGGCAGTTCGGCGAGGAGGGCGGCCGTCTGTCCTATGGCGGCTACCTCCGGCTGCCCGAACTGCTCGCCCAGCAACTCCCGCAGTCACAGGCCCCTGACGAGCTCCTCTTCATCACTATCCACCAGGTCTACGAGCTGTGGTTCAAGCTGCTCCTGCACGAGCTGGAAGGCGCCCGCGAGGCCATGTTCGACGGCGAACTGTGGCACGCGAAACACCTCTTCAAGCGGGTGCACGCGGTGGAACGGGTGCTGATCGAGCAGGTCGAGGTCCTCGAGACGATGACGCCTCAGGACTTCATGGAGTTCAGGGCCAAGCTCGCCCCGGCGAGCGGGTTCCAGTCCGTGCAGTTCCGCGAGCTGGAGTTCCTCTCCGGCGCCAAGGACGAGAGCTACCTGACCAGGCTGCGCGACGCCTCCGACACGGAACTCGCCAGGCTGGGCGGGCGATTGCGGGAACCCACCCTGTGGGATGCTTACCTCACCGCCCTCTCCCAGCGCGGGTTCGCGGTCTCCGACGAGGAGATCATGGATTCGCTGCTGGCCGTGGCGAGGGATCGCAGGACGCACGACGACCTGTGGCAACTGGCCGAAGACCTGCTGACGCACGACGAGACCGCCGCGCTGTGGCGGACCCGTCACGTCCAGATGGTCGAACGGCAGATCGGCACCAAGTCGGGCACAGGTGGCTCGACCGGCGCGCCCTACCTGCGAGGTCGGACGCGCCTGCACTACTACCCCCTGCTGTGGGAACTAAGGGGCTGGCTATGACCAGCCGCAACTATGGCAAACCCTCACAAAGGAGTGAGAGCGAAATGCCGCTCGACGAGGCCAAGGACGAGCTGCTCCAGCGCGCAGCACAGAGGTGCGCCGTGGGCAACGACCACGTCAGCCCCGAGGAGGCCCTCGCCTTCCTCCGGGTCTACTACCGGCATGTCGCGCCAGAGGACCTCCTGGACCGCAACCCGGTCGACGTGTACGGCCCGGCCATGTCGCAGAAGCAGCTGGCCGAGGTCCGCCCCCAGGGCAGGGCGGTCGTGCGGGCCTACACCCCCACGCTTGAGGAGAACGGCTGGGAGCCCGGCCACTCCGTGGTCGAGGTGGTCACCGACGACATGCCGTTCCTGGTCGACTCGGTGACGATGGAGCTCGACAGGCACGACATCGGCACCCACCTGATCGTCCACCCGCAGATGCGGGTGCGCCGCGACATGACCGGGCGCATGCTCGGGCGCGGCATGGAGGACGTCACCGGCCAGATGCTGGTCGAGTCGTGGATGCACATCGAGATCGACCGCCAGGCCGACCCCGAGGTGCTCCAGCGGCTGGAGGCCGACCTCCAGCGGGTGCTGTCCGACGTACGGCACGCGGTCGAGGACTTCGCCAAAATGCGCGCGCTGGCCGTACAGACCGCCGAGGACCTGTCGATCAACCCGCCGCCGCTGGAGCCCGCCGAGGTCGAGGACAGCCTCGACCTGCTGCGCTGGCTCGCCGACGGGCACTTCACCTTCCTCGGCTACCGCGAGTACCGCCTTGAGGACAGCCCGGACGGCGAGACGCTGAAGGCCGTGCCAGGGGCCGCGCTCGGCATCCTGCGCGACGACAGGGTCTCCTCCGAGAGCTTCTCCTCCCTGCCCGCCGAGCTGCGGGCCAAGGCGCGCGAGAAGCAGCTGCTGATCATCACCAAGGCGAACTCGCGGGCCACCGTGCACCGCTCCGCCTACCTCGACTACGTCGGCGTGAAGCTGTTCTCGCCCGACGGCGAGGTGATCGGCGAGCGGCGCTTCCTCGGCCTGTTCACCCACGTCGCCTACAACGAGTCGATCTCCAGGATCCCGGTCCTGCGGCGCAAGCTCGCCGACGTGCTCGACCTGGCCGGGCTGACCGCCGACTCGCACGACGGCAAGGACCTCATCGAGATCCTGGAGACCTTCCCGCGCGACGAGCTCTTCCAGACCAGCACCGAGGAGCTGCTGCCGATCGCGCTCGGCGTGCTCAGGCTGCGCGAGCGCAAGCAGGTCAAGCTGTTCCTGCGCCGCGACGACTACGGCCGCTTCATCTCCTGCCTGGTCTACCTGCCCCGCGACCGCTACACCACCAAGGTGCGGCTGAAGATGCAGGAGCTGCTGATCAAGGCGCTGGGCGGCACCACGCTCGACTACAGCGCGATGATCGGCGAGTCCGCGCTGGCCAGGCTGCACGTCGTGGTGCGCGGCGAGCGCGGCAGGCCGCTGCCGCCGCCGAGCGTGGACGTGGAGGAGCTGGAGTCGCGCCTGGCCGCCGTCACCCGCTCGTGGGAGGACGACCTGGCGACCGCGATCGCCGAGATGACCTCCGAGGACGAGGCCCCCGCCCTCACCCGGCAGTACCAGAACGCCTTCCCCGAGGGCTACAAGGCCGACTTCCCGCCGAAGATGGCGGTCGTGGACCTCAAGCGCCTGGAGTCGCTGGTCGGCAAGGACGAGATCGGCATCAACCTCTACGAGCCGTACGACGCCACCGAGGGCGAGCGCCGACTCAAGATCTACAAGCACGGCTCAGCGGTGTCGCTGTCGAAGATGCTCCCGCTGATCCAGCGGCTCGGCGTCGAGGTGGTCGACGAGCGCCCCTACGAGATCGACCGCGACAACGACCCGGCCACCAAGGACGCCTGGATCTACGACTTCGGCCTGCGTTACACGCCGTCCGCCGACGTCGACCGCAACGGCTTCAAGAAGCTCTTCCAGGACGGCCTGGCCGCCCTGTGGCGCGGCGACGCCACGGCGGACAACTTCAACGCGCTGATCCTGCTGGGCGGGCTGACCTGGGAGCAGGTGGAGATCCTCCGCGTCTACGCCAAGTACCTGCGCCAGGCAGGAAGCACCTTCAGCCAGCGGTACATGGAACGCGTCCTCACCCACAACGTGAAGCTGGCCAGGCTCCTGGTGCGGCTGTTCGAGGCGCGCCTCGACCCCAAGCGCCCCGACGACGTGCGCACCGACCTGTCCGAGGCGCTGTCCGAGGAGATCCTCGGCGCGCTCGACGAGGTCGCCTCGCTGGACGAGGACCGCATCCTGCGCGCCTACCTGGAGATGATGCAGGCCACGCTGCGCACCAACTACTACCAGCGCGACGCGGACGGCAAGCGCAAGCCGTACATCTCCCTGAAGTTCGACCCGCAGGCGATCAGCGTTCTGCCGCTGCCCAGGCCGCAGTACGAGATCTTCGTCTACTCGCCCCGGGTCGAGGGCGTGCACCTGCGCTTCGGCAAGGTCGCGCGCGGCGGGCTGCGGTGGTCCGACCGCATGGAGGACTTCAGGACCGAGGTCCTCGGCCTGGTCAAGGCGCAGATGGTGAAGAACACCGTCATCGTGCCGACCGGGTCCAAGGGCGGCTTCGTGGTCAAGCGCCCGCCCGCCTCAGGAACCCGCGAGGACGTGCTGGCCGAGGGCGTGGCCTGCTACCGGATGTTCATCTCCGGCCTGCTCGACGTGACCGACAACCTGGTCGACGGCCAGGTCGTGCCGCCGCCGGACGTCGTGCGCCACGACGGCGACGACACCTACCTGGTGGTCGCCGCAGACAAGGGCACGGCGACGTTCTCCGACATCGCCAACAGCGTGAGCAAGGAGTACGGCTTCTGGCTCGGTGACGCGTTCGCCTCCGGCGGCTCGATCGGCTACGACCACAAGGCCATGGGCATCACCGCGCGCGGCGCGTGGGAGTCGGTCAAGTACCACTTCCGCACCACGGGCACGGACGTGCAGACCACCGACTTCACCGTGGTCGGCATCGGCGACATGTCCGGCGACGTGTTCGGCAACGGCATGCTGCTCTCCGAGCACATCAAGCTGGTCGCCGCGTTCGACCACCGCCACATCTTCATCGACCCCGACCCGGACCCCGCCGCCTCCTTCGCCGAGCGGCAGCGGATGTTCGCGCTGCCGCGCAGCTCGTGGGAGGACTACGCGCACGACCTGATCTCGGCGGGCGGCGGCGTGTGGCCGCGCACCGCCAAGTCGATCCCGCTCTCCCCGCAGACGCGCGCGCTGCTGGGCGTCGAGAACGCCTCGATGGCGCCCAACGACCTGATCAACGCCATCCTCAAGGCCGAGGTCGACCTGCTGTGGAACGGCGGCATCGGCACCTACGTCAAGTCGTCCACCGAGTCGAACGCCGACGTCGGCGACAAGGCCAACGACTCGCTCAGGGTCAACGGCAACGAGCTGCGCTGCAAGGTGGTCGGCGAGGGCGGCAACCTGGGCCTCACCCAGCTCGCCCGCATCGAGTTCGCCCTGGCCGGCGGGCTGGTCAACACCGACTTCATCGACAACTCCGCCGGTGTGGACACCTCCGACCACGAGGTCAACATCAAGATCCTCCTGGACGAGGTCGTCAGGGACGGCGAGCTCACCGACAAGCAGCGCAACCAGGTCTTCATGGAGATGACCGACGAGGTCGCCGACCTGGTCCTGCGTGACAACTACGCGCAGAACGTGGTGCTGGCCGCCGCCCGCGCCCAGGCCGTGGAGATGCTCCACATCCACGCACGCTACCTGCGCAAGCTGGAGCGGGAGGGGCTGGTCAACCGCGACCTGGAGTTCCTGCCCTCGGACAAGACGCTCGCCGAGCGCCGCCAGGCCAGGCTCGGGCTCACCGCGCCGGAGTTCTCCGTGCTGCTCGCCTACACCAAGCTCGTGGTGGACGCCGAGCTGCTCGACTCCGACCTGCCAGACGACCCCTACCTCGCCTCCTGGCTGGTGTCCTACTTCCCGTCGGCGCTGCGCGAGCGGTTCCGCACCTACATGGACGCCCACCCGCTGCGCCGCGAGATCATCACCACCTGCGTGACGAACGAGCTGGTCAACTCCACCGGCACGACGTTCATGTTCCGCCTGGGCGAGGAGACCGGGGCCTCGGCGCCCGACATCGTACGCGCCTGGCTGGTGTCCAGGGAGGTCTTCGACTTCCCCAGCTTCACCAGGGCGGTGGAGGAGCTGGACAACAAGGTCGACACCTCCACGCAGCTCGCGATGCTGCTGGAGGCGCGCAAGCTGGCGGAACGCGGCTCCCGGTGGCTGCTGGGCAACCGGCGTCCGCCGCTGGACCTGGCCGGGTCCGTCGGGTTCTTCGTCAAGGGCGTCAACGGGCTGCTCACCCACATGCCCAAGCTGCTCACCGGGCCGGATCTGCAGGCGTTCGAGGAGCGGCGCGACGCGTTCGTCGGGCGCGGGGTGCCGGTCGAGCTGGCCGAGCGGGTGGCCGCGATGGTGCCCGCCTACTCGACGTTCGACCTGGTCGAGGTGTCCTCGCTCACCGGGCGTCCGGTCAACGAGGTGGCCGAGGTGTACTTCGACCTCGCCGACCGGCTGCAGCTCGCGCGGCTGCGCGAGCGGGTGATCGCGCTGCCCCGGGACAACCGGTGGAACGCGATGGCGCGCTCAGCGCTGCGTGACGACCTGTATGCGGCGCACGCGTCGCTCACGCGGGACGTGCTGGCGCACAGCACGCCCGGGTTGTCGCCCGAGGAGCGGCTGGCGCGGTGGTCGGAGGCCAACTCGGCGGCGGTCGGGCGGGCTCGTCAGACGTTGTCGGAGATCTGGGAGAGCGACAACTTCGACCTCGCCACGCTCTCGGTCGCGCTGCGCGCGATCCGCACCCTGGTGTCCGCCACGAGCCTGCCCCACACGGAGGCATAACCCCCCTTTCCTGTACGGCAGGCCAGGGGATCGCCACCCGCCGACGTGCGCCCGCCGCTACATCGGTGCGTCACGCACCGATGTAGCGGCGGGAAGGCTGTTGCGGCGCCTGCCAATGTGCTGCGGCGGGAAGGGGCGTCGGCGGGTGGCTGTCCGCCGGCTCCGCCGTACGGGAAAAGGGTCCTAGTCCGCCGACGCGCGGGTGATCGCGGAGTCGTGGGCGAGGACGGCGGCCTGGCCGGTCGCCGAGGAAGCGGGCGGGATCGAGGCGGTGTACTGCTGCGTCTCGAACACCTTGAGCTGGTGCTGCGCCGTCTGCTTCGGCTCGCCCGCGCGCTCGGGCGGGAGCAGGCGCTGGATGGCCTCCGGGATCGGCACGCCCGGCCCCTTGGGGTCCACGTCGTTCGTCGTGGTGGACGTGCGGGTCAGCGAGTACTGCACCAGCGCGCCGCCGTCCGTGGTGCGCAGCGCGTAGATCGGGTAGTCGCCCGCCGTGAAGATCGAGTCGTAGCCGAAGCCCTGGCCCATCCGTCTGGCCTTCTCCCTGGCCGCCTCGATCTGCTCGGCGATCTTCGTCGTGTACAGCCCAGGCGCGATCAGCTCGCCGGTGATCCCCTTCGGACCAGACTCGGCCACCGACGCGTGCAGCGACGACACGAACCTCGGGCTGATCAGCACGCTCTTGTCGTCCAGCGGCAGCGCCTCCGCGTAACCGTCGGCGTCGATCTTCACCTCGGGCAGCACCGTGTCGGGCTCCAGCAGCGTCAGCGAGCTCAGCCGCCAGTCGGGCGACTTGGCGAAGGTGAGGATCGCCTCCCTGCCGTCCCGCTTGGTCAGCACGGTGAACCACGGCATCGCGCTGCCGGGATCCAGCTTCGGCACGACCAGCCTCGGCGGCCCCCACGTGTGCCGTGGCGGCTTGTAGCCGGTCAGCTGGTATGCCGCGATGACCAGCTGGGCCTGGGCGCCGGAGGTGAGGTCGAGGGCGTCCTTGAGGGTGGCGGTGAGGTTCTGGTCGGCGCGCAGCGCGGCGCGCAGCAGGTCGTCCGACGCGATGTACTCGGCGAAGACCGCCGCCGCCTCCGTGGGAGTGACGGGCGGTTCCGTGGGTGCTGGAGTGGGCGTGGCCGGCGCGCTCGTCGCCGCGGCGACCGGGGTCGGCAACCCCTCCGAACTGCTGGTACACGCCGCGACGGTCAGGAGACCGGCGAGCGCCAGCACTCTCCACTGACCGTATGCACGCACCTCGCCATGTTATGGGGTGTGCATGGGTCGCGTACCCTTAGGAGACGTGGCAGTCATCGATCCCGCAGAAGAGATCAGCGAGCTCAGCGGCACGCTCCGCAGCATTATGGACGTGCTCGACCTCGAGGCGATGCGCAAGCAGATCGCGGAGCTGGGGGAGCAGGTTGCCGCGCCCGACCTCTGGGACGACGCCGAGGCCGCGCAGAAGGTCACCAGCAAGCTGTCCCACCTGCAGGCCGATCTCAACCGCGTCGAGGGGCTGGTCAGCCGGGTCGACGACCTGACCGTCCTCTACGAGCTCGCGGCCGAGGAGGACGACGAGGCCACCAAGCTGGAGGCCGACAAGGAGCTCGCCTCGCTGCGCTCCGACATCGGCGCGCTGGAGGTCCGCACGCTGCTGTCCGGGCCCTACGACGCCCGCGAGGCGCTCGTCACGATCAACTCCCAGGCCGGCGGCGTCGACGCGGCCGACTGGGCCGAGATGCTGCTGCGCATGTACCTGCGCTGGGCCGAGCGCAAGGGCTACGGCACCGAGGTCTACGACACCTCCTACGCGGAAGAGGCCGGCATCAAGTCGGCCACCTTCACCGTCAAGGCCCCCTACGCGTACGGCACGCTGCGCGGCGAGCACGGCACCCACCGCCTGGTGCGGATCAGCCCGTTCGACAACCAGGGCCGCCGCCAGACCTCGTTCGCCGGTGTGGACATCGTGCCCGTCGTCGAGCAGACCGACCACATCGAGATCAACGAGGACGACCTGCGCGTCGACGTCTACCGCTCCAGCGGTCCCGGCGGCCAGGGCGTCAACACCACCGACTCGGCCGTGCGCATCACGCACATCCCGACCGGCATCGTGGTCTCCTGCCAGAACGAGCGCTCCCAGCTGCAGAACCGCGCCTCGGCGATGAACGTGCTGCAGGCCAAGCTGCTGGAGCGCAAGCGGCAGGAGGAGGCGGAGAAGATGTCGGAGCTGCGCGGCGCCTCCACCACCTCGTGGGGCACCCAGATCCGCAACTACGTGCTGCACCCGTACCAGATCGTGAAGGACCTGCGCACGGGCACGGAGGCGGGCAACCCGTCAGCGGTGCTCGACGGCGACATCGACGAGTTCATCGAGAGCGAGATCCGCTGGATGCGCCGCCAGGAGTCAGAGGCCAACTAGGTGCTTGAGCACCAGCGCGAGCAGGAGCAACGTCAGCAGCGCCGCGACGACGACCGTGGGTGAGATGCCACCGTGCTGGTGCATGCGCTCACGGTTGGCGCGGCAGAGCGCGCACCGGCCTTCGATGACCGGATGGGCACACTGGGCGCATACGAGGTGTTCGCAACTCATGTCGTCCCCAGTCTAGAACACAATCGTTTTGTTTCTGTTATGGACGTTCCATGCCAGTCTTCCCCCTAGACTGTGCTCTGGCCAATCGGAACGTCGATCATTAGTAAAGATGGACGCCCCCGATGGGCCGCGGCAGGAAGTGGGCATGTGCCACCCTTGCTTCCGCCCTGACCCCTAGACTGGCATGCCGTGATGCTCTCGTGATCCATTTCGATAATGTCACCAAGGTCTACGTGAACCAGAACAGGCCCGCCCTCGACCACGTCTCGGTTGACGTGGACAAGGGTGAGTTCGTGTTCCTCGTCGGTCCCTCGGGATCGGGCAAGTCCACCTTCCTGCGACTGATTCTCAAGGAAGAGCGGCCCAACTCCGGCGCGATCCACGTCGCCGGCAAGGACCTGGCTCGCCTGTCCAACTTCAAGGTGCCGCACCTGCGCCGCCGCATCGGCTGCGTGTTCCAGGACTTCCGGCTGCTCCCGAACAAGAACGTCTACGAGAACGTGGCGTTCGCGCTCGAGGTCATCGGCAAGCCCAGGCGGTTCATCCGCAAGGTGGTTCCCGAGGTCATCGAGCTGGTCGGCCTCGAGGGCAAGGCGCACCGGATGCCCGACGAGCTGTCCGGTGGCGAGCAGCAGCGTGTGGCCATGGCCCGCGCGTTCGTCAACCGGCCGATGATCCTGCTGGCCGACGAGCCGACGGGCAACATCGACCCCGCGACGAGCATCGGCATCATGAAGGTGCTCGACCGGATCAACAGGACCGGCACTACGGTCGTCATGGCCACGCACGACGCGGCCATCGTCGACTCCATGCGCAAACGGGTCGTGGAGCTGGAGGACGGCAAGATCGTCCGGGACCAGTCGCGTGGCGTTTACGGCCAGGCGTACTGACAGGGAGCTACAGACAGAACATGCGGGCGAACTTCATCCTTTCCGAGGTCTGGATCGGCCTCCGTCGCAATCTGACCATGACGATCGCGGTCGTGATGACCGTGGCCGTCGGCATGGCGATGCTCGGCGTCGGCCTGCTGGTCGGCAAGCAGGTCAATCTCATGAAGGACTTCTGGTACGACAAGGTTGAAGTATCAGTCTTCCTCTGTAACAAGGCCGCCCCGATGCCCGCGTGCAACGGCAAGGGCATCTCGAACGAGCAGACCTCCACCCTTCAGGCGGCGCTCAAGAAGATGCCCGGCGTCGAGAACGTCATCTACGAGGACCAGGCGCAGGCGTACAAGAACTACCTGGAGACGGCCGACAAGACCATGGCCTCCGTGGCCAAGGCCGAGGACATGCCGACCTCCTTCCGGATCAAGCTCGCCGACCCCAACGGTTCGGCCGCGCTCGTCCAGCAGATCGTCGGCCAGCCGGGTGTCGCGGCGGTGAAGGACCACAAGGACCTGCTCAGCCAGTTCTTCAAGCTGCTCGACAAGATCAGTTTGGCCTCGATGATCCTGGCGGGTGCGCTGGTGGTCGCGGCCATCCTGCTCATCGGCAACACGGTGCGGCTGTCGGCGTTCAACCGGCGCAGGGAGACCGGCATCATGCGGCTGGTCGGCGCGTCGAACCTCTACATCCAGCTGCCCTTCGTGATGGAGGGCGTCATCGCCGGCATGATCGGCGGCGTGCTGGCCGCCATTACGCTCATCGTGGCCAAGGTCTTCCTCTTCGACGGCGTGCAGGCCTACATCAACGCGGGGACGCCCCTCGGGTGGGACGCCGTGGCGCAGACGATCGTGTACATCATGATCATCGGTGTGGTCATCTGTGTGCTCGCGTCCTTTGTCACACTTCGTCGTTACCTCAGGGTCTGACCGTGTTTATGGTCGCACTCCCGACGGGCCTCCGTTGGCATGGCAAGCTCGCTCTCTCCGGCCCTGCTCGTTGCTCCGGCGCCCGGTAAGGTCGAGGCATGCCACGTGAGACCGGGCGGAAGGTCATCGCCCAGAACAAGCGTGCCCGGCACGACTACCACGTCGAGGACACCTTCGAGGCGGGTCTCGTGCTCCAGGGCACAGAGGTGAAGTCCCTGCGTGAGGGCAGGGCATCGCTCGTCGACGGCTACGCCAGCATCGACGACGGCGAAGCGTGGCTGTTCAACGTGCACATCCCCGAGTACGCCCAGGGCACGTGGACCAACCACACCGCCAAGCGCAAGCGCAAGCTCCTGCTCAACCGCAAGGAGATCGACAAGCTCGCCGCGAAGACCAAGGAGGGAGGGCTCACCATCGTGCCGCTCACCCTCTACTTCAAGGACGGCAGGGCCAAGGTCGAGATCGCCGTCGCGCGCGGCAAGAAGGACTGGGACAAGCGCCAGAGCCTGGCTGAGCAGCAGGCCAAGCGGGAAATGGCCCGAGTGCTGCGACAGCGCAACAAATGAGCAGCCGCACCCGCAGGACCCTGGCCGCCGCCGTCACGCTGACGACGGCGGCCATGACGCTGACAGCCTGCTTCGAGGAGCCCTCGCCGCACGACGCGGTGCGTGACTTCCTGGTGGGCTGGCAGCGCGAGGACTACGACCTGGCGGCCAGCCGTACGGACGGGGATCCCGCGGTGGTGCGCAAGGCGCTGGCCGACGCCAAGCTCGACCTCGACGCCGCCTCCTTCCGCTTCAAGATCAAGTCGATCAAGGCGGACGGCGACCGGACGAGCGCGGCCTTCAAGGCCGAGGTCGACCTGGGGGAGAACAACCCGCTGTGGGCCTATGACGGCGCGCTGCCGCTGCACCTGGTCGGCGGGCAGTGGAAGGTGCGCTGGTCGCCCAGCGTGCTGCACCCGCAGCTGCACGAGGGCCAGCGGTTCGCCGTGGACATCAAGCCGCAGGGCCGCCAGCCGATCCAGGACCGCAACGGCGACCCGCTCCAGGGCGACGCGACGCTCTACGTGGCCGGGGTGACGCCCAGCGCGCTCAAGGCCGATCCGGCGCAGGTGTGCGCGCAGCTGGCCAAGGTGACGGGGTTCGCCCAGGACCGGCTGCTGAGCAGGGTCAGGTCCTCGCCGCCCGGCGAGTTCGTGCCGCTGGCGACGTTCGGGCGGACCAAGTTCCGCACGATCGAGAAGGATCTGCGGGCCATCGACGGCATCGTGATCCACAACCAGCCGCAGCCGGTCGCGCCGCTGGCGCCCGAGCAGATCGTCGGCAAGGTCAGCGCGCTCACAGCCGAGAGCGAGCAGCGGCTCGGCGGGCCGCAGCGCGCCGGAGACTCCGTGGGGCAGAGCGGGCTGCAGCAGGCCTACCAGGACCATCTCACCGGCTCCACGCAGACCAGGGTGATCACCCTCGATCTGAAGACGGGCGACGAGGCCGCCGAGCTGAAGAGCTGGCCGGGCAGGACGAACGGGCCGGTCGACACGACCATCGACAGCTCCACGCAGCGGGCGGCCGACGCCGCGCTCGCCGACACCGAGTCGAGCGCGCTGGTCGCCGTGAGCGCGGCGTCCGGCGAGATCCTCGCCGTGTCGACCAAGGGACTGAAGCAGGACAAGGACGCGCTGGCCGGTCACTACCCGGCGGGCACCGCGTTCTCGATCATCGCGGCGGACGCGTTGCTCGGCGCCGGGGTCAAGCCGTCGCAGAAGCTGCCGTGCCCGGCCGAGCGCACGGTCGGCGGCGCCAGGTTCCAGCAGACCGCGCTCACCACCGTGCCCAGGACGTTCACCGGCAACTTCGCCGCCGGATGCGTGACGGGGCTGGCCGCGCTCGCCCGCAGGGTGCCGACCAGCGAGCTGACCGCGAGCGCGGCGCGCTACGGCATCGGGGTGCCGTGGACGTTGCCGCTGAAGTCGTTCAGCGGCGAGGTGCCCGGCCTGGCGTCGGACGCCGACAAGGCCAGGGCGATCGCCGGGCAGAGCGTGCAGGTCTCGCCGCTGTCGATGGCGCTGGTCGCCGGGGCGGTCGCCGCTGGAACGTGGCACCCGCCGCTGCTGGTCACCAACCCGACCAGCCCGGACGCCACCGCCGAGGTCGTGCCCGCGACGAAGCCGAGCACGCGGCCGCTGTCGCCTGAGGTCCGCACGACGCTGACCGCGATGATGCGGGCGGGGGTGACGTCGGGCAGCGCCAAGCTGGCCACGGCGCCCGGGGAGCCGGTGCACGGGATCGTGGCGGGGCCGGTGGACGCGGCGAAGCCGCAGTCGTGGTTCGTGGGGTGGCAGGGGGACGTGGCGATCGCGATCCTGGCGGAGAACGCCGACCCCGCTGTGCTGGCCGGACGGTTCTTCACGGGACTTCGTAGCTCTCAGTGAAATATTAGTCACACCGAGCAACTATTGCGGGTTGCCGCTGCGTCTTACTGGGTGACTGGGCCCGCTCGGGGGGTTGCGGACTCAGTCGCCGTGATGGGCTAGGACTTCATCTCGGGGGAAGTCCTGCCGTCCGGACCGGCTCGACCCTGCCGGTCGCCCCGGGGAGTGTGCGCGTCTTGCCGCCTCTCCGGGGTTCGGGGTTATCTTTCTGTACGGCGGAGCCGTGGGACGCCCACCCGCCACATGTGGCTGAGGGCCTCCAGGGGCACGGCCGCTGACCCGCACGTGGCCGGCCGCCGTTACGGCGACGGGCCTGGGGTTTTACCGGTGTCCACGGGAATTGAGTTGGCGCTCGCCGCGTTGTCACCTGTATCGTCTTGTTGCTCGGTCCTTCGGGACCGTGTTGACAATTCCACAGGGGGTGACTGGCTTCGACTTTGACCTTGCAAGTCAGGTGAAGCGGGCCGAGGACTGCGGACATAACCTCGTTAATCCTGTGACCGCAAACCAATAAGTGCCAATTCTAAGAGCACTGTGTCCCAGGGTTCCCTGGGTCTCGCCGCCTAAGCAGCGAGAAAAACACTGTCAGCCTGAGCTCGCCTTCGGCCCAGGACCTGGCATCGCTAGAAGGCTCAACCGTTAGCCCCGGCCACGGGGACTCGCGGGAAATCTAACAGTGGCTGAGCCCGTCGGTGACACGCCTGCGTGAGCACCGGGGCTGAGAAAACGTTAAGCAGGCTGCGCCCGGAGAAGCCCTGCCTTGGGGTTGAAGGACGGGGGTTCGATTCCCCCCACCTCCACTGTGAAGAACCGCCTCCTACCTGCGGATACACCGCTAGGTAGGGGGCGGTTCCGCGTCCGTGGGTGCACACAGACGGAGTGAGACCTTAGCTGCGTCCCTGTTCCAGGAAGGGACTGTTTCCGCGCACCACGGGCTTGCCGACACCCGCGTATGCCCTCCCGTTCGTCAACCACCCGCTGTGGACGTCGCCCGCTATTTCGCGCGGCTCCTACCGGCCGATGCCCAGCGCTCCGGCTACTGACTGCACCGCTTCGATGACTGCGGTCCCTGCGGTTCCCGCCAGGGCAGCGATTCCGCCGATCCGCTCTAAGATCGTTTCAACTCGTCGAGGGTCGTCCGTGGCTCTCAGCTCCTGCGCCGCCTCCTCCAGGAATTCGGCGCGCTCGGGTGCTAGCTGTGCCTTCAGTCCAGCGATGGCGGTCAGGAGCTCGTCCAGTGCCGATACCGAGGTGTCTCCCGCCGTGAAGGTTCCGCCAGAGACGGAGTTGTCGTGGCCGAAAACTCCGGCTGCCTTGTCGTGAAAGGTGTAGCTGTCGCCCTGCATACGAGCCCTCCATTGGACAGAGAGGAAGTTGATCGTCTTCGGCGTATCTCGTTCCCGCTTGGCCACCTCCAACGTGGTGATCACGTTCTTGAGGCTGCGTACTATGCCCTTGCTCTCCCGCCCGAGATCGACGGCGAGAGCCTCGAGGTCGCCGACGTCGAACCCGGACGCCTCCGCTGCGATGCCGAGCAGCGTGGGTTGGTCATAGGTGTCTCTCGCTCGCTTCGAGAGCAACTTCAGCTGTGGTGCGAGATAGTCGCGTAGGCGCTTGGGGTCGAACTCGACCTGCTGCGAGCGCCACGCCCGGAGCACCAGGCGCAGAGTCTCCAGCTCCTGATAAGCCCGCCAGAGCGCGTGGCGCAGTCCTCGGACGTCGCTTGAATAGTAGGCACCGCGGCGCAGGACAAACACGGACATCGGTCGGTTGTTCCAGCTCACCGGAGCCGTAACGATCTTCAATGTGCCGTGGCCGATTGCGTACTCGTTGATGAGGACGAGCGGGCGCCCGGCGACCATCCATCGCCTGTCCGGCACGTGACCCGCGTGAGTGGTCCGCGCCAATAGCTCGGTGGTCAGCACCCTGCCGGATTCGGCGAGAGAGCGGTCCAGTTCGCCGATGCGTATCGGCAGGCCAAGCACCCTGGTCGCGAGCGCGTTGGCCGTGCGTGGGCCAACTCCCTCGCGCCACTTGACGACCATGCCGAGATCAACACGCCAGGCAATGCCGGCTCCGAGCAGGCGCCGATGTGTCGGTTTGATCCAGACGGCCGAACGATCAAACCAGTCAGGCGTGAACCGGACGAGTCGCGACGCGTCAATGTAGGTCCGCTCTCCTCGCCATCCAGGGGCTGCCATTCCCGCCCCGGGCAGGCTCCTGACCGCGCCCACGCCCTGGACGAACTCCTGCCCGACCTCCGGATCGGGCCAGGAGGGGCGGAGAATTCGGCCTGTCGCCGAGCCGATGAGTGACCGCAGGTCGGCCACAGGCAGTTGTACGTTCACGAATTGGCTGCGTGTGGCCAAATTTCGCACTCGTGCCATAGGACGACATTACTGAGCCATCGAAGGCGAAGGAAGGCGCAACGGTCTCCGCGCCGAACGTGTGGAGACCGCCGGGCGTGCGCACGTTGACATGCGCTGTGGGAATCGAACCCATGACCATCGACACCTCTGTTGCTCGTATCTCGAGCGAGTGCCAACAGCCCGGCCCAGCCGACCCGCTTATCAGGACCCCATCGAGCCCGTAGCTCGACAAGGCGCTCACAACATAGCACTGCGTGCTTGCCGAAGCCCGCCAGCTCCACTGTGACAAGAACGCCTCTGACCGTGCGGTCAGGGGCGTTCTTGTGTTGTCAGCGCACGGCCGGCTCGTGCTGACGGACCGTGGTGATCGCGCCGAAGGCCAGCAGCCGGATTAAGTCCGCCTCGCCGAGCCCGCACGCGTTCACGTCGGCGTCCGTGATCCGGTATGGGGCCAGGGCGGCCAGCGTCGCCAGTCTGGTCGTTGGTTCGCCGGGGAAGCCATGGGTCAGGGGCGGGTGTTTGCCCGCCCACTCGGCGGCCTCCGACCGGACCAGGGAAGCGTCGGCGACCAGGTCCGCGCCGCGTTCTGCGATCTGCGACAGGGCGGCGAAAGCCGTACCGACCGGGGAGTCGCCCGCCCACGCGGGCGGTCGTGGGCGGACGGCCAGCAGTGAAAGGGAGTCCCCCGGGCGGAAGCTCTTGCGGGCCGCGCGGCCCATGGCGCGGCCGGCCACGGTGCGGACGGAGCGCCAGCGCTCCAGACCGCCGGGCAGTACGTCAGGAGTATGGAGCGCGGAGACCACCCGGTTGATGAAGTGGAAGGCCAGTGCGGTGCCGACGAACTCGGGCTCCGGCGGCGGGGCGCCGACCCCCGACGTCGCCCAGTCGAACAAGGCTGCCTGGCGCGGGGAGGTGGGGCGTTCGCCGCGTGCGATCGCCTCGCCCAGCCGGTGGTCACCGGTCGCGTGCAGGAACATGGTGTGCGCCGCCACGCAGAACTGGCACTGGTTGGCGCGGGACACCGCGAGCGCCACCACCTCCCGCTCGGTCCTGGACACAGGACCGGCGATCAATGATTCACGGAGCAGCGACCAGGTGGCGGCCATCAGCTCGGGCACGGGCGAGAGGGCCATCAGCGGCCGCATGCGCTTGAGCCCTGCGTCGGACGCCTGCTGGCGGTAGACCTTGGCGACGACCCCGGTGGCGTGCTTGGGGTCGACCGGAGTGACGTGCAGGAAAGGCATCATTCCCCCAGGAAGTGGCTCGGGCGGAAGAGGGCGTCGGGGTCCCACCACTTCTTCAGCTCGCGCAGCCGGGCGTGGTCCGCGGCGTTGTAGGCGGAGGCGGTCCGCTCGGGATCCATCAGGAAGTTGAGGAAGGTGCCGCCGGTCGCGCCTGGCACCTCCATGGGCTCGCTGGACATCACGGAGAACGGCACGGCCAGGTTGCCGCCGGCCGGGCTGTCCGAGCGGCCCATCGCGCCACCCCAGCGCCGGATCTCGATGCCCTGCGCGGCCGAGCCGAGCAGCGCGTCGACGGGCAGCCGCTCGACCATCTCGAACCGGCTGTGGATCGCGGTCGGCGGGTGCTCGGGGGCGAGCGCCGTCCCCGCCTCCTGGAAGGTCATCGGGGCCAGGCCGCCCTGGAGAGGTGTTCCGGCCGCGGCGAGCAGGGGCTCCAGCGCCCGCTCCGCGCCGTCGACGGCCACCGTGCGGATGATCACCGTGGGCCCTGCCAGGATGACCGCGGTGTTCAGGGAGTCCGGCTGGTCCAGGTCATCGAAGGCGGCCAGGATCGCGGGCGCCCGGTCGATCGGGTGGAAGGTCATCCCGGCCACGACGCGGTCGACGGGGAAGAGACGGAGGGTCAGCTCGGTGACGACGCCGAAGTTTCCGCTGCCGCCGCGCAGCGCCCACAGCAGGTCGTCCTCCGCCCGGCGCAGCTCGCCGTCCGAGGTGACGATCTGGGCGCTGACCAGGCTGTCCGCGGCCAGGCCGTACTTGCGGGAGAGCCAGCCGGCGCCGCCGCCCGTGGTGTAACCGGTCACGCCGATCCAGGGCGTGCCGGACAGCGGGGCCAGGCCGTACGGCGCGGCGGCGGCGATCACGTCGGACCAGAGCGCACCGGCGCCGACCAGCGCCTCCCTGCGGTGCGGGTCGATCCGCACCTGGTTCAGCCGGGAGGTCGTCAGGAGGATCCCGGTGTAGGGGACGAGGGTGCCGTGGCCGGTGGCCTGGACGGACAGCGGAAGCTCACGCTTCTCCGCCGCCCGCACGGCTGCCTGGACGTCCGCGACGTTGGCGGCCTCGGCGACGATCGCCGGCCGCGGGTTCACCGCGAGGTTCCAGGGCAGCCTTGCGCGGTCGTAGCCGGAGGAGCTGGGGTAGTGGATGGGTCCGGTGAAGTTGTCCATGGCCATAACCTTCGCCGTGCGGGGCCGCCGAGTCGTCCTGCCTGCAGAGGCTCCGTGTACTCCCCTGGGAGTAGCACCGGCGGACGACGCGCCTCGTGCCGGGTTTGGCGTAGTTTTGCCAGCATGAAGAGGCCTGACCTGTTGGTGGCGTTGGTAGTCGGCGTGGTGATGGTGGCCTACGCCGCGCTCAACGGCGTGAGCGGCCCTGGCGGCTACGCGTTGATGGCGGTCGGCGCTGCGGCGCTGGCCGAGCACCGGCGTTTCCCCGTGCAGGTCCTGGCGCTGACCACCGCGGTCGCCCTGGCGTACGTGCTGCTGGTGGAGCCGGAGCTGACGGCCGGGCTGCCCGCCCTGATCACCCTGACCAGCGCCGTACGGCACGGCCACCGCAGGGCGGCGCAGATCGCGGCGCTCCTGCAGATCGTCGGGATGGTCGCCGGTTACCTGCTGGCCGGGCAGACGCTCCTGGCCGCGTTCAAGGGCGGCACCCTGGTCACGGGCTGGTTCGTGGCCGCCGTCGCGATGGGCTTCGCCCTGATGCAGGCCGACCAGCGGGCCACGGACGCGGAGCGTACGCGCGAGGAGATGGCGCTGCGGCGGGCGGGGGAGGAGCGCCTGCGCATCGCCAGGGAGCTGCACGACTCGCTGACGCACACGATCTCGGTCATCAAGGTGCAGGCGGGGGTCGCCGTCCACCTGGCGGGCAAGCGCGGCGAGCCGGTCGCCCCCGCCCTGTCGGCGATCCAGGAGGCCAGCGGCGAGGCCATGCGCGAGCTGCGGGAGACGCTGGAGGTGCTGCGCGACGACAGCGCCGCCCTCGGCCGCCTCCCGGAGCTGGTCACGCGGATGCGGTCGGCCGGGCAGCGGGTGAGCCTGCGGGTCGAGGGCGAGCCGCAGACCCTGCCGGTGGAGGTCGAGCAGGCCGCCTACCGGATCGTCCAGGAGGCGCTGACGAACGTGTCGCGGCACGCGCCGGGCGCCGAGGCGTCCGTGCTGGTCGAGTACGGCACGCATGAGCTGGTCGTGTGCGTCGAAGACGACGGGGAGACCGTTCCCGGCTCGCCGGGCATCGGGCTAACGGGGATGCGCGAGCGGGTGGACACGCTCGGCGGCACCATTGAGGCGGGTCCGGCGGCCGCCGGGTTCCGGGTGCTGGCGCGGCTCCCCACCGAGCGGGTGGCCGCATGATCCGCGTCCTGCTGGCCGACGACCAGGCGCTCATCAGAGCCGGATTCCGTGCCCTGCTGGAGGCGGAGGACGACCTCGAGGTGGTCGGCGAGGCGGCCGACGGGCGGCAGGCCGTGGACAGGGCCGCCGAGCTGGTTCCGGACATCGTGCTGCTCGACATCCAGATGCCGGTGATGGACGGCATCGAGGCCACCAGGCTGATCGCCGCCGATCCGCGGCTGGACGGCGTGCGCGTGGTGATCCTCACGAACTTCGGCCTGGACGAGTACGTCTTCAACGCCCTGCGCGCCGGGGCGGCCGGGTTCATGCTCAAGGACAGCGACCCGGCCGACCTCCTGCACGGGATCCAGGTGGTGGCGCGCGGCGACGCGCTGCTCTCGCCCACGATCACCCGCAGGCTCATCGACCAGTTCGTCGCGCGCCCGTCGGTCTCGCTGCCGCCGGGCAGGCTGGGCCAGCTGACCGACCGCGAGCGCGAGATCGTCTCGCTGGTGGGGCTCGGCATGTCCAACGAGGAGATCGCCGCGCACCTGGTGGTCAGCCCGTTCACCGCCAAGACCCACGTGAGCCGGGCGATGGTGAAGCTGGGCGCCCGGGACCGGGCTCAGCTCGTGGTCCTGGCCTACGAGTCCGGCTTGGTCACACCCCGGGGATAAAGCGGACCTGGGCTGGCTAGGGTAGGCCCGATGAACGCTCAAGGCCGGGTGATCGGCGGGTACACGCTGCCGCGGGTGCTCGGGCGCGGCGGCATGGGCGAGGTGCACCTGGCCTCCACTCCCACCGGTGGGCTCGCCGCCGTCAAGGTGATCCATCCGGAGCTGGCCCGCGACCCCGCCTTCCGCCGCAGGTTCGAGCGGGAGGTCGCGGCGGCGCGGCGGGTGGCGCGGTTCTGCACGGCGCCGGTGCTCGACTCGGGCATGGACGGCGACCTCGCCTTCCTGGTGACGGAGTACGTCAAGGGGCCCGACCTGGCGCTGGCCGTACGCGAGCAGGGGCCCTTGCAGGGGTCGAACCTGGAGGCCCTGGCGGTGGGGATCGCGACGGCGCTCCACGCCATTCACGGCGCCGGGGTGATCCACCGGGACCTCAAGCCGTCCAACGTGCTGCTGTCGCCGCTCGGGCCGCGGGTGATCGACTTCGGCATCGCGCAGCTCGTGGACGCCGACAGCCTCGCGAGCCAGGCGATCCTGGGGACTCCCGCGTTCATGGCGCCCGAGCAGGTGCGCGGCGAGGCGCTGAGCCCGGCCACCGACGTGTACGCCTGGGGCGGGGTGATCGCGTTCGCGGGCACCGGGCGGCTGCCGTTCGGCGGGGGCGCGCCGGCCGAGGTGCTCTATCGGATAGTCAACGACGGGCCCGCGCTCGACGGGCTCGACCAGCGGATGCGCGGGCTGGTGGAGTGGGCGATGGCCAAGGACCCGGCGCGCCGCCCGACAGCGCAGCAGTTGCTGGCCGAGCTGGTGGGCGGCCAGCCGAGCCCGGAGTCCGCCACCCAGGTGGTGGAGCGCACCTGGACCTCGGGAGCCCCGGCCGATGACCGGCCACCCCCCGCCCGCCGTCGAAGGAAGTGGCCTTGGGCCGTGGGTGCGGGGGTCGCCGCCTTAGCGGTCGCCATTCCTGCGGTGGTCCTCTGGCAGGCGCGGCAGGAGTGGCCCTATCGGGCCGGGTTCGGCGAGGCGTGGGCCGTGGGGGCGACGGCAGGCGGTACGGCGCAGCGTTCGGGAAACGCCTACCTGCTGACCGCCAACCCGGGATGGCGGCTGTGGAAGTCCGCCCCGTTGACCGAGCCCGGCGAGGGCGTGGTGGTCGCCGCGCGGGCCAGGCTGGAGGCGGGCTCCGGCGACTTCGGCGTGTGGTGCAGGGGCACGGGCGGCGGCGACCGCTACGAGTTCGCGGTGACCGCCGACGGGCAGGCATCCATCACCAAGCGCGTCGCCGGGGGCAAGCCCACCGTCCTGTACGGCCCGGCCAAGGTGAAGGCCGCCAAGGACGTCCGCATCGCCGCCGAGTGCCGGGCGGACGGGAAGCGGGTCACGCTCAGGATGACGGTCGGCGGCGACGTCGTGGGCCAGGCGGCCGACGCCGACCATCCGTACGCCTCCGGCCTGACCGGTGTCCACGCCGCCCCCGGCGACGCGAACCCGCTGCGCGTGCGGTTCACCGAGTTCACGGTGCAGCCGGTCAAGGGATGAACGGGGTCCTCGGTCCGCTGGCGCCGTCGCCCGGCCCGGCCAAGCACAGGGCCGTGCTGGCCGCGCTGATGCTGCACGCGGGCGGGCTGGTCACGCTGGACAGGCTGGCGGGTTACGTGTGGGGCGACGAGCCGCCGGCCTCGGCCGAGGCGGTGCTGCGGGTGTACGTGAGCGCGTTGCGCAAGCTGGTCGCGGGCATCAGGACGGTGCCCGGCGGCTACGTGCTCGACGTCGACCCGCTGGAGGTGGACGCGCACCGGTTCGAGCGGCTCGTGCGGGAGGCGCGGCGGGCGCGGGACGCCGGGTTGCTGGGCGAGGCGGCCGAGGGGTTGCGTCAGGCCCTGGCCTTGTGGCGCGGGCCCGCGCTGGACGACGTGGAGTCGGTGGAGTTGCGCAGGGCGCACGCCGTACCGCTGGAGGAGCTCAGGCTCACGGCGCAGGAGGAGCGGATCGCGCTCGACCTGCGGCTGGGGCGGGGAGCCGAGCTGGTCGGGGAGTTGCGGGCGCTGGTGGGGGCCTATCCCTTGCGCGAGCGGGCCTGGGCGCGGCTGGTCGAGGCGCTCGACGCGGGCGGGCGGCGGTCGGAGGCCCTGGGCGCCTATCGGGAGGCGCGGCGGATCCTGGTGGACGAGCTGGGGTTGGAGCCTGGGCAGGAGCTCCAGGAGGCGCATCAGCGCGTGCTGGACGGTTCACCGCAGGTAGAGCTTTACGAGACGCCGCCGGATATTTCGGATTTTGAGGGGCGGCGGGACGCCCTGGCGTGGATCCGCGCCCAGCAGGGGACCGCACCGGTCCACCTCGTGGTGCACGGCCCTCCGGGCACCGGCAAGACCGCCCTCGTCATCCACGCCGCCGCCGAACACTGCCGCTCCACCGACCCGCACGCGTCACCCGGGCAGCAGGGTTTTCCCGGCGCGCAGTTGTTCGCCGAGCTGGGGTCCAGGACGCCGAGCTCGGTGCTCGAGGATCTGCTGCGTTCCCTGGGCGCCTCCGAGGGCGCGATCCCCGCCGCGCTGGACGATCGGGTGCGCCTCTACCGCAGCCTCGCCGCCACCCGCCGCCTGCTCGTCATCCTCGACGACGCCAGGGACGAGGCCCAGGTGCGGCCCCTGCTGCCCACCGGCCAGGGCAGCCTGACCCTGATCACCAGCCGCAACCCTCTCTACGGCCTGGAGGCCGCCCGCGCCTACGAGCTGGGCGTGCTGGACCGGGAAGAGGCCCTCGCCATGCTCGCCGCCGTCGCTGGCGGGCACCGTACGGGCGCGGAGCCCGAGGCGGCCGAGCGGCTGGTCGAGTTGTGCGGACGCCTCCCGCTGGCGCTGCGCATCGCCGGGTCGCGCCTGGCCAGGCGGCCGGGCTGGACGTTCGCGCACCTGGTCGGCAGGCTCGCGGACGAGCGCGGCAGGCTCGACGAGCTCAGCGCGGGCGACCTGGCGGTCAGGAGCAGCCTCGCCCTCGGCTACCAGGGGCTGACGGCCGGCGAGCAGCGGCTGCTGCGCCGCCTGGGCGCGTTCACCGCGCAGGACTTCGCCTCGTGGATCACGGGCAAGGAGGCCGAGGCGCTGGTCGAGGCCGGGCTGCTGCAGTCGCGCGGCCTCGACGCCGCAGGCCAGGAGCGGTACGGCTGGCACGACCTGACCAGGCTCTACGCGGCGGAACGCCTGGCGGAGGAGGACGGCGGTCCGCGCGCGGTCCTCGACGGGCTCGCCGGGGAGCTGCTCGACCGGGCCAGGCGAGCCAGAGCCACGCTCCTGCCCGCGGAACCAGGCTCAGGCCTGACCGTCGCCAGGACCGCGGAGCAGCAGCGGCTGGAGACCACCCGCCTCACCGCCGAAGCGCGCTGGCTGGCTGCGGAGCGCAGGTTCCTGGTGGCGGCCGTGGCCGACCTGCACCGCGCCGGTCTGCACGAGCCCGCCTGGCGGCTGGCGTTCTACCTGACCCCGTTCTTCGAGCTCGGAGCCCATCACGACGACTGGCAGGAGACCACCGCGACCGGCCTGGACGCCGCCCGCGCGGCAGGTGACCGGCGCGGCGAGGCGCTGCTGCTGCGCTCCCTGGCCGACCTGCACAGGATCGAGGGCAGGTTCGACGCGGCCGCGATGGCGCTGCAGACCGCCCAGCCGCTGGTCGACGGCGTGGAACTGGCCAGGGTCACCCACCGGCTGGGCCTGGTGCGGCTGGCCCAGGAGCGCACCGGCGAGGCCGAGCGCTGCTTCGTCAGGTGCCTGGCCGTCTTCGAAGCGGCGGCCGACGCCCGCGGCAGGGCGGACGCGCTGCGCGCGCTGGGCACCGTACGAGCAGATCGGGAGCTCCTGGAGCGCGGTCTGGCCGCCTACCGCGAGCTGGGCGATCCGCGCGGCGAGGCGGAGGCGCTGCTCGACCTGTCCCGGCTGCACCTGGACGCGCGGCGTACGGCCGAGGCCGGTGCGTGCGCGCGGCGGGGCCTGGAGATCAGCAGGCGGCTCGGCGACGTGTTGCCCGCAGCCGCCGCTCTGCTGGTGCTCGCGCGGGTCGCCGGTGCTGAGGGCAGGCCGGACGAGGCGGTCGCGGCGTCAGGGGAGGCGCTGGAGGCGTTCACCGGGCACGGCGACCGGCGGGGGCGGGCGCACGCCCTGCTCGTCCAGGCGGGTGCCTACCTTGATGCGGATGAGGTAGATGGGGCGGTTGATGCGGTTACATCCGCTATGGGAGAGTTTGACAGGCTCGGTGATGGGCGCGGGCGGGCAGCGGCGGAAACGCTGGCGCGAGAGGCCCGACGCCGCCGGGGTCTGCGGATATAGCGGGCTATACGGATCCTGAAGGTCGGCCGCCTAACGTCGAGCGCGTTCGCGAGATCCGACGACCGAAGGTGACGACACGATGCGAAGGACGCTGGCGCTGGCCGTACTGGCTGCTGCGCTGACCGGCTGCGGGATGCTCCCCGGCCAGCCGCAGAGCGGCGGCAGCGGCGAGGAGAAGCAGGCCGTGACCACCGCGGCCACGACGGTTCCTCCGCCCAAGGAGCAGGCGACCGCGCAGCCCGAGCAGGGCAAGGCCATCGCCCAGCGGAAGCTGAAGTCGGGCAAGACCGAGCTCGAGGTGAAGATCACCGGGCTCAAGCGCGAGGGCAAGCTGGCCACGCTCACCTGGACGGTCACCAACGTCGGCAGCGAGAACTGGGAGATGACCAGCAGCATGGGCATGGACGACATGGGGCTGACCGTCGCCGGAGTCAATCTGGTCGACACCGCCAACGGCAAGATCTACCGCGTCGCGCGCACCGGTACCTACCCCAGGTCGAAGTGCCTGTGCTCCGACTACGAGGTCTACACCGACCCGGGCGAGATGCTCTCCCACCACGCGACGTTCGCCGCCCCGCCGCAGGACGTCACCAAGGTCAACGTGGATCTCCGAGTGCTGGGTGTGTTCACCGATGTTCCGATTTCCTAGCCTGGTCCTGGCGGTGAGCCTCCTCGTGGGCGCCGACCCGACCGCGCCCGTCGAGGACGTCGTCGCCCCCGTTGAGGACGTCATCGCCGTGGTCGACTCGCTCGACGGCAGCGAGACGGAGTCCACCGAGGGCGAGGAGGTCACCGTCGCGCTGACCAGCGACGTGCTGTTCGCCCTCGACAAGTGGGTGCTGACGCCCAAGGCCAAGCTGCGCCTGAAGCAGGTGGCGCGGAAGGTGAGGACGGCGGGCACGGTCAGGATCGAGGGCCACACCGACGACCAGGGCGCAGACGCCTACAACGTGAGCCTGTCCCAGCGCAGGGCCCTGGCCGTGCAGCGGGAGCTGGCCGTTCTCCTGCCAGGACTGACCTTCGAGGCCAAGGGGTACGGCGAGGCCAAGCCGAGGGTTCCCAACGTGGTCGACGGCAGGCCCAGCGCGGCCAACCGGGCCAGGAACCGCCGCGTCGAGATCATCTTCACCCCGTAGGGGGAGGCGCCTCCCCAGCGCGGGTGAGCCTACGCGCGCGTGCCCGCGCGAGGGTGGAGGCATGACGCGATGGATGGTCTGGGTGCCGCGTGCGGCACTGGTCGGCGCGCTCGCCTACGCGGGCCTGCAGGGTTACTGGGCGGCTGGGCACGCGCCCGCCTGGGTGTTCGGCCGGGACCTTACGTTCCCCGCCTGGCTGGTGATCGTGTTGTGCGTCGCCGCCGCGGCCGTGGTCGCCGGGTTGCGGGCGAGCGGTGGGCGCAGGGTGCTCATCGTGGCCGCCTGGCTGATCGGGATCGGGCTCGTCTCCGCCGCGGCGATGTTCCTGCTCGACGTGGTCGGCGGCATCCTGCCCGGCCTGGGGATCCCGCAGGACGTTCCCGGGCTGCTGAGCAGGGGCGCGTGCCTGTCGGTCGGGCTGCTCACGGCGGCGACGGCGCTGTCGTGGATGCGCCGCACGCGGGAGGGGTGCGGGCGGTGCGTGGGGATCCCGCGGCTGGAGTCGACGCCGCGCTGGGCCTACGCCGGCGCCTACGCGGCCGTGGCGGGGTGTCTGATCAGGATCGTGGCGCAGACGACCATGGGGGTGAGCATCCCCTACACCGACAGCCCGGCCCTGCTGGTCTTCGAGGCGGGCTTCCTGCTCGGCGGGGTGCTGCTGCCGCTGGCGCTGGCGCACGGGTGGGGCAAGGTCTGGCCGCGCTGGGTGCTGCCGCTGGCCGGACGGCGGGTGCCGCGCTGGCTGGTCGTCGGGCCCGGGTTCGCGATCGCGGTGGCGCTGCTGGCCTACTTCGGGGTCGGCATGACGCAGATGATCCGGGAGACGGTCGAGGGGGCGCTGGAGGAGCCCGCGTTCATGTGGGTGGCCGTGCCCGGCTACGTGCTGTGGGGGATCGGGCTGGCCGTCGCGTCGGTCGCCTACTACCGGATCACCCGCCCGGCCTGCGCTAGGTGTGGTCGATGAGGGCGTCGCCCATCGGGGTGCGGGCGTAGAGGACGTTGCGCCCGCTGCGGCTGCGCGTCACGAGACCGGCCCTGCGCAGCACCGCGAGGTGGTCGCCGACGCCGCCGAGCGTCATGCCGAGGCGGGCGACGAGCTGGCTGGTGCTCGCGGGCGCGTCGAGCGCCTGCAGCACGGTCGCCCTGCCCCTGCCGAGCAGCGCCACCAGGCTGCCAGGCGCCGGTGCGTCGTCCTCCCACAGGGCGGCCGCGCCGAGCGCGTGGTAGGTGTGGCCGTAGGCGCGCGGCGGGTCGAGGTAGTGGCAGCGCATCCCGAACACGTTGGGGATGAGCACGACACCGACCCCGCCCAGCACGTGGCGAGGCTGGCCGTGGTCCTTGCCGAGCAGGATCTTGTCGCCTTCGGTCACCATGTCGATGTCGAGGGACCAGAAGACCCGCTCCCAGCCGTACACGGAGAGCCTGCCCGCCCGCTGCACGACGTCGCGCTCCAGCAGGGCGCGCAGCCTGGGCCAGCCGGGGGCCAGCAGCTCGCGCCAGACCGTCTCCAAGGCGTCGGCCACCCGGCCTGGCTCGTCGAAGGCCGTGTCGAAGGGCCGCCCTCCGTGGGCCAGCACGAGGTCGGCACGCTCGCGGGAGAAGGGCGTCAGCCGTACGGCACGCAGTTCCTCCTCGAAGGTGGTGGCCATGCTCGACGGCGGGACGCAGAAGAAGTCGGGGACGTAGTCGGTGTAGCCGAGCAGCCGCTCCAGCGCGTGGAGCACCGGGTCGGCGGCGCGCAGGGCGAGGTAGCGGTCGCGCACGCGGGCCGTCCACGGGGCGATGCCCGGCGCGACGTGGCCGGAAAGCGCCCAGATGGCGCCGACGACCTGTGACATCGGGGACAGGCCGAACCTGGTTCTGGCGAGGTCCTCCGGAGTGCACTCCAAGTAGGCCACTTTCGCCTCCCGACGAAACAATAGCCCGCGCGGGCCGGGCCGTACGAGCCTCTGACCCATGCGGACCTATCGCGAAGTCTTCGCCATCGGCGAGTTCAGGACCCTCTTCGCAGGCACCACGCTCAGCGTCGCGGGCGGCACCATGGCCACGCTCGGCCTGTCCACGCTCGTCTACGCCGACACCGGCTCGCCCTTCCTGGCGGCCATGGCGTATCTGGCCGGGTTCCTGCCCCAGGCGTTCGGATCGGTGGTGCTCGGCTCGCTGGCCGACCGGCTGCCGCCGCGCGCCGTGCTCGCCGGGTGGTGCCTGGTGCGGGCCGCCTCACTGGCCCTGGTCGCGTCGGGCGCGCTGCCGATCTGGGGCGCGCTCGCCGTCGTCATGGCCACCGGGTTCTTCGACGCCGTCAGCCGGGCCACCGGGATGGCGCTCACCGCCGACGTGCTGCCGGGCAACGGGTACGTGCTGGGCAGGTCGGCGCTGAACCTGGCGGTCGGCGGCATGCAGATCGCCGGGTTCGGCGGGGCCGGGCTGCTGCTCGCCCTGGTCGGGCCGCGCGCCGGGCTGTGGGCTGCCGCCGTCCTGGAGGTCGTCCTGGCCGTGGTCTTCCGCGCGGGGCTGCGGCGGCGGGCGCCGCGCTCGACGGCGCGGCCGTCCATGGCCGGGGTCAGGGAACTGCTCGCCGACCGGCGCCTGCGTCGGCTGCTGCTCGTGCAGTGGGTGCCCAACGGGCTGATCGTCGGCGCCGAGGCCCTCTACGTGCCCTTCGCGGGCGAGCACGCGGGCGTGATGTTCATGGCGGCGGCGGGCGGCATGCTCGCCGGTGACCTGGTGATCGGCCGCTGGACGACGCCGGAGCAGCGGGTCAGGCTCGCCACGCCGCTCTACGTCCTGCTCGGCGTGCCGTACCTCGTCTTCTTCCTGAGCCCGGGGCCGTGGCTCGGCGCGGTGCTGGTCGCGGTGGCCTCGTTCGGCTTCGCCGGGCACCTCGGGACGCAGGAGTGGTACGTCGCCGCAGTGCCCGAGGCGATACGCGGTCAGGCGCTCGGGCTGGCGGGCAGCGGCATGCAGTCGAGCCAGGCGCTGGCGGCCGCGCTCACCGGCACGGTCGCGGAGGTGCTGCCGGTGCCGCCGACCATGGCGCTGGCCGCCGTCGCCTCGCTGGCGGTGACGGCGGCCCTGGTGCCAGGGCTCACTCGACCTTCAGCTCGCCCAGCGTCACGGTGACGGTGTCCGTCGAGCCGTCCGGGTGGGTGAGCTCGACCTTGACCTGGTCGCCTGGTTGCAGCCCGGACAGCACCTCGGACAGCGCCTGCATGGTCGGCGTCGGCGTGCCGTTCACCGAGGTGATGACGTCGCCCGACTTGATGCCCGCCTGCTCGGCGCCGCTGCCCGGTTCCACCCGCGCCACGCCGACGCCCGCTGGGGAGCCGTCGGCGCCGGCCACGGTCATGCCCCTGATGCCGAGCGCGGCCTTGTGGCTGTTGGTGACCTTGCCGTCCTTGATGATCTGGCCGACGATGTCGGTCGCGGTGTTGCTCGGGATGGCGAAGCCGATGCCGGGGGCGGCGCCGCCGCCGAGCTCGGGGTCGGTGGCCGCGAGCGTCGGGATGCCGATCACCTGGCCCAGCAGGTCGACGAGCGCGCCGCCGCTGTTGCCCGGGTTGATGGCTGCCGAGGTCTGGATGGCGTTCTGGATCGTGGCGCCGGGCGACCCCTCGCCCTGCGGCTCGCTGACCGTGCGGCCCAGCGCGGAGACGATGCCGTTGGTGACGCTGCCGGACAGGCCGAGCGGGTTGCCCATGGCCAACACGATCTGGCCCATCTTCAGCTTCGACGAGTCGCCGAACTTGGCCGGGCGCAGCCCGCTGGGGTCGTCCACCTTGATCACTGCGAGGTCGCCCTGCGGGAACGACGAGACGAGCTTCGCGGTGCGCGCGGTACCGCCGGAGGCGAGCGTCACCTCCATCTCCGTCGCCTCCCCGACGACGTGTGCGTTGGTGACGATGTGCCCTGCCGAGTCGTAGACGATGCCGGAGCCGAGCCCGACCTTCGTGGTGATCTGCACGATCGACGGGAGCACCTGGGTGATGACCTGCTCGTAGGCCGCCTCCAGCGACTGCGGCTCGACCGCCGGGGCGGAGGCCGAGGGCGTCTGCGTGGCAGCGGTGGGTGCGGGCGCCGAGCAACCCGCGACGAGTAGTAGCGCGATGGCTGCGCAAGTCCTCCACATGCGGCGTTACCTACCCAGAAAGATACGCCTCGCGCACGTTCTTCCTGCTCAGCTTGCCTGTGGGGGTCCGCGGGAGGCTCTCCAGGTACTCGATCACCCGGGGGTGCTTCAGCCTGGCCAGCCGGGGTTCGCAGTGCGCGAGCAGCGCCGCGGTCAGCCCCTCGGTCACCTCTCCCGACGGCTGCACGAGGGCGACGACCTTGTGCCCCCACTCAGGGTCCGGCACGCCGATCACCGCCACGTCCGCCACCGACGGGTGCTCCAGCAGCACGGCCTCGATCTCGGCCGGGTAGATGTTGACGCCGCCCGAGATGATGAGGTCCGTCCTGCGGTCGAGCAGGAACAGGTAGCCGTCGTCGTCGAGGTAGCCGATGTCGCCCGGCGTGTAGTCCTGCCCGCGCATCGCGTCGGCGGTCTTGGCCGGGTCGTTGTGGTACTGGAAGCGGTTGATCCCGCCGATGTAGACCAGCCCAGGCCGGCCGGGCGCCGCCTCCTCGCCGTCGTCGCCGACGATGACGAACCGCATCCCGTCGATGGCCCTGCCCACGGTGCCCGGCCTGGCCAGCCACTCCGCCGAGGAGACCATCGTGGCCACGGCGGCCTCGGTCGAGCCGTAGTACTCCCACACGACGGGCCCGACCCAGTCGATCATCGCCTGCTTGGTCGCGGGCGGGCACGGCGCGGCCCCGTGGTAGAGGTGGGTGAGCGATGACAGGTCGTATTTCTCGCGATCCGGTACGGCGAGCAGCCGGTGGAACATCGTCGGCACCATGAAGGCATTGGTGACTCCGAACGCCTCGATGTCACGGAGCGTCCGCGACGCGTCGAACCGCTCGGGGGCCACGATCGTGTGCCCCGAGTGCAGCGCCATCATGGCCTGGCCGTACGGTGCCGAATGGTAGAGCTGCGAGCACACCAGGTGCACCCCGCCGAACGGCAGGCCGAAGTGCCGGTAGCTCTTGCGCACCAGGATCGGGTGCAGCTCCTCCGGGGTCAGGTCGAGCAGCCTGCGCCGGACCCCCTTGGGGCGGCCGGTCGTGCCCGAGGTGTAGAGCATCATCGACCCGGCGCGGCGGTGCTCCGGGGCCTCCTCGTCGCCGGACAGCGGGAGCTCGCCGGTGACGACCAGCTTCGCGCCGCAGTCGGCGACGATGTAGTCGATCTCCTCGGCGGTGTAGTGCCAGTTGACCGGCACGTGGTAGACGCCGAGCTGGTAGGTGGCCAGCATCACGGTGAGCGCGTCGAGGCCGTTGTGCAGGACGGTGACGACGGCGTCCCCTGGACCGATGCCGCGCTCGGTCATGGCGTTGGAGGCGCGGTTGGCTCTGGCGAGCAGCTCGCCGTACGACACCTCCGGCCTGAGGACGGCGGGTCGGCTGGGGTCGGCGGCGGCGATCTCGTAGAAGCCCCTCATGCGAGGGACCCTACAGAATGTCGTTCTATTCACAAAGAGGTACTTCTCGTGACGTAATCTCAACTTCATGGGCGACCACAACACCGGGCCGGAGCCCTACCACCCCTCCTACGAGGCCCCAACGACCCCGTTCCAGCGCGTCGTCCTGCCCGCTGACGAGACGGTCAGGATCCCGCGTCCGCTGCCGCCGCTTCCGCCGTTGCCTCCGCCGCCGCCTCCCAAGAGGCGCCTCGGCGACGTCTCGATGAAGACCGCCTACCTGGTCGGCGCGATCCTGGTGACGGTGCTGGCCGTCGTGCTGGTGTTCACGCTCTTCTCCGGCGACAAGCCCAAGGCGGTCGGCATCTCGCAGTCGGGGGCGGCCTCGGAGAGCGTGCCCGGGTCGGATCTGCCGCCGGTGCCCGCCGGCGTGCCGCTGGCCGCGCTGCCCGGGACGGCCACCAAGGTCGTGGGGACGGTCTCGGACAAGAAGTCCAAGGTGGAGTATCCGCGGCTGGGGAAGCCGTGGAAGCTCAAGTCGTACGCTCCGTTCACGATCGCGCAGCGGTCGGGGAAGGTCGCGCAGCCGCACACGATGATCGCCTCGGCGATGCTGCCCGGGGCGACGCCCGCCAAGCCGTCCAGCGAGGCCGACTACCGCGCGCTGGCGGCTCGGGCGGCGCAGTGGGCGGTGCGCACGCAGTTCCCGGCCGACTCGGACGTCACGTGGAACGCTTCACAGAAGCTCGCGACGGGGACGGGGTGGGTGCTCGGGTTCGAGGTCTCCTACGGCGACAAGACCTCACAGGCCGTGGTCGCGGTGGTCGAAGTGGGTAAGACCAAGCCCGCGATGGTGCTGGCCACGATCCCGGACTCGGGCAAGGACCATTGGCGCGATCTGAACACCCTCGTCGAGGGGCTACGTCCCCTGTAGAGCCCTGTCAGAAAGACCAATGTAGAGCTCTGCCAGAAAGACCATGGACGCATCCGCGCCGCACCTCTGTGAGGGGGTGGGTCATTCTGTTGGGCTCCGGGAGAGGTCCCGCGTTGTTGGGAAGTCTTTGGGAAGGGCGTCTACGTCTCGCATAGAAGTATCCTCTAGAATATGGTTCTGGCACTACGGGAACCCCGCTGGAGGATGGACACATGGCGATCGGTTTGAGCGAGGAGCACGAGGCGCTCCGCGATTCTGTGAGCGGCTGGGCCGAACGGAACATCCCCGCCGAAGTGGTGCGGGCCGACACCGGGGGGCGCCCCGCGTTCTGGTCCGGGCTCGCCGATCAGGGCCTGCTCGGTCTGCACCTGCCGGAGGAGTCAGGCGGCTCCGGCTACGGCCTGCTGGAGACGGCTGTGGCGATCGAGGCGCTGGCCGAGAGGATGGCGCCCGGCCCCTACGTGCCGACCGTCCTGGCCAGCGCGGTGATCCACGCCTCCAAGCAGCACGGCCTGCTCGCCGGCCTCGCCGACGGCTCCGTGACCGGCGCGGTTGCGCTGGCGTCCGCGCTGAACGGCACCCGGAACGAGGACGGCTCCCTGGTCGTCTCCGGTACGGCCGAGCCGGTGCTGGGCGGCGCGCTCGCCGACATCCTGGTGCTCCCCGTGTTCACCGACGAGGGCGAGGACTGGATCGCCGTCGACGCCTCCGCCGCCACCGTGACGCCGGTCAAGTCGCTCGACATCACCCGCGCGGTGGCCAAGGTCGAGCTGTCGGACGTCACCGTGCCAGCCGACCGGGTGCTCGACGGCGTCGAGGGTCCTGACGTGCTCAACCTCGCCGCGATCCTGCTCGGCGCCGAGGCGGTCGGGCTCGCGTCGTGGTGCGTGACGTCCGCTGCCGCGTACGCCAAGGTCCGCGAGCAGTTCGGGCGGCCGATCGGCCAGTTCCAGGGCATCAAGCACAAGCTGTCGCGCATGCTGGTCGCGCTGGAGCAGGCCAGGGCCACGGTCTGGGACGCCACGCGCGCCTCGGGCAAGGAGTTGTCCTTCGCCGCCTCGATCGCCGGGGTCATGGCCCCGGACGCGGCCGTGCAGTGCGCCAAGGACGCGATCCAGACGTTCGGCGGCATCGGCTACACCTTCGAGCACGACGTGCACCTCTACTACCGCCGCGCCCTCACCCTGCGCGCCCTGCTCGGCTCCTCGTCGGAGTGGGCCGCCTCGGTGACCGCGCTCGCGCTGCAGGGGGTGTCTCGGGAGATGGAGGTCGAGCTCCCCGACGACGCGGAGACGCTGCGTGCCGGGATCGCCGCCGAGATCGCCGAAATCGCGGCCCTCGAGGGTCAGGAGCAGAAGCGCGCGCTCGCCACGCGCGGGTTCGTCATGTCGCACCTGCCCAAGCCGTGGGGCCGCGACGCCAAGCCGCTGGAGCAGGTCCTCATCCAGCAGGAGCTCAAGGCAGCCCGCGTGAAGCTGCCTCAGATGATCATTGGCGCGTGGGTCGTGCCGTCCATCGCCTCCTACGGCACCGTCGAGCAGCAGGAGCGCTTCCTGCCCAAGACGCTCAGCGGCGAGATGATCTGGTGCCAGCTCTTCTCCGAGCCCGGCGCCGGATCCGACCTGGCCAACGTGCAGATGAAGGCCGAGCGCGTCGAGGGCGGCTGGAAGCTCAACGGGCAGAAGATCTGGACGTCCGTCGCGCACGTCGCCGAGTGGGGCATCTGCATCGCCCGCACCGACTCCTCCAAGCCCAAGCACGACGGCATCACCTACTTCCTGGTCGACATGAAGGGGCCGGGCGTCACCGTCAGGCCGCTCACCGAGATGACCGGGGAGAACCTGTTCAACGAGGTCTTCCTCGACGACGTCTTCGTGCCTGACGACCTGGTGGTCGGCGAGGTCAACGACGGGTGGCGGGTGGCGCGCAACACGCTGTCCAACGAGCGCGTCTCGCTGTCCTCCGGGTCGGGCGGCACCGGGTCGTCGGTGCCCGACCTGCTCGGGCTGGTCTCACGGCTCGGCCGTACGCTGACGCCGGTGGAGGAGGTGGAGCTGGCCCACGTGATCTGCGAGGGGCACTCCATCAACGCGCTGTCGCTCCGGGTGACGCTGAAGCAGCTCGCGGGGGCCGAGCCCGGGGCGGACGCCTCGGTGCGGAAGTTCCTGTCGACGTCGCACGCGCAGCACGTGTCGGAGACGGCGGTGAGCCTTCAGGGCGCGGCCTCCGTCGTGGCAGCGGACGTGAAGCTGGGTGACCCCGGCTACTGGAACCGGGCGGTGCTCGCGACCAGGGCCATGACGATCTACGGCGGCACCACGGAGGTGCAGCTCAACATCATCGGCGAGCGCATGCTGGGGTTGCCGCGCGACTGAGCGCGGTTGGGGCGGCCCGGGTATCGCTCCCGGGCCGCTAACCTGCGCATGTCTGCAAATTTCCAGGACATGCGGGGGTGGTGATGACGGCGCGTCCTCGGCTCTCCCGCCGCCTGGCCCCGAGCCTCCCCGGGCGTCTCCCCGTGCTGCTGCCTGCTCTGCTCGGCCTGGCACTCGGTGTGCTCGCGCTGGGGCCCGCGCTGTTGCCGGGGTTCGTGCTCCGGTACGACCTGGTCTTCGTGCCCGACCCGCCCTTCGTGCTCCCCGGTAGCGGATTTCCGCGTGCGGTGCCCAGCGACCAGGTGGCGGCGCTGCTCTCTTCTGTGCTGCCCTCGCCGCTGGTGGAGAAGGGGCTGCTGCTCGCGATCTTCGTGCTGGCGGCGAGTGGGGCCGCCGCGCTCGTGCCGTCCGGCCGTACGGTGCCCCGGCTGGCCGCCGCCGTCTTCTACGCGTGGAACATCTACCTCGCCCAGCGACTGCTCCTGGGGCAGTGGGCGTTGCTGCTCGGCGTGGCCGGGCTCCCGTGGGCGGTGAAGGCGGTCGCCGCCCGTCCCTTCTCCGTCGTACGGCTGGCGGTGGCGTTGCTGCCCGCCGCCGTGGGCGGGTTCCAGGCGATGCTGGTCTCTGCGCTCACCGTGCTGCCTGTGGCGCTGCTGCTCCGCGGGTGGCGGGCGGTCTGGGCGGTGGGGGTCATGGTGGTGCTGAGCCTGCCGTGGCTGGTCCCGGCGCTGGCCTCTCCGGCGGTGACGGACCCGGCGGGGGTGGACGCCTTCGCGGCGCGGGCCGACGGGCCGTTCGGCGTGGTGGGCAGCCTGCTGTCCCTGGGAGGCATCTGGAACGCCCAGGCAGGGGTTCCCGGTCAGGACGGTTGGTGGCTGGCCACAGCGCGCCTGACACTCGCCCTGGTGGCCCTCACCGGCTTCGCCGCCCTCCGCCGCCACCCTCGCGAGGAGGGATCACCCTTCATGAAGGGGACACCCCCCATGAAGAGGTTGCCCTCCGGAGAGGGGTCGCCTCCAAAGAGGGGGCAGCGGCCCTCGTGGTGGGCGGGGTTGGCGGTCGCGGCCGTTGTCGGGCTGGGGGTCGCGGTGGTCGGGGCGTTGTGGCCTGCCGTACCGAAGGGCCTGATCGGGCTGTGGTCCGGTTTCGGGCCGCTGCGCGACGGGCAGCTCTACCTCGCCCCCCTCGTGCTCGCCGCCGCCATGGGCTTCGCCGCCCTCGTGCCCAGAGCGGGTGCGATGGCGCTGGCCGTACCCCTCCTGGTCCTCCCCACCTTCGCCCTGGGCGCCTTCGGCAGCATGGCGGCGGTCGACTACCCCGACGACTGGCGCCAGGTGCAGCGCATCGTCAACGACGACCCCACCCCGGGCGCCCTCCTCTCGCTGCCGTGGGGCGCGCACCGGGCCTTCGCCTGGAACGGCGGGCGAATCATGCTCGATCCCGCCACCAAGCTGTTCGCCCGCCAGGTGATCTGGAACGATTCCTTGCTTGTAGGCCGATCCGACGGCACCAGGCTGACCGTGCGCGGCGAGGATCCGCTCAGTGGCCGCATCGGCGCCGCGATGGCGACCGGCCACCTCGCCGAGGCGCTCGACGCCGCAGGCGTGCGCTACGTGCTGGTCGTTGAAAACGAGAACATGTTCCGGTCGATGCTCCCCACCTGGGACCCAATTTTCGAGGGTCGAGAGGTGCTGTTGTTGCGCCGTTGAGCTGCAGTAACGTCAGATTTCGTGACTTACCAGAGGGTAACTTGCTTTATCACGGTTTGACGAAGAGTGTGGATTATGACCTGTATCACGTTCTAGCCTCTGCACACTGCGCCACCCCAGTTTGGAAGGAGACGCTGTGCTCAAGGTGATCATTGCCCTCGTGATCGGAGCCGTACTGGCTGTCGGCGCCTCGGCCGCGGTGGTGAATGTCGCTTCGCCCGTTCCCGCACCACCGAACGCGCCCCTGTACAACTACGGCACCCGTTAACCCCTACCTCTTCCCCTGCCATAAGTACGGCGCGTGGCTTCGCCATGCCCAAAAAGCCCCGGACAGCAAGGAGCGAGCGTGGCTCTCACCCGTCGGAGCGCGGATCCCTCTCCGGTCCTGCCGACTGTGCCACGGCCGCGAATCAGCATGGAGGACGCGGGAGGCGCGCTGCCCATGCTGCAGGGCGTGCGCGTGGCGATGCTCAACTTCCGCGAGCCGAGCCAGTCGGCCGCCGGAGGCGCGGAGGAGTACGCCTGGCAGGTCTGCCGCCACCTCCTCGCGCAGGGCGCCGCGGTCACCTTCGTCACCGGACGCGAGCCCGGCCAGGCGCGCGCCGAGTCGCGTGAGGGCATCGACCTCCGCCGCATGGGCAACTGCTACCTCGTCTACCTGCTGGTGCCGCTCTGGCTGATGTTGCGCAGGAACAGGTTCGACGTCGTCATCGACTCGATGAACGGCATCCCCTTCTTCTCGCCGCTGGTCGTGCGCCGCTCGACCGTGGTGCTGAGCCTGATCCACCACGTGCACCACCGTCAGTTCCACGTCTTCCTGCCGCGCTGGCTGGCGATGATCGGCTGTTTCATCGAGGGCCCGGTCGCGCGCCTGCTCTACCGCAACCGCCCGACGATCACCGTCTCCGAGTCCTCCAAGGAGGAGATCCGCGAGCGGCTCGGCTGGCTGGCGCCGATCGGCATCGTGCCGAACGGCAGCAACGCGACGACGCCGGTCGCCAACGACGTGGCCGCCCAGGGCGACCCGATGATCATCTATGTCGGCCGCCTGATCAGGCACAAGCGCGTGCACCAGGTCGCCGAGCTGGCAGCGGAGCTCGCCGAGAGCCGTCCCGGCCTGCACGTCCACGTCGTCGGCCGCGGCCCGGAGCTGGGGCCGCTGGCCGAGCAGGCGGCGGAGCCCGCGCTCAAGGGCCGCGTGCACCTGCACGGCTACGTGGCGGACGCAGACAAGGCCGCCCTGCTGGGCGCGGCCAGGCTGCACGTCACGGCCTCGGAGTTCGAGGGCTGGGGGCTGACCGTCATCGAGGCGGCCGCCCTCGGCGTACCGACCGTGGCCTATGACGTCGGCGGCCTGCGCGACTCGGTACGGCACGGCGTCACCGGCTGGCTGGTCGGCGAGGGCGAGCGGCTCTGCGACGTGGTCGACCGTGCGTTAAAGGAGCTCGAGGACCCGAGGCGCAGGGCGGAGGTGGCGCGGGCCTGCCGTGAGTGGGCAGGGGAATTTACGTGGGGAAGGACTGGAGCTAGCATTACCGGACTTATCGCGAAAGAACTCCTAGATCGCCGTGCCGGAGCGCCTCAGTGACCCTTGACTCGCCAGCTCGTCGGGGTGAGTCGGCCGAGCCCTTCGAGGCTCGGGTCAAGCACCGCTTGCGGCTTTTCGCCTGCTGCCTGCTCCTTGCCGCCATCGCGTACAACACGGCCACAGAGAAGATCATCTCTGAGACCAAGATCGACATGGCGGTCAACCCGCTCGGCTTCCTCGGCAGGGCGCTGCACCTGTGGGACGGCAACTACTTCGGCCACCTGCAGAACCAGGCCTACGGCTACCTGTTCCCGATGGGCCCGTTCTACAGCCTCTGGCTGCAGCTCGGCATGCCCGCGTGGAGCGTGCAGCGGCTGTGGATGTCGCTCGTGCTGTGCGCCGCCTTCCTGGGCGTCGTGCAACTGGCCAGGGCCATGGGGATCGGCGGGTCGGCCACCCGCTGCCTGGCCGGGTTCGCCTACGCGCTGGCGCCGCACGCCCAGGCGCTGATCGGCATCAACTCCTCGGAGTTCCTGCCCAGCGCCATCCTCCCGTGGATCCTCCTACCGCTGGTCAAGGGGGCGAAGGGCGAGTTGTCGCCCCGGCGGGCGGCCGCGCTCTCCGCCGTCGCCTTCGTGTTCTGCGGCGGGGTCAACGCGGCAGCCGAGCTGGCCGTCCTGGTGGTGCCGCTGCTCTACCTGCTGACCAGGGCGCGCGGCCCGCGCAAGCGCAGGCTGATCGCCTGGTGGCTGGCGCTGGTCGCGGCGGTGTCGCTGTGGTGGCTCATCCCGCTGCTGCTGCTCGGCAAGTTCACCTTCTCCTTCCTGCCCTACATCGAGAGCGCCTCGGCCACGACCAGCGTCACCTCGCTGACGAACGTGCTGCGCGGCACGTCGAGCTGGCTCTCCTTCCTCAGCGTCGACGGCCAGGTGTGGCTGCCGAGCGCGAACGAGCAGTCGGCGCGCGCCTGGCTCATTGTGGTCACCGCGGCCGTCGCCGGGATGGGCATCGCGGGCCTGGCTAGGCGAGGCCTGCCAGAACGGACGTTCCTGCTGGTCAGCGCGGTCGCCGGGGTGGCGATCGTGACGACGGGGCACATCAGCGCGATCGCCGGTCCGCAGGCCGGTCTCATGGTCGAGCTGATGAACGGCCCGCTGGCCGCGTTCCGCAACGTGCACAAGTTCGACGCCCTCATCCGGCTGCCGCTGGCGCTCGGCGTCGCGGGGCTGCTCGTGGGCGTGCGGGTGCGGTGGCGCACCCCGCTGGTCGCGGCCGGCGCGGGCCTGCTGACGCTGTCCTGCCTGCCGATCCTGTCGGCCGGACTGGCTCCGGCGGGCGGCTTCTCCTCGGTGCCCGACTACTGGAAGCAGGCCATCTCCTGGCTCGACCGCCACACCGGCGACGGGATGGTGCTCGCCGTCCCCGGCTCGAAGCGCGGCGAGTACCTGTGGGGCCGCCCGCTCGACGAACCCCTCCAGCCGCTGCTGCAGTCCCGCTGGGCGACGCACACCATCGTGCCCTGGGGCTCCGCCGGGGTGTCGAGGCTGACCGCGGCGATCGACGACCGCTTCGCCGCGGGCAAGGGCTCGGCCGGCCTGACCAGCACGTTGCGCCGCATGGGCGTCAAATACCTCGTCGTGCGCAACGACCTGGACAGGAACACCATCGGCACGGCCTGGCCCATCCGCGTGCACCAGGCGATCGCGGACTCCCCGGGGATCAGGCCCGTGCAGGGCTTCGGCGCGCTGGTCGGCGAGCTGCAGTACGGCAAGGCCGCCGGCTGGCTCGACCAGCCCTACTCGGCCGTCGAGGTCTACGAGGTCACCGACCCGGCGCCGCTCGTCGGCACGCTCGACGCCAGGCGCCCCCTGCGCGTCACCGGTGCGCCCGAGGCGCTGCTCACCCTCGCCGAGCAGGGCCTGCTCACCGACGACCGGCCCGTGCTCGTCGGCGACGACCCGGGCGCCGCGAAGATCCCGCGCTACGACACCGTCGTCACCGACACCCTGCGCCGCAGGGAGGTGGCCTTCAGCGACCTGCGGCAGAGCTCGAGCGCGACCATGACCCAGGACGAGAAGTTCCGCGGCACGGCGACGATCAACGACGTGGTGGAACCCGCCTGGCGCAGGTACGTCTCCTCGGCCATCTACTTCCAGATCCAGGGCGTCAAGGCCTCCACCTCGGAGTCCGACGTCAGCGCCATGCCGAACACCAGGGAGCAGGGCCACCAGCCCTATGCCGCCCTGGACGGCGACGAGAAGACGAGCTGGCGCTCCTCGGGATGGAACGGTGCAGTGGGGGAGTGGCTGCAGGTCGACCTGCAGGAACCCATGGAGATCCCCTACGTGCGGATCTCGTTCGAGAACTCCGTCATCGGCCCGCCGCCCACCGAGGTGCTCGTCGAGACCGACGCGGGCACCGTACGGCAGGCCGTGCGCCCGACCGGCGACGCCCAGGACCTCGCCCTGCCCGCCGGGAAGATCAGGAAGCTGCGCGTCAAGGTCACCAGGACCGCCTACGCGCCCAAGAGCGAGCTCGGCAGCCGCGTCGGGATCAAGGAGCTGGTCATCCCAGGCGTCCAGCCGGGGCGCAGCGTCGTCGTGCCCGACCCCGACCAGGGCGACGAGCAGGCGACCGTCTCGCTGAGCAGGCAGGGCGACGTCGCCGGGTGCGTCAAGGGCTCGCTGAGCTGGAGCTGCTCCAACAGGCAGGAGATCCTCGGCGACGACGGGCACGGCTTCGACCGCACCTTCGTCTCCTCGGCGCAGGGCGACACGCTCATCTCCGGCCAGGCCGTACTCACCGACAGGGAGACGATCGAGCGGCTCACCACGCTGCCCAGGGACCCGCTTACGGTGAAGGCGTCCTCGACCGCCGTGGCTGACGGCGCCGCCGGCGGGCGCTGGGCGTTCGACGGGGACCCGAAGACGGTGTGGTTCGCCGATCCCCTGCAGGCCAGGCCGACGCTCACGGTGGAGCTCGCCAAGCAGAAGGAGCTGGCCGGGCTCGCGCTGCTGTTCCCCGACTCCTACCTCGGCGCGCCGCCCGTGCGGGTGACCGTACGGTCAGAGGGGGGAACGCGGGAGGCGTGGGTCGGCGAGGGCGGGCGGATCTCGTTCCCGCCGATGCGCGCCAAGAAGATCACGCTGGAGTTCACCACGCTGGGCAACCGGCCGGTGGAGGTGGCCGAGATCAGCATCCCCGGGGTGAGGAAGCTCGGCGCGCTCGGCGGGTTCCAGCTGCGGCTGCCGTGCGGGTACGGGCCGACCCTGGAGGTCAACGGCACCTCGGTGAACACCAAGATCGTCGGTGGCACGCTCAACGACGTGGTGACCGGCAAGCCGCTCGCCTTCGAGGCCTGCCAGGGCGCCTACCTGGTGACCGGGCCCAACCGGCTGTCCGTCCCGCCGCTCGACCCCTACAGGATCGACTCGGCCGTCGTGGGCCGCGTGCCCGGCGCGGCCACCCAGCAGGCCACCAAGCTCGAACCTGTCAAGGTCGGCGCGTGGGGCGAGGGCGAGCGCACCGTCGAGGTGAAGGCAGAGCGCGACTCCTACCTGGTGGTCAACGAGAACTTCAACGCCGGCTGGCAGGCCACGCTCGAAGGCGTGCCGCTGGCGGCCGTCCGGCTGGACGGCTGGCGCCAGGCGTGGGTGCTGCCCGAGGGGGCGGCGGGAAAGGTGACCATGACCTACACCCCCGACGCGCCCTACCGGGCCACGCTCGCGGGCGGCGGGGTGCTCGTGCTGTTTGTGGTCGCCCTGGCGTTCGGGCGCAGGCACCGGCGCCGCCTGGCTCCTGCTGTGCCCGCCAAGCTGGGCGTGCGCTCGGTGTCCGTGCTGGCCGCGCTGTTCGGCTTCTGGGTCGGCGGGCCCGCCGGGCTCGTGGTCGTCACGGGCTGCTTCCTGGTCGGCGCGGCCGTACGCCCGCAGCGGCTGGCCGCGCACGTGCGTCCCAAGCGGCGACGCCGCCTGCTGCTGTGGCTTCTCAGCGGCCCGGTGGCGATCGGCCTGTTCCTGCTGGCCGCGCTCAGCCTGGCCGTAGGCTCCTTCCTGGACGGCAGAGCCGTCACGGACCTGCTCTCGCAACTGCTCTGCCTCCCCGTGCTCGGCTACCTGCTGTCGTGGGTGCCGGCCGACCGGGAGCCGCTGCACGTCCAGCCCGTCGTGGCGGCGCCTGCCCTGGCTTCTGGAGGCGTGCGATGACCGAGACGACGGAGCGCAGCGCGCAGGGCGGCGTGGTTCTGACCGTGCCGGCCCCGCTCGTCAGGCTGGGGCTGTGGGCCCGCCATCACGGGGTGTTCCTCACCGCGATGCTGCTCATCGCCCTGGCTGTGGCGTGGAAGGCGGAGGTCGTCCAGCACTCCTTCTTCAAGGAGGACGACTACGAGTTCGTCGCGCGGGCCATGGAGGGCGGGCTGTCGTTCGACTACCTGACCCGCGTGCACTTCGGGCAGTTCATGCCGATCAGCTTCCTGCTGACGTGGGTGATGACCAGGCTCGGCCCGTACAGCTGGGGCCTGGCGGCCGGGAGCACGCTGGTCGTGCACGCGCTGGGCTGCCTGGCCGTCTACCGCATGCTGCGGGTGATCTTCGGGCGGCGGCCCGCGACGCTCGTGCCGCTGGCCGTGTTCCTGTTCGCGCCGCTGACCGTGCCCGTGCTGGTGTGGTGGGCGGCGGCGCTGAACACCGTCTTCCTGCAGGTCGCCATCCCCATGGCGGTGGCCTCGCACTGGATGTACCTGCGCAACCGGCGCGTCAGGCACGTCCTGGCCGCGACGTTCTGGATCCTGGTCGGGCTGCTCACCTTCGTGAAGGCGTTCGCGCTGCCCCTGCTGCTGTTCGCGCTGGCCGTCGTCTACTTCGGCGGGCTGCGCACCGCGCTGCGCCGCTACGCGGTGGCCTGGGCTGCCTACGTCGTGGCGCTGGCCGGGTTCGCCGTCCTCTACGTGCTCCGTTCGATGTCGGTGCCCAGCACCACGGGTGTGCCGTCGATCGAGGCGGCCGTCGAGTTCACCTGGGCGCTGCTGGGCAGGACGTTCGCGACCACGTTCGTCGGCGGGCCCTGGCAGTGGTTCGCGGGCAACGACTGGGGGGTGACGTCCGCGCCCGCGATCGCCGTGGTGATCTCGCTGGTCGTCCTGGGCGCCGTGGTGCTCGTCACCTCGCTGCACCGGGTGCGCGCCCTGCAGGCGTGGGGCATCCTGCTGGGCTACCTGCTGGTCGCCGACCTGGCGCCGGTGCTCTGGGGACGGGTGCACCTGGTGGGCGCGTTCGCCGGGACGGACTCGCGCTACGTGGCCGACGCGATGCCGGTGCTGGCGCTCGTGCTCGGGCTGGTGCTGCTGCCCCTGGACGGCGAGGCCAGGCCGTACAGGCGGAAACTCCCGTCCAGGGAGCTGGTGTTCGGGGCTTCCGGGGTGGTGTTCGGCGGGTTCCTGGCCGCCTCGCTGGCCTCGGTGACGATCTTCGAGACCCACATGGGCGCCGACCGGCGCTACGACTACCTGGACAACGCCCGCGCCGCGCTGGCCGAGCTGCCCGCAGGTGCGTCGGTCTACGACCGGGTGGTGCCGCCGGACGTCGTGCCGTCCTCCTACGGCCTCTACAGCCAGACCTCGCGGCTGCTGGCCCCGCTGGCCTCAGAGAAGGTGCGGGCCCAGATGTACGCCCAGCCGCCCGCCCTGCGCGGCATGGTCTTCGACGACCAGGGCAAGCTGCGCGACGCGGAGATCTGGGGTGAGCGCCGCGAGGCGCCCACCATGGACCGCTGCTGGCCCTCGCTCGGCGGGCAGACCGGGGTGCCGCTGTTCAACACCGCGCCGAAGCGGGAGGGCACCCTGGTCAGGATCGGCTACTCGGCCAGGAGCGACACGACCGTGACGCTGTGGATCGGGGACCGGCCCACGGACCTGGCGCTGAAGAGCGGCATCGGCAAGATCTTCCTGAAGGTCCCCGACAACCTCGACAAGGTCGTGCTGGCCGGAACCGGGTTCTGCGCGGGCGACGTGACCGTCGGACTGGCCGTGCCGCGCCCATGAAACTCGTCATCGACCGCAGGCGCGCCGCCCTCCCGCTCATCGCGATGGGCGCCTTCCTGCTGACCATGATCCCGATGATGCGGTTCGTCCTGCACGACCAGGTGCTCCGGCTGCCGCTGGAGCAGCAGGCGCTCAGTAGGACCTACGCCAAGTCGGCCACCTTCCTCGACCCCGAGACGCTGCGCACGCGTACGGGTCCGCTGGTGATGACGCGCTGGGTGCTGGGCGATCCCCTCGCGGGCGACGAGGACACCGCCGTCTGGGTGGAGTCGAACTCCCTGGAGACGGAGTCGGGCAGGCGGCTCGACTACCACGAGCGCCGCGTCGCCTTCGACCGGCGCACCGGCGCCATCGTCAACTGCTGCGGCGAGTACGTCGACGACGACCACAGGGCCGTCCAGTCCGGCCAGGCGCTCCGCTGGCCGTTCAGCACCGAGCCCAAGGACTACCAGGTCTACGACCTGCGCCTGCGCAAGCCCGTCCCGGCGATCTTCGACGGCGTCGAGCGGGTCAGGGGCGTGGACACCTACCGGTTCCAGCAGCGCACCCTCCAGCAACGCGTGCCGTTCGGCGACGTGACCTCGCTGCCGCGCCGCACGCTCGGCCTCACCGGGCCCGGCGAGACGCACGTGTGGCGCCAGGTGGAGATCCGCCGCACGATCTGGGTGGAGCCGGACAGCGGCATGCCCGTCAAGACCGAGGAGCAGCTCAAGGAGACGCTGACCTCCGACGACGGCCAGGGCCAGGTCGTACGGCTGGACGCGCAGCTCAAGACCCAGGAACAGCAGGTGGCGAACAACCTCCAGGCGGCGGCCGCCTACCAGCGGTGGATCCTCTGGCTGGAGATCATCGTGCCGATCGGCGGCGCCGTCCTCGGAATCGCCTGCATAGCCGCCGGGCTCTGGCTCAGCAGGCGGACCTCACCTGCGCCTCAGCACGAGGAGCAGGTTCCAGGTGACGATCTCGCGGATGCCAGGTAGGAGCACGACATGGCGAGCCCAGCGGGGATGGTAGCGGGGGATCGCATCGAGGATCTCGACGTCCCTGTTGCGCCTGGCCCAGCCCAGCGGCTTGGCGACGCTCGCCGCGTACATGCTCTCGCCGAACACGTTCTTGGGCGGCCTGCCGTTCTTCGCGGCGTAGCGCCGGGCGGCGCGGTGGCCGCCCAGGTAGTGCCACGGGGAGGTCTCGTGGCCGCCCCAGGGCGACAGCCAGATCGTGTACGACAGGTAGACGACGCCGCCCGGCCTGGTCACCCTGACCATCTCGTCGGCCATGCGCAGCGGGTCGGGCACGTGCTCCAGCACGTTGGACGAGAAGCACACGTCGACGGAGCCGTCTGCCAGCGGCAGGTCGAGCGCGCTGCCCAGGATCGCCCCGTCGGGCATGTCGTCGCGGTGCAACTGCAGCTCGCCCGCGTCGCAGTCGATGCACACCGAGCGCGCCCCGGCCGCGCTCAGCGCCTCGGTGAAGTAGCCGGGGCCGCCTCCCACGTCCACCACGGTCTTGCCGTCGAGGTCGGTGTAGGTGCTGAGCTGCGCGACCGTGTCCCTGGCCAGCGTGCCGTAGAAGAAGTCCGGGTCGCTCTGCTCCAACCGGAAGGCGCGCAGCAGCCGCACCGACCTCGCAAGATCCGCGCGGAAGCGTTCTGGGGTCTCCACGCGCCGGAGCCTACTAAGGAGTAACCGTGAATGAGCAGAGCGAAAGAACAAATAAACACAGCACCTTGGTCACAGCCCCGACGAAGGAGGGGCTGTGACCGTCGACGAGCAGCGCACCACTAGTTTCCAGATCACGCTGCCCGCCCTGCGCCCCGGGCCGGTGATCACCTTCGGCATCGTGCTCATCGTGATCTCGCTGGCCTTCAAGGCGAGCGTGCTGGGCAAGGCCTACTTCATCGAGGACGACTTCCTGTTCGTCGCCGATGCCGACAGGACCGGCCTGACCTGGGACTACCTCACGCACGTGCACAAGGGGCACCTCATGCCCGGCGCGCTGGCGCTGGTGTGGGCGCTGACCAGGATGGCGCCCTACAGCTGGTCGCTGGTCTCGGTCGTGATGCTCGCCATCCAGGCGGCCGCCTCGGGGATGATGCTGGTCCTGCTGCGGCGGCTGTTCGGCGACCGGTTCGGCGTGCTCGCCGTCCTCACGGTCTACGTGTTCGCTCCGCTCACCGTGCCCGCGCTCAGCTGGTGGTCGGCGGCGCTCAACGCGGTGCCGCTGCAGCTCGCCGTGGTGGCCGCGCTGGCGGCGCACGTCAAGTACGTCCAGACGGGCAGGGGGCGGTGGCTGAGCGTCCTGTGGACGATCGTGGGGATGGCTTTCTCCACCAAGGGGGTCTTCATCCCCTTCCTGGTGTTCGCGCTCAGCAGCGCCTTCCTGGGGACCGGGATGTGGTGGCGCTCGGCACTGGCCGAGCTGCGCAGGCCCGTGTGGTGGGTGCACGGCCTCGTCCTGGCCGGGTACGCGGCGTTATACCTGCTGCGCCGCGACACCACGGGCGCCGACGCGCTCAACGCGCCGAACGCCGACGTGGTGCCTGGACTGGTCAGGCGGCTGCTCGGGCAGACGTTCCCGACCGGCGCCGTCGGCGGGCCGCTGCGCTGGGGCGGGGTGACGCCGAACGGCGGGCTGGCGGACCCCACGACACTGGCGGTGATCGCGGCCTGGGTGGTCATCGGGGCGCTGATCGCGGTGACCTGCTTCTACCGCAGGCGCGCCTGGCGGGCCTGGTTCGTGCTGGCCGGGTACGTGGTGGCGGCGGACGCCGTGCCCACCGTGCTGGCCAGGGCGTCCGCCTGGGACCTCGTGGGGGCCGAGACCCGCTACGTGGCCGACGCGGCGCTCGTCTTCGCCATCTGCCTGGCGCTGGCCGCCATGCCGGTCAAGGACGAGCCGGACGCCGTCCGGCGCAGGCTGCCCAACTCGCTGCCGATCGTCGGCGCGCTGCTGACGGCGGCGTTCCTGGTGGCGTCGCTGATCTCCATCAACGGCTACGAGAAGACGCTCAGCGGCGACCGGGTCAAGGCCTACCTCGACGCGGCGCGCACCTCGCTGGCGGCGGCGCCGGAGAACGCGGAGATCTTCTCGCGGCCGGTGCCGGAGAGCATCGTCCTGCCGTGGAACGGCAACCGCAGGCTCACCTCCTACGTGCTGTCGCCGCTCGCGCCTGACGGGGTCAAGGAGAAGATGCTCAACCCCCGCCCGACCGGTTCTCCGTACGTGTTCGGCGACGACGGCAGGCTCGTGCCCGTCGTCCGGGTGCTGCCGTTCTTCGACGCGACGCCCAAGTGCTACGCGCAGTCGAAGGTCTTCCCCGTGGAGTCGTACGGCGGGCCGATGCCGGTCGCGGTGCTCGGCTACGTCAGCTCAGAGCCGGTCACCGTCGCCGTCGACCTGGGCGGCGTCAGGAAGGCGGCCGAGCTGCCCGCCACCACGCCGATGGGCGCGCTGTTCTACGTGCCGCACGACGGGGTGGGCAAGGGCATGACGATCACGCCGACCTCGTGGCGCCCTCAGACCTTCTGCTTGAGGGCCGTGGCCTTCGGCGAGCCTGGCCCCGCCCCGCGCTGAGGCACGTAGCGGATCAGCCGCCTGGCGGGCTCCTCGACGTACTGGTAGGTCAGGTGGGCGACGATCACGGTGATCACCAGGACGGCCACCAGGTTCACCGGCATGTTGCCCTGCCACGGCTGCTGTCCGGTGAAGTCGTACCAGAGGTAGAGCACGACGAACTGCCACAGGAAGACGCCGTAGGAGATGCGGCCGAGATAGCTCATCACGCGGCCGCCCAGCAGCCTGCCGACCGTGGACGGCCCCGGCTGCAGCAGCGCCGCCGGGGCGACGAGGCTGAAGGCGATGATCGAGTAGAGCAGCAGCTCGCTGACCGCCGTCCAGACGCCGTCGATGCCCACGAACCGCGGCCCGGTGACGGGCGTGGCGGCGATCACGTAGGCCAGGGCCGCGATCAGCCACAGGGTGCCCCACGAGGACGACACCGCGGCGACGATCCGCCTGGCCGGGCCGTCCTCGACCTTGGCCCAGACGGAGATGACGGCGAGCGCCATGCCCGGGACGAAGAACGTCCACGAGCGCGGCAGCCACATGTTCATCCACGGCCGGTAGTCGGGGTAGAACTCGAAGATCGTGTAGACGAAGGAGAGCGCGGCGAAGACGGCCAGACCGATCAGCAGCCGCTTGGCCCGCCTGGCCACGTCGCCGCCGCCGCGCTGGGCGAAGCGGCGCAGCAGGTACGCCATCAGCGGCAGGGTGAGGTAGAAGGCCAGCTCGACGCTGAGGCTCCACATCTGGCCGAGGCCGCGCGGGCCCAGGCCGTACCACCAGTGCTCGATGTCGTAGTTGTGGAGCAGGAGGAGCATCTCGCCCCACGTCCACGGGTCGGTGCGGTGCGCCTCGCCCCAGAGCAGCAGCGCGACCGCGACGACCAGCCAGTAGGCGGGCATGATGCGGAAGAACCGCTTCCACAGGTAGGTCTGCGTCTCCGGGCGCCTGCCGTCCTCCAGCACCTCGCTCACCCAAGGGCGGTACAGCAGCAGGCCTGACAGGGTGAAGAAGATCGGCACCCCGATCTCGCCGCGGGACAGCAGCCCGCCGAAGAACCCCTTCTCCAGCGCCGCGCCGGACTCCATGGCGACGTGGAAGACGAGCACGGCAAAGGCGGCCAGGGCCCGGACACCATCGAGAGGCGCCAACCTAGAACCTGTTTCGGTCACTATTTCGCATCCCTCGGTGACGTGGATCACTAGGCCGCATTAACATTACCGCGCAGTAGAACTTGTTTTCAGTACATATCGGGCGCTCGTCTCAGCATCCCCCCACTGAGCCCCTCCAGGAGGATCCATGCGCCGTGCGGGAATCGTGCTCCTAGGTCTCGGAGCATTCCTACTCGTGCTAGGGCCGCTCGTCCGGTTCCAGATCGGGACGGCGCTCATCGCGGCCAAGCCCAATCAGTACGGCGTCGCCAAGCTTGAGGCGAAGTCGGCCCAATACTTCAGCAAGGGCGATCTCAAAGTCCTCACCGGCGACCTCGACATCACCGTGACCACCCGTGGCGACGTCGCCGCCGCCTCGGGCAGCCGGGTGGTGTGGGACGAGTTCACCGCGGTGCGCGACGTCACCAACCACAAGGAGGACGTCAGCTTCTCCGAGCGGCGCAGCGCCTTCGACAAGTACACCGGCGTCGGCATGAACTGCTGCGGCGTCAGCATCGACAAGACCCCGGTCACGCTGGAGGGGCAGATCTACAAGTTCCCCTTCGACGTGGAGAAGAAGCCCTACAAGGTGTTCAACTCCACCACGGGCAAGGCCTTCGAGGCCAAGTACGTCGGCGAGGACCAGGTCAACGGGCTGGCGGTCTACAAGTTCGAGCAGGACATCCCGGAGACCAAGCTCGAGACCGTGACGGCTCCCGCCTCGGTCTTCAACATGCCCGACGAGGGCGACGTGCAGCTCGACCACCTGTACACCGGCAAGAACACCCTGTGGATCGAGCCCGTCACCGGCTCGCCGGTCAAGCAGGAGCAGCAGCGCAACGAGGTCCTCAAGTCCGCGGACGGCGTCGAGCGCTCCAAGGCGTTCGTCGCGACCGCGATGATGACCCCGGCCACCGTCGACTCGCTCGTCAAGGCCGCCTCTGACGGCAAGGGCCAGATCGGGCTGATCAAGACCACGATCCCGCTGGTCCTGGTCGTCCTGGGCCTGGTGCTGATCGTGGGCGGCGTCCTGATGATGCGCAGGCGACGCGAGGGTTGATGGGTTCTGACAGCGTGATCACCCAGCCGCCGGCCGCTCGGCCGGCGGCTTCGTGGTCCGTGTTGCGAGGCTTCGTCCGGGCGGCCAGGCCGGTCCAGTGGATCAAGAACCTGCTGGTCTTCGGCGCTCCGGCCGCCGCCGGGGTGCTGACCACCTGGCCGGGGTTCTTCGGGGCGCTGGTGGCCTTCGTCGCGTTCTGCCTGGCGGCCAGCGGGTCCTACCTGCTCAACGACGCGGCCGACGTCGAGGCGGACCGCCGCCACCCGCGCAAGCGGCTGCGTCCCATCGCAGCGGGCGTGATCTCCGTACGGCAGGCCAGGGTCGCCGGCGTCGTGCTGGTCGCCCTGGCGCCCGCCACAGCCGCGCTGACCGGGTCGTGGAAGCTGCCCGCCGTCGTCGCCGGCTACCTCGTGCTCACCTTCTCCTACACCTTCTGGCTCAAGCACCAGGAGGTCGTCGACCTCGTCGCGGTCGCCGGATGCCACGTCATCAGGGCCTTCGCCGGAGCGGTCGCGGTCGACGTGCCGGTCACCGGCTGGTTCCTGGTGGTCTTCTCGCTGGGCGCGCTGCAGATCGTGGCGGGCAAGCGCGAGGCAGAGCTGCGCGCCCAGGGGGCGAACGGCACGCGGGCCACGCTGGCCGCCTACTCGCCGTCCTACCTGGCCTCGGTCAGGGCCATGTGCTCCGGCGCGATGATCGTCACCTACTGCCTGTGGGCGCTCAACGAACACCCGAGCCTCTTCTACGGGCTGAGCATCGTCCCCTTCGTCCTGATCGTGCTGCGGCATAGTCTTCTCGTCGACAGAGGTGTGGGAGAGGAACCGGAGGAGCTCGTGCTGCGTGACCGGCCGTTGCAGGTCTTCATCGCGGCCCAGGTCCTGCTGGTCGTCGCGGGGATCTATCTGACATGACGTTTCTGACTGGCTGGGGCCGCACGTCGCCCAGCCCGGCCACGGTGGCACGCCCGTCCACCTGCGAGGACGTGCGCAAGCTGGTCGTCGAGGCGAGCGCGCGCGGGGTCGTCGCCAGGGGCCTGGGCAGGTCGTACGGCGACGCGGCGCAGAACTCCGGCGGTCTCGTGCTCGACTGCACGGGCCTGTCGTCGTGGAGCTTCGCCGACGGCGTGGTGACGGCGGACGCCGGGGTGAGCCTGCACGAGCTGATGACCGCGCTGGTGCCGCGCGGCTGGTTCGTCCCGGTCAGTCCGGGCACCAGGCAGGTGACCGTGGGCGGGGCGATCGCCGCCGACGTGCACGGCAAGAACCACCACCGCGACTCCTCCTTCGGCGCGCACGTGCGCGCGCTCACCCTGGTCACCGCGGACGGCCAGGCCAGGCGGCTGGGGCAGGACGACCCGCTGTTCTGGGCGACCGTGGGCGGGATGGGGCTGACCGGGGTCGTCACCTCGGCGGAGTTTGCCTGCGTGCCGATCGGGAGCGCGCTGATGCGGGTGGACGTCGAGCGCACCCGCGACCTGGACGAGACGCTGGCCGCGCTGAGCTCAGGAGACGATCGTTACCGCTACACCGTCGCCTGGATCGACCTGATCGGGGGGCGCGGGCGAGGGGTGCTGACGCGTGGCGACCACGTCGAGCGGGGGTCGCTGGAGTTCGCGCCGCGTACCAGGCTGACAGCGCCGCCGTGGGCGCCGAACGGGCTGCTCAACCGGGCGACCGTGGAGGCGTTCAACCTGGCCTGGTATTACAAGGCGCCTCGGCGTAAGACGATTTTTCAGGGAATCTCGCCGTTCTTCCACCCGCTGGACGGGATCGACGGATGGAACCGGATGTACGGGCCCCGGGGGTTCGTGCAGTACCAGTTCGTCGTGCCGTTCGGCGCCGAGGAGACCCTGCGGGCGATCGTGGGGCGGCTGCGGGGGATGCCGACCTTCGTCCCGGTGCTCAAGCGCTTCGGCGCTGGGTCGCGGGGGATGTTGTCGTTCCCGACGCCGGGCTGGACGCTGGCCTTCGACGTGCCCGCCGGGCAGCCGGGGCTGGCGCGGCTGCTGCACACGTTCGACGAGTGGGTCGCTGCCGCCGGTGGGCGGCTCTACCTGGCCAAGGACTCGCGGATGCCCGCCTCGCTGATGCCGCTCACCTACCCCCGGTTGGCGGAGTGGCGCGCGATCCGCGACGATGTCGATCCGCACGGACTGTTCCAGTCCGACCTGGGCAGGAGGCTGCGGCTGTGAAGAACTCCCTGGGCGCGGTCGACACGGTCCTGCTGCTGGGCGGCAGGAGCGAGATCGGCCTCGCGATCGTGGAGCGGCTGGGCGCGTCCCGCGTGGTGCTGGCCGGGCGGTCGCTCGAGGCGCCCTCTCTGGCCGGTGAGGTCCACGTGCTGGACTTCGACGCGCTGGACGTCCACTCGCACCGGGAGGTGTTCGACAAGGCCGTCGCGCTGGTCGGGGACCTCGACGTGGTGATCTCCGCCTTCGGCGTGCTCGGCACCCAGGACGTTTATGACGCCGACCCGGCCGCGGCGGCCGAAGCGGTCGCGGTGAACTTCGGCGGGCACGTGTCCGTCGGGCTGCACGCGGCCCGCGTCCTGCGCGAGCAGGGCCACGGCACGCTCGTCGTCCTCTCGTCCGTGGCGGGCGCGCGGGTGCGCAGGGCCAACTTCGTGTACGGCTCGACCAAGGCGGGCCTGGACGGCTTCGGCCAGGGCCTGGGCGACGCCCTGCACGGCTCGGGGGCCAGTGTCCTGGTCGTCCGGCCCGGCTTCGTGATCGGCCGCATGACGGAGGGCATGAAGCCCGCGCCGATGGCCTGCACGCCCGGCGAGGTCGCCGACGCCACGGTGGCCGCGCTGCGCTCCGGCGTGGCGAGCGTCTGGGTGCCCGCGAAGCTCGGCTGGGTCTTCGCCGTCATGAAACTGCTGCCGCGCGCGATCTGGCGCCGCATGCCCCGCTAGAACGCGTTCTCCAAAACCCGGAACAGACTGAATGTTCTAGACTAGAACGCGTTGCAGTTTGCCATGGGGCGGTCGTATCGTCGGGCGCATGCGGACCCGTGTCACAGACATGTTCGGTATCGAGTTCCCGATCTTCGCCTTCTCCCACTGCCGCGACGTGGTCGCCGCCGTCAGCCGCGCGGGAGGCATGGGCGTGCTCGGCGCCCTCTACTTCACGCCGGAAGAGCTCGAGGTGGAGCTCAACTGGATCGACGCCAACGTGGACGGCAAGCCGTACGGCGTGGACGTCGTCATGCCCGCCTCCTACGAGGGCGCCGACTTCGCGCCTGAGGAGCTCGTCGGCCGCCTCCAGGGCATGATCCCGGCCGGTCACCGGCAGTTCGTGGACGACCTGCTCGCCAAGCACGGCGTGCCCGAGCTCGGGTCTGCCGACTCGGGCAAGGTCCTCCTCGGCTGGACGGACGCCACCGCCCGCCCGCAGGTCGAAGTGGCCCTGCGCCACCCCATCGCCCTGCTCGCCAACGCCCTCGGCCCGCCCCCCGCCGACGTGGTCGAGCTCGCCCACGCGCACGGCGTCAAGGTGGCCGCCCTCGCCTCCACCCCGCGCCACGCCCTGAAGCAGGTCGAGGTGGGTGTGGACGTCGTCGTCGCCCAGGGCACCGAGGCCGGGGGCCACACCGGCGAGATCTCCACGATGGTCCTGATCCCGCAGGTGGTCGACGCCGTCGACGTCCCCGTCCTGGCGGCGGGCGGCATCGGCAACGGCCGCCAGATGGCCGCGGGCCTGGCCCTGGGCGCGGAGGGCGTGTGGACGGGCTCCATCTGGCTGACCGTCGAGGAGGCGGACACCCCGGCGATGGCCAAGCAGCGCATCCTGGAGGCCACCTCCCGCGACACCGTCCGCTCCAGGAGCTGGACCGGCAAGCCCGCGCGGCTGCTCAAGAACGAGTGGACCGAGGCCTGGGAGGCCGAGGACTCCCCGGGCACGCTGCCGATGCCCCTGCAGTTCATGCTGGTGTCCGACGCCCTGCGCAGGATCGGCCGCTCCGACGCGGCCGAGCTCGCCACCTTCCCGGCCGGGCAGATCATCGGCACCATGAACCAGGTCCGCTCGACCAAGGACGTCGTCTTCGGCCTGATCGAGGAGTACGTCGAGGCGACGGAGCGGCTATCGACCCTGGTAGAGGGCTGAGCGCTTCTCCTTGAACGCCCGCGAGCCCTCGCGGGCGTCCTCGGAGCCGATCACGGGCCAGCCCAGCTCGTCCGACACCTTCAGGGCCTCCACCTCGGGCAGGCCCAGGGTGTCGCGGTAGGTGCGGAGGATGGCCTGGACGGCGAGCGGGCCCGAGGAGGCGATGTCGTCGGCTAGCTCCCTCGCCGCTGCCAGGGCCTGGCCGTCCGGGACGACCTTGTTGACCAGGCCCATCGACAGGGCCTCAGCCGCGGTGATGGAGCGGCCGGTCAGCAACAGGTCCATGGCGTGGCAATAGGGAATCTGGCGGGGGAGCCTGATCGCGGCGCCGCCCATGGGGAACAGGGCCCTCTTCGCCTCGAAGAGGCCCAGCGTCGAGGACTCGGCGACCACGCGCAGGTCGGTGCCGATCAGCAGCTCCGTGCCGCCCGCCACCGCGTAGCCCTCCACCGCGCAGACGATGGGCTTGGTCGGCAGCTCCTCGCGGAGCAGGCCCTTCCAGTGGAAGTTGGGGATCTGCGCGGCCCGCGCCTGCACCTCTGGATCACTCGACGGTGAACCCATGGCCTTGAGGTCGGCGCCAGCGCAGAAAGTACCGCTCGCGCCGGTGAGGATCGCGACGCGCACGTCCTGCTCCTGCGAGACGTACGCCCAGGCGGAGGCCAGGCCGACCAGCATGTCGGAGGAGAGCGCGTTGCGCGCCTCCGGCCTGTCCATGGTGACGGTCACGACGTGGCCGTCGCGTTCGATCCGGCAGTGCGGGGTGCTGATCGGCAGAAGTTCCATGCGCCTCAGCGTAACCAAGCGAGCGCTAGTTCACCAGGTGGGCGTAGACGATGACGTTGTCCTTGTAGTGACCGGTCGCCGCGTCGAACTCGCCGCCGCAGGTCACCAGGCGCAACTCCGCCGCGTCCGTTGCCCCGTAGACCTTGTCGGTGGGGAAGGCGTCCTTGTCCACCCGCTCCAGCGAGTCGACGGAGAACGTCGCCGTCGAGGCGTCCTTGCGCTTGACCGAGATCGTGTCGCCCGCCTTGAGGGTGTGCGCCTTGTAGAAGACGGCTGGCTTGCCGTACCCGTCGACATGGCCGAGCAGTACGGCTGCGCCCTGCTCGCCGGGGGTGGGGCGGTGCTTGTACCAGCCGACGAGGTTCGGCTTCGACAGCGGCGGCACCTCGACGCTCTGGTCGGCGTTGAGGCCGACCGGGCTGATCGGTGCGTTCTTGACGCCGATCGCCGGGATCGTCAGGCTCGTCGGCGCCGACTTGCCGAGCGCGTTGACCGCCTCGGTGAACAGCGGCGCGCTTATGGGTGGCGGTGCCTGTACGGTCACCGCTGCCTGTGCGGGCTTCGGCTGGTCACGCAGGCTGCCCGCGATCGCCAGGCCGCCGCAGAACACCAGCGTCGCCGCCACGACGGTGGACATCTCGCGTTTCATCGCTGCTCCCCCTGTTGGAAAGGAGGGGTACGGCTCTCGCCGTACCCCTCCCCGTTACCGACTTCAGCCCTCGTTGACCTTGCGACGGCCGAACAGCGCGGAACCCGCGCCACCGGCGATCAGCAGGCCGCCGAGCGCCACGCCGCCCAGGCTGCTGGTGCCCTCAGCGGCCGGGGCGATGCCGCCACCGGTCGCCGCGCCGCCGAGCGGGGTGTAAGCCGCGCCCTGCGCCGAGTAGCGGGGCCTGACGACGAGCTTCTCGGCGTCCTTCGCACCGTTCACCTCGGCGGTGAACCAGTACTTGCCTGGCTTGGTGCCGGCGGGCACGTGGAACTTCTTGCCGCCCACACCTGCGCGGTTGAGCTTGACGTAGAACTTCTTGCCCTCGGGGTCGGTGATCCTGACCCAGGTGCCGGGCTTGACGTTCTTGGTCGCGACGTAGGCGATGAAGTTGCCGCCCGCGTTGACCCTGTTCGGGTCGAGGTGCAGGTTGATCTTCGCCTTGGCGGCGATGGTCACCTTGGCGTACACCGTCTTGTTCGCCACGGTGGCGGAGACGGTGTAGCGGCCGGGCTTGGTGTCCTTCGGCGCCGTCAGCTTGACGCGGGCGGAGCCGTAGCCGTCGAGCTTGGCGTAGAACTTCTTGCCGCCCGGGTCCTTGAAGGTGACCCAGGTGCCGGGCTTGATGTTCTTGGTGGTCACGCCGGCGAAGTAGCTCTGGCCGGGGGCGACGGTGCCGGGCTCGAGGCGCAGGTTCACGACCGGGGCCGCGACCTCACCCTTGATGGTGACGGTGGTCTCGGCGGAACCGACCCGCTTGCTGTTGGCGTCGGTGAAGACGGCGTACACGGGGTAGGTGCCAGGCGCGACCTTGGGCTTGATGTGGACGATGTCGCTCTGGGTGGCACCCAGGTTGACCTTGGTGATCGCATCGAAGGCAGGCGACGTGATCTCGGCGTCCGACGCCTTGCCCGTGAGGGTCCAACGGACGTAGCCGTCGGCGTCGACGGCGCGCGGGGAGACCGTGATGCCGTACTTGACCGGAACGTCGGCGACGACCTTGAACGTGCCCTGCGCCTTGCCGAAGCGACCGAAGTCGGCGCGCACGTCGTAGGTGCCGACCTTGGCGTCGGCGGGGATCGTCACGTCGAAGGTGGCGCGGCCGAGGCCGTTGCCCATGTCCTTCAGCTGCTTGGTGAACACCTGCGGGAAGGCGTCCGAGCTGACGATGACCTCTCCGGCGTCGAGGTTGCCCACGGCGTCGACGGTGACCGTCTGGCCGGGCTTGAGCTCGTAGGAGCTCATGCCGAGGCGAGGCTCGTTGATCTCGGGACCGGTGACGTCCACCGAGCTGTTGATCGTGCCGCCGTAGTTGCCGAAGTCGGCACTGATGGCGTACTTGTCAGCCTTGGTGGTGCCGGGAACGGCGACGTGCAGACGGGCGGTGCCCCTGCCCTTGCCGGCGTCCTCCAGCGTGACGGTCTTGGACCCGCCGGGGATCAGCTTCGACGTGATGGTGACGGTCTTCGCGCGAAGGTCGCCCCCGACCTGCACGTTGAACTCACCGCCAGCCGGAACCTTCTGGGTGTCGAAGCCGAACGACGGCTTGATCACCTCGGCCTCGTCCTTGGCGACCGTCAGGATCGCACGAGCGTGCGAGCCGTCGGCGAAGTAGGCGTCGACCGGGTGCGAACCCGTGACGTCCGCGACGCGGATGTCGAAGGAGTAGCTCTTGCGACCGGACGGGATGTTGTCGACCCGGTTGGGGTTGGTCGCGTTGGACACGACCTGGGTGATGTCCTCCTTGGTGGAGGTGACGTGCACCCTGATCACCTGGCCGGGCTTGGCGGTCGTGTCGCTGAGGGTGATGGAACCCTCCTGCTTCACTTCCTCCTTGACCGGGGGCTTCGACTCGGACGGCTTCGGCTTGGCCGTCTCCTGCGTCTCCCTGGAGGGCTTGCTGTCCGGAGTCTTCGTGGACTCCGGCTCGGCCGTCTCGGGGGCCTGCGTCTCCGCAGTCTCCGGGGCCTTCAGGTCGGGGGTGGCGGTCTCGGCGGTCAGATCCGAGGGGATCGGCTCGGCGAGCGCGGGACCAGCGGTCAGTACGGCGAGGCCAAGTGCTCCGGCCACCGCGAGGGACTTGTTGAAGCGCATTTTCTCCCAATCGAACAAGACGGCGCGGGGTTCAGGAGACCCCCGTGGCTCGGGAACACGCCGTCTCGCGCTGAGCATCATCTCGCAACAAACGTCACAGAAGTAACTAAAACGGACATAAGCCAAGTTTCTTGACCAATTCATTACGAATGTGCATCAAGAGGGAGTGGCAAGGAGGGTACGGCATCGCCGTAGAGGCTGCTTCGATCAAGCGCTTGCTAGGCCACAAGCTCGCGGGTTAGTCTGCGGCTGCGAATGAGAACAGGTTCCTGTTTATCCCCGCCATGAGGGAGCTCCGATGGGCACGCTCGGTTTCTGGAGGCTGGCACAGGCGGATCCCGAGTGGATCGCGGCCGTCGATCCCGACGGGACGGAACACCGCGCCGGTGACCTGCTCGCCCGCGCCAACCAGCTCGTCCACGCTTTACGCTCCCTTGGCCTGGAGCCCGGCGACGGCATCAGCGGCCTGGTGCCGAACGGCGTCGACGGCCTCGTCCTGTACCTCGCCGCCCTGCAGGCGGGCTGGTACTACACGCCGATCAATTGGCACCTCACCGGCCCCGAGATCGCCTACATCGTGGAGGACAGCGAGGCGAAGGCCTTCTTCGTCCACGAGCGCTACGCGACCGAGGGGGCCAGGGGCGCCGAGGCGATCGAGGGGGCGCGGCGCTTCTCCTTCGGCGCGATCGACGGGTTCACGCCGGTCGAACAGCTCCTCGACGGCCATCCGGCGGACGCGCCCAGCGACCGTACGGCCGGCGCCGCCATGCACTACACCTCGGGCACCACGGGCAAGCCGAAGGGCGTCCGGCGCAAGCTGAGCGGCATGGACCCGGACGACGGCGCCGAGCTGATGACCTTCCTGCTCACGTTGTTCGGCATCACGCCCGGCCAGCCCAACGCGCACCTGGTCACCTCGCCCAACTACCACACGGCCGTCACCCAGTTCGGTGGCACGGCCCTGCACATGGGGCACACGCTCGTCTACATGGACAAGTGGGACGCCGAGGAGACGTTGCGCCTGTGCGACCGTTACCAGGTCACAAACTCGCACATGGTCCCGACGCACTTCAAGCGGTTGCTGGCTCTGCCCGACGAAACACGGAAAAAGTACGACCTGTCATCGCTGAAGTGGATGATTCACGCGGCCGCCCCCTGTCCCGTTCCGGTGAAATGGGCGATGTTCGACTGGTGGGGCGACTGCATCTACGAGTACTACGCGGCCACCGAGGGCGGCGGCACCATCGCCTCGCCCGAGGGCTGGAAGGCGCACCCGGGGACCGTCGGCAGCGCGTGGCCGATCAGCGAGCTGCTCATCGTGGACGACGACATGGAACCCGTTCCCACCGGCACCCCGGGCACGATCTACATGAAGATGATGGGCGTCCAGTTCGAGTACAAGGGCGACCCGGACAAGACGGCCGCCAACCGGCTCAGGGACCACTTCACCGTCGGGGACATCGGCTACCTGGACGCGGACGGCTTCCTGTTCCTGTGCGACCGCAAGGCCGACATGATCATCTCGGGTGGCACGAACATCTACCCGGCCGAGATCGAGAACGAGATCATGATCCACCCCAAGGTGTCCGACGTCGCCGTCTTCGGCATCCCGGACGAGGAGTGGGGCGAGCAGATCAAGGCCATCGTCGAGCCCGCGCCAGGCTCGGATCCTGGACCGGAGCTGGCCGCCGAGATCCTGGCCTCCCTGGAAGGACGGCTGGCGCGGATGAAATGGCCCAAGACGATCGACTTCATCGAGGAGATGCCGCGCGAACCCAACGGCAAGCTCCTCAAGCGCAAGCTGCGCGCGCCGTACTGGGAGGGCCACGACCGTGCCATCTGAGCTCACCGCTGATCATGTCCTGGAATTTCCCGGCGGGTACACCCGCACCACGGGCCCGGTGATCGGCAGGTTCCTCACCGAGTTACGCGACCGGCGCATCTTCGGGGTGCGCACGGCTGAGGGCAGGGTGCTGGTCCCGGCGCTGGAGTACGACCCGGCCACCGGCGAGCCGGTGACCGACGAGTGGGTGGAGGTCGGACCTGCGGGTACGGTCACCGCCTCGGCCTGGGTGGAGACCCCGCGCGAGGAGCATCCCCTGGACCGCCCGTTCTCCTGGGCGCTCATCAAGCTCGACGGCGCGGACACGGCGCTGGTGCACGCGGTGGACGCGAAGGTCCTTCCTCCTGGGACCCGCGTGCGTCCCGTCTGGCGCGAGACAACCCGCGGCCACATCTCCGACATCTCGCACTTCGCCCCCGAAGTCACGAAGATCGTGTCACCGATAAGCACGAAATATCGCCTCAAGGCCGGGCAGTCGCTCACCAAGTTCCTGGAAGCCGTCAAGAACGGATATTTCCTGGGATGCCGGTGCACGACGTGCGACAAGGTCTACGTGCCCTACCGCGCCTCCTGCCCCCAGTGCGGCAACCCGATCACCGACGAGGTCGAGCTGCCGGACACCGGCACGATCACCACGTTCGCCATCAACAACCTGCCCGACCCGCGCGCCCCTGAAGTGCCCTTCGTCAGCGCCTACATCCTGCTCGACGGCGCGGACATCCCCATGATCGCCCTGGTCGGCGGCGTCCCCGCCCATCAGGTACGCCAGGGCATGCGGGTGCGCGCCGAGTGGGTGCCCGAGGAGGACCGGACGCTGTCCATGTCGAACATCAAATGGTTCACCCCGTCGGGTGAGCCGGACGTGGAGCTATAGATGCGTGACGTCGCGATCGTCGCCTTCGCCCAGACCGTGCACAGCGACCACGACACCGGGCTGAACGAGACCGAGCTCATCCTCCCCGTGCTCAACGGGGTGCGCGAGCAGACGGGCCTCACGAAGTTCGGCTTCACCTGCTCGGGCTCGTGTGACTACCTGGCGGGCGCGCCGTTCTCCTTCGTCGCCGCCCTCGACGCGCTCGGCGCGTGGCCGCCGATCTCCGAGAGCCACGTCGAGATGGACGCAGCGTGGGCGCTGTACGAGGCGTGGGTGCGCCTGCAGCACGGCGACATCGACACCGCGCTCGTCTACGGCTTCGGCAAGTCGTCGCTCGGCGACCTGCGCAGCATCATGACGCTGCAGCTCGACCCCTACTACCTGGAGCCGCTCGGCCTCGACCAGCTCTCCTTCGCCGCGCTCCAGGCCTCGGCGCTGGGCGCCGACCAGAAGGAGCTCGCCGAGATCGTCAGGCGCAGCCGTACGGCAGGCAGGGAGAACCCCTACGCGCTCGACCTCGACGACACCGACCCGGACCCGCCCATCACGGACGGCGCGGCGGCCATCGTCCTGGCGGCCGGGGACCGGGCGCGCGAGCTGTGCGAGCGTCCCGCCTACATCAGGGGCATCGCGCACCGGATCGAACCCCACTACCTGGGCATGCGCGACCTCGCCGTGTCGACCTCGGCGGCCGACGCTGGACGGGCGGCCGGAGTCGGCAAGGGGCCCGTCGACGTCGCCGAGCTGCACGCGCAGTTCGCGCACGAGGAGGTCATCCTGCGCCGGGCGCTGGAGCTCCCGCAGGAGACCGCGATCAACCCGTCCGGCGGGCCGCTCGCCGCCAACCCCGTGATGGCCACCGGGCTCATCCGGCTGGGCGAGGCGGCGCGTCCGATCATGGACGGCACGGCCGCCAGGACCGTCGCGCACGCCGCCAGCGGCCCCTGCCTCCAGCACAACCTCGTCGCGGTATTGGAGTCCTGATGGGTAATCGCTGTGCGGTCATCGGGGTCGGGCAGACGTACTACACGACCAAACGCCGCGACGTGTCCATGGCCGGGCTGGTGCGCGAGGCCGCGTTGCGCGCGCTGGAGGACGCCGGGCTGACCTTCAAGGACATCGACGCGGTCGTCATCGGCAAGGCGCCCGACCTGTTCGAGGGCGTGATGATGCCCGAGGCGTACCTGGCGGACGCGCTGGGCGCCGCGGGCAAGCCGATGATGCGCGTGCACACCGCGGGCTCGGTCGGCGGGTCGACCGCGCTGGTCGGCGCTTCGCTGATCCAGGGCGGGGTGCACGAGCGGGTGCTCGTGGTGGCCTACGAGAAGCAGTCGGAGTCGAACGCCACCTGGGCGCTGTCGACGCACCTGCCGTTCGGCACGTCGCTGGTGGTGGGGGCCGGGGGGTATTTCGCGCCGCACATCCGCGAGTACATGCGCCGCTCGGGGGCCCCTTCGCACATCGGGCAACTGGTCGCGGTCAAGGACCGGGAGAACGCGCTCAAGAATCCCTACGCGCACCTCAAGATCCCCGGGATCAACCGGCAGATGGTCGAGGCGACGCCCATGTTGTGGGAGCCGATCCGCTACCTGGAGACGTGCCCGTCGAGTGACGGGGCCTGCGCGATGGTGCTGTCGTCCGAGGCCGCTGTGACGGGGACGCCCGCCTGGGTGCACGGTACGGCGATGCGGTCGGAACCCATCTTCCGTGCCGGGCGGGACACGGTGAGCCCGCAGGGCGGGAAGGACTGCGCGGCGGACGTGTACCGGCAGGCGGGGATCGCCGACCCGCGCCGGGACATCGACGTGGCGGAGGTCTACGTGCCTTTCTCCTGGTATGAGCCGATGTGGCTGGAAAACCTGGGGTTCTGCGCCGAGGGCGAGGGCTGGAAGCTCACCGAGGGGGGTGCGACGGCGTTGTCCGGCGACATCCCATGGAACGCCTCAGGCGGCGTTCTGTCCTCGAACCCGATCGGCGCCTCGGGGTTGATCAGGTTCGCCGAGGCGGCACTGCAGGTGCGGGGGATGGCGGGGGACCACCAGGTGGACGGCGCCAGGACGGCGCTGGGCCACGCGTATGGCGGTGGAGCCCAGTTCTTCGCCATGTGGATCGTCGGCTCCGAAAAACCCTGACCCACCTCAGCCCCCCACCCACCACCCACCTCAGACCCCTACCTCAGACCTCAGCCTCACCCACCCAGACCCACCCGCTCTCCAGGGCGGGATCCGCTCCCCGCCTCCGCCCCCGCCTCCGGCCCCCTGGACTCGACCCCGCCCCCGGCCCCCTGGACCCGACCCGCCCCCCGGGTGGGATCCGTCTTCGGGGGCCCACCCCCCCAACCCCGGGATCCGGGGCCCGACCTCCGAACCCCGGATCCGGGACCCGCACCCCCCACGACCGCCAACCCAAGCCCCCGATCCTCAACCCCTCAACCGCAGACATGCGGCCTCGCCGAGGAGGGCCCTGATGGAGTTCAACCACGCCGATCTGTTCGAGGCGCTCGCGGACACGATCGGCGACCGGGTCGCCATCGTGTGCGGTGACGAGCGCAGGACCTACGCCGAGCTCGACGCCGAGGCCAACCGCCTGGCCCACCACCTCCTGGCCCAGGGCGTCGAGCCCGGACAGCACATCGGGCTGCACCTCTACAACGGTGTCGAGTACGTCGCAGGCCTGCTGGCCGCGCTCAAGATCCGGGCCGTGCCGATCAACGTCAACTACCGCTACGTAGAGGCAGAACTGCTCTACCTCTACAACGACGCCGACCTGGTAGCGCTGATCTACGACGAGGAGTTCGAGGACCGCGTGCAGGCGGTGGCCCCACAGGTGCCCACCCTGAAACACCTGCTCAGCGTAGGCGCCTACCCCCAGGCCATCGCCGCCCAGCCGGACACCCGCGACTTCCCCCCACGCAGCGGCCAGGACATCTACATCATCTACACCGGCGGCACCACCGGCATGCCCAAGGGCGCGATGTGGCACGTGGAGGACCTGTTCATGGCCTTCGGCGGCGGCAACCCGTACGGCGAGCCACGCGAGACCCCCGAGCACGTCATCGAGGAAGCCACCAAGGCCAACCCGATGATCATGATGGCAGCACCCCCGCTGATGCACGGCGCCGCCCAGATGGCCACGTTCATCGCCTGGTGGATGGGCTCAGCCATGGTCTACGTGCGCAAGTTCGACGCCCACGAGGTCTGGCGCACCGTCGAGCGCGAGAAGGTGTTCACGATGAACATCACCGGCGACGCCATGGCCAGACCGCTCGCCGAGGCGCTCGCCGAGCACCCTTACGACGTCTCCTCGCTGTTCGTGGTCAGCTCGACCGGCGCGATCCTGACCGGCGCTGTCCGCGACCGGCTGCAGGAGCTGCTCCCCAACGTCATGATCATGGACAGCTTCGGCTCGACCGAGTCCGGCTACACGGCCTCCGGCCTGTCCGGCTCCTCGCCGGAGAAGGGCCTGCGCTACCAGCCGAACGCCACGGCCAAGCTCGCCGTACTCGACGAGAAGTTACGCCCCGTGGGTCCAGGCGAGCTGGGTACGGTGGCCAAGCCGGGACGCATCGCCTTCGGCTACTACAAGGACCCGGAGAAGAGCGCCAAGACGTTCGTCACCGACGCCGACGGCACCCGCTGGCTGCTCACCGGCGACCTGGCCACCGTGGACGCGGACGGCACGGTCAACATCTTCGGCCGCGGCTCGCAGTGCATCAACACCGGCGGCGAGAAGGTCTTCCCCGAGGAGATCGAGGCGGTGCTCAAGGGCCACCCCGGGGTGTTCGACGCCGTGGTGACCGGCATCCCCGACGAGCGCTGGGGCAGCAGGGTGGCCGCGGTGGTGGAGCCGCGCCCCGGTGCTTCGACGACCATCGAGGAGCTCGACGCGCACTGCAGGGGCCTGCTGTCCGGGTACAAGGTGCCGAGGACCTACGCGTTCGTGGACGAGATGGTCCGCTCACCGGCGGGCAAGGCCGACTACCGGTGGGCGCGCGAGCTAGCTCTTGGACGTGGCCAGGAAGGCGCCGAGCCCCAGGTAGACCAGGCCGCTGGTGACGTCGAGCCGTCGCCTGGCCCGGTCTGACGAGCGCAGCTTCCCGGCCAGCGCCGACGACAGGAAGGCGAAGGCGCCGTCGGACACCATGCCCATCCCGGTGAAGACGGCGCCGAGGAGCAGGATCTGCGGCACGACGGGCGCGCCGGTGTCGACGAACTGCGGAAGGAACGCCAGGAAGAAGATCGCCGTCTTCGGGTTGAGCACGTTGACCACGAAGCCCTCCCAGAACAGGCGGCGCTTGGAGTGCACCTTGAGCTCCACGAGGTCGCCGCCGTCCTTGCGCAGCAACGCGCGCACGCCGAGGTAGACCAGGTAGGCGACGCCGAGGTACTTCACGATCGTGAACGCAGTGGCCGAGGCGGCCAGCAGCGCGCTGATCCCCAGGGCCGCCGCCAGGACGTGGACGAGCGTGCCCAGGTGGATCCCCAGCACCGAGACCAGCCCGGCGCCCCTGCCTTGCGCGACGCTCCTGGTGACGATGTAGACGACGGCTGGACCGGGAACCAGGAGCAGGGCGAGGGTGGCTGCGCAGAACAGCGCGAGCGTTGAGAGATCCGGCATACCGCCCATATTAGGGACGCACTCAAGGGGTTTTAGAACCCTCCGGCCCCTCTTTGGGGCTCTCGATGTGAGGCGTCCTTCTGTTGCGTGCTTTCAGTGGAGGGCGTCCAGGAGGGCCGCGGTCGCCGGGGGGTCCGGCGGGTCGCCGTAGACCGCGGCGTAGACGTGGCGGGTGGAGCCGGGCAGTTCGACGGTGTGCACCGCCGGGTTGCGGTGGGCGCGCAGGGCCAGGCCGGGCAGGACCGTCAGGCCCATGCCCGCCGCCACCAGCGCCTGCACCGCCACGATGTCGTCGCTGGTGAAGCTGATCAACGGCTCGTACCCGGCGCGGGAACACATGTCGAGCAGGTGGCTCCTGCACCGGTCGCACCCGGCGATCCACGACGACTCCTCGTGGTCGGCCAGGTCGGCCGAGGTCTCGTCGGGCGAGACCAGGTAGCTGGGGTCGTCGAAGAGGGGGATCGTCCTGATGTCGCCGTCCTCGGGCGCCGTGTCGTCGTAGCGGAAGATCACCGCGACGTCCACCCGCCCGGCGCGCAGCAGGCGGAGCGCCTCGGGGGGCTCGGTCTCGGTGAGGTTCAGCCGCAGCCCTGGATGGTCCAGCGCCAGGCGCTTGGCGGCCTCGGGGACGAAGGTGCCCAGCGCCGAGGGGAAGGCGGCCAGCCGTACCCGGCCAGAACGCAGGCCCACGTGCGCGGCGAGCTCGTCGGAGGCGGCGTCGAGCCGCGTGATGATCTCGGCGGCCCGGTCGGCGAGCAGCCGGCCCGCCTCGGTCAGCCGGATGCCGCGCCCGGCCCGCTGGATCAGCTTGGCGCCGGTCTCGGCTTCGAGGCGCGAGAGGTGGTGGCTGACGGACGGCTGGGCGTAGTGGAGCTCCTTGGCCGCGGCGGTCAGCGAGCCGGTCCTGGCGACCGCCACGAGGACGCGGAGCCGTACAACATCAAGCATATCTATAGATAACCCCGAATACTTCTGTTGGACCTATGGATCGAACCATAGCAGGGTGGTCATATGAACATGACTGCCACGTTGACCAGGCCGGGGCTTGCTGAGATCGTCTCCGGCGTTGCCGAGATCGTGAAGCGCGGCCTGCCCGGACGGGAGACGGCGTTCGCCGTCGCGGACATGTTGCGCGACAACCTGCCGACGCTCGACATCCTCACCGACGAGGAGCGGAACGGCGTGCCCGGTAGTTACCTGTCGTTCCCGTTGTACACGCAGGAGGAGTTCTCCGTCGTGGCCGTGGTGTGGCAGCCGGGCAGCGAGACGGTGATCCACGATCACCTGGCGTGGTGTGCGTTCGGGGTGCTGAGCGGGGTGGAGCACGAGACGCTCTACCGCGACATGGGCGACCATCTGGTGGAGATCGGGCGTGCCGCCAACAAGCCGGGCGAGGTCAGCGGGTTCGCGCCGCCCGGGGACATCCACATGGTGCGCAACACCAGCGACGAGATCGGCGTCTCGCTGCACGTCTACGGCGCGGACGTGAGCGCGACGGGCAGCAGCGTGCGCCGCGTGTACGAGCTGCCCGTCCGCTAGGTCAGCGGGACTGCAGCGCGTCGAGCGCGACGGCCATGGCGATCACGAGGCGGCGGTCGACGCGGGGGTCGCGGATGTCGACGACGTAGCGGTCGCGCAGGCCCCACTTCTTGTCGACGGAGAAGGCGTCGCCGAAGTCGAAGTGGTAGGGGAGCCAGGACAGGGAGTCGACGAACCTGCGCAGGAGCGCGATCGGCATGCTGCGTTCCTGGCCGGTGACCGTGCCGAGGCCGGGCTGTTCTAGGTGCCAGGTGGAGCGGACGAGGGACTGGCCGAAGTTCTTGCGGAACATGCCGATGGGGCGGCCTGACTCGTCGGTGACGTCGTAGCCGCTGCCGAGGTCGATGACGTTGCGTGCCTTGAAGGCGGCGAGCGGGCGTTGTCTGGACTCGTCGGTGAAGAGGGTGACCTGCTCTTTGAGGGTCATGCGCTTCTGCTCGGCGAAGGCGACCATGGGGCCTTCCGAGCCGTCGGGGTTCTCAGTGTGTACGACGTATCGGTTCACCATCATGGTGACCTTCTGGCGGACCAGAAGGCGGGTTTGCGAGTGTAAATCCATAACAAACCATTGTGTACGGCTTCGCCGGGGTTCGCGCCAACCGCCGTCGTGGGTGGTCGTCTGTCCAGGGTGACGGTCATCGGGCGCGTGGCTCCTCGCCGTCACGGCGCATTCCCTCCGCTTCCCGTGGTCGCCGGGTTGGGCGCCGCACACGTCGCGCCGGGCGCCGCCGTACGGGGTGCTCGCCGTACCGGCGCTGGGAGGTGCTCCCGGCGGGTTGCCGGGAGCACCGAACCGCCCAGACCACACCCTCTAGGGCCCGCCCCCTTGAGCCCGCCCCCAGAAGGGTCCGCCCCTCAGGAGGGGGCCGTCCCTGACGTGGGGATCTTCCCTTGGGGTTCTAGGGTCCTTTGTGGTTTGGGTCCTTGGGGGTGAGGCTCTTTGGGGGCGGGTTAGGAGACGCCTGCTCGGGTGGGTGAGGTGGTGGTTGCGGCCAGCTTGGCGGCGTTCCTGTCGGGGATGCCCGTCAGGTCGAAGGCGTAGGTGGCCGTAGCGTTGGCGATGGAGTCCGAGTTGAAGTCCAGCGCCGTCATGTTGATGTTGGCGAGCGTGTCGCACGCCTCGTGGTAGCACTGGTCGAACGCGACGCCTGCCGTACCGCCATAACGGGCCGCCTGCGCGGCGGTCTTGACGACCTCGGCGCCGGTGAAGATGCCACCGGCAGGAATGCCGACCTCGATGAACGCGCCGTAGTCCGAGCGCCCGTTGAAGTCGGTGCCCTCGAACTGCAGGTTCTTCTTGGTGTAGAACTTCTCCAGCGTCTTCTCGATGGCGTCCGATCCGGGCGGCCCGGCGGGCGAGCCCACGGCGTCCGAGTCGTCCCCGTCGTACAGGAAGTTGCCGTAGTTCGGCGAGGCGACCATGTCGAAGTTCATGTACAGCCGGATCTTGTCCCGCTCGGCCTGCGAGAGGCCCTTCACGTACTGGTCGGACCCGAGCAGCCCCAGCTCCTCAGCCCCCCAGAACGCGAAGCGCACCCGGTTCTTGACCGGGAAGAGGCTCATCTGCAGCGCCGTCTCCAGGATCGCCGCCGAGCCGGAGCCGTTGTCGTTGATGCCCGGCCCCTCGGGGACGCTGTCGAGGTGCGCGCCGACCATGACGACCTCGTTCGGGTTGCCGAACAGGCTGTCGGCGATCACGTTCTTGGCCTTGCCCGTCACGGTCTTGGTCGTCGCCTTGATGTGCACGACCGCACCAGGCGAGGAGGCCAGCTCGTTGCCCACGGTGAAGCTGGCGAAGAAGACGGGGAAGCCGTAACGCCACTCGCCGATGTCGAAGACGAACGGGTCGGTCCTGCCTGGCTGGCCCTCGTTGAAGAAGATCACGCCACCCGCACCGGCGGCCTTGGCGTTGTCGGCCTTCTGCACGAACGGGCAGGTGCCGCGCTGGATCAGCGCGATGTTCCCAGCGGGGAAGCCGGCGAAGTCGGCGGCCGCGCACCCGGCGTGCGCGCTGGGCGTGGGTGAGGGCGGCAGCACGGTCGGACCGACCACGGTGATCGGCGCGGTGACGTCGCCGCTGCCCGAGGACTGCACGGTGACGAAGTCGGTCGGCACCGTGTAGGTCTTGGGCGTCGGCGACACCTGCTCGAAGACCGGTGGCGCCAGCTCTTCCCAGCTGATGGGGAACTCGACGTCGGTGTAGCTGACCCGGTAACCCGCCCTGCGCAACTTGTCGCCCACGTAGGCGACCGAGGCGTCGTAGCCGGGGGTGCCGACGGCCCGCGTGCCCCCGTTGGCGTCGGCGATCTGCTGGAGTTTTGTGAGGTGCTTGCGGACGTTGTCGGGCTTGACGGCCTTGGTGAGGATGTGCGCGAACGCATCGGAGACGGGGCTGGCCTGAGCAGGCACAGCCGAGGCTAAAGGCACCGCCAAGGCTGCCAGCACCGCGACTGCGCGAAGCATGTGACGCCGCATACATGTCCCTTCGTTTGGGTCCGAATCGGAAGGTAACCCGCCAAGCCCGCCAACCGCTAGGCCTATTGACATGATCCCGTCACTGGCACTACTAAATGCATTTAGTAAGTCATCAGGGACCGGAGGACATGTGTCGGGAGAATCGGGAACCCCACCCACCATTGCCGATGTCGCCCGCCTGGCCGGGGTCTCCAAGGGCGCCGTGTCCCTGGCGCTCAACGACAAACCGGGCGTGAGCGACGAGACCCGGCAGCGCATCAAGCTGGCCGCCGCGTCGCTCAACTGGCGTCCGAGCATCCACGCCAGGGCCATGCTCAGGTCCAGGGCGTTCGCCGTCGGCCTGATCCTGGCGCGCGACCCGCGCCAGCTGGCCGTCGACCCGTTCTTCGCCGGGTTCCTCGGCGGTGTCGAGACCGTGCTCGCGGGCAGCGGCTCCGTCCTCGTCCTCCAGGTCGTCGGGGAGGACGCCGAGGTGGAGGCCGAGTGCTACCGCCGGCTGGTGACCGAGCGGCGCATCGACGGCGCCTTCCTGCTCGACATCCGCGCCGACGACCAGCGGCCAGCCCTGCTGGGCGAGCTCGGCCTCGCCACCGTCGCCGTCGGCCCGGCCACCGCCGACTTCGGCGGGCTGCCCGCCGTGGGCGTGCGCGACGGCGACGGCATCGCCGCCGCCGTCGACCACCTCGTACGGCTCGGCCACCGGAAGATCGCGTTCGTCGAGGGCGCCCCCGCCTACGCGCACTCCGCCTCCCGCCTGGAGGCGTGGCGCGCGACGATGGCGGCCAACGGGCTGCCTGCCGTACTGCATGACGCCGGGCACTTCACCGGCGACGGCGGCGCGGCGGCGACCAGGCGGCTGCTCGTCCACCAGCCGACCGCGATCGTCTACGCCAGCGACCTGATGGCCATCGCGGGCATGTCGGTGGCCCGCGAGGCGGGGCTGAGCCTGCCCGGCGACCTGTCCATCACCGGGTTCGACGACAACCCGGAGGCGGCGCACCTGCACCCGCCGCTGACCACCGTCCGCCAGGACCCGGTGTCGATCGGGGCGTCAGCGGCCGAGCTGCTGCTGGCCCAGATCGACGGCAACGAGACCCGGCCGGAGACCCCTTCACCCCAGCTGATCGTGCGTGCCTCGACGGCACCCCCCAACCGTTAGGAATCTCCATGAATCGGCGTGCATTTCTCACCGGCATCGCCGGTGTCGGCGGCCTGGCCGCGCTCGGCGCCTGCTCCGGCGGCACGAGCAGCGGCTCCAGCCCCGCCACCAGCGGTGGCGGCAAGGGTGCTGCCAGCATCGTCCACTGGGACCAGATGGTCGCCCAGGAGTCCTGGATCAAGAAGGAGATCGAGCTCTTCCAGGCCGCCCACCCGAGCGCGATGATCAAGCGGCAGATCCAGCAGAGCGGCGACCTGGAGAAGGTCATCGACCTGGCCTTCCGCGGCGGCAACGCCCCGGATGTCTTCATGGTCCCCAACGGCAAGCTCGACGACTACATCGAGGCCGGCCAGGTGCTGTCCCTGGAGAAGTACGCCACGCTCGACTGGCAGAAGACCTTCCCGCCCTACTCCTTCGTCGACGGCGTCAACGCCGCAGACGGCAAGATCTACTCCGCGCCGTACACGGGCAACTCGCCCTGGCTGCAGCTCTACATCAACAACAAGGTCTTCAAGGACGCCGGGCTGGTCGAGGCCGACGGCACCGTGAAGATCCCGAAGACGTGGGCGGAGGTCACGCTCTTCGCCGAGCAGATCACCAAGAAGAGCAACGGCAGCGTCCACGGGATCGGCTTCGGCAACAGCGCCTTCGCCATGATCCCCTGGTGGGCCGAGCTCTTCACGGCCTGCGCGGGCATCCCGACCTCGACGGCCGGCGGGTTCCCCGGCGGCATGGACCCGCGCACCGGCAAGTTCACCTTCCGCTCGGAGCGGATCCTCACCGACTTCCTCCAGCTCTTCCAGGAGTGGAAGAACAAGGGCTTCATCTTCCCGCAGGCGCTCAGCATCGACGACGAGATCGCCCGCCAGCACTTCGCCCGCGGCAAGTTCGGCATGACGGTCGGCGGCGTGTGGAACCAGGTCGGCTGGAGCGAGCTCGGCTTCACCGACTACTCGCTCACCTCGCTCATCACCCCGGACGGGCAGCAGAAGAGCTCCTTTTACCACGGCGCCACCAGCTACAGCCTGGCCATCTCGGCCACCACCAAGAACCCGGACGAGGCGTTCGAGTGGTTCAGGTGGTGGACGGGCAAGGACGCGGGCGCGCGCTACGTCCAGGAGCTCAAGGGCGGGATCTCGGTGCACCCCGAGGCCAACGACGCCAGCAAGGTGGACTTCCCGCCGTTCGCCGCCTTCGTGGAGACCACCAAGCTGATCATCCCCGGCCCCCACCCCGCGCTGCGCAACCCGGCCATGGTCAACGTGGCGCCCAAGGCGGTCCTGCCCGACTTCAACGCCATCACCACCGGCTACTACAACGGGCAGATCAAGGACCTCAACTCCGCGCTGGCCGAGCTGGGGGAGAAGGAGGAGAAGTCCTTCGTCGACGCCCTGGAGAAGGCGCAGAAGAAGGGACACAAGGTCAGCAAGGACGACTACGTCTTCGCCGACTGGGACCTGATGCAGCCCTACAAGTGGGACATCCCCGAGTACATCCAGCCCAAGTGATGTCCAAGATCCGCGAGAACCGCTGGTCGTACATCTACCTGGCGCCCTTCGTCGTGCTCACGGCGGTGTTCACGATCTACCCGATCTTCGCCTCGCTCGGGTACACGTTCTACGACTGGAACGGCCTCGGGGACCCCACCGACTTCATCGGCCTGGACAACTTCCGCGCGGTGATCGCCGACGAGTTCTTCTGGAACTCCTTCAAGAACGCCGCGATCTACACCGTCGTCCTGGTCCCCGTGCAGCTCGCGCTGGCGCTCGCGCTGGCCCTGCTGCTCAACAACCCCAAGCTGCGCAGCCGCACGTTCTACCGGGCTCTCTACTTCCTACCCGCGATCACCTCGATCGCGATCGTCGGCATCGTGCTGAAGCTGATGCTCGCCAACTTCAGCGACACCATCAGCACGCCCTTCCAGGCGATGGGGCTGACCGACCAGCCGATCGACTTCCTGAGCAACCCGAACCTCGTGCTCTGGGTGGTCATCGCGATCGGCATCTGGAACACGCTCGGCTACAACATGATCTACTTCCTGGCCGGGCTGCAGACCATCCCGAAGGAGCACTACGAGGCGGCCCAGATCGACGGCGCCGGTCGGTGGGCGCTGTTCAGACACGTCACGATTCCCGGGCTGCGCGCGGTCGGCCTGGTCATCCTGTTCCTGTCGATCCTGGGCAGCCTCCAGGTCTTCGACCTGGTCATGGTGCTGACCGGCGGCGGGCCGTACTACGCGTCGGAAGTGGTCAACACCTACATCTACCACCAGGCGTTCGGCGGCAGCCTCGGCGGCGGCGCGTCCGCTGCCGAGCCCAACGTCGGCTACGCCTCGGCCGCCTCGTTCTTCTTCGGCCTCATCCTGCTGGTGCTGACCCTGGGCCAGCTCCTGTCGATGCGCGCGATGCGTAGAAGGAGGGCCGCGTGAAGCGCGCGATGACCCACGTGATGCTGCTCGGCTTCGGCTTCGCCTACGTCTATCCCTTCCTCTGGGCGGTGGGCAGCTCGCTGAAGACGCCGATGGACTTCCTGGACACCGGGCTCGGCCTCACCCCGCCGACCGTGCGATGGGAGAACTACGCCGACGCCTGGGAGAAGGCCAGCTTCGGCACGTACTTCCTGAACACCGTGATCATCGCGGGGTGCACGGTGCTGTTCACGCTGCTCTTCACCGCGATGGCCGGGTACGCCCTGGCCAGGCAGACCTTCCCCGGCAGGAAGACGCTGATGGCGGTCATCGCGGTCACCTTCCTGCTGCCGCACGGCTACACGATCATCCCGGTGTTCGACCTGGTGAAGGCGCTCGGGCTGCTCAACACGCTCTGGTCGGTGGTGCTCGTCCAGGTCGGCGGCGGGCTGGTGTTCGGCACGTTCATGTTCATGGCGTACTTCGCCGCCATGCCGCGCGAGCTGGAGGAGGCGGCCAGGGTCGACGGGGCCGGGTACAACGTGGTGTTCTTCCGAGTGATGTTGCCCCTGGCCAAGCCCATGGCCGCCACGCTGGGCCTGTTCACCTTCATCAGCTCGTGGAACAACTTCTTCCTGCCGCTGGTGTTCACGCTGGGCAAGCCGGAGCTGCGCACGCTCGGCGTGGGCCTCTACGCCTTCACCAGCGAGACCTCCACCAAGTGGACCCTGCTGTGCGCGGGGGCGATCATCTCGCTGGCCCCGATCGTGATCATCTTCGTGGTCGCCCAGCGCTACATCGTGGACGCCATCGCGGGCGCCGTGAAGGCCTGACGCGCCTCCTCACCTGGAACCCCGGGTGTGGAGATCGGCGGCAAGGACGTCGTCTCGCACCACCTGGACGACGTGTGCGGCGCGCTCGACCGGGGCGAGCCGGTGACGCCTGACCTGGACGCCGTCCGGCACGGGCAGGTGCGGCAGGTCCTGGAGCGGGTGCCCGACGGGCGGCCCGCCGTACTGGCTGGGGACTTCAACACCGTCGCCCACCTGGGGTGGGCACCGCATCGACCACATCTTCGCGGGGTCTCGAGGTCCCAGCCGCGCCGCCCTGGTGGCCGACCTCAGGCTCCCGTGAGGCCGTCGATCTGCTCGCGCAGGAAGTCCGCGTGGCCGGTGTGGCGGGCGTACTCGCCGATCACGTGCTGGTAGATCAGGCGCAGCGAATACTCCTCATCGTTGTGAACGAACCGGTCGTCAAGTGACGCCTCCGCCACCGCCTCGTCGGCCAGTCGCATCTCCTCGATGAGGAGCGCGTACTCCCGCTCGGCGTCCTCGGGCGCGACCTCGTCGAAGTCGATGTCCTTGCCCGCGTGCAGGGGAGCGACGGGCTGGCCGGCGAACCTGATGCGGAACCAGGTCCGCTCGACCTTGGCCATGTGCCGGATCAGCCCGAGCAACGACATGGCCGACGGCGGCACCGACCGCTGGGCGAGCTGCTCCCCGGTCAGCCCCGCGAACTTCATCAACATCGACTCGCGAAACCAGGTCAGGTACCCCTGGAGCATCTCCCGCTCCTGAGCTACCAGCGACCCTTCCCTGCGGTCGACCTCCGGAGCAATCCAGGTCATAACAGTCATCCGGCCATTATGGCGACGTCTGCTTCAGCTTCCGCCAGCCGCCCGCTCGGTTGTTCGCGATGATCTGCCGGAACATCGCCAGCAGGGCGGGCTTGTTGATCTCCTCGCCCTCCTTGAAGGCGACCGTACGGGCCGTCTTGTTGCCGTGCCCGGCCGTGATGATCCCCTCGGGGTCGGGGACGATCGCGCCGTCGTACATGAAGATGTTCACATGGTCCTTGGCGGCCAGGAACGCGCAGATGTTGCCCTTCAGCACGAAGTACGGCTGGCGGGTGCGCTTGATGGTCTCCTCGACCTCGGGATCCGCCTCGTGCACGAGCGCCCGCACCTCCTGGCAGATGTCCCGCTGCCAGGAGGGCAGGGCGTCGATGTAGTCGTCCACTCGCTGATCTCTCATGTCTCCTCCTTTTATAGGAGACGTAGAAACCAGCGCGGATTATTCGACTTCCTTGCGCCGCATACTTTCCTTGATCGCCTCCAGGCGCGCCGCGCCCTCGACGTCGATCGCCGCCCGCTCGACCTCGATCATGCGCGCCTCCACCGAGTTCGAGCTCAGCTCGGCCTCACCCAGCGCCCTGGCGTACCGCTTCTCGATCTTCTCGCGCACCTGGTCCATGGTCGGCGTCTCGCCCTGCGGGGTGAGGCCGGTCAGGTCGCCCATCGCCTTGTTGAGCTGCTCCTGCATCTTGGCCTGGTCGAGCTGCGACAGCAGCCGCATCCGCTCGGCGATCTTCTTCTGCAGGGCCATCGCGTTGTTCTCGACCGCCGCCCGCGCCTGCGCCGAGGCCTGCTTGGCGTGGCCGTGCATGGTCTTCATGTCCTCCATCGCGGTCTCGGCCGCGACCAGCCTGGAGGCGAACGCCTTGGCCGAGTCCTCGTAGGAGGCCGCCTTCTGGGCGTCGCCCGCCGTACTCGCCTGCTCTGCCAGCATGATCGCCTGCCGGGCGTTGGCCTGCAGCTTCTCGGCCTCCTCGATCGCCCTGGCGTACTTCATCTCCAGCTCGCGCTCGTTGCCGATCACCGCCGCCGCCTGCTGGGTCAGCCGCTGGTGCTGCTCCTTGGCCTCCTGGATGGCCTGCTCGATCTGGATACGCGGGTCGGACAGCTCGTCGAGCCTGCCCGACAGGGCCGCGACGATGTAACGCCAGGCCCGGCGAATGACCTTCAGCATGGGGGCTCCTATTGGTCCAACGCTCTGCGCGTGATCTCTTCGGTTTCGTGCAGGCCCTGCCTGATGCCTTCGAGCTCGCCCGCCAGCTCGTCCAGGGCCTTCGTACGCTCCAGCGAACCGGTCGCCGACATCGCCGACAGCTCCACCACCCGGGCGACCAGCCCTTCGAGTCCGAGCGTGCCGGACTCCAGCCTGGCGATGAGCCTGGCCCTGGTGCTGGAGAGCCGCTCGAAGACCTCGCGCTGGGAGTTCAGCGACGCCAGCGAGCGGTCGAGCTCGGCCGCCACCTCGGGCGTGGCCATGCGGCGCTGGTGCTGCAGCCGGTCGTGCTCGTTCTGCAGGAAGCCGGGGTTGAGCCTGCCGAGCGCGGTCCCGGTCTGCGAGGCGTGCTCGGCCAGCCGTTGCAGCGTGGCCATGGCGTCGTCGGCCTTGGGCCGCATCAGCACGACCCGCTCGGCGATCGGGCCCTCGGCCATCGCCGCGCTCATGTCGGCGAACGCCTCGGCGGCGATCGTCGCCCTGCGCATCCAGTCGGCCTCGCTGCTGCCCGGGGTGACCCGCAGCTGTGGTTTAGGTTTGCGCTGGAACGTGGCGATTCCGGCCTTCGTCAGCCATACGGCGACGCCGACGAAGGCCGCGCCGGCCGGGTGCACGCTGACGGCCCACGCGGCGCCTCCGGCGGTCGCGCCCAGGAGCAATCCCCAGGGATCGCGTAGCTCATCGGTGAATCGGGACATTAGAAGTTGCTTACCACCGCTGTGAACACCTGGTCGATACTTCCAGGTTTGCGGGAATCGTAAGCCGCCGCGTTGGTCGTCTGCGAGATCTGCTTGAGAATATCCAGGTCAGCGTCCTCGCCATAGGCGATCGTGAACAGCCTGACGGTGTCCGCGCCCTGCTCCTTGCGCAGCTCGGGCAGCAGGTTGTCCAGCGAGATGCTGTTGTTGTCCTCGTTCTTGCCGTCGGTCAGGAAGACCACCGCGTTGATCGCGTCACCGCTCTGCGACTTGAGAACCTCCTGGTAGGCGGCCAGCGCGGTGTCGTAGAGGCCGGTGCCGCCCTCGGGGACCAGGTCCTCGATACGCTGGCGCAGGTCGGTGGCGTGCTCCTTGGTCATCGGCGCCATGGGGGACAGGCCCAGGTAGTCCTTGTCACCGTCGCGCTTGAGCGAGAACAGCCAGAGCCCGACCTTGTCGTTCTTGCCGAACTGCGGCAACGCGTTGATCGCCGCCTGCTGGGCCAGTTGCAGCTTGTTCTTGCCTGTGTCCGGCACGTCGGCGCCCATCGAGCCCGAGGTGTCGATCACCATGAGGACGTTGGCGGGCTTGCGGAGCTCCGCCCAGCTCTGCAGCACCTTGTCCAGCACGTTCGGCGCGGGCGGGTTGAGGGTGATGGCCGGTTCCTTGGGGAGCAGGCCGTTCTCCTGGGTGATCAGCTTGCCCGTCTTGCCGTCGAACGAGCGGAAGGCGAAGTCGGCGAACTGCTCCTGCTGCTGTGGCTGCTGGAGGTGCTTGAGGAAGTCGGCCGCCACGGCCTTCTTCGCCGGGTCCACGTCGTTGAGCACCGCGAAGGGGTTGTCGCTGAGGAACGTGCCCTCCTTCGGGTAGATCGCCACCAGCGGGACCTTGGGCTTGGGGTGCTTGTTCAGCGTCTTCGGGTCGCCCGTGGGGTTGCCCTGGTTGTAGTCCCAGACCGACTTCTCCTCGACGGTGACGGCGGAGATGTAGGTCAGGCCCGCGCCCGCGTCGTCGGCGCGCTGCAGGTTCGACAGGAACGTCAGCGTCGTGTCGCCGTAGTGCACGATCGAGCGCTCCACGCCCTGGACGAACGTGCGCACCTTCGGATCGGCGACGTTCTTCTCCGACAGGTCGCCGGACAGGCCGGTCGCGGCGACGTACGCGCCGATCGTGGCGTTGAGTCCGCTGGTGGAGAAGTTGGGGTTCGTCTTGCCGAGGCGGAACTTGCCCCACTCCGGGTGACCGTACTTCGCCCAGCCCTTCGGGTCGTCCGACAGGTCCAGGACGTCGCTCCAGCCGATCTTCTTGGACGGCCAGCCGAGCGCCTCGGCCATCGGCTTCGGCATGGCGAGGACCAGGGGCGTCCTGGCGATGGAGGGGTTGTCGTCGGCGATGAGCGCCGGTTTGTCGGCGGCGGCCAGGCGCTGGCGCAGCAGGTTGAGCCAGTTGCTGCTCGCCGGGGTCCAGACGTCCGGCCTGGGGCCGTCCTTGTTGGCGTCCCATCCGGCGGCGGCAAGGGCGACCATGGCGCCGCTGGCCCTGGACTCGATGACGACGTCGGCGCAGCGGCCGTTGACCTTGGTGCCGTTGTAGGCGTTGGCGATCTTACGCAGCAGCTCGGCCTTCTCCGACGAGGCGGCGATGAGGAGCTGGGTGCCGTCGTTGCCGCAGGCCAGGCGTTTGGTTTCGTCCGGCTTGGATGGTTCGTCGCTGGTCATGCCGAACAGGATGCGGAGGCCGACGATCAGGGCGCCGGCCAGGATGATGGCGATGATGAAGGGGGCGAAACTGCGTCGCCGCCGAGCCTGTGGATACAACCGGCCTCCCCGTGTCGCTACTTAATCGACGAACAGGGCATCGCTGAAGTTGCAGCCCCCCAGGGGGGATTCGCTCAAACGTCGCGAATCGTTTCAAGGCGCGCCAGGATTCGTGCTACATCGCCCCGCTCGCCGTACGCCAGGGGGGTGCCTACGGACGTTCTCAGGTGGGTGGCTTGCTCGAGAAGCTCAACCGCCTTCCCCCGAAGCGCAGCCACCGAGGGGCGCCCCTCCCTCGGCGGTGCGTCCACCGTCTGATACCCCTCCCTCTGCGGTGCGTCCCCCGCCTGGCGCCCCTTCCTTTGGGGCGCGTCCACCGTCTCGCGCCCCTTTCTCCGAGGTGCTTGGTGTTCATGGGCCGCTTTCTCTCCAGGCCCGGCCACTCCTTGGGCTCCATCCACCGCCCCCAGAGCTTCGGAGCTCTCCAGGTGGGATGCCTCCGCTTGCGGTGCCGTCACTTCCTGCGGGTGCTCGGCCGCTTCGCTTGCTTCCTGGCCGTGTGGGGATGTGATTCGCGGGTGCACGGGGTTGGTGGTTGTCGCGAGGTGGTGGGCCGCGAGGCTGTACGCGCCCGCCAACCCCTCCAAGGCCAGAGCGATCGCCCGCGGTGAGCCCGTGGCCTCCGCCTGAGCGTGGCCTTCGAGCTGCAACGCCAGCGCCGCCTCCGCATCACCCCGCTGCTCAGCGACGAAACCCAGCTCCGCCAGGATGAACGCCGTCCCCGCAGCACCCTTCACCTCACCCAACCACCCCAGCCACGCGCGCAACCGATGCTCCGCCTCATCGAGCCTGCCCTGCCGCCTGGCCAGCAGTCCCAGCCCCACCTCGGCGAACTCCTGCCCCGACCGATAGGACTGCTCCGCGGCCAGCTTGGCCGCCCGGTGATGAAGCTCCTCAGCGCGCGGATAGTCACCACGCAACATGGCCACCCTGCCAAGATTCGCCAGCGTGAAGGACACCTTGGTCCACAGCCCAAGCTCCTCGGCCAGCCGGAGCGCATCGGTGCGCAGGCTCTCGGCCCGCTCGTAGTCGCCGGTGATCTCAGCGAGCGCGCTCAACCCCTCAGCGGCCTCCACCTGCCCCCAGGCGTCACTCATCTCCCGGAACATACCCAGCGCCCGCTCGGCATCGCGTCTCGCGGCAGCCAGATCCCCGCGCGCCATAACCAGCCTGGCCCTCGTACTCAGCGCAGCGGCGATGGTCCAGGGGTCGTCGCTGCTCTGGATTACGGCGTCCACCCGCTCCTCATGAACGGCGAAGTCCCCATAGGCCCAGCGCACATGCGCCAGAAACCACTCACCCCGAGGATCCCCCACCGCCTCGTCAACCACTTCCCCCAGCGCCCCCCGAATCCCCGCCAACCACCCCAAAACCCCAACCCGCAACCCTGCACCGCCAGTGCCCCCAGCAAGGGAGACGGCCTCCCCAACCTCGTGCCCTGCGCCGACGGCGTCCGCAGCGTCGTGCCTTGCGCCGACGGCGTCCCCAGCGGCTTGCTCCTCGTCCGCGGTGGGCCGCTCACTCAGCGAGGCAGCTCCCTCTCGCGTGGCGCCTTCCTCGGACGTGGCGGCCCTTCTGTGACGGGCGACGCCGTCGGGGACAGCGACCTCGTCGGGCGCAAGGGCACCCTCGTGAGTGGTGGCCTCGTGATGGGGCTGATCGCCGGGTGCGGTGGCCGTCTCACGCTGGGCGTTCCCCTTCGCGGCCTCCTCGTGGGTGCCCGTCGGCTCGCCCCGTGTGGTGGTGCCTGCGGGACGGGCAGCGGCTGCGGTGTGGGTGGGCTGGTCGTCGGATCCACTGCCGCGGGTCGTCGTTTGTCCCTCGTGGGGGGTGTTCAGGGCGATGGCGAGGGAGCGGCGGGCTTCGCTGAGGCGGCCGCGGAGGAACCAGTACCAGGAAAGGGCTGCCACCAGGCGCAGGGCGAGATCCGCTGGGGCGCCGTCCAGGGCCAGGCGGAGGTTGGGGGACTCCGCGTCGAGTCTGGCCAGCCACCTGCGCTGGTCCGGGCCGCGGAGTTCGCGCTCGGCGCGTTCGGCCAGGTCCACGTAATAGGCGCGGTGGCGTTCTCGCAGCCGGTCGTCGGTGGTTACGTGCTCCATGCAGTAGGCGGCCACCGATTCGAGGAGCCGGTACCTCGGGGCGTCGGCGTTGTGGACCACGGTGACCAGGGATCTGTCGACCAGCTGGGCCAGCGGGGCGGCCGCGTCGAAGCCGCTCACGGCGGAGGCCGCCTCCAGGGTGCAGCCGTCGGCGTGTACGGCCAGGCGGCGCAGGACCAGGCGTTCCTCCTCGTCCAGGAGCTCCCAGCTCCAGTCGATCACCGACCAGAGGGTGCGCTGGCGGGCGGGGGCGTCTCTGGCTCCGGCGCCGAGCATGCGGAACCGGTCGTCCAGCCGTGCGGCCACCTCGCGTACGCCGAGGGCGCGGACCCTGGTCGCGGCCAGTTCCAGAGCCAGGGGGATGCCGTCGAGGCGTCGGCAGATCACCGCTACGGCCTCGTCGTCGAGTGCGATCCCGGGCGCCGACGCGTGCACCCGGGTTACGAACAGCTCGACGGCGCTACTCGTCGGCCGGGCGCCGTCTGGCCCGCTCGGCGTTGCGTCACCGGCTGCCCGCGGGTTGGTTGTTGCGGCTTGGTGGAAGCCGTCGCGCTCCGGTGGCTCGCTGGGCAGGGTGAGAGGGGGGACCAGCCAGAGGTGTTCGCCGGTGAGCCTGAGGGGTTCGCGGGAGGTCGCGAGCACTCGGGCGTCGGGTGCGGCTGCCAGCAACATCCCGACGAAGTCGGCTGCCTCGTCGATCACGTGCTCGCAGTTGTCCAGCACCAGCAACGCCCCCCGCCCACGCAACGCCCCCGCCACCCGCCCCGCCAACGCCTGCGCATCAGCCGCCTCGCGCAACCCGCCCGACGCCTGCCCATCGGCCGACACCCTCGAAGTGCCTGAGGTCCGTGAGTTGCCCGATGGCTGAGGTCCAGGCCCATCGAGGTCGTCTCGAAGGCCAAGAACCGCTGCGACCGCTTCGGCAACACGACCCGAGGCGACGTGGGCCGAGGCGACGTGGGCCGAGGCGACGTGGGCCGAGGCGACGTGGGCCGAGGCGACGTGGGCCGAGGCGACGTGGGCCGAGGCGACGTGGGCCGAGGCG